>NZ_JBIIOP010000029.1:0-21135 GCF_044336875.1 Brevundimonas sp. | reverse complement strand
ATTGAGATCATGTTCGGCAGGCTGAAGGACTGGCGGAGGGTCGCCATGCGCTACGACCGCTGCCCGACCGTCTTCCTGTCCGCCATAGCCCTCGCCGCTACCGTCCTGTTCTGGCTATGAGTCCTGAGCCTAGCTGCTGTATCCAATAGCGTGCGACGACCAGCATCGAAACATGCGCCGAAATGGTTTGGTCAGCGGGCTCTGCCTGTTACCGAACAGAGGAACGATACGGCCTTGGATCGCTTGTGGTGGAGCGCGATCGCGCTCAACCCATAATAGAAAGAAACGACCATGGCCGAGAAGACGCTCGACACCCTGTTCCACGATACGCTCAAGGACATCTACTACGCGGAGCGAAAAATCCTGAAGTCCCTGCCCAAGATGGCGCGCGCCGCGCAGTCGCCGGAGCTGAAGGCGGCCTTTGAGAAGCACAAGGACCAGACCGAAGGCCAGATTGAACGCCTGCAGCAGGTGTTCGAACTGATCGGCAAGGCGCCGCGCGGCAAGACCTGTGACGCCATTGAAGGCATCCTGGCAGAGGGTGACGAGATCATCGAGGAATACAAGGACAACCCCGCGCTGGACGCCGGTCTGCTGGCTGCAGCCCAGGCAGTGGAGCATTACGAGATCACCCGCTACGGCACGCTGAAACGCTGGGCTCTGGTGCTGGGCCTGACCGACGCCGCCGCACTGCTGGACGAAACCTTGCAGGAGGAATCGCAGACCGATGAAGATCTTACCAGCATTGCCGATGCTGCAGTGAACGCCGCAGCCCTCAAGAGCGCCGCATGACCTGGAAGAGGGCGGTTCCTTAGCCGCTCTCGTTCTTTCTGAAGTCCGTTTAGACGCCGAAGATCTCGTCCGGAATTTCGGTGAGGGCCGTCGCTTCCGTTCCCGATCTCTCCGTTGGGATGCCGTCGCGCCAGCGTTTGTCCTGGCTGGCGTCGGATATGCCTAACGCGTCGACCATCGCCAACAGCAGGGCGGGGCGACGCGCGAAGGCAATACCCTCGGCCTCCGATCCGACCCTCGTCTGACTTGATGGACGTCGCGCCTCATCGCGTAGTCTGGCGATCAGCGCTGCGAGATGCCCCTCGCCCTTGGCTGTGTCCATCACCGCCGCATGCGCCCTTGCCTGCCCCAGACGTTGAGGAACGGGATCGAGCTCCGACGGTCTTGTCTCGACACGCTGGGCCATCCGGATCAGGTCGTTGGCGTAAAGCCGCACATAGTTTTCTTCGATCATGATCAGGCTGCCTGTCGTTCGGTCGGAGGAAGAGTGAAGGCCAGCGCCAGGGCCGGACTGTTCTGCGCCTCACCCCGGATGTGGTTTTCCAGATGGGTCAGCACCTCGGCGTCCACCTCGGCGTCGAACTTGCGGGCGAACAGATCCTTGCCCGTGGTCAGCTGTTCGGCATCCGCCATGGTGTAGATGCGGGGACGCAGCTTGATCGCGCCGTCCGGCACCCAGTCGATGCGGCGCAGGTCGTCGCCGACGATTTCGCCGTGGGTCGCCGTATTCATCATCACCGTCTGGAAGAAGCCCTCGTCGGCGATGAAACTGTTCCGATAAAAGGCCTTGAACCGGTCAGTCTGAGGGTCGTGGCAGACGAATTCGCAAAAGCGCCGACTGACGATCATCCACTGATTACCGATGTAGGGCGTCATGCCGCGCAGAAAGGGGCGCGGGAAGGGCGTGCGGACCACCCGGTTGCGCCGCTCGATCACATAGTGGCGCACCCTGTTCATAGTGTCCGAGCGGACGATGGCCTGGTTGACCGCCCGGATGAATTCCTTGCCGCGATTCCGGGCCAGGAAGGCGCGGATGAAGCTCTGGGACTTGAGCGGAAAATCCTGGCCGCTCAGATTGATGAAGAACTCCCAGTCCGCCCCCATTTCCAGCAGCTTGGCCATGCCGCGCAGTTCCGCGTCGACCAGACTGTAGCCGCCCCACAGCGCCGGGCGGCGCTCCAGCATGGCGGCGTTCGGATAGGCAGAGAGGAAGGTCTCGATCTGCGCCGCGACGCTGGCGTCGGCATTGGCGTCGACATGGACGACATAGTGGTGGGCGGGGTGGTGGATGGCCTTGAACAGGCGCTCGAACTGGTCGGGGAAGCGATGGACCAGCAGCAGATAGGCGATCATGCCGACCGCCGATCACTCAGACGCGCGAAAACGGGCGACACGCGAGCGTGACGGACGAACAGCTCGATGAGCCATGTCATGGGCGATTTTTTCGAAGGGTGATCAAACCGGGGCGGATCGACCGTCACCCAAGACGGCTCACTCTCGGCGACCATCGCCGCATATGGGGACAGATCTCTGAATTGCGAGTCCGAACATCATTCGATGCGACCTCATGGCGGCCCGCTCCGTAGCGACTTGGGGCGAAGTTCGGAACGAGCCTGACCTGCAAGTCCTCGAGAACCGCACAGGCTAATGAAACAACTGAGGCCGACGGCATAGCGTTGCAATGAATCGACGCGCTTACGAAAACCTTTTCAGGTACGGCCGGACCGGCGCCAAAGGCGTCGCGGCGCGAGCGTTGGTTCGCGCGTCGCCTCGCTGCACCCTCGGCGTATGTTCAGGATGCGTTGAACAGGCATCCGGAGGTTGCCCTTGACCTTACTCCTGACAGTCTTGGGAGGGACCTGATGAAATCCAGTCTTTCGTTCGCGGCCGTGACTACCGCCATTGTCGTGTCGGCCTGCACGACTGCGCATGCTCCAAACTCCGGCCATCTCGCGAGCTATGAGGGGCTGGTCACGCGAACCGACACGGTGAGAGCCTCCGTCGCCCAGCGCAGGGATGACGCCTTGGCGGCCCAAATTGAAAGCGTTCTGATCGAGCGTGCAGAGTTGATGCCTGAGGCGGCCGGCGCGCTCAGTCCTGAAGACTGGGGGCTGGTCCTGGGCGAGATGGATCGGCAGGTTTGTTACGAAGTCAGCGAGCGGTTCGCCATCGCGGAAGAACCGGGCGAAGGCGTCGGCCGCATCCGCATCGCAGCGACCCGGATTTCCGCTACCAATCCGGCAGGGTCTGCCGCGTCGGCGGCGGCGAACTGGTTCATTCCTGGTCCGATCGGCGTCCGTTTGCCTGGATCGACAGGAGGCTTGGCGGCAGAGGCGGAACTGCTCTCGAGCGACGGTCGTCAGGCCGCAGCCATCGTATGGTCCCGTAACGCCGCCGTCGTCGGCACGGACGACCCGTCGCTGTCCAGCATTGGCGACGCCCATCAGCTCGCGGAAGCCTTCGGCGACATGGTCGCCGACGCATTCGCACCGCCGGAGCGCAAGCCGCGCCCGATCCCTACGCCCGACCCATGCGCCCGTTACGGGCCTAGAAATCGGGTGGAAGGCTTCGTCACCCGGGCGGTGACCGGCCTCTATCAGCCCGGTCTGAGCGGCGGCAGGAATTCCTCGTCGCCGTCCCCGGCTCCTCAATAGTCGCGTGCAGTCTGGATGGTTTGCAGCCGAGCGTCGCGAACGAGAGGGCGGCATGGATGAGGTCCAGGCCCGTCATGATCGGCGCGCCGGATCGGATACGGACGTTCCTTCGGACAGGCGAGTTGGCTATAACCAACGACTGTCCATAACGTGTTGAAAAATCGGTGTCTGAAAAGCCTCCCGCGCACGACGCGCAAGATCTCGATCGGTGCGCGGTACAAGCTGGTCTGGAGGCGGCGCTTGCTCGGGCGCAAGCCGGTCGTCTTGTCGCCGAGGCGTCGTTAGCGGCGGTCGAGACGCGTTATCGATTGGCCGCGAGGGCGACCAATGATGCGATCTGGGACTGGGACTTCGCTACAAACCACGTGACCTGGAACGCCGCCCTCGAAGACAGCTACGGCCATACCGTCGCTGAAATCGAGCCGACGGGGGATTGGTGGATCGCCCACATTCATCCTCAGGACCGGGATCGCATCGACGCCAGCATTCATGCGGCGATCGAAGGCGACGCGGAGAGCTGGACGGACGAGTACCGGTTTCGACGCGCCGATGGGACCTATGCGGCCATTCTCGATCGCGGTCATCTGATCCGGGACGCCGACGGCCGGGCGACACGCATGATCGGCGCGATGCTGGATATGACGGAACTGCAGGCGACCCGCGTGGCGCTCGCCGCGAACGAACAGAGACTGAGATTGGCGACCGAGGCGGCCGAGGTGGGTTTCTGGGACGTCGATCTGGTTGACGACATCCTGATCTGGCCGCCGATCGTGAAGGGCATGTTCGGAATCTCGCCCGAGTCCCCTGTGTCGATGTCTGACTTCTACGACGGCTTGCATCCCGACGACCGGGATCGGGCTTCACAGGCCTTTCGAGCGGCGTGCGACCCGGATGAGCGCGCGCTCTACGACGTCGAGTACCGCACTGTCGGAAAGGAAGACGGTGTCGTGCGCTGGATCGCCGCCAAGGGACGGGGCGTTTTCGACGACTCCGGCGCCTGTGTCCGGGTTGTTGGGACGGCGATTGACATCACCGCGCGTCGGCAGGCGGGGGAGGAGGTCCGCCGCAGCGAGGCGCGCCTGCGATTCCTGCGAACGCTCGACGAGGTTCTCCAGGCCGCGGCTGATGCTCCGACCGCGATGGTTTCTGCGGCGGAGCTTTTGGGGCGTCACCTGGGCGCATCGCGTTGCGCCTATGCGGACGTGGACTCAGACGGCGATCGCTTCTCCATCCGGGGGGATTACACCGCCCCGGGCGTCGGCAGTTCGATCGGCGACTACAGTCTGGATCTTTTCGGATCACGCGCCGCCGCAGACATGCGGGCCGGCCGGACCCTTGTCGTGCATGACGTCTTGCGTGAACTGGACGAGGCGGACGGACAGGCGATGTTCCGGTCGATCGGCGTCGACGCCATCGTCTGTTGCCCGCTGGTGAAGGACGGCGGTCTCGTGGCCATGATGGCCGTCCATCAGGACCGACCGAGACGGTGGGGCGACGACGAGATCGGCCTTGTCGAAGCCGTGGTGGAAAGGTGCTGGGCGCATGTCCAGCGGGTCGGCGCCGAGGCGCGCCTACGCGAAAGCGAAGCCCGTTACCGCACCCTCTTCGAAGCCGTGGATGTCGGCTTCTGCGTCATCGAAATGAAGTTCGAAGGCGTGCTCGCGGTCGACTACCGGTTCGTGGAAGCCAATCCCGCTTTCGAACGGCAGACTGGACTGGTCGACGCCGTCGGCCAATGGGCCGCGACGCTGGTCCCGGGTCTAGAACGCCACTGGTTCGACCTCTACGGTCGCGTCGCCTCAACCGGCGAAGCCGTCCGGTTCGAGAACGGGTCCGAGGTTATGGGCCGATGGTTCGACGTCCACGCCTTGCCGGTCGGACCGGCGGGGCAGAACCGGGTCTCTTTGTTGTTCAACGACATCAGCGACCGCAAGGCGGCGGAGACCCGGCTTCGGGAGCTCAACGAGACTCTGGAGAAACAGGTCGCCGATCGCACGGCGGAGCTGCGCCAGTATCACGACATCGTCGAAGCCACGACGTCGCCCATCTGCGCCTTCGACATCCACTATCGCCTGATCGCCTTCAACAAGGCGCACAACGACGAGTTCAGGCGGGTCAACGGCTTCGACACCGAGCTGGGGCAGGTGTTCCCGGACCTCTTCATTCCGGAACAGGCCAAGGCCATGCGCGCCCTGATGGACCGAGCCCTGGCGGGCGAAAGCTTCACTGTGACGGAAGTCTTCGGCAGGCCCGAGTTCGGACAGCCGGTCTGGGAGATCAGCTATACGCCGCTGCGTGATCTGAACGGCGCGATCGTCGGCGCCTTCCACCTGGCTACGGACGTTTCGGAACGGTTGAGCGCCGAAGCGGAACTTCTCAATGCCCAAGAGGCGCTGCGCCAGAGCCAGAAGATGGAGGCGATGGGCAGTTTGACCGGGGGGGTGGCGCACGATTTCAACAATCTGCTTACGCCGATCGTCGGCAGTCTCGACCTGTTGCAGCGCCAGAACTTCGGCGGCGCGAGGGAGAAGCGCCTTATCGCCGGCGCCATTCAGTCGGCGGAGCGGGCGCGCGTCCTGGTGCAGCGGCTGCTGGCCTTTGCTCGGCGCCAACCCCTCCAGCCCCAACCGGTCGATGTGGGCGCGCTCGTGGCCGGGATGGCGGAGCTTGTGACCAGCACCTCGGGGCCGCGCATTCAGGTCGAGCTGAGGGTCGCGGCCGATCTGCCGTCTGCGATCGCGGACGAAAACCAGATCGAGATGGCGATCCTCAATCTCAGCGTGAACGCCCGTGACGCCATGCCGGACGGCGGCCGTCTGACGCTCGCAGCGGAAACCCGGACCGTGGCGCGAGACCAGATCTCGGGTTTGAAGCCAGGGCGGTATGTCCGCCTGTCGGTCGCTGACACCGGCGTCGGCATGGATGAGGAGACCCGTCGGCGGGCGGTCGAACCCTTCTTTTCTACAAAGGGAATCGGCAAGGGGACGGGATTGGGCTTGTCCATGGCGCACGGTCTCGCCGCCCAACTCGGCGGCGCCTTGACGATCGACAGCACGCAGGGGGAGGGGACGACCGTAGAACTCTGGCTGCCGGCGACGGATCGCGAGGCCGTGTCCGTCGCGCGCAATGACGAGGGCGATACGAACGCGCGGACGGGGTTGGTGCTGCTCGTCGACGACGAGGAGCCGGTGCGAGAGAGCACGGCGGAGATGTTGAAGGTTCTGGGCTACACCGTGGTCGAGGCCGCTTCCGCAGAGGAAGCGCTCCAGTGTCTCGACGAGGGCCTGGAGCCCGACCTGCTGATCACAGATCATCTCATGCCCGGACAGAACGGGACCGAGCTCTGCCGCGCCTTCCAGCAGCGTCTGCCCGGACGACGCGCCCTGATCGTTTCAGGTTATGCCGAAGTGGAGGGCATCGCGCCCGATCTGGAGCGCCTGCTCAAGCCGTTCCGCCTTCCCGATTTGGCGGCCAAGCTGGCGCCTTAGCCCGGGGCGTGTCGTCGGACCGCGTAAGCGCCGGTTTTTCTCCCGTTTCTGGGAGATGACCGCTATTGACCAGCGATCAGCGCCGTCAGAGCCTCTTAAAGCGGCACCCGACGTCCTGTTTAGGCGGCCCGTCCGCGACGCGCGGCCCATTTGGCTGGGCCTTATTCTAACGCCCCTTGCAAGGAGTGATCCCATAGGTCCGAATCCGCACACAGGAACCGTCTTCGCCCGGGCTGGTTAGGGGCGAGGACCCTGCCGAAAACAGCAGTCGACCCGTCTGGTCCGCGCTCGACAGTTTCCGGAACATCACCATGGCCAAGACGCCTTCCGCTGCCCGCACCGCCGGCGCCGGGCCTGACAAGTCATCGGGTGGCAAGCCCGCCAAACCGAAGGCGGCCCAGGAGACCGGAACCGGCGGCGAGACCCACCAATCCGCGTCCGCGCCGGACCAGAGGATCACGACCAATCACGGCGTCCCCGTCAGCGACAACCAGAACACCCTGTCGGCCGGGCCGCGTGGCCCGCATCTGCTGGAGGACTTCGTCCTTCGCGAGAAGATTCAGCATTTCGACCATGAGCGGATCCCGGAAAGGATCGTCCATGCGCGCGGCTCAGCGGCGCACGGCTTTTTTGAACTGACGGAGAGCTTGGCCGACTACACCACCGCTAAGATCCTGACCGAGGTCGGCAAACAGACCGAGCTGTTTACCCGCTTCTCGACGGTCGCAGGCGGCGCAGGATCGGTCGACACGCCGCGCGACGTGCGCGGCTTTGCGGTCAAGATGTATACGGTCGAGGGCAACTGGGACCTGGTCGGCAACAACATCCCGGTCTTCTTCATTCAGGACGCGATCAAATTCCCCGACCTGATCCATTCGGTGAAGATGGAGGCCGACCGCGGCTATCCGCAAGCGGCTTCGGCCCACGACACCTTCTGGGACTTCATCGGCCTGATGCCCGAGAGCACCCATATGATCATGTGGGCCATGTCGGACCGAACCATCCCCCGCTCACTGCGGATGATCGAGGGCTTCGGCGTCCATACCTTCCGGCTGGTCAATGCGGCGGGCGAGGCGACTCTGGTCAAGTTCCACTGGCGGCCCAAGCTGGGCACCCAATCGACCTGCTGGGACGAGGCGGTCAAGATCGCCGGCGCCGATCCCGACTATCACCGCCGCGACCTGTTCGAGGCCATCGAAAAGGGCGATTTCCCGGAATGGGAGTTCGGGGTGCAACTGCTGACGCAGGAACAGGCCGACGCCCTGCCGTTCGACGTCCTCGATGCGACCAAGCTTATCCCCGAGGAACTGCATCCCATCCGCGTCGTCGGTCGGATGGTGCTGAACAGAAACCCTGACAACTTCTTCGCCGAGACCGAACAGGTCGCCTTCCTGCCCACCAATATTCCCCCGGGCATCGACTTCTCGGAAGACCCGCTGCTTCAGGGCCGGCTGTTCTCCTACCAGGACACCCAGCTGTCGCGTCTTGGCACGGTCAATTTCCACCAGATCCCGATCAATCAGCCCAAGGGCTGCCCCTTCCAGAACATGCAGCGCGACGGCCACATGCAGATGCAGGTTCCCAAGGGGCGCGCCAATTATGAGCCGAACAGTCTGGCCGAGGCGGGGGAGGACGGCGGGCCGCGCGAAGACCCGAAGGGCGGCTTCCGCAGCTTCCAGACGCCGGTCGAAGGGACGAAGGTCCGCATCCGCGCCGAGACCTTCGCTGACCACTTCAGCCAGGCGCGCTTGTTCTTCCGCTCCCAGACCGAGATCGAGCAGGCCCACCTCGCCAGCGCCTTGGTGTTCGAACTGTCCAAGGTGACACTGGAGCATGTACGGGTGCGTGTTCTGTCCAATCTACTGAACGTCGATGAGATTCTGGCCGCGCGGGTCGCGGACGGATTGGCCATGGATCTGCCGAAGGCCTCGGCTGCAGCTGTGGAGCCGTTCGACATGGACGACAGCCCGGCGCTGCGCATCGTCGGCAAATATCCGGACACCCTGAATGGGCGTCTGATCGGTGTTCTCGTCACCGACGGCGCCGACGGCGCCCTCGTCGCGGCCGTCCGCAAGGCGGCGGAAGGGCAGGGCGCCCAGGTCCAGCTGATCGCGCCTAAGGTCGGAGGGGTCGTCCTCAAGGACGGGTCGAAGCTGAAGGTGGATCGTCAGTTGGCCGGGTCGCCTTCCGTGCTGTTTGACGCGGTGGCCCTGATCCTGTCCGAGACCGGATGCGAGCTATTGCTCGGCGAAGGCGCTGCCGTCGATTTCGCCAAGGACGCGTTCGGGCACCTGAAGGCCATCGCTCATACGGCTGAAGCCCAGCCGTTGCTCGACAAGGCCGGTGTGGTTGCCGACGATCGCGTCCTTGTCCTTGGCAAGGATGGCAAGGCGTTCGCTGCTGCGGCGGCAGGTCGGCAATGGGATCGCGAACCCAAGGTCCGGATTCTGGCCTGAGCCATGGCGACTGCGGTGAGAGCCAAGGCTGAAGACGGGGCGCCGCGTCGGATAGCCGACGCGAAACGACTGAGCCAGTCGTGTGGATTTCTTGCGCGTGGCGCCAATCCGCCGATTGGGCATTGAGCCTGGAATGACTGCTTCCATCGCCTTCGTCGGCGCAGGCCCGACCACGCTCTACAGTCTGCATAGCCTCCTCGGCCGGATCGACGGCGAAGTGGCGATCACGGTCTTCGAGGAACAGCCGACGGTCGGCCTGGGCGCGCCCTATCGGCCAGGCTGGAACGACCCGGCCATGCTGTCCAACATCGCCAGCGTGGAGATCCCGCCGCTGAGCGAGACCTTGTTGGGCTGGATGCGGCGTCAGGCGGAGCCGGACCTTGCCGCCATGGGCATCCACGCCGCTGAGGTGCATGAACGCGCCTTTGTGCCTCGGGTGGCCCTCGGACGCTATTTTCGGGACCAGTTCGACGCCCTTGTCGCCGCTAGTCGGGCCCGTGGCGTCGATATCGACATCCGGACACGCACCCGGGTGATCGACATTACCTCGACCGAGGACGGGATGCTGGTGACCTTCACGCGGCAGGGAGGCGTCTTCCACGAGATGTTCGACCGCGTCGTTCTGGCGACGGGGCATCAGTGGCCGTCGGAGCAGGAAGTTCGCCCGGGCTATTTCCTCAGTCCCTGGCCGGCCGACGCCTTGGCGGCCACGCCGCCGATCGAGGTGGGAATCCGGGGCTCGTCCCTGACGGCGATCGATGCCGCCGTGGCCCTGGCCGGCGCCCATGGCGTCTTTCGCCGGACGGAGGACGGCCTGGTCTATGACGCGGCGCCGGGAACGGAGGGTTTCCGGATGACGATGATGTCCCGCAAGGGCCTTTTGCCGGAAGCGGACTTCTTCTTTCCCCTTCCGCACGCGCCGCTGTCGATCTGTACGCCGAAAGCCATAGGCGAGCTTCTAGCGAACGTCCGCGGGGATCTACTGGATCGGGTCTTCGATCTGTTCCGACGGGAGTTGACGCTGGCCGATCCGGCCTATGCTCGGGCCATGAACCTTGAGGCCGCGACGCTGGAAGAGTTCTGCGAGGCCTATTTCGGAGATCGGGCGGCGAAAGATCCTTTCGCGTGGGCCGAGGTCAATCTGGAAGAGGCGCGCCGCAACCACGCGGATCGGGTCACCGTCCCTTGGCGCGACGCCATCTTGCGCATGCATGAGGTTGTCGCGGTCATCGCACCGCACCTCGACGACGCCGGCTTCGTCAGGTTCAGCAGGCACTTCAAACCGGTCTTCGTCGACGACTATGGGGCGGTGCCGCATGAAACGATCGAGCGGATGCTCGCCCTGCATCGCGCCGGCAAGCTGGACGTGCTTGCCCTGGGTGACGATTACCGCATCGACGCGCATCGTCCGGAAGGCGGCGTCCTGCTGACGCTAGAGCGGAAAGACCGCCATTTCCCGGTATTTATCGAGGCGACCGGTCAGCGTCCGCTCTCGGCGATCCAATTCCCCTTCCTGTCGCTGCTGGAGCAGGGGATTGTCCGTGACGAGATCACCACCGATGCTGGCCCGTCGCGCGGCATCGTCATTGACGCGGATTTCCACCCGGTCGTTAACAGTCGAGCCATGGACAGGCTGTTCTGCCTCGGCCTGCCTTTCATCATGGGGCGCCACCCGTTCATTCAGGGCATCACCAGTTCCCACGACATGGGTCAGATTGTAGGCAAGGCTCTGGCCGAAGGCGTCCGCATGGACAAACCGACTTTGGAGAACGTGGCGATGACGGCAGAGGCGGCTTGAAGCTCTTCGCAATCTACATTGGGGGCGAGCACCCCGGCGCCAATATCGAGGTGCACGACATGCGCTTCGTCGTCGCTCCGACCATCGAAGCAACCTACCCGACGCTGCTGCGCCAATGGTGGGGCAAGCCGGGCAGTCTGCACGTCGATTGCTGGGCCGAGGTCGGCCAAGCCGACGGTTATGAGATCTCGCTTCGGCCGGAGCCGTTCGAAGGCGCCGAGCGTCTCTATTACGTCAATCTGGGCGGCTACGATGGCGTCGATTTCGCCGAGAAGCACCGCAACGTCTTTGTCGTGGCCGACACCCTGTCGGGCGCCAAGCGCCGCGCCATCAAACTGGCTAGGGACTGGACCGATCCTCACCGTGACGCGATGTACGAGGCTGAACAGGCCTTCTCCCTCACGGACGCGGCTTCAGCCGAACGCTTACATATCCACCTGACCGCAGGCCTGCATTCCTGGCCCATGTCCTTCACCTGCCGCTACACGCCGATCCGCTAAGCATAAGGCGGCCTTCAGAAGACCGATCGGTCCGACCAGACGATGTACCGTTCCTGGCGCATCTGCGACATCCTTGAACAGCTTCCGAGACCGACACCGCGTGCGGCCTATCTCGAACACTGCGGCCGGGAGGGCCTGACGCCGGATCCGCGGCTTCCGGGGCGTCCGACGATCGCCCCGGAAGCCTGCGACGGCCACACCGCCTCCATCGGGCCGCACCTTGGCTGTCTGCGCGACATTGACGGACGGGCCGCCGATCAGGCCGACCCCGTTCGAGCCTCCTCGCCGCATTAAGTCCGATGACACCCGAGCGCCGGCTCGCCTTGGTACGTGGCCGCAAGTCCCTATCAGACCCGCTGGCACGCGCTGGCGTTGGCGACGCTTGGAGATGCCCCTGAAACCGCCACCAGCGATCCGAAGGGCTGGGCGGCCCCAGCCTTAATGGCGGCGATGTTGGCTTTAATCTGCGCCGATCGCGCGGCCGCCGACTTGGTGAAGCGGTCCTGGACGCCCGCCGGCTCGTCCGCGACGCTCGCCGCCCGGCAGTAGGCGACCAGCGCCATCCGCGCCGCCCCTTCGGCCGAGGCGTATTCCGCTTCAAGGGTGAGGGCCGCGGTTTCCGCTGTCGCGGCGAAGTCGTCGTCGATCTCGCGCCGGACCGCCTCATCGATCTTGGGCCGGACCGCGCCGAAAACGCCGGCGATGAAGGCCAAACCTTCGTTCGTAGGCCGGGTCTCGACGACCGTGATGGTCGCGGTGATCGCGACGCCGTCCGAGCCCGCATACTGCATCTCGGCCACCGAGCCGGCCGGGGTGGAGACGTCGGCGTTCAGGTCGACCGCTCCCGCTGCGGGAGATGCTGGGGTCGCAGGGGTAGCCGGAGTCGCCGGCGTGACTACCGTGGCTGTGGCGGGCGCCGTGCGTGCCGCCGGCGGATTGAAGCCGGTGAACCACGACGCTTCGTAGACGTAGCGA
The DNA here is from genome assembly GCF_044336875.1 of Brevundimonas sp. Classification (GTDB taxonomy): domain Bacteria; phylum Pseudomonadota; class Alphaproteobacteria; order Caulobacterales; family Caulobacteraceae; genus Brevundimonas. Next base: position 8,472 of record NZ_JBIIOP010000029.1, on the reverse strand, counting down.
CGCTGGGCGTTCCGTTGGAACACCTCGCCGCCCGCGCCCAGCCTGCGGTCAGGAACGAGGACGACGCCGCCCACGGCGTCGCCGCCGGCCTTGTTGAACTTGAGCATGATCGACAGGTCGCGGCTTCCCCGTGTCTCGCCGTCGATTGATCGGCTCATGTGGGCGTAGACGGGGGCGAAGGTCAAAGCGGCGTTGTTGTTTGCATTGACCAGGCGAAGTTCGACGAACTGATCCAGGCGACGGATCGGCGGCAGCTCAAGCGCGGCGAGGCGCTCCCGTCCCTCCTTGTCGTTCGGGCGCAAGCCGATCGCCGTCGCCACATCGACCACCGGCGTCGTGCCGGTGGGTGTGAACGAGCCTCGGATGAACACCACGCATTTCGGCGCGGTGCCGGGCCTCAGTTGAAGGTTGGTAGTCGCGACGCTGCTGGGCAGGGCGCCCCCCTTGGCGCCCTCCGTCAGAGCCGTCCCGAAGCTCTCCAGCAACCTGGTCGCGGTGCCCGCTAGGACGGCGGCGACCAGACCCGCAGCCTCCGGTCCGGCTGGCTCATGAATGCAGGGGCTTCCCGTGGCGAACACGCGCGCCTCTCCTGAGGTCCGGTACGTCAGAGGCCGGACGCCGGGGAAGCCGGACGTGGCGCAGCCGCCGAGCACGAAGGAAAGAGCGAGAGCAGGGACCAGAAGACGTCGCATGAGGATCACCGGATGGAGGCGCGGACGGATTGGACGAGAGTGCGGACCTCTTTGAGAACCGGCGGGGTGAACCGTAGGCCGCGGTTGCCGGCCTGGCCGGCGGCGGCGCCCGACAGATGGATCGCGGCCGCTCGAGGCGCGCCGCCGTCGACCATGAAGACCGGAGCGCCGCTGTCGGCCTCCTGGGTGTTGATGCGATATCTGAGGTCCGCTCCGACCGTGGTCAGAACCGCGCCGGACGCCTGTCGGTAGAGCGGCGATCCGTTCCAGCTGTAGCCGTAGCCCGCCAAGGTGACCGAGGACCCGTCGGTCTCGCCGAGCTGGAACACCGTCTCGGGCCTCGGCTCCACGAGAACGACGGCCAGGTCCAGGGTCTCGTGCTTGAGCGGAAGGGCGCAAACGTGCGGCCTCGGCGGCGCAGGTCGCATTTGGGCGTCGTACCCCATCCACAGCGCCAGGCCGTTCCAGATCACATCAAAGTTGTGACGCGCCGTGAGGATGACGTCGGGGGCGATGAGGAAGCCGGTGCCCACCTGCACCGCTTGCCGGTCGATCAAGGTGTTGACGAGGACGACGCCGTCCCAAGGCGCGGTGCCGGGGTCCGGGGCGGGAACCCTCGGAGCTGCGCCCGGCACGGTGCTCCATTGCGACTTCCGCCCGGTATCGTGCGGCCCGCCGAACGGCTGGTCGAAGTCCTGATCGAGTACGAGATCGTCTGCCGCCTTGCCGCTCACAGCCCCCTCCTGATCGCGCGTGAGTTGTAGTATACATAACGTCGATTGACGATAGTGAATCACTCCGGACGGCGTCGTGATGCGTCACCTGCTGCCGTCCTGGTCGTTCTCGCCGCCTGCACCCCCGCGCCGCCGACCATCATGGGGCACCCCTCAGTGTCGACGGCGAAACCCTCGAAATCCACGAAGGGCGCATCCGCATCTGGGCGTGGACGCTCCGGAAGGCCGGCAGACGTGCGACGGCGCCGACGGTATAGCCTACGCCTGCGGCCAACTGTCCGCGAACCGACTGGATCAGCGGCTGCAGGACTAGGTCGTTTCCTGCTTCGAGGAGGACACCGACCGCTACGGCCGCATGGTAGCCCGGTGCAAGGTGGACGGAGAAGACCTCGGAGCCTTGGTCGGTGAGCCCGGCGCGAGGGGCCGTAACCTCCCGGTCAAATGGATCGGCGCTCGCGGTGCGGCCGCCGCTTGCGGTCGCATGAACTCCGGACTGCGAACGTCTGGTTCCCGGCACGGTGCCAATGTCCGATTCTGGCGCGTCGCAGACTTGGTCGACTTGAACAGGGCAGGGCGCATCCCACCGGAGCGGGGCCGGCTGGGTCTCGTTCCTGACCCGAGCCGCTGCTCCCGCCTGAAGCCATCATGATAACAGCGCCAAGTCGTGACACATCCCGGTTGGGCCGAGGCGAGACCGGCGTCGTCCGGCCTCGGCGAGGCGTATTTTCAACTGGGCTGTGTGGTCAGCGAAAACAGGCCATCGACGTCCGGGTCGGTCGCGCGCCCCAGGACGCGGTTTGAGACATAGTCTCCCGTCAACGGCCCGAACTTGAATCCGTGGCCGCCGCCGCCGCCAGCGATCCAGACGTTGTCATAGTCAGGGTGCCGGTCGATGATGAAGTTGGTGTTGGCAGTGGATTCCATCTGGCAGACACGGGTCTCCAAGATCGGAGCATCCTCCATGTCGGGGAAGCGATGGCCGATGTAGCGACGGCCGCGGGCCAGGATGTGGTCGGTCGGAAGACGTTCTGTCGTATCGGGGTCGATCCGCACCTGACCGCCGCCGTTCGGCGAATATTTCAGGCCGCGGGAATCGATGTTGCCGAAGCCGTAGCCGCCCTCGATATGGTCGTGCCAGGCGGGCTGGTTGGGCCAGGAGAAGCGGGTGTCGCCGGCTGGCACGCCCCAGTAATAATATTCACTGCGGGCCACGGTGACACGCGGCGTCATCAGGCTGGGGAAGACCTTCGGCGACCATGGGCCGCAGGCGAAAACGAACTGGTCTGCGGCCACCGTGCCGCCGTCGCCGAGTTTGACGTTTTCCAGGCGACGGCCGTTGGCGTCGCCGGGCATGGCGCGAGCGGTGCGGAAGGTTCCGCCCTTCTGCTGGAAGACCTCCGAGGTGCGGATCATGCTGTTGCGCGCCATCAAGACGACCGCGCTTTCTTTCTCGACGAAGGCGAATTCGACATCGTCGAAATTCATCTGCGGATACGCGCGGCGCAACTGGGCGCGGTCGAGCACTTCGTAATGGATTCCGAGCCGGTCGAACGTCGCGCGCTGGGCCAGCATCGCCGGCGACCATTCCTGGGCCAGCTCTAGCCGGTCGTTGGGGAAGACCAGTTTGCGCTCGAACTCGACCTCGCGGGCGCGCCAGAGTTCAAGGGCCTTCAAGGACCAGGCGGAGTAGAATCCGTGTTCGCCATACCCTGAGCGCAGAGAACGGGTCTCGCCGGCGGACGACGCACGCGGATTGGAGGGGCCGTACTCGTCGATCGAGGTGACCTTGGCCCCCTTTTCGAGCAACGACAGGGCAGTCCATCCGCCGAAGGCGCCGGCGCCGATCACAGCGATGTCGGGTCTGCCTCGGGCCGAGGCGGGGCGTGTCGTCTGCGCCTTGGCGCTGGTCGCCGCAGCGACCGCGACGCCGGCGGCGCCAGCCGCGCCATTGAGGAAGAAACGTCTGTCGATCATGCAAGCCCCCTGGGTGATCTCGTGCCGTATGACGCAGTGGGACGTGAAATCCTCATAGGTGTGCGGAAGAAAAGTCACAGGGCGCGCAAGAAATTTGCGATCGGGCTTGTTGCGGTGCAGCGCAGGTGAAACAAAAGCGTCATCCGTCGTCGTTGGGGATAGCGTCGGTGGAGGGGAGTTTCGGTTGTGTCCGTCACCACGCCATCTACCGGACCGGATGGGATGCTCGCGCAGCTCGACGCCCGGTTTCGTCGACCGCTCAATCGGTTTTTTCATAGCCGCACGCGCGATTCCGCCGAGTCCGAGGACCTCACCCAAGAGGTGTTCCTGCGGCTGACGCGCCGGGCGGGAGACGGCCCGCTCGAGAATGTGGATGCCTTCGTCTTCACCGTCGCAGCGAACCTGCTCCGAGACCGGGGGCGGCGGCAGTCCGTCCGCGGGGTCAGCGTCGATCATGCCGAAACCCTCGAGCGCGGCCGATCCGTCGATTCGGCTCTGGTTGAGGAAATTCACCCCCAACGCGTCCTAGACGCCAAGGACGACTTGAAACGTGCGCTGCAGGCCCTCAACGAGTTGCCGACGCGGACGCAGGACGCGTTCGTCCTCAGGAGGGTGGAAGGCATGAGCATCAAGGAGGTCGCGCTTACGCTGGGTGTCTCCGTCAGCGCCGTCGAGAAACATCTCGCGCGCGCGGTAGCTCACCTTGCAGCGAGGCTGGCGGACTGATGCAGGAGCCTTCCACCCGCGACGCGCGCAGACAAGCCGCTTCGGAATGGCGCGTACGTCAGGCCGATGGCTTGTCGGTCGATGAGGCTACGGCGTTCCAGGCCTGGCTTTCGAACCCGGAGAACGCCGTCGCCTATGAAGCCGCCGACCGTGCGTGGGCCAGCTTCGACGCGGCGAACGAGGCGGATCTCGTCTTGTTGCGGCGTCGGGTCCGGTCTCGGGTGTCGAAATACAACCGCAGCATCGCGGTACGCCGTTTCTCAGGCCTGGCGGCGGCGTTGGTCATCGGCCTGGGCGGCTATGGCCTCTACCAGGCCCGCACGAACGGGGCCCTCTATGTCGCCGCCGCCGAGACGCCACGCGAGGTCCGCCTGGCCGACGGCTCGCTGATCATCCTGGACGGCGGCGCTCGGGTGCGGGCGCATCTGGGAGGAAACTCCCGCGATATCGAACTGTTGGAAGGCCAAGCCCGGTTCGACGTGGCTCATGATCCGACGCGGCCGTTCCGCGTGGATGTCGGTGCGGGTGTGGTTCAGGCCGTCGGAACCGTGTTCAACATTGATCGGCGCTCCAGCGAGGCCACAGTGACGCTTGTCCAGGGTGCGATCGACGTATTTGAGGACGGCCACGCCGACGCCAAGCCCCGCCGTCTGCGGGCCGGGGAGCAGATCCATATAACCTCTGGGACGCGGACCGAACCCATGGTGCGCGAGGTGGAAACCCAGACTGCAACCGTCTGGGCGTCCGGCAGGATGCGCTTCTACGACGTGGCCCTGCCGGATGCGGTCGCCAGAATGAACCGATCCGCCGACCGCCCGATCATTCTCGAGGGTGAAGGCCTGAAGACCCTGCGGGTCAGCGGCGCCTTCCGTTATGGCGACGCCGAAGGCTTTGGACGGGCGGCCGCCCGTCTGCTCGACCTAGAACTCGCCGAACGCCCCGACGCCCTCGTGCTCCAGTCGTCCAGCGAGTAGGCTTAAGGTGGATCGTCGCCTGCTCCAGGTTTCGACGATCGCGGCGGTGATCGTCGCTGTGCCGGCAGCGGCGACAGCCCAGACCCGAACCTATCGCTTCGATCAGCCTTCGATGTCCATGGATGCGGCTCTGACCCAGCTGGCGGAGACGGCGGGCCGGGACATCCTGTTTTCGGCCGGGGCGACGGCGGGGCGGCGGGCGCCGGCCATCCGCGGGCAAATGACGCTCGACACGGCCCTGGTTCTTGCGCTCGCCGGCGCCGACTTGCACGCCGACCTTACCGGATCGGCCGTCGTCATCGAGCGGGGCGCGCCGGCGGCGGCAAGCCTGGCGACAGTTGTCGAAGAGGTGGTGGTGACCGGCAACCGAGCGCGCGCGCGCTCGGTCGAAGACTCGCCCGCGCCCGTCGACGTGCTCGGTCGTGACGACATCGGGTCAACCGGCTTCGTGGACACGACCGATGTCCTGAGGATGTTGATTCCGTCGTTCACTGTTGGCCGCAACCCGAACAGCGATGCGGGGACGTTCGTGCGTCCGGCCAGCCTGCGGGGCCTGCCGGGCGACAAGACCCTGCTGTTGGTCAACTCGAAGCGTCGACACCGTTCGGCGGCGGTCAGCGCTTCGGGCTTCGGCTCGCAGGCGGCGGACTCGGCGACCATCCCGGCCTCGGCCATCCGCACCATCGAGGTGCTGCGTGACGGTGCGGCGGCCCAGTACGGCTCGGACGCCGTGGCCGGCGTCATCAACTTCCTGCTGAAGGAAGACGACCACGGCGGCTCTCTGACGGCGCGGGTTGGCCAGTACTACGAAGGCGACGGCCAGGACTATTTCCTGGCGGGCAACATCGGTCTGCCGCTGACCGAGAACGGCTTCATCAACATCTCGGCCGAGTACAACAAGGCCGAACAGACCTCGCGCGGCGGACCCTATTGCTCGGCCGCCTTCTGCGCGGCGGACTATGCCGCCGAGAACCCGGAATACGCCGCCCTGGTCGATCCGACACAGCCGCTGTCGATGATCGGCCAACCGTCGCTGGAGGCGGTGCGGGGCTTCGTCAACGCCGGGATCGACCTGGACGACGACACGCGGATCTACGCCTTCGGCAACTTCTCGCGATCGAACTCGGTCGCGGACGCCATCTACCGCTATCCGACCAATGATCAGACCACTCTGGACGTGCCGGTGCGGCTGCCCGACGGTTCGGTGTTCAGCTTCAACGAAATCTTCCCCGGCGGCTTCACCCCCAAATACAGCGCCATCATCACCGACTACAGCCTCGTCGCCGGCTGGCGGGGGCGGACGGTCGCAGGTCTCGGCTTCGATCTGAGTGCGCGCTTCGGGGCCGATCGAATGAAGTACAAGACCGAAAACGCGCTGAACCCGTCCCTCGGCCCGGCCAGTCCCCGCGCCTTCACGCGCGCCAACTATGTGGCCGAGGAATGGGCGTTGAACGCGGACTTCACCCGGGATTTCGTCTTGCCGTTGACTGATCGCTCCGCCAACGCCGCCTTTGGCCTGGAATACCGCAACGAATCCTTCGAGCCGCAGCCGGGGCAGGCCTCGGCCTATGCCGCAGGCCCCTACGCGCGCAGCGACCCGTGGGGCTTCTGCGCCGAAGGCGCGACGGCGCCGATCGGTGTGGACTGCGCCGATCCCGACGATCCCGTCTACAACACCCTGCCGGCCATGACTCTGACGGTTTCGCCCGCTCAGGCCGGACGGCTGGATCGGCGCAGCCTTGCCGCCTACTCCGAACTGTCCTTTGAAGTCACCGAGGCGCTGCTGTTCGATGCGGCCTTGCGATACGAGGATTTTTCCGACTTCGGCGATACGCTCAACGGCAAGCTGGCGGCGCGTTATGTCGTGACGCAGGGGCTGACTTTGCGCGGTTCCATCGGCACGGGCTTCCGCGCCCCGACGCCGGGCCAGCAGTCCTTCTCGAACACCCAGTTCAACACCGTCGACGGTGCGATCCAGGTCACGGGTCTGTTTCCCGCAGGGAGCCCCGTGTCCCGATTTTTGGGTGCGCAGCCTTTGAAGCCGGAAACGGCCTTCAATCTGTCCGCAGGCCTGGTGGCGCGGTTGGGACGGGATACGAGCCTGAGCGTGGACGTCTATCGGATCGCGATTAAGGACCAGTATTATCGCACCTCCTCCATAGCGGTGACCCCGGCCATCCGCCAGGCCATGTCGGATGCGGGAGTGGTGGGTGCGGAAAGCGTGTCGTCGGTGCAGTTCTTCCAGAACGCTCTCGATGCGACGGTCACTGGCGTCGATGTCGTCGCGACCCATGCTTTGGAATGGGGCGGGGGACAGTCGACGCGTTTTACCTTCAACGCCAACGCCAATCGTTATGAGGTGGACCGGGTCAATATCGTCGGGCTTCTCGATCGGGAGGAAGTCTTCGATTTCGAGAACGGCCTGCCGGCCTGGCGTGGCGCCCTGCAGGTCGAGCATGAGGTCGGGCGCTGGCGTCTGACTGCGCGTGGTACGCTTTGGGGCGGCTACGAAAACATGTTCAGCGCAGCAGACCCGCGTATTCAGACCTTCGATCCCGAGTTCATGATGGATGTCGAGGCCGGGTATCGGATCCGTGAGGGCCTCAACCTGTCGATCGGCGCCCGAAACCTCTTCAATGCCTACCCGGCTCTGGACCGGATCGGGGAGGGGACAGCCAACGGGGCGCTTTACCGTGCGGATTCCGTTGTCGACTGGCAGGGCGGGTTCTGGTTCGTCCGGCTCGAGGCGCGTTTCTAACGCTGTCTTGACGGCTTTCGTGTCGTCTACGGAAAAAAATCGACACGACGGATGCGGGTTTTTCACGACCGCGCGTCCCCCTTGATGAGGCCGCCGCTACCGCCTCTCATCCGACGCCGCGGCCTAGGGGATATTGAAAATGCTGAAGAACCTGCTTTGCGCGGGCGCGTCCTTGGCTGTCCTGACGGTCGCCGGAACGACACAGGCTCAAGAGACGTCGACTGCGCCCGAAACCCAATCCTCCGAACTCGGCGAGATCGTTGTGACCGGTAGCCGCGGTCGCCCGCGCACGGTGCAGGATTCGCCGGTGCCCATCGATGTGCTGAGCGCTGAAGACATTCAGAGCAGCGGTTTCACCGACACCACCGACACCCTTCGCATTCTGATTCCGTCGTTCACTGTTGGCCGCAACCCGAACAGCGATGCGGGGACGTTCGTGCGTCCGGCCAGCCTGCGGGGCCTGCCGGGCGACAAGACCCTGCTGTTAGTCAACTCGAAGCGTCGACACCGTTCGGCGGCGGTCAGCGCTTCGGGCTTCGGCTCGCAGGCGGCGGACTCGGCGACCATCCCGGCCTCGGCCATCCGCACCATCGAGGTGCTGCGTGACGGTGCGG
>NZ_JBIIOP010000028.1:0-22115 GCF_044336875.1 Brevundimonas sp. | reverse complement strand
GGTTGGCCGGAGACACGACTGACCGCGCTGACGTCTCGAGTTCGTTCATGTCACCGGAAGCACTTTCCGCCTTCCTCATTACTGCCTTTGTCCTGACAATGGCGCCGGGGCTCGATACGGCCATGGTGCTGCGCTCGGCCGCAGCCGACGGTGTCCGTCATGGAGCGGCCACGGCCTTTGGCATCGCCATTGGCTGCCTGTGCTGGGGCGGTGCGGCGGCTTTCGGCCTTGGCGCTCTTTTGGCTGCCTGGCCGCTGGCGTTCGAGGTTCTCAAATGGGCGGGTGCGGCTTATCTGGCCTGGCTCGGCCTACGCCTGCTGTTCAGGCCTCGCCGCATCTTCTCGGCCGGCGCCGCACTGGTAGGGAAGGCGCCGTCAGTCGCCAGCTCTGTACGCGGCGGGTTCACAACCAATATTTTGAACCCGAAGGTGGGCCTCTTTTACCTGACTCTGCTGCCGCAGTTCCTGCCGGCGGACGCAAAAAGCGGAACCGCGTTCGGCCTCGCCGGCCTCCATGTCGGCATCGCCCTGACCTGGTTTCTCGTGCTGTCGGCCCTCACCGGCGGCATTCGACCCTGGCTGAATCGTCCCGCAGTCATGGCCGCCGTCGATCGAACGACAGGCGGCGTCTTCATGCTCCTCAGCCTCCAACTCATCCTCCTGTCGGGACTGCACGCCTGACCCGACGTCCCTTGCCGGCGTCGCGCCCACGAAAGACCCTTGCCCATGACCTTCCCTACGCACCTGATCGGCCGGATCCTTGTCAGCGCCGCCGCGCTCGCCCTGCTCCTTGATGGCGCGCTGCTGGCGACCTCCGCACCGCCGATTATCGCAGCGCTGGGGCACGCGGGCTTTGAGCCCCGCCTCGCTCCGGTGATCGGGCTGGTGATCCTCGGGGCGGCCCTGCTTTTGCTCATTCCCCGACTGGCCCCGCTGGGCGCTATCCTGTGCACCGGCTTCCTCGGCGGCGCTATCTGCGCGCACGTCCGCATCGGCGAGCTCGGTTCGCCGCCGCAGATCATCTGTTTGGTGCTGGGGGCCCTGATCTGGGGCGGCCTGCTGCTCGCCGATTCTCGTGTCCGCTGCTTGATGCACGGCGCCGCGACCGATCGACCTGGGCCGATCCCGCTCTTCTAAGCCCTTTGTCCGCAACACGTCGCCCGGCCGCCTAATGCCGCAGGCTATGGCGATCCGCCGTCTATTCCAGTCGTAACTTGATATCGCTCCGGCTGTAGCGCTTCGCCAATCCAGGCCTGTGTTGATGAGACGCGGCGCACCTCCGCCAGACAGCGACCGCGTTCGTCGCCGAAGCAGGCGGATGGATGACGCGCCCGAGACGTCCCACGGGGTCACCCCACAGCCCCGGGGGACGTCATCCCCTTAGAAACAGGACCTAGAATGAAAACCGCCGACACGCTCCTGAGCGAAATCCACGAGAAGGGCGTCGAATACATCGATCTCCGCTTCACCGACACCCGCGGCAAGCTGCAGCACGTCACCTTCGACATCGACCTGGTCGATGAGGATTTCCTGAACGAAGGCACGATGTTCGACGGTTCGTCGATCGCCGGCTGGAAGGCCATCAACGAGTCCGACATGCTGCTGAAGCCGGACCTGACCACGGCCTATATCGATCCGTTCTACCAGCAGACGACCATGTTCCTGTTCTGCGACGTGCTGAACCCGGACACCAACGAGCCCTACAACCGCGACAGCCGCTCGATGGCCAAGAAGGCCCTGTCCTACGTCCAGTCTTCGGGCGTGGGCGACCAGGTCTATTTCGGCCCGGAAGCCGAGTTCTTCATCTTCGACGACGTGCGCTGGTCGACCCAGCCGCACAACACGTCCTACTCGTATGATTCGACCGAGCTGCCGGCCAACACCGGCGCCGAATACACCGAGGGCAACATGGGCCACCGGCCCGGGCCCAAGGGCGGTTATTTCCCGGTCAACCCGGTCGACTCGGGTCAGGACCTGCGCGGCGAAATGCTGGGCGTGATGCGCGACCTGGGCCTGCAGCCCGAGAAGCACCACCACGAGGTCGCGCCGGCCCAGCATGAACTGGGTCTGAAATTCTCGGACCTGCTGACCATGGCCGACCGCCTGCAGCTCTATAAGTACGTGATCCACAACGTCGCCGCCGCCTATGGCAAGTCGGCGACCTTCATGGCCAAGCCGATGTTCGCGGACAACGGTTCGGGCATGCACGTCCACATGTCGATCTGGAAGGACGGCAAGCCCCAGTTCGCCGGCGACCAGTACGCCGGCCTGTCGCAGGAATGCCTGTGGTACATCGGCGGCATCATCAAGCACGCCAAGGCCATCAACGCCTTCGCCAACTCGACCACCAACTCCTACAAGCGTCTGGTGCCCGGCTATGAAGCCCCGGTGAAGCTGGCCTATTCGGCCCGCAACCGCTCGGCCTCGATCCGCATCCCGCACGTCTCGTCGCCGAAGGCCAAGCGTCTGGAAGCCCGCTTCCCCGACCCGATGGGCAACCCCTATCTGACCTTCGTCGCCCTGCTGATGGCCGGCCTGGACGGGATCGAGAACCGCATCGATCCGGGCGCGCCCGCCGACAAGAACCTCTACGACCTGCCGCCGGAAGAGCGCGGCTCGATCCCCGAGGTCTCCGGCTCGCTGAAGGAAGCGCTCGAGAACCTCGACAAGGACCGCGCCTTCCTCAAGAAGGGCGGCGTCATGGATGACGACTTCATCGACAGCTACATCGAGCTGAAGATGGAAGAGGTGATGCGTCTGCAACTGCATCCGCACCCGGTCGAGTTCGACATGTACTACAGCTGCTGATCCTCGGATCCGGCTGAAGACCAGGGGCGTCGGCGGGGAACCGCCGGCGCCCTTCTTCTATGCGGCGCCGCCGCGTTCGGCGGCGGGAATCAGGGCGCGTGCGGCGCCGCCGCGTTCGGCGGCGGGAATCAGGGCGCGGTCGAGAAGCCCGTGCAAGGCGTCGACATGGCCGTCCCGCGCGGCGACCGGCGTCGGATCCGAGGTCATGACGACCGTCAGCCGCAGGTCCGGCACGACGAACACCATCTGTCCGCCGTAGCCCCAGGCGAAGAAGACCTCGTGGCGGCCCGAGCGGCGGATCCACCAGCCATAGCCATAGGGATTGCCGCTCCAGCGCGACGTTCCCCTGCCTCTCCAGGACTCTTGCACCCAGCCCTCCGGCAGGATGCGTCGTCCATCGTACAGGCCGTCATTGCGATACAGTTCGCCGAACTTCAGCAGGGCCAGCGGCGACAAGCGCATGTCGTTTCCGCCGAAATAGATCCCCTGCGGGTCGGCCGGCCAGGACGGGACCTCGATATCCAGCGGCTCGCCCAGTCCCTCGCGCGCCAGGGTCAGGGTGGAGCGTCCGCTCGCTCGGGTCAGACAGGCCGAGGTCAGGTGCGAGGTCCCGGTCGAATAGACCATCCGCCCGCCCGGATCAGCCTCGAACGGCTGGGCCAGAACGTAGCGCACCCAGTCGGGACTGGAGACCCAGGCCCCATAGTTCGCGCCGGACGTGGATCCCAGCCCCGCCTGCATCGACAGGAGATCGCCTATGTTCACCCGGCTCAGACGCGGATCCGGCGCGGCCGGAAAGCGGTCGCCCAGGAAGGCGGAAATGGGTTGATCGACGCCGGCGACCACCCCCTGCCCTATGGCGATACCGCACAGGGCGGCGATCACTGACTTGGAGGCCGACTTGACGTTGACCGGCGTCTCCAGCGGCGGTCCGCTGAACACCCGTTCGAACAGGCGCCGGCCGTCGCGCGCCACGATCAGCGACTGCAGCTTCGGCAGAACGGCGGCCATGGCTTCCGCCTGGCTGACCAAGCCGGGATCCAGCCCTTCGGTCCGTGGCGGCGGCAGGATCTCGGAAGCCTGGCTGCAGCCTTGGACGAGTGGAAACGCCAGACCGGCGGTGATCAGGGAGCGACGACGCATCCCGGCATCAACCCTTCGTCCCGTGTCCGGTTGCTCCCTGCGACCACGCGACGCCCCGGCTTCAGGCGGCTTCGGCTTCCAGGTCGTCCGCCTTCTTGCGGCGCAGTTCGATCAGCCGCACGCACCAGATCGAGATCTCGTACAGAATCACCAACGGCACGGCCAGCATCAGTTGGCTGATCGGATCGGGCGGGGTGACCACGGCGGCGACCACGACAACGGCGACGATGGCGTAGCGGCGCCCCGTGACCATGACCTTGGAATTGATCATGCCGGCGAGCCCCAGCAGGGTCGTTACGACCGGAAGCTGGAAACACAGGCCGAAGGCCAGCAACAGCGAGGTCACCAGGCTGAGATAGTCCGAAATCTTGGTCGTCTGGGCAACCGAGATCCCCTCGCTGACCACCTGCTGGCTGAGCGAGAACAACATGACGAAGGGCAGCATCACATAATAGACCAGCGCCCCGCCCAGGCAGAACATGACCGGCGCGGCGATCAGGAACGGCAGGAAGGCGCCCCGCTCGTTGCGGTACAGGCCCGGAGCGACGAAACGATAGAGCTGCCAGGCGATGATCGGGAAGGTCAGGACCGCCGCGCCGAAGGCCGCGATCTTCATCTTGGTGAACAGTTGTTCCAGAGGCGCCGTGGCGATCAGTTCGACCACGGCCGCGCTGCCGGGCGGATAGGGCCGCAGCCCCGTCATCGTCATGATCAGATCGATCGGATTGGCGTGACCATTGGAAGCGAGGGCCGCTGCATGGATGGCCGCCGCCGCCTGATATGGCTTGATCAGGGCGATCTGAATCTGGTTGGCGAAGATGAAGCACAGGATGAAGCCCAGCGCGAAGGCGACCACGCAAACCATCAGCCGCGAACGCAGCTCGATCAGATGGTCCATCAAGGGGGCGCGCGACGCTTCGATCTCGGCCTCGTCACGATCGGAGAAGGTCAAAGCTCGGCGGCCTTCTTGCGCGAGGTTCCGGACTTGGCGCCCCCAGGCTTGGTCGCACTGACCGGCGCCTTCGCCTTGGCGGCGGCCGTCGTCGATTTGGTCGCCGTTGCGGCGCGGGGCTTGGCTGCGGTCTTGGCGGGCGTCCGTTTCGGTTTCGTCGCGACGACCGGCGCCGTTTCAGCGGCAGGGGGCGCGTCCGGCCATACGTCAGCGGCCGGCGTCATGACCGGCAGCTCCGGCGCAGGCGCGGGAAGCGCCGCCGGCGTGGCGGGGGCGTTCAGCCCGGCGTTGATGTCCTTGAAGGCGGCGTCCGCCTCGGCGCCCAGCGGATACATGGCGGAGCCGGTCCGCAGCGCCTCGACCTCCTTGCGCAGATCGTCCAGCTCGGACTGACGCGCCATCTCGTCGAAGCTCGAGCGGAACTCATTGGCCATGGCGCGCGCCTTTGCGACCATCTGACCCACGCGACGCATGAGCACAGGCAGATCCTTTGGCCCCACCACAAGCAGGGCCACAAGACCGATCACCACTAATTCGAAACCCCCGATACCGGGGCCAAGCCCGCCCATGCGTCAGCCCTTACAGACGACGACTAGCGCTTCAGCTCTTCCTTCTCCGCGTCGGTGCGCGGCAGGGAGCTGACGCCGTCGTGCGGGCCGTCCTTCTTGTCCTCGTCCTTGAGGCCGTCCTTGAAGGCGCGAATGCCCTTGGCCGCATCGCCCATCAGGCTGGACAGCTTGCCGCGCCCGCCGAACAGCACGAGCACGACGATGGCGACCAGAATCCAGTGAGTAGGACCAAATGCGCCCATGACTCTATCTCCTCGCGGGGACCGATGATCGATCCCATCCACTATTCTTCTGCCTGCATATAGGCGCAGTGATGGCCCCGCGCCAAGGGAGGCTGTAGGTCTTCGCGACCATGAGTCCCTCCGATCACGTCATCATCCACACCGACGGCGCCTGCAAGGGCAATCCGGGCCCCGGCGGTTGGGGCGCCCTGCTCCAGACCGGCGGCGGTCACGAAAAGGAATTGTGGGGCGGCGAAGCCAACACCACCAACAACCGCATGGAGCTGATGGGCGCCATCATGGCCCTGGAGGCGCTCAAACGGCCCTGCAAGGTCGAGCTGCACACCGACAGCAAATACGTCATGCAGGGGATCACCGAATGGATGCGCGGCTGGAAGGCGCGCGGCTGGCTGACCGCCGACAAGAAGCCGGTCAAGAACGCGGATCTGTGGCAAAGGCTGGACGCCGCCCGCACGCGCCACGACGTCAAATGGCGCTGGGTGAAGGGCCATGCGGGCCACGAACTGAACGAACGCGCCGACCAACTGGCGAATCGCGGCGTGGCGGATCTGAAGCGCCGCTAGACCGCCTCGACTTCCTTCTCAGGCTCGGACGGGCGGCGGCGGATGCGCGATCCGCTCATCACGGCGCCGAACAGGGCCGCGACGGCGGCGATCTGGAAACCGTGACGCACCCCGGCCGCCGGAGCGGCCGAAAGCAGGAAGGCGACCACGACCGCGCCCATCGACTGACCCAGCACCCGCGCCGTGCCCAGACTGCCCCCCGCCGCCCCGGCCCGCTCTCGCGGCGCCTCGGACAGCATGGCGCGGTTGTTGGGCGACTGGAAGAAGCCGAACCCGGCGCCGCACAGGGCCATGCGCCAGACGATGTCGAGCTTGGACGAATCGCCGTCGAGGACGCTGAGCGACATCAGGCCGCAGGCGAACAGGCTCAAACCGGCCGCCCCCAGAACCCCCGCCGAATATTTGTCCGACAGCCAGCCGGCCAAGGGGGCGGCGAACATCGTGGCCAGGGGCCAGGGCGTCATCAACAGGCCCGTCTCGACCGCGCTCAACCCCAATGAGCCCTGCAGGAAGAACGGCAAGGCTACGAAAGCCATCATCTGGGCGGTGAAGGAGATGATCGAGGTCGCCACCGACAGGGCGAACATCGGTCGGGCCAGCAGGTCGAGCGGAATCAGCGGGGTCTTGCTGGGTTTCTCGTGCCGGACCAGCAGGACCCCCGTCGCCAAGCCCAGACCGGTCAGGCCAAAGCCGAAGATCGAGGCCTCGCCATGAGCCAGGGCCTGCATGCCGGTGATGACGAAGCCGAAGGCCGCAGCGCTCAATGCGGCCCCCACGAAGTTCAGCCTGCGCTTCTGCAGCGGATTATGCGGCAGGGTGAACCCCGCCAGTGAGACGGCCAGCACGCCCAGCGGAATGTTCAACGCGAACAGCCAGCGCCATTCGCCGATATTCAGGATGGCCCCGGCGATGGTCGGTCCGGCGGCGGCGGCGATGGAGACGATCACCGCATTGATCCCGACCGCCCGGCCCAGCAGCCGTTGGGGATAGGTGAAGCGCACCAGGGCGCCGTTGACGCTCATGATCCCGGCCGCGCCGAGCCCCTGCAGCACTCGCGCCAGGCTAAGGGTCAGGATCGAATCGGACAGGGCGCAGGCCAGGGACGCCAGGGTGAAGACCGCCAGCCCGACCTGGGACACGCGGCGATAGCCGACGATCTCGCCCAGGGACGCCAGCGGCAGCAGCGAGACGACAATGGCGATCTGATAGGCGTTGACGATCCAGATCGAGGCCGCCTCTGAGGCCTGCAGATCCTGGGCGATGGACGGCAGGGCCACATTGGCGATGGCCCCGTCCAGCACCGCCAGGGTGATGCCCATCCCAATCGAGACGATGGCCCAGTAACGCCTCGGGACCGGCAACCCATCCGTAGGGGGTGCGGCGGAAGCGGTCGGGGCGTCGGACATCCACGCCCAACGCCGCCCAACGGCGAAGGTTGCTTCAGACTGCGGAACGGACTGTCAGCAACGAGCCGCTGACGCCGTTGACGATGACGTCCTGGCCTACCGCAGGCGCTTCGCCCTCGATCAGGGCCGGCCATTCGGCGCCGGAGACGAAGACCCGTCCGCGCCCGCCGACGAAGGCCTCGACCACGCGGGCGCGCTGGTCGATCAGACGGCTGTCGCGGTCGTTGATGTCCAGCCCCTCGGGGTTGGCCTTCTGGATCAGCCGGCGCGACAGCAGTGTGGCGATCATGGTCAGGACGGCGAAGATCGCCACCTCCCCCGGCAGGCCCAGGCGAACGCCGACGGCGGTCAGGACCGCGACGATCCCGGCGGCGACCGCCGGCCACAGCAGCCATTCCGTCGAGAACATCGCCTCAACGGCCAACAGCAACACCCCGACGGCCAGCCATATCCAGAAAGGCTGGGCGGCGTAGAGATCGGCGACGACGGTCATGGCCTGGTTTCCCTGCGATCAGGCGGTGGGCGGCACGGATGGACGGCGCGGGGCGGCGGGACGCGCCGGTGCGGACTGCGCATTCTGCTGCTGGCCCTTGGCCAGACCGACCATTTCGCCGATGCCGGCGATCGTGCCGACCAGGGCGCCCATTTCGGCGGGTACGATCACGGTGCGCTGCTGCGGGCTGCGGGCCAGTTCGGCGAAGGCCTCGACGTACTTCTGAGCCACGAAATAGTTGATCGCGTTCACGTCGCCGCGGGCGATGGCTTCGGACACCATGGCGGTGGCGCGCGCCTCGGCCTCGGCCTCGCGTTCACGGGCTTCGGCGTCGCGGAAGGCGGCCTCCTTGCGGCCTTCCGACTCCAGGATGGCGGCCTGTTTGGCGCCCTCGGCGCGGGTGATGGCGGCCTGTTTCTCGCCATCCGCCTCGGTGACGACGGCGCGCCGTTCGCGCTCGGCCTTCATCTGACGGGCCATGGCGTTGGTGACGTCGGTCGGCGGGGTCAGGTCCTTGATTTCGATCCGGTTGACCTTGACGCCCCACGGCTCGGTCGCGGCGTCGATGACGTGCAGCAGGCGGGTGTTGATACTGTCGCGCTGGCTCAGCACCTCGTCCAGCTCCATCGAACCGACCACGGTTCGCAGATTGGTCATGCACAGTTGCGAGATGGCGTAAGGCAGATCATCGACCCGATAGGCGGCGCGCGCGGCGTCCATCACCTGGATAAAGACAATCCCGTCCACCCGGACCATGGCGTTGTCCTTGGTGATGACTTCTTGAGTCGGGACATCGAGCACCTGCTCCATCATGTTCATCTTCTTGCCGATCTTCTCCACGAAGGGAGTCAGGAAGCCGATGCCGGGGCTCAGGGTCTTGGTGTATTTTCCAAACCGTTCCACCGTGAATTCACGGCCTTGTGGCACGATCTTGATGACGCTGAACAAGAGCGCGATCGCCAGAAGCAAGACGACGCCGGCGAAGATGATTGTAACGTCCATTCGTATCCTCCGTATGCGGGGAGGTTACGCGCCGGACGCGAGCGGCGCCATAAAAACCGGACGAGGTCCGTCGGATTTATCGGCTTGCCCGATCCGCGTAGGTTGCAAGGCGTTCCGCTACATCAGCTTCCAGATCGCCGTAGAACAGATTGTAGGGCCTCGCCTTCCTGCGGTCGGCCCAATTGCCGGTCTCGCGAAAGGACTCGATGTCCGGCCAGGAATGCCGCAGCAGGCCATCGCGGCACTGGGTCTCGACCTCGCGCGCCATCAGCGCCGGGCGCGCGCCCCACTCCAGTCCGGTGGCGTTGGTCGCCCCGCGATGCTGCCGCGCTGGAACACGCGCCTCGCCGGCGCCGCCGGTCACCGGATTGACGCAGACGGCCGGCCGGTCCGCCAGATTGACCAGTTGCCCCTTGTCGTCCCACACCGTCGCCCGGCGCAGGCGGCGCCGCGCGGGCGCCTCGTCGTGATCACCGACCTGGGACCAGGCCACGACGCAGTGGATCTGGCGTCGGTCGGCGCAGGCGGGCAGATTGGCGGGCAAATTCTCGGCTGCAATGATCGTGTCCATAAGATAGGCCACCACCAGTCGGTCACGGACCGCCCCGTCCGGCGCGATCCGCTCGCGGATCAGTCGGTCCAGCAGGTCAGCCCCCTGCTCCACTCCAGCCAGAACGATCGGCCCCTGAGGATGACGCGTCAGCCAGGCGTCGAAGGCGGCCAGAATGTCGCCATAGGCGAAGGCGCGCGCCTCGCGCGCATCGTCGCGCAGGGTCAGGCGGGTATAGAGGCTGGCCTGACGATAACGGGGCGCGCTGACGGCTCCCGCCCGCGCGAACGGCCCGGCGTAGTTGGGCAGGACCACCCTATACAGATAGGCGTCGGCCCTGCGGTCCCCGATGGCGCCATTCCAGTCGCGCCCGCCGTCGAAGGTGGTGGAATGGACGAAGAAGACATTCGCCGTGCCTGATCCGGCCACGCGCGCGTCCAGCAGGGCCCAGGCCTTGTCGTCCGCATAGTTGGGCGCGGGGGGCGGCTTGTAGGTCTGGAACGGCACCTGAGGGTCCAGACCCGCGCGCAGGATGTCGCCTCGCCAGACGGCGACCGCGGCGGTCAGCAGGAACACCAGGAAGAACCCGATGTAGCCGATCCACTGCCGGGTCGTGAGGTTTCTCATCTGTATTGGTCGGGCTTGGCCAGGAAGTCCTGGACGTAGCGACGCACGCCCTCTTCCAGCGGCGTGGACTGGCCCTCGAACCCGACGGCGCGAATGCGATCCATACGGGCCTCGGTGAAATACTGGTAGCGGTCACGGATCGACAGCGGCGTGTCGACATAGTCGATCGACGGCTCCCTGCCCGCGGCGGCGAAGGTGGCGTTGGCCAGATCGACGAAGGACCGCGCCTGCCCCGAACCGGCGTTGAAAATTCCCGAAACCTCGGGCGATTGCAGCAGGAATTCGATTATATCGACCACGTCGTCGACATAGACGAAGTCGCGCATCTGGCCGCCGTCCGCATAGTTCGGATTGTGCGAGCGGAACAGGGTCACGGTCTCGCCGGCCGCCACCTTGGGCCAAATCTGGGCCACGACCGACTTCATCCCGCCCTTGTGACCTTCGTTCGGCCCATAGACGTTGAAGAATTTCAGTCCCGCCCACTGACGCGGCGCCTGACCACGGTCCGCCTGGCGCACGGCGTGCTGATCGAACAGCATTTTAGAATAGCCATAGGCGTTTAGCGGTCGAAGCTGCGACAAACTCTCCGCGTCGTCATCGTCGTTGAACCCCGCTTCGCCGTCACCGTAGGTGGCGGCCGACGAGGCGTAGATCATCCGCGCATCGCGGATCGTGCACCAGTCCCACAGATCGCGCGACAGGGTGAAATTGGTCCGCAGGATCAGGTCGGCGTCCGGCTCGGTCGTGGCGGAAATGGCGCCCATATGGACCACGGCCTCGATCCGGTCGGCATGGCGCTCCAGCTGCTCGAACAGTTCTTCCGGCGACCAGAAGTCGGCGATGGCGTGTTTGGCCAGATTCTTCCACTTGGCCAGATCGGCCGTCTCCAGCCGGTCGCAGACCACAACGTCATAGGCCGTCTCGGCCGTCAGCCTTGCCACGATATTGGAGCCGATGAAGCCGGCGCCGCCGGTCACCACGATCATGCGCGGGGTCATTGAACCTTGCTCGTCATCTTCTCGATGGTCCGGGTGGTCGAGAACCCGTCCTTGAAATCGGCCAGCTTCACCTCGCCGCCCCAGCTCTCGACCAGATCGCCTCCGACCACGCCCTCGCGGGTGTAGTCCGAGCCCTTGATCAGCACGTCGGGCCGCAGTCGTTCGATCAGGGCGACCGGCGTCGGATCGTCGAAACTGGTCACCCGATCGACACTGGCCAGGCCGCCGATGACGACCGCCCGGCTGTCCAGATCATTGACCGGCCGCCCGTCTCCCTTCAGCCGCCTGACCGAGGCGTCGGTGTTCAGCGCCACCACCAACCGGTCGCACCAGCTGCGCGCCTGGGCCAGATAGGCGACATGCCCCCGGTGCAGGATGTCGAAACAGCCGTTGGTGAAGCCCACCTTCAGCCCCTGACGCCGCCAGGCCTCGACCTCGCCCGCCAGCTCGTCCAGCGGCGTCACCTTGGCCACGGCGGCGGTGGCGTGCTGGCTCAGCTCGGCCTCGATCAGTTCGGCCGGCGTGACCACGGCGGTCCCGGCCTTTCCGACCACCACGCCGGAGGCCAGGATGGCGAACTCCACCGCCGTCTCCAGAGAAGCGCCCGCGCCCAGGGCCAGGCCGATGGCGGCCAGACAGGTGTCCCCGGCGCCCGAGACGTCGAACACCTCGCGGGCGCGTCCGGGGAAGTGTTTCACCGGCTCGCCGCGACGGGCCAGGCTCATCCCCTTGCCGGCGCGGGTCACGATCACCGCCTTCGCGCTCGTTGCGGCCAGCAGGGCCTCCAGCGCCGCCTCGACCTCGGCGTCGGTCCCGGCCGGCAGGCCGGTGGCGCCCGCCAGTTCCGAAGCGTTGGGCTTGATCACGTCGACGGCGCCGTAGCGAGCGAAGTCGCGCCCCTTCGGATCGACCACGACCGGCGCGCCCGTCGTCTTGGCCGCCTCGAGCGCCGAGGCGATCAGGCCGTCGCCGACTACGCCCTTGGCGTAATCAGACAGCAGATAGACGGAAGCGCCCGTAAAGGCGTCGGAATTGTCGATCGATACAGGGGCAGCCTCGTCGTCCAGACGCAGCAGCTGCTGTCCGGCCGAAACGAAGCGGGTCTTGACGATGGTCGTCGCGCCGGCAGGTCGCGCCAGGGCGTCCTCAATGCGCGGCTCGGCGGCGATCAGGCCGGTCAGTTCCGCGCCCGCGGCATCGTCCCCGACCACGGCGCCCAGACGGGCCACCCCGCCCAGGGCCGCGATATTGCGCGCCACATTGCCGACGCCGCCGGGCATGGCGACGGTGCGGGCGGCGCGCAGCACCGGGATCGGCGCCTCGGGCGAGATGCGGCTGACCTCTCCATAGACGTAACGATCCAGCATCAGGTCGCCGACGCAGGCGATCTTCAGGCCGCGCACGCGCTCCAGCAACTTCTGCAGGGCGCCCAGGTCCAGAGTGTCAGACATGCGCCCGACCTAGAGGATTCAGGCGGCCTGCGCCACCGGCGCCTTGGCCCCGATCTTGATGGCCAAGTCGTCAAAGGCGATCAGTTCGGCGGCCAGGGCCTCGAACTGGCTAAGCGGCACCATGTTGGGACCGTCCGACGGTGCGTTGTCCGGGTCCTCGTGCGTCTCCATGAAGACGGCGTCGACGCCCACGGCCACGGCAGCGCGGGCCAGGACCGGGACGAACTCGCGCTGGCCGCCCGAGGACGTGCCCTGCCCGCCCGGCTGCTGCACGCTGTGGGTCGCGTCGAACACGACCGGGCAGCCGATCTCGCGCAGAACCGGCAGGGCGCGCATGTCGCTGACCAGGGTGTTGTAGCCGAAGCTGGCGCCGCGTTCGCAGGCCATGACATTGGGATTGCCGGCGCCGACCACCTTGGCGATGACGTTCTTCATGTCCCAGGGGGCCAGGAACTGGCCCTTCTTGATGTTGATCGCCTTGCCGGTCGCGGCGGCGGCCAGCAGCAGATCGGTCTGGCGGCTCAGGAAGGCCGGGATCTGCAGCACGTCGACCACCTCGCCCACCGGACCGCACTGGGCCTCGGAGTGGAC
This sequence comes from Brevundimonas sp., assembly GCF_044336875.1. Lineage (GTDB taxonomy): Bacteria > Pseudomonadota > Alphaproteobacteria > Caulobacterales > Caulobacteraceae > Brevundimonas. Next base: position 8,721 of record NZ_JBIIOP010000028.1, on the reverse strand, counting down.
ATCGGTCAGGGTCGGCAGGCCAACCGTCTCGCGGATCTCGGCGAAGACCGGCATGGCGTCCTTCAGGCCGATGCCGCGGGCGGCGCTGGCGCTGGTGCGGTTCGCCTTGTCGAAACTGGTCTTGTAGATGATGCCGACGTTCAGCCGCTCGCCGATCTCCTTCAGCGCATGGGCGGTTTCCAGGGCGTGCTGACGGCTTTCCATCTGGCACGGACCGGCGATGAAGACGATTCGGGCGCCGCCGCCGATGACGACAGGCGTCCGAAGACCTTCGGACAACGTAATGACAGCGTTGGGTCGGCTCACGAGGCGGCTCTTTCGAAGTTCGGGCGTTATGGGGCGGCGTTTGCCGCAGCTATGAGGCCATCAGGTGGCGCTCTGAACGGGTAAGCGCAAGTTATCACGGAGTTCGCCCGCGTGGCCACCAAGCCTGTCATCCTGTGGTTCCGCCGCGACCTGCGCCTGCATGACAACCCCGCCCTCAACCATGCCGCCGAGACGGGACGGCCAATCCTGCCGGTCTTCATACTGGATCGCAGCCCTGACCGCCCCAGCGGGGGCGCCTCGCTGTGGTGGCTCGACAAGTCTTTGCGAGCGCTGGACGCGTCGCTGCAATCGCGCGGCTCGCGGCTGATCCTGCGAAGCGGCGATTCGCTGATCCAGCTCCAGAGCCTGATCGACGAGACCGGCGCCGATTCCGTCTTCATGAACCGCCTGTTTGAACCGGCCGCCAACGAACGCGACGCCGAGGTCGCCCATGCGCTGAAATCCGACGACATTGACTGCAAGGGCTACAACGGCTCGCTGCTGTGCCGCCCCGGCGCAGTGCTGAACGGCACGGGCGGACCTTACAAGGTCTTCACCCCCTTCCTGAAGGCCCTGTTGGCCAAGACCGAGCCGCCCGCCCACACGACCGGCCCGCGCGCCATCGACACCCCGACTGCGGTCGAGAGCGAGACGGTCGACGACTGGAACCTGCATCCGACCCGGCCCGACTGGTCGAAAGGCTTCGACTGGACGCCGGGCGAGGATGGCGCCTCGGACGCCCTGTCCGCCTTCCTGTCCGGCGGGCTGAAAACCTACGCCGTCGGTCGCGACCATCCCGACCGCTCGGCCACCAGCCGCCTGTCCCCCCATCTGCACTGGGGCGAGATCAGCCCATGGCGCGCCGTCGAACGTGTCCGTCAGGCGGCCGAGGCCGGCAAGGCTCCCGCCGCCGAGGCCGAGAAATTCGTCGCCGAGCTGGGCTGGCGCGACTTCTCCGCCCATCTGCTCCATCATTTCCCGACCCTGCCCGAACGCGCCTTCCGGCCGGAATACGACACCATGCCCTGGCGAGATGATCCGGAAGGTCTGGAGGCCTGGAAACGTGGCCGGACCGGCTATCCCCTGGTCGACGCGAGCATGCGCCAGCTGTGGGAGACAGGCTGGATGCACAATCGGGTGCGGATGGTGGTCGCCTCCTTCCTGGTCAAACATATGCTGATCGACTGGCGGATCGGCGAGGCCTGGTTCTGGGACACTCTGGTCGACGCCGACCTGGCCAGCAATGTGCAGAACTGGCAGTGGGTCGCCGGCTCGGGCGCCGACGCCTCGCCCTATTTCCGCATCTTCAATCCCATCGCCCAAGGCGAGAAGTTCGACGCCCGGGGCGGCTATGTCCGTCGCTGGGTTCCCGAGTTGCGCGCCCTGCCCGACCGCTGGATCCAGGCCCCCTGGACCGCACCGCCCGAGGTGCTGCGCGACGCAGGCGTCAGGCTTGGCAAAGACTATCCGCACCCCATCTTGGATCATGGCCAAGCTCGCGCCCGCGCCCTCGACGCCCTCAAGACGGTGTCGGGACGCGGCGACGACATGACCGACCGTGATTGACGCGTTGAAAGGTTCATCATGAGTCTCGCCACGACCGACCTGGAGGCCCCCACTCGGACGCCCCGCGTCTTCGCCCTGATGCTGCGCCTGCTCGCCGCCAACTGGACCTTCGGCCGGCTGACCGTCTGCCTGCCCAATGGCGAGACCCATGTGCTGGAGGGCAAACAGCCCGGCCCCAACGGCGTGCTGCAGGTCCGCGACTACGGCTTCGCCCGCCGCGTCCTGGCCGCCGGCGACATCGGTTTCGCCGAGGGCTATATGGCCGGCGAATGGGACAGCCCGCATCTGGCCGCCCTGCTGGAGACCCTGGTCGACAACTACGATCACATCCGCCGCCTGTTCGACGGCAACTGGCTGATGATGGCGGTCAACTGGCTGGGTCACCGCAGCAACCGCAACAGCCGCACGGGCTCCAAGAAGAACATCCACGCCCACTACGACCTGGGCAACGCCTTCTACGAAACCTGGCTGGACCGCTCGATGACCTATTCGTCGGCCCGATTCAGTCGCGCCGACGAGAGCCTGGAGGCGGCCCAGCGCGAAAAATACGCGGCCCTCGCGCGGATGATGGACCTGAAACCCGGCATGAGCGTGCTGGAGATCGGCTGCGGCTGGGGCGGGTTCGCCGAGTTCGCGGCCAGGGAAATCGGCGCCGACGTCACCGGCGTCACGATTTCGAAGGAACAGCACGACTTCGCCCGGCAGCGTCTGTTCAACGCCGGTCTGTCGGATCGCGCGCGCGTCGAGCTGACCGACTATCGCGACGTCCAGGGCCGGTTCGACCGCGTCGCTTCCATCGAGATGTTCGAGGCGGTCGGCCGCGAATACTGGCCCGCCTATTTCGGCAAGATCCACGAGGTGCTGAAGCCCGGCGGCCGCGCCGGCCTGCAGATCATCACCATCCAGGACGCCCTGTTCGAGGAATACAACGCCCGCACAGACTTCATCCAGAAATACGTCTTCCCCGGGGGCATGCTGCCGTCCGAGGAGCGTCTGAAGCCGGTCGTCGCCCAGGCCGGCCTGGCCTGGGGCGAGATCGAGCGGTTCGGCCTGGACTACGCCGACACCCTGAAACGTTGGGATGACCGCTTTCAGGTCGCCTGGGGCGACATCTGCCGCATCGCCGGTTTCGACGAGCGGTTCCGCCGCCTGTGGCGGTTCTATCTGGCCTATTGCGAGGCCGGCTTCCGCTCGCGCCGGACCGACGTGGTGCAACTGGTGCTGGACCGCGCCTGACACTAGGTTCGGAACATGACCCTGTTCCCGCTGATCTCGACCGAAGACCTCGCCGCCCTGCTGGACGACCCGTCGCTGCGCCTTCTGGACGGCAGCTGGCACCTGGACGGCCGCGACGGCCGGGCCGAGTTCGCCGCCGAACGCATCCCCGACGCCCGCTTCTTCGATCTGGACGCCATCTCCGATCCCGACAGCGACCTGCCGCACATGCTGCCGACGCCGGAAACCTTCGCGGCGTCTCTGGGCGCGCTCGGGGTCGCGGCGGACGACCGGATTGTCGTCTATGACGCCGCCGGCCTGTTCTCGGCCGCCCGTGCCTGGTGGATGCTGAAGACCATGGGGGCGACGCAGGTCCAGGTGCTGGATGGCGGTCTGCCCAAATGGAAGGCCGAGGGGCGTCCGGTCGAGACTGGCCCCGCCGCGAGCTTCACGCCCGCGACCTTTACGGCGCAGTTCGACGCAACGGCCGTCGCCGATGTGGAGGATGTGCGCGCCGCCCTGGCTGAGGGCGCCCAGGTCGCCGACGCGCGCGGCTTCCCCCGGTTCAGCGGTCAGGCGGCGGAACCTCGCCCCGGCGTCCGCGCCGGTCACATGCCTGGCGCGCTGAACCTGCCCTACGCCGGACTGCTGGCCGCCGACGGCGCCCTGAAACAGGGTCAGGCCCTGACGGACGCCTTCGCCAAGGCGGGGCTCGATCCTGACCGGCCGGTCGTGACCACCTGCGGCTCCGGCGTCACCGCCGCCATCATAAGCCTGGCCCTGGCCACGCTGGACCGGCCGTCTCGGCTGTATGACGGTTCATGGAGCGAATGGGGGCGCCGCACGGACACCCCCGTCGCAACAGTCTAGGCCGTAACCGGCTCGGACGCCGGGGCCTCGGCCTCGTCGTCCTTCTCGCCGCGTGAGACGACGGCGGCCAGGACCAGGTCGCCGGTGACGTTCAGCGTGGTGCGGCACATGTCCAGGAAGCGATCGACGCCCAGGATCAGGCCGATGCCTTCCGGCGGCACCTTCACCATCACCAGGATCATGGCCACGACCGGCAGCGAGCCCGCCGGAACCCCCGCCGTGCCGATGCCGCCCAGGATGCAGACCAGCATGACGATCACCTGCTGGGTGATGCTCAGCTCGATGTTGAAGAACTGGGCCAGGAACAGCACCGTGACCCCCTCGAACAGGGCTGTGCCGTTCTGGTTGGCGGTAGCCCCGACCGTCAGCACGAAGCGGGCGATCTTCCTGGGCAGTTTCAACTCGTGCTCGGCCGCCTTCAGCGACACCGGCAGGGCGGCGTTGGAAGAGGCGGTCGAGAAGGCCACCACCATGGGCTCCCTCACCCCCTTGAAGAAGGCGATCGGCGAACGCCCGCCCAGCAGCCAGATCACCAGCGGATAGACCACGAACATATGGATCAGCATCGCCCCCACGGCGACGCCGACGAAGGCCGCCAGACGCACCAGAAGGTCCCAGCCGAACAGGGCCGAAAGGTTGAACATCAGACAGGCGATGGCGATGGGCGCCAGTTTGATGAACAGGTTGATCAGCTTCATCGTCACTTCGAAGATGCCCTCGATCACCTCCTGCAGACGGTCGGTCTTGGGCCCCTTGGCCATGACCAGGCCGATGCCGAAGAACAGGGCGAAGACCATCAGCGGCAGGATCTGGTTCTCGGCCGCAGCGGTGACGGCGTTGGACGGGATCAGGTCCAGGAAGAAGTCGCCCAGTTGGATGGTCTCTGGCGCGTTCTGCACAATGCCGGCGGCCCCGTCGCGGCTCTGGTCCAGCAGTTGCTGCGCCATGGCCGGATCGACCCCGCGCCCCGGCTGGAACAGATTGACCATGACCAGGCCGATCACCACGGCGATGCCCGACACCAGAATGGTCAGCAGCAAGGTCTTGATTCCCGCTCGGCCCAGCGAGTTCAGGTCGCCCATCTCGGCGACCCCGATCACCAAGGCCGAAAACAGCAGCGGGATCACCATCATGAACAGCAGGCGCAGGAAGATCTGCCCTGCCGGTCCAGTGACGTTCTGCGTCACCCACACCACCCAGGCCGTATCCGCCCCGAGCGCCAGATTGACCCAGAGGCCGCCGCCAAGGCCCACGGCGAAGCCGATCAGCATCAGCCAGTGAAGGGCGAGACCGCCCTTGGTCGTTTCGGTCACGCTCACTGGCCCCAGCGCCGATAGACGATCCGGGTCAGCGCCCCGCCCTCGGGCGTGCGCTCGACCGTCAGGGTGGTTCCGTCCTCGGCCAGCCTGTAGGTCGCGTTGGACGCCACCACGCCCCGATAGGAGTTGGTCAGGTTGAAGGTCAGCGGGTCGACCTGGACGAAGCGGATCTCGGCATAGGGGGTCGCGCCGTTGGCGGCGAAGAACTCGTAGCCGGGATCGCCGTCAAGCCGCACCGACCAGTGGCCCGACGACGACCGACCGTCGGCGCCGAGGGTGATGAAACTGACCAGGACGCGGCCGTCCGCCGTATACTGGAAGGTGCGGAAATGCTCCTTCGGCGGGGTCCCGGCATAGGTCGAGGCCGCGATGTCGGCGCGCCAGACCCCCATCAGGGCCTCGGGCGCGCTTTCGCGCGCGTCGCGCTTGACCCGATCCGACGGAGCCTCCGGCCCTGCCGCCAGGGCTGGCGATGCGGCGAGCAGAAGGCTCGACAGGGCGAGGCAGGCGAGGACACGCATGGGCGGTCTCCTTGAAGACTGAAGGAAGGCGTTCGGCTCAGTAGGGGCGATGGCTGGACAGGGCGAAGGCGCCGCCGTCGTCGATCACATCGGGGCGGTCCAGCACCTTGGCGGCGACGATCTCGCCCAGCACCGGCCCCATCTTGAAGGCGTGCCCCGACCCGCCGCCGGCGATCCAGGCGTTGGCCAGGTCGGGATGGCGGTCGATAATGTAGTGATGATTGTCGCTGTTTTCGGTCTGGCAGACATGGGCGCCCACGATCGGCTGGCCGACCAGGCCCGGCAGCCGGCGCGCGACGAAGCGTTCGACCTTCTCGCGCAGATAGTCGGTGGCTATGCGGTCATCGTTGTCCATGTCCATCTGCACGCCCGGAACCATCGCCCCGACCTTGTAACCGCTGCCGAAATCGGCGGACGTATAGGTCTCCAGATCGGTGATGTTGGGCACGTTCTCGAAACGGTAGCGCGGATCGCCGGGCGGCGAGCCGATGAAGAAGAGCTCGGCCCTCGGCGCCTTGATATAGCCGCTCAGCGCCTCGGGCAGGACCTTCGGCAACCAGGGACCGCAGGCGAAGACGAACTGGCCGCCGGCGCAGGTCTCGTCGCCGATCATGACGGACTCCAGCCGACCGCTCGCGACCGAACCGGGACGCGCCTGGCCGATACGGGAGACCCCGCCCATCTGGACGAAGGCTTCTTCGACCGCGACCATGGATTCGCGGGCCTTCACGCTGCCGGAGTGCTGTTCGAAGAAAATGGTCTCGCCGTCGTAGAAGCGGACCTGAGGCCAGCGCCGATTGACGGCTTCGGCCTCGAGTAGTTCGTAGGGCAGGCCCAACCGGTCGAAGATCTCGATCTGGCGGGCCAGACGGTCGGGCGCGAGGACGCGCAGACTGCCGTTCTTGTAGATCAGCCGCCGTCCGAAACTCTCTTCGCGCTTCTGCCAGGCGTCCCAGGCCCGGCTGGCCATCCGGGTGTAAAGATCCCGTTCGCCGTAGGAGGCGCGGATGTTGCGGGTTTCGCCCGCCGAGGAGGCGCGGACGTTTCCCGCGCCGTAGAGGTCGACCAGCGTGACCCTGGCCCCCTGCTCCCTGAGGGTCAGGGCCGACCAGCCGCCGAAGGCGCCGGCGCCGACGACCACCACGTCGGGCAGGTTGCGGCCGATGGCCGGCGCCCCGGCGAAGGCCGAAGCCTTGACCGCGCCGGCGGCGCCCGCCCCCGCGACGCCGCCCGCCAGGACGGCGCGTCGGCTGATATCCAGAACAGACATGGGTCGTCTCCCGTTCCGGCCGACGACCCGTGGCCGCCGACCGGGCTTGTGGATCAGAACTGGGCGTCGAGACGGACGAAGTAGAAGCCGCCCTGCCAGTCGACCGGCGTATCGGACCGGTAGATGGCGCCGTTGGCGGTGCCCTCGTTGATCTCGTCCGTGGCCGGATAGTTATCGAAGATGTTCCGGGCGCCGATCGAGATCTGGTACTGATCGTTGATCTGATAGGCCATCTCCAGATCGACCATCAGCTCGGGATCGAACTTCTGCACGATCGGGTTCGACGGGCTGAACATGTTCTCGTACGGGCCCCACAGGGTGCCGCGTCCGGTAAAGCTGAACGGCCCGACCGAATGGGTCGCCTGGAAGTTCGCGCGCCATTGCGGCGTGCCGTTCTCGAAATCGAATACCGTCTCGGCGTCGAACAGGTTGGCGATCTTGACCTCTTCGATCTCGTACTTGTTGTAGTTGAAGCTGAGGGTCAGAGCCGTCGTCTGGCCGTTGTTCCAGTCCAGCCGTTCAGTGGCCACCACGTCCAGGCCCTGCACCTTGGTGTCGAGCGCGTTCTGGAAGAACTGGACCTGGGAGATGCTCTCGGCGCCGAACACGCCGGCGGCGATCATCTGCGCCCGGATCGCCGGGGTCACCGTGATGGCCGAGGTGCGGTAGAACTGATCTTCGATCTCGATCTGATAGACATCGACGCTCAGGTTCACCCCACGCGGCAGCGAAGCTGTGATACCCGCCGAATAGCTGAGCGACTTCTCGGGCTCGAGCGCGCGAGCCCCCAGGAAGCTGGCGACCGGGTTGGAAACCGGCAACAGACCCGTCACCTGAATGGCACCGTCGACGGTGTTCCACTGGACGTTGGAGAAAGACTGCTGACCAGGCGTCGGCGCGCGGAAACCGGTGCCTACCGAACCACGCACTGCGAAGTCGGGCGTGATGGCGTAACGCGCTGCGATCTTGCCGTTGATCGTGTCGCCGAAGTCGGAGAAGTCCTCGTAGCGAAGCGCGGCGTCGACGAAGAGTTTCTCTGTCACGTCGGACGAGAACTCCAGATAGCCGGCGTAGCTGTCACGGCTCAGTTCGCTCGCCGTATCGGGCGAGACCGTCAGGGTCAAAGTCGGCAGGGTGTTGTAGACGGGATCGTCGGGATCGGCGCAGTTCACGCCGATCGGCGCCGTGGCCCCGGCGGCGCAGAAGCCCCAGGGGTCGGAGAAGGCATAGGGGCCGACCTCATAGGCTAGCGGATCCTTGGCGGCCTCCTGCACGAACTCCTCATTGCGGTATTCCAGGCCGAAGGCGGCCGTGATCGGGCTGAAGAAGGCGGGAACCGCGATATCGTAGGTGAAGTCCGCGTTCAGCGAGGTTTCATTGGAGATGTAGTTGGCGCGGCTAAAGTCGCGCGGGCTGCTCGGCCCGAGAGAGGCGTTGAGCGTGTCCACGATCTTGTACTTCATGCGGTCTTCGCCGTAGCGGGCGCTCAAATCGTAGGAGAGGCCAGAGCCGATCTCGAAGACGCCCTTGATCCCGCCCGTCAGGCTGTAGTCGGTGATGATGGCGCTGTATTTGGGGGTGAAGCCGCCGGGGAAGATTTCGTTGAAGCTGAACACCGAACCGTCGGGCAGCCGCACCGGCACGTCCAGAGTGG
>NZ_JBIIOP010000005.1:0-214674 GCF_044336875.1 Brevundimonas sp. | reverse complement strand
TCGCCGAGGATGCGGACAAGGCCTACGACTACACCTCCAAGGGCAATCTGGTCGCCGTCATCTCGAACGGCACCGCCATCCTGGGCCTGGGCAATCTGGGCCACATGGCCTCCAAGCCGGTGATGGAGGGCAAGTCGGTCCTGTTCAAACGCTTCGCCGACGTCGACAGCTTCGACGTCGAGGTGAAGACCACCGATCCGGACGAGTTCATCACCGTCGTCAAGAATATCGGCGACACCTGGGGCGGCATCAATCTGGAGGACATCAAGTCCCCCGAATGTTTCGTCATCGAAAGCGAGCTGCAGGACCTGCTGGACATCCCCGTCTTCCATGACGACCAGCACGGCACCGCCATCATCTCGACCGCCGGTCTGATCAACGCCGTCCATATCGCCGGCAAGAAGATGAGCGAGATCAAGGTCGTCCTGTCCGGCGCCGGCGCTGCGGGCCTGTCCTCCATCGCCCTGATGAAGGCGGCCGGCGTCAAGGCCGAGAACACCGTGATCTGCGACCGCGACGGCGTGGTCTACAAGGGCCGCGAACACGGCATGGACCAGTGGAAGGCCGCCCATGCGACCGACACCCCGTTCCGCACCATGGCCGAAGCCATGGTCGGGGCCGACGTGGTGCTGGGCCTGTCCGCCAAGGGCGCGATCACCAAGGAGATGGTGGCCTCGATGGCCCCCAATCCGATCATCTTCGCCATGGCCAACCCCGATCCCGAGATCACGCCGGAAGACGTCAAGTCGGTCCGTTCGGACGCCATCATCGCCACCGGCCGCTCGGACTATGTCAACCAGGTCAACAACGTCCTGGCCTTCCCCTATCTGTTCCGGGGCGCCCTGGACGTGCGCGCCCGCCGCGTGAACCACGAGATGAAGGTCGCCTGCGCCCAGGCCCTGGCGGCCCTGGCCCGCGAGGACGTGCCGGACGAGGTCGCCGCCGCCTATCGCGGCCGCAAGCTGAAGTTCGGCCCGGACTACATCATCCCGACGCCCTTCGATCCGCGTCTGATCTGGTACATCCCGCCCTTCATCGCCCAGGCGGCGATGGATACCGGCGTGGCCCGCGTCCAAATCGAGGATATGGACGTCTATCGCAACGCCCTGCGCTCGCGCGTCGATCCGTCGGCCGCCCTGATGCAGAAGATCAACTCCGCCGTTCGCGGCGGCCCGGACAAGCGCGTCGTCTTCGCCGAGGGTGAAGAGCCCGCCGTCATCCGCGCCGCCTGGGGCTTCAAACAGGCCGGACTGGGCACCCCCGTCCTGGTCGGTCGAGAGGACCTGGTGCGCCAGAACGCGGCCGAGGCCGGCCTGAACTTCGACGATCTGGGCATCGAGATCACCAACGCCCGCGTCTCCGGCCACAATGTCGAGGACACCGAGTGGCTGTACGAGAAGCTGCAGCGTCGGGGCTATCTGCGCCGCGACGTGCAGCGGATGATCAATCAGGACCGCAACTATTTCGCCGCCACCCTGGTCGCCAAGGGCCGGGCCGACGCCATGGTCGCCGGCGTGACCCGCAACTTCAACATGGCCCTGAAAGAGGTCCAGCGCGTGCTGGACGTCGAGGACACCCTGATCGGCCTGTCGATCCTGCTGGCCAAGGGACGCACCCTGTTCGTCGCCGACACCACCATCCATGAACTGCCGGACGCCGAGGAACTGGCCGATATCGCCGTCAAGGCGGCCGAGACGGTGCGCAAACTGGGCCGCAACCCGCGCGTGGCCTTCCTGTCCTATTCGACCTTCGGCAATCCGCCCGGCGACCGGGCCGAGAAGATCCGCGAGGCCATCCGCATCCTGGACAAGAAGGGCGTCGACTTCGAATACGAGGGCGAAATGCCGCCGGAAGTCGCCCTGGATCCCAAGGGCCACCCGGCCTACGCCTTCAACCGTCTGACCAAGCCCGCCAACGTCCTGGTCATGCCGGCCATCCATTCGGCCGCCATCTCGACCAAGCTGGTCCAGGCCCTGGGCGGCGCCACCGTGATCGGCCCGCTGCTGGTCGGTCTGGAGAAGCCGGTCCAGATCGTCTCCCTGGGCGCCTCGGTCAGCGAGATCCTGACCGCCGCCACCTTCGCCGCCTATGACGCCGGTCCCGCCTTCCAGGGCTCGGGCCTGACCTCGGCGCCGCGTCCGCCGGCGTCCGTGGTCGAGGCCAGGCCGACGACCTCGGTGCCGCCGACCGTCTGACCATGAGCGAGCCCGGCCTCTTCCCGCCGACCGCCCCGCCGTCCCGGCGGGTCGAGCCGGGCCTCTATCTGGTGGCGACGCCCATAGGCAATCTGCGCGACATGACGCTCAGGGCCCTGGACGTGCTGGCGGCCGCCGATCTTGTCCTGGCCGAGGACACCCGCGTCACCGCCAAACTACTGTCCGCCTATGGGCTGAAGGCCAGGCTGGAACGCTGCGACGATCACGCCTCCGGCCGCGCCGCCGACCTGGCCATCGAACGGCTGCGCGAGGGTCAGGTCGTGGCCCTGGTCTCCGACGCCGGCACCCCCCTGGTCTCCGACCCCGGCTTCGTCGTCGCCCGCGCCGTCATCGCCGAGGGCCTGCCGGTCCATCCGATCCCCGGTCCGTCCAGCCTGCTGGCCGCCCTGTGCATCGCCGGCCTGCCCGCCGACCGGGTGCTGTTCGCCGGCTTCCTGCCGCCCAAGACGGCCGGTCGCACCGCCGCTCTGGAGGGGCTGAAGGGTCAGCGCCAGACCCTGGTCTTCTTCGAGAGCGGCCCGCGCCTGAGGGACAGCCTGACCGACATGGCCGCCGTCCTGGGCCCTCGTCCCGCCGCCGTGGCCCGCGAACTGACCAAACTCTACGAGGAATGCGTGCGCGGCACGCTGGACGAACTGGCGGTTCACCCCCGCCTCGACGCCCCCAAGGGCGAGATCGTCGTCGTCATCGGCCCCGGCGAGCAGGAACAGGCCAGCGAAGCCGACGCCGACGCCGCCCTGATCGAGGCGCTGAAACATCTGCCGACCGGCGAGGCCGCGTCCGAGGTGGCCAAGGCCCTGGGGCTGAACCGCAAGACCCTGTATCGCCGCGCCCTGGAGCTTCGGGACCGGTGAGCCAGCGCCTGCCGCGCCCGGCGCCGAACCGTCGCCCGAAGGCGGCGTGGCGTCAGGCGCTCGGCGGAGCCGCCTTCCGCAGCGGTCATGCGGCCGAATGGACCGCCGCCTTGTGGCTGATGGCCAAGGGCTATCAGATTTTGGGCTTTCGCCTGAAGAGCCGGGCCGGAGAGATCGACCTGTTGGCCCGACGCGGCCGGATTCTGGCCGTGGTCGAGGTCAAGCGCCGCGCCACCCTGGAGGCGGCGCTTCTGGCGCTGAAGCCGGATCAACACCGCCGACTGGTCGCGGCGGGCGAGGCCGTGCGGCGCAATCGGCCGGCCCTGCAACCTCTTGAATTGAGAATTGATATGGTGGCGCTGGCCCCGAAACGGTTTCCGCGTCATCTTCGCGGCGTCACAGACCACGGCAGGGGCTGAAGGGATCGCATGACGCGGGAAGAGGCCGAGGCCATCCTGACGTCGGCCGGAGAGGCCGGCGACGACGGCTTCCCCCTGCTGGAAGCCGCAATCGCCTGCGCCATTCACGACTATCCGTTCCGCGATACTGAGCCCGTCCGCACCCTGGCCCGCAGCGCCTGCGAGCGGCTGAAGGAACGCATCGGCGGCGAAAGCCCCGACGACGCCCTGTCCGAGACCATGGCCGCCGACCTGCGCCTGAACGGCGACCTGCTCCACTACGACCACCCGTCCAACACCGACATCATCGACGTGGCCGAGCGGCGGCGCGGCCTGTCGGCGGCCCTGGCGGTCTTCTATCTGCACACGGCCAAGGCGGCGGGTCTGGACGCGGCCGGCGTCGACTTCCCGGGCCATTTCCTGATCCGGGTCGAGACCGGCGACGGCCCCGTGGCCCTGGATCCGTTCAGCCAGGGCCGGCTGGTCCTGCCCAGCGAACTGACGCGCCGCGCCCTCCGCGCCGGTCTGACGCCCCATGTCGCGGACCGACTGGATATCCTCATGGCCCCGGTCAGCGACCGCCAGGCCCTGATCCGTCTGCAGAACGTCCTGTTCAGCCGCGCCATCCGGGGCCAGGACTATGACGCCGCCGAACGCTCGGCCCTGCGCCGCGCCCTGCTGGACCCCGAGGACCACCGCCCCTGGCTCGACGTCGCCGCCGCCCGTGAGAAACAGGGCGCGCTGGCCGGCTCGCTCCAGGCCTTGTCACGCGCCCACGGCCTGGACGGCGTCGAGGAGGCCCGCCGCTCGACGACGTTCGAACGGGTGCGAATGCGGCTGAACTAGAAGCCCAAGCGAATGCCTCTCCCTCCCGGCACGGGGAGGGAAAAATCCGTCAGACCGGCTCGCCGCGCAGCAGTTTCGGCAGATCCCCCGTCGCCCCGCCGGCCTCGTGCATGAAGGCCCGGCGCAGCGGGCCGATCCGGTTGACCGCCGCCATGCCCAGATCCCGCACCAGCCGCACCGGGGCGATGTCGTTGGAGAACAGCCGCACGAAGGCGTCGAACCCCGCCGCCAGGGCCGCATTGTCGAACCGGCGCCAGCGGGCGTAACGCTCCAGCACCGTCTCCGAGCCGATGTCCTCGCCGAGGCGCGCGGCCTCGCCCAGCACCTCGGCCAGGGCGGCGGCGTCCTTCAGACCCATGTTCAGCCCCTGGCCCGCCACCGGATGCACCCCGTGGGCGGCGTCGCCGATCAGGGCCAGGCGCGGCGCGACCAGTTTCTCGGCCAGGCTCAGCGACAGCGGATAGACGAAGCGCGGCCCCTCGACCGTGGCCCCGTCCAGAAATTCGCCGAACCGACGCATCAGATGGGCGTGGAAGGCTTCGTCGGACGCATCCCGCAACGCCTCGGCCCGACGCGTGGTCTCGGTCCAGACCAGACTGGCGCGCTGGTCCGTCAGCGGCAGGATGGCGAACGGCCCGGCCGGCAGGAAATATTCGTGGGCGATGTTTCCGTGGTCGCGGCCCAGCCGCACCGTGGCCACCACGCCGCTCTGGCCATAGCCCCAGCCGACCGTCTCGATCCCGGCGGCGCGGCGCACGGTCGAGCCCCGGCCCTCTGCGCCGACGACCAGGGGGGCGACCAGCTCGGTCCCGTCAGCCAGAACCACAGTGGCCTTGCCCGTCTCGGTCCGCACCGTGGCCACCGAGGCCGGCGCCCGAACCTCGATCCCGGCCCGCGTCACCGCCTCGGCTAAAGCCACGCGGATGCGGCGGTTCTCGACCATATAGCCCAGGGGCTCGCCCCCGGTCCGTCCGCCGATCTCCTCGGCGTCGAACCGCAGAAAGGCGGGCGAGGCGGGCTTGCTCGCCGCCCCCGGCCGACGTCCGTCCGTCACCAGGATATGGTCCATCCGGCAGGCGTGGGGCCGCAGGGATTCGCCCAGGCCCAGGGCGTCCAGCATCCGGAAGGTGGCGAAGGCGACGGCGGTCGAGCGGCCGTCGAAGGTCGGGGCCAGCTGGGCGTCGAAGGGCTGGGGATCGACCATGACCACCTTCAGCCCGGCCTGGCTCGCCGCCAGGGCGAAGGCCGCCCCGGTCAGCCCCGCGCCGGCGATGACGATGTCGTAGCGTTCGATCTCAGCCATGCAGGGCTTGTCGCGCCGCGCGGGCCAAAGGTCCAGAGGGCGAAACGCACACCCCCGTCTCCTCCCCGCCTCGCGGGGAGGGGGACCGCGTAGCGGTGGAGGGGTTCTTGAAGCCGCACAGACGTCGATCGTGCGGGAAGAACCCCTCCGTCTCTCCGCTGCGCTTCGAGCCACCTCCCCGCAGAGCGGGGAGGAGACGATCTCCCACCCTCCCGCTGGTAAATGCGCTCTTAACCCTGCCGGTGCGACAAGGGCTGCCGAACGTCAGCCGCCCGGAAGGTCCGCCCTTTCATGTCCACCGCCCTCGCCGTCGGCCGTCAGGCCTGGATCAGCGCCCGCATCCTGTGGGAAGCGCCCTTCGTCGTGCGCTTCCGGGGCGTGCTGCAGGCCCTGCTCGCCACGCTATTGCTGGTCGCCCTGATCTCGTGGAACCCGGCCGACGCCAGTCTGAACGCCGCCTCCAGCCTGCCGACCACCAACTGGCTAGGCGCGAACGGCGCCCTGTTCGCCGACCTGTTCATGCAGTCCCTGGGTCTGGCCGCCTGGCCCGCCGCCCTGCTGCTGGTCGCCTTCGGCCTGGCCCGCGCGGTCGGCGACGCCATCCAGCAAAGGCTGAAGCCCACACCGCTGAAGGCCCTGGCCGCGACCGGCGGAACCCTGCTGCTGTCCGGGGCCCTGGCCGCCCTCGCCGCCCCCGCCGCCTGGCCCCTGGCCGCCGGCCTCGGCGGTCTGTGGGGCGACGCCCTGACGGGTCTCAGCGCCCAGGGCATAGGCGCCCTGCGCATCCCCGGCGGACGGATCATCGCCGGCCTGATCTTCCTGGGCGCCGGCCTGTGGCTGACCGGCTTCGCCATCGGCCTGCGCGCCGTCGACTTCCTGGACGCCCTGCACTGGGGCCGGTCGCTGCGCGCCCCCGCTGCGCCGCCTGCGCCCGCCGCCAAGAAACCTCGCGCCAAGCCCGCCCGACCGAAGGCCGAGCCCCGCGCCGCCGCGCCGGTCGACGACGCCCCCCTGCCGCCCGAGACGGACATGGAGGCCGATGGGCCTCAGACCGCCTATGACGACCTGCCCCCGTGGGAAGACGAGCCCGCCCCGACATCCGCCCGCGCCCCGACCCGGCCGGTCGAGCCCCGCGTCGCTGCGGTCAAGGCGCCCAAGGCCCGCAAGGACGACGCCGACCAGCAGGCCTTCGACTTCGTCCGTCCCGAGGGCGCCTTCGACCTGCCCCCGCTCGGCATACTGACCAAGCCGGGTCAGCGCACCGGCGCGGTCGACGAGGATTCGCTGAAACAGAACGCCAAGATGCTGGAAGGCGTGCTGCAGGAGTTCGGCGTGCGCGGCGTGATCGACCAGATCCGCCCCGGCCCCGTCGTCACCCTGTACGAACTGGTTCCGGCGCCCGGCGTCAAACACGGCCGCGTCGTGGCCCTGGCCGACGACATCGCCCGGTCCATGTCCGCCCGCGCCTGCCGGATCTCGGTGGTCCAGGGCCGCAACGCCATCGGCATCGAACTGCCCAACGCCAAGCGCGAGACCGTCTATCTGCGCGACCTGCTGGCCAGCGCCGAATACGACAAGAAGGGCCATCTGCTGCCCCTGGCCCTGGGCGAAACCATCGGCGGCGAACCCTATGTCGCCGATCTGGCGCGGATGCCCCACCTGCTGATCGCGGGCACCACCGGCTCGGGCAAGTCGGTCGGGGTCAACGCCATGATCCTGTCGATCCTGTATCGCCATTCGCCGGCCGAATGCCGCTTCATCATGATCGACCCCAAGATGCTGGAACTGTCGGTCTATGACGGCATCCCGCATCTGCTGGCGCCGGTCGTCACCGATCCCAAGAAGGCGGTCGTCGCCCTGAAGTGGACGGTGCGCGAGATGGAGGACCGCTATCGGCGGATGTCCAAGCTGGGCGTGCGCAACATCGCCTCCTACAACGAGCGCGCCCGCGAAGCTCAGGCCAAGGGCGAACATTTCGAACGCACGGTCCAGACCGGCTTCGACGACCAGGGCCGCCCCGTCTACGAATCCGAAAAGATCCGGCCCGAGCCCCTGCCCTTCCTGGTCGTGGTCATGGACGAGATGGCCGACCTGATGCTGGTCGCCGGCAAGGACGTCGAAGGCGCCGTCCAGCGCCTGGCCCAGATGGCCCGCGCCGCCGGCATCCACCTGATCATGGCCACCCAACGCCCGTCGGTTGACGTCATCACCGGCACCATCAAGGCCAATTTCCCGACCCGGATTTCCTTCCAGGTCACGTCGAAGATCGACAGCCGCACCATCCTGGGCGAACAGGGCGGCGAACAGCTGCTGGGCCAGGGCGACATGCTGTACATGGCCGGCGGCGGCCGCATCACCCGCCTGCACGGCCCCTTCGTCGACGACAAGGAGGTCGAGGACGTCTGCAAACACCTGAAGGCCCAGGCCGAGCCCGACTATCTGGACCTGATCACCGACGAGCCGGACGGCGACGGGGACAACGGCTTCGATGAGGGCGGGAACGGCGGATCCGGCGACGATCTCTACGACCGCGCCGTCGCCGTGGTCACCCGCGACCGCAAGGCCTCGACCTCCTACGTCCAGCGCCGCCTTCAGATCGGCTACAACCGCGCCGCCTCCCTGATCGAGCGGATGGAGCAGGAAGGCGTGGTCAGCCCCGCCAACCACGCCGGCAAGCGCGACGTCCTGGCCGGCCCGCCGCCGATGGTGTGACCCCACACCGCCCTCCCCCTCCCCGTTCCGGGGAGGGTGGTCGCGAAGCGACCGAGTGGGGGCGGCCGGCAAGGCCGCCTTGTCTGATGCACCGTAAATCCGCGAGGCGTCACCCTGCCCTCCCCACCCGGTCTCGCCTACGGCTCGACCACCCTCCCCCGCCGGGGGAGGGAGAAGATCGCGCGCAACCCTCCGCCCCCGCGTCCGTTACCCTCCCCGCTGCCGTCGCAAGCTTCAGCATTTCGATGAACAGGGCTTCATCGGAGCGCCGGAATATGGTCAGGCTCGCGTCATTCCGACGCCAAGCCGGCCGGGCATGACGGCAGGATCGACAACCATCCCGAACGGGAGACTGACCAGATGACCGAACCCACTCGCGCGACCGCCATTGTCGCCCCTGCCGACCTCCAGCGCCGCCAGCTGCTGCTGGGCGCCGGCCTCGTCACCGGCTTCGCGGCCCTGGGCGTCTTCGGCTCGGCCGAGGCCCAGTCCAACCTGTCCGCCGCCGATCGCGCCGTGGTGCAGCAGGCCCAAGGCTATCTCCAGGCCCTGACCTCGGCCCAGGGGACCTTCGTCGAGACCGGCCCCGGCGGCCAGCGTCGCGAGGGCCGTTTCTCGCTGCTGCGTCCGGGCAAGATGCGGTTCGAATACACCAATCCGGCCGGGCTTCTGGTCGTGTCGGACGGCTACAACGTCAAACGCTACGACCCGCGCCTGAACAATTTCCAGCAGGTGCCGCTGGGCCGCACCCCCCTGTCCACCTTCCTGGCGCGCAATGTCCGTCTGGATCAGGGCGTCCGCATCGACCGGGTCACGCGAATGGACTCCGGCGCCTTCGCCATCACCGCGCGGGACCAGAACCGTCCGAACGACGGCTCGGTCGTCCTGGCCTTCGCCGGCAGCCCCATGCGTCTGCACGAATGGACCATCACGGACGCGCAAGGGTCGCGCACCCGCACCCAGCTGACCTCGCTGCAGCCGGCCTCGAACCTGCCCGCCAGCCTGTTCCAGCTGCGCGATCCGACGCGCCGTCCAGGTCGCAACTAAGCGCGGAGACCGGCGAATCACCGTTATCCATCCGTTGCCGGATAATCACAGCCAATAGTCAAATATGACAATTTGACCTTTTCTTTTGGTCGTGACATCAGAACCACAGAACGGCGGCGGCCGTTCTACCGCCATGGAAGTATCCCCTCCCGGCGGCGAGAGAGACGATAAACTTCGATAAGCCCGGCCCGTAGCGGCCGGGCCTTTTTTATGCGCGGCATCCTGCTATTCGGGGCGCATGACCCTTCGCCTCGCCACCTGGAACATCAACTCCGTCCGCCTGCGCATCGACCAGGTCGCGCGGTTCGTCGCCGAGCGCGCGCCCGACGTCCTGATGTTGCAGGAGATCAAATGCACCACGGACCAGTTCCCCCGCGCCGCCTTCGAGGAGATGGGCATGCCCCATCTGCGCGTCGCCGGTCAGAAGGGCTGGCACGGGGTGGCCATCGCCAGCCGCATGCCGCTTGAGGACAGCGACACCTTCCAGGTCTGCAAACTGGGCCACGCCCGCTGTGTCTCGGCCAGCGTCGCCGGGATCGACGTCCAGAATTTCTACATCCCGGCCGGCGGCGACGTGCCGGACCGCGCACTGAACCCCAAGTTCGATCACAAGATGGACTTCTACGAACAGCTGACCGCCATCGTCGCCAAGCAGGACAAGTCGCGCCCCCTGGTCATGGCCGGCGATTTCAACATCGCGCCGGGCGAAGGCGACGTCTTCAATCACCGCTACATGTCCAAGATCGTCAGCCACACCCCGATCGAGGTCGAGACCCTGAACCGGCTCCAGGCGACGGGCGGTTTCGCCGACGTGCTGCGCGACCGTTTCCCCGAGCCGCAGAAACTGGCCAGCTGGTGGAGCTATCGCGCCGCTGACTTCCGCAAGTCCAATCGGGGCCTACGCCTGGACCATATCTGGACCTCGCCCGGCCTGACCCCCGCCGTGGTCAAGGACACCGCCCGGATCCACGACGACGTCCGCGAATGGGACCGCCCCAGCGACCACGCCCCGGTCACGGTGGACCTGGACGTCTGACGCCTCAGTAGACGGCGACCGGCTTCGCGACGGCTGTTTTTCTCCTCCCGCCCGACCCCACCTTCCGCGCCGCCCTGGCCAGACGTTCGACCGCCAGGTCCAGCTGATCCTCGGGCAGGGTGTAGGGCAGGCGCAGGCGGCGTTCGAAGGCGCCGTCGACGCCGAAACGCGGGCCGGGCGCCAGCTTCAGCCCCTCCGCCTCGGCCTGGACCGCCAGGGCCGAACTGACCGGATCGGGCAGACGCGCCCAGATCGACAGGCCGCCGGCCGGACGTGGGCAGATCCAGTCGGGCAGGCGCTCAGTCAGGCGAGCGCGCAGGTGATCCCGCCGGGCCCTCAACAGGGGACGCCGAGCCGCCAGGGCCTTGCCGCCGTCGCTGAGCAGTTCGACCGCCGCCAACTGCTCCAGGATCGGCACTCCCAGGTCGAAACTGGCCCGGCTCTGGGCCAGACGCTGGATCACCGCCCGGTCGGCGCGGATCCAGCCGATCCTCAGCCCGCCCCAGACGCTCTTGGACATGGAGCCCAGCCGCACCACGCGCGGGGCGTCGACCGCCGAGGCGGTCAGGGCCGGCGGGCCGCTGAGGGTCAGGTCGACCAGGGTCTCGTCCAGCACCAGCAGGGTCTCGGATCCCTTCAGCGCCGCCAGAAGCTTCGCCCGGTCCGCCGCCCGCATCATCCGACCGGTCGGATTATTGTGGTCCAGCACCAGATAGGCCAGGGCCGCGCCGCTGCTGCGACAGGCCGCGGCCAGGCCCTCGACGTCCCAGCCCTCATTGCCATCGCTGTCCGGAAGGGCGACGGGCACGGCCCGCCCGCCCGCCGCAAGTATGGCGTCTATGGCCTGCGGATAGGTGGGGTGGTCGAACACCACCGGATCGCCGGGCCGCACCGTCAGCCGCAGCAGATGGACCAGACCGTTGTGCGCCCCGTGGGTGATCAGGATCTGCCCCGGCGAGGTCGGCAGGCCGCGCCGCCGGTATCCGGCCGCCACCGCCTCGCGCAGCGCCTCCAGCCCCGCCGTCTCGTAACCGTGGCCGGGCAGGTTGGCGGGCAGCCGTTCCAGCGCGCGCACATAGGCGGCGTGGACATTGGGATCGGCCGGCAGCACGGCCGAGGTCAGGTCGATCAGGCCCGGCCGTTCGCCGTTGTCCGGCGCCGCCCGCGCGCCATCCGCGCCGGACGGCAGGCGGGTCCGCGCTGCCGCCCCCTGCCCCCCGCCGAGGAAGCCGTCATCCCGCAGTCGGCCATAGGCGGCCGAGACGGTCGTACGGCTCAAACCCAGGGCCTGCGCCATTTCCCGCTCGCCCGGCAGCCGCGCCTCCAGCGGCAGTCGTCCGTCCAGGATCAGAAGTCGTACCGCCCCGGCCAGCTGGCGATAGGCCGGCCCCGCCCCCGGCGCGCGCCAGGCGCCGAGATGGCGGATCAGGGAGACGGGACCGATGGAACGCGCGGACATGGGGCCAGAATGGCATAACTGGCTCTTTTTTCCAGGGCCGGTTTGGGTGAGATTGGCCGCATGATGACCCGTCGTCTGATCCAGCTCTTTCTCGGTCTCGGCCTCTACGGCCTGTCCATCGCCCTGATCGTCCGCGGCGATCTGGGGTTGGATCCATGGGATGTGCTGACCCAGGGCGTGTTCGAACGCTTCGCCGGCCCGGCCGGGCTCAGCTTCGGCCTGGTCGTCAATCTGATCGGTATGGCCGTGCTGCTGCTGTGGATTCCCCTGCGCCAGAGGCCGGGGATCGGCACGGTGGCCAATGTTCTGGTGATCGGCACGGTCGCCAATTTCGGCCTGGACTGGATCCCGTCCGACCTGGCCCTACCGATCCGCGTCGGCCTGTTGGTCGCGGGCGTGGTGCTGAACGGTGTCGCCAGCGGGGCCTATATCGGCGCCGGCCTCGGTCCGGGTCCGCGCGACGGCCTGATGACCGGGATCGTCGCCCGCACCGGCTGGCCGGTGAAATGGGTGCGGACCAGTATCGAATTGGCGGTCGTCGCCGTTGGCTGGCTGCTGGGCGGCTCGGTCGGAATCGGCACCATCCTCTACGCCCTAGCCATCGGCCCCCTGGTCCACCGCTTCCTGCCGCTGTTCACGATCAGACAGCGGGAATCGGCCGAGCCCTAGGGCTGCAGCCGGTAACCGCCCGCGTCGGTCAGCAGCAGGCGCGCCTGACCGGGCTCGGGCTCGATCTTCTGGCGCAGGCGATAGATGTGGGTTTCCAGCGTATGGGTCGTGACCCCGGCGTTGTAGCCCCAGACCTCGGTCAGCAGCTCCTCGCGCGATACGGGCTTGGCCCCGGCGCGATAGAGGTACTTGAGGATGTTGGTTTCCTTCTCGGTCAGCCGCACCTTCTTGCCCTTGGCGTCCATCAGCACCTTGGCGGCGGGACGGAATTCGTACGGGCCGATGGTGAAGACGGCGTCCTCGGACTGTTCGTGACTGCGCAGATGGGCGCGGATCCGCGCCAGCAGGACCGCGAATCGGAAGGGTTTGGTGACATAGTCGTTGGCGCCGGCGTCCAGGCCCAGGATGGCGTCGGCGTCGGCGGCCTGGGCCGTCAGCATGATGACCGGGGTCGAGACCCCGTCCTTGCGCAGCAGGCGGCAGGCCTCGCGCCCGTCCATGTCCGGCAGGTCCACGTCCAGCAGGATGAGGTCGGCGCGCACCTCGCGCCCCATCCGCACCCCGTCCGTCGCGGTCGAGGCCTGAAGAGTCCGGAACTCCTCGTGCAGATTCAACTGCTCCGCCAGCGCCTCGCGCAGGTCGTCGTCGTCGTCGATGATCAGGATGGTCTTGGGCGTGGGCATGGACAGACAATGGCGAGGCTTGGTCCCCGCGCCAAGGCTTGGGGATGCGAATTCACGTCGAGTTACGGCCTAGAGGTTGTTTAGAGGCGATTTCGTTCCCCGAACAACGCCGTTCCGACCCGAACATGGGTCGCGCCGCAGCGGATCGCCGCCTCGTAGTCGCCGCTCATCCCCATCGACAGAACCGCCAGACCATTGCGGGCGGCGATGTCGGCCAGCATTCGGAAATGGGGCTGGGCGTCCTGATCTGCGGGCGGAATACACATCAGCCCCTCGACCGTCAGACCATGGGCGTCCCGCGCCGAGGTGATCAGGGCGTCGGCCTGATCGGGCGGAATTCCGGCCTTCTGCGGCTCGGCGCCGGTATTGACCTGGATCAGGACACGCGGCGATCGGCCGCGCTTCATCGCCGCCTCTGCCAGAGCGCGGGCGAGTTTCTCGCGATCCAGGGTCTCGATGACGTCGAACAGGGCGACCGCGTCCTCGGCCTTGTTGGTCTGCAGCGGGCCGATCAGCCGCAGCTCCAGATCCGCCAGACCGGGGAGACGGTCGATCCAGCGGGCTTGCGCCTCCTGCACCCGGTTTTCGCCAAACACCCGCTGGCCCGTCGCCAACACAGCGTCTATGGCCTCGGGTTCCTGGGTCTTGGACACGGCGGTAAGGATGACCGAGGCCGGATCGCGCCCGGCCGCGCGACAGACGGCCTCGATCCGCGCCCGGACCCCGGCGACCCGATCCGCGATGGACGAAGCAGAAGAAGCGGAGGAAGAAGGGGTCATGATCCTGCCGGCCGGTTACAGCGATGAGGCGCGCGCCCTGTGGGCGGCCGCGACCGCTCTAAACCGCGCCGCCGCCGCTGTCAGCCCGCAGGCGGCGACCCTGTCCCCCCTGCTCTTCTTCACCGATCCGGCCCGCACGCCCCGCCCATGGGAGACGGCGGCCCGCCTGCCTGCCGGATCGGCCATAGTCTTCCGTGCCTTCGGCGCCGCCGACGCGGCCGAGACCGGCCGACGCCTGCGCGAGGTCGCGACCGGGACCGGGGTCCGCCTGCTGGTCGGTCTGGACGCCGACCTGGCCGAAGCGCTCGAAGCCGACGGCCTGCACCTGCCCGAACGGGCGGCGCACCAGGCCCCGGCGATCCGCGCCGCCCGCTCTGACTGGATCCTGACCGCCGCCTGGCACGGCGGCCCGCCCGCCACGGAAGGGCTGGACGCCCTGGTCCTATCGCCGGTTTTCCCGGCCGGAGGCCGCTCGGCCGCCAAACCGCCCTTGGGATTGAACGGTTTTCGAACGCATGTCGCCGAGGCGAACCTGCCCGTCTACGCCCTGGGCGGGATCAAGCCCGGCAATGCGGACAGGCTGATCGGCGCCGGGGCCTGCGGCCTGGCGGGAGTCGAGGCGATCCAGGCGGCCTTCGCCGAACCCGAAATCAGAACTTGAAGATGGTTTCCAAGCGCACGCGCGGCTGGGCGCGGCCATTGGTTTCCGGCGCGCGAGCCGGATCGGCCTCGGGCGAGGCCACGGCGGCGGCGGCGCCGACGCGCAGACGGTCGTTCAGCCGGTAATAGGCGCCGGCCTCGACGTCACCCCAGTCGGTCTCGCGGCCGACTGGCTGGTTCAGGTTGAAATCCAGACCCCAGCGACCGCTGTCGTTCAGGCGCAGGCCGCGGCGTTGTTGCGTCGGCGCATTTCGCTGGGCGGCCTGGGCTTCGGACAGGGAGACGCTGGGCGCGCGGCTCTGTTGCGCCTGAGGCGCGGCGAGCACGGGCGAGGCGGCGGCGAAAGCCACCGTCGCAAGCACCACAGCCGAGAAACCGCCGAAACGCATTCCAAACCCTTCGAACGCCGTCTCACGACGACGTTTCCAACCCTGAACCGACCGAACTGGTCGTGGACACCGCGATTAGACATCGGGGGTCCGCCCGGTCAACGCAACGCGGACCGCATAACGTCGTTCCCTTTCATTGTTGCAGTGCGATGTGGCTCAAGCGTCACGGGAATTGGGCCATTTGGGGTGAAGCTGACAGGAAGCTGTCACAGAACGAGACAATCCGTATCGCGCGCCTTCCGCACTTCGCCCCCGACTTCGCCTTGTCATCGCCCCTTTTGCCCGTGTTATAGAGCCGCGCAGCGGCGCGGATGATTGCGCAGAGCCGTGCGTGCGTGGGGGCCGGTGCCTTCACGTCCCTGAGTTTACGGAGACTTCCTTGATGAGCCTCAACAAGGCCCTGGTTCGCGGCGTCGCCATCGCCCTCGTCTCGGGCGCCGCCCTGAGCGCCTGCTCGAGCATTCCCTTCGTCGGCGGCGGCGACAAGAAGGCCCCCAAGACGAACGTGCAGCAAGGCATCGGCGTCAACGGCTATCTGTGGCGCGCCTCGCTCGACACCCTCAGCTTCATGCCTCTGGTGACCGCCGACCCCTGGGGCGGCGTGATCAACTACGACTGGTACACCAACCCCCAGACGCCGAACGAGCGCTTCAAGGCGACCGTCTTCATCCTGGACACCCGTCTGCGCGCCGACGCGCTGAACGTCACGGTGACCAAGGAAGTGAAGGGCGCCGACGGCCAGTGGACCGCCGCCCCGGTCGCCGCCCAGACCGAGAGCGATCTGGAAAACGCCATCCTGACCAAGGCGCGCCAGCTGAACCTGGCGAATGCAGGCTGAAGGCCGCATTCGCTTCCCTTGTAGGCGCTGACGCCCTTCGGGCTGCTTGAGCGCATTTTTCCTGCGCTATCACCCTCCGGGTTGCTTGAGCGCGGCAAATCTTCTTGGGCGCTGTCGTCCTTCGGGCTAGTTGAGCCGGGAGGGCGTCAGCGCCCTTCTGACTTTCAGGACGACCGTGGCCCGTTACGAACCCAAGACCGCCGAACCCCGCCAACAGGCCCGCTGGGCCGAGGCCTCCGCCTTCGTGACGAAGGACACCGGCCGTCCGAAATACTATGTGCTTGAAATGTTTCCCTATCCTTCGGGGAACATCCATATGGGCCACGCCCGAAACTATGTGATGGGCGACGTGGTGGCGCGGTCGAAACGCGCCCAGGGCTTCGATGTCCTGCACCCGATGGGCTGGGACGCCTTCGGCATGCCGGCCGAGAATGCGGCGATGGAGCGCGGCATCCATCCCAAGGGCTGGACCTATTCCAACATCGCCAACATGCGCGAACAGCTGAAACTGCTGGGCCTGTCGCTGGACTGGTCGCGCGAATTCGCCACCTGCGACCCGGAATACTACGGCAAGCAGCAGGCCTGGTTCCTGGAGCTGTATCGGCGCGGCCTGGTCTATCGCAAGGACGGGGTGGTCAACTGGGATCCGGTCGACAACACCGTTCTGGCCAACGAGCAGGTGATCGACGGCCGCGGCTGGCGTTCCGGCGCCGTGGTCGAGAAGCGCAAGCTGAACCAGTGGTTCCTGCGCATCACCGACTATGCCGACGACCTGATCGACGGACTGAAGACCCTGGACCGCTGGCCCGAGAAGGTCCGGCTGATGCAGGAGAACTGGATCGGTCGCTCCAAGGGGCTGCAGATGACCTGGGCGTTCTCCGGCCAGGCTCCCGCCGGTTATGAAAACGGCGTCGAGATCTACACCACCCGCCCCGACACCCTGTTCGGCGCCAGCTTCCTGGGCCTGGCCCCGGATCATCCGATCTCGAAACAGCTGGCCGACGCCGATCCGCGCGTCGCCGAATTCGTCGCCAAATGCCGCGCGGGCGGCACCTCCCAGGCCGATATCGACCAGGCGGAGAAGATCGGCTGGGACACCGGCCTGAAGGCCGTCCATCCCTTCACCGGCGCCGAGGTCCCGGTCTGGATCGCCAACTTCATCCTGTCGGAATACGGCACGGGGGCCATCTTCGCCTGCCCGGCCCATGACCAGCGCGACCTGGACTTCGCCCGCAAATACGACCTGCCGGTGATCCCGGTCGTCCGCCCCGAGGGCGCCGGCGACGACTTCACCGTCGGTGACGAGGCCTACACAGGCCCCGGCGCCATCTATAATTCCGACTTCCTGAACGGCCTGGACATCGAGGCCGCCAAGGCCGAGGCCATCCGCCGCGTCGAGGCGGCCGGCACGGGCCAGGGCGCGACCATCTATCGCCTGCGCGACTGGGGCGTTTCGCGTCAACGCTACTGGGGTTGCCCGATCCCGATCATCCACTGCCCGTCCTGCGGCCCGGTGGAGGTTCCCGCCTCCCAGCTGCCGGTCGTCCTGCCCGACGACGTCACCTTCGACGTGCCAGGCAATCCGCTGGATCGTCACGCGACCTGGAAACACGTCGCCTGCCCCTCCTGCGGCGGCGAGGCGACGCGCGAGACCGACACCCTGGACACCTTCGTCGACTCCAGCTGGTATTTCGCCCGTTTCACCGATCCGACCGCCGAGGCCCCGATCGACAAGGCCGCCGCCGACCGCTGGCTGCCGGTCGATCAGTATATCGGCGGGGTCGAGCACGCGGTCCTGCACCTGCTCTACGCCCGCTTCGTCACCCGCGCCCTGACCGACGCCGGCCTGATGAACGTCAAGGAACCCTTCGCCGGCCTGTTCACCCAAGGCATGGTGGTCCACGAGACCTACCGGCGGACCGACGGCGCCTGGGTCGAGCCCACTGATGTCGAGCTGAACAACGACAACGGCGTCCGTTCGGCTCGCCAGCTGTCGACCGGCGACGCCCTGGTCATCGGCGACATCGAGAAGATGTCCAAGTCGAAGAAGAATGTCGTCGCCCCGGCCGAAATCCTGGAAAGCCACGGCGTCGACGCCGGTCGCCTATTCGTCCTGTCCGACAGCCCGCCCGAACGCGACGTGCAATGGACCCCCGGCGGCGTCGAGGGCGCCAGCCGCTTCGTCCAGCGCGCCTGGACCCTGTTCGACGCCTATGACCCTGCCTTCGCCGGCGAGGACAAGGCCAACGCCGACCTGCTGCGCGAGACGCACAAGGCCATCAAGGCTGTGTCCGAAGGCGTGGAAGGCTTCCGCTTCAACTCCGCCATCGCCAAGCTCTACGCCTTCGTCGCCACCATCCGCGATGCGACCCGGGCCGGCGGCGACGCCAAGCGTCAGGCCCTGTCGGCCCTGGCCCGTCTGGTCGCCCCCTTCACCCCGCACCTGGCCGAGGAATGCTGGTCGCAGCTCGGAGAGGACGGGATGGTTCTGGACGCGCCCTGGCCCGTGTGGGACGCTGCTCTGGCGGCCGACGACGAGGTGGTCCTGCCCATCCAGATCAACGGCAAGCGTCGCGCGGAAATCCGCGTGCCGCGCGGCATGGAGCCCGCCGAGGTCGAGGCCATCGTCCTGGCCGACGAGACCGTACAGGCGCGTCTGGAGGGTCTGAGCGTGAAGAAGATCGTCGTGGTCAAGGACCGCATCGTCAATCTGGTGGCCGGCTGATGCGTATCGCAGCGGCCTTCGCCGTTCTGGCCTCTCTGGCCCTGTCGGCCTGCGGCTTCACCCCCATGTACGCCGAACCGGCCGTGGGCTCGTCCCTGCGCCGTATCGCCGTCACGACCCAGGACGACCGGCTGGGTTATCGCCTGCGTGAACAGCTGGAGGACGCCCTGGCCTGGGACCGGTCCGCCACGCCCCTGTATCGCCTGACGACCCAGGTCGAGCAAAGCCGCCGCTCGCTGGGCCGCCGGATCGACGACACCGCGACCCGTTACGAACTGACGGTCAAGGCCAGCTGGACTCTGACTCCGGCTGCGGGCGGCACGCCCATCGGCGGGACCGAGACGGTCACCACCACCTACGCCACCGCGGATCAGCCCTATGCCGCCATCGCCGCCCAGCAGGACGGCGAGGAACGCGCCGCCTCCGAACTCGCGCGCCTGATCCGGCTCGACCTCATGCAGGCCCTGTCGAACCAGTGATCCTCGCCAAACGCCCAGAGATCGATCGCTTCCTGAAGGCGCCCGATCCGGCGATCCGGGCGGCCCTGATCCACGGCAAGGACCGGTCCGGCGTCGCTGAACGGGCCGAGATTCTGTGCAGGACGGTCACGCCGGACCTGAACGACCCCTTCAACGTCACCGTCCTGACCGACAGCGACATCGACGGCGACGAGACGAAGCTGGAAGAGGCCCTGACCGCCATGTCCCTGATGGGCGGGCGACGTCTGGTGCGGATCCGGCTGTCGACGGTCAAGCCGGGTGTCGACAAGGCCGTCGCCGCTGCCCTCAAGATCCACGCCGAGGGCGGCTACAACCCCGACGCCATGATGGTGGTCGAGGCCGACCAGCTGGGTCGTGAATCCGCCCTGCGCAAGGCCGCCGAGAAGGAGACGGGGGCCGTCGGCATCGTCTGCTACGAGGACGAGACCGGCGACGTGGCCCGGATGACGCGAGAGGCTTTAGCCGCCGACAAGGTGGGCCTGACCTCAGACGCCCTGGACCGGTTCGTCGCCCGCCTGCCCCGCGAACGCGGCCTGATGCGTCAGGAGATCGAGCGTCTGGCCCTGTTCATCGGCCCCGGCTCGGGCCGCACCATAGACATGGACGAGTTGGAACAGCATCTGGGGGTCGAACCCGACGCCTCCCTGTCCGACGCCGCCCTCCAGGCCTTCGGCGCCCGCCCCGCCCCGGCCCAGTCGGGCCTGCGCCGCGCCTTCGCCGAAGGCGAATCCTCGGTCATGGCCGTACGTTTCGCCGCCATGCACCTGGGAAAACTGCGTCGAATCAATATCCTGCAGGCCAACGGCGCAGGGGCCAAGGAGGCCGCAAAAGCCGCAGGCGTCTTCTGGAAACAGGAGGCCGAAATGCTGCGTCAGGCGCGGTCCTGGCGGCTGGAGGCCCTGGACGAGGTGATGGACAGCATCAACACCGCCGACGTCGCCACCAAGACGACCGGAATGCCGGATCAGCTGATCGCTGAGCGTCTGCTGCTGGAGATCGCCGGCCGGGCCCGCAGATTGGGGCTGTAGTCGCCCTGCCCCATATGTCTCCCCCCAATCGCAGATGGGGAGGTGGCGCGGCGCTCCTTCAGCGCCGTGACGGAGGGGTTCTTAAGGCGCGAAGAACGAAGACCGGTGGGGTGTCCAGAACCCATCCACCGCTGTGCGGTTCCCCTCCCCACTTCGCGGGGAGGAGACGAAGTCACCCTCGCTTCGACGCCTTGCGGAAGGCGGGCTGGGCCATGGCCACATTGCGGGCGGAGACGCTCTTCTCCTCGGCCTTGGCGCCGACCTGGGCGTTGAACCCGTGGCCGGTCTTGGCCTTCTTGGCGGCGAGCGCCTGTTTCAGCTTTTCAGCGGCGGTGGGCGTGTGTTCTTCGGTCATGCGCTCATCCTAGCACGCCCGGCGGCCTATCCCCGCATCAAACGGCGGCACAGGTCGTCTAGCTGCTCCAGCGAGCCATAACGGATGGTCAGTTCGCCCTTGCCGTTCTTGTCGTTCAGCTGAACGTTCAGACCCAGGGCGTCGGCCAGATCCTGCTGCAGGGCGACGACATCAGCCGTCCCCTCGACCGTTCCGGCCGGCTTGGGCTTGACCGGCTTGGGGCCTTCCGCCGCACGACGGGCTAAAGCCTCGACCTGGCGGACGTTCAGACCCTCGTTGAAGGCCTGTTCGGCCAGGGCTGCAGCATTGGGCGCAGTGACCAGGGCGCGGGCGTGACCCGCAGTCAGCTTGCCGTTACGGACGTACCAGAGCACTTCCTCCGGCAGCTGCAACAGGCGCAGGGTGTTGGCCACATGGCTGCGGCTCTTGCCGACGATGCCCGCCACCTGGTCCTGGGTGCGGCCGAACCGTTCCATCAGCACCCGATAGGCGTCGGCCTCTTCTAGCGGGTTCAGGTCGGCCCGCTGGACGTTTTCGATAATGGCGACTTCGAAAACCTCGACGTCGTCCATCTCGTGGACGACGATCGGCACCTCGGTCAGGCGCGCGGCCTGCGAGGCGCGCCAGCGGCGTTCGCCGGCGATGATCTGCCAGACCCCGTCCTCGCCCGGCTGCGACCGCACCAGGATCGGCTGAAGCACCCCCTTGTCGCGGATCGAGGCGGTCAGTTCTTCCAGATGTTCCTGGGTGAAGATCTTGCGCGGCTGGTCCGGATTGGGCTTCAGGCTCTCGATCGGCACGCGCTGCACGCCGGACGGCAGGGTCGCGCCCGACGCCACCGGCGCCTCGACGTTCTCGCCCATAAGGGCCGACAGACCGCGTCCCAGACCTCTTTGTCGTTCAGCCAAGATACTGTTCCGTTTCTTCTACTTGATACCCGAAGGCCGCGATCAGGCGGCGAATTAGGCAGCGAGTTTCAGCCGCTGACGCTCACGCTTCACCACTTCCTTCGCCAGGCGCAGATAGGCCTGGCTGCCGGCGCATTTCAGATCATAGATCAGGGCCGGCTTTCCGAAGGACGGGGCCTCGGCCACGCGCACATTGCGGGGAATGACGCTGTCATAGACCTTGTCGCCGAAGTGAGCCCGCACGTCGTTGGCCACCTGACCCGACAGGGCGCTGCGACGATCGTACATGGTCAGGACCAGGCCCTGGATCTCCAACGATGGATTCAGGCTCTGTTTGACCATGTCGATGGTGCGCATCAGCTGGCTCAACCCTTCCAGGGCGAAGAATTCGCACTGAAGAGGCACCAGCACCGCATCCGCCGCCGCCATGGCGTTCAGCGTCAGCAGGTTCAACGAGGGCGGGCAGTCGATCAGGACATAGTCATACGCGGTAGGGCCGTCGTCGTGAGCACGAAGCGCGTCACGAAGCCGATAGGATCGACGATCCGCCTGGCTCAGCTCAATCTCCACGCCGGACATGTCGGCATCGGCCGGCACGATCCACAGACCTGGAACGGTCGTCTGAACCGCCGCGTCATCAATGATCCGCTGATCCACCACCACATCATATATGGTGACCCGCCGTGTTTCACGTGGAACACCCAGGCCCGTGGAGGCGTTGCCCTGGGGGTCCATGTCCACAATCAGGACCCGCTTGCCGATGGCGGCCAGGGCCGTGCCAAGATTGATGGCGGTCGTGGTCTTGCCCACGCCGCCCTTCTGATTGGATACGGCGAGGACTCGGGCAGGCAGCTTTCTAGCGCTTGGGGCGGGCACGTCGAACACTCCGGACTGTCACGATACGGCCGCGCGGGTCGCTTTGCGACGGGGCCAGTTCAGCGTCGAAATGCCAGGATTTCCTTGCTTCGATCAACTCCGATTCGGCCCTCTCTCCCTTCAGGAACAGACCTTGTGCACCCCTTTCAAAGTAGGGCTGTGCATAACCCAGCAGCTTGTCCATCGGCGCCACCGCGCGGGCGGTGACGATGTCGCATTTGACGGACTGTTCCTCGGCCCGGCCGTTGATCACCGTCGCCGGCAGGGCCAGGGAATCGACGACCTCCTGCAGGAAGCGGCAGCGTTTGCCCAGGCTGTCGATCAGCCAGACATGGCCCCCAGCCCGTCCTTTCATCAATATGGTCAGGACCACGCCGGGAAAACCGGCCCCCGCGCCCAGATCGGCCCAGGTCAGAGCCTCCGGCGCAAGGGTCAACAGTTGGGCGCTGTCCCACGCGTGGCGGTTCCAGAAGTCCGGCAGGCTGTCGGGACCCACCAAATTCATCACCTCATTGGCCTCCGCCAGACGAATGCGGAAAGCCTCCAGATCGGCCATCTGTTCCGGAGTCGCCCCGGTCTTCTGCTGGAAGGCGGCGCGTCCCGCCTCCAGCTTCTCGATCATATCCAGCATCAGGCGGCGACCGCCTTCGGAGCCTTCTTCACATGGGCCAGCAGGGCCGTCAGGGCGCCGGGGGTCATGCCCTCGATCCGTCCGGCCTGGCCCAGGGTGCGCGGCCGGATGCGGGCCAGCTTCTCCTTGACCTCGTTCGACAGACTGCCGACCGCCGCATAGTCCAGATCCTCGGGCAGCAGCAGCTCCTCCTCCGTCCGCAGCGCCTCGGCGTCGATGGCCTGGCGGTCGAGGTAGTTGGCGTAACCGGCGTCGATCTCGACCTGCTCGCGGACCTCCGCGTCCCAGTCGGCCACGGCCGGAACCGCCGCCTCGAAGTTCGTCAAGGTGACTTCCGGGAAGGCCAGCAGCTCGCGCATCGACCGACGGCGGCCGTCGGCGTTGACCGGAATCCCCAGGGCGTTGGCCGCCTTGGGGGTGAACAGGGTTTCACGTGAAACAACACCGGCCACGGACAGTTTCCCGGCCTTGGCCTCGAACCGCGTGCGCCGGGCCTCGCTGACAATGCCCAGGTCGATGGCCAGAGGCGTCAGCCTCTGGTCCGCATTGTCGGCCCGCAGGGTCAGTCGATACTCGGCCCGGCTGGTGAACATCCGATAGGGTTCGGTCACGCCCCGGGTCACCAGATCGTCGATCATCACCCCAATATAGGCCTGGTCCCGGCCCAGGATCACAGGCCCCTGCCCCGCCGCAGATCGGGCCGCGTTCAGCCCGGCCATGAGCCCCTGGGCCGCCGCCTCCTCGTATCCGGTCGTGCCGTTGATCTGGCCGGCCAGATAGAGACCGGGCCGTTTCTTGACCTCCAACGCCGGGCTCAACTCGCGCGGATCCACATAGTCGTATTCGATGGCGTAGCCGTAGCGGAACACCTCCACGGCCTCGAGACCGGGGATGGTCCGCAGGAAGGCCAGCTGGGTCGCCTCGGACACCGAGGTCGAGATGCCGTTCGGATAGACGGTCGGATCGTCCAGCCCCTCGGGCTCCAGGAAGATCTGGTGGCTGGTCTTGTCGGCGAACCGCACCACCTTGTCCTCGATCGAGGGGCAGTACCGAGGTCCCCGGCCCGAAAGCTTGCCGCCATAGACGGCGCTCTCGCCCAGGTTCTCGGCGATGATCCGGTGGGTCTCCTCGGTCGTGTGCGTCACGCCGCAGGCGATCTGCGGCACCTCGATCCTGTCGGTCAGGAAGGAGAAGGCCGAAGGGCTCTCGTCCGCCTGCTGCATCTCCAGCCGGTCCCAGGCGATGGTCCGCCCGTCCAGACGCGCCGGCGTGCCGGTCTTCAGCCGGCCCATCATCAGGTCCGCCGCGTGCAGATCGGCCGCCAGACCCGTCGACGGATCCTCGCCGTGGCGGCCGGCGGGAATCCGTTCCTCGCCGCGATGGATGACCCCGTTCAGGAAGGTGCCGGTCGTCAGGACCACGGCCCCGGCCCGCACGGTCTCTCCTGCCCCGGTCGTGACCCCAATCACCCGGTCGCCGTCCAGCACCAGTCCCTCGGCCGTGCCCGCCATCAGGGTCAGGTTCGGGGTCGCCGCCAGTTCGGCCTGCATGGCTTCGCGGTACAGACGACGGTCGATCTGGCTGCGGGGGCCGCGCACGGCCGCGCCCTTGGACCGGTTCAGCAGACGGAACTGGATGCCCGACACATCGGCCAGCCGCCCCATCACCCCGTCCAGGGCGTCGATCTCGCGGACCAGGTGTCCCTTGCCCAGACCGCCTATGGCCGGGTTGCAGGACATTTCGCCTATGGTCTCCAGCTTCTGGGTCAGCAGGACGGTTCGGGCTCCGGCGCGTGCCGAAGCCGCCGCCGCTTCACAGCCGGCGTGGCCGCCGCCGATGACGACGACGTCGAAGGAGATTTCAGTCGGGGAGTTCATCCGCGCCACATAGGGCAAAAGCACGGATTTCACCAGCGTGGCCGCTCAACAGCCGGTCGGTGAACGCCGGTATAACCTTGGCTGTTTCACGTGAAACACCGGTATGGCTAAGCCAGACTCACTTGCCGATACAGAAGGTCGAGAAGACCTGGCCCAGAATATCCTCAACCCCGATGGCCCCGGTAACCCGCGCCAGGGCTTCGGCGGCGCGGCGGAGATCATCGCCCGCCATCTCCGGCGCGATCTCCAGAGCCGCCCGTCCCGCCTCGACCCCCGCCAGGGCCTCCGTCAGGCGCAGCCGGTGCCGCTCTCGCGTCACGGCCGGGAAGTCGGCGCCGGACAGGTCGCGCGCCAGCCGGGCGGCGATCCAGTCATGCAGGCCGGTCAGCCCCTCCCCGCTCGCCGTGCTGACGCGCACCGTCTCAAAGCCGCTGTCGACATTATCGACGCTCAGGTCCGCCTTGTTGGCCACGACCAGATCGCCGGGCTGGGCGTATTCGGCCGCTGTCCCTTCGGGGTCGCCCGGCGCCCGAACCCACAGACGAAGATCCGCACCCTCCGCCCGCGCCCGCGCACGGCGCACCCCCTCGGCCTCGACCGGGTCGGCGCTGTCTCGCAGACCGGCCGTGTCTGACAAGGTCACGGCGTAGCCGCCGATCACCAGATCAGCGTCCAGCACGTCGCGTGTCGTCCCGGCGATGGGGGTGACGATCGCCGCCTCGCGTGCGACCAGGGCGTTGAACAGCGACGACTTGCCGGCGTTGGTCTCACCGATCAGGACGATGCGATAGCCGTCGCGAACCCGCTCGCCGCGCCGACCGGTGTCGACCGCCCGACGCAGATCGGCCGCCAGCCGCTCCAGCACCGGCCCCGCCGTTCGCGCCAGATTGTCCGGCACCTCTTCATCGGGAAAATCGATCTCGGCCTCGACCAGGGCCAGGGCGTGCAACAGGTCGCGACGGAACCCGGCGTAGGTTTCGCTCAGCTTCCCGTCCAGCTGCCCCAGGGCCTGTTTCGCCTGGGCCGTGGTCTCGGCGTCGATCAGATCGGCCACCGCCTCGGCCTGGGCCAGGTCCATCCGCCCGTTCTGGAAGGCGCGCCGCGTGAACTCTCCCGGCTCGGCAGGCCGCACGCCCAAAGCGATCAAGGCCCGGCTCGCGGCCTCGACGACCGCCCTGCCGCCGTGCAGATGAAGTTCGGCCGAGTCCTCGCCGGTGTAGGAATGGGGGGCGACGAAGCGCAGGACCAGGGCCTGGTCGATATGTTGGCCGTCCTGACTCAGGTCGCGGACCGAGGCCATGCGCGGCTTAAGCTTGGTCGCGCCCAGGGCTTCGAGCGTCGGCGCCACCGCCGGTCCCGACAGCCTCAGCACGGCGATGGCCCCACGACCGGGCGGGGTGGCGAGAGCAAAGATGGTGTCCTGGGTCATTGTATTCCTCCCCCATCGGGGGAGGGGGACCGCGCAGCGGTGGAGGGGGCTGGCCCCAGACACCGGCGGGGCGGCTGGCCCCCTCCACCACCCTTCGGGCGGTACCCCTCCCCCAATGGGGGAGGAGCCGTAATCATTTCACCGCCGCTTCCATCAGACGGCGGAACTGGTCCTGGGCCTGAAGCCCGAAACTGGTCCAGGTCTTCATCAACTCGTCGGGCTGCATGGCGGCGACATTGGCCTCCATCCGCTTCTGCATCTCGGCGACCATGGCCTCGTTCAGCGGGGTCACATCCGGCAACCCCAGAAAGGCGCGGGCCTCGGCCGGGGTGCAATCGATCTCGATCTGAACCTTCATGCCGGGGCCCTCTGTTCCACGTGAAACGTCCGGAGACGGATAACGCGATTACGTATTCATCGACTGGAAGAAGTCCGAATTGTTCTTCGACTGACGCAACTTGTCGAGCAGGAATTCGATCGCGTCCTGCGGACCCATCGGGTTCAGGATGCGGCGCAGGACATAGGTCTTGGCCAGCTGGTCCTTCGGCGTGATCAGGTCTTCCTTGCGGGTGCCCGACTTCAGCACGTCGATGGCCGGGAAGATCCGCTTGTCGGCGACCTTGCGGTCCAGCACGATTTCGCTGTTACCCGTGCCCTTGAACTCTTCGAAAATCACCTCGTCCATGCGGCTGCCGGTGTCGATCAGGGCCGTGGCGATGATGGTCAGAGACCCGCCCTGCTCGACATTGCGCGCGGCGCCGAAGAAGCGTTTCGGCCGCTGCAGGGCGTTGGCGTCGACGCCGCCGGTCAGCACCTTGCCCGACGACGGGACGGTGGCGTTGTAGGCGCGCCCCAGACGGGTGATGGAGTCCAGCAGGATCACCACGTCCTTCTTGTGCTCAACCAGACGTTTGGCCTTTTCGATCACCATCTCGGCGACAGCCACGTGGCGGGTTGCCGGCTCGTCGAAGGTCGAGGCCACGACCTCGCCCTTCACCGTGCGCTGCATGTCCGTCACTTCTTCCGGACGCTCGTCGATCAGCAGGACGATCAGGAAGACCTCGGGGTGGTTCCGCTCGATCGACTTGGCGATGTTCTGCAGCATCACCGTCTTGCCGACGCGCGGCGGCGCCACGATCAGGCAGCGCTGGCCCTTGCCTAGCGGCGCGACGATGTCGATGACCCGGCCCGAACGGTCCTTCAGGGTCGGATCCTGGATTTCCATGTGCAGCCGCTCCTCGGGATAGAGGGGCGTCAGGTTGTCGAACAGGACCTTGGTCTTGACCAGTTCCGGGTCTTCCAGATTGATCGTGTCGACCTTCAGCAGGGCGAAGTAACGCTCGCCCTCGCGCGGGCCGCGCACGGCGCCGTGGACGGTGTCGCCCGAGCGCAGGCCGAAGCGGCGGATCTGCGACGGCGAGACATAGATGTCGTCCGGGCCGGGCAGATAGTTGGCGTCGGGGCTGCGCAGGAAGCCGAAGCCGTCCGGCAGGATCTCCAGCACGCCGTCGGCGATGATCTCGACTTCCTCGTCGGCCAGGGCCTTGAGGATGGCGAACAGTAGGTCCTGCTTGCGCAGGTTCGAGGCGTTCTCGACCTCCAGCTGTTCGGCGAAGGCGACCAGATCGGCCGGCGTCTTCTCGTTCAGTTCGGCCAGGGTGATGCGGCCGTTAGCCACCACCGGTTCGCCGTCCTCGTCGTCCTCGGCCGTAGTGTCCACACCGGAATCGGCGCCGGCGGCCTCGCCAGCCTCATGGGCTGCGCCGTGGTGGGTGGCCTCGACGGCCGGGTCCGTCTCCGGGGTTTCGGGATTAGTGTCGCGGACGTCGGTCATGATGCAGGCTCGCGGTCGCGCGCACGGGGACGTGCGGCGTCGGGTATCTGGAAATGTCTGGCCTTTCGGCCGAAGGGAGGCGCGGCGGGTTCCCGCGGGTCGATACCGGCGGGCGTCGCGAAGAGAGAGGGACCGCCGACGCAAAGGCCGAACGGTTCACCGCCAGCGGAACCACAGGCGGGGGATCAGGTCAAGCGGAGCGTGGCTTCAATATTCTCCCTCCCCGCTCCGAGGAGGGTCGTCTCGCAGCGACGGGGTGGGGGCGGCCCAGAAGGCCGCGCCTTCCTGATGAGAGAATGATCGCTGGGCGTCACTCTGTCGCCCCCACCCGACCTCGCTACACTCGGCCACCCTCCCCGTCCCGGGGAGGGAGAGGTTCAGTCACCTGAAGGTCCATTCCGTCGTCACCGACAGCACCATGACGATCGCCAGGACGAACGGGATCTCGTTGGTCATCCGCCAGAACCTGCCGGAATATTTCGACGTCCCCGCGGCGATCTTCTTCCTCTGTCCGGCCAGAAAACCGTGCCAGCCGGCCAGCAGGAAGACCCCGACCAGCTTGGTCACCATCCAGGGCTGATGCGCGAAGCTCCAGTCCGCCCCCTCGCCGCTCCGCAGCCACAGCAGCCAGCCGCCGAAGACAAAGGCCAGGATCATGGCCGGATTGACGATGATCCGCAGCAGCCGCGTCTGCCAGACCCGCAGCAGACCCTGCATCTCGGACTTCAGCGGCTCGGGCTTGGCGTTTTGTTCGGCGTCATAGGCGTAGAGGCGCGGCAGGAACAGCATCCCCGCCATCCAGGCGATCACCGCCAGGATGTGCAGGCCCCGCACCAGATCATAGGTGTTCATGCCGCTTGTTTCCCTCGCTTGTGGGGACAGGATTTCCAGTCCGCCCGGCATCCCCCGCCGAACGGATTGACCCCGGCGCAGCCCAGAGCGCCCAGCGTCGCCTCGGCCAGAGCCTCGACGAACAGGGGGCTGTCCCCGACAGCTGCCGAGCGCAAATAGGGACTGGCCCCTTTTTCTCGAGCCAGTTCCGCATATTCGATATCCAGCTCGACCAGCGTCTCGACGTGTTCGGAGACGAAGGCGACCGGCGCCACCACCACGCCCAGCCCGTCGTCCGCCGCCGCCTTGATCGCCTCGGGCGTCGACGGCCCCAGCCATTTCATCGGCCCGACCCGGCTCTGGTAGCAGATCTGGTGGTCGATCGGCCCCCGCGCCGCCTCGACCGCAGCGATCACGGCGGCGACGGTCGTCTCGACCTGTTCCTGATAGGGGTCGCCCTTGCCGGTCACCAGTTTCTCGGGGATGCCGTGGGCCGAGAACAACACCCGCACCGGCGCCTCGCCCGCCTGGTCCAGCTTTTCGCAGACCGCCTCGGCCTGGGCGGCGATCCAGCCCCCGGCCTCGGGATAGCAGCAGACGGCCCGGCTGACGCCCGAGCCGGTATAGACCTGGTTCCAGATCTTCAGCGAGGATTCGGTCGTCGTCGTCGAATACTGCGGATACAGCGGCAGCAGCACCACCTCGTCCGGCCCGAACACCGCCACGTCCGCCGCCGTCTCCTCGGTCAGCGGGTTCCAGTAGCGCATGGCGATGAAGACACGGACCTCGTCCCGGTCAAGCCGGGCGTTCAGCACCGCCTCCAGCGCTTCGGCCTGACGGCGGGTCTCGGGCAACAGGGGCGAGCCGCCGCCCATCAGCCGATAATTGGCCTGGGCCGTTTCTTCGCGCCGGCTGGAGATCATCTTGGCCAGGGGCGTGCGGATCAGGCCGGGCAGGCCGATGATGGCCGGATCGTTGAACAGGTTGAACAGGAAGGGTTTCACCGAGGCCTGGTCGTCCGGTCCGCCCAGATTGAACAGGACCACGGCGATGCGGCGGCCCTTCAGCTCGCTCCCCGCCGGTCCGGTCATTGGGCGCCGATCCGTTTCAGCACCTGTTCGACATGGTCGATCGGCACGTCCGGCAGGATGCCGTGGCCCAGGTTGAACACCCACGGTCCCTGGCCCCAGGCCTCCATCAGCTGATCGACGCGGCGGTCCAGCAGATCACCGCCGGCGCGGAGCAGCAGGGGGTCCAGCGCCCCCTGGATCGGCTTGATCGCCTGAACCCGTTTGCCGACCTCCAGGGGGCAGGCGGTGTCCAGGGCCACGGCGTCGACCTCAACCTCCTGCGCATACCGCTCTGCAAGCGCCGCAGAGCCCCGTGGGAAGCCGATCAGGGGCACAGTGACCCCAAGCTCCCGGGTGCGCCTGACAAGCGCCTGGTGGGGCTTCAGGACCAGTCTTTCGAACAGGTCGTCCGGCAGGCCCTCGGCCCAGCTCTCGAAGATCTTCAGCACCTGGGCGCCGGCGTCGGCCTGCATCTTCAGATACCGGGCCGTGGCCTCGACCAGAACCTCCAGCGTCTCGTCCACCCGTTTCGGTTCGGCATAGGCGTAGGTGCGGGCCTGGGCGCGCTCGCCCTTGCCGATGGTCCGGTGTTCGCCGTCCAACATATAGGTGGCCACCGTCCAGGGCGCGCCGGCGAAACCGATCAGGGCGCGCTCGGGCTCAAGAGCTGCGCGCACGATCGACAGGGTTTCGCCCACGGACGACAGGTGCTCACCCGCAGCAGGTGCCAGTTCGGCCATACGGCCGGGGATCGGCATCTCGCCCAGACGCGGCCCCTCCCCCGTCTCGAACCAGACCTCCTGGCCCAGGGCGCGCGGGATCAACAGTATGTCCGCAAAGACGATGGCCGCATCGAAGCCGAACCGACGCATCGGCTGAAGCGTCGCCTCGGCCGCCATCTCGGGGTTCAGACAGAAGGCGATGAAATCCGGCGCCTCGGCTCTCAGACGTCGGTATTCCGGCAGGTAACGCCCGGCCTGACGCATGAACCAGACGGGCGGACGGTCCAGAGTCTCGCCTCGGAGAGCCCGGATCATCACGGGCGTCTGGTCAGGGGTCTGGGTCGGATCGGTCATGCCGGACGATTAAGGTCACAGCCCCCCGCTCTCAATCCCTAATCAGATTAAGAATTAAAAGATTCGAAGTAGCAGGTAGGGCCGTGGAAACCCGGGGAAGACTCTGGCCTCGCCCACGGAACAAAAGCGGATATCCACGCTGGCCGAATGCTTAACGGGGATGTCGAACGCCATTATCCAGCCGGTGGACAATCCCTAACGAATCCTTAACGGACAAGGGTTTGCGCGGCTCTGCGGCTGTGAACGGGGTTAAGTGACGTTAACCTTCCATTAGGATTTTCCACAGCGAGGGCAAAACCGGTTTTCCGCCTATGGATGAACCGGGATCGGACGAAGGGCGTCATCCACCTTCATCCCCGCTCGCGGCCCGGTCGATCAGCGGCTAAGAGAAACGGCGCCTCGGCGGTCCCCCGTCGCCCCTCCGTCGTCCCCGGCCTGTCCACAGGGAGTCTACAGCCCGAATGAGCCCCGCCCGTCCCCCCGGCCTGCGCCTCGCCACCTATTTCCACGTCCATCTGGTGTCGGATTCCACCGGCGAGACTCTGAACGCCATGGCCAAGGCGGTGACGGCGCGTTTCGACGGGGTCATTCCGATCGAGCATATCTACGCCCTCGTCCGCTCCGCGAAACAGATGGAGCGGGTGCTGGACGAGGTGGCGGCCGCGCCGGGGGTGGTGCTGCACACCCTCGTCGATCGCGACCTGCGAGAACAGCTGGAAGAGGGCTGCCGTCGCCTGGACATGCCCCAGATCGGCGCCCTGGATCCTCTGGTCGGGGCCATGTCCCGTTATCTGGGCGCGGCCTTGTCGACCCGTGTCGGCGCCCAGCACGCCCTGGACCATGAATATTTCAACCGCATCGCCGCGCTGGACTTCGCCATGGCCTATGACGACGGTCAGGGCAGCCTGGACCAGCTGGAGGGCGCCGACGTCGTCCTGTGCGGGGTCAGCCGCACGTCCAAGACCCCGACCTGCATCTATCTGGCCCACCGCGGCATCCGCGCGGCCAACGTCCCTCTGGTGCCTGGACAGGAAGACGGCGAACGCCTGACCAAACTGACCAAGCCCCTGGTGATCGGCCTGACGGTTTCGCCCGATCGGCTGGTGCAGATCCGTCGCAACCGGATCGACAATCTGAACGCCAACCAGTCGTCCAATTATACGGACCAGGATTCCGTTCGCGACGAAACCATCAAGGCCAAACGCGCCTTCGAACGCCGCGGATGGCCCACCATCGACGTGACCCGACGTTCGGTGGAGGAGACGGCGGCGGCCATCACCAACCTGCTGTCCGAACATCGGAACCACAAGATCGGGACGACCTGGTGAACGACATTCCTGATGCGCTACCGCCCTTCGGGCTGCTTGAGCGCGAAACCCTGATCCTGGCGTCCAAGAGCGCCGCCCGTCGCGCCATGCTGGAGAACGCCGGCGTGCCGTTCGACATCCGCGTCGCGGACGTGGACGAGGAGGCGATCAAGGCCGCCTCGACCGATCTGGACGCCGCCGCCCTCGCCGTCCGCCTCGCCGAGGCCAAGGCCCTTGCCGTGTCCCGCGACGACCAGACCGCCTGGGTCCTGGGCTCGGACCAGACCCTGGCCTTCGACGGAGGCCTGGTCTCCAAGGCCAGATCCCTCGACGCCGCTCGCGACCGACTGAAGTCGATGCGCGGCAAGCCGCACCAGCTCCACTCCGGCGCCGCCTTGGCGATCAGGGGCCAGGTCGTCTGGTCCGGCGTCGACACCGTCCAGATGCGGATGCGCGACTTCTCAGACGCCTTCCTCGACGCCTATCTGGCCGCCGAGGGCAAGGCGCTCCTGACCTGTGTCGGCTCCTATCGGCTGGAGGGCCTGGGCTCCCAGCTGTTCGAGGCGGTGGACGGCGACTATTTCACCGTCCTGGGCCTGCCCCTGTGGCCGGTCCTGGCCGAACTGCGACGCGCGGGGGTGCTGGCGGCATGACGATCCAGGCCGGCGTCAGCGGGCACCCCATCGCCCATTCGCTCAGTCCGTTGATCCATACCACTTGGATCGAGGCCGCCGGTCTGGACGCGCGTTATGTCGCCCACGGCGCTGAAAGCGCCGAGGCCTTCGCCGCCCTGCTCGACCGGGGTCGCGCGGGCGAGCTGCGTGGCCTGAATGTCACCGCCCCGTACAAGGAACAGGCCTTCGCCGCCGCCGACGAGGTCTCGGACGCCGCCCGGCTAGTCGGATCCGCCAATCTGCTGGTGTTCGAGAACGGCCGCCTCCGGGCCGACAGCACCGACGGTTACGGCCTGATGAACGCCTTGGCCGAACAGGCGCCGGCGCTGGACGTCGCGGGGCGGTCCGTCGTCATTCTGGGCGCGGGCGGCGCGGCGCGAGCGGCGGCGGGCGCCCTGGCCCTGGCCGGTGCGCAAGTCCGGATCGTCAATCGGTCGCGTGATCGGGCCGAACGGCTGGCGGCCGATCTCGGCCCCGCCGTTGCGATCGCCGAAGGGTCGACGGCCTTTTCGGGCGCCGTCCTGATCGTCAACGCCCTCAGCGTCCGCCCGGATCTGGACGTGGGCCTGCTCGACGTCGGGACCGTGGTCATGGACATGACCTATCGTCCGCTGGAGACGCCGCTTCTGGCCCGGGCGCGTGCACGCGGCCTGATCGGCGTGGACGGCCTGGCCATGCTCATCGGCCAGGCGCGCCCCTCGTTCGAGGCCATCTTCGGCCGTGCGGCGCCGGCCACGGACGTTCGCGAACGGGTGCTGGCCCGCCTCGGAGACGCAGCGTGATCCTGCTCGGCCTCACCGGCTCCATCGGCATGGGCAAGTCGACGACCACCGCCATGTTCGCCGAACTGGGCGCCCTGGTCTGGAACGCCGATGACGCTGTTCACCGCCTCTACGCCCCCGGCGGAGCGGCGGTCGATCCCGTTGGCACCGCCTTCCCCGGCGTGATCGTGAACGGGGCTGTCGACCGCACCCGTCTCGCCGAGGCCCTGGGTCGCGACGAGTCCGCCTTCCGTCGGCTGGAATCCATCGTCCATCCCCTGGTGGCCCAGGGTCGCGCCGCCGACCTCGAGGCCGCGCGGGCGTCGGGCGTTGAACTGGCCGTGCTGGATATCCCGCTGCTGTTCGAGACCGGGGGCGACGCCGGGGTGGACGCGGTGGTGGTGGTCAGCGCAGACGCCGCCATCCAGGCCGAACGCGTGCTGGCCCGGCCCGGCATGACACGCGACCGGTTCGAGGCCATCCTGGCCCGCCAGACGCCCGACGCTGTAAAGCGCGCCCGCGCCGACTTCGTCATCGACACGGGCCGCGGACTGGAGGCCGCCCGCGCCGATGTCCGTGCTGTGGTTGCGACAGTGCTGGATCCGACGTGGATATCTCCGCGCCGAGGCCAGGCGACTCTTTCGCCGGAAGACAAACGCCCCCATTAAGTGGGGCATGGCGCGCGAGATTGTTCTGGATACCGAAACCACCGGCTTCGACCCCAAGACGGGCGATCGGTTGATCGAGGTCGGCTGTATCGAGATCCAGGACCTGCTGCCGACCGGTCGCACCTTCCACCGTTTCGTAAATCCCGAGCGGCTGATCCCCGCCGACGCCATACGGGTCCACGGCATCACTGACGAGAAGGTGAAGGACGCGCCGAAATTCCACGAGATCGCCGACGACCTGATCGAATTCATCGGCGACGCGCAGATGATCGCGCACAACGCCAATTTCGACCGGAATTTCATCGATTACGAATATCGGCTGTGCGGCCGGCCCGTCACCGGCGAGGACCGCTGGATCGACACTCTGAAACTGGCCCAGACCCGTTTCCCGGGCATGCCGAACTCGCTGGACGCCCTCTGCAAGCGGTTCAAGGTCTCACTGGTCGAACGCACCCTGCACGGCGCCCTGATCGACGCCCGTCTGCTGGCCGAGGTCTATCTGGAACTGCGCGGCGGCAAGGAACGGGTCCTGGACCTGTCGTCCGGCCCGGTCGGCGGCCGCGCCGGAGGCGGTCCGGCGGAAATCGCGGCCTATGGCGCCCGGCCTAACCCCTTGGCGGCCCGGTCGACCGAGGCCGAACACGCCCTTCACATCGCCTTCCTCGCCGCCAATCTGAAGGACCACACCCTGTGGGACGCCTATGGGGTGAAGGCCGTCGAAGAGACGGCGGTCTAGAATCCGAACAAAAAAGGCGGCTCGTTTCCGAGCCGCCCTCTTCGTTTGGAATTTTGGCGGGGCC
Organism: Brevundimonas sp.; assembly: GCF_044336875.1. Classification (GTDB taxonomy): domain Bacteria; phylum Pseudomonadota; class Alphaproteobacteria; order Caulobacterales; family Caulobacteraceae; genus Brevundimonas. The sequence goes on along the minus strand of NZ_JBIIOP010000005.1, from coordinate 179,435 downwards.
TAAGCCTGGCCGGTCTCGACGGGCTGCTGGGCGATCTGCTGCTGGCGCGCGATATAGATGGCCGCGAAGTCGATCGGGTCCAGCATGAAGGGCGGATAGAAGCCGCCGTCCGCCGTCGCGCCCGAGATGATCTCGCGGGCGAACGGGAACAGGTAGCGCGGGCATTCGATCAGCAGCAGCGGCTCGATGTCCTGCTCGCGGACATTGGCGAGTTCGAACAGGCCGCCATAGACCAGCTCCACGTGGAAGACCGGCTGGTTCTCGTGGGTCGCCTTGATCGACAGTTTCAGGTCCAGTTCGAACAGGCCGTCCGGACGGCCCTGGGCCGCCATCTCCACGCCCAGGTCGATGGCGGGCTTGCCGTCGATGCGCAGGGATTCCGGCGCGCGCGGGTTCTCGAACGAGAAGTCGCGGACGTACTGAGCCAGGATACGGAAGCCGGGGCCGGCGGGCTGGCCTTGCTGCGGCTGGGCTCCGGCGGGGGTTTCGGCGGGCGGGACGGCGTCGGTCATGGGCGTCTTCGACTACGAAAAAGGGCCCATTGGGCCGGGAATAAGGCGCCGCGACTAACACGCCGAGACGCTTGGCCGCAACGCCGCTCGCTTGCCGGGGGGCGCGCGCCGCCTTGCGTCGCCCTATATGTGCCCCTAATCGTCCCTATGGCGCACCCATTGCTCACGCGCCGACAGTCAGGAAGTCCCCTTGCCGGTCCAATTCCAGATCGTGATCTTCGCCGTCATCGCGGCGATCGTCCTGTTCCAGCTCTACAACGTGCTGGGCAAGAGGGTCGGCCGTCAGCCGCAGGAGGACGCCAAGGTCCTGCCGGCCTCGCCGTCGGCCACGCCCGAAGCCTCCAAGACCCCGGCCCTGGACGCCGCCACCCTGGCCTCGATCGCCGGGCTGAAGGCGCGCGACCCGGCCTTCGATCCCAACCGCTTCGTCGAAGGCGCTCGTCAGGCCTATGAGACCATCGTGCGCGGCTACGCCGCTGGCGACCGCGCCGCGCTCAAGCCCCTGCTGACCCCGAACGTCATGGCCTCCTTCGACGCCGGCATCTCGGCGCGCGAGACGCGGGGCGAGACCGAGACGGTCGAATTCCTCTTCCCGCCCCGCGCCGATCTGGAGGGCGCCACCGCCGAGGGCGACAAGGCCGTGGCCAAGGTCCGTTTCCTCGCCGAGTTGCGCAGCCGCGTCACCAAGGCCTCGGGCGACAGCGCCGATTCCGTCACCGGCGAGCCGATGGTCGAGGAACGCCGCACGGCTGAACACTGGACCTTCGAACGCACCCTGGGCGCTTCGGACCCCAACTGGGTCCTGGCCCGCGTCGAGCCGGCCAACGCCTGATGTCGGCGGGCTGGCCGTTGGGGCGCCCCTGCGCGTTCCATCGCGCGCGCCATGGTGCGCGGTGGGCGACGACGCTCGCGTCGGTTCTGGCGGCGGCGGCCTGCTCGACCGGCCCCATGACCCCAAACACGCCGACGACGCCCGGCGCGACAGGACCGCTGACAGGCCCCCGGCCCTATGTGCCGTCGCCGACGCCTGACGCGCCCCGGCCCTCGCCGTCCAACGCCCTCAGTCCCGCGGTCCTGCCGGGCTGGAGCGACGAGGATCATCTCGCCGCCTTCCGCGCCTATGTCGACGGCTGCACCGCCGCCCGAGACGCCGCCGGGCAAGCCGTCTGCGCCCGCGCCCAGGCGATGAACACGGCGACCACGGTGACCCCCTCGGACGCTCGCGCCTTCTTCGAGGCCAGTTTCAGCGCCGTCCCGGCCCGCACCCACGACGGTCGACCGGGCCTGCTGACTTCCTATTTCGCGCCGGAATATCCGGCCCGGCGCGCTCCGGACGCCGAGTTCTCGGCCCCTGTCCTGCCCAAGCCCGCCGATCCCCGCGGGGCCGGCGACCGGGCGACCATCGAATCCAACGCCCGGCCCGACCAGGCCCTCGCCTGGATGAGGGCCGAGGACCTGTTCTTCCTGCAGATTCAGGGCTCGGGCTATCTGACCTTCGAGGACGGGACACGGGGCCGAGCGGCCTATGCGGCAGACAACGGCAAGACCTTCGTCGGCATCGCCCGTCCCATGGCGCGTCAGGGCCTGCTGCCGGAGAACGGAACCTCCGGCGACGCCATTCGAGGCTGGCTGGCCGATCACCGGGGTTACGAGGCTCAGGCCGTCATGGCCCTGAACCCGCGTTACATCTTCTTCCGCCTGGATCCGGACGACAACGGCCATCCGCCGGGGGCGGCGGGCATTCCCCTGACCGAGCGTCGGGCCATCGCCGTCGATCCCTCCCAGTGGCGTTACGGCGAACTGGTCTGGCTGGACGCGGACGGAGGACATCTCCGCGGCGCCACGGCCTCCTATCGCGGTCTGGCCATGGCGCTCGACACCGGCTCGGCCATCCGCGGTCCGGTGCGCGCCGACCTCTACATGGGCCGCGGCGACGCGGCCGGCGCCGAGGCCGGCACGGTCCGCCACCCCCTCCACATGTGGCGATTGGTTCCCAAACAGTAGAACCCTCTCCTGTCGGGAGAGGGTTCGAACACGCGGCGTCGCCGTTGTTGCTGTGCGACGGGTGAAGGGCGCGGCATGCGGTCCGGCCTGCCGGTGAAACCCGCTCCGGTCCGAACCCCCTCCCCCTCCAGGGGTGAAAACGGGACTATTCGGCCACTGTCAGCGTGACGACCACATTGCCCCGCACCGCGTGCGAATAGGGGCAGATCGCATCCGCCTCTTCCACCAGGGCCACAGCGTCCTCACGCGCCACACCCGGCAGTCCGGCTTCCAGTTCGACTTCCAGGCCGAACCCCTTGTCACTGCGGGGGCCGATGCCGACGGTGGCCTTGATCGTCGCATCGGCGGCGGCCTGGGCCTGACCCTTCTGCGAGGCCACCAGTTTCAGGGCGCTGAGGAAACAGGCGGCATAGCCGGCGGCGAAGAGTTGTTCGGGGTTGGCGCCCTTGCCGGCTCCGCCCATCTCCTCGGGCAGACCGAGCGCCAGGTCCAGCGACCCGTCGGTTGTGACGACGCGGCCGTCGCGGCCGCCCGTTGCAACGGCGGAGGTGCGGTACAGGACGTTGATGGACATGAGGGCTCCTTTGAGACGACAAGAAAGATCGCGCACGATTTAATCGCGAGCGGTTGGATAGGCCTTGCATGCAGGATCGTCAAGCTTGCGATTAGATCGCGCGCGATTATTATTGATCCATGAGTCAATCCTCCCCCGACCTCGAAACGCCGTTCGCCGTCGACGACATGCTGTGTTTCGCGGCCTATTCCGCCAGCCTGGCTTTCAACCGCTTCTACAAGCCAATGCTGGACAGGATGGGCCTGACCTATCCCCAGTTCCTGGTCCTGAGCCTGTTATGGCGCGAGGACGATCAGACGGTGGGCCGGCTGGGCGAGCGGCTGTTCCTCGAATCCAACACCCTCACCCCTTTGATCAAGCGTCTGGAAGCGGCGGGTCTGGTCGCCCGTGCGCGCGACACGGCTGATGAGCGGGTGGTGCGGGTCCGCCTGACCGACGCCGGCCGCGCCCTTGCCGCTGAGGCGGGCTGTCTGCCTCCGGCGGTTCAGGCGGCCACGGACCTGACCCCCGAGGCGATGATGCAGTTACGCGACGGTCTCGCGGTGCTCCGAGACCAACTCCGCACCGCCTCGGCTGAGGCGGCCGGACGCGTGCGGTAGGCTGTCTTTCTGAGATCAGGCGCAGAAAGTCGAGCCTCAGGCCAGATCCTCGATTTCGGACTCGGTCAGTTCGCCGGGCACGATGGTCACCGGCAGCTTGCGTCCGCCCAGCTGGGCTCCGTGCTTGATGATGGCCGAGACCAGCGGCCCCGGGCCGCGTGACCCCCCGCCGGCCGCCAGGACCAGAATCTTGATATCGGGGTCTTCGCCGACGACCTTCTTGATCGCCGTCTGGGCCTCGCCCTTCTCGATCAGGAAGATGGCGGGCGCGCCCGATCGCTCCATGGCCTCCTCGCCCAGCCGGTTCAGCAGGGTCTCGGCTTCCTCACGCTGCTGACGTTCGATCTCCTCGCGAGCGCCCGACCAGTGGGCGTCGCTGTTGGACGGCAGAACGCGCAGCATCACCACCCGCCCGCCGGTCGACTTTGCACGCCGACAGGCGAAGCGCAGCGCCGCCTCGAATTCAGGACTGTCGTCGACGACGACCAGGAATTTTCTCGGCATGACGGCCTCCCCGGTCCGTTCGTTATTGAACGAAGAGGCCGCGAGACGGGCTCTCCGTCAAGCCGGAGCGCCCTGAACCGCGCTCAACCGGGCCGATGGCGGACAACAGGCTCAAGAGTGAACCGCCGCTGACGCCAGATCCCGGATCGTCGCATTGGCGATGGTCAGCTTGGCGAAGGTCCAGCCCGAGCCCGATTGTTCGATCTCGTCCACCGAGGCGCGAACGCCCTCGACCACGCCCTGTTTCGAACCGATCCAGGCGTCCACCGCCGCTTCCGCCGCGTCCTCGCTGGCCCCGACCGAGGCGTCCGAGGCCCTGGCCACGGCGCGGGTCAGGGTCGCCTGTTCGTTCATCAGGTCCTCGATCAGGCGGCGCACCGCCAGGCGGTCGAAATGATCCGCCGACGGAATGGAGCCCGCCGCCGCCCGCAGACGGTCGAAGTCGAAGGCCGCGCCGACCTGGTGATACAGGCGCGCCATGGCCGCGACGGGCCAGCCGGTCTCCTGGGCCAGATCGCCGATGTCGGCGGCGGCGACCAGGGGGCGCATGACGGCGATGCTGCGGGTCAGGTCTTCCGGGGCGCCGTGGTCGGCGAAGGTCTTGACCCGCGTATCCAGTCGGCCCTGTTCGAAGCGCGACAGCACGGCCGAACCCTCGGCCTGCAGGGCGTCCGCGACGGGGCGATACTGGTTGATCAGGGCCTGGACCGAGACCCCGGCCTTGGCCCGGCGGGCCAGCCAGAAGGTCTGGCGACGCAGGACCACGGCGATCTCCTGGTACAGAGCCGTCTGGGCCTCGGCCGAGATCTTCAGGTCCAGGGCCGAGACCGCGTCCCAGGCCTCGTCCAGGCGGAACACGCGTCGCGCCGCCTCGAAGGCGATGATCAGGGCGGTGGTGTCGCATTCGGCCGAGCCGCGCAGCCGGTCCGGGAAGGTCGGGCCGCACATGTTGACGACCTCGTTGGCCATGACGGTGGCGATGATCTCGCGCCGCAGCCGGTGGCTCTTCATCTCCGGCTCGAACTTCGCCAGGGCCTCGGGGAAGTAGCGGACCAGGATCTGTTCGAAGAAGGCGTCCTCGGGCGCCGTCGAGGCGACGATGTCGTCCGACAGTTCCAGCTTGGCGTAGGCGGTCAGCACCGCCAGCTCGGGCCGGGCCAGAGGAATGGACGCCGCCATCATCTCCTTGATCCGCAGGTCGTTGGGCAGGCCCTCGACCTTGCGGTCCAGCTTGCCGCGCGCCGACAGGGTCTGCATGAACCGCTGCTGGGCGTCCAGGGCCTTGGACCCCTCCGCCTGCTGCAGGGTCAGGGCCAGGGTCTGGTCGTAGTTGTGGGCCAGGACCTTCAGCCCGACCTCGTCGGTCATCGAGGCCAGCAGCGGCGTCCGCTCCTCGACCGGCAGGACGCCGTTGGTCACGGCCGACCCGACCAGGATCTTGATGTTGACCTCGTGGTCCGAGGTGTCGACCCCGGCCGAATTGTCGATGGCGTCGGTGTTCATGCGGCCGCCGTTCTGGCCGAACACGATCCGCCCCGCCTGGGTGAAGCCCAGATTGGCGCCCTCGCCGATCACCTTGACCCGCAGTTCATCGGCGTTGATCCGCAGGGCGTCGGTGCCCTTGTCCCCGACCTGGGCGTCGGTCTCGGCGGCCGATTTCACATAGGTGCCGATGCCGCCCAGATACAGCAGCTCGGCCGGCGCCTTCAGTATGGCGCGGATCAGGCTGACGGGGTCCAGCACGTCGTCGCTGATATCCAGCGCCGCCTTGATCTGCGGCGTCAGCTGGATCGACTTGGCCGAGCGTGAGAAGACGCCGCCGCCCTCGGAGATCAGCCCCTTGTCATAGTCCTGCCAGGACGAGCGCGGCAGGTCGAACAGCCGCTTGCGCTCGGTCCAGCCGCTCACATGATCCGGGTTCGGATCAATGAAGATGTCGCGGTGGTCAAAGGCGGCGACCAGGCGCGTCGCCTTGGACAACAGGGCGCCGTTGCCGAAGACGTCGCCGGACATGTCCCCTACGCCCACCATGGTGAAGGGCTCGGTCTGTATGTCCTTGCCGATCTCGCGGAAGTGGCGCTTGACCGCCTCCCAGGCGCCGCGGGCAGTGATCCCCATGGCCTTGTGGTCGTAGCCGATGGATCCGCCGGACGCGAAAGCGTCGCCCAGCCAGAAGCCGTAGGACGCCGAGACCCCGTTGGCGATGTCCGAGAAGGTCGCCGTCCCCTTGTCGGCGGCGACGACCAGATAGGGGTCGTCCTGCTCCCAGGCCACGACATGGTCGGGCCGGGTCACCGAACCGTCGGCGGCGATATTGTCGGTGATGTCCAGCAGGCCGGACAGGAAGGTGCGATAGGCGCGGATGGCCTCGCCCTGGATGGCCTCGCGGTCCGTCGTGCGCGGCAGTTGCTTGGGATAGAAGCCGCCCTTGGAGCCGACCGGCACGATGACGGCGTTCTTGACCTGCTGCGCCTTGACCAGGCCCAGCACCTCGGTGCGGAAGTCGTCGCGCCGGTCCGACCAGCGCAGCCCCCCGCGCGCCACCGGGCCGAAACGCAGGTGCACCCCCTCGACATGGGGCGCCCAGACGAAGATCTCGCGATAGGGTTTGGGCAGGGGCAGGTCGTCCAGTTCGCGCGAGGCGATCTTGATCGAGATGTGCGGCTTGGCCTGACCCTCGGCGTCGATCTGGAAGAAGTTGGTCCGTTTCACCGCCCCGATCAGGGCGGCGATCCGGCGCAGGGCCCGGTCGTGGTCCAGGCTCTTCACGTCCTGCAGCAGGGCGGCGATCTTGTCGTTCAACTCGGCGACCGAGGCCTCGCGGGCCTCGACGGCGCCGCCGGCCTCGTCGAACTTGGCCTTGAACAGGGACAGCAGGGCGCGCGACACGTCGGGATATTGCCGCAGCGCCTCCTCCTGCACCGCCTGTGACGGGTCCAGACCCGTCTGCTGGCGATAGCGGGCCAGGGTGCGGATCAGGGCCGCCTCGCGCCATTCGATGCCCAGTTCGACGACCAGGCGGTTGAAGCCGTCGCTTTCGGTCCGGCCGCTCCAGACGGCGCCGAAGGCGCGCTCGAACGGGGCCTTCACATCGGCGAAGATCAGGGCCTCGCCGCGCGGGTCCTCCATAAGGAATTCGTGGACGTGGATCTCCTCCTCGCCCATCGGCCGGATCGGATAGCCGTATTCCTCCAGCGTCTTCAGACCCATGTCCGCCAGGATCGGCAGGACGTCCGACAGGGGCACGGTCGGACCGCGGCGATAGAGCTTGAAGCGGAACTGCAGCCGGCTGTCGTCGGGATGGCGGAAGGCGCGCACGGCCAGGGCGCCCAGACCCTGGCTAAGCCCGTCACTCAGGCCAGCCATCTGCTGCTGGTCCTGCACCGCCTCGTCGGCGTCATAGCGGTCGCGATAGGCGGCGCCGAAGGCGCGGGCCCAGCGCGCGCTCAGGGGGCCGACCTCGACGTCGGCGATGTCGGCGCGGCGCAGGGCGCCTTCGAACCGCTCGACCCAACCGCGGCCGGCCTCGGCCACGTCGTGCTCCAGCTGGGCGGCGTCGGGGGTGGGATGCTCGCCCGGCGTCACCCCGATGATGTAATGGACCCGCACCAGCGGGGCGTCCGACAGTTGCGGATACCAGGCCGAAACCCGACCGCCCCAGGCGCGGGCGACGATCTGGCCGATCCGCTCGCGCACGGCCCCGTCGAACTTCTCGCGCGGGATGAAGCACAGGACCGAGACGAAGCGGTCGAACGGATCCTGACGCGAGAACAGGCGGATGCGCGGTCGATCGTAGAGGTGCAGGATGCCCAGGGCGATCGACAGCAGTTCGTCCTCGCCGATCTGGAAGAGTTCGTCGCGCGGATAGTTCTCGAGGATGTTGCGGAGACGCTTCTCGTTATGGCTGCCGGGGGCCTTGTCGGCGCGCGCCAGGACATTGGCCACCTTGCGCCGGATCAGCGGGGTCTCGGTCGCCAGCTGGTCATAGGCGTCCGAGGTGAACAGGCCGACGAACCGGGTCTCGCCCGTCGCCTTGCCGTCCGGCCCGTACCGTTTGACGCCGACGTAATCCATGTAGGCGCGGCGGTGGACGCGCGATCGGGCGTTGGCCTTGGCCACGGTGACCGGCTCGCTCAGGTCCAGCTGACGGCGCATCTGGCGGGTCAGGACGGCCGGTTCCGACGCCCGGCGCAGTACGGTGCGGGTCGGATCAGCCAATATGCCCAGGCCGGCGCCCGACTGGCTCAGCGGGGCCTCGGCCTCGTAGTCGCCGTCGGCGGCGCGGGGATAGTCATAGTCGCGGGCGCCCAGGAAGACGAAATGGTCGCTCTTCAGCCATTTCAGGAAGGCGATGGTCTCGGTCAGGATGGCCGGATCGCCGGAAGGCGGGGTTGCTTCCAGACGTTTCACCGCCTCGCGCATCAGGGCGGTCATGGCCTCGTGATCGGCGACGGCGGCGTGGACCTCGGTCAGGGCCTGGGCCAGGCCTTCTCCAACGGCGTCGCGTCGCTCCTGCGGCGCGCCGTCGACCACCAGCATGATGACCGACAGCCGCCGGCCGTCCAGATCGACCACCGGGTGAAACAGGGCGCGGACCGAAACCCCGGCCTCGGCCAGGGCGCCCATGACGCTGTCGACCAGGAAGGGGGCGTCCGACTGGACGATGCGGATCAGGTCGTAATCAAGGGCCTGGCCGTCGGCGCCGGCCAGGGGGCCGACGGTGATCAGGGGAGCGGAACCCGCAGGAAAATCTTTCGCGACGCGCCACGAGGCGGCCAGCAGCGCGGCTAAATCCTCGCCGTCCAGTTCCGGGGTCTCATCGGCGGCGTAGTCCTCGTGCGCCTGGGCCAGGAAGGTCTTTTCGGCTGCGCCGGGGCTGGTTCCGAGGATCCGCGCGAAGGAGGTTTCCAGGGCGGCCGGAGAAATCGGCTGAACCGGGGCGGAGCGCGGATCGAGGGCGGTCATGGACTACAGTCTCGGGCGACGCGGCCTTGGCCGCAAGAGCGGGGCGCGACGGAGCGCCACATGGCTGACTAGGCCAGGTCCGGTCGCGCGGGAAGCCCCCGAGGACCTAAGATTCTCATGAACGGCGTTCAGGTTGGAAAGCCTGTGCAGCGCCATGGCCCAGCTCGGCAAGCTGCGCCGCAAACGAGAAGGCCGCCGAGCGGGGGAGCTCGGCGGCCTGCGCGGTCCGACGCCATTGGGGAGGGGAGGGGGCGTCGGTCTCGCATGCGCCGCGGTTCGGAGGGGGGATGTTCCGCGGCGTTGATGAGCAGATGGGAAGCCGTTTGCGCCGTTCAAGGGCGGGCCCGCAGGGCAGGTGCGGCTTTTAGCGCGGCAGGGCGTCGCAGGGGGTCAGGCCTCGGTCTCGACCGGGTCCGGCGCCTTCGCTTTCGAGGCGGTCTTGCGCCTCTGTTTGCCCTCGTCGGCGTAGGGTTCGCCGTCGCCTGACAACAGCACGGCCATCCAGCGCGAGCCCTGGAACTCGGCCAGTATGGCCATGGCCATGACCGCCAGCGGCGTGGACAGGAACATGCCGACCACGCCCCAAAGCTTGCCCCAGAAGGCTAGCGCCAGCAGCACCACCACCGGGTCGATGTTCTGGTTGTCGCCCTGCATGCGCGGCTGGATCAGGTTGCCGACGATGAACAATATGGCTTGCAGCCCGATCAGCAGGATCAGGGCGGGCCAATAGCTGGGGAATTGCACCAGGGCGAACAGGGGCGGGGCCAGGCCGGCCACGGCGCCGCCCAGCACCGGGATGAAGCCCACGATGAAGATGACGAAGGTCCAGAACTCGGCGTTCTGCAGACCGACCGCCCGCATCAGGATCCAGGCGACGACGCAGATCATGGCCCCGGTCACGGTCTGGACCCAGATATAGCCCTCGACCCCGCCGCGCACCCGTTTGAACACGGCCACGGCCTCGTCGCGCTGGGCCTTCAGCGGAAACATGGCGACGATCTTTCGCTGGAAGCCGATCTGCGAGGCCAGCAGGAAGCCCAGATAGACCAGGACGAAGAAGGCGCCGGAGGCGATGCCCTGGGCCTGGAAGGCCATCGAGGTCAGATAGCCCCGCACGTCTATGCCGTTGATCAGGTCCTGGGCCGTCGGCGGATTGTCCAGCCGCACCAGCCCGTAGACGTCGCGGATGATCTGGTCGATGCGGGGGCCGATGTTCTGGGACACGCCCGAGGCTTCGCCGAAGAAGCCCGCCGCCCCATTCACGATGATGGCGATGGAGGCGAAGAAGGCCAGGACCACCAGGGTCAGGGCCGCGATCCCGGCCATACGGTCGTTCAGCGGCGTGCGGGCCGACACCGACCGCTTCACCCCGTCGATCATGATGAGCAGGAAGATGGCCATGGCCAGCGGGGTCAGTATGTCGCGCAGCCAATAGACGGCGGCGCCCGCCGCCACCGTGGCGATCAGGGCGATGGCGTTTCGCGACACGGCCGAGTTCTGCATGGCGATGGGGCTTTTCATCCCTGTCTTGTCCGGCCGCCCGCCCTCGGCGTCAATCGCTGTTCCGGCGTCCCGTCGAACGCGCTAGACCTCGGAACGAGATGCTATCGGAGATCTGAATGTCTGACGCCCTTCCCGGCCTGTTCCTCGGTCAGTCCGACGCCGCCCAGCCCGAGACCCTGTTGTTCAATCGCGCCAACCGCCACGGCGTGGTCGCCGGGGCGACGGGGACCGGCAAGACGGTGACGCTGCAGATCATGGCCCAGGGCTTTTCCGACGCCGGGGTGCCGGTCTTCTGCGCCGACGTGAAGGGCGATCTGTCGGGCATCTCCCAAATCGGAACGCCGAACGAGAAGCTGATCGCCCGCGCCGCCGACATGGGCCTGACCCTGACGCCGCGGGCGGCCCCGACTGTCTTCTGGGACCTGTACGGCCAGAAGGGCCACCCGATTCGCACGACCGTGTCGGAGATCGGCCCGGTGCTGATGGCGCGGATGCTGAATCTGAACGAGGTGCAGGAGGGCGTGCTGACAGTGGTCTTCCATGTCGCCGACAAGGAGGGCCTGCTTCTGCTGGACCTCGATGACCTGCGCAGCCTGCTGGCCTATGTGGGCGAGAACGCCGACCGGATCGGACGCGAGGTCGGCAATGTCGCCCCGGCCTCCATCGCCGCCATCCAGCGTTCCCTGCTTCAGATCGAGCAACAGGGCGGGTCCGCCTTCTTCGGCGAGCCGGCCCTGAAGCTGGAGGACATGATCCGTGTCGGTCTGGACGGCCGGGGCCAGGTCAATGTGCTGGACTCGACGCGGTTGATGAACAGTCCACGCCTGTATGCGGCCTTCCTGTTGTGGCTGCTGTCTGAACTGTTCGAACAGCTGCCGGAAGTCGGCGATCCCGAGAAACCGCGCCTGGTCTTCTTCTTTGACGAGGCCCACCTGCTGTTCAACGACGCGCCGCGCGCCCTGCTGGAGAAGGTCGAACAGGTCGTCCGCCTGATCCGCTCCAAGGGGGTCGGGGTCTATTTCGTCACCCAGAACCCGGCCGACATCCCGGACAGCGTCCTGGCCCAGCTGGGCAACCGCATCCAGCACGCCCTGCGCGCCTATACGCCCTCGGAACAGAAGGGCCTGAAGGCCGCCTCGCAGAGCTTCCGGGTCAATTCCGCCTTCGACACGGCCGAGGCCATTCAGGGGTTGGGCGTGGGCGAGGCCCTGGTCTCGGTGCTGGACGAGAAGGGGGCGCCCACAATCGTCGCCCGCACCAAAATTCGCCCGCCGGCCTCGCGCCTGGGTCCCGCCACCGATACGGAGCGCGCCGCGATCATGGCCTCCAGCCCCGTGCGTGGTCTGTATGAGCAGGTGCTGAACCGCGAGTCCGCCGAGGAAATCCTGGCCGCCCGCCACGCCGCGACCGATCAGGCCGAGGCCCAGGCTCAGGCCCAGGCGGACGCCGCCAGGGCCGCCGAGCTTCAGGCGAAGGCCGACGAAAAGGCCGCGAAGGAACGGGCCAGGGAACAGGCCCGCGTCGCCCCGCGTCCCGCCGCGCCCCCGCGCGCCCGCGCCTCCAGCCGTCAGTCGCCGATGGAGGCCCTGACCAAGTCCGTGCTGCGCACGGCGGGCTCGACCATCACCCGCGAACTGCTGCGCGGCGTGCTGGGCAGCCTGAAGAAGCGTTAGGTCGAAAGGGCGGGGGTCTTGCAACGGGGCGGGGGCGAGCGCATCTCCCGCCCATGTTCATCCAGACCGAACCCACGCCCAATCCGAATGCGCTGAAGTTCCTGCCCGGCCGCGACGTGTCGCCGCTCGCCACGCTGGAGTATCGCACCATCGACGAGGCGACCGCCTCGCCCCTGGCGGAAGCCCTGTTCGAGCTCGAAGGCGTCGACGGCGTCTTCTTCGGCGCAGACTATGTTTCGGTGACCCGGCATGAGCGTGGGCCGGACTGGTCGGAGATGAAGGCGCCGATCCTGGGCGTGATCATGGACCATTTCGTCTCGGGTCAGCCCCTGACGCGCGGCGTCGGCCCCGATGCGGAAACCCATGCCGAAGACGACAGCGAGATCGTCGCCGAGATCAAGGCCTTGCTGGACAGCCGTATCCGTCCCGCCGTGGCTCAGGACGGCGGCGACATCCTGTTCGATTCCTTCGACGAGGAGAGCGGCGTCCTGTCGCTGCGGATGCGCGGCGCCTGTTCGGGCTGTCCGTCGTCGTCAGCGACCCTGAAGGCGGGCGTTGAGCAGATGATGCGCCACTATGTGCCCGAAGTGACCCGGGTCGAGCAGACCGTTTAGCCGAAGCGGCGCGCTTTCGTCCTCGCCACGGAGGCGGCGGGGCGCCATCCTCTCGGTTGCATGCCGCGCTTTGTTTCCGATCCCGACCTTCTGCGCCTGGGCGAGGCCCTCGCCGCCCTGCGACGCGAGCGCGGCCTGTCCCAGGCTGAAGCCGGAGCGCGCCTGGACATGACCAGTCAGGGCTGGGGCCTGTATGAGTCCGGCCGGCGCCCGGGCCTGTTCCGTCCCGACGTGCAGCGCCGCCTCACCGGGGCCGTGGATGCGACGCCGGAAGCCCTGGCCCTGCTGATGTCGGGCGCTTCGGACGCGGCGATCTCCATTTCCCCTGCGATCGGGTTGGAAAGCCGGGCGAGACGCTTCGACGGTCCGCCGCCGCGCGGCGTGATGCGGCTTCAGCTGTCCGACGACGCACTTTCGCCCTGGGCGGCGGCCGGCGTGATCCTTGAATACCAACCCGGCCTTCAGCCGCGCCCCGGCCAGGGCTGCGTGATCGAGATGCTGGACGGGGACGTCCGGACGCGGTTGTTCGACCGGGACGACGCGGACCGGATCCATGTCCTTGGCGCGGGCGGGCTGGATCGCGGCGAGGTCATCGACCGACATGAGATCGTCCGGCTCTCGGCGGTGACGGCCCGGCTCGAGCGATGAAACGAAAAGGTTGTATGCTCGCAAAAGTTGTGACACCTTCGCGCCATGGACAGGACGGACGCCAATCCTCGCAAGACGGCCCGCGCGGCCGAACCGCTCGACGCCATCGTCGGTGCGCGGATCGCCGCGCGCCGCACGGCCCTGGGCCTGTCGCAGACCGCCCTGGGCGAACTGGTCGGCGTCAGCTGTCAGCAGGTGCAGAAGTACGAGGGCGGGCAGAACCGGATCTCGGCGTCGCGGCTTCACAATCTGGCCCTGGCCCTGGGGCTCCCCGTGGGCGCCTTCTTTCCGGAGCGTCCCGAACAGGCGGAAAGCGTCGAACTGTCGTTGATGCGGTCCATGGCCGCGACGCCGGAAGGCCGCGCCATGGCCACCGGCTTTTCCCGTATCGAGGACCGCGCCGTGCGACAGGCGCTGACGCGACTGGTGGAGGTTCTGTCTCGCGCGGCCTAGAAGGCGCGGCATGAGACTTCTGGTGATTGATACGGCGCTCGGCGCCTGCACGGCGGCGGTGTTCGAGGACGACAGGCCCCTGGCCGTCCGTTTCGAGCCCATGACCAAGGGCCATCAGGAACGGCTGGGCGGTCTGGTGCGCGACGCCATGACCGAGGCGGGCGGCGCTTTCGACCGACTGGACCGGATCGGCGTCACCGTCGGACCGGGGTCGTTCACGGGTCTGCGGGTCGGCCTGGCCTTCGCCCAGGGCCTGGGCGCGGCCCTGGACCGGCCGGTGGTCGGGGTCTCGGCCCTGGACGCTCTGGCCGCCTCGCTGGAAACGGGGGCGGCGCCGGATGGCTCGCCGGTCGCGGCCCTGATCGACGCCCGCCGGGGTCAGGTCTACACCAAATTCCTCGTCGAGGGCGCGGTCATGGGGCCGGACCAGGCCCTGCCTCTGGACGAGGCGGCGCGACGGATCGCCGACCTCGGCGCCGATGTCCGTCTGGTCGGCAATGGCGCCGCCGTGGTGGTCGAGGCGTTTCCCGATCTGAGGTTCGCGACGGTCGATGCGCGGGCGGCGCCGGCGCCGGACGCCCTGGCGCGCCTGGTCCGAGGCGCCGACCCGGCCGATCATCCGCCGCGCCCCCTCTATCTGCGCGCGCCCGACGCCACTCCGCCCTCGCGTCTGCCGGGGCAGCCGCGTCAGCCTGCTGCTTGAGGACGGCCGCATGGCTCCCGCCGACCCGACCGAACTGGCCGCGATCCACGCCGAGGCCTTCGCCCATCCCTGGACCCCGGCCGAGTTCGCGGATCTTCTAAGCCAGCCAGGGGTCTTCGCCGTGGTCGAGGCCGAAGGATTCATCCTGATGCGCGTGGTTCTGGACGAGGCCGAGATCCTGACCCTGGCGGTGCGGCCGGACGCGCGGCGGGCCGGCCTGGGCGGGCGACTGACGGGGCAGGGGGTGGTGACTGCAGCCCGGGCCGGCGCCGCGCGCCTGTTCCTGGAGGTGGCCCAGGACAACGCCGCCGCCCGCGCCCTCTACGCCCGCGCCGGCTTCGAGCAGATCGGCCGTCGCAGGGCCTATTACGCCACGGCGGACGGCGGCCGGACCGACGCCCTGGTCCTTGGACTCGATCTCGCGTCGAATCCGCACAAGGCCCCGCTTCCCTGATGCGATCCGACCGCCTATTCTAGGCCTCATGGACCGGATCGAAAAACTCTGCGCCGACCGCGGCATGCGTATGACCGAACAGCGACGGGTGATCGCCCGCGTGCTGTCCTCGGCCGAAGATCACCCCGATGTGGAGGAGCTGTACCGCCGCGCCTCCTCGATCGACCCTCATATCTCGATCGCCACCGTCTATCGCACGGTGCGGCTGTTCGAAGAGGCGGGCGTGGTCGAGAAGCACGACTTCGGCGACGGCCGCAGCCGCTATGAAGAGGCGGGCGACGATCACCACGACCACCTGATCGACACCAAGTCGGGCGAGGTGATCGAATTCTTCGACGCCGAGATCGAGAAGTTGAAGACCGAAATCGCCGAACGCCTGGGCTTCGAACTGATCGGTCACAAGCTGGAGCTTTACGGCGTGCCGATCGACGGCGCGGAACCCTCCAAGCGGGAAGGCCTGATCTTCAAGCGTCACGCCGCCCGCGTCGCGCCCGAGACCACGTCCTGAGCGACTGGCCAATCGCCCGGCCCAACGGCTGGCGCGGCATGGGCGGGCGCAGTAAAACCCGCCCATGAGCGAGACCCTCGATAGAACCGAGACGGCACAGGCGCCGACCAAGCGCCTGTTCATCAAGACCTACGGCTGTCAGATGAACGTCTATGACAGCGAGCGCATGGCCGATGTCCTGCGCCCGCTGGGTTATGCGGTGACCGAGGACGTCAAGGCCGCCGACTTCGTCATCCTGAACACCTGCCACATCCGCGAGAAGGCGGCCGAGAAGGTCTATTCCGAACTCGGCAAGATGCGCGAACTGCGCGACATCAAGCGCGAGACCGGCGGGGACATGACCATCGCCGTCGCCGGCTGCGTCGCCCAGGCCGAGGGCGAGGAGATCATGAAGCGCCAGCCGGCGGTCGATATCGTCGTCGGCCCCCAGGCCTATCATCAGCTGCCCGAGCTTCTGACCCGCACGGCGCGGGCGCGGGGCGAGCGGATCGGCGCCGACTTCGCTCCCGACGACAAGTTCGACGCCTTGCCCGCTGCGCGCGGGACCAAGGGACCGACCGCCTTCCTGACCGTGCAGGAGGGTTGCGACAAGTTCTGCACCTTCTGCGTCGTCCCCTATACGCGCGGCGCCGAATGGTCCCGTCCTCTGGCCTCGGTGCTGGAGGAGGCGCGGTCTCTGGCTGGACGCGGCGTGCGCGAGGTCACTTTGCTGGGCCAGAACGTCAACGCCTATGACGGCGAACGGCTGGACGGCAAGGCCTCGACCCTGGCCGAACTGGCCTACGCCCTGGCCGAGATCCCCGGCCTGGACCGGATCCGCTACACGACCAGCCACCCCAACGACATGTCGGACGAGCTGATCGCCGCCCACGGCGATCTGGACGCCCTGATGCCCTATCTGCATCTGCCGGTTCAGGCGGGCTCGGACCGGATTCTGAGGCTGATGAACCGCAAGCACGGGCGTCAGCAATATTTCGACCTGATCGACCGGATCCGCGCCGCCCGCCCCGACATGGCCATGGCCGGCGACTTCATCGTCGGCTTCCCCGGCGAGACGGACAAGGAGTTCGAGGAGACGCTGGATCTGGTCCGTCGCGTGAACTACGCCTCGGCCTTCGCCTTCATGTATTCGCCCCGCCCCGGCACCCCCGCCGCCGGCATGGGCAAACAGGTCGAGCCCGAGGCGGCCAAGGACCGGCTGCATCGTCTGATCGAACTGCTGACCGAACAGCAGACCGCCTTCAACGCCGCTCAGGCGGGCCGCACCCTGAACGTTCTGTTCGACCGCAAGGGCCGCCACGCCCACCGTAGCCAGGCGGTCGGTCGCTCCCCATATCTGCAGTCGGTCCACGTCGACGACGCGGATCATCTGATCGGCCAGATCGTTCCGGTCGAGATCATCGGCGGCCAGCAGAACAGCCTGACCGGCCGACTGGCAACCACCGGGCTCAAGCAGCCGAGCGCCGCGCGCGAGGCGGTAGCCCACAAAGAAAAGGCGGCCTAGTGGCCCGAGAGTCCGAATTCATTCCGCTGAACGACGCCGAGCTGCGCGCCGTCATCGGGCCCAACAGCCGTCACGTCGCCCTGATCGAAGACGCCTTCAAGGTGCTGGTCGAGGCGCCGGGCGGCGGCGTCTCCGTCAACGGCGGCATACGCGACCGGAGCGACGCACGCCGCGTGATCGAGGATCTGGCCAAGCGCGCAGCCCTGGGCGCCGAGGTGACCGAGGCCGACGTCCGTGCGGCCCTGGGCCAGGCGCGGGGCGGCAAGGGCACGCCGGGCATGGCTGCGGCGGGCGTCTCCCTGCCGGGCGGCAAGCGTGGCTCCATCGTGCCCAAGACAAAGGCCCAGGCCGCCTATCTGGACATGCTGGATCGGTGCGAACTCAGTTTCGGCGTCGGCCCTGCCGGCACCGGCAAGACCTTCCTGGCGGCCGCCTATGGCGCATCCCTGCTGCGGCGCGGGCAGGTGGATCGTCTGGTCATCACCCGACCGGCGGTCGAGGCGGGCGAGAAACTGGGCTTCCTGCCGGGCGACCTGAACGAGAAGGTCGACCCCTATCTGGCCCCGATCTGGGAGGCGTTGAACGACATCCTCGGCGCCGAGGACGTGCAACGCCGCCGCGACAAGGGCGAGATCGAAGCCGCTCCCATCGCCTTCATGCGCGGCCGCACCCTGAGCCATGCCTTCATCATCGTCGACGAGGCCCAGAACACCTCGCGCCTGCAGATGAAGATGGTCCTGACCCGCCTGGGCGAAGGCGCGCGGATGGTGGTGACCGGCGACCCGTCGCAGATCGACCTGCTGAATCCGCGTGATTCCGGCCTGGGCCACGCCCTGCGGATCCTCGACGGGGTCAAGGGCGTCGGCGTGCTGAAGTTCGAGGCCTCGGACGTGGTCCGTCACGCCATGGTCGAACGGATTGTCCGCGCCTATGACGCCGACGCTGCAAAGGGCCGCCCGGCCCCGGACCTCGAAGATTCCGAATGATCGACATAGAGATCGAGGCCGAGGCCTGGACCACGGCGCTGCCGGACGCCGAAGCCGTCGTCGAACGCGCCGCCCGCGCCGCCCTGGGGACGATCCAGGGCGACGTCGTCGTCCTGCTGACCGATGACGCGGCGGTGCGCGACCTGAACGCCCGGTTCCGCGACAAGGACAGGCCGACGAACGTCCTCTCCTTCCCCGCGCCCGAGAACGCCGCCCCCCATCTGGGCGACATCGTCCTGGCCTATGGCGTCTGCGCGAGCGAGGCCGAGGCCCAGGGCAAGACCCTGAGCGACCACCTCAGCCATCTGGTCGTCCACGGCGTGCTGCACCTCCTCGGTCGCGACCACGAGGACGACGCCGAGGCCGAAGAGATGGAGGCCGAGGAGCGCGAGATCCTGGCCGAACTCGGCGTCGCCGACCCCTACGCCGCCGAGCAGGATTAGACCGATGTTTCCCGACGCCGCGCTCGACCGTTTCGCCGCCCGCGTGCGCGCCCTGCCCGAGCGGCGGCGTCTGTGGACCTGGCGTCTGATCCGCATCGGCCTGGCCTTGCTGGCCGGGGCGGGGACCGCCTTCGCCCATCCGCCGTTCGGGGTTTTGATCGGCCTGCTGGGCTATCCGCTGCTGATGATCCTGTCCGAGCGGTCGGACACGACGCGCGGCGCCTTCTGGATGGGCTGGCTGGCGGGCTTCGCCTATTTCTTCATCGGTTGCTGGTGGGTGGCCGAGGCCTTCTTCGTCAATCCGGAACAGGCCTGGATGGCGCCCTTCGCCGCCAGCCTGCTGCCGGCCGGGATCGGCCTGTTCTGGGGCGCGGCCTGCGCCCTGTATCGCCGTCTGGCCCCGATCGGCGCCGTGCGGGTGCTGCTGTTCGCCGCCCTGTTCTGCGCCGCCGAATGGCTGCGGGGCCATGTGCTGACCGGTTTTCCCTGGAACCCGGCCGGCGCGACCTGGCGGGCAGGCGACATTATGTCGCAGTTCGCCTCGGTCGTCGGGGTTTACGGCCTCAGCCTGATCACGGTCGGGGCCACCGCCGCCTTCGGGCCGCTGGTCGGGCCGGGCGCGAAGCGAGAACGCTGGATATCGGCCGGCGCAGGCGCGCTCGTCCTGGTTGCCGTCAGCGGCTTCGGCGCCCTTCGTCTGGGCCAGGCGCAGCTGATGTTCACCGACACCCTGGTCCGTCTGGTCCAGGCTGACGTCAAACAGGAGACCAAATGGTCGCCCGAGGCCTATCGCTCCATCGTCGACCGCTATGTGGCCCTGACGGGTCAGGCCGGCGTCAGGACGCCTGATGTCGTGGTCTGGCCCGAGGGCGCCCTGCCGGCCTCGGCCAACGACGTCTTCGCCTCGGCGGACGCAGCCTCCATCGCCGGCGCCCTGCGCCCTGGACAGACCCTGCTGATGGGTCTGGCGCGCGGCGAGGCCGACCCGACCGCCCCAGAAGGGGGGCGCTATTACAACAGTTTGTTCGCCCTCGCCGATGAGGGCGGACCCGGCCTGCGGATCGCCGCCGTCTATGACAAGCACAGACTTGTTCCGTTCGGCGAATATTTGCCCCTGGGGTCGATCATGACCGCCATCGGCCTGCGCAGTCTGGTCCATATGCCCAGCGACTTCTCGGCCGGGCCGATCCCGGCGCCGATCCCGATTCCGGGCGCGCCGCCGGCCCAGGTGCTGATCTGCTACGAGAGCCTGTACCCAGGCTTCACCCCCGGTTCGACGGGCCGTCCGGCCTGGATCGTCAATGCCTCGAACGACGCCTGGTTCGGCGCCACCTCCGGCCCCCGACAGCATCTGAATTTGGCCAGCTATCGCGCCATCGAGACCGGCCTTCCCATCGCCCGCGCAACGCCGACGGGTATTTCGGCGATGATCGACCCCTGGGGACGTATCGTCGACGGCCAGCGCCTGGAGCCCGGCGTCATGGGGGTGATCGACGCCCCGCTGCCGCGTCCGACGGGCGTGACCCCCTATGGACGACTGGGAGACTGGCCCTTCCTTTTGGGCGTGTTGTGCAGTGCGGTCGTCGCCTTGTGGCCGCTGGTTCTACGATCTAGGGTTCGCGCGAATCGAACAGTGATCTGAGCTTTGGGGGGCGGCATGGCGCGTGAGAAGATCGAGGAGCCGCATCCCGTCGATCGCCACGTCGGCCGCCGCGTTCAGGAAAAACGGCTCGGTCTCGGCCTGACTCAGACCGCTCTGGCCCGCGCCGTCGGCGTCAGTTTCCAGCAGGTGCAGAAGTACGAGAAGGGGACGAACCGCGTCTCGGCCTCGAAACTGTACGAGATCGCCGAGTTCATGAAGGTGGACATTCCCTTCTTCTTTATCGGTTTCAACGGCGCTCGACCGGGCCTGGGCGAGGAAGAGACCCCCGCCTTCGACCATGATCACAAGGCGACGAAACACAGTGTCGAGATCGCCCGCCTGGCCCCGCGCCTGCCGGCCCGGAACCAGAAGCTGGTGCTGGACATGATGCGCGAGATGCTGGGCGAGGGCGCCGAGAACGACCGCTGATCAGCCGTCTGGCTCTAGCTCAGGCTCAGGCGACCCCGACGATCTCCACCGGCTGTCCCGCCACGATCGCCTCGTCCCCGATCCGCCTGCCCATGACGGCGCGGGCCAGGGGCGAGACATGGCTGACGGAGCCCTTGGCCGGATCGGCCTCGTCCTCGCCGACGATGCGCCAGGTCTGGATGCGCCCGTCCTCACGTTCGATCGACACCGAGCCGCCGAACCGCACCACGCCGCTGTCTTGCGTCGGATCCTGGGGCTGGGCTGAGGCCCGGCGCGCGGACCAGTAGCGCAGATCCCGCGTCGCTCGGGCCATGGCCGTGCGGTCGCTCTCGATGGAGCCCTTCACCTGGGCGGCCGTATAGGCGGCGCGGGCGGCGGCCAGTTCGACCTCGATCAGGGCCAGGCCCTCGGGGGTGACCAGGTTGGGGTGGGGCGAGATGGGGCGGTCCGCCAGGTCGGCGGCCGTGGCTTCCAGATCTTCTTCCCGTGTGAAGGCGACGCTCATGGTGCGGAACATAGCGATGCGCGCCCCTATGGCCAGCGCGACTGTGAACGGGCAAAGCGGGGCGATGAAAACCCAGTCCCGAACAATCGCCGTCGTCGGCGCCGGTCCGGCCGGCCTGATGGCCGCCGAGCGTCTGGCCCAGGCCGGAGCACGGGTCGTGGTTCATGAGCGGATGCCGTCCGTCGCACGCAAGCTTCTGATGGCGGGGCGAGGCGGTCTGAACCTGACCCATTCCGAGCCGCTGGACCGTTTCCTGCCCCGTTACGGCGACGCTCGGCCGATGGTTGGCCGGTGGACGGACGTCTTCGGGCCCGCCGAGTTGACGGCCTGGGTCGAGGGGTTGGGCCAGCCGACCTTCGTCGGCTCCAGCGGCCGGGTGTTTCCCCGGGCGATGAAGGCCTCGCCCCTGCTGCGCGCCTGGCTGACGCGGCTGGACGGGCTGGGCGTCGAGATCCGCGTCCGTTCGCGCTGGACCGGCTGGCGCGACGGGGCCCTGGTCTTCGAGACGTCCGACGGCGAGGAGCTGGAGCGGCCCGACGCGGTCGTGCTGGCCTTGGGCGGAGCCAGCTGGCCTCGCCTGGGCGCCGATGGGGCCTGGACCGCCTGGCTGAGCGCGCCGATCACGCCGTTCCAACCCGCCAATGTCGGGTTCGACGTCGCCTGGTCGTCGCCGTTCCGCGACCGGTTCGCCGGCCAGCCGCTGAAGGGGCTCGCCCTGACGCACGGAGATCGCACCGTGCGCGGCGAGGCCATGATCGCCGGCTACGGGATCGAGGGCGGGGCGGTCTACGCGCTGTCGGCGGACCTGCGAACGGCGGTCGGGCGAGGCGGCCGGACCGAAATCCACATCGACCTGAAGCCGGACGTCGCGGCCGGGCGGCTGACTGAACGCCTGGGCCGACCGCGCGGCAAGGACAGCGTCTCGAACCATCTGCGCAAGACGGCCGGGCTGGATCCCGTGGCCGTGGCCCTGTTGCGCGAGGCCGGACCCTTGCCGGAAACGCCTCGGGCCCTGGCCGAACGGATCAAGGCCCTGTCCCTGACCCTGACGGGGATGCAGGGGCTGGACCGGGCCATATCCTCGGCCGGCGGGGTCCGCCTGGACGCTGTGGATCAGGGGCTGATGTTGGCCGACCGGCCCGGCGTCTTCGTCGCCGGCGAGATGCTGGACTGGGAGGCGCCGACCGGCGGCTATCTGCTTCAGGCCAGCTTCGCCTCCGGCGTGGTGGCGGCGCGGGGCGTTCTGGACTGGCTCGACACGCGGGACTGAGCCGGGCAGGGTCGCGCCTCGCCTTCACGGAGCCTCCCCCGATGCGTCAAGTCCTGCCCGCCGTTTCCGCCCTCGCCCTGATGGTCGGCTGTTTTCCGGCTCTGGCGCAGGAGACGCCGAATATCGACGCCGCGCGGATGAACGAGTCGGTGCGGGTTCTGGCCTCGGACGAGTTCGAGGGCCGCGCCCCCGCTTCGCCGGGCGAGGAGAAGACGGTCGCCTGGCTGGCGGAACAATTCCGCGCCGCCGGCGCCGAGGGCGGCGGGCCGAACGGCGCTTTCGTCCAGGTCGCCCATCTGTCGCGCACCCGCCAGAACGGCCCGGCGACCGTCGCTGCGGCCGTCGGCGGCAGGACCATCAATCTCGAACGGGGCCCGGATGTTCTGGTCTCCAGCGATCGGCCGACCGACCATATCACCGTGACCGACGCCCCCGTCGTCTTCGTCGGCTACGGGGCGACCGCGCCGGAGCGTCAGTGGGACGACTTCAAGGACATGGACGTCCGGGGCAAGGTCATCGTCGTCCTGGTCAACGACCCCGACTTCGAGGCGCCCGAGGGCGATCCTGTCGCTGGTCAGTTCGACGGCCAGGCCATGACCTTCTACGGCCGCTGGACCTACAAATTCCAGGAAGCCGGCCGGCGCGGCGCGGCGGGGGTGCTGGTGGTGCACGAGACGGCGGGCGCCGGCTACGGCTGGTCGACGCTGCAGAATTCCTCGGCGGCGCCCAAGTTCGACATCGTCCGGGCGAACCCCGACGCCGAACGCGCCCCCTTCCAGGGCTGGATCCAGCGCGCCAAGGCCGAGGAGTTGTTCGCCGCCGCCGGCCTGGACTTCGCCGCCCTGAAGGACAGCGCCCGCAGCGCCGACTTCAAGCCGGTCGTCCTGCCGGGCCTGACCCTCAGCGTCGACTTCGGCCAGGTCGCCGATCGGGTGGAGACCAAGAACGTCATCGCCCGCATCCCCGGTTCGGAACGGCCGAACGACACCGTCATGTACGGCGCCCACTGGGACGGCTACGGCGTCGGCACGCCGAACGCCCAGGGCGACAAGATCTATAACGCCGCTGTGGACAATGCGACCGGCGTCGCCGCCTTGCTGGAACTGGCCCACGCCTTCGCCGACGGTCCGCGTCCGAAACGGTCGGTGGTCTTCGCCGCCTGGTCGGGCGAGGAGGCGGGCCTGCTGGGTTCGACCTATTACGCCGCCAATCCGGTCTGGCCGTTGGAGACGACCGTGGCCAACATCAATGTCGACAGCCTGCTGCCGGGGACCGAGATCGACCCGAACGTCGTCGTCATCGGCAAGGGCAAGAACCAGCTGGACGAGATCCTGGCCCGTCACGCGGCCGAGGCGGGCCGCACCCTGATCGCCGACCCGGCGCCCCAGGCTGGCGCCTTCTATCGTTCGGACCACTTCCCCCTGGCCCTGAAGGGGGTGCCGGCCCTGTTCCCGGCGGCCGGCTTCACCGGCGCCAGCGCCGCCAGCCGCGACTATGTCCAGAACCGCTATCACCAGCCGACCGACGAATGGAACGACACCTGGCGCATGGACGCCGCCGCCGCCGACACGGCCCTGATCTATCAGGTCGGCCGCGAACTGGCGGATTCGGATCAGTGGCCGGAATGGAACGCGGGCGCCGAGTTCGGCCCGGCGCGGGACACGTCCAGGGCGGAGCGGCGGTAGGGCTTGATCCGGCGTTCCGGCCCGCAAGACCCTCTCCCGCTTGCGGGGGAGGTGGCCCGGCGTTCGCGCAGCGAACGAGGGTCGGAGGGGGAAGTCTTCTTGCCGAAAGAAGATGAACTCCCCCCTTCGTCAGGCGTGTCGCTGCGCGCCACGGCCTGACACTTCCCCCGCAAGCGGGGGAAGGCCCTGGCGCTACGACGCCCGTCCCTCCAGCTGCAGCTCCGGGGCGGCGGCGGTGGTCGCGGCGCCGAAGGGCAGGTGCAGGATGAAGGCGGCGCCCTTGCCGGGCTCGCTCTCGACCTCGGCCCAGCCGCCGTGCAGCTCGACCAGGGCCTTGACCAGGGCCAGGCCCACGCCTGGTCCGCCGCGCTCGCGCCGGACGAACCGGTCGAAGACATGGGCCTGCAGGTGATAGGGGATGCCGCGCCCGGTGTCGGACACGGTCAGTCGGATTTCAGAAGGACCTGTTTCGGCCTTCAGGGTCACGGCCCCGCCTTCGGACACGGCGCGGGCCGCGTTTTCCAGCAGATGATCCAGGGCCTGGCCGATGCGGTGTTCATCGGCGCGGATCGGCTTCAGGTCGGCCGGGCAGGCGACACTCAGGATCGCGCCCCGACCCTCGACCTTGGCGCGGACCTTCTCGGCCGCCTGGTCCAGCAGGTCGCAGACCCGGACGTCGCCCAGCGACAGCTCCATCTCGCCGGCGTCGATCTGGGCCATGTCCAGCACGTCGTCGATGGACCGGGCCAGCTGGCTGGCGGCGACGCGGATGGCGCCGGCGTGCTGGCGGCTGCGCTCCGGCAGGTCGCCCATGGTCTCCAGCAGTTCGGAATAGCCGACGATGGTCGTCAGCGGGGTGCGCAGTTCATAGGAGACGCTGCCGACGAACTCGCGTTTCAGCGCCTGGCTCTCGGCCAGGGCCTGTTCGCGCTGGACCAGGGCCTGTTCCAGGCCCCGCCGGGCCGTGACGTCCGAGAAGGCGACCAGGGTGGCGCCGTCCGGCAGGGGGCGGGTCTGCCAGGCGGCGATCCGGCCGTCGACGGTGCGTCCTTCGCCCGAGATGGCGACACGGCTTTCCGGATCGGGGTCGGCGACCCGGGCCTTCAGGCCCAGCCACAGGGCCGGATCGGGCAGGACCGCCTTGCACAGCTCGGCCAGGGCGTCGAAATCGGTCGAGGCGGCGATCCGCTCTCCGGACAGGTTCCAGAAGGTCTCGAACGCCTCATTGTGCAGCCGCAGCCGCCCGTCCGAGCCGAACACGGCGACGGCGTCGTTCAGCTTGTCCAGAGTCGCGGTCTGGACCTGGATCTGGGCGTTGAACCGGCTGCGCAGGTTCAGTTCGTCGGTGATGTCCGAGAAGATCAGCAGGATCCCGCCCAGCGGGTGAGGCTGGCGCACCACGCGCAGGGTGCGGCCGTCGGGCAGGGACCAGCTGTCGTCGGGCGAGGCCTGGGACGCGCCGTAGAACTCCAGCTCCCGCGCCTTCCAGCCGGCGTAGTCGACCACCTCGGGCAGGCGGCGGCGCTGGCGCAGCCGGTCCAGAAGTTCGGCGTGGGTGGGCCGCTCGTCCAGCCACGCGGGATCCAGGTCGAACAGGGTCTGGAAGGCGGTGTTGTGGAAGGCCAGCCGCTTGGACGGGCCGAAGATGGCCACGGCGTCGGCCAGATGGTTCAGGGTCTCGTCGTGGGCGTCGACGTGGCGACGCAGGGTGTCGCGCGTCTCCTCCGCCTCGGTCACCTCTATGGCGAAGGCGGTGACGGCGCCGCCGCCCGCCGGTTCTGCGATGATCCGCCAGGCGCGGCGATGGCCGCCGCCGGTGGTCCAGCGGAAGCCTTCCTGCCGCACGCCCAACCGCCCGGCCTCGGCCACCAGGGCGTCGGCGCCCCGGTCGAAGGACAGGTTGTTTTCCAGCGCCGCATCGACGCTCTCGGCGCCGATCTCGGTCAGCCAGGCGCGGTTGGCCCAGGCCAGCTTGCCGGCGGCGTCCACCACCCAGGTCGGGGTCGGCGAGGCGTCGCCCAGCAGGGCCAGGCCGCTTTCGGTGGCGTCGGCGCCGGTCAGCATGACGCGGGAGGCCGGCGACAGGCGCAGCCAGGCGGTTCCGCCCGCCAGTCGTCCCTCGACGCGCCAGGGCTCGACGTCGCCCAGGTCGATCAGCCCTTCGAACACCTTGCCGGTCTCGACCAGGGCGTCGATCAGCACGGCGTGGGTCACCCGGATGCGCGACAGTATGCCGGCGCCGGGTTCTTCGTCCGCGTCGGACAGGCGTGCGATCAGTTCGGAAGGGCCGATCGGCGGTCCGCTGGCCTGGCCGTCCGGCGTCAGGCCCAGGCTGAGGTCGTCGAAGGCGCGCAGCATGGCGTCGTGCCGGCCCAGGTCGGCGACGGCGGCGGCGCTTTCGGCCTCGGCCAGGGCCGTGGAGGCGTTCAGCCGCGCGCGCAGCCGCAGGGCCCAGGCGCTGACCGCCAGGGCCAGGCCCGCTGCGCCCGCAGTGGCGACATAGGCGATGTCGGCCTCGGCCATTCTATTCCTTGAGGGTCCCGCGACCTGATTCGCGTTTACCATACCCCAAGCAGGCGAGAAAACGTCAGCCTTCGTCGCGTCATCGCGCCCTGTTGCATGCAGGGGGCAGGACGGCGATAGCGGAGATATGACCGACGCAACCACCGATGTTTTCGCCCCCTCGCTGGACGACTTCGCCCGCTTGGCGCGCGAGGCGTTCGACGCCCTTCCCGACGAATTCCGCGCGGCGGCGGGCGAGGTGGTGTTCCGCATCGACGACTTCGCCGACGAGGCGACCCTGGCCGAGCTGGAGATCGAGGATCCGTTCGAACTGACGGGCCTGTATCACGGCGTCGACATCGGCCGCCGCGACAGCCTGGGGCCGGCGGCCGAACCGTCGCGGATCTTCCTCTATCGTCGTCCGATCCTGGACGAGTGGTGCGAGCGCGGCGATGTGGGTCTGGCCGAGATCATCGCCCATGTCCTGATCCACGAGATCGGCCACCACTTCGGCCTGTCCGACGACGACATCCACGCTATCGAGGACGACGCCGACTGATCGGTCAGCCAGCCGCCGGATAGGGGGTCGTGACCGCGCCGGAAATCATGCCGGGAATGGCCTCGCCCAGGCCCAGCAGGATGAACTGGATGGCCAGGGCGCACAGGATCAGGCCCAGGACCTTGACGATGATGGCCATGCCGACCTCGCCCAGCACGCGGCTGAGATAGCCCGTCAGGGCGAAACAGACGCAGGAGACGGCGCAGGCGGCGAGGATGGCCACCAGCGAACCGGCCATGCCGGCATAGCCCAGCTTGGCGGCCTCGCCGGCGTTGATGATCACGGCGGAGATGGCGCCGGGGCCGATCATCAGAGGAATGGCGAAGGGCACGACCAGGCGCTGGAATCGACGGCGGGCGTAACCGCGCACGTCCTTGCTGTCGGTCAGGGCGTCCTTGTCGGCGAACATGGCCAGGAAGTCGCCGCGCGCCATGTCGAGCCCGAGGAACAGCAGCAGGATTCCCCCCGCGATGCGGAAGGCGGCCAGCGAGATGCCGAAGAACTGCAGCAGGCCCAGGCCGGTGAACAGGAAGAAGGCCAGGAAGACCACGGCGAAGGCGCAGATCAGGGCCGAGACCGAAATCCGCTGCCGCAGCGTCGCCCCTGCCGTGGCGGCGGCGAAGATCGGCAGGTTGCCGATCGGGTCCAGCAGGGCGAACAGGGTCACGAACAGGTTGACACCCAGATCGACCGCGTTCATCGCCTGCCCTCGCCTTAAGAATTGAAACCGCCGGCCCCCTGCCGACGCATCGTCCGCGTCCGGCATAGCCGCTCAGCGCGAGTCCGTCGATGACCGAAACCTCAACCGTCGCTCCCAATCGCGGTCCGGACGAGCGGATCATCTGCGCCCTGGACGTGCCGACCGTCGCCGAGGCGGCGGCCCTGGTCGCGCGGGTGCAGGATGCGGTGGGCTTCTACAAGATCGGGCTGCAGCTGTTCGCGGCGGGCGGCATGGACCTGGCCCGCGATCTGAAGGCCGAGGGATGCAAGGTCTTCCTGGACTGGAAGCTGCACGACATCGGCGCGACGGTGGAGAAGGCGGCGGCCAATCTGGCCGAGGCCGGCTGCGACCTGCTGACCGTCCACGCCCGGCCCCAGGTGATGGCGGCGGCGGCGCGGGGCGTGGCCGGCTCGGACCTGAAGGTTCTGGGCGTGACGGTCCTGACCAGTCTGACGGCCGAGGACCTGATCGCCGACGACCACACCCTGTCCCCGGCCGAACTGGTCGAGCGCCGGGTGCGTCAGGCGCTGGAGGCCGGAATCGACGGCGTCGTCTCCAGCCCCCACGAGGCGGCGAGGGTGCGCGAGATCGCCGTGGCGGCGGGCCGACCCGACTTCCTGATCGTGACGCCCGGCGTGCGGCCGGCGGGCGCGGCCCTGGACGACCAGGCCCGGGCCGCCACCCCGGAGACGGCGCTGCGGGCCGGGGCGACCCATCTGGTGATCGGCCGCCCGATCACGGCGGCGGCCGACCCCAGGGCGGCGGCTCTGGCTGTGGCCGAGAGCATCGCCCTGATCTAGAGCCCTTGAGCTGTGATCAGCCGCGCTCGCCCGGCTCCTGGGCGTAGTGCTGACGCGGCGGGGCCTTGGGCGCGACGTAGCTCGGCGGCGGCAGGTCGCCGTAATAGTCCTGGACAGGCGGGGCCGTCTGGACTTCCGGCGGGGCCACATAGATCTGGGCCGGGGCGATATTGACCGGCGCGGATTGCACATGGACGGGCGCCTGATCGACATAGACCGGCGAACCCGTCTCGATCTCGGGCGGCGCCATATTGACCTGGGCGGGCGCGACCTGGATGCGCTGGGGACCGATGTTCACCGGGGCGGCCTGCACATAGACCGGAGCCTGGTCGACATAGACGGGCGGGCCCTGTTCGATGATGGGCGGGGCCATATTCACCTGGCTCGGGGCCACCTGGATGCGTTGCGGACCGATGTTGACCGGCGGCGCCTGCACATAGATCGGCGGCTGTTCGATATAGACAGGCGGGCCCTGTTCGACGATCGGCGGGGCGAAATTGACCTGGCTGGGCGCGACATAGATCCGCTGCGGGGCGATGTTCACCGGCGCGGCCTGCACATAGGCCGGGGGCGCGCTGGCGTAGCCTTGCTCATAGCCCTGATAGGCGTAGCCCGACTGCTGGTAGCCGCGCTGTTCGTAGCGCTGCTCGTACCGTTCGTGGTGGCGGCTTTCGTAACGGGGCTGCGGGCGCGGGGCCGGGCGGCAATTGCAGTCGGCCGGGCGCTGCGGCTGGTACGGACGCCAGCCGATATAGTCGCGGCCGAAGCCATAGACCGGGTAGCCGACCGGGGCGCTGACCGGAGCCGGACCGACGAAATCAACCGACGGGCCGGGGATGTAGCCGCCCGAATAGCCGCCGTCGGCGTAACCGCCGCCGCCGACATAGGTGACGCCGCCGCTGCCGCCCCGGCTGAAGCTTGAACTGTTGGAGAAGGCGTGGGCGTTGATGGCCGAATAGGCGGCCGCGCCGGCATAGGCCGAGGCGTTGGACGCCGCGTTGACGTTCACATTGACGTTGCTGTTGTAGGTGCCGCCGCCCCGATAACCGCCATGGCCGCCGCCCTGATGGCCACCGCCATTGTAGCCGCCGCCTTGATGGCCGCCGCCGCCACAGCTGCCGCAGCCGCCGGAAGAAGGACCGCCGGCGAGGGCGGGCGCTGCGGAAAGCAGCAGGGCCGCCGACGCGGCCGCGATGATGGACTGTATCGTCACGGGACAGACTCCTTTGAGTTGTCCCGGCTCAGGCAAGACCGGCGCCCGGAACCGTCCGGGCGCGGAATTCAGAAGTCGACGGCCAGGCCCTTCTTCTCCCAGTCGCCATAGCGGGTGGGCTCGGGCCCGGTCGGGCCGCCGTATTCCCGATCGCTTTCGTCGGTCCGCTCGGCCGCGCGACGATCCGCCGCCTCCAGCAAAGCGCGTCGTGCGACCTCGCTCAAAGGCCGTTCCGGCGTTGCGTGGGGAACGTCCGCGTTGAAAACGGGGATGTTTTCGTTGTCGGCCGTCACGTTTGCCGCGTCGGGGGTGGGATGTTCGGTCACAGGGCGGCTCCCTTGAGCGCTGGGGCGGTCGGCCTCAAATAGTCGATCGAACCCGTGGCGCCAGAAAAACCGGAAGATCGCGGGAGGGAAAGACGATGAACCATCTGAAGACCTTCGCCCTGCTGGCCGTCATGACCGCCCTGTTCATGGGCCTCGGCCATCTGATCGGCGGCGCGACCGGCATGGTTGTTGCCCTGGTCTTCGCCGGGGGCATGAACCTGTTCAGCTACTGGAACGCCGACAAGATCGTGCTGAAGATGTACCGGGCCCAGCCGGTCGACGAGAACCATCCGAACGCCGTGGTCCGCAACTATGTCGCCGACGTGCGCCAGATGGCGCGTGACGCCGGCCTGCCCCAGCCCCGGGTGGCCATCATCCCGAACGATCAGCCCAACGCCTTCGCGACGGGCCGCAATCCGCAGAACGCCGCCGTCTGCGCCACCACCGGCCTGCTCGACATGCTGACGCGCGAGGAGGTGCGCGGGGTGATGGCGCATGAACTGGCCCATGTGAAGAACCGCGACACCCTGATCATGACGGTGACGGCCACCATCGCCGGCGCCATCGCCGCCCTGGCCAATTTCGCCCTGTTCTTCCAGGGCGGCGACGACCGCGAACGGCCGGGCGGCATCATCGGAACCCTGGCCCTGATGATCCTGGCGCCCATGGCCGCCGGCCTGGTGCAGATGGCCATCAGCCGGGGCCGCGAATACGAGGCCGACCGCGTCGGTGCCGAAATCGCCGGCGATCCCCAGGCCTTGGCCTCGGCCCTGCAGAAGATCGAGGCCTACGCCAAGCGGATCCACAATCCGACGGCCGAGCGCAATCCGGCCTCGGGCCAGTTGTTCATCATCAATCCTCTGGCGGGGCGGGGCGCCGACAATCTGTTCTCGACCCATCCGGCGACCGGCAACCGGGTCAAGGCCCTGATGGAGCTGGGCGCCCGAATGGGACTGCGGCCCCCCACGGTCGCAGACACGCCTGTCGTCTCGGCCGTGCCCGTCACGGCGGTGCGGACGACCACCGGCGTTCCGACCACCCCGACCAAGCCGCACGGCCCCTGGGGCTGAGCGAAGGGCGGAAGGCCGCACCCCTGAAAGCGGCTTTGCTGTTTGCACTTGCGGCGCGGATCAATTCAGATGCGGCCCTGAACAAATCAGGGGATCCCATGTCGCGTCTGCTCGCCTTCGTTTCCGCCGCCGCCCTTCTCGCCACGCCCGTCTACGCCCAGTCGGTGGACCGGGTCGCCGTCAACGGCATCATCGACCAGGGACTGAACCACAGCGAGGTGATGCAGACCGCCGCCTATCTGACCGACCGGATCGGCGGCCGGATGACCAATTCTCCGCAGATGCGTCAGGCCGAACAATGGACCCAGGCGCAGTTCCGCGACTGGGGTCTGTCCAACGTCCGGGCCGAGGGTTTCGAATTCGGCCGCGGCTGGTCCATCGTCAGCTCCAGCGCCCGGATGACGGCGCCGCGCCCCCTCGAACTGCGCGCCATTCCGGTGGCCTGGACCCCGTCGACCAATGGGACGATCAGCGCGGGCGTGATCGTCGCCCCGATCTCCAAGGTCGAGGATTTCGACAAATGGCGCGGCAAGCTGGCGGGCAAGATCGTCCTGCTGTCCCAGCCGGGCACGGGCTCCGAGCCGACCGAGCCCGCCTTCCGTCGCTGGACCAGCGCCGAACTGGCCGAGCGCAACACCTATAACCAGCCGCAGTTCTCGCCCGCCGCCATCGAGCGTCAGCTAAAGACCGCCAATTTCGCGTCGGAGCTGGACGCCTTCCTGGTCGAACAGGGCGCGCTGGCCTGGGTCCGCATCTCCCAGCGTGACGGCGGCCTGCTGCACGGCACGGGCTATACCTATCAGGTCGGCGCCACGCCGAAACTGGCCGGAATGGAGCTGGCGGCCGAGGACTATCGTCGCCTGGCCCGTCTGGCCCTGACCGATGCGCCCCCGACCCTGGAGCTGAACAGCCAGGTCCAGTTCCATGACGAGGACGTCAACGCCTACAACATCCTGGCCGACATCCCCGGCACGGCGCGCGGGACCGAATATGTCATGGCCGGCGCCCACCTGGACTCCTGGGTCGCCTCGGATGGGGCGGTGGACAATGCGGCCGGCAGCGCCGTGGTCATGGAGGCCGCCCGCATCCTGAAGACCCTGGGCGTCCGGCCCAAACGCACCATCCGCTTCGCCCTGTGGAGCGGCGAGGAGCAGGGCATCCTGGGCTCCCTGGCCTATGTCGACCAGCATCTGGCGACGCGCGCGCCCTCGACCGATCCGGCCTTGGCCGGCCTGTCGAACAACCGCACCTGGCGCAGCCGCTGGCCGATCGAGCCGCGTGCCGGCTATCGTGATCTGGTCGCCTATTTCAACCTCGACAACGGCTCCGGCAAGATCCGCGGCATCAACGCCGAGGGCAATGTCGCCGCCGCCCCGATCTTCCAGGAATGGCTGGCGCCCTTCGCCAGCATGGGGGCGACCACCGTCTCCCTGCGCAACTCGGGCGGCACCGATCACGTCTATATGCAGACGGTCGCCGTGCCGGGTTATCAGTTCATCCAGGACCCGCTCGACTATTCCAGCCGCCTGCACCACACCAGCATCGACAGCTACGACCATCTGAAGCCGGAAGACCTGCGTCAGGCGGCCGTCATCCTGGCCAGTTTCCTGCTGAACGCCGCCAACCGCGACGAGCCCCTGCCGCGCATGCCGCTGCCGACCCAGCCGACGCCCAGCGATCCGTTCGAATATCCGGCGGACTGATCCCGCAGATCGCCTGATCCCGGTCGTCCGGGGTCAGGCTGTCCGCAGTCGGGGGCGCGCGGAAGACAGGATTTCGACACAGGCGTCGCGCCCGCAGACCACATAATGGGCCAGATCGTGGTTGTAGCCACTGATGCTGGTCGCGAACTCGCTCAGATAGGCGCTGGTTTCGACCCGGTAGAGACTGCTGACGGCCACGCCTTCGCGATCCCGAGAGGCCCAGTAGCCCAGCATATCGCCCTCATCCTGCAAACGAAAACTGGCCGCATGGTCGAAGACCAGATGCACCGTCGGACCGGACGGATGTTCCAGTTCGATCTCCAACGTCCAGTTCGTGGCGTGGCCATAGGCGACGCCGATGACGTCCCACAGGCCTTTGACATCAGGCCAGCCCAGGTCGTCGCCGACCAACCGAAAGCCGGATGGCGACGCAGTCTGGATCATTTCAGTCCCGCTCGACGCACATCGCCACGCCCATGCCGCCGCCGATGCACAGCGTCGCCAACCCCTTCTTCGCGCCCGACCGCTTCATCTCGAACAGAAGTGTCGTCAGGATGCGCGCGCCCGAGGCGCCGATGGGATGGCCGATGGCGATGGCGCCGCCGTTGACGTTCACCTTGGCCGGGTCGAGGCCCAGTTCCTTGACCACGCACAGGCTCTGGGCCGCGAAGGCCTCGTTGGACTCGACCAGATCCAGATCCGCGACGCTCCAGCCCGCCTTCTCCAGCGCCTTCTTCGAGGCCGGGATCGGCCCCGTGCCCATGATCGACGGATCGACCCCGGCGGTGGCGTAAGACGCGATCCGGGCCAGGGGCTCCAGCCCACGCGCCTTCGCCTCGTCGGCGCTCATCAGCACCAGGGCGGCGGCCCCGTCGTTCAGGCCCGAGGCGTTGGCGGCGGTGACGCTGCCGTCCTTGGTGAAGGCCGGGCGCAGCTTCTGCATCAGTTCGATGGTCGCGCCGTGGCGGATATATTCGTCCTTGTCGACGGTGACGTCGGCCTTCTTGCCGGGGATGACGACCGGCGTGATCTCGTCATCGAACTTGCCGGCGGTCTGGGCGGCCTCTGCCTTGTGCTGGCTGGCCAGGGCGAATTCGTCCTGAGCCTCGCGGCTGATCGACCATTTGTCGGCGATGTTCTCGGCCGTCTGGCCCATGTGATAGCCGTTGAAGGCGTCCCACAGGCCATCCTTGATCATGGTGTCGACCAGGGCGACGTCGCCCATCTTGGACCCGGTCCGCAGCTGCTGGGCGTGGGGCGCCTGGCTCATGCTCTCCTGACCGCCGGCGACGACGATCTTCGCATCCCCCAGGGCGATCTGCTGGGCGGCGATGGCCACGGCCCGCAGGCCCGATCCGCAGATCTGGTTCAGGCTCCAGGCCGGCGCCTCCTTGCGCACGCCTGCGCCGACGGCGGCCTGGCGGGCCGGGCCCTGGCCGGCGGCGGCCTGCAGCACATGGCCCAGGATCACTTCATCGACCTCGTCGCCCGACACCCCGGCCCGCTCCAGCGCCGCCCTGATGGCGACCTCGCCCAGTTTCGACGCGGGCAGGGACGACAGGGCGCCCAGGAACGAGCCGACCGGCGTGCGGGCGGCGGAGACGATGACGACCTCGGTCATGGATTTCACTCGCTGAGGAATAATCTGCGTTGCCGTTTTGCCGCATTGCAGCGGCTTCGTCACCTGCGACGACATGGACCCCGAATGATTCAAGGATTCGTCACCCTGTCGGCGCATTCTGACGGAACGATCAGGACGATCCCGGATTGGAACGGCCATGCTGCGCACGCTGAAACGTATCGTCACCCACGTCTGCACCCCGGACGAGCTGGACATGATCGAGCATTACGACACGCGCGCCGAGAAGCTGGCGGATCTGTCGGTCCACATCGTCGGCCTGATGCTGGCGGCGGTCGGCGGGGTGATCCTGGCGGGTCTGGCGGGCGTCTACACCGGTATCGGCGGCGTTCTGTCCACGGCGGTCTACGCCCTGTGCCTGGTCGGGATGCTGACGGCCTCGACCATCTACAACTGGACCAACCCCTGCGCCGCCCGGCCCGTTCTGCGGCGTCTCGACGAGGCGGCCATCTTCCTGATGATCGCGGGCAGCTACACCCCCTTCACCACCCAGAGGTTCGAGGGCTGGTGGTCGATCGGCTTCACCGCCCTGGTCTGGATCCTGGGCATAGGGGGCGCCGGAGTGAAGCTGTTCGCCCCGCGCATCTCGGACAAGTTCTGGAGCGGCGTCTATGTGGTGTTCGGCTGGCTGGCCGTCGCGGCCCTGAAGCCCATGGTCGAGACGGTTCACCCGGTCGCCCTGGCCCTGCTGGTCATCGGCGGGCTGATCTACACCGCCGGCGTCTTCGTCTTCATCAGCCCCAAGGTGAAGTTCCGCCGCGCGATCTGGCACGGCTTCGTCGTGACCGGCGCGACGGTTCACTGGGCGGCCGTGCTGGTGGGCGTCGTCCTCGCCCCCGCGATGAGTCACTGAGAACGGGTCAATACGTCCCTCTGGCGCTTCGCGACGCAACGGACGATAGTGACGCGTTGCAACATCGCGAGAACAAGCGTGGCTGACGAAAAGACCAAGGGTGGAAAGACCGGCGACGGCCCTGTCGTCATCAAGAAATATGCGAACCGCAGGCTCTATAATACGCGGACCAGCGCCTATGTGACGCTGGAAGACCTCGCCGCCATGGTGCGCGAGGGGGTGGAATTCGTCGTCTACGACGCCAAGTCGAACGACGACCTGACCCGCCAGATCCTGACCCAGATCATCTTCGAGGAAGAAAGCCGGGGCGAGGCCCTGCTGCCGGTCCAGTTCCTGCGCCAGCTGATCGGTTTCTACGGCGGCCAGATGCAGGGGGTCCTGCCCTCATATCTGGAAATGTCCCTGGCCAATTTCGGGCGTCAGCAGGAACAGTTCGCCAGCCAGATCGGCCGTGCCTTCGGCACGGGCTCCGGCGCGACCCTGATCGAGGAGACGGCCAAGGCCAATATGGCCATGTTCGAGCGGGCCATGCAGATGTTCCCCGGCTTCGGCTATTCCCGCGTCGAGCCGACGCCCCAGCCCGCCGAGGCCCGGACCGAGGTCCCCCCGGCCGAGGCGCCCGACGCCCTGGACGAAATGCGTCGCCAGATGGACGAGATGCGCGCCCAGATCGATCGTCTGGCGGGCGGGGCGAAGGCGAAATGACCGACCGGATCCGGGCCGTCGGCGGACCTGACCGGGTCGACCGCCGCGAGGGCGAGCGTCGCGAACGCGAGCGGCGGGCCGACCAGGCCGTCTCGCGCGCCCTGGTTCCGGTCGCGCCGGTCGAACCCGAATTCACGCCCGATCCGGCCCCGGCAAGAGCTGCCGTCCACCCGGCGCCGGGTCTCGGCGCGGCCGCCTTCGCCGCCCAGCAGATCGGGCAGAAGGGCCAGAAGCGCGGCCTGCGCGGCGGGCCGCCGGTGCTGGACGCGGCCCGCGCCGCCTATCTGGGAACTGAATATTCGGGGGAGGCCGAGCGTCGGCCCGCCACCGGCCAGGCGGCCAAGACCGACATCTGACGACGGCGTTGGAGCGGCACGGTCCTTGCTGGATGGGAGGCAGGACGCCCCTTTCCGGACCAGCCCATGCCCGCCGCCCTCGGCCTCGCCGCCAAGATCTTCGACGTCGCCGTCGTGGCCCTGATTTTCACGGCTTTTTCCTAGGCCCTATCGCGCCTGGCGCGACTTGAGGGCCGGTGGCGGGCTCACTGCGCTCGGTGGCGCGGCGCCTTGCGCTGGACCGTCTCAGTTCCCGAAGTCGAAATCCTTGCGGGACGAGATGATGGTGACGATGAAGCCCGCCAGCACGTCCAGCAGGATCATGATCACGATCAGGAAGAAGGTCGAGGTTGCGAAGCCGCGGATCAGCAGGAACTCGACCAGGACCACGATGAACAGCACCATCGACAGGGCGTGATTGATGATGGCGACCTTCTGGCTCGAGGTCGACTTGATCAGCTCGAAGAACAGCAGGATCAGCCCCAGGAACAGGATCAGGTCGCCAGAGCCGATGTTCCACTGGGCGCCCGAGGTCATGGGTATGGAGAACAGCGGATCGCGCAGTATGGCGTCGGCCTGGGCCATGCCGCCGTTGCCGGAGGCGCCGAACAGCACCACGATATTATAGAGGACCACCGGGATCAGCAGCAGGGGTATGGCGATCAGCATGGCGGGTCCTCGGCGCGCGGCGGCTGACGGCCACGCCTGTTAACCCTGAATAGCGCCAAACGATCCCGCTCGCCACGCCGGACCCGTTACGGGCGAAACCGGATGGCCTCAGCTGCGCGGGAAACGCCCGGCCCGGCTCAGGGCCGAGGGCGCCGGCCGGCCGATGGCTTCGCCGATCCAGCGCGCGGTCGCAATCAGGGCGTCCAGGTCGTAACCTGTCTCGAACCCGCCGCGCTCCAGCATATAGACTAGATCCTCGGTGGCGATATTGCCGGTGGCGCCGGGTGCGAACGGGCAGCCGCCTATGCCTCCGACCGAGGCGTCCAGCACGTCGATCCCGGCCTCCACCCCGGCATAGGCGTTGGCCAGGCCGGTGTTGCGGGTGTCGTGGAAATGCAGTCTCAGGGTCGCGTCCGGTGCCGCCTTGCGCGCCGCCTCGACCTTTCGCGTGACCGCCCAGGGATCCCCGGCGCCTATGGTGTCGGCCAGACCGATTTCGCCGATCCCCATCTCGCCGATGGCGCCGATCATGTCCGCGACCTGATCGACCGAGACCTCGCCGTCGAACGGACAGCCCCAGACACAGGAGATCATGGCCGACAGGGAGGGCGCGGCCTCACCGGGCTCCGCATTGTGTCGACGGGCGACGATCTCGCCCAGCATGGCCAGCTGGTCCTTCACCGCCAGCCCCTGGTTCTTCAGGCCGAAGCCGTCGGTGGCCGCGACAGAGACATTGACCTCGTCCACCCCGGTCGCCAGCGCCCGGTCATAGCCCTTGCCGTTCAGCACCAGGCCGATGCGGCTCATCCCGGCCTGATGCGGCAGGGCGGCCATCACCGCCTCCGCGCCGGCCATCTGCGGCACATATTTGGGATGGACGAAGGAGACAGCCTCGATCCGCCGCGCGCCCGCGCCCTCCAGCCGTCGCACCAGGTCGGCGCGGACGGCGGGCTCCAGCACCGTCTTCTCGTTCTGCAGCCCGTCGCGAGGCCCGACCTCGACGATCTGGATAAAGCGGCTCATGGGGCGGTCGCGGCGCCGTTACCCGACCCGATCCTGGGCGGCGGCGCATAGACGGTCAGCCTCATGTCGTCCCCGCCGGAATAGTTGTGGCCCGTCACCACTCCCACGGCCCGGCCCGACACGCCCAACCGCCCGGCTGCGGCGCGGAAGGCGTCGGCGTCCCGGTCCTCGACGATGGCCGGCCGACCCTCGGCCAGGGCGCGGGCGGCGCCCTCGGCGTCGGTCAGGTCGGTGTCCCGCCCGGTCAGGAAGACGAAGCTGGGTTCATGGAAGGTGGTGATGGCCACCGGACCGGGCGTGCGGCCCTGGCGCGGATGCAGATCGGCCGCCTCCAGCGTCTTCTCCAGCTGCGGCGCGATGGCCAGGGGGCGCAGCTGGCGAATGGTCCCGGCCAGGGCGCCATGGGCCACGACGCCGAAGGCCAGGGAGGCGACCAGGGCCGCGACCGGCGCCCGGTTGATCAGCAGGAACCCGCCCATGGCCGCCGCCGCCAGGGTGGTCACCACCGTCAGGGCCGCCCAGGTCTGGGCCGTCGAGGTGCCGTAGACGGTCAGCCCATAGACGGTGATGGCGATGATCAGCAGGCCGGCGAAGGCCGCCAGCGCCGCGCCGGTGATGCGCGAGACCTTGCCGATGGGCCGGGCCAGGGCCGCCGCCGCCAGCAGGGCCAGGGCGCCGAAGGTCGGCAGGGTGTAGTGCCACAGCTTGGTCGGGGCCAGTTCGAACATCAGCCAACCCGGAACCAGCCAGCAGACCAGGAAGCGGATGGCCGGCTCGGCCCGGCGGCTCCAGCCGGTCGAGACGGCGGCGGGCAGCAGCAGGGTCGAGGGGAAGAACAGCAGGGGCGCCAGCAGCAGATACATGCCGGGGAAGCCGGAGTGGCTCTCGTGCGCCCCGGCGATCTTGGGCGCCAGATCGCCGCCGATGGCCTCGCGCCAGAAACCGCCGTCGGTGGCGATGGTGATGGCGATGGCCCACGGCCCGACCATAAGGGCGACCAGGGGCAGGCCCCAGCCCCAGCCCAGCCGGTACAGCCACTTGATGTTCCGGTCCCAGATCGACAGGGCGATCACAGCCAGGGCGACGACCAGCAGGCCGATCGGTCCCTTGACCAGGATCGACAGACCGATGCCGATCCAGAACAGCAGCTTGTGCGGCCGTTCCGGCCGTTCGCCCGCTCGCGTCGCCATATAGATCCGCGCCAGGGCCGCCATGGCCAGGGTGGTGGCCCCGCACAGGACCGCGTCGGTCTTGGCGATCCCCGCCTCGGACGACAGCAGGAAGGTGGCGCCCATGATGGCCCCGCCGAAGAAACCGACACGTGCGCCCAGAATGGCCGATCCGGCCCAGGCCACCGCCCAGGCGGCCAGCATGGCCCCCAGCAGCGACGGGATTCGATAGGGGGCGATCTCGCGATCCTCGACGTCGGAGGTCAGGGAGACGGCGGCCGCCTGCAGCCAGTAGATGCCGACCGGCTTCTTCCAGCGCGGCTCGTCCTGGAAGCGGATGTCGACATAGTCGCCGCTCTCCAGCATCTGGGCCGTGGCCTGGGCGAACCGGCTCTCGTCGCGGTCCAGCGGCGGCAGCAGCAGCAGGCCGGGCAGGCCGGCGACCAGGGTCAGCAGGGCGGCGAACAGCGGCCCCCTCCAGCCGGCGATGCGGCGATCCAGATCGAAAGTCGTCATTCGAGACTCCTTACACGGCGACCGGCCCCTCGTCAGCCGGAACCGCTGTGCGGTTCCGTCCGAAACGATCATGCTCTATGGAGCGGCATGACCGTCGAAACGCCCGAGATTTCCGTTGTCGTTCCCGTCCATGACGAGGCGGGCGCCGCCGTGCCCCTGGCGCGCGAGATCGCCCAGGCCTTCGCCGGCCGGTCCTATGAGATGATCTTCGTCGACGACGCCTCGAAGGACGCCACCCTGGCCGAGCTGAAGGCCGCCATGGCCGAACTGCCGGCCCTGCGCGTCCTGGCCCATGGAACCAACGCCGGTCAGAGCCGCGCCGTCCGCACCGGCGTCCTGGCCGCGCGCGGTCCCGTCGTGGTGACGATGGACGGCGACGGCCAGAACCCGCCGGCCGACGCCCCGCGCCTGGTCGACGCCTTGATCGCCGCCCCCGCCGACGTCGGCCTGGTCGGCGGCCGTCGCGCCAAGCGCCAGGATTCCAACGCCAAACGCCAGGCCTCGCTGTGGGCCAACCGCATCCGTCGCAACCTGTTGGGCGACGACGCCGACGACACCGGTTGCGGCCTGAAGGCCTTCCGCCGCGACGTCTTCCTGCGGCTTCCCTATTTCGATCACATCCACCGCTATTTGCCGGCCCTGATGATCCGCGAGGGGTTCCGCAACCAGTATCTCGACGTCGACCACCGCCACCGCGAGACCGGCCGCTCGAAATACACCAACTGGGGCCGGCTCAAGGTCGCCTTCGCGGATCTGCTCGGCGTCATGTGGCTGAAGACGCGTTCGCGCCGCCCGGGCGCCATCTCCGAGTTCTGACAGATCGCAGACCTTCCCCCGCGTGCGGGGGAAGTTTCAGGCCGTGGCGCGCAGCGACACGCCTGACGATGGGGGAAGTTCAGCTTCCTTCAGAACGAAGACTTCCCCCTCCGACCCCGGTTCGCTTCGCGAACGCCGGGCCGCCTCCCCGCAAGCGGGAGAGGGTCTTTGTCTCTCTGCACCGACCAACAAAAAGGGCGGGGTCTCGCGACCCCGCCCTTCTGCATTCTCAGCCTGAGCTGGCTTGGACTTAGAAGTCCATGCCGCCCATGCCGCCCATGCCGCCCATGTCGGGGGCGCCGCCAGCAGCGCCGCCCTTCTTGGGGGCGTCGGCGACGGCGGCTTCCGTGGTGATCAGGATGCCGGCCACCGAAGCGGCGTCTTGCAGGGCCGTGCGGACGACCTTGGCGGGGTCGATGACGCCCATCTTGACCAGGTCGCCGTATTCTTCGGTCTGGGCGTTGAAGCCGAACGAGGCTTCGTCGTTTTCCAGCACCTTGCCGACCACGATCGAACCTTCGACGCCGGCGTTTTCCGAGATCTGACGGATCGGAGCCTGCAGGGCGCGACGGATGATGGCGATGCCGGCGTTCTGGTCGGCGTTGTCGCCCTTGACGTCGGCCAGGATCTTGGAGGCCTTCAGCAGGGCGATGCCGCCGCCCGGAACGATGCCTTCGTCAGCCGCGGCGCGCGTGGCGTTCAGGGCGTCGTCGACGCGGTCCTTCTTTTCCTTCACTTCGACTTCGGTCGAACCGCCGACGCGGAGAACCGCGACGCCGCCGGCCAGCTTGGCCAGACGTTCCTGCAGCTTTTCCTTGTCGTAGTCCGAGGTCGTGTCTTCGATCTGGCGCTTGATCTGGGCCACGCGGGCTTCGATCTCTTCCTTGCCGCCGACGCCTTCGACGATGGTGGTGTCGTCCTTGGTGATCGAGACCTTCTTGGCCTTGCCGAGCATGTCCAGGGTGACGGTCTCAAGCTTGATGCCCAGGTCTTCCGAGATGACCTGGCCGCCCGTCAGGATGGCGATGTCTTCCAGCATGGCCTTGCGGCGGTCGCCGAAGCCCGGCGCCTTGACGGCGGCGACGCGCAGGCCGCCACGCAGCTTGTTGACCACCAGGGTGGCCAGGGCTTCGCCTTCGATGTCCTCGGCGATGATCAGCAGCGGACGGCCCGACTGCACCACGGCTTCCAGGATCGGCAGCATGGCCTGCAGCGAGGTCAGCTTCTTCTCGAACAGCAGGATCAGCGGCTCTTCGAGAACGGCCTCCATCTTGTCGGCGTTGGTGATGAAGTAGGGCGACAGGTAGCCGCGGTCGAACTGCATGCCTTCGACGACGTCGACGGTGGTGTCGGCGGTCTTGGCTTCCTCGACGGTGATCACGCCTTCGTTGCCGACCTTGGCCATGGCCTGGGCGATCAGCTCACCGATTTCCGAGTCGCCGTTGGCCGAGATGGTGCCGACCTGGGCGATTTCCGAGTTGTTCGAGACGGGCTTGGACTTGGCCTTGATCTCTTCCAGCACCAGGCCGACGGCCTTGTCGATGCCGCGCTTCAGATCCATCGGGTTCATGCCGGCGGCGACGGCCTTCAGGCCCTCTTGCACGATGGCTTGAGCCAGGACGGTCGCGGTGGTGGTGCCGTCGCCCGCCTTGTCGTTCGTCTTCGACGCGACTTCGCGGATCATCTGGGCGCCCATGTTCTCGAAGGCGTCTTCCAGCTCGATCTCTTTGGCGACCGAGACGCCGTCCTTGGTCGAGCGCGGGGCGCCGAAGGACTTCTGGATCACGACGTTGCGGCCCTTCGGACCCAGGGTCACCTTGACGGCGTTGGCGAGGACGTTGACGCCGCGCAGCATCTTGTCGCGCGCGTCGGTGTTGAACTGTACGATTTTAGCGGCCATGCGGGCTGCTCCTATCTAAATGGATTGATTGAAGAAAATCGAACGTCGGGTGCTTAGGAAAGCACGCCCAGGACGTCGGACTCCTTCATGATGATCAGGTCGTCGCCGTCGATCTTCACTTCCGTGCCCGACCATTTGCCGAACAGGATGCGGTCGCCGGCCTTCAGTTCCAGGGCGTTGACCTTGCCGGATTCGTCACGAACGCCGGGGCCGACGGAGACGACTTCGCCTTCCTGCGGCTTTTCCTTGGCGGTGTCGGGGATGATGATCCCGCCCTTGGTCTTGGATTCTTCTTCAACGCGCTTGACCAGCACGCGGTCGCCGAGCGGACGGAACGCCATCGGACTTCTCCCTGTAAACCCCCGGATCGGGGCGTTCTGAAATGGTGAGCAGGCCTTCCCGCGATCGCCGTTTTGGCAGCCGACCGGCGAGAGTGCCAACGCGAGCGGGAGTTAGGCAGACGGGGGAGCAGCGTCAAGCGGCGCGGGGCGTTAATCGCCTGCGAATTTTCCGCGACAGATGAACTCAAAATGAATGACGGGCTCCGGGGTCGTTCAAGCTAGAACCCATAGAACCGTTTCAACGCTCGAGGCATTCCCCTCCCGGAACGCCGATTGAGCAACCAGATTGAAGGAGACGGATATGTCCAAGCTGCTGAAGATCACCGCTGTCGCCGCCGCCCCGGTCATCGCCATGACCCTGATGGCCGCCCCCGCCTCGGCCCAGTCGCGCGACCGCGACGACACGGCCCGCAACGCCCTGATCGGCGCCGCCGTCGGTGGTCTGGCCGGGGCCGTCTACAGCAACGGCGACGGTCGTTATGTCGCGGGCGGCGCCCTGGCCGGGGCTGCGGTGGGCGCCGCGGCCTCGTCGAACCGCGGTTCGGACTGCGGCTATCGTCGCGGCGGTCAGTGCTATCGCAACCAGGGCCACTGGGAACGCGAGCACGGCATCAACAGCCGCGACCCGCGCTGGGAACAGCGTCGCGACTATCGCGACTATCGCCGCGAGCAACGTTACGACCGCCGCGACGACCGTCGGGACTACCGCTACGATCGCCGCTGGTAAGCGGTCAGGTTCGGATATGTGAAGGGGCCCGGCCGCAAGGTCGGGCCCTTTTCGTGTTCACCGCCCCCCCCGCCCCCTAGACGGCCCGTCCCGGCGAAAGGGGCCGGAAATGGGAGGCGGCGCCTCTCAACTCAGCCCATCAGCCGCGTCATCAGCGCCGCCGTGGACGGATCCAGGGTCTCCGAAGGGCCGCCCGCCTCGACGTCCTTCAGGACCGCCTTGGCCAGGACCTTGCCCAGTTCGACGCCCCATTGGTCGAAGCTGTTGATGTCCCAGATCACGCCTTCGACGAAGGTCTTGTGTTCATACAGGGCGATCAGCGCCCCCAGGGCCGCCGGCGTCAGCCGGTCCATGACAATGGCGGTCGAGGGGCGGTTGCCGGTGAAGGTGCGGTGGCTGGCCAGCCGCGTCGCCTCCTCTTCCGACAGGCCCTGAGCCAGGCCTTCCGCCTTGGCGGCTTCCGTCGTCTTGCCCAACATCAGGGCCTGACCCTGGGCGAGGGCGTTCGACCACAGCGGGGCTTCCGGCGCGTCGGCATGCGTCTTCGCCACGATC
Organism: Brevundimonas sp.; assembly: GCF_044336875.1. Taxonomy (GTDB): domain Bacteria; phylum Pseudomonadota; class Alphaproteobacteria; order Caulobacterales; family Caulobacteraceae; genus Brevundimonas. The sequence continues at coordinate 135,115 of NZ_JBIIOP010000005.1, read as the reverse complement.
ACGAACTCGGCCGGGACCACCTGCGGCCCCTGGTGGATCTGCTGGAAGAAGGCGTGCTGGCCGTTGGTGCCGGGCTCGCCGAACACGACGGGGCAGGTCTGGCGCGTCACGGGCGTGCCGTCGCGATGCACCCGCTTGCCGTTCGACTCCATCTCCAGCTGCTGCAGGAAGGAGGGCAGGCGGCGCAGGGCGTGGGCATAGGGGGCCACCGTCCGCGCCGGCCGGCCCAGACCGTCGACGTTGAACACCTGGGCCAGGGCCAGCAGGATCGGCGCATTCTGCTCCAGGGGGGCGGCGACGAAATGATCGTCCATGGCGGCGGCGCCGGCCAGCATCTCCTCGAAGGCGTCCCAACCCAGGGCAATGCCGCACGACAGACTGACCGCCGACCACAGCGAATAGCGTCCGCCGACCCAGTCCCGGAAGGCGAAGGTCCGGCCGCAGCCGAACTGGCCCGCCTTCTCCGGCGCCGCCGTCACCCCGATGAAGTGTTTCGTCATGCCTTCGGAAGGCAAGGCGGCGGCCAGCCAGGCCTTGGCCGCCTCGGCGTTGGCCAGGGTCTCTTGCGTGGTGAAGGTCTTGGACACCACCACGACCAGGGTGGTCTCGGGATCCAGCCCGGTCAGGGCCTCGGCCATGTCGCGCGGATCGATATTGGCGACGAAGCGCAGGTCGATCGCCGGGTCCAGCGGGCGCAGGGCGTCCCACACCACGCGCGGTCCCAGGTCCGATCCGCCGATGCCGACATGGACGATGGCCTCGAACTTCCTGCCTGTCGCCCCGGCCTCGGCCCCCGAACGCACGGCGTCGGCATAGGTTTTCATGTCGGCGCGCACCGCGTCGACCTCGGCCGAGACCGGCTCGCCCAGGGCCTTGAAGTCGGCGCCCGGCGCGGCGCGCAGGGCGGGGTGCAGCACAGCCCGGCCCTCGGTCAGATTGACGGCCTCGCCGGCGAACAGGGCGGCGCGCCGCCCTTCGACGTCGCTGGCGCGGGCCAGATCCAGACAGGCGTCGAACGCCTCTTTGGTCCAGCTCTGTTTCGACAGGTCCAGATACAGGCCCGCCGCCTCGACCGACATCCGCGCCAGGCGGTCGGGGTCGACGGCGAACTGCTGGTCGATACGGGCGTCGCCCGCCGCGGCGGCGGTTCGGTCGAAGGTCTTCCAGGCGTCGTCGCGGCTCATGTCGGTCATCGGGCGATCCTCTGGGGAGAGAGAAGAGAAGGTAAACACTCGTTTACGGGTCGGGCGTATGCCGGTTCAACGTCCTAGCCGACGCTGAAACAGGAAGTCACCTCCATGTCCTGCGGCCTTGCTCTCACGATCGCCCTGTCGATGTCCAATCCCGCCGTGGCGTTGGCGGCCGAACAGCCGCCTGCAGCGGTCGGCGCCCCCGTCTCGGTGGCCGGCGAGCCCCTGTTTTCGGACATCGTCGCCCGATCGGGCGCGCTGAAGGCCCTGGTCGACGGCTGGGCCTCGGCCAAGGCCGCCGACGAGGCCGGCTTCTTCACCAGCCAGGCCTTCACCGGCTTCAAGGCCCAGGCCGAACAGCTTGCCGCCCTGGACCTTCAGGGGCACCTGATCCTGAAGGAACGCGGCACCGACGGCGACCTGAAATGCATCCTGCGCGGCATTTCCGAGGACATGCCCAAGAAGGTCGAGGCCGTTCAGGCCGCCGCCACCCCGGCCGAACGCGCCACGGCCCTGTCCGAACTGTCCTATCTGCTGAACGACAACGTCGAGGTCATCACCGCCCCGCCGCAGCCGGAGGTTTAGGGGCGCTTTCCCCTCTCCCTCCCGAACGGGAACGCAGATCGGCCGCACCGCTCGCCCTGGATTACGAAAACTTCACTCGACCCGACGCATCTGCCGGCCTCTCCCGCCACCTCTTGCCCTCATGGCGTGACCCTCACGCCCGAGGGGATTCCATTGTCAGATTTCGCCGTTTACCGCGCCGCTCGCCTTCGGGGCGTCGTCCGCCGCGCGCTTTCCGTCGCCTTTCCCGGCCTGGGGCGCATCGCCCTGGTCGCGGGTCTGCTGTTCTGCCCGGCCGTGGCCCCGGCTGTGGCGCAAGACGCCGCACGCATGGATCAGGTGGCGCGAGTCGCGGCCGAGGCGGGTCAGTTCTCCGGTGCGGTCCTGGTGGCGCGGGATGGAGAAGTTCTGCTGGACAAGGGCTACGGTCTCGCCGACCGCGAATGGAACATCCCCAATGACGGCGATACCAAATTCCGCTTGGGTTCCCTGACCAAACAGTTCACCGCCGTCGCCGTTCTGCTGTTGAACGAGCGCGGTCTGGTGGATCTGGACGCGCCGGTGAAGACCTGGCTGCCTGACGCCCCGACGGCCTGGGACGGGGTCACGGTCCGTCATCTGCTGTCTCACACCTCGGGCGTGCCCGACTTCACCCGAATGGCGGACTACGAGGCGCTGAAGACGCGGCCGGCGACGACCGCCGAACTGGTCGCACGCTTCCGCGCCCGGCCGCTGGACTTCACGCCCGGGGCGCGTTTCGCCTATTCCAACTCGGGCTATATCCTGCTCACTGCCATCGTTGAGGCGGCCAGCGGCCGCCCCTACGCCGACTTTGTCGACGAAGCCCTTTTCCGCCCGCTCGGCATGGCCGACACCGGCTATGACCGCCATGGCGTCATCCTGTCTCGCCGGGCGTCCGGCTATACGCCGACGGCTGACGGGGTCGCCAACGCCGACTATGTGGACATGAGCATCCCGACCGGCGCCGGCGCCCTGTATTCGACCACCTACGATCTGTTGAAATGGGAGCAGGGGCTGTTCGGCGGCCGGGTGCTGAAACCGGCGTCATTGTCGGCCCTGACCACGCCCGTTCTCGACGACTACGCCATGGGCCTGCTCGTGAAGTCGGGACAGGGATACACCCTGGTCTGGCACAATGGCGCCATCGAGGGCTTCAACACCTATATGGCCTACGATCCGGCCGACCGAACCGCCGTCATCATTCTGGGCAATCTGAATGGGGATGCGCCGGACAGGATCGGCGCCGATCTGACGACCCTCGCGCGGGGCGGTACTGTGACCCTGGTCGGCGAACGCCGGGCGGTGGCGGTGGATGCCGTGACGTTGGGCGCCTACGAAGGCGTCTATGCCCTGTCGCCCGCCTTCGCCCTGACGGTGACGGTCGTCGACGGCGGTCTGACGGCCCAGGCGACGGGCCAGAAGCCGTTCGCTCTCGTCGCGGAAGGACCCGACGCCTTCTTCCTGACCGTCGTTGACGCCCGCATCACCTTCACCCGCGACAAAGACGGCGCCGTCGCGGGCCTGGTCCTGCACCAGGGCGGCCGCGACATGCCCGCGCCGCGGCAATAGGAAGGCGACCGAACTACTCTGCCTTCAACGCCTCCACCACCACGCCCTCGGTCAGCAGTTGCGGCAGGATGCGGGGTTCGCCGCCGCCCGCCGGATAGAACAGATACAGGGGCGCGCCCGACCGGCCGCGCCGCTCAAGTTCGCGGGTGATGGCGTCGTCGCGGCGGGTCCAGTCGCCGACCAGATAGAGGGCGTTCGCCGCCTGCATCGCCTCGGCGACGCGGGGCGACGACAGGGCGGCGCGCTCGTTGATCTTGCAGGTCACGCACCAGTCGGCGGTGAAATTGACCAGGACCGGACGACCCTGGGCTTGGGCGGCGGCGACGGCCTCGGCCGACCAGGGGGCGGCGGCGAGGGGGCCGGTTTCGGCGACGATCGGGCCGGATGATCGCGCCTGGCTGGCGGCAAGACCGGCGAACCCGACAGCGCAGATCAGGGCGAGCGTCGCGGCGACCGCGCTGACCACGGCGGTTCCGCCCTCGGCGCGGCGCCTCTGGTTGATCCCCGCGAGCCACAGGCCCAGGGCCAGCATCAGGGCGGCGAACAGGACCAGGCCCAGGGCGTCCTCGCCCCCCTGACGCGCGAAAACCCAGACCAGCCACAGGGCGGCGCCGTACATGGGGAAGGCGAGCAGCCCCTTCAGCCGGTCCATCCACGGGCCGGGCCGGGGGAAACGCCGCAGCAGGCCGGGCGACAGGCTGATCGCCACATAGGGCAGGGCCAGACCCAGGCCCAGCATCAGAAAGACCAGCAGGGCCAGGGGCCAGGGCATCAGCAGGGCCGCGCCCAGGGCGGCGGCCATGAAGGGGGCGGTGCAGGGGGCGGCGACCACCACGGCCAGAACCCCGGTGAAGAAGGCGCCCGTCCCGCCGGGCAGGCGCGACAGCGGCCCGTTTCCGGCGCCCTGCAATCCGGCCCCGACGTGGAAGACGCCCGACAGGTTCAGCCCGACCGCCAGCATCAGCAGGGCCAGGCCTGCGATCACCGCCGGAGACTGCAGCTGGAAGCCCCAGCCTATCGCCTCGCCGCCGGCGCGCAGCGCCAGCAGGGCGCCGGCCAGGATCAGGAAACTGGCCAGCACCCCGGCGCCGAACAGCAGGCCGTCGCGACGCGCCTCGCGCGCCTTATGGGCCGAGGCGGCCAGGGCGGCGGCCTTCATCGCCAGGATCGGGAAGACGCAGGGCATCAGGTTCAGGATCAGCCCGCCCAGCAGGGCGAACAGCAGCGACTGCAGGATCAGGCCCAGGCCCGTCGTCGGCGTAGCCGCCGTCTCGACTTCGTTGGCCAGGGTCTTGCCGCCGCCGGTTCCCGCCAGGGCGGGGCCGGGTTCGGCCGTGATCTCCCAGGCGCCGGCGTTGGTGGCCAGGACGCCCGCGACCGGGCCGGTCAGCCCCCTGGCGGTCAGGCCGGCGCCCGGCGTCAGCTTCAGGCCCAGCCCGTTCGGCCCGGCCTGGCCCGTCTGGGCCGCCGCATGGTCGATGACGCCGCCTTCGAACGGATAGAAGAAGGCCTGGCTCAAATCCGCGCCCTGCAGGGGTCCGCCCGCCGCCGACAGGGTCAGGACGCCGTCGGTCAGGCTGGCGCGGGCCTCGATCCCGGCGGGCCGGGGTGCGGCCTCCAGCGCGGCCTGCAGGGGGGCGCCGTGGTCGGGATCCAGCGGCGGCGTCCCCTCGCGGATCGGCAGGTCCAGCCTCAGGCTCATCTGCACCGGCACGCACATCTGGTCGCTGCAGACCAGGAACAAGACGTCCGCGATCAGGGGCAGGGTGGTCCCGGGTCGGGCCGAGGCCGGAATCTCGATCGGCACAGGCAGATAGACCTCGCCCGAATAGCCGTAATTGACCAGGCTCATCAGCCTTTGTCGCGTCGGCAGGGGCCAGACGATGTCGCCCGCCTTGACCCCCGGCGGCAGACGCCAGTCCAGGGTGGTCGGCCCGCCTGAATCGCCCGGATTGCGCCAGTAGGTATGCCAGCCTGGGGCTATGGTCTGGCGCACGGCCACGACCACGGTCGATCCCGGCGCGGCCCATTGCGACAGGCCGACCAGTTCGGCCTCGATATTCTCGGCGCTGCGCGGTCCGGGCAGGACCACGGCGGCGGCCTCGGCCGGCCGGCTGACCGGCTGGGCCAGGACGGCTCCGGGCAGGATGGAAAGGACCAGGGCGAGCAGAAGGGCGGTCAGGCGCATGTCCCCTCTCTAGGCCGTCCCCGTCGCCGTGTCAGCGCGTCCGGTCGACGGGCCTATCGACGCGGATGCGCGTCCACCACCACCACGGTCCGACGCCGCAACGGCTCCGCCGCGCCCGTCGCCGTCGTCGCCTCGGCGTCGCCCGCCGCCGCGACGTCGAACACGGGCGCCGGCAGTCCCGCGCCGTTCAGCGCCTGGGCCACCGTCCGCGCCCGCCGCTGCGACAGGGTCAGATTGGCCTCGCTGGCCCCGGTTGCGTCGGCCAGTCCCAGCACCTGGACCCGGCGCACGTCGCAGGCTCTCAGCACCCCCGCCGCCGCCATGATCGCCTGGTCCGCAGCCTCGGTCAGTCCGGCGTCGTTTTCTTGAAAATAGATGTCGAACCGCGCCGGCGAGCACATCGATTCCCCGGCCACGATCGCCTCGCGTTTCATCGGCATGGCGCAGGCGCCCAAGGCCAGCATGCCGCCCGTCATGGCCAGAACTGCGATATGTTTCATGTGTTTCCCCGTCTCCCACCATCATCCTGAAAACAAGAAGGGCGGTCCGTCCGAGACGAACCGCCCTTTGGAACTCAAGCCGGCCGCGTCTGCCGACACGGTCGGGCGAAAGCCTCGATCAATAGCGACGCTGACCGTTGTCCCAGTAACATTCGTCCTGGCGGTTGTCGTAGCAGTAGTAGTAGCGGCCCTGGCTGTCGCGGTAGCGCTGCTGGTTGTTGCGGTCCTGGTTCGAACCACGGATCGCGCCGGCCGCGCCGCCCAGGGCGCCGCCGATCAGGGCGCCGGTGGCTGCATTGCCGCCGCCGACATTGTTGCCGATGACGGCGCCGGCGACCGCGCCGAGGCCGGCGCCGATGGCGCCTTGGCGCACGGTCTGGTTGGTGCCGCCGTAAGGGTCGCTGGCGCAGGCCGAAGCCAGCAGACCGGCGCCGGCGATCGCGATGATGGCCTTGTTCATGGTGAAATCCTCTGTCCTGGGTTCGCCCCGAAGGCGAGAACGCCGGATTACGGCCCCGGTTCCCATGTCTATCGCTGTTCTGTGGGTTGTATTAAGGATGTCGCGGGCGAGCGGGCTCGCGCTGGAATGTCTGGGGGACATGATGCGGTTTTCGGAAGTGACGTTCGCGGCGGCCGGCGCCGAAGGGCCTGTCTGGGCGCGTGGCAGGAAGCGCAAGGCCTCGGCCGCACCCTTGGTCAATGTGCTCGTGACCCTGCTGGCGCTGATCGGCGCGCTGACGCTGGTGCTGTCGATCAAGGAGCGGTCGGTCGAGGCGGCGGGACGCATGCTGGACGGCTGGATCGTCGCCGGATGGACCGAGGCGCGAAAACTGGCTGGTCAGGCCCCCGAAGTCGCCGATGTCGCGGTCGACGAGGCGGGCCGGGCGGCCGAGAAGACCGGTGATGCGCTTGAGGCCGGCGCCGGAGCTGCGCGCGACGAACTGAAGCAATAGTCACGCTTGTCGGGAACGCCCGCGCCGCCGGGACGTTCGCCCGGCATGACTGACACATTGACGCCCGAACCTGACGCCGGCGCCGGCGAGCCGCGCGACGGCGATAAGCGCGTCCTGACGCCCCATGCGCCGCTGTCGCGGATCGTGATGCTGGTCAATCCTCTATCCGGCAGCGTCGGCCCGCGTGCGGCCGGCGAGGCCGAGGCGATCCTGGCCGACTATGATCTGGAAGCCGAGGTCGTGGTGCTGGAGGCCGGCAATTTCGACCAGGCCATAGCCGACGCCTTCGCCGCCAAGCCCGACGCCATCTTCGTCCTGGCCGGCGACGGCACGGCGCGGTCGGTGGCGTCCAAGGCCAAGCCGAACGGGCCGATGATCGCTCCGCTGCCCGGCGGCACGATGAATATGCTGCCCAAGGCCCTGTACGGCACGGCCGACTGGAAACTGGCCCTGCGTCGCGCCCTGGAAGAAGGCGAACCCCAGCCGGTGTCCGGCGGCGAAGTCGAGGGCGAATATTTCTACTGCGCCGCCATCCTGGGCTCGCCCGCTCTTTGGGCGCCGGCTCGCGAGGCGATGCGGACCGGCAAGGTGAAACTGGCCTGGGCCTATGGGCGGCGAGCCCTGAAACGCGCCTTCACCGGCCGGCTGAGGTTCAGCCTGGACGGCGGCGACAAGCGACGGGCCGAGGCCCTGGTCCTGATCAGTCCGATGATTTCCAAGGCCATGGAGGATCCCATCGGCCTGGAGGCGGCGGCCATGGATCCCTCGGACGCCAGCCAGGCCTTCCGTCTGGCGGCCAACGCCCTGTTCAGCGACTGGCGCCATGATCCGGCGGTCTCGACCAAGCCGGCCAAGCGAATCGACGTTCGGGCCCGCTCCAAGATTCCTGCGGTCATCGACGGCGAACCCATGCTGCTGAAATCCGAGGCCACCGTCCGCTTCATCGCCAAGTCGTTCCGGGCCCTGGCGCCGCGACCGCCGGCGGCCGAGGACAGTTTGTAATGGGACGGATTCTTCAGTTTTCGGACATCCACTTCGGCTGTGAACACAAGAGGGCCGTCGCGGCGGCGCTGGATTACGCCCACGCCACGCCGAACGATCTGGTGCTCATCACCGGCGACATCACCCAGAAGGGCTATCCGGCCGAGTTCAAGGCGGCCGGTGAATGGATGCGGGCCATGCCCGAACCGCGCTTCGTCATCGTCGGCAATCACGACGTGCCCTATTGGGACGCGGTCGCCCGGGTGTTCGATCCCTGGAAGGCGTTTGAAACGGCGACCGGTTTTCCCGCCCACGACGGGCAGTTCTGCAACGATACGGTGATGGTGCGCGGCGTCGTGACCGCGCGCGGCTGGCAGGCGCGACCGAACTGGTCAAAGGGCGTCATCGACCTGGACCAGACGCGACGCGCGGCGGAGGCCCTGCGTCAGGCGCCGATCGGCGCGCTGCGGGTTCTTGCCTGTCACCACCCTCTGATCGAGATGATCGGGACGCCGATGACCGGCGACGTCAAGCGGGGCGACGCAGCAGCGCTGATCTTCGCCGAGGCCGGGGTGGACCTGATCATGACGGGCCATGTCCATGTGCCCTTCGCCCTGCCGATCGATCTGGCGGACCGCTGCTCCTACGCCGTGGGCTGCGGGACCCTGTCGCATCGCGAGCGAGGGTCGCCGCCCGGATTCAACCAGGTGGACTGGGACGCTCGAACGATCACGGTCACGGCCATGGCCTGGGACGGGCAGAAATACAGCTCGCACCAGATCTGGCGACTGCCGCGTCGTCAGGACACCCGCAAGGCTGCGACGGCGCCGAGTCCGAACGAGCCCGGCGCTTTGGAAAAGGCTGCGGTTTAAGACGCCCGGCCCTCCGAGGCCTCGCGGGAGGCCGCATAGAGAAAGGGCCGGAACTCGCGTTCCGGCCCTTCTTCATTTCGTCGGTCAGCGCCCGCTATAGTCGCGGGGCGCCGCGTCCGCGAAGTCCGCCGGCCACAAGGGCGATGACGAACAGGATGATGGCGACCACGGCGATGAACTTGGCGATCTCGAACGAGAAGTTCGCGATGCCGCCGAAGCCGAGAACGGCTGCGACCAAGGCCACGATCAGGAAGATAATTGCCCAGCGAATCATGGGTTTAGCTCTCCTGCGTTGAAGTTACCGACGGCGGCCCTGGAGCCGTTCGTCCGTCGGTAGATCAACGTTCCCGAGGGCCGGGTGTTCCGTCGCGGACAACGGATTCGACTCTAGCGCCGACGACGCTTCGTATAGCCGCCCTGGTCCATCTTCCGCTCGGCGACCATGCTGGCGATGATGGCGGCGAGCGCCGGATTGCGCAGCAGCAGGAAGGCTGCGCCCAGACCGCCCACGGCGCCGATGATCGGACGCTCGCGCACGATGTGCAGCACCTTGCCGACCAGACCATCGGGCTCGTCCTCGTCTTCCTCGTCGTCGTGGTCCTGGCTCTTCAGGAAGACGAGGGTGACGATCAGGGCCACGAGGGCGAACAGGCCAAAGGTCACTGCGGCGGCGCCGAACGGCGTCATCACCAGACCCAGGGCGTAGAATATGGTCAAGCCGAGGAAGACCACGGCCAGAAAGACGCTCGCGGCGACCACGCTGGTCGCCACGAGGCGTTTGACGATGCCCTTGAACATCAGCGGCGACGACCGGCCAGCAGCATGCCCAGGACCAGACCGACGCCGAGCGCGACAGCCGTCGACTGGAGCGGACGCTCCTGCACGCGTTCGACGACATAGCGTTGCGCCTCGTCCAGGCGTTCGGCGGCGTCGTCGTAATATTCACGACCGCGCACGCGGGCGGTGTCGTAATAGCCGCGCGCCTGTTCGCGCACTTCCTCGCTCTTGGCGCGCAGCTTGGCCTCGGCCTCGGTGGCCTTTTCGCGCAGGCGCTGGGTTTCTTCGCGGGCGCCGGTCTTCAGATCCTCCTTGAGGGTCTTCAGGTCGGCCTTGATGTCTTCTCGAGCCTTAGTGGTGGCCATGATGCGCGCTCCGGTTTCAAGCTTGGCAATAGAATAGGGAACCCCGTCTGCCAACGCCACACCGTGGTCAAGGTTCCCGCGACCGCAGCGGTGTCACGGCCCTCGTCACGGGCGATTCGTCGCACTAGATTGAGGGCATGACCCAATGGCTGTTCCCGCCTCGCCCGACCCCATCCCTGCCGATCACGGGCAGCGACCTGCGCTTCCCGGTCCGTCGCATCCTTTGCGTCGGTCAGAATTACGCCGCCCATGCGCGGGAGATGGGCTCGGATCCGGACAAGCAAACGCCCTTCTTCTTCTCCAAGCCCGGCGATGCGATCGTTTCCGACGGAGCCAATCCGGCCTATCCCTCGGCGACCGCGAACCTGCACTACGAGGCCGAACTGGTGGCGGCCATCGGCGAAGGCGGCAGGATCGTCGGCTGGGCCGTGGGCTGCGACCTGACCCGCCGCGATCTGCAGGCCGAGGCGAAGAAGACCGGGCGTCCGTGGGACGCGGCCAAGGGGTTCGACCAGTCGGCGCCGTGCGGATCGGTGACCCTGGGCGACCTGCCGTCGCCTGCCGGCGCCATCGCCCTGACCGTCAACGGCGAGACGAAACAATCGGGCGCGCTGGATGACATGATCCTGAACCCCGACCGGATCGTCGAGGCGGCCGGCAAGCTGTGGACCCTGGCCCCCGGCGACCTGATCTTCACCGGCACCCCCTCGGGCGTCGGCCCGGTGGTCAGGGGTGATGCGGTGGTCGTGACCATCGACGGCCTGGAGACCCTGGCCTTCGAGGTGGCCTGATGATCCTGCACGGGTATTGGCGGTCCGGCGCCAGCTACCGGGTTCGCATCGGCCTGGCCCTGAAGGGACTGGCCTATGATCTGGCGGCGCACGACCTGCGCAAGGGCGAGCAGAAGGCCGCCGACTATCTGGCGCTGAATCCCCAGGGCATGGTGCCGGCCCTACAGGACGACGATCTGGTCGTGACCCAGAGCCCGGCCATTCTCGAATGGCTGGAAGAGACCCATCCCGAGCCCGCCCTGCTGCCTGCGGACGTCGCGGACCGCGCCCATGTGCGCGCCATGGCGTCTCTGATCGGCTGTGACATCCATCCGCTGAACAACCTCCGTGTGCTGAAGTCCCTGCGATCCGATTTCTCGGCGGACCAGTCGACGGTCGATGCCTGGGCCGCGCGCTGGATCGCGCCCGGGTTCGATGCGCTGGAGGTCCTGATCGACCGGCATGGCGGCGGCTGGAGCTTTGGCGACCGGCCGGGCCTGGTCGATTGCTACCTGATCCCCCAGCTCTATTCAGCGCGCAGATTCAATATGATGCTTGATGCCTGGCCGGGTCTTCTGGCGGTCGAGGCGCGGTCCCTGGACCATCCGGCCTTTCAGGCGGCCCATCCCGATCGGCAGGCCGACGCCGACGCCTGATCTGCGATATCAGTGGTGGATAAGTAAGACTCGCGTAACGTCTCGCTCAACCTCCCTTAAGTATTGGGAGCGCATTGTCGTAGCGTGACGCATTCCCCCGCCACCCCTTCGGCGCCCTCGCCCGTTGATCGCCTGGCCCTGGCCGTGGTGACCGAGCCCGAGCGCGCGCCGAATCCGTTCATGTCTGCGCCTTCGGGCGCACGCGAGGAGGCCATGCGCTTCCTGCTGCAGACCGGGTCGGATGCGGGCGTCAAGATGATCGCGACCAAGCCGGAAGGCGACGGCGAACGTTTGCTGGGCCAGGCCTGGCCCTTCCCCTCTCCCTTCCAGGTGACGGTGCGGACCGTGGCCCTGAACGAGGGACTGGACCGGGTCGAGGCGCGCGCGCGGCGCTCGCTGGAACGGATGGGCCTGCCGCGCGGCGAGGCCCTGCTGGTGTCCAACGCAGCCGACCTCGCCGGCGCCGACGGCCGCGCCCTGTGGGACCGGCTTCAGGCCCTGAAGGCGCGCGGCCTGTTCCGCAGCATCGGCTTCTGCGCCACGGTCGAGGACGGTCCGGCCCTGCTGGCGCGTCGGCTCGAAGCCGACGTGGTTCAGGTCTCCTGCAATCTTCTCGACCAGCGCGCGGCCCAGGAAGGGGTCCTGGACGAGATCAAGTCCCTGGGCGCCCAGGTCCACCTCGCCTCGGTCTTTGCCGGCGGCCTGTTGTTCGCGGTCGGAGACGAACTGCCGCCGCAGCTGGCGGAATACGCTCAGCCGCTGTCGCGTACGCGTCGGCGTCTGGCCGAACGGCGCTGCGATCCGATGCAGGCGGCCCTGGCCTATGCCTTCTCGCTGAAGGCCGTGGACCGGGTGGTGTCGAGCGTGGCCTCGGCCGCCGAACTGCGCGCCATTCTCGCTGCGGCCCACGCGCCCTGCCCGGCCCTGAACTGGTCGGAACTGGCGCTCGAAGCGCCGGCCGCCTTCACCGCCGACGCCCGTTCACGGATCAGCAGCGCGGCCTGATCGCAGGCGGCGAGCGCGATCCGCTCACGCCGTCCAGATTGGACGCGCCCTCTCGGATGAACGCCGGCGCGCCTGTTCGATCAACTGCGTCTGAGCCCGCTCGATCCGGCCGAAATCCGTTCGCCAAAGTGGAGACTTGGCTGACCGCGGCATTGATGGAGACGTGACGCCGAGCGCGCCTGTGAGACCGCGAATGGGCCTCGGTTCAGTGATGCGTTCCGCCATCTTCACCCCCCAGCGTTCGACGGCGCTGCTCAGGCGAAGGTTGTTTCCAATTCAGCCCGCAAACCGCTTGAGCCGGTGGACGGCTTCCGTCACTTTCCGCGCCACATGACCGCCCCCGCCTCTCCCTCGCCCGACCTCGCCGCTTCCATCGAGGGGGCGACGCCCTTTATGGCGCAGTATCTGACGGCCAAGGCCGGTCAGCCGGACGCCATATTGTTCTTCCGGATGGGCGACTTCTACGAACTGTTCTTCAAGGACGCCGAGGTCTCGGCGGCGGCCCTGGGCATCACCCTGACCAAGCGGGGCAAGCACCAGGGTGAGGATATTCCGATGGCCGGGGTGCCGGTCCATGCGATGGAAGGCTATCTGGCCCGACTGATCCGCATGGGTCACAAGGTGGCCATCTGCGAACAGCTGGAAGACCCGGCCGAGGCCAAGAAGCGCGGCGGCAAGGCCGTGGTCCATCGCGGCGTGGTGCGGGTGGTGACGCCCGGCACCCTGACCGAGGACAGTCTGCTGGACGCGCGCGGCGCCAACCGGCTGGCGGCCGTCGCGGTGCGCAAGGGCCGGGCGGCGGTCGCCGTGGTCGAACTGTCGTCCGGCGCCGTGGATTCGGTGGCCTGTTCGCTGGAAGACCTGGGTGCGGCCCTGGCGGCCTTCCGCCCGTCCGAGGTGCTGGTCACCGACCGGATGTATTCCGACGAGACGACGCGCGACGCCCTGGACGGCTCCGGCGGCGTGGTCCAGGCCCTGGCCGGCGCCATCGCCGAACCCCAGGCGGCGCGGGCGCGGGTCGAGCGCCTCTACGGTGTGGCGGCTTTGGACGGGTTCGGCGCCTTCGAGGAGGCCGAGGTCTCGGCCCTGGGCCTGATCGCCGCCTATCTGGAGACCACCCAGGCGGGCAAGGTTCCGGCCCTGGCCCCGCCCCGCCGTCTGGGCGAGAGCGGCTTCCTGGCCATCGATCCGGCGACTCGCGCCAGTCTGGAGATCGACCGCACCCAGCGCGGCGAGCGCGAGGGCTCGCTGCTGGCCGCGATTGATCGGACGGTGACCTCCGGCGGGGCGCGGGCCCTGGCGGAACGGATCGCCCGGCCGCTGCGCGATCCCCTGGCCATCAACGAACAACTCGACGCCGTCGAATGGCTGCTGGAACGACGCGACCTGCGACGCGACCTGCGCGACGGGCTGAAGGCTTCGGCAGATGTGGCGCGGGCGGTGGGGCGGCTGGCGCTGGGCAGGGGCGGACCGCGCGATCTGGCCGCCATTCGTTCGGGCCTGAACATCGGCGAAGGAATCGCAGGGCTGTTCATCGGCCAGGTCGACCCCCTGACCGGCCAGCCGCGCCGCATCGCCGTGGCCCTGGACCGGTTGACCCTGTCGCCGGACCTGTCGCGGCTGATGGTGGACTTGGCCGACGGCCTGATCGACGAGCCGTCGCATCTGGCCCGCGACGGCGGCTTCGTGCGCCCCGACTACCGTCCCGAACTGGACGCCGCCCGCACCCTGCGCGACGACAGTCGCCGGGTGGTCGCGGATCTGGAGGCGCGGGCCGTCGCCGAGTCCGGCGTGGCCTTCAAGGTCAAGCACAACGCGGTGCTGGGCTATTTCCTCGAGACCTCGGCCAAGGCGGCGGAGGGCCTGCTGCGGGCCGGTCCGGAAAGCCCCTTCATTCACCGCCAGACCCTGGCCAGCCAGGTCCGGTTCACCACGGTCGAACTGTCGGAACTGGACGCCAAGATCAGCCAGGCCGGTCATCGCGCCCTGGCCATCGAGGCCGAGACCTTCGAGACCTGGCGGCGCGAGGTGGCGCGCCTGGCCCAGCCGTTGCAGGCGGTCGCCCAGGCCCTGGCCGAACTGGACGCCCACGCCGCCCTGGCCGAATGGGCCCAGGAAATCGGGGCGGTCCGCCCCGTAGTCGACGACACCCTGGTGTTCGCCGTCGAGGCCGGCCGCCATCCGGTGGTCGAGGCGGCGGTCAAGGCGGCGGGTGATCCCTATACGCCCAACAACGCCCGGCTTGACGGGTCAGGCCAGGATTGCGCGCGCCTGGCCATCGTCACCGGCCCCAACATGGCCGGTAAATCGACCTTCCTGCGCCAGAACGCGCTTCTGGTGATCCTGGCCCAGGCCGGGGCCTTCGTGCCGGCGCGGTCGATGCGGCTGGGCGTGGTCGACCGGCTGTTCAGCCGTGTCGGGGCCGGCGACGACCTGGCGCGCGGCCGTTCCACCTTCATGATGGAGATGGTCGAGACCGCCGCCATCCTGACCCAGGCGACGCCGCGCAGCTTCGTGGTGCTGGACGAGATCGGACGCGGCACCGCCACCTATGACGGTCTGGCCATCGCCTGGGCCACGGCCGAGGCCCTGCATGAGACCAATCGCGCCCG
This sequence comes from Brevundimonas sp., assembly GCF_044336875.1. Taxonomy (GTDB): domain Bacteria; phylum Pseudomonadota; class Alphaproteobacteria; order Caulobacterales; family Caulobacteraceae; genus Brevundimonas. Next base: position 120,092 of record NZ_JBIIOP010000005.1, on the reverse strand, counting down.
GACCCTGTTCGCCACCCACTATCACGAACTGGCCCAGTTGGAGACGCGGCTGGACCACGTCTGCAACCTGTCCATGGTGGCCAAGGAATGGAACGGCGATCTGGTCTTCTTGCACGAGGCGGCGCCCGGCGCGGCCGACCGCTCCTACGGGGTCCAGGTGGCCAAGCTGGCGGGGGTGCCGGCCTCTGTCGTAGCCCGCGCCCGATCCGTTCTGGAAAGACTGGAAGGCGAAAAGGCCGCCACCGCCCGACTGGACGACCTGCCCCTGTTCGCGGTCGCCGAACCGGAGCCCGTGCGGGGACCGACCCCCGTCGAGACCGCCCTGCAGGACGTGGATCCCGACGCCCTGACGCCGCGCGAGGCGCTGGAAGCCCTCTATCGGCTGAAGGGTCTGATCTAGGGTCGGTTACGCACAAACCCTTACGGGTGAGTTTTTTAACCTTGTTCCTGCAACGCTGTCTCTCGGCCGCTCCCCCCGGCCGCTCCACCGGACGAGACGATGAAGATCAGCGCCCTTTCCCTTTCGGCCAAAACGGCCCTCATGGTCATTGCCGCGCTCGGCGCCCTGACCATAACCCTGATGGCGGTCGCCGCCGTTCTGTTGACCCGCGACGCGGGCGCCCGCGCGGCGGAACGGCAGGAAACCAACATGCGCGTCGCCTGGGACGTCCTGGCCGATTACGGCGACGGCTTCTCGGCGCGGGACGGCAAACTCTATGTCGGGTCGACGCCGATGAACGACTTCGTCGAGCCGGTGGACCGGGTGAAGACCCTGGTCGGCGGCATGGCCACCGTCTTCATGGGCGACATGCGGGTCACGACCAATGTGGTCAAGGACGACGGTTCGCGCGCGGTCGGCACCAAGCTGAAGCCCGGCCCCGTCTATGACGCCGTGCTGAAGTCCGGCAAACCCTATCGCGGCCAGACCGAGATCCTGAACAAGCCCTATTTCGTCGCCTATGATCCCATCAAGAACGCCGCCGGCGAGACGATCGGCGTGCTGTTCGTCGGTATCCCCAAGGCTGACTTCATGGCCTCGGTGAACCAGGTGATGATCGCCCTGTTCGCCTGCGGCCTGGTCGTGGCCCTGCTGGTCGTCGGCGCCTGTCTGGTGCTGTCGCGCCGCATGTTCTCGCCGCTGAAGGCCCTGTGCGACCGGATGGAAGCCCTGCGCCAGGGCCGCACCGACTTCGACGCTCCCTGGGTCTCGCGCGGCGACGACATCGGTCAGATCGCCCGCGCCGTCATCGCCTTCCGCGACGCTGCTCTGCGTCAGAAGGAGACCGAGGCCGAGGCCGACACCATGCGCGAGACGGCCCGCGCCACCCAGATGGCCAGCGCCGCCGAACGCGAACGCCTGGCGGAAGAGGACGCCGTGGTGGTCGAGGCTCTGGGCGACGGCCTGGCGGCCCTGGCCCGCGGCGACCTGAGCTATCGCATCACCACCAGCTTCGCCGAACGCAGCCGCAAGCTGAAGGAAGACTACAACGCCGCCGCCGAAACCCTGTCGGCGACCATGGGCGACATCATCGAACTGGTCGGCGCCATGCGCGCCGGCACCGCCGAGGTCACCACCGCGACCAACGACCTGTCGCGCCGGACGGAGCAGCAGGCCGCCGCCCTGGAAGAGACCGCCGCCGCCCTAGATGAGATCACCGTCACCGTGCGCAAGACCGCCGACGGCGCCCAATCCGCCGCCGGCATCACCGCCCAGGCCCGCAGCGGCGCCGAAGAGCGCGAGCGGATCATCGCCGACACCACCGCCGCCATGGGCGACATCGAGACCTCTTCGGGCCGGATCGGCGAGATCATCGGCGTGATCGACGAGATCGCCTTCCAAACCAATCTTCTGGCCCTGAACGCCGGGGTCGAGGCCGCCCGCGCGGGCGAGGCCGGCCGCGGCTTCGCGGTCGTGGCTTCGGAAGTTCGGGCCCTGGCCCAGCGTTCGGCCGAGGCCGCGAAAGAAATCAAGGGCCTGATCTCGGCCTCCAGCGCCAGCGTCGGCGAAGGCGCCCGCCTGGTGTCGCAGACGGGCGGCGCCCTGACCGCCCTGATCAGCCAGGTGGCTGATATCAACCTGCTGGCCGCCGAGATCGCCGCCTCGGCCAAGGAGCAGGCCGTCGGCCTGGCCGAGGTCAATACCGCCGTCAACCAGATGGACCAGACGACCCAGCAGAACGCCGCCATGGTCGAACAGACCACCGCCGCCAACCAGGCCCTGAGCCACGAGGCGGAGAAGCTGGCCGAACTGGTGTCGCGCTTCCGTCTGGATGCCGCGCGTCAGACCCAGGACGAGCGGGCGGCCTGGGCCGCCTGATCGCCCGAGGTCATCGCTGAACAGCAGAAGGCCCGGCCGACGAATGTCGACCGGGCCTTTTCTCTGTCCTGAAGGACCGTCCCCTGCGGGACGGATCCGGATCAGGCCTGCATCATCCAGCCTTCGACATCCATGGCCGCCTGGCGGACGGCTTCCGAACGGGTCGGGTGGGCGTGGCAGGTGCGGGCGATGTCTTCCGAGGCGCCGCCGAAGCTCATGGTGATGGCGGCTTCGTGGATCATCTCGCCGGCTTGCGGGCCCATGATGTGGACGCCCAGCACCTTGTCGGTGGCGGCGTCGGCCAGAACCTTCACGAAACCGTCGGTCTCATGGTTGATCTTGGCGCGGCTGTTGGCGGTGAAGGGGAATTTGCCCTTCTTGTAGGCGACGCCGGCCGCCTTCAGCTGGTCTTCGGTCTGACCGACCCAGGACACTTCCGGGTAGGTGTAGACGACGCTGGGGACCAGGGCGTAGTCGACGTGGCCGTATTTGCCGGCGATGGTGTCGATCACGGCGACGGCGTCTTCTTCCGCCTTGTGCGCCAGCATCGGACCGTGGGTCACGTCGCCGATCACCCAGACGCCGTCGGCGACCTTGAAGTGATCATGGTCGATGAAGCCGCGCTTGTCGGGGGTGACGCCCACCGTCTCCAGGCCCAGGCCGTCCGTATAGGGGCGGCGGCCGATGGCGACCAGGACGACGTCGCCCTTCAGGGTTTCCGCCGCGCCGCCGGCCGAAGGCTCGACCGTCAGCTCCACGCCGTCCTTGCCCGACTTGGCGGCCGTGACCTTGGCGCCCAGTTTGAAGATCATCCCCTGTTTGGTCAGGGTGCGCTGGAAGGCCGTGGCGACCTCGGTGTCCATGCCCGGGGTGATGCGATCCAGGAATTCGACCACGGTCACCTCGGCGCCCAGGCGGCGCCAGACCGAACCCAGTTCCAGGCCGATGATGCCGGCGCCGACCACGATCAGCTTCTTCGGCACGGCCGGCAGCGACAGGGCGCCGGTGGAATCGATCACCTTGCCGTCTTCGAAGGCGACGCCGGGCAGCGGGGTCGGCTCGGAGCCGGTGGCGATGACGATGTTCTTGGCGTCCAGAGTCTGGACCGACCCGTCGGCGGCGGTGACTTCCACCTTACCCTTGCCGACGATCTTGCCCTTGCCCTTGATCCACTCCGCCTTGTTCTTCTTGAACAGGAATTCGATGCCCTTGGTCAGGGCCGTGACGCTCTCGTCCTTGGCCTTGTGCATCTGGCCCAGGTTCAGCTTGGGCGAGACCTCGATGCCGATCTTGGCGAACTCGCCGTTGGCGGCGTTCCACATTTCCGAGGCGTGCAGCAGGGCCTTGGACGGCATGCAGCCGACGTTCAGGCAGGTGCCCCCCAGGGTGGCGCGCATCTCGACACAGGCGACCTTCAGGCCCAGCTGGCCGGCGCGGATCGCGGCGTTATAGCCGCCGGGCCCTCCGCCGATGATGACGACGTCGTAGGGAGCGGAAGCTTCGGCCATGATATCCTCTGGTCTTCTGGCGCGCGGGGGAAGGCGCGCGGACACTAGCGCCGACCCCGCACGGGTCAACCGCCGGGCGTCATATGGGGGCCGGAATCGACCATTGCAGGGGGGCTGCGGCCTTCAGGTCTCGGTTTCGACGGCTGTTTCGTCCGCATCGTCCGCATTCTCGGCCGCGGTGTCGGTCGCGTGCGGCAGGGTGATCGAGACCTCCGCGCCCTCGCCCGGCGCGCTGTCCAGCGTCAGGACGCCCGACGACTGACGGGCGAAGGCCAGGGCCTGCGACAGGCCCAGGCCCGCCGCGTCCGCGCGGGTGGTGAAGAAAGGCTCCGGCGCGCGGCGCAGCGTGTCGGCGTCCATGCCCGGCCCGGAATCGCGCACGCTGAGGCGAAGGGTGTCGTCCGGCAGGATCGCCAGTCGCACCGCGACCGATCCGGCCCTGTCCGACGCCTCGACGGCATTGCGGGTCAGGGCCGTGACCGCCGCCTCGAAAGCCGTAGGATCGATCCGGGCCAGGGCGGGTTCGGCGGGGGTCTCGATCATCAGGTCGACGACCGGGGGGACAAAATGCCGCAGTCGGCCCTCCAGTCCGGCCAACAGCACGCCGACGTCCAGAAGCTGCAGATTGGTGCGGTCCTCGTCCTGGGAGAAGGCGCTGAGACGGCGGGTCATTCGCTCGCCTCGCTGACCGGCCGTCAGGGCCGCCTGGCCGAGGCGACGCACCCGGTCCGGCTCGTCCGCCTGGCGCAGGATCATGTCCAGCGCGGAGGTCATCACCCCCAGCAGGGCGGCGAAGTCGTGGGTCACCCCGCCGGCCAGACGGCCGACATTGCCCATGCGTCGCTCGGCTTCCAGTTCGGCGCGGACGATTTCGGCGGCGCTGGCGGCGTCGGCCAGGGCGCGCTCATGGGCGGCCTGGACCTCTGTCTCGCGACGGGCGAACTCGGCCTGGGCCGCCAGCAGGGCTTCTGCGACGGGGTCAGGGGCCTCGTCCTCGGCCGTGAGTCGGGCGTCCTCGTCGAGCCCCGTGTCCGGGATGAGTTCGGCTTCCGCATCACCGGCGTCATGGCTGTCGGCGTCAACGGGCGCCGCCCCGGCCGACAGGTCCTCGGCCGGCGTGCCGGTCAACAGAACCGCATCCGGTCGGTCCGCCTCGTCGGTCAGCGGCGACAGGGTCCAGCAGATCGCGACGCCGTCGACGTCCGTGGTCTCGATCGGCTCCGCCTCCTTCTGCGACGCGGACAGGGCGGCGTGCAGGGCCTGGCGCCCCTCGATCCGACGGTCGTCCGGCAGAAACAGGTCGGCGAAATCGGCCCCGGTCACCCCGTCGACGCGCCCCAGCATGACCAGGGCGGTGCGATTGGCCCGAAGGATGCGGCCCTCGGCGTCGACCAGGACCAGGGCGCTGGAGGCCGCGTCGAACACCCGGTCGGACAGGGACGGGCCTGTCGGGACGGGCGGCGGCGGCGGCGCGGCGGGCTCGATGGCGGGGGTCGTCAGGACATCGGTCTGGACCACGGCGGCGATAGAGCCGGTGACCTGGCCCGAAGCGTTCTGGATGGGCATGGCGGTGACCGAGACCAGCATCTTCTCGCGGGTCGTGGCGTTGATCATCAGGTGCTGGAAGCCGCGCACCGTCTGGCCGCGCAAAGCGCGAGCGCTCGGCAGCAGGTCGGCCGGGATCATCTTGCCGTCGGGATAGGTGATGCCCCAGGTGGCTGAATGGAACCGCAGACCCAGCAACTCGGCGTCGCGGCGTCCCAGCAGCTGGTGGGCGGCGCGGTTGGCGAAGATGAACTTCCCCGTCCGGTCCGTCTCGACCATGGCTACGGGAATGGCGTGCAGGGTCTCGAACAGCCTCCTGTCCGAGGTCTCCGCCACCTTCTGGACAATGTCGAGTTGGTCAGTCGCACTGACGTGCCGTACGCGATTGGCCACGGCGAACCAGATGGCGATCAGAGCGATGACATGACCGGCGACGGCCATGACGCCGAACACCAGCGTCCAGTTGACCTCGCCTTCGAGGAACATCGATCGATCCGTTTCAATCTGGGGCGTCCGTCGCCCTTTCGCGCCCACACGTTGCAAACAGCGCACCAGCGGACCGGCGAAAAGGTTAACGCGATCAGCCAAACCCCATCGGCGCGGTCGCCGTCAAGCGGCGCCGCGATGTCAGACCTCCCGGCCACGAAAAAGGGCCGGGCGTCGCCGCCCGGCCCTTTCAGTTTCTGGTCTCGGATCGCGGGTTAGAAGGCCATCCGCGCGACGATCTGGAACCACGGACCGGCGGTTTCGGTCTCCAGTTCGTACTCGTCATAGCTGCGGTCGATCTGGTCTTCGAGGGTGTTGAACTTGTCGAACACCTCGTCCTTGGACGAGTCCAGCAGGTTCGAACCGGTCAGGCGGACCACGACATTCGAGGCGACCTGCTTCTCGATGAAGATTTCCAGATCGCCGCCGTAGGAGGTGACGACTTCCTCGCCGACGATGCGGCTCGCGGCGTCGCCCTGTTTGCGATAGGTGGCGCCGAAGGCGGCGCCCCAGGTCGGAATGTCCTGGGTGAAGCCGATGTTGAAGACATAGTCGGACTGGGAGTTGAAGCGGCGGTCGCCCATGAAGTCTTCCACCGAGCTGTCCAGCCAGGAATAGTTCAGGAAGACGCCCGTGTGCTCCATGCCGATGAAGTCCAGCGGGGTCGACATGTCGAACTCGACGCCCCAGACCTGACCATCGCCGACGTTCTCGGCCGTCAGGACGTAGGAGACCAGTTCCTCGGCCGCTTCCTCCGGCGTGGCGCCGTCGGCGATGGCGTCGTCATAATCATCCTGGGCCTGTTCGGAATAGGCGCCGGTGTTGGTGATCTCGATCAGGTCGGTGATGTCGCGATAGAAGGCGTTGACGCCGATCACGCCGCGACGGCCCAGACGACGTTCGAAGCCGAGGTCCACGCCCCAAGAGGTTTCCGGCTCCAAATTCGGATTGCCGATGAAGTCGTTGTCGCCGTACTCGCCTTCCAGCGTGGCGGGCGAGATAAAGTCGAAGTTCGGACGGCGCACGGTGCGGGCCACCGACGCTGTGATCCGGTCGGAGTCCGACAGCTTCCAGCGGATGCTCGCCGACGGCAGCAGGATGCCGTAATCCTGGTCGCTGACGCGATCGGCGGCGTCGGCGGTTTCGTCGGTGATGGTGGTCTCGGTCGTCTCGTAGCGCAGGCCCGCTTCCCACTTGGCCGGGCCGTTCTCGCCCGACAGCATGACGTAGGGATCGATCCGGGTTTCCTCGATGGTGTTGACGCCGCCGACAACCGCTTCAAAATCGCCGTACTCGCTGTCCAGCAGGCTGCGGAAGGCGGTTTCGCCTTCGGCTTCGGCACCGGCCGAGAAGATCGCGGTTTCGCGGTTCTTGTCCGAATACTGGACGCCGAACTCCAGCTCCAGGCCGCCGTTCAGCTTGACCTTGTGCTCGATCGCGGCCTGGATTTCCTCGTCGGTCAGGTCCGTGTCGGTGCGCTCGCCCTCGATGATCTCGTCGCCGATGTCGAGCTCTTCTTCCTGCTCGAACTGGCTGTCCTCGATCGTGGCGTAGCCCAGTTTGAAAGTGGTTTCGCCGCCGAACATCTCGCGCTCGTAACGGCTGTTGATCGACCAGTTGTCGGTCAGGATATCCAGCGGATTGGCGTTGATCTTGGCCGGGTCGTTGACGTCGCCGCCGTCGTACTCGACCGAATTCTCGTCCTGGACGCGGTCGGTGCGCACGAACATGCCGCTCAGCTGCAGATCGCCGCCGGCGACCGGCACTTCATAGGACAGGTTGGCCGAATAGTCGGTGCCGTCGCGCGTGTCGGACTGGACCTCGGTGTCGTTCAGATCCTCGCCCGGCGCGTCGAAGCGTTGCGAGAATTTTTGCTTGGGATTGCGGCGGTCCTGGATGTTGCCGCCGACCAGCAGACGGCCGGGCCCGACCTGGCCGCCCCAGACGGCGCCATAGGTGCCGCCCCACTGACCGTACTCGCTGTCTTCCCAGTGCAGGGCGCCGAGACGGATGTAGCCGCCGTCCAGCGACAGGGCGTCACGCAGCACGATGTTGATCGCGCCGGCGACCGCGTCGCCCGAACGGTTGGCCGAGGACGACCGGACGACCTCGACGCGTTCGATCAGTTCGGCCGGAATGCGGTCGACGAAGAAGGAGCGATCCAGGTTGGCGCCCGGAACGCGCTCGCCGTTGATCAGGATTTGCGTATAGGCCGAGTCCAGACCGCGAATGCGGACGCCGTCCGACTCCAGCACGTCCGACAGGAAGGTCACCGAGGGCACGCGCTTCAGGGCGTCGCCGGCGGTCAGCGGCTCGAACCGCTGGAAATAGTCCAGATCGTAGGACAGGGTCGGCACGACGTCGTCGGTGCGGTTGCGCATCGCCGGTTCGCCGGTGACGATGATCTCTTCCAGAGCGGTCACCGGCGTCTGGGTCGACTGCGGCGCAGGCGCATCGGCGGCGAAGGCCGGAGCGGCGAAGGCGAGCGGCGCCACGGCGGCGCCCATGAGCAGATTGAACTTCATTCTCGATGATCCCCATCGGGCCTGCGACATTTCGCCAGACCGGTGCGGCGCCGCTTAATGAGGTACGGCGACGTAAGAGCGACGATTCCGCGACGTGGATTTCTCGAAATTCGTACAGGTCCGAGACGATTGAGGTTGGTTCGGAAGATCTGTCACCAAATCGCATCTAAAGCGTCGCGCGAACGCCGTTGACCTAAAGGCGCCCCCGCTTGATCTGGGCGCCGATATTTCTACGACAGCCGGGGAACACTGATGATCACGACACGCAAACGCGCCGCCAAGCTGGCCGCCTCCGCCTGCCTGATGGCGCTTCTAGCCGCCTGCGCCACCGGCGAGGTCGATTTCCAGGGCGAGGGCGAAGGCTTCGTCGGTCCCGGCGCGCCGGTCCAGGCGGTGCTGGAAACGCCTTCGGTCGGCACGGCCGGTCAGGACGCGGCCGACGACCCCGCCGTCTGGGCCTCGGCGGCGCCGGTGGCGGTCAACGGCAAGGCGACGCCCGGCTTCGTCGCCGGCACCGACAAGAAGTCGGGCCTCTACATCTATGGCTTCGACGGCCAGATCCTGCAGTTCCTGCCGGAAGGCCTGCTGAACAATGTCGACGCGGTCGAAGGGCTTTCTATCGGCGGGCGCCCCCAGGTGGTCCTGGGCGCCAGCGACCGCACGCCGGGCAAGACGGGTATTTCCCTCTATCGGTTCGATCCGGCCGGAACCGGCGACAACAAGGTCGTCTACTGGGGCGCGGTCGCGACGGATGTGGTCGAACCCTACGGCTTCTGCTTCGCCCGGCGCGGCGCCGAGGTTCATGCCGTCCTGGTCGGCCATGAAGGCGAACTGCGCCAGTTCGTGCTGAGCGTCGACGCCGCCGGCGCCCCGGTCGCACGCGAGGTCCGCCGCGCCGAGATCGGCACGATCTCGGAAGGCTGCGCCGCCGATGAGGCGACCGACGCCCTCTATATCAACGAGGAGAACGTCGGCCTGTGGCGCTATGGGCTGAACCCGGCTTCGGGCGCGGCGCGTAGCCTGGTCCAGCCGATCGCCAAGGACATACTGGTCGCCGACGCCGAAGGGCTGACGACGATCACCGACGCCACGGGCCGCTATCTGATCGGCTCCAGCCAGGGCGACTCGGCCTTCCCGGTCTGGCGGATCGACGGCGCCGCACCCGAGTACAAGGGCCGGTTCGTGGTGACGGACGGGACTGTGGACGGCATAACCGGCACCGACGGCCTGGCCGCCGCCAGCGGCGTCGTCGGCCCCTTCCCCGAGGGGTTGGTGGTGATCCAGGACGACGTCAACGACGTCGGCACGCAGAACTTCAAATACCTGGACTGGCGCGACATCCGTCGCGCTCTGGGCCTGTAAGGCCCGTCGCATCTCGCCCTCGGGTCAAGCCCGGGGGCGACGGTGCGGGCTACTGATCCTCGTCGAACTTGCGGGCGACCAGGTCCGACAGGGCCTCGATCGCCTCTTCGGCGTCTCCGCCCTCCGCCGCGACGTCAATGCTGCAGCCGATGCCGGCGCCCAGCATCAGCAGGCCCATGATCGAACGGGCGTCCACTGTCACCCCGTCGCGGGTGACGTGGATCTCGCTGTCGAAGCTGGAGGCCAGCTTGACGAATTTGGCGGACGCACGGGCGTGCAGCCCCCGGGTATTGCAGATGTTCAGGGTCGCCTTGACGGTCATTTCTCGCCCGCGAGCACCCAGGACGCCACCGAGATATATTTGCGCCCCGCGTCCTGAGCATGGGCGACACAGGATTCCAGGGTCTCGCGACCGCGTACGCTGGCCAGCTTGATCAGCATGGGCAGGTTCAGGCCGGCGATGACCTCGGCATGGGTCTGTTCCATCACGGAAATGGCCAGGTTGGACGGGGTGCCGCCGAACATGTCGGTCAGCAGGATCACACCGTCGCCGTCGTCCACGGCGGCGGCGGCGTCCACGATGTCGCGACGCCGGCGCTCCATGTCGTCTTCCGGTCCGATGCAGATGGCCGCGACGCCGCGCTGCGGCCCGACCACATGCTCCATCGCCGACAGAAACTCCGAGGCCAGTCCCCCGTGGGTGACGATCACCAGGCCAATCATGAGAACTTCACTCGCATCCCGCCCCGAACCATCCCCGGACTTCCCCGTGTCCGACAGGGAGGCCGGACGCGTCCGTTTGGGACCGCAAGGGGCGTGTCATAGACCCGTTATTCCCGGGTTCAAAGCGTCTGAAGTGCGACTGCGACCATCTCGACGGCCGAGGCGGGTCTAGGGTCCAGCGCCAGCAGGGGCAGATCGACGCCCGCGAAACGCCGAGTCTGCGGCTCGGGAAGCCGTTCAACCGCCTCGGGGACACAGGCTACGGCCAGAACGACTCGGGCGACCGGCCGTGTCCTGGACGACACGATTCCGACGCCGCGCGCCTCGATCCGGCCCGCTATGGCGGTCGGCGCCGTGGCGTGGAGGGTCTCGCCCGAGGGCCAGATCAGGGTGTAGTCGTCGCTGACCAGCCGCCAGCCGCGGCCGATCAGCCGCAGGGCCAGGTCGCTCTTGCCCGCGCCCGAGGGCCCCAGGAGCATGACGGCTTTCCACGCCCCGCGATCCCTTACGGCCACGGTGGTGGCGTGGATCGGCGGTTCGGTGTCCCTCACGGCCGCCGGCCTGTCGCGGCGGGCAGGGCGATCTCGAACCGGGCGCCGGCGACTGTTCCATCGGCGGTGGTCATGTTCTCGGCCTGGACGCGTCCGCCGTGCGCCTCGACGATCTGGCGTACGATGGACAGGCCGAGGCCGGAATTGGAGCCGAAGACCGCTCCCTTGGGGCGCGAGGTGTAGAAGCGTTCGAACACCGTCTCCAGGTTCTCGGGCGGGATGCCCGGCCCCTGGTCCTCGACCCTCACCCGGATGGGCAGGTCGCCCTCGGTCTCTTCCAGCATGACCCGCACCCGGCCGTCGGCCGGGCTGAAGGACCGGGCGTTGTCGATCAGGTTGCGGAACACCTGGCCCAGCGGCCCGTCGCGGCCCACCACCCGCAACGCCTGTGCGGGGGCCTCGAACAGGACGGGGACGTCGCCCGGCTTGGCCGTGGTCTCGTAGACGCCGACGATATCGATCAGCAGCCGGTTCAGCTCCACGGCGCGCGGGCGGTCGCGCGACAGTTCCGCGTCCAGGCGCGAGGCGTTGGAGATGTCGGTGATCAGCCGGTCCAGGCGACGCACGTCCTGCTGCAGCAGGCTGGTCAGTTTCTCGCGCTGGGCGTCCGTCTTCACCAGGGGCAGGGTCTCCAGGGCCGAACGGATCGAGGTCAGGGGGTTCTTGATCTCGTGCGAGACGTCGGCGGCGAACCGTTCGATGGCGTCCATGCGGGTGGACAGGGTGTCTGTCATCGATTCCAGCGAACGGGCCAGATCTCCGATCTCGTCCTTGCGCTCTTCCAGATCAGGCAGGGAGATGGCGCGCGCGCGCTGCAGCCGCACCTGGTCCGCTGCCGCCGACAGGCGCAGCACGGGACGGGCGACGAAGAGGTGCAGCACCAGGGACGCCAGCAGGTTCACGGCCAGGGCCACCAGGGCGAAAGGAATCAGGGCGCGGCGCTGGGCCCCCAGGATCTCGTCGACATTGCCGGCTTCCAGGGTCAGGACGCCCAGGACCTGGCGTACGTGGCGGATGGGGATGGAGACCGAGACCACGCGGTCCCCGGTCTCGTTGCGGCGCACCGTGGTCTGCGGATCGCCGGCCAGAGCGCGTTCCACCTCGGCGGTGACCTCGGCGTCGGCCACCTGCTTCTGCTGATCGCTGCGGGTGATCCGTTCTTCCAGATCGTCCGGCCCCGGCGTGCCCGCAGGGCGTGCGGGCGGCAGGGCCTGACCTGGAATGTTCTCGGTGACCTGATAGGAATCGATGACCTGCAGGCCGTTGATGTCGTACAGCCGCACCCGCTGACCAGCGGGCACGAAATTGTCGCGCAGCCATTTGGCGGCCTCGCCGACATCCAGTTCCGGGGTGGGTTCGCCTCGGGTGATGCTGAGCTGGCCCAGCACATTGCCCAGCAGTTCGGCCTGAACCTTCAGCGACTCCTGGCGCGCCTGGATCAGCCCCTGGCTCAACTCGTTCAGCAGCAGGGCGCCGCCGAACAGGATAAGGATGCTGAGCAGGTTGAGCGCCAGGATGAAGCCGCCCAGCCGCGAGCCGCCGAAGCGGAACCTCGGCTGGCGCATGGTCTCCTCCTCGGGCTCGCGCCCGACCGGGGGATCAGCTTTCGCGGTAGCGGTAGCCCACGCCATACAGGGTCTCGATCGCGTCGAACTCGTTGTCCACGGCGCGGAACTTCTTGCGCATCCGCTTCACGTGGCTGTCGATGGTGCGGTCGTCGACATAGACCTGATCGTCATAGGCGGCGTCCATCAGGTTGTCGCGGCTCTTCACGAAACCGGGACGCTGGGCCAGGGCCTGCAGCAGCAGGAATTCGGTGACGGTCAGCTTGACCGGTTTTCCGTCCCACATGGATTCGTGACGGGCCGGGTCCATGCTCAGCTTGCCGCGCTTGATCGCCTTGCCCGAAATTTCGGCCGAGGGTTCGGGCTCGACGCCGTCGGCGCCGGTGCGGCGCAGCAGGGCCTTCACCCGTTCGATCAGCAGGCGCTGACTGAACGGCTTGTGGATATAGTCGTCTGCGCCGAGGTTGAAGCCGAGTATCTCGTCGATCTCCTCGTCCTTGGACGTGAGCATGATGACCGGGATCTGCGAGGTCTGGCGCAGGCGGCGCAGCACCTCCATTCCGTCCATGCGCGGCATTTTCACGTCGAGGATGGCCAGGTCGGGCGGCGTGGCTTCCAGTGCCGCCAGGCCCGATGCGCCATCGTGATAGGCGGTGATCGTGTGGCCATGGCTTTCCAGCGCCAGTGAGACGGACGCCACGATGTTCTCGTCGTCGTCGACCAGGGTGATATTGGCCAAGGGTGTCTTCTCCTGAACTTCCCGTTCCCGCGTACGAGAACGCACGGCAAGCGTAACCGTTCGATCACGGTCACATTAGGGCCAAGGCAGATGGGCCGCCACCCCGCGTGTTTCAACGATAACGGGCTTCTATTCCGTCGGCTCGCGGAAAATTCATCGCGAAAACCCCGCCTTAAAGGCTTGGCCCTAGGGTCTGCGGATGGCCGGTCCGATTCATTACGAAGTCTATGTGCGCAAGACCGCTCCTGCGGCCTGGAGCCTGCTGATCGCCACCGAAGACCGCAAACACGCCATGGAGACGGCTGAGGATCAACTGTCGAACCGTCTGGCCGCCGCCGCCCGCGTCACCAAGGAGACGCTGGATCCGGACACCATGGAATTCAACAGTCTCACCATCCTGACGCTGGGCGCGCCGGAAGAAAAGAAGAAGAAGAAGGTCGAGGCCGCCCCGCGCCCTGCCTGCAGCGCCCCGGCCGAACTCTACACCCCCCACGCCCGCGGCCTGATCGGGCGGGTCTTGGAGGAATGGCTGAAGCGGCAGGGCGTCACGGCCTTCGAACTCCTGCACAGGCCGGACCTGGCGGAGCGTCTGGAAGCCTCGGGCGTCGAACTGCAGCATGCGGTCCAGAAGGTCGCCGTGCCGGAAAGCCAGGCCAGCGGCCAGGACCTGCACGCCATGGTCCGTCACTATCAGCGCCTGTCGGAAGCGGCGGTGGCGCGCCTGCTCAAGGCCGGTCGTTCGGGCCAGTTTCCGTCCCTGAAAAACCAGTCTGTCGCCGACCTGGCGCATCGGCTGAGCGGTTCCGCAGACCGGGCCTTCATCATGGGCGGCGTCGTTTGCCAGGCGATTGCCGGACGCCAGGGCGCCCGCGAACGGCTGGATGCGCTGATGGACCTGATCGAGGCCGCCCCGCCCGAGGGGCCGCCTCGCGCCCTGGTGGTGGTGCCCGTCGAGCAGATCGCGGCGGAAATGCTGGCGGTGCGCTCCAACCTGGCGGAAATCCTGGGGCCGTCGCTGGATCACGGGGCCAGTCTGGCCGCCGTGGTGCGAATGGTGGCGCCGCGGGAGGTCGAGAAGCTGATCGCCATGGACCCGCGCATGGCCCTGATGACCCCGCCGGTCGAGGGCGCCGCCGCCCGTTTGGGGCAGCATCTGTCGGCCGGCGAGTTTCCGCTGCTGTCGGCCGCCCTGGCGCGGATGGTGACGCGCGAACTGGCCAGCCCGCGCCGGTTGCGACCGAATGATCCGGTCGGCGAGATCGACATACTGCGGACCCTGGCCATGGCGCTGACGGCCGCGGCCGGACGTCTGCTGACGCTGGAGGAGGTGCAGAACGCCTTCGTCGACCGGTCCAAGAGTCTGGTCACCCCGGATTTCGTCGCCGCCTATGTCCAGCACTGTTCGACGGTTCTGGCCGAGGCCGAGCACCTGACCCGGCTGTGCGAGAACGTCACCGGCGGCGCCAACAAGCGGGCGGCGGCGCGTTGGCTCAGCGCCTGCATCACCTCTTTGCGGCTTGAAAGTGAAATGCGTCAGTCGGCGCCGGGCGCGCCTGGGATTTCGCACAAGCTGCTCGTCCTGGCGCGCCTGCAGCGATCGGTTCGGGCCGTGCAGCTGGGCGAACTGGACGAGAAACAGATCTCCACGGCCATCGGGGCCCTCGGAGGCACGCTGGAGGCAGACGCCGGACTCATGGCCCAGATTGCTCGGGCCCAGGCCACGCCGGTGCAGAAACTCGGCGCCCTGCTGAAGATGGCCAGCGGCGACGCCGCGCCCCTGGGTCCGGCGGCCGACCGGGCGCGCAGCGAGGCGGTCCGGATGCTGCGCCTGCCCGAGGTTCGCGACGCCGTGAACGCCGATCCGGAGACCAGCGCGGCGCTTCAGGGGCAGATGCGGGCGGCCGGGCTGAAGCTCTAGGCCTCAGTCGAAGATGTCGAAGATGCTGTCGCGCTTCTTCTTCTTGTAGCGATAGTCGTCGTCGCGATGGCGATCGTCGCGGTATTTGTCGCTCTTGTAGCCCCGGTCGTCGCGATAGGGCTGTTGTCCGCCCCAAGGCTGACTTTGGGGTTGGGCATAGGGCTGGGGCGGCGGAACATAGGCCTGGGGCGCGGGTTGCGCCGCGGGGGCGGGCGCCGAGGCGCGGCCCTCCTCGACGGCTGACGCCATCAGTTTTTCCAGCTCGCCGCGATCCAGCCAGACGCCCCTGCAGGTGGGGCACATGTCGAATTGGACGCCGTTGCGATCCAGCGTCTGCATGGCGGCATTGTCGTTGGGGCACATCAGAAGGGGCATGCGGGCTCCATGTCGGTCCGGGGGAACGGGGGCCGACGCGACGGGTCCGAGGAGGATCGGGACGGCGTCGCATCGGCTTGCCCGTGCGGTCCGACATCGCGTCGTACGGCCTGGCGAACAGAGGGGGACACGCCAGATCGCAACGACGCCAGAGGGGCCCGTCCCGCATCCCGAAACTAGGCGCCGTGATCCCTCGCCGCCATGCGTCCCGCGGACGCAGGACGTTTCGTCGCTGTCGAGGCGGTCTCTAGCAGACCTGGCCGGCCGCCCAGCCCGATGACCAGGCCCACTGGAAATTATAGCCCCCCAACCAGCCGGTGACATCGACCGCCTCGCCGACGAAGAACAGGCCGGGCAGGGCCTTGGCCTGCATCGTCTGTTGGTCCAGGACGGCGGTGTCCACGCCGCCCAAGGTCACCTCGGCGGTGCGATAGCCTTCGGATCCGACCGGCTTGACGCTCCAGGCGTTGACGGCCTGATCCAGCCGCCGCAGCGTCTTGTCCGACAGATCGGCCAGATTGCCCGCCGCCCCCTCGCGTGCGCACAGGCTCTCGGCCAGGCGACGCGGCACGATATGGCCGAGGGCCGTGTGCACGGCCTGGCGTCCGTTCGCCGCCTTCGCGGCCTTCAACTCCTCGAATACATCTCGCCCCGGCGCCATCGACGCGACGATGGCCTCGCCTTCGCGCCAGTAGGAGCTGATCTGCAGAATGGCCGGTCCGCTGAGCCCGCGGTGCGTGAACAGCATGGCTTCGGTGAAACGGACTTTGCGCGCCTTGGCGTCTGGCTTGGTTTCCGGCGCCGGGGCGACGACGGCGTCCACCGCCACCCCCGCCAGCGGCGTCAGGGTCTCCAGCAGGCCGGCCTCGAAGGTCAGCGGGACCAGGGCGGGGCGGGTCTCGGTGACGCGGATGTCGAACTGACGTGCGATTTCATAGGCCCAGCCGGTCGCGCCCATCTTGGGGATCGACTTGCCGCCGGTCGCCACGACCAGGGACGCCGCCGCGACCTGTGTCCCGTCCGACAGGGCGACGGACCAGCCGTCGTCGGCGCGGGCGATCCGGCCCACGCCGGTCTTCATCCGCAGCTCGACCCCGGCCTCGGCCATTTGGTCGGTCAGCAGCCGCACGATCTGTTTGGCGCTGTCGTCGCAGAACAGCTGACCCAGGGTCTTCTCGTGCCAGGCGATGCCGGCGCGGTCGATCCGCTTGACGAAGTCGTGCTGGGTGAAACGCTTCAGGGCGGAGGTGGCGAACCGGGGGTTCTCGCCCAGGAAGTTCGCCGGCCCGCAGCCCAGATTGGTGAAATTGCAGCGGCCGCCGCCGGAAATGCGGATCTTCTCGCCGGGCCGGTCGGCGTGGTCGACCACCAGAACCCGACGGCCGCGCCGTCCGGCCTCGATGGCCGTCATCATGCCGGCCGCGCCGGCGCCGACGACGAGGACATCGACAGACGTCCTCGTCATTTCGGGTCTCTCAGGCGTGAGAGGGTCTTAGTAACGGTAGTGGTCCGCCTTGAACGGGCCTTCGACCGGCACGTTGATATAGTCGGCCTGCTCCTTGGACAGGACGGTCAGCTTGGCGCCCAGCTTGGCCAGGTGGAGGAAGGCGACCTTCTCGTCCAAGTGCTTAGGCAGGGTGTAGACCTTGTTCTCGTAGGCCTTGATGTTGGTCCAGAGTTCGATCTGGGCCAGGGTCTGGTTGGTGAAGGACGCCGACATCACGAAGGAGGGGTGACCCGTGGCGTTGCCCAGGTTCACCAGACGGCCTTCCGACAGCAGGATGATCTTCTTGCCGTCCGGGAATTCGACGTGGTGGACCTGCGGCTTGATCTCGTCCCACTTGAAGTTCTTCAGGCCGGCCACCTGAATCTCCGAGTCGAAGTGGCCGATGTTGCAGACGATGGCGTTGTTCTTCATCCGGCGCATGTGTTCGACCGTGATGACGTCCTTGTTGCCGGTCGTCGTCACATAGATGTCGGCGCGCTCGGCGGCGTCGTCCAGGGTCTGGACCTCGTAGCCTTCCATCGCCGCCTGCAGGGCGCAGATCGGGTCGATCTCGGTCACGATCACGCGGGCGCCGCCCTGGCGCAGCGAGGCGGCCGAGCCCTTGCCCACGTCGCCGTAGCCGCAGACCACGGCGACCTTGCCCGACAGCATGACGTCGGTGCCGCGACGGATGGCGTCGACCAGGGATTCACGGCAGCCGTACAGGTTGTCGAACTTCGACTTGGTGACGCTGTCGTTGACGTTGATGGCGGGGAAGGGCAGGTCGCCCTTTTCGGCCATCTGGTACAGGCGGTGCACGCCCGTGGTCGTCTCTTCCGACACGCCGCCGATGGCGTCGCGGATGGCCGAATAGAAGCCGGGCTTCTCGGCGATATAGCGTTTCATCACCTTGAAGAGGGCTTCTTCCTCTTCGTTCTGCGGGTTGGACAGCAGCGAGATGTCCTTCTCGGCCTTCGGGCCGAGCACGCACAGCAGGGTGGCGTCGCCACCGTCATCCAGGATCAGGTTCGGATAGCCGCCGTCGGCCCATTCGAAGATCTTGTGGGCGTAGTCCCAGTATTCTTCCAGGGTCTCGCCCTTGGTGGCGAAGACCGGGGTGCCGGCCGCGGCGATGGCGGCGGCGGCGTGGTCCTGGGTCGAGAAGATGTTGCACGAGGCCCAGCGCACTTCGGCGCCCAGGGCTTCCAGGGTCTGGATCAGGACCGCCGTCTGGATGGTCATGTGCAGGCTGCCGGCGATACGGGCGCCCTTCAGCGGCTGATCCTTGCCGAACTCGTCGCGCAGCGCCATCAGGCCCGGCATCTCGGTCTCGGCGATCGCGATTTCCTTCTTGCCCCAGTCGGCCAGGGTGATGTCGCGGATGATGTAGTCGGTCATGGCAGGGGCTCCTGGCCGCAAGAGGTTTCGGGCCTCATAGCCCGGCAGACGTGAAGGAGCAATAAACATATAAGGATGTCCTTATATGCGTGGCTCAGCCTTTTCTTAAGCGATCGCCGTTAGGACGGGCGCATGGAACGCCGCGCCCTTCTCGGTCTCGCCGTCGTCGCGACAGCCGCCGCCTCGACCCCTGTCTCCGCCTCGTCGAGCGAGAGTGGCGGGGGCGCGTCGGCCGAGACCTACTTCCGCCTGCCGGTGGTGACCGCCTCGATCATCCATGCGGACGGTCGTCGCGGGGTCCTGTCGATCGAGACCGGGGTGGACGTGCCCGACGCGGCCCTGCGCACCCGCGCCCAGCAGTCAGCCCCGCGCCTGCGCGCCGCCTACAACACCGCCGCCCAGAGGTTCGCCAGCGGCCTGCGTCCCGGCGCGGTGCCCAACATCGACCAACTGGCCGGCGCCCTGCAGGCGGCGACCAACGCCACCCTGGGCCGGGCCGGCGCCCGCCTGCTGCTCGGCACGGTGATGGCGGTCTGAGCCGTCAGAGGAAGGAATAGGGATCCACGTCCACCGTCAGGCGGACCGACCCCGGCAGCTTCACCCGCGCCAGCCAGGCCCGCAGGAAGGCCTGGATATTCACGTCCCGATCGGCCCGCACCAGCAGCCGCTTGCGGCGTCGCCCGCGCACCAGGGCCAGAGGGGCGTCGGCTGGTCCATAGACCTCGAGTCGTTCGGCGTTGGGAATGGCCTGGGCCAGGTCGGCGGCGACTTTCTCTACCGCCGCCGCGTTCTCGCTGGACAGGATGATCGCCGCCAACCGGCCGTAGGGCGGCAGGGAGGCCGCCTCGCGCTCGGCCATCTCCGCCTCGATGAAGGCGTCGCGGTCGCCGGCCGACAGGGCCTGAAGGACCGGATGTTCGGGGGTCCAGGTCTGCAGCAGGGCGCGTCCCGGCCGGTCGGCCCGCCCTGCGCGTCCCGTGGCCTGGGCCAGCAGCTGATAGGTCCGTTCCGCCGCACGCAGGTCGCCGCCGCGCAGGCCCAGGTCCGCGTCCACCACCCCCACCAGGGTCAGGCGCGGGAAGTTGTGGCCCTTGGCGGCCGCCTGGGTGGCCACCAGGATGTCGATCTCGCCGTCCGTCATCCGCTGGATCAACGCGCGCGCCGACCTGGCGTCCGGCACGGTGTCTGAGCTGAACACGGCCGTCCGCGCCTCGGGAAACAGCTGGCGCACCTCCTCCTCGACCCGTTCGACGCCGGGACCGACCGAGACCAGGGAATCCTCGGCCCCGCACGACGGGCACAGTTTCGGTCGCGGCATGGAGAAGCCGGTCAGGTGGCAGACCAGCCGGCCGGTGTAGCGATGCTCCACCAGCCAGGAATCCGTGTCCGGCGCCGTCAACCGATGGCCGCAGACGCGGCACAGGACCACGGGCGCATAACCGCGCCGGTTCAGGAACAGCAAGGTCTGTTCGCTGCGCGCCAGAGTCTCGCCGATCGCCTCGCGCAGGGTCTGGGACAGCCAGGTCTGGGGATCGGGCGGAGCCTGGCGCAGGTCCACCAGATCGATGTCGGGCAGAACCGCCGTCCCGTGGCGTGCGCCCAGCTTCAGCCACTCGTAACGACCGCTCTGGGCGTTCCACAAGGTTTCCAGCGACGGGGTCGCCGAGGCCAGGACCACGGCCGCCTGTTCGATCCGCGCCCGGGCCACGGCGAGGTCGCGGCCGTGATAGACCAGCCCCTCCTCCTGTTTGAACGAGCCGTCGTGTTCCTCGTCGACGATGATCAGTCGCAGATTGACGAAGGGCAGGAACAGGGCCGAGCGGGCGCCGACCACGATATTGCAGCGGCCGGCGACCACAGCCTCCCACACCTGGCGACGGCGCGGCGGGGCGACGCCGGAATGCCATTCGGCCGGTGCGGCGCCGAACCGGGCGGTGATCCGCTCGATCAGGGCCTGGGTCAGGGCGATCTCGGGCAGGAGGATCAGGATCTGGGCCGCCGGGTCGGCGCGCAGCACCCGCGCCACCGCCTCCAGATAGGCCTCGGTCTTGCCCGAGCCGGTGACCCCGTCCAGCAGGAAGGGGCGGAATCCGCCACGGGCCCCCCCCTCGGACAGGGCCGCGGCCGCCGCCGCCTGGTCGCTGTTCAAGGCCGCCGGGGCATGGTCAGGTTCGGGAAGATCGAAAGCCGCCTCGGCGGCGATCTCGATGATCTCCAGAACGCCTTCGTCGACCAGTCCCCTGACCACGCCGGACGAGACCCCGGCTGCGCGGGCGAGGTCGCCGGCGGGCATGGCGCGGTCGCCCAGGGCCTCCAGAACTCCGGTCCGGGCCGGAGTGGCGCGGACGGGCAGACGGTCGCTGATCCGACGCACTCGACGCTCGGGCCGAGGACGCGGCGCGCGCAGCCCCTTCAGAGCCGTCGCCGCCATCTCGCCGGGCGCCGACAGGGTCCAGCGCGCCGCCCATTCGACGAAATCGACCACGCGGGGCGGAAGGGCCGGATCGTCCAGTCTCTGCTCGACCGCCTTCAGCCGGCGGTTGGAGCCGGTGGTCTCGAACACCTCTGACACGATACCGCGCATCAGCCGCGGCCCCAGGGGCACGGCCACCTGGTCGCCGCGCGCCAGCGTCAGCGCCTCCGGAACCTCGTAGTCGAAGGCTTCCGGCACCGGCAGGGGAATGAGGACCGAGGCGACTTTCACCAGACCGCGCCCTCGGCTATGAAGCCGCCCATGAAACTCTTTCTCGATACCGCCGACGTCGCCGTCATCAAGGACATGATCCCCACCGGCATGGTGGACGGAGTCACCACCAATCCGTCGCTGATCGCCAAGTCGGGTCGGAACATCGCCGAGGTCATCGCCGAAATCTGCGCCCTGGTCGAGGGGCCGATTTCCGCCGAGGCCGTCTCGCTCGATTTCGAGACCATGGTCAAGGAGGGTGACAAGCTGGCGGCCATCGCCCCCAACGTCGTCGTCAAACTGCCCCTGACCTGGGACGGTCTGCGCGCCTGCCGCGTCTTCACCGACAAGGGGATCAAGACCAATGTCACCCTGTGCTTCTCGGCCGCCCAGGCCCTGCTGGCCGCCAAGGCCGGCGCCACCTTCGTCTCGCCCTTCGTCGGCCGACTGGAAGACAATGGCGCCGACGGCATCGGCCTGCTGGAAGAGATCCGCGTCCTGTACGACGTCCACGGTTTCGAGACCCAGATCCTGGCCGCCAGCCTGCGTAACGTCGCCCATGTGGCCGCCGCCGCCGTCGCCGGTTCGGACGCCGCCACCTTCGGCGCCGACACATTCAAGGCCCTGGTGAACCACCCGTTAACCGACAAGGGGCTTGATGCCTTCGTGGCGGACTGGGCCAAGACCGGCCAGTCTATTCTGTAGCATCGTACTTCCCGGAGAGGTCTGTTGAGCGGCTCATTGGACCTGTTCGAAACGTCGGAATCGGACGTAACGCCGCATATCGGCGACGGCCTGCTTTGGCCCGACGTGCGCGGCTGGCTGCAGACCCATCCGCAGACCCTGCTCGACGACCGCTCCCTTCTGGAGGAGATCGGCCTGCGTCCGCATGGCCGCAACGTGGTCGAATTCGGCGCCGCCGCCCTGACGCGGCTCGAGGCCGTGGTCGAGCGCGAGACCGGCGCCCGGCGCGAGATCGAGCTGATCGCCCGCGCCAATTTCGCCGCCCAGACCCAGACCCATGTCGCGACCCTGGACCTGATGGAGGCGCGCAATCATTCGGACCTGGCGCGGCGGCTGGACGGCGCGGCCCAGGGCCGGTTCGGCCTCGCCGCCGCCGCCATCGCGCTGGAAAAGCCCGGGGGGGTGCCGTTTGGCTGGAAGGCGCTGGAGGCGGGGGCCGTCGACAATCTGCTGGGCGAGCACGGTCTGACCTGGCTGGGCCCGGCCTTCGACGGGCTGGACCTGTTCGGCGCCGCCGGGGATGAGGTCCGGTCGATCGCCCTGATCCGCATGGCTCCGCATCTGACGCCCGGCGAACCGCCGCGTCCCTGCATCTGCGCCTTCGGCTCACTCGAGGAAGAGGGCTTCACCCCGACCATGGGGTGCGAGTTGGCGGCCTTCATCGCCCGGGTGGTGGAGCGGATGGCCGAGCGATGGCCGGTTCTGAACTGACCCCCCAAACCCCGCACGAGGGGGGCGAATGACCGCCTCCGAGGCCTTGCGCGCCTGGCTCGACCACCTGGCGCACGAGCGGCGGCTGTCGCCCCGCACGCTGGAAGCCTATGGCCATGTGGGTCGGCTCTATCTCGCCTTCCTGGAACGTCATCGCGGCGAGACCCTGTCGCTGAAGGACATGGGAGCCGTCACCGCCGCCGAGGTCCGCGCCCACATGGCCGAGCGTCGATCCGGCGATCATCCTCTGGGCGCCCGGTCGCTGAGCCAGAGCCTGTCGGCCATTCGCGGCTTTCACGCCTTTCTCGACCGGCGGCTGGACACGCCGACGCCCCAGCTGGCCCTGGTGCGCGGCCCCCGGATCAAGCCCTCCCTGCCTCGGCCGGTGACCGAGGACCAGGCGCGCGGCCTGTTGGCCGAACCGGACGCCGATCCCGACGCTGAACCCTGGGAGGCGGCGCGCGACCGCGCCGTCCTGACCCTGCTCTACGGCTGCGGCCTGCGCATATCCGAGGCCATGGCCCTGACTCGCGCCGATGCGCCCCTGGGCGAGACCCTGCGTATTCTCGGCAAGGGCTCAAAGACCCGGATCGCGCCCATACTTCCCGCCGTGCGCCAGGCGGTGGACTCCTATCTGGCGCTGCAGCCCTTTCCGCTGCAGCCGGCCGACGCCCTGTTCCGCGCCCGGCGCGGCGGCCCGCTCAGTCCGCGCCATGTCCAGGCCTCGGTCCAGCGGCTGCGCGGCCGGCTGGGCCTGCCCGAGCGAACCACGCCCCACGCCCTGCGCCACAGTTTCGCGACCCATCTGCTGGGCGCCGGCGCCGACCTGCGTTCGATCCAGGAACTGCTGGGCCACGCCAGTCTGTCGACGACCCAGAAATACACCGGCGTCGACGCCGATAGACTTTTGAACGCCTATGCGGCGGCCCATCCCCGCGCCTAGAACGGGCGGATGAGCATCGACATCCTCGCGATCGGCCTCCCCGCCCTCGCCGACAAGCTGCTGACCGAGTGCGCCCCCGCCCTCGGCTGGACCCTGCATCGCCCCGGCCCGGACGGCCTGCCGCCGCCGGAGGTCGCCGACCGGATCACGGCCGTCGCCGCCTCCGGGGCCACGACCGTCGACGCCCGGCTGATCGACGCCCTGCCGGCGCTGAAGATCATCTCGGTCCATGCGGTCGGTTACGACCTGACCGACGTCGCCCATGCTCGGTCGCGCGGCGTGGTCGTCACCCATACGCCCGACGTTCTGAACGACGACGTCGCCGATCTGGCCGTGCTTCTGGCCCTGTCGGTTCTGCGCAGGCTGACCGTGGTCGACGCCTATGTCCGCGCCGGCCGCTGGGCCGCCGAAGGGCCGCCGCCCCTGTCGCGCAGCGCCACCGGCCTGCGCTACGGCGTCCTGGGCCTGGGCCGGATCGGCCAGGCCATCGCCCGGCGGCTGGAGCCCTTCGCCGGGGACATCGCCTATCACACCCGCCGACCGGTCGCGGACGCGCCGTGGCGGCACGTTCCGGACCTGGTGGCGCTGGCGTCGGCGGTCGACGTGCTGATCGTCATCGTGCCCGGCGGGGACGCCACCCGGGGCCTAGTCTCGGCCGAGGTTCTGGAGGCGCTGGGCCCGACCGGCGTCCTGGTCAATGTCGCGCGCGGCGAGGTGGTGGACCAGGACGCCCTGGTCGCCGCCCTGGCCGCTGGTCGACTGGGCGGCGCGGGTCTGGATGTCTTCGCCGACGAGCCGAACGTGCCCCAGGCCCTGATCGACAGCGATCGCTGCGTCCTGACGCCCCACGTCGCCTCGGCCACGGTCCAGACGCGCAACGCCATGGCCGAACTGATGATGTCCAATCTGGAGGCCGTCCTGGCGGACAGGCCGCCGGTCACCCCGGTTCCGGGCTGACCTACTGGCCGGGCCGCGCCGGCCTGGCGGGCCGCGTCGGCGTGATCGGTTGCGGCGCGGCGAGGTTGCGGCCAAGGGCCTGGGGCTGGTCCAGGACGGGATAGCTGATCGGCAGGGGACAGTTGTTCTGGTCGCGTCGGTCCAGCAGCAGATATTTCCGCACCTGCCCGTCGTCGAGCGAGCGATCCAGCCGCACCGCCGGGCCGTTCGCGTCTTCCGCCTCGATCAGGAGATTGTCGCAGCGCGCCCTCTCATGATTGACGTTCCACGCCATGGCCTGATCGACCATCGGCGCCCGGGGAACCCGCCTCGCATCGTCGGGCGGGTCCAGCATCAGGGGCGCCAGAATGAGCAAGGCCAGCATCGGATCCTCCCGTTTCGGACCCGATGTTAGACCTGCAACCGCGGATTGACTAGATGGCCTTGATCGCCCCGCCGTCCAGCCGGATCAGCGACCCGGTGACATAGGCCGCTAGCGGACTGGCCAGGAAGGCGGCGACGGCGCCGAACTCCTCGGTCGTGCCGATACGACCGACGGGGATGGTCTTGACGGATTCCGCACGGGCTTCCTGGGGCGTCGTGCCCGTGCGTTCGGCCGTCGCCTTGTCCAGGCGTTCGATGCGCGGGGTGTCGATCCGGCCGGGCAGCAGGGTGTTGACCGTCACCCCGTCCGGCCCGACCTCGTTGGCCAGGGTCTTGGCCCAGGCGGCGACCGAGGCCCTCAGGGTGTTGGACACGCCCAGGGCGGCCGAAGGCTCGACCACGGTGATCGAGGCGACGTTGAGGATGCGTCCCCAGCCGGCGGCCCGCATCCGTGGCAGCACCCGGTCGGTCAGGCGGAAGATCGACAAGACCATCGACTCGAAATGATCACGCCAGACCGACGGATCCAGGTTCGACACGCCCGACGGCGGCGGGCCGCCGGTGTTGTTCAGCAGGATCTCGATATGGCCGCCCAGCAGTTCCTCGGCCAGGTCGGCGGCTTTCAGCAGGGCCTCGTGGTCGGCCAGGTCGGCCGTGACGATCACCGCCTTGCCCGGACCCATGGCGTTCAGCTCGTCCGCTACGAGCTGAAGGGTGGTCGCGTCGCGCGACAGCAGGGCGACATGGGCGCCTTCGGCCACCAGAGCTGTTGCGACGGCGCGACCGAGCCCGGAGGAGCCGCCGCAGACGAGGGCGCGTTTGCGGGCGAGTTTCAGGTCCATGGTCGGCTCCGTGTGTCTGGTCAGGTCTCGGATATCGGGCGTCCGGCCTCCCGACGCAACGCGGCGTTAACCGACGCGGCGCACCTTCATCCCCATGCGGCCGCCAGCAGCCGTCTGGACAGGCCGGGGAGGGCCGGCCCATGTCGACCAAGATGACCTCGAGCGTGCGTCGCCACAGCGACCATTTCGAACCCCAGGACACCGATCCGCACGAACAGCGCCGTCTGCGCGGCCAACTGGAGCAGATCGACTACGCCGCCTATGTCGCCAACAAGGAGCTGATCGGTCAGGCCTTGACCGGCCTGGACGCCGGATCCCTGCAGAAACTGGCCGTCATGACCGCCGGCGCCCGCGCCAAATGGGGTGCGGAGGCGCTGCGGCTGGCTCATTCGGGATCCCCGGTCACCGCCGACCAGGTCGCGCGCCTGACCGCCGCCCGCACCGCCTACGACGAACTGGCCGAAGCCTACGAAGCCCTGCGCCGCATGGTCGAGCGCGGCTATGTCGCGCTGAAATAGATTTTCCGAAAAGCCGCCTGGTGGAGCCGAGGGGAGTCGAACCCCTGACCTCGTCATTGCGAACGACGCGCTCTACCAACTGAGCTACGGCCCCGTTTCCAGTGCTGGACCGGGCCTCCAGGCGAGGGCGGGACATAGAAGGCGGGCGGGCCAGGTGTCAACGGCCTTGTGCGCGCAAATGAAGCAGGGCCGTGAGGGGCGTTGTCTGAGGGGCCCCGGACGGGCTAGAAGCGCCGTTCGCTCGGAGCAGGAGAAGCGTCCATGGGTTTCGCCATCGTCTGGCTGGTCAACGCCGTCATCAGTCTGATGATCTGGTTCATCATCGCCCAGGCGATCCTGAGCTGGCTGGTCGCGTTCGACGTCGTCAACTATCGCAACCGCTTCGTCTATTCGGTCGGCACCTTCCTGGACCGGGTCACCGCGCCGTTGCTGGAGCCGTTCCGCCGCATCATTCCGAACCTGGGCGGGATCGACATCTCGCCGATCGTGGTCATCCTGCTGCTGCAGTTCGCCAGCGTGCTGTTCAATCGCGCCGCCGCGCCGGCCTTGATCGGTCTGTTGGGCTGAGGCCCATTCCGAGAGGTCGGGCGGACACGGGCGGCGGGATTCTGGCGGCGAAGCGCGATTCCGCCCTTGCGCCGATCCGCTGGGTTCCTAAAGGTGCCCGCCCCGACCATTATTGACCACGGTTCATGAGCACGATCACCACAGTCGCCGTCCTGGGCGCCGGACAGATGGGCGCAGGCATCGCCCATGCGGTGGCGCTGGGCGGCTATTCGGTTCGGCTCTACGACGTGGCCGCCGCCCGGCTGCCGCTGGCCCAGGGCGAGATCGCCGCCAGTCTGGCGCGCCATGTCGGCCGGGGTCTGGTCAGCCAGGCCGACGCCGACGCCGCCCTGGCCCGCATCACCGTGACCGATGTGATCGCCGACGCCGTCGCCGGCGCCGACCTGGTCATCGAGGCCGCGCTGGAGGACGAGGCGGTCAAGAAGGCGGTCTATGCCCAGGTCGCGCCCCATCTGGGCCCGCAGACCCTGCTGGCCTCGAACACCTCGTCTATTTCGATCACCCGCCTGGCGTCGGCCTCCGACCGGCCCGACCGGTTCATCGGCCTGCACTTCATGAAGCCGGCCCCGATCATGAAACTGGTCGAGATCGTGCGCGGCATCGCCACCTCGGCCGAAACCCATTCCGCGGCCGTCGCCTTCGCCGAGAGCCTGGGCAAGACGACCACGGACGCCGAGGACTTCCCCGCCTTCATCGTCAACCGCATCCTGGTGCCGATGATGAACGAGGCCATCTTCGCCCTGTACGAAGGGGTCGGGAACGTCGCCTCGATCGACAAGGCCCTGCGCCTGGGCGCCAATCATCCGATGGGGCCGCTGGAGCTGGCCGACTTCATGGGGCTGGACGTGGTCCTGGCCATCATGAACGTGCTGTACGACGGTCTGGCCGACAGCAAATACCGGCCCTGCCCGCTGCTGGTGAAATATGTCGAAGCCGGCTGGCTGGGCCGCAAGAGCGGCCGCGGCTTCTATGACTATTCCGGCGAGACCCCGGTGCCGACGCGATGAGCCGGTTCGAGACCTATTCGGACCTGCCGGGACAGGCGACCATCCATTCGCGGCCGGCGCCCCTGTACCCGATCCTGGCCTCTCTGGCGGGCGCGGCATGGCCGCCGCTGCTGCTGACCCTGCCGTTCTGGCCGCCGCACGCGATCGCGGCGGGGCGTGATCTGGACTGGCGGCTGATGGTGCTGCTGGTCGGACTGGTCGCCGTGCCGCTGGGCCTCTGGCGGATCATCGTCGAACGCCGGCGCGACGGCCGGCCTGGCACCCGCCTGGGCGTGGTCTGGCGCTTCATGTTGTTCGGCGGTCTGGTCGCAGCTGTGCTGCAGGTGGTCTTGGCCCTGGGCATGGTGGCGGCGGGCTGGCTCGAGGCCGGCGACTTCATGCAGGCCCTGGGCGCGACCGAGACGACCCTGCTGATCTTCGGCGTCGGCGGTCTGCCCATCGCCATGATCGTGGGCGTCAGCTATGCACTCTGGGCGGGTCTTTGCGCCGCCTTCATCGCTTTCGAGGCGAGGCCGGCGGTCAAGGACAGATTGGGTCTGATGCCCAAGGGCTGAGGATCTCGCTGCAAGGATTGGGGGATCCAGATGGCGGCCGAAGACATTCACACACAGCCGGCTCTGGCGCCGAGTCCCGCCCTGGCGCCGGTCGGGCCGAAACAGCGGATCGCTCCGCTGGACCTGATCCGCGGCCTGGCCATCCTGGGCATTCTGGCGGTCAATGTCGGCGGTTTCGCCGTGACCATGTCCGCCTATGGCAACGCCGAGCTCTGGCCCTTCCCCGACGAAGGCTGGTCGGCGCTGTCGATCTGGATCGTGGACGCCTTCTTCCACCAGAAGTTCATCACCCTGTTCTCGATGCTGTTCGGGGTGTCTCTGTATCTGGTCGGCGGAGAGCGTGGGGACAGGCCGCGCGGCAAGCTGTTGCGGCGGCGACTGTTCTGGATGTTCGTCTTCGCCCTGCTGCATGGCCTGGCGATCTGGTGGGGCGATGTGCTGCTGCTGTATGCCTGGTCCGGCCTGTTCGTCATGTTCGCCCGTTCCTGGCGGCCGCGCACCCTCTTCATCCTGGGCGTGATCCTGTACGGCCTGTTCACCGCGTTGCAGATCGTCGGACCGCTGACGCTTCAGTTCGCTCCGCCCGAGACCCAGGCGGAGGTGATGGCCCAGCTGCACCCCAGCGCCGAGCGGATCGCCGAGGTCCGGGCCCAGTTCGCCGACGCCGCCGGGTCGCTGGCCGGGGCCTATCGTCAGAATTTCGCGGGTTGGGTCGCCCTGCAACTGCCCAGCGTCCTGGCCTTCGTCTTTCCCACCGTCGGCCTGATGATGATCGGCCTGGGTCTGTTCAAGACCGGCTTCTTCAAGGGCGAGCGCGGCGTCGGCGTCTATGTCGTGACCCTGGTCGTCGGCGCGGCCGCCCTGGCGGTGGTGGTGTGGCTGACCTGGCAGGACCAGATGGCGGGCGCCAAATTCCTTTGGGCCGGCGGGGTCGAGGGGCTGCTCAATCCGCTGGTCAGCCTGGGCTATGCGGCGGTGCTGATCCTGTTGTGGAAGGGAGGGGCGGCCCGGTTTCTGTCGCCCTTGGCCGCCGCCGGGCGGATGGCCTTCACCAACTATCTGACCCAGTCCCTGATCATGACCACCATCTTCTACGGCGGGCGCGGCCTGGGGCTGATGGGCCAGGTCGATCGGCCCGCCCTGTGGGGCATGGTGATCGCGATCTGGATCCTTCAACTGATCTGGTCGCCGCTGTGGCTGTCGAGGTTCAGCATGGGGCCGCTGGAATGGGTCTGGCGCTGCCTGACCTACGGCCGTCTGGTGCCGATCCGAAAAGAAGTCTGACGCCGCTTTTATCGCAGGCGCGAAGGGATTAACTGGGGGCCATGGCCGCCCCGGATACTCCCGCCGAAACCTTCAAGCGCGCCCTGGGTCACGCGGCCCGGGCCTTGGCCGAACAGCCCGAACTGGAGGTGTTGTTCGGTTCGGAGGGGCCCCGTCTGGTCGGCGGCGTCCTGACCCTGCCGCATCCGCCGCGCGATCCCTCGGGGCCCGAGAGCGCCTCGCTGCGCGGGCAGGCCGACCGACTGGCCTTGCGCCTGGCCAATCACGACGAGACGATCAACGCCCGGATGCGGCCGCTCGACAGCAAGGCAGCGGAGGTGTTCGACGCCGTCGAACAGGCGCGGGTCGAGGCCGTGGGTTCCGAATATCTGGCCGGCGTGCGCGACAATCTGGGCGCCGCCCTGATCACCCGACTGGAGAAGACCGGCGCCCTGCGCGTCGCCGAGGCGGACCGGGTGCCGGTGTCCGAGGCCGTGGCGCTTCTGGTGCGCGAACGTCTGACCGGCCGTCAGGCGCCTGACGGCGCAAAGGCCATGCTGGATCTGGTCCGCGCCAATATCGAGGCCAGGGCCGGCGCAAAGCTGGACGCCCTGGCCGCGACCGCCGGCGATCAGGAAGCCTTCGCCGAGAAGATGCGGGAGGTGCTGCGCGCCCTGGATCTGGACCCCGGAGACGGACGGGGCGACGACGCTTCCGAGGATCCCAGCGAAGAAGAACCCGATCCGCAGGAGCCGGAGGCCCAGGACGACGCCGATCAGGACGACGAGGAACAGGACGGCGGCGAAGGCGGCCAGTCGATGGAGGGCGATTCCGACGACCCCTCCGCCGAACAGGAACGCGAGAGCCGGCCGGAGGGCGCGCCCGCCGATCCGGACGGCGACGGCTCCGAGGACGGTCCCGAACTGAACGAGGGCCAGCAGCCCAACCGCCAGCAGAACGCCGACGACGGGCGGGCGGTCGACTTCTACCGCGTCTTCACCACGGCCTATGACGAGGTGGTGGACGCCGCCGACCTGTGCGACCCGATGGAGCTGGACCGGCTGCGCAACCTGCTGGACCAGCAATTGACCATTCTCTCCAGCGTGGTCTCGCGTCTGGCCAACAAGCTGCAGCGGCGCCTGCTGGCCCAGCAGAACCGATCCTGGATGTTCGATCTGGAAGAGGGGATGCTGGATACGGCCCGACTGACGCGGATCGTCACCGACCCGACCGCCCCCCTGTCGTTCAAGGCCGAGAGCGAGAGCCCGTTCCGCGATACGGTGGTGACCCTGCTGCTCGACAATTCGGGCTCGATGCGCGGTCGGCCGATCATGGTGGCGGCGGTCTGCGCCGACATCCTGGCGCGGACGCTGGAGCGGTGCGGGGTCAAGGTCGAGATCCTGGGCTTCACCACGCGCGCCTGGAAGGGCGGGCAGAGCCGCGAGGCCTGGATCAGCGCCGGCAAGCCCGCCAATCCGGGCCGCCTGAACGACCTGCGCCATATCATCTACAAGGCCGCCGATGCGCCTTGGCGCCGGGCCAAGAAGAACCTGGGCCTGATGATGCGAGAAGGCCTGCTGAAGGAGAATATCGACGGCGAGGCCCTGCAGTGGGCGCACGGCCGCCTGCTGGCGCGCACCGAACAGCGCCGCATCCTGATGGTGATTTCCGACGGCTCACCGGTGGACGACTCGACCCAGAGCGCCAACGCCGCCCTTTATCTGGACAAACACCTGCGTCAGGTCATCGCCGAGATCGAGAACCGGTCGCCGGTCGAGCTTCTGGCCATCGGCATCGGCCACGACGTGACCCGCTGGTACCGCAAGGCCCTGACCATCGTCGATGTGGAACAGCTGGCCGGCGCCATGACCGAGAAGCTGGCCGAACTGTTCGAGACCGAGCCCGCCGCCGGTCCGGCCCGCCGAACGCGCAGGAAGCTGGCGGCGTGAACTCGCCCGCCGCGAAGTTCCGTCGTCTGGGCGTCGTCTGGGCCGCTCTGGCCCTGACCGCCTGCGCCGCCTCGCTGGGCGCGCCGGCGCCGGACGCCCGGCCCGAGAACGGCTGGACCGCCGTGGGCGCGCAGCTGAAACAGGTCGGCCTGGGCTTCCCTGGCGGGGCGCGGCTGGCGGGCAATGTGGATTACGCCGGCGGGATCGAGATCGTTGCGACCCCCACCTCGCCGCTGCACAGCCTGTCGGACCTGAAACTGACCGGCGACGGCGGCGTCGTCACCGTGTCGGACACCGGCGATCTGGTGCGCGCCGATCTTCGTCTGGACGCTGCGGGCCGTCTGGTCGGTCTTGACCGATTCCGTTCACGGCGACTGACCCTGCAGGACGGAAAACCGATTGCGGACAAGCAGGACGGCGACGCCGAGGGCCTGGCCGTCACCGACGGCGGCGACCTGTTGGTCAGTTTTGAACGCAAGCATCGGATCTGGAACTACGGCCCGCTGGCGGCCCTGAACGCCGCGCCGCGCGCCCTGCGCATCCCCGGCTTCGCCTTCGCCGAGAACGACGGCATGGAAGGCCTGTCCGCCGCGCCCAATGGTTGGCGCGTAGCGGGCGAGGCGGGCGGTCTGTGGGACTGTTCGCCTGCCCGCTGCGTCGAGGTGACGCCGCCGCCCGCGACGCCGGTCCCGACCGAACAGTACCGGATCACCGGCATGGATCGCGACCCGTCCGGCGACGGCTGGTATGTGGTCGAGCGCCTGTTCCGACTGCCCTTCGACGCCCGCGCCCGCATTCGCCGCATGGCGCCGGACGGGACGCTGGGGCCTGTGCTGGTCGAGCTGAAACTGCCCGGCACGACCGACAATTTCGAGGGGATCGCCGCCGAGGCGCGCCACGGGGCGACGCGCCTCTACATCCTGTCCGACGACAATTTCAATCCGGCCCAGCGCACCCTGATGCTGGCCTTCGACGTCCGCTAGGGAGAAAACTCAGGCCGCGCCGGCCCACTGGGTCGCCAGGGGGGCTTCCTCGGTGGCCTGCAGGGCCTGGACGAAGTCGTCGCGCCAGATGCCGACATCGGTGTCGCGCACCACCTGCATCAGGGCCTCCCATTTCCGGATCCGTTCGGCCAGAGGCATGGTGAGCGCCTTCTGGATGGCGTCCGACAACTCCTCGCGGCTATAGGGATTGACCAGCAGGGCCTCCCGCATCTGCTCGGCCGCCCCGGCGAAGCGCGACAGGATCAGCACGCCCGGATCCTCGGGATTCTGGGCGCAGACATATTCCTTGGCCACCAGATTCATGCCGTCGCGCAGCGGCGTCACCAGCCCGACCTTGGACGCGCGATAGATGCCCGCCAACTGGTCGCGGCGATAGGTGCGGTTCAGATAACGGATCGGTTGCCAGTCCATGTCGGCGAAGGCGCCGTTGACCCGCCCGGCCAGGGAATCCAGCCGCGCCCGCAGATCCTGATAGGAGTCCACGTCGTCGCGCGAGATCGGCGTGACCTGCAGCAGGAAGACCTCGCCCCTCATCGACGGGTTGTCGTGCAGGAACTGCTCGTAGCCCAGCAGCCGCTCCTCCAGCCCCTTGGAATAGTCCAGCCGGTCGACGCCGACGATCATGGCCCGAAAGGCCGCCGAGGCCGCCATCCGGTCATAGGTGCGGGCGCCCAGGGTCGAGTTCCGCGCCTGCAGGAAGCCGTCCACGTCGATGCCGATGGGGAAGACGCCGGTCTGGACCCGCCGCCCGAAACATTCCAGTCCGCCGTGACCGAACAGCTCGCCCTGGGCCTCGCTGACCACATAGTCGGTGAACAGGTCGCTCCATTCACGGGTGTGGAAGCCGATCAGGTCGAAGTCGAACATCGACTCCACCAGGCGACGGTGATGGGGCAGGGTGACCAGCAGCTGGCGGGCCGGCCAGGGGGTGTGCAGGAAGAAGCCGATCCGATTCTTCACGCCAAGGCGGCGCAGATCCCGCGCCATCGGGATCATGTGATAGTCGTGGATCCAGATGATGTCGTCCGGCTCGATCACCGGAGCCAGGACCTCGGCGAAGCGGCGGTTCACCCGCTCGTAGCCCTCGCCATAGGTCCGCTCATACTGGGCCAGATCGATCCGATGGTGGAACAGGGGCCAAAGGGTCTTGTTGGCGTAGCCGTTGTAATATTCGTCGACGTCCTGGGGCTCCAGATCGACCAGGCCGACAGTGACCCCGGCCCGATCCTCGACCTTCATCTCGCCGGTGAATTCCTCGACCGTCTCGCCGGACCAGCCGAACCACAGTCCATCGTATTTTCGCAGGGCGGCGGACAGGGCCATGGCCAGGCCGCCGGCGGAGCCTGCGGCCGGGTCTGTGGGGGCGGAGACCCGATTGGATACGACGATTAGACGACTCATGACTTCACTTTGGCGGCGACCCCAGCCCTGGGGCCAAACACGGCGTTCGGCGAGTTAACGCACATCGGTCCAGGAACGGCTCAACATCACGGCGCAATTGATGATGCCGACCAGGGAATAGGTCTGGGGGTAGTTGCCCCACAATTCGCCGTCTTCGATCGATATGTCCTCGCTCAGCAGACCGGCATGGGTCCTGCGACCCAGCATTTCCTCGAAGATCTCGCGCGCCTCATCGACGCGTCCGTTCTGATAGAGGGCCTCGATGAACCAGAAGGTGCAGAAGTTGAACGCTGTTTCCGGCGCGCCGAAATCGTCCGGCTCGACGTAGCGGAACAGGTGGCTGCCCTTCTTCAGGTCGCGCTCGATGGCGTCGAAGGTGGCGACCTGGCGCGGATCGTGGGCGTCAAGGAAGCCCAGGTCTGTCATCTGCAGCAGAGAGGCGTCCAGCTCGGTCCCGCCATAGCTGGCGGCGAACCGGCCCTCTTCGGGCAGATAGGCCTCTTTCTCGATCCGTTGGCGGATGATGTCGGCGCGGGTGCGCCAGGTGTCGGCGCGCCCGGTCAGGCCCAGATGGTCCGCCGCCTTGGCCAGGCGGTCGCAGGCGGCCCAGCACATGACCGACGAATAGGTGTGGACCCGGGCGATGGTGCGGAACTCCCACAGGCCGGCGTCGGTCTGGTCGTGCATGGCGAAGGCCCGCTCGCCGACCTTTTCCAGAGCGTAGAAGTCGTCGATGGTGCCGGGCCGCAGCAGGCGCTGGTCATAGAAGGACTGGACCAGCGGCAGGACGATCTGTCCGTACACGTCGTGCTGCAGATGTTCGTGGGCCTGGTTGCCGATCCGCACGGGCTTCATGCCGCGATAGCCCTCGACCGTGTCGACGATGCTCTCGCCGATGCCGGGCTCCAGCCCCACGCCATAGACGGGCTGGACGTGGCCGCCGGCGGAATCGTCGACCAGGTTCCTCAGATAGACGAGGTAGTTCTCCAAGATATCGACCGCGCCCAGACGGTTCAGCGCCCGCACCGTATAATAGGCGTCGCGGATCCAGCAGTAGCGATAGTCCCAGTTGCGCCCGCTCTCCCTGAACTCCGGCACCGAAGTCGTCATGGCGGCGACGATGGCCCCCGTCTCCTCATAGGCGCAGAGCTTCAAGGTGATGGCCGCGCGGATGACCGCGTCCTGATAGTCGAGCGGCAGATAGAGTTTGCGCACCCACTCCTGCCAATAGGCGACGGTGCGATCCAGGGCGACCTGGACGCCCGGACCGACGTCCTGATCATAGCCCTCGTCCGGGCCGAAGAAGAAGGCGTGCTGGCGCTCCAGCCGGAAGACCCGCTCGTCCAGCACATGCGACACCGGGCAGTCGGTGGTCAGTCGGAAGGTCACGTCCGGGCAGATGAAGCGGATATGGTTCGAGCCGGATGTATGGGGCGCGGGCTTGGCGCCCCAGTCGGCCGACGGCCGCAGCCGGATGCGGATGCGCGGCGTTCCCTCCAGCGGCCGGACGATCCGCCCGAACGCCAGGGGGCGATAGGTGCGCGAATGTTTCGGATGGCGCGGCGCGAAGTCGATGATCTCGACCGATGCGCCGTCCTCGGCCGTCAGGACGGTGCGCAGCACCGGCGTATTGCGGACATAGGCCTGGCTGACGTGTTTCAGCCCCTCCAGTTCGACGGACCAGTAGCCGTGGTCCGGATCCTCGCCGTTCATCAGGGCCGAAAAGACCGGATCGCCGTCCACGCGCGGGGCGCAGGCCCAGACGAACCGACCCTGGCGGTCGATCAGGGCGCTGATGGCGCAGTTGCCGATGGGGAAGAGGTCGAGATTGGGCTTCATGGAATCAGGCCTCCGCCACGGCTTCAAGCCAGGTCAGGACGGCGTCGACGTCGTCCAGTCGATAACGGGCTGCGGTCTTGCGCTGCGGCCCGACCAGCACGCCATAGCCGCCCAGGGCGGCGGCGGCTTCGAAGCCGTATTCATCGGTCAGGTCATCGCCCAGCATGACGGGGATTGCGCCCTTGAAGGCGTCGTCCTGCATGAATTCGGTCACGGCGGTTCCCTTGTCTGCGCCGGGCGTCTTCAGTTCCAGGACCATATGGCCGGGCTGCAGAGACAGGCCGGTCTCGGCCTGAAGCAGATGCGCCAGATCCCTGGCGGCGGCGGCCTGATCCGGCGCCTGACGGTAATGCAGACCGGCTGACACGCTCTTGTCCTCGACGATCATGCCGGGGCGTTCGGCGGCGAAGGCCTTGAAGGCAGCCAGGGCGCGCGCCACGCCGGGATCGGGTTCGCCGCGCCGGATCGAACCGTCCTTCAGTCGACGCTCCAATCCGTGCACGCCCGAAGCCGAGGTCAGGGCATGGTCGGAAATCCGGTCGATCTCCAAGATGGTCCGGCCGCTGACGATAGCGACGCGGCCGC
Source organism: Brevundimonas sp. (assembly GCF_044336875.1). GTDB lineage: Bacteria > Pseudomonadota > Alphaproteobacteria > Caulobacterales > Caulobacteraceae > Brevundimonas. The sequence continues at coordinate 83,664 of NZ_JBIIOP010000005.1, read as the reverse complement.
CCAGCCGCGCCTCGACCGCCTTCAGGGCGGCGGTGCGTCGCGCGACCGGCCCTACAGCGTCCGGCGTCGGCGCCATCGGCGCCAGGACCCCGTCCATGTCGAGGAACAGGGCGATCCCGTCCGCGCGGACGGGCGGCGCGGCGAGCAACAGATCGGCAGATCCGGCGTGAGACGGCATGTGGACTTGAACTCTTTTCGACTTCCCCGAGGTCACCTAACGCGCCAGTCCGGCAAAGGTTGACCCGAAAGCGACAAAGTCGTCTGAAAGGTCAGGTTGCGCGCTTCGTCGGGATGGGGCAGATCGCGCGCCTCGCACCAAGGAGAGCCCGACGACGGGCCTGCAGACTATGACCGAGATCGTCCATTCGTCGCCCGAAGACATCGCCGTGATGACCGACCGCGCCCGCGAGGTGATGCGGCTGAACATCGAGGCCCTGGAGGCTCTGGAGCGGTCCATCGACGTCTCCATGGCCCGCGCCGTCGACGTGATCATGAGCCGCCCCGGCTATGTGGTCGTGACCGGCATGGGCAAGTCGGGCCATATCGGCGGCAAGATCGCCGCCACCCTGGCCTCGACCGGCACCAACGCCTTCTTCGTCCATCCCGCCGAGATGAGCCACGGCGACCTGGGCATGCTGCGGCCCGACGTGACGGTCCTGGCCATCTCCAATTCGGGCGAGAGCCGCGAATTGCGCGACCCGCTGATCTATTGCCAGCGCAACGGCATTCCGGTGATCGCCATCACCCAGCGCCCGACCAGCTTCCTTGGCCGCAACGCCGCTGTCTGCCTGACCATGCCCAAGGTGGCCGAGGCCTGCCCCAACGGCCTGGCGCCGACCACCTCGACCCTGATGACCCTGGCCCTGGGCGACGCTCTGGCCATGGTGTTGATGGACCGCCGCCAATTCAGCGCCATGGACTTCGGTCTGCACCACCCGGGCGGCGCCCTGGGCATGAGCCTGCAAAGCGTGCGCGAATGGATGGGCGACAACGCCGCCGCCCCCGCCAGCGTGCCGCTGAACGCCAGCTTCAGCGCGGTCGTCTCGGCCATCACCGAGGGGCGCAAGGGCGCGGTCGCCGTGCTGAATCCCGATGGAACCCTGGCCGGGATCGTCACCGACGGCGACCTTCGCCGCGCCTTCCAGCGCGACATCACCGGCCTGACGGCCGCCGACATCATGGGCGCCAACCCGATCACCGTCGATCCGGACGCCCGGATGAGCGACGTCGTCGATCTCTTGAGCGCCAACAAGATCTCCAACCTGTTCGTGGTCGAGGACGGGCGGCCGACCGCCATCGTCCACATCGCCGAACTGATGCAGGCCGGCTACGTCGCCTGAGGGCCGGACCATGCGCATCCTTTACGACGCCAGTCGGCTGATGAGCCGGGCCGACCGTTCCGCCCCGACAGGCGTGGACCGGGTCTGTCTGGCCTACGCCGAGTGGCTGCTGTCGCGGCCGGATGTGACCGTCATTCCGGTGCGCGGCCGCAAAGGGCGACTGGTCGCGGTCAAGGGCGACTGGTTCCGACGCTTCATCCTCGACCTGCGCACGCGCTGGAACGGCGCCGAAAACGCATCCGGCGATCCGGCACACGAGGCGCGTCTGCTGGCCGCCCTCACGGCTTCGACCCGGCCTGCCGCCTCGGTGATCAGCCCGCCGCCCGAGCCAGTCCCGGCCAGGCCCGCCGCCAAGAGTCGGGTGTTCAAACAGTTCTTTCGGTCGCGCCATGTCGCCGCCCTGCCGTCGGCCGATCTCTATCTGAACGTGGGCCACACCACCCTGCACGACCCGGCCGCCCTGCATGAGCTGGAGACGATGGGCGTAGAGCGGGTGGTCCTGATCCACGACCTGATCCCCGTCACCCATCCCGAGTTCTGCCGCCCTGGCGACGGAGACAAACATCACGACCGCGTGGCCAACACCCTTCGTCACGCCAGCCGGATCATCGTCAACTCGGCCTATACGGGGGACGAACTGCGCGCCTTCGCCTCGTGCGAGGGCCTGCCGCAGCCGCCGGTCCACGTCGCCCATCTCGGGCTGGAGCCCGCCTTCGTCGCCGGCGAGGCGGTCGCGACGACCCGCCCCTATTTCGTCCATGTCGGCACCATAGAGGCGCGCAAGAACCTGGCCTTTCTGCTGGCTCTGTGGCGACGGCTTGAAGAGCGGATGGGCCCGGACGCCCCTTCCCTGGTTCTGGTCGGTCGTTACGGCTGGGAGAACGAGGCGGTGCTGGACCATCTGGAACGGTCGCCTAATCTGCGCGGTCTGGTGCACCAGGCGTCCGACGTGTCCGATGTCCTGCTGACGAGGCTGATGCGCGGCGCGCGAGCGGTCCTGGCGCCGTCCTCGGTCGAGGGATTCGACCTTCCGGCCGTCGAGGCGAGGGCCATGGGCGTGCCGCTGATAGCCTCTGACATTCCGCCGCACCGAGAGCTGACGCCGGATGCGACCTTGATCGATCCCCTCGACGGGCCAGGCTGGATCGCGGCCGTCGAACTGGCGACGCGGACCGCGCCCAAGGCCTCGACCGCCTATGCCGCGCCCGACTGGCCCGGGCATTTCGATATCGTGGCCCAGGCGATCGGCCTGCCCGCCGTTTCGCCTCTGGCGGGTGCGCCCAAAGGCTTGTAATCAATCCGCGAACAAGGGCCGTCTCGCTTCATGACTCGCACCATCCTGCCGCTTGCCATCGTCGCCATTCTGGGCGGCTGCTCCACTTTGCCGCGCGACGGGCCCTCCGGGGCATCTATTAATGCGGGCGCGGCGGCGGCGGCGCGCGAGGGCAGCTATGCGCTGGTGCCTCTGACTTATGAAGTCACTGAGCGTATCAAAATGGTGCCGCCACAGTTCTTCGGCACTCTGGTGGCCGCGTCCAGCGAGCAGGCGGTCGATTTGATCGGCGAGGGCGATACGCTTTCTGTGTCGATCTATGATCCGAGCGGCGGCCTGTTCGGCGGCGCGCTTGGCAGTGCAGTCGGGGGAGTCGCGCCGACTTTGGGGGGCGCGCAGGCGTTGCAGGGCCTGACCGTGGATCGTAGTGGCTCGGTCGCCGTACCCTTCGCCGGCCAAGTGCGCGTCGAGGGCCTGACCCCGCCTCAGGCGGCAGCCGCCATCCGCCGCGCCCTGGTGGGCAAGGTCGCTAATCCGCAGGTCCTGGTCGGCATCGCTGCCAACGCCTCCAACACCGTCAATGTCTTCGGCGACGTGCGCCGTCCCGGCCGCGCGCCTCTGGGCGTCAGCAGCGACCGCATCCTCGACGTCATCGCGGCGGCCGGCGGCTCGGCGCGCGAGACTGACGATCTGACCATCAGCATCCAGCGCGGCGGCCAGACCTATCTGGCGCCGATGACGGCGGTGACGACCGAGTTCAACGAGAACGTCCGCCTGCAGCGTGGCGATGTCATCAATGTCCAATACAAGCCGCGCCGCTTCTCGACCTTCGGCGCCCTGAACGCCGTGACCCAGGTCGACATGCCGGCCGGTCCGATGACCCTGACGGGGGCCATGTCCAAGGTCGGCGGCCTGAACACCAATACCGCCAACGCGCGCCGCGTCATGGTCTTCCGCTTCGAGCGGCCGGAAGTGGCCCAGGCCCTGGGCATTACCCAGCCGGCGACGCCGAAGGGGGTGCCGGTGGTCTATCAGCTGGACTTCAATGACGCCGCCAACGTCTTCGCCGCCACCAATATGCAGATCATGCCGGAAGACGTGATCTATGTGCCTCTGGCCGGCGCCGCCGAGATGCGCAAATTCTTCGAGGTGGTTCAGAGCCTGACTCGTGTCGTCTATGATGTGTCGGTGACCAGCACGCTCAATAACTGATTTCATGAAGGGCTGGCGCATCCTGCTGTCCCGTCTGGCGGACGGCGCGCGCCGGCCTTCGGCCGTCAATGACACACCGGACGTCGATCCGTTCGACCGTCCGGAAACAGCCGAGTCCGCACCGCCGGAAGCGCTCGCCTCGGCGCTCGACGAAATCGAGGCCGGCGCGCTGGAGGTCTATGCGGCGGCGGGCCTGCCGACGCAGCCCGGCCATTATCGCAAGGATCCGAACGCCGCCGACTGGACCTTTATCGGCGCGTCCGTCTCGCCCGAGGACCGGTTCGCCCTGGTTTTGGCCCATACGTCCGACGCGGGCTGGCGGTTCGCGCGGCTGCAGGACCTGGGGGCCAGGTCGGGGCGGCCGGATCTGGTTGCGGCTTCGCGCCTGCTGAATGAAATCGCCGATCTTCGCGTCGCGCGTCGGGGCGTATTGACCGACGATCACCTGCTCGCGGCCATGGAACTGGGCGGCGCCTGGCGCGCCCTGCGGGATTCCAGGGCCCGGAGGGCGTCGCGCCTGACCCTGACGGTTCCGGACGCCGATCCCCCCGCTTCCGCCGCCGCGCCGAAGAAGCGCCGCGCCAGGCGCGACAAGTCGGTAAAGCCGCGCTAGGAACGCGACCTCCCCGAACGCCAGAGGTTTCGAATGCCCGACGCCCCAGAATATCCGCCCGAGACCCGTCCGGTCGGCCGCATCATCGCCATGCCGGCGGACACCAATCCCGAAGGCGACATCTTCGGCGGTTGGTTGCTGGCGCAGATGGACGTGGCGGGCGCCACCCCGGCCTTCGAACTGGCCCAGGGCCGCTGCGCCACCGTGGCCCTGGACGGCATGGTCTTCCATCAGCCTGTCGCGGTCGGCGACGAGGTCAGCATCTACGCCGACGTCATCGGCTCGGGCCGGACCTCGATCCGCGTCCACGTCGAGGCCTGGAAGCGTGCGCGGGGCCAGCCCCTGGCCACCTCGGTCCGCGTCACCGAGGGCGTCTTCACCTATGTGGCCATCGACCAGAACCGCAAGCCGCGCCCCCTGCCGGGCAAGGAATAGGGCGCGACAAACCCGACCCGCAGGGTCGGAAATCTTGACCTGACGCCGGGGCGGGCCTACGTCCCGGCCATGGCCATTCGTCGCATCCTCACCATAGACATCCCCGCCGACCTGGCGATCCTGAAGCAGGTGTCCAAGCCCGTCGCGGCCGTGGACGCCGCCGTGCGCGCCCTGATGGACGACATGCTGGACACCATGTACGACGCGCCGGGCATCGGTCTGGCCGCCGTGCAGATCGGCGCTCTGGACCGCGTGATCGTCATGGACCTGGGCGATCGCGACGGAACCGTCTGCGAGACCGAGGAAGAGGATACGCCCGAAGCGGCCGAGGCGCGCAAGAACCCGCGCTTCTTCGCCAATCCGGAAATCCTGTGGACCTCGGACGAGCTTTACACCTACGAAGAGGGCTGCCTGTCGATCCCCGAGTATTTCGACAAGGTGGAACGCCCAGCCCGCGTCCGCATTCGCTATCTGAACCGCGAGGGCCAGTCGGTGGAGGAGGAGGCCGAGGGTCTCTACGCTGTCTGCATCCAGCACGAGATGGACCATTTGAACGGCGTGCTCTTCATCGACCACCTGTCGCGGCTGAAGCGGGATCGCGCCGTGACCAAGGTCAAGAAGGCCGCGCGCGACAGGATCGCCGCCTGATGACCAAGATCAACACCCGCCCTGACCCCATCGCCCGCGCGGCGCGGCGCATCGCCCCGTCGATTCCCCGCGGCCAGTCGCTGATCATCGATTCCTCGGGCCGTCGTCGCCTGACCCGCAATCAGAAGATCGGCGTGGCCAGCGTGGCGACCTTGGCCGGGGTGGCCCTGCTGGGCGTGGTGGCGGGTCTGCTGCTGGACAAGTTGCTGGACTTCGACGACGCCCTGGATGCGGGCGGCGAGTGGGACGAGGGCGGCGGCGTCTTCACCCGCTGGCAGTAAGCGCCGCAAACCTCTAAAGGCGTGCCCATGCGCCTTGCCTTCATGGGAACTCCCGACTTCGCCGTGCCGTCTCTGGCCGAGCTGATCGCCTCGGGTCACGAGATCGTCGCCGTCTATTCGCAGCCGCCGCGCCCCAGGGGCCGGGGCCAGAAGCTGACGCCGTCGCCGGTTCACGCCTTCGCCGAGACCATGGGCCTGCCCGTCTTCACGCCCGAGAGCCTGAAGGACCCGGAGGCGATCGACATCTTCAGGAGCCTGGACCTCGACGCCGCCTGCGTCGTCGCCTACGGCCAGATCCTGAAAACCGAGGTGCTGGAGGCGCCCCGCCTGGGCTGTCTGAACCTGCACGGCTCCCTGCTGCCGCGCTGGCGCGGGGCCGCCCCGATCCAGCGGGCGATCATGGCCGGGGACAGGCAGACCGGCGTCCAGATCATGCAGATGAGCCTGGGCCTGGACGAAGGCCCCATCCTGCTCAGCGAACTGATGGACATCCTGCCCGACGACACGGCCGCCACCCTGTCGGAACGGATGGCCCATGTCGGCGCCGGCCTGTGGCCCCGCGCCCTGGCCGCCATCGAACGGGGCGGCGTGACCCCTTCGGAACAGGTCGGCGAGCCGACCTATGCGAAGAAGATCACACCAGCCGAGGCCCGGATCGACTGGACCCGCCCGGCGGCCGAAATCGACGCCCATATCCGCGGCCTGTCGCCCTTCCCCGGCGCCTGGTTCGAGGCGCCGTCAGAGACCGGTCCTGTGCGGGTGAAGGTCCTGCTGTCGGCCCTGGCGCCCGGGGCCGGCGCGCCGGGCCAGACTCTGGACGACGGCCTGACCGTAGCCTGCGGCAAGGGTGCGGTGCGTCTGATCCGCGTCCAGCGCGAGGGCAAGGCGGCCCAGTCGGCCGAGGAGATGCTGCGCGGCTTTGCCCTGCCGGCCGGGACCGTGCTCGGCTGATGCCGCGCTACAAGCTGACCCTCGAATACGACGGCACGGCCTATAACGGCTTCCAGGCCCAAGACGGCCAGCCGACAGTCCAGGGCGCGTTGGAGACGGCCATCCACGCCTTCTCGGGCGAGCGGATCCGCATCGCCGCCGCCGGCCGCACCGACACCGGCGTCCACGCCACGGCCCAGGTGATCCACGCCGATCTGGAGCGCGACTGGCCGGTCGATACGGTGCTGAACGCGATGAACGCCCATCTGGTGCGCGAGGACGTCTGCATCCTGTCGGCCGAGCTTGCGCCCGATCCCGACTGGCACGCCCGTTTCTCGGCCACGGGCCGGGGCTATCTATACCGGATCCTGAACCGCCGCCCTCAGCCGGTGCTGGAGCGGGACCGGGTTTGGCACGTCAAGAAGACCCTGGACGCCGAGGCCATGCACCACGCGGCCCAGGTCCTGGTCGGCCATCACGACTTCACCACCTTCCGCGACGTGGCCTGCCAGTCCAAGTCCCCGGTCAAGTCGCTGGACGTGGCCCGCGTCACCCGTTTCGGCGAGGAGGTCCATCTGGTCTTCCAGGCCCGCAGCTTCCTGCACCGTCAGGTCCGCTCGATGGCCGGCACCCTGGTCGAGGTCGGCCTGGGTCGCTGGACCGCCCACGACGTCAAGGCGGCGTTGGAGGCGAGGGACCGCGCCCGGTGCGGTCCCGTCGCCCCCTCGGCGGGGCTCTATCTCAGCGGCGTGCGCTACGACTGAGCCCCGCTTGCGGGGCTATCAGCCGCGCTGCTGCACCAGGACCTCGGCGATCTGGACGGCGTTCAGGGCGGCGCCCTTCCTCAGATTGTCGTTGGAGACGAACAGGGCCAGGCCGTGTTCGACGGTCGGATCGGGGCGGATGCGACCGACGAAGACCGGGTCCTTGCCCGTGGCCTCCAGCGGGTTCGGCACGGCGGTCACCACCACGCCCGGCGCCTGACCCAGCAGTTCCAGCGCCTGGGTCGCGGACAGGGGGCGCTCGAACTCGACATTGATCGACAGGGAGTGGCCGGTGAAGACCGGCACCCGGACGCAGGTGCCCGAGACCGGCAGGCCAGGGATTTCCAGGATCTTGCGGCTCTCGTCGCGCAGCTTCAGCTCCTCGTCCGTATAGCCGTCCTCACCCAGCACATAGTTCAGGGCCACGACATTGGCGGCGATCGGCACGACCCACTTCTCGGGCGCGCCGAAGTCGGCGGCGGCGCCGTCGCGGGCCAGATCCGCTCCCTTGCCGACGGCGGCGCGGGACTGGTCTTCCAGCACGCGAATGCCCTCGACCCCGCCGCCCGACACGGCCTGATAGGTCGAGACGGTCAGACGCTTCAGACCGGCGGCGTCGTGCAGGGGCTTCAGCACCGGCATGGCGGCCATGGTGGTGCAGTTGGGATTGGCGATGATCCCCTTGGGCAGGGTCGCGAGCGCATGGGGGTTCACCTCGGCGACCACCAGCGGCACCTCGGGGTCCGAGCGCCAGGCCGAGGAATTGTCGATCACCACGGCGCCGGCCGCCGCCACCCTGGGCGCCAGGGCCTTGGACGTATCGCCGCCCGCCGAGAAGAAGACGATGTCCAGCCCGGCGTAGTCCGCCGTCGCCGCGTCCTCGACCACGATGTCGGTCTCGCCGAAACGGACCGTCTTGCCGGCCGACCGGGCCGAGGCGAACAGGCGCAGCGAGGCCAGGGGGAAGTTCCGCTCGGCCAACAGGCCGCGCATCATCTCGCCGACCAGGCCGGTGGCGCCGACGATGCCGACGTTGGGGCCGACATGGGGAGGGTTGGACGGGGAAAAGGACATTCAGGCGTCTCCAGAAACTAGGGGAGGCGCGGGGTGTCGGCCGGATCGACCGCCCCGCGCATCGGCGGGGCTTGGGATCGGGTTGGCGCTAGACCGTGCGCGCACCCGAAACCGCCCCGCCGAAGCCGGTGGTTTTCGAGGTAATCGCTTTGGTCATAGGCGTGTTCACGGCGCGGTCTCTAGGGGCGAAAATCGGTCCTGTAAACCGCCGGATCGAAAATGAAGTCGCGCCGGGCCGATCAGAACGCCCGCTTCGCGCAACAATCGCGCCGTCCGAGCGGGCGGCTCACAGATCCAGATGCAGGAACTGGCTGAAATCATTGGCCTCATATCCGGCGAACGGGCCGCCGTCGACGAAGCCGCGCCGCCGGTACATCGCCAGGGCCGGTTCGAAGGCGTCGCCTCGGCCGGTCTCAAGGCTCAGCCGCTTCACGCCCGCCATCCGCGCCGTCTCGATGATCCGTTCCAGCAGCACAGCCGCCACGCCGCGCCGCAGATGGTCGGGATGGGTCCGCATCGACTTCACCTCGGCCTGATCCGCATCGATCAGCTTCAGCGCCCCGATCCCCGCCAGGGCCTCGCCGTCCCAGGCGCTCCAGACGGTGATGTTCGGCTGCAGCAGGCCGGTCAGGTCCAGGGCATGGACGTGACAGGCCGGAGAACTGGCGTGCATGCCCGACAGGTGGAAGGTCAACAGGGCGCGCACCGCCTCCCCGCTCAGATCATCGACTTGCAGGGCGAACACGAGACGAACCTCCGGCGGCATGAGTGGCTTCACCCATCATAACACCGGCCCGAAGCGTGGCGATAAGGTCAAGCTTTAGGGGCTTTCGACGGCGCGTGTCTGCCGCCCCTCAGGCTCAGACCTTCGACAGGATCAGCGTGCCGTTGGTGCCGCCGAAGCCGAAGCTGTTGGACATGACGTGGGTCAGTTCGCCGTCATGGCGCTGGCGCAGGATCGGCATGCCTTCGAAGGCCGGATCGAGGTTTTCGATATGGGCGCTCTCGGCGGCGAAACCGTTCTGCATCATCAGCAGGCAGTAGATGGCTTCCTGGGCCCCCGCCGCGCCGAGCGAGTGGCCCGTCAGCGACTTGGTCGAGGAGATCATCGGCATCTGGTCGCCGAAGACGGTGCGCACGGCCTCCATCTCCTTGGAGTCCCCGACCGGGGTCGAGGTGCCGTGCGGGTTCAGATAGTCGATCTTGGGATTGCCGGCCTGCTCCAGCGCGATCTTCATGCAGCGCTGGGCGCCTTCGCCCGAAGGGGCGACCATGTCGTAGCCGTCGGCGTTGGCGCCGTATCCGGTGACCTCGGCGTAGATGGTCGCGCCGCGCGCCTTGGCCCGCTCGTACTCCTCCAGCACCACGATGCCGGCCCCGCCGGCGATGACGAAGCCGTCGCGGGCGGCGTCATAGGCGCGCGAGGCGACCGACGGGGTCGCATTGAAGTCGGAAGACATGGCGCCCATGGCGTCGAACATGTTCGACATGGACCAGTCGATGTCCTCGCAGCCGCCGGCGAAGACCACGTCCTGCTTGCCCCACTGGATCTGTTCGACCCCGGCACCGATGCAGTGAGCCGAGGTCGCGCAGGCCGAGCTGATCGAATAGTTGACGCCGCGCATCTGGAACCAGGTCGACAGGACCGCCGACGGGCCGCTGGCCATGGCCTTGGGCACGGCGAACGGGCCGATGCGCTTGGGCGAGCCGCGCTCGACCGTCGTGGCCGCCGCCTGCAGGATCACCTGGGTCGAGGGGCCGCCCTCGCCGACGATCAGGCCGATACGGTCGTCCTTGATCTCGTCGGCGGTCATGCCCGACGATTTCAGCGCCTCTTCGAAGGCGATGTGCGCCCAGGCCGTGCCGTTGGCCAGGAAGCGGGCGGCGCGGCGGTCGACCAACTCCTCCCACGGGCCGATCTTGGGCGGCGCCCAGACCTGGCTGCGGAAGCCGTATTTGGCGTGATCCGCCGCATGGACGACGCCCGAACGGGCCTCACGCAGGGATTGGGTGACCTCCTCGGCGCCGTGGCCGATGGAGGAGACGATGCCCAGGCCGGTGACGACGACACGACGCATGGTGTTTCCTTCTGATGCTTATCGACCCGGGGGTCTTCCGCGCTGTCCGCGGTTATATAGGCGCTTAGGCGCCGGTTGGCTCGTCCTTGGCGGCGCCAAAGAGTCCCACCCGCATGTCGTTGCAGGTGTAGATGACCTGACCGTCGGCCTCGAGCACGCCGTCGGCGATGCCCATGACCAGTTTCCGGTTGATGACGCGCTTCAAGTTGATCTTGTAGACCACCTTCTTGATGTCCGGGGTGACCTGGCCCGTGAACTTGACCTCGCCGACGCCCAGGGCGCGGCCGCGGCCGGGGCCGCCGATCCAGCCCAGATAGAAGCCGACCAGCTGCCACATGGCGTCCAGGCCCAGGCAGCCCGGCATGACCGGGTCGCCGATGAAGTGGCATTGGAAGAACCAGAGCTCGGGATTGATGTCGAGTTCGGCCTCGACATAGCCCTTGCCGTATTCGCCGCCGTCCGAGGTGATCGTCGTGATGCGGTCGAACATCAGCATCGGCGGGGCGGGCAGCTGGGCGTTGCCCGGACCGAACAGTTCGCCGCGCCCCGAGGCGAGAAGGGCCTCGTGATCGAAGGACGAGGGGTATTGGGACTGGGTCAAGGCGGTTCCGTTTACGTCTGCTGTTGCTGGCGGGTTACACGACCCCGCCGCTTCGCTCAACAGCGGGGGTGTTTGCGGTGGTCTAGCCTCGTCCGGTTCCCGCCGGGCGATTGGCGTTGCACAGCGCCCGTTGCTGGACGCCGAACACGGCCCGTTCCTGGATCCAGCCGCGCAGGCGTCGGGCCCGCACCTGGCACCAGCCGTCCTCGCATTCGTCCAGCGAGACCAGGGAACGCGGCGACAGGCGGGCTCGCACGGCCGAGGCCTGGGACTTGCCGGCGTGGATCATCACCTCTTCCGGCGAGGCGTTGAACACATAGCGGCGGCCCGACGACACCGTTCTGTGGATCCAGGCCACGGCGCCCTCCGGGTCGCAGATCTTGCGCCATTCGGTGGTCTCGGCGATCACCTGCACGGGCAGGCCGGCGGCCCGGTATTCCCACAGGATCGGATAATCCAGCCCCGGCCCCTGGCGGGCGCGGACGTGCGACGACTTCAGCGAGATCCAGCGCGGCACCTCCAGCCCGGTCGGGGTGGGGCGGCCGTCGGGCATGGTGGCCCCCGCGCCGGCCATCACGCCCAGGCCCAGGACGGCTCCGGCGATGACGACGCGGCGTCGCAGGTTTTGGAAGATGGCGGCGGCTTTGCTAGACACTGTTTCGAACGACCCGTCGCGCGGGCTTCGACCCCATTTCGCCGCCCGCTAACCAAGGCCCGCAATGTCCGCCCGCAAGCTTAAGGTCGTATTAACCAGACGCCTGCCGGACGCGGTCGAGACGCGGATGCGCGAGCTTTTCGACGCGGAGCTGAATCTCAAAGACCAGCCGATGAACCGGGCGGCGCTTCAGGCGGCGGTCCAGCGCGCCGAAGTCCTGGTGCCCACCATCACCGACGTCATCGACGCCGACCTTATCAACGGCGCGGGCGAACAGCTGAAGATGATCGCCAATTTCGGCGCAGGCGTGGACCATATCGACGTCGACGCCGCCGTGGCGCGCGGGATCATCGTCACCAATACGCCCGGCGTCCTGACCGAGGACACGGCCGATCTGGCCATGAGCCTGATTCTGGCCGTCAGCCGCCGCATCGTCGAAGGCGCCCAGGTGGTGGCCGAGGGCCGGTTCGAGGGCTGGACCCCGACCTGGATGTGCGGCCGCAAACTGTGGGGCAAGCGCCTGGGCATCGTCGGCATGGGCCGGATCGGCCAGGCCCTGGCCCGCCGCGCCAAGGCCTTCGGCCTGCAGGTTCATTATCATAATCGCAAACCGGTCCCGGCCCTGATCGAGGAGGAGCTGGGCGCCACCTACTGGGACGATCTGGACCAGATGCTGGCGCGGATGGACGTGGTCTCGCTGAACTGCCCGGCGACGAAGGACACCCATCACCTGCTGTCGGTCGAACGCCTGTCCCGGCTTCAGCCCCACGCCATCCTGATCAACACGGCGCGCGGCGAACTGATCGACGAGGCCGCCCTGGCCCAGGCCGTGGCGATGCGCGCCCTATCCGGCGTGGGCCTGGACGTGTTCGAGAACGAGCCGGACATCCATCCCGGCCTGCTGGGCCAGCCCAATGTCGTCCTGCTGCCCCATCTGGGTTCGGCGACGCTGGAGGCGCGCCAGGACATGGGCGACAGGGTCATCGCCAATCTGATGACCTACCAGAACGGACATCGCCCGCCGGATCGGGTCATTCCGGCCATGCTCTAGGGCGCGGCCAGCAGCCGGTCCGCCGCCTCGGGATATTTCTGCGCCAGGCGCGCGGCCCAGTCGGATTTCAGCGGCAGGGGCGTGCGGACCTCTCGGACGCGCCGCTCGACCAGGGCCGCCGCCTCGCGGTGAGCGGGCCAGTCCATCAGGAAGCCCAGGGCCTTTTCGAAATCGGGATGGGCCGCGGCATGGGCCAGGGCGCGGTCCAGGGCCTCGACATCGTCGAAATCGGGCAGGCGCGCCAGATAGGTCCGCAAGACGGGCGCCGACAGGTCCCGCTCGAACATCGCCCAGCGCAGGGTCTGGGCCTCGTCCTTGCGGCCCTCGGCCTCGGTCACGTCGATGGCCGCCGCCTCCCAGGCCGGAGTCAGCCGGGGCGGCCCGCCGTTCGCCGACCGGCCGAAGGTCCAGCGTCTGTTGGCCGGGGAGGGTTCCAGCGCCGTCTCCAGCGCCTCGCGCGCCTCATGCACCCGGTCGGCGGCCAGCAGCCGCGTCGCCGCCGCCGCCGCGAAATCCGGCGATCCCCGCTCTTCCGACGTGGCCAGCGACAGCCACAGGTCCAGATCCTCGGCCCGGTCCGCCAGGCGTCGGATCGCCGTCCGCGTCCCGCGCGGGCCGATGGCCAGGCTGACGGCCGGATCCAGGCGGTCGAGCAGGGCGCGGGCCAGGTCTTGGGTCAGGGCGTCATCCGCCGCGCCGATCCAGCGGGCGTAGTCCAGCGGTTGGCTCTCGATCGCCGTCGCTAACCGATCGGCCGCCGTCGCGTCGGCCTCTACGGCCGCATGGGCCAGTCTCCACAGGTCCGGCGCAGCGCTTTCGAAAGCTCCGGCCACTTCGCCCCGAGGATCCTTGACCCGCGTGGTCAGGCCTCGGAACAGGTCGAGCCAGGCGATCATCCGGTCCAGCGCCTGGCCGGGGGCCGCAGGCCCCAGGTTCTCCACGATGGACTGACGCAGGATGTCCAGATCGCGCAACAGGTCCGGTCGCTTGCGCCAGGACACCCGCGCCTTGCTGGCCGCCACCGCCGTCAGGCGCTTGTCCAACTCGGCCGCCAGCAGGTCCGGCCCGGCCTCGGCGGCCAGCACCAGTCGCAGGCGGCGTTTCAACAGGGCGTCGGCGTCGGCCGCCTGCATCAGCAGCTCGCCCAGACGGTCCGCGCCCAGACCCACCAGATTGGCGGTGTTCAGGCGTTTGGGCGCGGCGGGGCGACGGGCCATTCGGTCTCCTTTTCACATGATTGTCGGAATCGACTCACGCGCCTGTCGAATTTGAAGGGCAGGAGCGGAACCGCCGGAGGTGAAGACCGTTTCCGGCGTCCTGTCTGGGGAAGCGTGCGTTGGATTCCTACTATTGTATCGTCAACCTGCCCGGGGTTCCGGTGCGGGACATCTGCGTGCTCGACGCGCGCGATGATCAAGCCGCCAATCAGGCGCTGGAGACACTGTCCCGCGCCTGGGTCGGATTCGAGACCCTGTATCTCTATTGCGGGGAACGGCTGGTGACAGTGGTCGGCAATGCCGCCCTGGGCTTCGCCGAACCCATGCCGGACGTGAGTCTGGCCGACGTCAGGTTCGCGACGGCGGCCTGACCCCGGGCTGGCCTGGCGCCTCAAGCGCCGCAGACCGGGCATTCGGGATCGGCGGCGATCCGCACTGTCCGCGCAGTTCCCGCCAGACCGTCATAGATCATCAGTCGACCGGCCAGGGGCTCGCCCGCGCCGGTGATCTGCTTGATGACCTCCAGCGCCGCCATGGATCCGATCACCCCCGCCAGCGCGCCGACCACCCCGACGCGGGAACAGGTCTCCGCGTCGGGCGGGATGTCCGGCACCAGGCATTGATAACAGGGGCGTCCGGTGAACACCCCGACCTGGCCGGTCCAGCGCCCCAGGGCGCCCGACACCAGCGGCTTGCCCGCCGCGACACAGGCGGCGTTGACCAGGTGGCGGGTCTCGAAATCGTCGGTTCCATCCAGCACGATGTCGAAGGCGCCGATCCGCGCGGCCGCATTGGCCGGGGTCAGCCGCTCCGCAAGGGCCTCGATCGTGACATGGGGGTTCAGGTCGCCCAGCCGTGCGGCGGCCGCCTCGACCTTGGGGCGGCCGATCTCGGGCGTGGAGAAGGCGATCTGGCGCTGCAGGTTGGACAGGCCGACCCTGTCGTCGTCGATCAGGCCCAGCGTCCCGACGCCCGCCGCCGCCAGATACAGGGCCGCCGGCGCGCCGACCCCGCCCGCGCCGACGATCAGGACGCGCGCGCGTTTCAGCGCCTGCTGCCCGGGGCCACCAACTTCGGACAGGACCAGATGACGGGCGTAACGTTCGACTTCATCTTCGGAGAAAACCATCCGCCTCATCTAGCGATGCGGGGGCGTGGGCGCGAGGGGCGTCTCAGGAGGCGGAGGCCATCGTCCGGCTGGTGTCCGACAGAATCCGTTCGACCTGGGTCTTCGCCATGGGCTCGGCCGGCATCCCGGACAGAAGCCGCCCCAGGGCGGGCGGCGCGTCGACCTGGGCCATGGCCCAGTCGGCGAACAGGCGGTGTTCGATGCGGGCGTCGGCCAGCACGCGGATATTCATGTGGCGGCGGTCGGCGCGCAGACGCCCCATCAGCCGGTCCAGATCGACCCGGGCGCCCTCGATGGCCTGGAAGAACTGGTTGTCGTGTCGCATCAGTACGCCCGTAACATGGTCGCGCCGATTGTTCCGATCCGAGGCTCCGATGATGTCGATCAGGGGCAGAAGGCCCGCGCCGGCGTCGCCGACGGCGTCGCTGACATAGACAATGCGGAACAAACTCATTGATTACTCATACGCTTTTACGTCGGATGGCCGATGTGAACCGAGGTAAGGCCATAGGGTTAACGAAACGCGCAGCCGCCCTCACGCGGCGCAGGCCGAGGCGCGCAGCTTGTCACAGGACAACAGGCGCTCCAGCCCCTCGGCCGCGACTTCCCCGAGACGTCGACCGCGCAGATATTCGACCGCCTGGCGCGCTGACAGGGTGTTGAGTCGAACGGGTTCCGTGACGCGGCGATGGACGATGGGGCGGTCCGCGATGATCCGCAGATCCCGGTGCCGGCTGTCGGTCAGCAGGCGGGCGATCAGCCGGTCCACGTCGGCGCGCATGCCCTCGATCATCTGGGCCGCCTGGCCTTCGTGGAACAGCATGGCGCTGCTGATCTCGTCGCGACGATTGTTGCGTTCGGACGCGCCGAGGATGGCGGCCTTGCTGAGGGCCGACTGTCCGGTCATGCCGACCGTTTCACTCACAATAAGCACCCGATAGAGCAATTCTCTATCTCCGATACCGGTTTCCACAGCCAAGGTTGGCGCGTTATAGCGATGACTGGGGTCAAAATGTGACGCCGTTATCCGAATTTGGGCGGACTTGATCGAAGGTCGTCGTCGCGCCATCTGCGAACCATGACCCAATCCAATTTTCCCGACTGGCACGGCACCACCATCCTGGCGGTGCGCAAGAACGGCCGCACCGTCATCGCCGGCGACGGCCAGGTCTCGATGGGGCCGACCATCGTCAAGGGCGCGGCCCGCAAGGTGCGCACCCTGGCCGGCGGCAAGGTTCTGGCGGGCTTCGCCGGCGCCACCGCCGACGCCTTCACCCTGATCGAGCGGCTGGAAGCCAAGCTGGAACAGTATCCGGACCAGCTGGCGCGCGCCTGTGTCGACCTGGCCAAGGATTGGCGCACCGACCGCTATCTGCGTCGGCTGGAGGCCATGCTGCTGGTGGCGGACAAGACCTCGATCTTCACCGTCACGGGGGTCGGCGACGTGCTGGAGCCGGAATACGGCGTCGCCGCCGTCGGTTCGGGCGGCAACTACGCCCTGTCCGCCGCCCGCGCCCTGATCGAAGAGACCGATCTCGACGCCGAGGCGGTCGCCCGCAAGGCGATGAAGATCGCCGCCGAGATCTGCGTCTACACCAACGGCAATCTGACGGTGGAGACCCTGGAGGCCTGATGTCGCCGGCGGGCGCCTTTCCGCTTGCGCAACCACGGGTCGGTCTGCGAGTTTCCTTGCCATGGATGGAGTGGCGAACAGGGTTCTGATCGCGGTCGCCGTGACCTTGGCGTCTTGCGCCACCACGCCCGAGATGGCCGCCGACCCCGTGGGACAATGCCGCGTGCAGGCCGCAAGGCTCAGTATCCGTCTGGGCGAACCCGACCCTTCCCGGCTGCAGGAGTTTCTGGCGATCGGCCCTGCGGGCGAAGACCGATTCACCACCACCTTCTGGTCCGCCACCGATCGCCATGACGAGGTGGCCTGCACCTGCAAGAACGGCGAGCCCATCTCCCTGGCGGTCGGAGACGCCGAGGTCTGGGAGCGCTGATCGCGTTCGGCGAGTTGCGGTGATCCGCCCCTTGGCTTAAGCGCCCGCCATGACCTCCGACGCCCCCATCCGCCCGCTCGCCCGTAATCCGCGCGGCTTCGCCGACAAGCGCGGCCGCGACCTGACCGCTGAACGCCGCA
Organism: Brevundimonas sp.; assembly: GCF_044336875.1. Taxonomy (GTDB): domain Bacteria; phylum Pseudomonadota; class Alphaproteobacteria; order Caulobacterales; family Caulobacteraceae; genus Brevundimonas. Next base: position 66,220 of record NZ_JBIIOP010000005.1, on the reverse strand, counting down.
TCGTGGCGCGCGTGTCCGAGGTCTATGAACGCTGGGGCTTCGAGCCGCTGGAGACGCCGGCCTTCGAATACGCCGACGCCCTGGGCAAATTCCTGCCTGACGCCGACCGCCCCAACGAGGGCGTCTTCGCGCTTCAGGACGACGCCGGTTCGGATGAGCCGGGCGAATGGACGGCCCTGCGTTACGACCACACGGCGCCCCTGGCCCGGTTCGCGGCCCAGACCTGGGAAACCCTGCCCAAGCCGTTCCGCCGCTACGCCTATGGCCCGGTCTGGCGCAACGAGAAGCCCGGTCCCGGTAGATTCCGAGAATTCTGGCAGTGCGACGCCGACACGGTCGGCTCGGACCGGCCCGAGGCCGACGCCGAGATCATCGCCATGGCGTGCGAAGGTCTGGCGGGCGCGGGTCTGGACGCCGGTCAGGCCCAGATCCGCGTCTCCAACCGCAAACTGTTCGACGGCCTGTTCGACGCCGGCGGCGTGACCGAGGCCGGTCAGCGGCTGACGGCGCTGCGCGCCATCGACAAGTTCGACCGGCTGGGCTGGGACGGCGTGGTTCAGCTGCTGGGCGAGGGGCGTCTCGACGAGTCCGGCGACTACACCAAGGGCGCCAATCTGCCCGCCAAGGTGACGGCCGCCATCGAGGCCTTCCTGGCCTCGGCCAACACTCCTGGCCTCACCCGGGCCGAGACCCTGGACGCGGTGGCGCGGTCGGGTGATCTGGGCGTGGCGGGCGAGGCGGCGCTGAACGAACTGGCGGCCATCGACCGGGCGCTGAGCGCCATGAAGGTGGGGCAGGACGCCGTAAAATTTGATCCGACCATCGTGCGCGGCCTCGAATACTACACCGGCGCGGTCTTCGAAGCCGAACTGCTGCTGGACACCGTCGACGACAAGGGCCGCCCGGTCCGCTTCGGCTCGATCGGCGGCGGCGGCCGCTACGACGATCTGGTCGCCCGCTTCACCGGACAGAGCGTGCCGGCGACCGGCTTCTCCTTCGGCGTCTCGCGCCTGGCCTCGGCCCTGCGCGCGGCCGGACGGGGCGCAGAAGACGCCGTGCGGGGGCCCGTGGTGGTCATCGTCTTCTCGGAGGACGACATGACCCATTACCTCGAGGCCGTCGCCGAACTGCGCGCCGCCGGGATCGCGGCGGAACTCTATCTGGGGCGGGCGGGGATGAAGGCGCAGATGAAATACGCCGACCGACGCGGCGCGCCCGCCGTGGTCATTCTGGGTGGAGACGAGATCGCCGCCGGGGAGGTCACCATCAAGGATCTGGACGCCGGCCGCGCCGCCGCCGCCGCCATCACCGACAATGACGCCTGGAAGGCCGAGCGCCCCGGGCAGATGAAGATCGGCCGTGCAGGACTGGTCGCGGCCATTCGTTCCATTATCGAATAACCGTCGATAAATAACCCTTTCTGGTATCGGTTATCAGCGATAAGTCGAAGAAAGTTCGATTGGTGTTGAAAAGGCCGTTGACGGCCACGGGGGCCTCGGTCCAAATGAACTCACTCGAGGGCAAGCGTTGCTCAAGCGCGCAGCACTCGAAGGCGTTTCGGGGAGGAAACGTCCGCTCTTTAAAGAGCGCGAAAGCCCGCTGCGATGTATCCCCCGCAGCGGGCTTTTTCGCGCCTGGAACCCAGGCGCTCACGGACTTTGTCGCTGTCGTTCGCCCGCCTTGCGGCCTCTCGCGCTTCGGTCAAGAAAAAGGCCGGGGCGAACCCCGGCCTTTAACCCTATCGACGAAGCGTCGCCTTACCAGATGCGGACGCGGTCTTCCGGCTTCAGATAGTATTTCGTGCCGGGCTGGACGTCGAAGGCGTCGTACCAGGCGTCCGAGTTGCGCAGCGGGCCGATGACGCGGAACTGGGCGGCCGAGTGCGGGTCGGTGGCGACCTGCTGTTTCAGGGCCTCGTCGCGATACTTCGACTGCCAGACCTGGGCCCAGCCGTAGAAGAAGCGCTGGTCGCCCGTCACGCCGTCCAGCACCGGGGCGGGCTGGCCGTTCAGCGACAGGTGATAGGCTTCCAGGCCCACGGCCACGCCGGAGGCGTCGCCGATGTTCTCGCCCATCGTGAGACCGCCCTGGATGTGATAGCCGGGCAGGGGCTCGTAGGTGTCGTACTGGGCGCCCAGGCGGGCGGTCAGGGCCTCGAAGTTGGCCTTGTCCTCGGGCGTCCACCAGTTGCGCAGCACGCCGTCGCCGTCGGACTTGGAGCCCTGGTCGTCGAAGCCGTGGCCGATCTCGTGGCCGATCACGCCGCCGATGCCGCCGTAGTTGACCGCCGGATCGCCGTTCGGATCGAAGAAGGGCGGCTGCAGGATGGCGGCCGGGAAGACGATCTCGTTATTGGCCGAGTTGTAATAGGCGTTGACCGTCTGCGGGGTCATGCCCCACTCGGACTTGTCGACCGGCTCGTTCAGGCGCGACAGGTCGTAGTTCCATTCGAACAGGCCCCGGCGCTCGGCGTTGCCGACCAGGTCGTCGGCGCGGATGTCGAGGCCCGAATAGTCGCGCCACTTGTCCGGATAGCCGATCTTGACGGTGAATTTGCGCAGCTTCTCCTGGGCCGCCGCCTTGGTCTCGGCGCCCATCCAGGTCAGGTTGTCGATCCGGTGCGACAGGGCGGTGCGCAGATTGGCGACCAGTTCTTCCATCTTGGCCTTGGATTCGGCCGGGAAATACTGGGCGACGTAGAGACGGCCCGTGGCTTCGCCCAGCGAACCTTCGGCGAAGGAGATGGCGCGCTTCTCGCGGGTGCGCTGTTCGGGCTGGCCCGACAGATCGCGCGAGCGGAAGCCCCACTGGGCGTCCGAGAAGCGTTGCGACAGCAGGGGCGCCATGTCGTCGGCGGTGTGGAAGGCTTCCCACGCCTGCAGCAGTTCGACCGGGGTCTCGGCGTAGAGGGCGGCGATCTTCGGCAGGGCCGTGTCCTGACGCACGATCAGGCGCGGCACGCCGCCCAGTTCGGCGGAGTCATAATAGGCCTGCCAGTCGAAGCCCGGCGCGTCCTGGATCAGACGGGCGATGGTGTATTCGTTGTAGGTCCGGTCGCGGTTGCGGTTCTCGACCGGGGTCCAGTGGGCCTCGGCGATCCTGGTTTCCAGGGCCACGATCTGGGCGGCCGTCTCGGTCGGGTTCGCCCAGCCGATCATCTCCAGCATCTGGCCGACATAGGCCTGATACTTCTCTTTCTTGTCGGCGTAGCGGGCGTCCAGATAATAGTCGCGGTTCGGCAGGCCGATGCCCGACTGGCCGGTCGAGACGGCGTATCGGGTCGGCTGTTTGGCGTCGATGGTGATGCCGGTGCCGAAGAAGGAGGCGCCGAAGCGGCCCGAGGTCTGGCCCATATAGACGGCCATCTTCTCATGGCTGTCGGCGGCGCGGATGGCGGCCAGATAGGGCTGCAGCGGCTGGGCGTCCAGTTGATCGACGCGGCCCTGGTCGATGTAGGAGCGGTAGGCGTCGGCCACCTTGGCCTCGTCCGAGCCGGCGGCCAGGTCGGTGCGGGCGGCGAGACTGGTCACCAGTTCCTTCATCCGGTTGTCCGACAGTTCGCGCAGCAGGGCGAAGGAGCCGTAGCTGGTGCGGTCGGACGGGATGACCAGTTTGTCGAAGGCCGCGCCGTTGGCGTAGCGGAAGAAGTCGTCGCCCGGCTTCACCGAGGTGTCGCGGCCGTTCAGGTCGAAGCCCCAGGTTCCGTATTTCGGCGCCACGGTGCCCTGGAAGCCGCTGGCGGTCTCCTGGCCCGAGAAGAGTGAAACGATGGAGCAGGTCTCGTCGATGCAGGCATGGTCGTGGTCGACGTCCTGGGCGAAGGCGGCGCTGGCGGGCAGCAGAAGGGCGCCGACGGCGGCGCCGATAAGCAGTCTTTTCATCACTGGATCCTAGGCTCCGCCCCCGAAATGGGCGGGTCGGCGCGGACCCTAGACCCGAGGCGGGGGCTGTCGCCTTAAAAAAAATTCATGAAACGGCCGCGACGTCTCGCCACAGGCGGGCGGATCGGGTCAGATGCAATCGACACGGAGGGCGGATGCACGGGCACGGCGGCGACTACAAGGATCTGGTGGTGTTCCTGGCCGCAGCCGGGGTCATCGTGCCCCTGGTCAATCGACTGAAGATCAGTCCGGTGCTGGGTTTTCTGGCGGCCGGGGTGCTGCTGGGGCCGGACGGGCTGGCCCGGTTCTCGGGCGCCCTGCCGTGGCTGTCCTATTTCACCATCAGCGATCCCGCCCAGTTGGCCCAGCTGTCCGAACTGGGCGTCGCCTTCCTGCTGTTCATGATCGGGCTGGAGCTGTCATGGGAACGGCTCCGGGCCATGCGGCGGCTGGTGTTCGGCCTGGGGCTGATGCAGGTGGTGATCTGCACCCTGGTCCTGTCGGGACTGTTCCTGCTGATGGGCCAGACCCTGGTCAGCGCCGCCGTGCTGGGCATGGGCCTAGCCCTGTCCTCGACGGCGGTGGTCATGCCGGTTCTGGCCGAGAGCGGGCGGTTGAAGGGAACCGTGGGGCGCTCGACCTTCGCGGTCCTGCTGGCCCAGGACCTGTCCGTCGCCCCCATCCTGATCACCGTCAGCGTCATGGCGGCCCTGGCCCAGGCGGGCGGGGCGCTGGACCCGGCGGTTCTGGGCCGGTCGCTGTTCACCCTGGTCCCGGCCGCCATCGGTCTGGGCCTGCTGGTCCTGCTGGGGCGGGTGGTGCTGCGGCCGATGTTCCGGTCGGTGGCGCGCGCGCGCAAGGCGGATCAGGGCGGTGAACTGTTCGTGGCCGCCAGCCTGCTGGTCGTGGTCGGCGCCGGCCTGGCGGCCCAGGCCAGCGGCCTGTCGATGAGCATCGGCGCCCTGGTCGCCGGGGTGCTGCTGGCCGAGACCGAGTTCCGGCGCGAGGTCGAGGTCTCGATCGAACCGTTCAAGGGTCTGCTGCTGGGGGTCTTCTTCGTCGGGGTCGGTCTGGGTCTGGACCTGGGCGCGGTCGCCGCCGATCCGGTCTTCGTCTTCGGTCTGGCCCTGGCCATCACCGTGCTGAAGACGGCGGTGATCTTCGGCCTGGCGCGGCTCTGGGGGCTGGGCGCGCGGCCGGCGCTGGAGACGGCCCTGGTGCTGGCCCCGGCGGGCGAGTTCGCCTTCGTCGTCTTCGCCACCGGCATGGTCGAGGGGATCGCCCCCGCCGGCCTGACCACCACGGTCGCCCTGTCGGCGACCCTGAGCATCTTCTCGGTGCCGCTGCTGGCGGCTCTGGGCCAGAGATTGTCGCGGCGCAAGGCGCCGGATCGCCCCACGACGCCCGAGGGCGCGGCCCCGCCGGAGGCGGCGGACGGCGCCGTCATCATCGTCGGCTTCGGCCGGGTCGGGCGGCTGATCGGCGAACTGCTGAAGGAACACGGTCAGACCTTCATCGCCCTGGACACCGATGCGGCCGCTGTCGCCGCCGGGCGGCGCGACGGGTTCGACGTCTTCTATGGCGACGCGGGACGGGGCGAGATGCTGCTGCATTGCGGCGTCCGCTCGACCCGCGCCCTGATCGTGACCATGGATGCGCCGACCAAGGTCGACGAGGTGGTGACCACGGCGCGGGCCCTGCGCGACGACCTGATCCTGATCGCCCGCGCCCGGGACGACCAGCACGCGGCCCGACTGTACGGGCTGGGGGTCACCGACGCCGTGCCCGAGACGACGGAGGCCAGCCTGCAGCTGGCCGAAAACACCCTGGTGGATCTGGGCGTGCCCATGGGCCTGGTCCTGGCCTCGATCCACGAGAAACGGGACCAGTTCCGCAAGACCTTCCAGGCCGCAATTCCCGTGGAAAGACGTGGTAGAACCACCCGGGCGTTGAGAATGTCCCAGAATAGGACAGGTAACGATAGCGGTTAAGCTTAGATCGGCGCCCTATCCCCAAGGATTATGCGGGCGACCCATTTTCGTCATGGTTCCGTGATGCAAGCCTTGCCTAAGTATCGCGCAGGTAGCGGGTGCAGGGTCAGAACGTCTCTCCCCGCGGGCCTAAGTGCTTCACCTTAAGTCAACTTCGGATCCCGTCTGGGCGTCCGAAAATTGCGTAGAGTATAGCCTGATTTCATGACCGATTCCGTTCTCTCGGCCGACGCCGCCCCCCGTCTGAACCGCCGCCAGGCCGCCAAGGTCCGGACCCGCCAGAAGGTTCTGGACGCCGCCCGCAGCCTGTTCGCCGAGCGCGGCTACGAGCCCGCCACCATCCGCGACATCGCCAAGGGCGCGGGCATGTCGACCGGGGCGGTCTTCGCCAACTTCCAGGACAAGGCCGAATTGTTCGAGGCGGTCCTGACCGAGGACATGTCGCGTCTCGCCGAAGTGGTCGAGGCCGGCGCCCCCGAGGGCGAGCCGGTTCGCCAGCGTCTGCTGGGCGCTCTCAGCGCCGGCTATCATTCGTCTCTGGACCAGCTGCCGCTGTTCCAGGCCATCGTCGCTCGTTCGTGGTTCCAGCCCCTGGCCGCCGAGATGCGCGCCCGCGCCGCCACCAAGAACCTGCTGCTGGCCATCGGCGACATCCTGCAGGAGGCCGTCGCCAAGGGCGAGCTGAAGCAGGACGCCGAAATCCGCCTGCTGGTCGAGCTGATCTGGGACTCCTATCTGTCGAACTATCGCCGCGCCGCCTATGACGAGTGGGACGCCCAGGCCCTGTCCGACCATATGGGCAAGCAGATCGACGTGATCCTGGCCGGAGCCCTGTCCGCCAAGTAACGGACTCGGAAGACTAATTTTCAGAAGTTCAAGGCTCGCGTCCGTTTGATCGGCGCGGGCCTTGGCTTTATTTGGCCTTGTGTCCGGCGCCGGACTATGAATTGCGGCGGACGAGAGTCATTCTCACATCCATCGCGGCCAGGGTTTTTCGGCGGTCGCGACTGGAAGAAGTCGGCGGATATGGCCGCACGCTTTCGCCTCACGGGGGTGAATTGCATGGAATACCAAATCTATCTCGAAATCGACGGCCGGTCGGTGCCCAGTTTCGAACCGGTCGGAGCGACCGACGACGAGGACGCGCGCGCGGCGGCCCTGCGGCTTCTGCTGGGGCGCAAGGATGCGTCGGAGGCCCTGGTCTATCGCGGCCGGCGCCTGCTGGCGGTGCTGGATCGCAGCAGCGACTAGACGTCGTTCCGGCTTCGATATTCGGACCGCAGTCAGGCGCGGCGTTTCAGGGTGACGTAGAAGGCGCCGTTGCCGCCGTGCCTCTGGTGAGCGACCGTGAAGCCGGACACCACGCCGCGCAGGGCGGGCGACTGCATCCATTCCGCAAAGGCCGAGCGGATCACCCCGCCGCCCATCCGGCCCTGGCCGGTGATGACCAGGACCGCCCGCATCCCGCGCGCCTGGCAGGATGTCAGAAAGCCCTTGAGCTGATCCTCGGCCTCGAACCGGCCGAAGCCGTGCAAGTCGATGCGCGCCTCGATGGGGTCGCGTTCGCGCGACAGCCGCTGTTTGCGGCGCGGTTCCAGATCCTCGGGAGCCGGCTTTGGGCGGCTGCCGATGGGGCGGGGTTCGACCGGTTTGGCGACGGCCGTGGTGCGGGCGGGCGAGGGCTTGGCCAGAGGCCGGGGATCGGCCGGTTGAGCCACGACGATATGGGCCGGGGCCTCGGCGCCGGGTGTGACCCGCGCGGCCTTGCGGGTGCGGGGCGCGACGACCGTGCCGGTGATCCGGGTCCAGATGCGACGGTCCTCGGGCGTTAGCCCGTTCTCGTCGCGGCCGGGGCCTTTCCGCTTCATCCGCCCTCGTCGTCCTCATAGGCCTCGGCCGGACCGGGCTCGTGGATCAGCAGGTCGCCGGGCTGGCAGTCCAGTTCGCGGCACAGGGCGTCCAGGGTCGAGAAACGCACCGCACGCGCCTTGCCCGTCTTCAGGATCGACAGATTGGCCACGGTGACGCCCACGCGGTCCGCCAGCTCGGTCAGGGACATGCGGCGTTCGACGAGAACGCGATCGAGCTGGACGCGGATGGCCATGGGGTAGTCCTACTGGAAACGGCTCAGATCGTCAGTTCGGATTCGCGGCGCAGGCGCGCACCCTCGCGGAACACCTCCGCCAGGACGAAGACGATCAGGACGGAGAAGATCGGGGTCAGCAGCTCGCCCAGGCCCTGCGGGTCCATGACGCCCGGCGCCAGGCGGGTGGCGACATAGCCCTGGGCCAGCCAGACGCCGCCGGTCACCACCGCCAGGGTCAGGCCGATCTGGCGCAGGCGGCGCACATTGTCGGGGTGGAAGGGGTCGCCCATGGTCAGGGTGCGGAAGATGCGGCGCAGGCTGCGCAGGATCAGCATGAAGCCGCCGAAATAGGCGGTGGCCACGCCCAGGCCGAACAGCAGGAGCAGGCGTGTCAACGGCAGCTGTCGGCCGCCGGAATCGCCGCTCACGGTGATGTTCACATTGTCCAGGGGGATGAAGATCGCGGCGATCACCAGCAGCAGCAGAACGCCGGTGATCAGCCAGAGCAGAACATAGGCGACATCAAGAGCCACCTTCAGGACGCTGGAGACCGAACCCGGCCCCATCGTCTTGACCGCGCCGAGCCAGTTCGGCCCGGGTCGGTTCGAAATGCGCGCCTCGCCTCGCTTGAATGGATTTCGCGGCGTCGGCAGGCGCATGGTCGAGAAGTCTCAGGCCGGGGGCGAGGGCGCGATGGCCACGCGGGGTCCGGCGAACCCGCGCGTGACGCTATACATCGCGGTTGTCTTCAAGGTCGTCAAAGCTCTCGTGATCGATACAGGGGTGGACTTTGGGCCGATCAGAGGGCTTGGACCAGGATGGCGACCAGGGCGGTCGGCAGGGCGGCGATCAGAACCGTGTTGACGAAAGCGGCGCCGACCTTGTCCAGCCACAGCGAGGTGTTCATCGTATGCATCGTATTTCTCCGTCGTTTTGTTTGGACGATTATCGCCCGTTGGTTTTGTAACCCGCACGATCATTCCGGTTTTTCCGGAAGTCCTGAACGGTGCGGCCCCGTTCCTGACGATCAATAGATAGGCCGTGCGGTACGGAAAAGCACGTTACATATCGTTTAACGATATTAAACTTTGGCAATAGACTGTTTCAGGGACGTGATCGTCGATGAATCTCAAGCTTATCAAGGGGATGCGGATCGTCGCCGCCACCCACAACCCCGGCAAGGTCCCCGAGATCGCCGCCCTTCTTGGTGAAGATTACGAGATCCTCACCGCCGGACAGTTGAATCTGCCCGAGCCGGACGAGACCGAGACCACTTTCGTCGGCAACGCCATGCTGAAGGCGCGCCATGCTGCGGAACTGTCGGGCGAGGTGTCGCTGGCCGACGATTCGGGGATGTCGGTCACGGCCCTGGACGGGGCGCCGGGCATCTTCTCCGCGCGCTGGGCGGGGCCGGGCAAGGATTTCGCCATGGCGATGAAGAAGGTCGAGGAGCGACTGGAGGAGATCGGGGCGCCCAATACGGCTGGCGATCGGTCGGCCTGGTTCACCTCCGCGCTCGCCGTGGCCTGGCCCGATGGGCCGTGCGTGGTGGTCGAGGGGATCGTGAAGGGCGAACTGGTCTTCCCGCCGCGCGGTGATCGGGGCTTCGGCTACGACCCCATCTTCATTCCGGAGGGCGGAGACAGGACTTTCGGCGAGATGGACCCGGCCGAGAAGGAGGCGATCAGCCACCGCACCCGCGCCTTCGCCAAGCTGCGGGCCGCCCTGATTGACTGATCTGCTCGATCCGGGATCGGACGTCGGCCTCTACGTCCACTGGCCCTATTGTTCGCGCATCTGCCCCTATTGCGACTTCAACGTCGTGCGCGACCGGGGGCGCGGCGAGGAGCAGGCGGGGCTGGTCGAGGCGATCCTGGCCGATCTGCGCGCCCAGGCGATGCTGGCGGGACCGCGCCGTCTGGCCTCGATCTTCTTCGGCGGGGGCACGCCCTCGCTGATGGCGCCCGAGGCCGTGGCCCGGATCGTCGAGACGGCGCGGGGGCTGTTTCCGCCTCGGGGAGAGATCGAGGTCTCGCTGGAGGCCAATCCGACCGACGCCGAGTCGTCCCGCTTCGCCGCCCTGGCCGAGGCGGGGATCAACCGGCTGTCGATGGGGGTGCAGGCCCTGGACGACGACAGTCTGCGCTTCCTCGGCCGCGATCATTCGGCGGCCGAGGCGCGACGTGCGGTCGGTCTGGCCGGGCAGGCCTTCTCGCGCCTGTCCATCGACCTGATCTACGCCCGCCCGGACCAGACGCCGGACGACTGGGCGGCGGAGCTGCGCACGGCCCTAGACATGGGGTTCGAGCACGTCTCGCCCTATCAGCTGACCATAGAGCCGACGACCGCCTTCGGCCGGGCCTTCGCGCGCGGCCGACTGACCCCGCCGGACGAGGATAGGGCCGCCGCCCTCTACGAGACGACGCAGGATGTGCTGCAGGCCGCCGGTTTCGACGCCTATGAGGTGTCCAACCATGCGCGGGGCGTGGCCGCCCGCTCGAGCCACAATCTGCACGTCTGGCGTGGCGGCGACTATCTGGGCCTGGGGCCGGGCGCCCATGGGCGGCTGACCCTGGACGGGACGCGGACGGCGACCGTCGCCCATCGTCGCATCGCCGACTATGTCGCCGGGGTCGGGGCGGGGACTCCCTGGGCGGAGCGGGAGGGGCTGGACGCCGTCGGCGCGGCTGAGGAGCGGCTGCTGCTGGGCCTGCGCACCGTCGAGGGCGCGCCGGTCGCTTTGCTGGCGCATCTGGGTCTGTCGCCGGCCGCCGGGGCGACGGCGGACCTGATCGCGGACGGTTTCCTGACGGTCGAGGACGGGCGGCTGGTCGCCACACCGGCCGGGCGGCCGGTGCTGGACGGGGTGCTGAAGGCTCTGCTGACCTGAACGAAAACGACCCCGGATCGAAACCCGGGGCCGTTCGTCGTTTAGCGGTGCGTGGCGCTTAGACCAGCGCCCCCATTGTTGAGTTCGGGGCGCTTAGACCAGCGCTCCGTGGCAGTGTTTGAACTTGCGGCCCGAGCCGCAGGGGCAGGGCGAGTTGCGGCCGGTGACTTCCCAGTTGGCCGGCAGGGCGTCGACCGGCAGTTTGGAACGGTCGTCGCCGATCAGAGTCCCTTCCGGGTTCTGGGCCGACGGATTGGCCATCTCGTTCTCGCCGGTGCCGGGGTTCAGGTGGATTTCCTGGAACTCGGGCAGTTCCGGCGGCGGCTGGAAGCGGAATTCGACCGTCATCAGCCAGCGGGTGACGTTGTGGCGCAGGTCGTAGAGCAGGCTCTCGAACAGGGAGAAGGCCTCGGTCTTGTACTCGTTCAGCGGGTCGCGCTGGCCATAGCCGCGCAGGCCGATGACGCCGCGCAGGTGGTCCAGATGGACCAGGTGCTCGCGCCACTGCATGTCGATCATCTGCAGCATGAACTGCTTTTCCAGACCGCGCGTCTGTTCGGCGCCGATCTGTTCCAGGCGTTCGGCGGCGCGGGCGTCGGCGGCGGCCAGCAGCCGCTCCTCGATCTCCTCGTTCGACACGCCTTCCTCGGCGGCCCAGTCGTGCAGCGGCAGCTCCAGGCCCAGGGTCGTGCGGACCCGCTCGTCCAGGCCGTCGATGTCCCACTGTTCGGCATAGGCCTTGGGCGGCATGTAGCGTTCGACCAGGTCGGACACCACGTCGCGGCGGAAGTCGCCGACCAGTTCCGACAGATCCTCGGAGTCCATGAACTCCTGGCGCTGCTCGAACACGGCCTTGCGCTGGTCGTTCACGACGTCGTCGTATTTCAGCAGGTTCTTGCGGATGTCGTAGTTGCGGGTCTCGACGCGCTTCTGGGCGGTCTCGATGGCGCGGTTCAGCCAGGGGTGGGTGATGGCCTCGCCTTCAGCCACGCCGAAGGTCTTCATGATCGAGTCCAGACGGTCGCCGGCGAAAATCCGCAGCAGGTCGTCTTCGCAGGACAGGTAGAATTTCGAGGTGCCGGGGTCGCCCTGACGGCCGGTGCGGCCGCGCAGCTGGTTGTCGATCCGGCGGCTCTCGTGGCGTTCGGTGCCCAGGACGAACAGGCCGCCGGCGTCCAGGGCGATCTTCTTCTGGACGGCGATCTCGGCCTTGAACTCGGCCTCCTTGGCGATCTCGGCCTCATGGGTCACTTCGACAGCCATGTTGCGCTGTTCCAGCAGCCATTTCTGCATCTTCATTTCGAGGTTGCCCCCGAGCTGGATGTCGGTGCCGCGGCCGGCCATGTTGGTGGCGATGGTCACCACGCCCGGCAGGCCGGCGTCGGCGACGATATAGGCCTCCTGTTCGTGCTGGCGCGCGTTCAGGACCGAGTGCGGGATGCCGCGCAGCTTCGTCTCGTAGGTGATGTCATAGGCGGCGTCGCCGAGCTTTTCGGCCTCCTTGGCCTTGCCGACGAACTCCTTCTTGAGTTCGCGCGAGACCTCGACCTTGTGTTCGTAACGGTTCAGCAGGTCCGACAGCTGTTCCGAACGCTCGATCGACACGGTGCCGACCAGGATCGGCTGACCGGCGAGGTGGCATTCGGCGATCTGGCGGGCGATGGCCTGGTTCTTCTCGGCGTGGGTCCGATAGACCTCGTCGTCGTAGTCCTTGCGCTGGATCGGCCGGTTGGTCGGCACCTCCAGCACCTCCATCTTGTAGATGTCGCCGAACTCCTGGGCCTCGGTCGCGGCCGTGCCGGTCATGCCCGACAGCTTCTCGTAGAGGCGGAAATAGTTCTGGATCGTCACCGAGGCCAGGGTCTGGTTCTCGGGCTGGATCTTGACGTCTTCCTTGGCCTCGATGGCCTGGTGAAGGCCTTCCGACAGGCGGCGGCCGGTCATCATGCGGCCGGTGAATTCGTCGATCAGGACGATCTCGCCGCCCTTGATGATATAGTCCTTGTCGCGCTGATACAGGGTGTTGGCGCGCAGGGCCTGGTTGGAGTGGTGGACCAGGCTGATGTTGGCGGCGTCATACAGGCCGGTGGTGTCGGCGGCGAAATGCCCGCCGGCCTCCAGGGCCTCTTCCATCCGCTCCGAACCCAGCTCGGTCAGCAGGACCTGTTTCTGCTTTTCGTCGAGTTCGAAGGTGTCCTTGTCCTTGATCAGTTCCTTGATCAGGCCGTCGAGGATTTTGTACAGGTCCGAACGGTCCTCGGTCGGACCCGAGATGATCAGGGGCGTGCGCGCCTCGTCGATCAGGATGGAGTCGACCTCGTCGACGATGGCGAAATTGTGCGGACGCTGCACCATCTCGCGCCGGTCATAGACCAGATTGTCGCGCAGATAGTCGAAGCCGAATTCGTTGTTGGTGCCGTAGGTGACGTCGGCGTTGTAGGCCGCCTGGCGTTGGCCCTGGCTCAGGCCGTTGACGATGACGCCGACTTCCAGGCCCAGGAAGCGATAGACCTTGCCCATGGTCTCCGCATCGCGGCGGGCCAGATAGTCGTTGACGGTGATGACGTGGACGCCCTTGCCGGGCAGGGCGTTCAGATAGACCGGGGCCACGGCGACCAGGGTCTTGCCCTCGCCGGTCCGCATCTCGGCGATGCCGCCCTCGTTCAGGATCATGCCGCCGGCCAGCTGCACGTCGTACTGACGCTGGCCCAGCACCCGCTTGGAGGCCTCGCGCACCACGGCGAAGGCTTCGGGCAGGATCTTCTCCAGCGTCTCGCCGTTCGCCAGCCGGTCGCGGAAGGCGTCGGTCATCATTCGCAGTTCGTCGTCGGACAGGGCGGCGAACTTGGGCTCCAGCGCATTGATGCGCTGGGCGTGGTCCTGGAAGGCCTTGACCTTGCGGTCGTTGGAAGAGCCGAAAAGTTTCTTGGCGAAGCCGAGCATATTGGATCCGGTAAGCGGTCGAGCGTCTGCGAGCTGAGCGGCTCTGAAATCCCGTGAGGGGCGGCGATACGGACGCCGCGAGAGGGGCCCGGACCGACGACGGCCCCGGTGCGCCGGAACTGGCGCGCGCGAAGGGCCGCGCAGACGATCAAAACCCCTCGACTTGGGCGCAGGCGGGACTTAAGCACCGCCCTAACCCCTGTCAACGCGAGGGGCTTTCGGCCGCCTTCGACGGAGCGCCCCCTTGATCCCATTCCGGCGACCTTTCGGCATCCTCGTCATCGGCCTTCTGGCCGTGACTGTGGCGGTTTCCGCCTGTTCGCGCGGCGGCGCCGACGACCGCGCGCCGGAGCCGGGTGATCGCGCGGTGGCCAAGGTTCAGGACGAGACGATCTGGGCCTCGGACGTGAAACGCGAGGCGGTGGCCCAGGGCCTGGTCGGCGAGGGCGAGCCGCTGGACGTGACCTCCGACCTGTTCCGCCGGGTGCTGGACGAGGTGATCGACCAGAAGCTGCTGGCCAAGGAGGCCGAGCGTCGTCGGCTGGACGCCTCGCCCCTGGCCCAGCGGCGGCTGGAGGCGACGCGTGAACGCATCCTGGGCGACATGCTGGTCGAGAGCGTCGTCAACGGCGCCATTTCGGACCAGGCGGTCCAGACCCTGTATAACGAGCAGCTGCGGCTGGCGAAGACCTCGGAGGAAATCCGCGTCCGCCTGATCCTGTCGCGCACCCGGCCCGAAGCCGACGCCGTCATCGGAATATTGGGGCAGGGCGCCAGTTTCGAGGCCGTGGCCATGGAGAGGTCGGTGGACGAGGCGACGCGGTTCTCCGGCGGCGACCTGGGCTATTCGACCCTGGACGTCATGCCCCAGGCCTATGCAGGCGCGCTGCGCGACAAGCCTGCTGGGTCGACCGTGGGGCCGTTCCAGACCGAGGGCGGCTGGGCCGTGCTGCGGGTCGAGGACCGGCGCAAGGAGAATCCGCCGACCCTGGAACAGGCTCGGCCGCAGATCGTCCGCTATCTGACCTATGAGGGCGTGCGGCAACTGCTCGAACAATTGCGCGGCAAGGCCAAGGTCGATGTGCTTCTGTCGGGCGAGGGCGCCGGGCGGAACGAGGAACCCGCCTCGGCCCCGCCTGCTCAACCGAACGCCGCTCCCGCGATTCCTTCTCCCGCGACATCTTCGTCCGCACCGGCCGCCTGACATGACCAAGACCCCCTCCACGACCGGCCAGAAGATCGAACAGGCGTTCGAGAAGGCGCTGGATCCCTTCGCCACCGCCCTGAAGCGCGCCACCCGACCGAACGAGCCGACGATCCCTGCGCCTGCCGCTGCGGGCAAGCCGGGCCTGGCCATTTCGCCCCTGGCCGTGCCCTTCCCGACCATTCCCCCCATCGGCGGGGTCGAGATCGCAACCGCCCGCGCCGGATTCTACAAGCATGAGCGCGACGACCTGGTGGTGTTCCGCTTCGCGCGCGGCACTAGCTGCGCCGGGGTCTTCACCCGCCACAAGATCGGCTCGGCCCCCGTCGACTGGTGCAAGAAGCACTTGGGCGGCGCCGATGGCGGCAAGGACGTGCGGGCCCTGGTGGTCAACGCCGGCTGCGCCAACGCCTTCACCGGCAAGGCCGGCGCCGACGCCGCCCGCCGCACCGCCTCCGAGGTCGCCAAACGGTTCGGCTGCCGCCAGCGCGACGTCATGCTGGCCTCGACCGGGGTGATCGGGGTGGTGCTGGACGAAAAGAAGATCGTCGCCAAACTGCCCGAGATCGAGAACGGGCTGGAGTCCGACGCCTGGGCCAGGGCCGGGCGCGGCATCATGACCACGGACACCTTCCCCAAGGGGAGTTACGCCGAGGCCGAGATCGAGGGCTACAAGGTCCGGATCGCCGGCGTCGCCAAGGGATCGGGCATGATCGCGCCGGACATGGCGACCATGCTGGCCTTCATCGTCACCGACGCCGACATCCATCCCAATGTGCTGCAGGCCCTGCTGGGGCTGCATGTCCGCACCACCTTCAACTCGGTGACGGTGGACGGCGACACCTCGACCAACGACACGGCCCTGCTGTTCGCCACCGGCGCCTCGGGCGCGCCGCGCATCGGCCGGGTCGGCGACCGCCGCCTGAAGAGCTTCTCGGCCGCCCTCGACAAGGTGATGCTGGATCTGGCGCACCAGCTGGTCCGCGACGGCGAGGGGGCGACCAAATTCGTCAAGGTGACGGTGGACGGCGCCGCCAGCCCCGCCTCGGCCCGCAAACTGGCCAAGTCCATCGCCGACAGCCCCCTGGTCAAGACCGCCATCGCCGGCCAGGACGCCAACTGGGGTCGCGTCGTCATGGCCGTGGGCAAGACCGAGGAGCCGGTCGATCGCGATCGGCTGGCCATCAAATTCGGCCCGCACCAGGCGGCCGTCGACGGCGCCCCCTCCCCGACCTACGATGAAGCCAAGATGACGGCCTATATGAAGAATCCCGAGATCGACATCACCGTCGACGTGGGCTCCGGCCGTGCTTCGGCCACGGTTTGGACCTGCGACCTGACCAAGGGCTATATCGAGATCAACGGCGATTATCGCTCGTGACCGATACTCTGCTTCCGACCGTCCTCGTCGTCGCCGTCGCCCTGATCGACGTGGACGGGCGGGTGCTGATCGCCAAACGGCCCGAGGGCAAGAAGCTGGCCGGTCTGTGGGAGTTTCCCGGCGGCAAGGTCGAGCCTGGCGAACGGCCGGAACAGGCCCTGATCCGCGAACTGCGCGAGGAACTGGGCATCGAGGTCAGCGAGAGCTGCCTGGCGCCCTTTGTCTTCGCCAGCCACGCTTACGATTCCTTTCACCTGTTGATGCCACTGTATCTGTGCCGGCGATGGGACGGCGTGGTCACTGCGCGTGAGCACGACGGCCTGGCCTGGGTGAAGCCGGACAGGTTGACGGACTATCCCATGCCGCCGGCCGACGAACCCCTGGTCGCCTGGTTGCGCGACCTGCTCTGACCACCGCCGACCAGGGAGGCCGGCCATGCGACCTTTTCTCGGCCGGTTCCTGAACGAAGACGACGGCGCGACGGCCATTGAATACGGCCTGATCTGCGCCTTGATCTGCATCGTCATTCTCAGCGGGCTGAGCGCCTTGGGAAGCGCGAACGGCGGACTCTACGCCGTCATGCGCAAGATCGCCGACGCCCTCGCCGGCTAAGCCGCCGCTTCAGTCGCTTTCTTCGCCGGTCATTTCCTTCACGCCCAGGGCGTCCGCGAGCCGGACCTTGGCCGAGCCGCGCGCCAGCGGCTTCTGCTGGCTCTCGTGCGGCTTCCAGCCCGCCAGGTGGATGATCTCGAAGGTCGCCGGGATGCGGCCGTCGGCGTCGCCGTGGCGTTCGGCGTAGAGGCGGGCGGCGCGCGCGATCACGGCCCGGCTCAGCGGTCGGATCGGCCCGTAGAGGACATTGGTCTCGCCCATGGCGCGCAGGTCGCGGACCAGGGCGAACAGGTCTGGGTAGCGGACGGTGAACCGGTCCACGTCGGACACCGGCAGGGCGAAGCCGGCGCGCTGCAGCAGGGCCGCGCCGTCATAACCGTCGGCGAAGGGGGAGACCCGCGCCTGGGCGCCGCCTCGCTCGGCCAGTTCAGCCTCGGTCAGGACCGCGCGCAGCTCCTTCAGGGTCCCGGCCCCGAACAGGGTGCCGATGAACAGACCGTCGGGCTTCAGGGCGCGGCGGATCTGGGCCAGGGCGCCGGGCAGGTCATTGGCCCAGTGCAGGCTCAGAAGGGAGACGATCAGATCGGTCGAGCCTTCACCCAGCGGCAGGGCTGCGGCGCCTGGCGCGGCGCGTTCGGCGCGCGAGGTCGGGGTGACGACCTCGCCCACCCGGCCCGAGGCGTCGCTGGCCGCCAGGGCCCGGGCGAAGGGGCCGGGATGGGCCGAGAGGTCGACCGCGACAGCGAACTCGCGCAGGATGGCCTCCAGGCTGCCCGCTGCGTTCTCGGCCGCCCGGACGTGCAGGAAGTCGGCCTCGCTCAGCCTGTTCTCGGCGCGCGCCAGACGAGCCTCGCGGCGCCGGGCGTCGAATATGCGGGGCGGGGCGTTGGCGGGAGAAGCTTCGGGGGAGGCGGTCATGGATGTGCAGGATGGGGTCTGGCGACGCGCCTGGGAAGGGGCGGGCCGTCACTTGCGCGACGCGGGTCGGGGTCTGGCGGACCTTGTCCTGCCGCCGCTGGCCCATGACAGCCGCGAGGCGACCGCCGCCGCCGGCCTGACCCCCGACGCCTGGAGCCGGATCCGGTTTCTCGAGGCGCCGGTCTGCGAGGGCTGCGGCGCCGCCTTCGAATTCGACGGGGGCGTCTTCGCCGAGACCCGCTGCGCCGCCTGCGTCGCCCAGCCCTACGCCTTCGGCCGGGCGCGGGCGGCCTGTGTCTACGACGAGGCGTCGCGAGGGCTGATCCTGCGCTTCAAGCACGGCGACCAGCAGCAGTTCGCCCCCCTGTTCGCCCGCTGGATCGGTCGCGCCGCCGCCGAGCTGGTCGAGAGCGCCGACGCCGTCGTCCCCGTGCCTCTGCACCCGTTCCGCCTGTTGTCGCGGCGTTTCAACCAGGCGGCCGAGATCGCCCGCCCGCTGGCCCGCGCCGCCGGACGCGACTATCTGCCCGACGCCCTGGTCCGCACAGCCCATACGACGAGCCAGGGCGGCAAGAGCCGACGAGGACGGCGCCTGAACGTGAAGGCGGCCTTTGCCGTGACCGAGGCGGGGCGGCGGCGGATCCGGGGACGGCGCATCCTTCTGATCGACGATGTGTTGACCACGGGCGCGACCGGCGAGGCCTGCGCCCGCGCCTTGATTGACGCCGGAGCGCGGGCCGTGGACCTGGCGGTCGTCGCACGGGTGCGCAATGCGCGTGAACTGACTATGTAGTCCCTAACCCTCCCCGAACGGCGGCTCGCTGCTCGAGGGACCCACTGTTCTGGAGACCTGATTTGGCCGACGTCGTCATCTACACCAAGCCTGGCTGCCCCTACTGCTACAGCGCCATGGCGCTGCTGAAGAAGAAGGGCGTCGACTACACCGAGATCGTCGCCTCGAACGATCCCGAGAAGAAGGCCGAGATGGTCGAGAAGTCCGGCGGCCGCATGACCTTCCCGCAGATCTTCATCGACGGAAGCCACGTCGGCGGCTCGGACGACATTCACGCCCTGGACCGCGAGGGCAAGCTCGACCCGCTGCTGGCCGCCTGATCCCGTGAGCGGCGCGCTGGACATCGCCCTGATCCAGACCCGCACGCCGGCGACGGCGGAGGCGGCCCTGGCCCATGTCGAGCCGCTGATCCGTGAGGCGGCGGCGGGCGGCGCGAAATTCGTCCTGACGCCCGAAGGGACCAATGTCCTGGAACAGCGCCGCGATCGTCGCGACGCCGCGATCACGGACGAGGAGGCCGACGTCGCCGTCCTGGGCCTGCGCCGTCTGGCGGCGGAGCTGGGGATCTGGCTGCTGATCGGCTCGGCCATCGTCCGCTCGGGCCATGCCGGGGACGGGCGGGCGGCGAACCGGTCGCTGCTGGTCGATCCGGCCGGGGCGATCACGGCCCGCTACGACAAGCTGCACGTTTTCGACGTCGATCTGCCGAACGGCGAACGCTACCGGGAAAGCGCCACGGTGCGGCCCGGCGACGGCGCCCGGATCGCCGACACGCCGTGGGGGCGACTGGGCCTGACCATCTGCTATGACATCCGCTTCCCCCATCTGCATCGCCAGCTGGCCAAGGCGGGGGCGGCGATGATCGCCGTGCCCGCCGCCTTCACCGCCCCGACCGGCGAGGCCCACTGGGAGACCCTTTTGCGCGCCCGCGCTATCGAGACCGGCGCCTTCGTCCTGGCCCCGGCGCAAGGCGGGCTGCACGAGGACGGCCGCCGCACCTGGGGCCGGTCCACCGTCGTCGGCCCCTGGGGCGAGGTGATCGCAAAGGCGGATCACGGCGAGGCTTGCGTCGTGACCGCCAAGCTGGACATGGAGGCGGTGGCGCGCGCCCGCACGGCCGTGCCCGCCCTGACCCACGACCGCGATTTCCTGCCCGTCCCATGATCCGCTACGCCCTGAAATGCGACCACGACCACGGGTTCGAGGCCTGGTTCGGCTCGTCGTCCGACTATGATGATCAGGCGGCGCGCGGCCTGGTCGAATGCCCCTTCTGCGGCTCGCATTCGGTCGAGAAGGCGATCATGGCCCCGGCGGTCGGCGGCACGAAGAAGTCGGCGACCGCGCCGGACATGGCTGCCCCCGACACTTTGAAAAAGATGCAGACCATGATGATGGAGGCGGCCCGTGAGGTCCGCGCCCATGTCGAGGCGAATTTCGACTATGTCGGCGACAGTTTCGCCCGCGAGGCCCGCGACATCCACGAGGGCAAGTCGGAAAAGCGCGAAATCTACGGCGAGGCCACGCCCGCCGAGGTGAAGAAGCTGAAGGCGGACGGGGTGCCCGTCTCGGCCCTGCCGGACGCGCCGCCGGACCCGTCCAAGGTCAACTGACATGACCTCGGGGGAGGAGCGGTATCAGGAGTTCGCGCCGCCGGCCGCGCTTCGCCCCTTCGTTCGCGTCATCTGGACCTACGCCGCCCCCGATCCCAGCCCGACCATCCAGCGCATCGCCCCGGACGGCTGTCCCGAACTGATCTTCGACATCGGCGCCCCCTATGCCGAACAGGGCGAGGACGGCCTCTTCCGCCTGCAGCCCTCCGCCCTGTTCGCGGGCCAGATGACCCGACCCCTGGTCATGAGGCCGACCGGCCCGACCGAACTGGTCGCCGTCCGGTTCGAGCCTGACGGGGCGCGAGACTTTCTGGGCCTGCCCCTGTCGGAAGCGACCGACCGGCGGCTGGACATGGTTGACCGTCTGAGGGGCTTCTCCGCCCCGGGCGGCGATCCGGAGGGGCAGGTCGCCGCCTTCGTCGCCTGGCTGACGGACCGCAGCGGCGGCTGGACCATCGATCCGTCGATCCGCGCCGAGGTCGAGGCGGCGGCGGAGGAGCGGCCGACGCCCGCTCGCACTCCGACCGAACAGCGCGCCCTGCAGCGGCGGTTCGCCGACCGGGTGGGGGTTTCGCCTCGGATGCTGCGCTCCATCTTTCGTTTTCGTCGGGTGTTCGATCACGCCGCCGATCCAGATGCGGCCGAGACCTGGCTGGGAGCCGGTCTGGAGGCCGGCTATTTCGACCAGCCGCAGATGGCCCGCGATTTCCGCCGTTTCCTGGGCTGCACCGCCACTGAATGGGCGCGGGAACAGCACGAACTGGCCCGCGCCATCGCGTCGCAAACCTACAAGCCGTCCGGCCCGCATCCCGTCTAGCGTCGCTGTCGGAACGAGAGGGAGATCCGACCATGCTGACCGTGCTGATGATGACCGCCGCGCTGCAGGCGCCAAGTGCTGGACAAGATCTGCGTCCCGACCTGGGATGGATGTCCGGGGCCTGGCTGTCCTGCGAAGGCGGGCGCGAGGTGCAGGAGACCTGGACCGAGCCGCGCCACGATCTGATGCTGGGCATGTCCCTGACCGTGCGGGGCGGTCGGGCGGGTTGGGAGCTGTCGCGCGTGGCGCCGGTCGATCCGACGCCTGCCGCGCCGCTGGCCTATTTCGCCCTGCCCGAAAATCAGGCCCCGACGACCTTTCCCGTCATCGAGTCCGGCTCGACCCGCGTCGTTTTCGAGCAGGCGGCGGACGACGACTTTCCCAAGCGGGTGATCTATGAACGCGACGGCGATGTCCTGAGCGCCCGTATCGAAGGCGTGCTGGACGGTCAGGAGAGGACGATCCAGTGGCGATTCCACAAGGCGGAGCTGAACGCGCGCTGCCCGGCTCAGCAAGGGGGCTAGACTGGCGGCCCATGCGGCCCGGCGACATCGACGCCGTGGTCGAAATCGCCCGCCTGTCCTTTCCCGACCATTTCGAGGGCCGGCCCTGTTTCGAGAACCGGCTGGCCCTGTATCCGCGCGGCTGTTTCGTCCTGGCGGCCGAGGGCGAGCCGGCCAAGGGCTATCTGATCGCCTATCCGTGGCGGGCGGAATCCGCCCCGCCGCTGAACACGGTGATCGAGGGCCTGCCCGCCGATCCGGCCCTGATCTATCTGCACGACCTGGCCCTGCATCCCGGGGCGCGAGGGGGCGGGGTGACTCGCGCCGTCGTCGAACGGCTGGCCGGGCAGGCGGCCGAGGACGGCTGGCCCGCCGTGGCCCTGGTCGCGGTCAATGACGCGGTCGGCTTCTGGTCCCGCCACGGTTTCGTGGAACAGCCGTCCGAGGGGATGGCCGCCAAACTGGCCAGCTACGGGGCCGACGCCCGGTATATGGTGCGCGACCTGCAGGACGTGTGATCGGGGCTTCCGTTCGGCTGTCTTGACGCCCGCTCTGGTCTTTCCGTCCATAGGGCTGTATGAGGCGCGCGCTCCCTGCATGCCTTTTCATGACCAGCGGCCGCCTGCATCCCGGCCGCGCCTTTTCGCGATTATCAAATGAACCTGCGCAACGTCGCCATCATCGCCCACGTCGACCACGGCAAGACGACCCTGGTGGACCAACTGCTCGCCCAATCCGGCGTGTTCCGAGCCAACGAGGCGACGACCGAGCGCGCCATGGACTCGAACGACCAGGAAAAGGAACGCGGCATCACCATCCTGGCCAAGTGCACCTCGGTGCTCTGGAACGGCAAGGCCGGCGAAACCCGCATCAACATCATCGACACCCCCGGTCACGCCGACTTCGGCGGCGAAGTCGAACGCATCCTGGGCATGGTTGACGGCTGCGTCATCCTGGTCGACGCCGAAGAGGGCGTCATGCCCCAGACCAAGTTCGTGCTGACCAAGGCCCTGAAGATGGGCCTGCGTCCGATCCTGTGCATCAACAAGGTCGACCGCGCCCACGCCGATCCGGACCGCGTCCATAACGAGACCTTCGACCTGTTCGCCGCCATCGGCGCCACGGACGAGCAGCTGGACTTCCCGCACATCTACGCTTCGGGCCGCAACGGCTGGGCGACGCTGGATCTGAACCAGCCCAACGACAACCTGGCCCCCCTGTTCGACCTGATCGTCGACCATGTTCCGCCGCCCGCCGTCCAGGCCAACAAGGACAAGCCGTTCCGCATGCTGGACGTGCTGATCGAGTCCGACCCCTTCCTGGGCCGCATCCTGACCGGCCGTATCGAGAGCGGCAAGGCCGTCCCCGGCATGGCGATCCACGCCCTTGACCGTGAAGGCAAGGAAATCGAGCGCGGCCGCATCACCAAGGTCCTGGCCTTCCGCGGCCTGAAGCGCCAGGCCCTGGACGAGGGTTCGGAAGCGGGCGACATCGTCGCCATCGCCGGCATGTCCAAGGCCACCGTGGCCGACACCCTGTGCGCCATCGAGGTGACCGAGCCCCTGCCCGCCCAGCCGATCGACCCGCCCACCATCTCCATGACCGTCTCGGTCAACGACAGCCCCCTGGCCGGTCGCGAAGGCGACAAGGTCCAGTCGCGCGTCATTCGCGACCGCCTGCTGAAGGAAGCCGAAGCCAACGTCGCCATCCGCGTCACCACGACCGAAGGCGGCGACGCCTATGAAGTCGCCGGCCGTGGCGAACTGCAACTGGGCGTCCTGATCGAAAACATGCGCCGCGAAGGCTTCGAGGTCTCGATCTCGCGTCCGCGCGTGGTGTTCCAGGAAGGCGAGAACGGCGAGAAGCTGGAGCCGATCGAAGACGTCATGATCGACGTCGACGACGAGTTCTCGGGCATCGTCATCGAGAAGCTGTCGGCCCGTAAGGCCGAAATGACCGACATGGGCCCGTCGGGCGCCGGCAAGACCCGCATCAGCCTGAAATGCCCTTCGCGCTCGCTGATCGGCTATCAGGGCGAGTTCCTGACCGATACGCGCGGTTCGGGCGTGCTGAACCGCGTGTTCAGCCACTATGAAGGCTACAAGGGCGCCATCGCCGGCCGTCTGAAGGGCGTGCTGATCTCGAACTCCGACGGCGACACGGCGGCCTTCGCCCTGTGGAACCTGGAAGATCGCGGCGTCATGTTCGTCGGCGCCGGCGAGAAGACCTACCAGGGCATGATCATCGGCGAGAACGCGCGCTGGGACGACCTGGACGTCAACCCGATTAAGGGCAAGCAGCTGACCAACGTCCGCGCCTCCGGCAAGGACGAGGCCGTTCGCCTGACCCCGCCGCGTCAGATGTCGCTGGAACAGGCCATCGCCTATATCGACGACGACGAGCTGGTCGAGGTGACGCCGAAGTCCATCCGCCTGCGCAAGCAGACGCTGAACCCGTCGTTCCGCAAGAAGCGCGTGCGCCCCGAATAAGGGAAGCCAGCAATCCTTCACAGACGCGAAGGGGGTTGGCGCCTATATGGCCCTGATGACCCCCGTTTCGCCCAGTCTGGAAGACCGCCTTGACGAGGCCGCCCGCGCGGGAGATCCGCGCGCGGCGGTCTCTGTCGTTTTGCGCGAGGTCTTTGACGCCGCCCGCGCCCGGGCCGAGCGCAAGCTGGACGGCGGCATGAAGGGGCGCGAGGTCGCCCGCATCTACGCCACGGCCGCCGACGATCTGCTGGTCGCCCTGTGGCGGGTGGCGACCCAGGTCCTGTTTCCTGTCTCTGCGGTCGAGAGCGAACGCCTGTCCCTGGTGGCGGTGGGCGGCTACGGCCGGGGCGTTCTGGCGCCTTTTTCCGACCTGGACCTGCTGTTCCTGCGTCCCTCCAAGCCCACGCCGCGCGGCGAGAAGGTCATCGAATTCGTCCTCTATGTCCTGTGGGACCTGGGGGTGAAGGTCGGGCCGGCCGTCCGCTCGGTCGAGGAGTGTCTGACCCTGTCGCGCACCGACATGACGGTGCGGACCACCCTGCTGGAGGCCCGTCATCTGGCCGGGGACCAGGGCCTGTCGGACCTGATGATCGGCCGGTTCCGCGACATGGTGGCCAAGGCCGACCCCCGTCCCTTCATCGCCGCCAAGCTGGAGGAACGGGCCGTCCGCCACCAGAAGGCCGGCGCCACCCGCTACAAGGTCGAGCCCAACGTCAAGGACGGCAAGGGCGGGCTTCGCGACCTGAACACCCTCTACTGGATCGCCCGGTCCCTGGCGCCCGACAGCCGTCTGGGCGCGACGGTGATGGACGAGCTGTTCACCCCGCGCGAGCGCCGCATCTCTGACGAGGCCTTCGACTTCCTGTGGCGGGTCCGCATCCATCTGCACCTGATCGCTGGACGGGCCGAGGAGAAGCTGACCTTCGACATGCAGCCCGAGGTGGCCCGGCGCATGGGCTGGCAGGGACGGGGCGACGAACCGGCGGTGGAGCGGTTCATGCGCCGCTACTTCCTCTACGCCCGCGACGTCGGCGCCCTGACCCGCGCCATGTCGGCCAAGCTGGAGGCCCGCCACCAGAAGGCGGCGCAAGGCCTGTCGCGGCTGATGACCCCGTTCAGGCCTAACCGTCGCAAGCTGGAGGTCGAGGGGTTCTGGATCGATCAGGGCCGTCTGTCGGTCGAGGACGCCGCCGTGTTCGAACGCGACCCGGTCAAGCTGCTGACCCTGTTCGTCACCGCCGACCGCCACGACCTGGACCTGCACCCCGACGCCTATTCGGCCGTGACCCGGTCCCTGTCCCTGGTGACGCCCAAGCTGCGGCGCGATCCGGCGGCGACGCGGGCCTTCCTTGACATACTGGCGCACGGGCAGCGGCCCTATCGCACCCTGACCCTGATGAACGAGACGGGCCTGCTGGGCCGGTTCCTGCCCGAATGGGGGCGGATCGTCGGCCAGACCCAGTTCAACATGTATCACGCCTATACGGTCGACGAGCACACGCTCCAGGCCATCGGCGTCATCAACGACATCGCGCGCGGCAAGCTGAAGGCCGACCATCCGATGGCGACCGAGATCGTCCATCTGATCTCGGACATGGAAGCCCTGATGCTGGGCATGTTGCTGCACGACGTCGGCAAGGGCGGCGAGCGCGGCCAGCTGGAGGACGGGGCCATCGCCGCGCGCCGGGCCTGCGAACGGCTGGGCGTCGATCCGCGCCGCATCGAACTGGTGGTCTGGCTGGTGCGCAGCCACCTGGCCCTGTCCGACTACGCGCAGAAGCGCGACCTGTCCGACCCGGCGACCATCCGCGCCTTCGCCGAACTGGTAGGCGACCCTGAGCGGCTGCGGATGCTGCTGGTCCTGACCGTGGCCGACATCCGCGCCGTGGGGCCGGGGGTCTGGAACGGCTGGAAGGGCCAGTTGATGCGGACCCTCTACAATCAGGTCGCCGGCCTGTTCCGGGGCGAGGACGTGGCGCGCGAGGACGCGCTGGCGGCCCATCCGGCCCTGGTCGAACGCGCCCGTCAGACGGGCGCCGCCGCCGAGGCCGCGCCCGTCTCCCCGGTCGAGGGCCTGCCGGTCCAGGCCACCGAGATCTCCATCGCCGCCGCCGACCGGCCCGGCCTGTTCG
Source organism: Brevundimonas sp. (assembly GCF_044336875.1). Taxonomy (GTDB): domain Bacteria; phylum Pseudomonadota; class Alphaproteobacteria; order Caulobacterales; family Caulobacteraceae; genus Brevundimonas. Next base: position 39,970 of record NZ_JBIIOP010000005.1, on the reverse strand, counting down.
CCGACCTGGCCCAGACCATGGCGGCCCTGGGCGCCGACGTGACCGACGCGCGGGTGGAGACGACGCGAGAGGGCGTGGTGCTGGACGTCTTCCGCGTCCAGGACGGCGCCGGCCTGCCCTATGGCCAGGCCGAGCCGCGCCGGCTCAAGGCCCTGATCGAGGCGCTGGAAAAGGCTGCGCGCGGCGACGACCGCATCGGCAAGGCGCCCGATCCCGCCGGCAACGCCCGCAAGGCCGCCTTCGAGGTCCGCCCCGTGGTCATGGTCGATCACCACGCCAGCGAGGCGGCCACCGTGGTCGAGGTCTCGGGCGCCGACCGGCCCGGCCTGCTGGCCGCCCTGTCGCGGGTGTTCAACGACGAGGGGCTGTCGATCCGCTCGGCCCATGTCGCCTCCTATGGCGAACGGGCGGTGGACAGCTTCTATGTGGTCGACCGCAAGGGCCGGAAGATCACTTCGGAACAGCGGATCGAGGAACTGCGGACCGCGCTGGAGGCCGTTCTGGACAGCCGCGCCCCGGCGCCCGAGGGCCGCAAGGTCCGCTCGGCCCGCGCCAGCGCCCGCGACGTCTCCGAACTGGGCCGCCGCGCGCGCAAGCCCGTTTCGCGGGAACCGGAAGCGCGCTAAGCCTCGGTCTCTTCCAGACATTCCCCGCCGGTCCGCATGAGCCTCGCCCGCAACACCCTGGTCCAGTCGACCCTGACCCTGGGCAGCCGCCTGCTGGGCTTCGTGCGCGACCTGGCCCTGTCGGCCCGGTTCGGCCAGGGGCCGATGATGGACGCCTTCACCACGGCGCTGATGCTGCCCAACATGTTCCGCCGCCTGTTCGCCGAGGGCGCCTTCGCCCAGGCCTTCGTGCCCGTCTATGGCGGGGTCAGGGCCCGCGACGGCGAGGAGGCGGCGGCCGTCACCGCCTCCGAGGCGCTCAGCTTCATGTTCGCCGTGGTCGCCGGCTTCTGCATCCTGCTGCAGATCGTCATGCCGTGGATCATGCCCTGGCTGCTGTCGGCCTATCGCGGCCAGCCCGAAGTGCTGCGCGCCGCCGTGACCGCGACCCAGTTGGCCATGCCCTATCTGGCCTGCATGACCATCGCCTCCCTGCTGTCGGGGGTGCTGAACACCGGCGGGCGTTTCGCCCTGTCGGCGGCCGTGCCGGTCTTCCTGAACCTCTGCACCCTGGCCGCCCTGCTGCCGCCCCTGTTCCTGCCGATCCCGCAGGAGACGGTGCTGCTGATGGTGACGGCGGCCGTGACCGTGTCGGGTCTGGTCCAGGCCGGCCTGTTGTGGTGGGGCGTGCGTCGTCTGGGCGTCCGGCTGAAGCTGGGCCTGCCGCGCATCACCCCCAATGTCCGCCGCACCCTGGGCCTGGCCGTGCCCGGCGCCCTGGCCGGGGGCGCCCTGCAGATCAATTCGCTGGTGTCGCAGTTCCTGACCGGATCCGACGCCGGCGCCCGTTCGGTCCTCTACAACGCCGACCGCCTGTACCAGCTGCCGCTCGGTCTGGTCGGGGTGGCCATCGGCCTGGCCCTGGTGCCGCGCCTGACCAAGGCCTTCGTCGCCGGCGATCACGCGGGCGGACAGAAGACGCTGGACGACGGCATCAACCTGGCCATGGCCTTCACCCTGCCCGCCGCCGTGGCCCTGTTCGTCATCCCCTTCTTCATCATCGACGCCACGGTGACGCGCGGGGCCTTCACCAGCGCCGACGCCGCCCGCACCGCCGACGTCCTGCGCCAGTTCGCCTGGGGCGTGCCCGCCTTCGTCCTGGCCAAGGTTCTGACCCCGCCCTTCTTCGCCCGCGAGGACACCCGCCGGCCGATGATCTTCGCCGTCTCCAGCGTGGTCGTCACCGTGGTCCTGGGCACGGGCCTGTTCGCCTGGTTCAGCGCCCAGGGTTGGGACGGCGTCCTGGGTCTGGCTATCGCCACCAGCACCTCGGCCTGGATCAATGTCGCCCTGCTGGGCGGGGTTCTGATCAAGGAGAACAGCTGGCGGCCGTCGCCCGCCTTCGTCTCGCGCATCATCCGCATCCTGGCCGCCAGCGCCGTCATGGCCGGCCTGCTGCTGCTGGCCGGCATCAACTATGGATTCCTGAGCCGGATCCTGCTGGCCAAGGAGATCGCGGTCCTGGTCGTCTGCGGCCTGGGCGCCGGGATCTACGGCGCCTGTCTGTTCGGTTTCCGCGCCGTCACCCTGTCCGAGCTGAAGTCCACCCTGCGCCGCGAAGCAGGCGGGTCGGCGGTCTCGGGTCTGGACTGAAACTATGGACTGATCGGGACCGAGGCGATAAGCGCGACGCATGACCTTCTCGGGCCCGATCTTCCGGCGATGGCGCGGCTGAACCGCCGCTCCCTTCGCCACGCCTGACACCGATTTATCGAGACCCGACCCCATGACCGATCAAACCTCGCCGACCGCTGCTCCGGCCTATGACGGCCCGCGCCGCATCCTGTCCGGCATCCAGGCCTCCGGCGCCCTGCACCTGGGCAACTACCTCGGCGCGCTGAAGCGGTTCGTCGAACTGCAGGACCAGGGCGCCCCGGTCTTCGTCTTCGTCGCCGACATGCACGCCATCACCGTCTGGCAGGATCCCGAGAAGCTGACGGCCCAGACGCGCGAGATCGCCGCCGCCTATCTGGCCTCGGGCCTGGATCCGAAGAAGTCGATCATCTTCCCGCAGTCGGCCGTGCGCGCCCACGCCGACCTGGCCTGGATCTTCAACTGCGTCGCCCGCCTCGGCTGGCTGGACCGGATGACCCAGTTCAAGGAGAAGTCGGGCAAGCACAAGGAACGGGCCTCGGTGGGCCTCTACACCTATCCGGTGCTCCAGGCCGCCGACATCCTGCTCTACAAGGCGACCGAGGTGCCGGTCGGCGAGGACCAGAAACAGCATCTGGAACTGACCCGCGACATCGCCGCCAAGTTCAACAACGACTTCGGCGTTCCCGGCTTCTTCCCGGTGCCCGAGCCCATCATCCAGGGCCCGGCGACCCGCGTCATGAGCCTGCGCGACGGGGCGGCCAAGATGTCCAAGTCGGATCCGTCCGACAACAGCCGCATCAATCTGACCGACGACGCCGACACCATCGCGTCCAAGATCAAGCGCGCCAAGACTGATCCCGAGCCCCTGCCGGAAACCCTGGACGGTCTTGCGGACCGGCCCGAGGCCAAAAACCTGATCGCCATCTACGCCGCCCTGTCGGACCAGACCCGCGAACAGGTCATCGCCCAGTTCGGCGGCCAGGGCTTCGGCGCCTTCAAGCCGGCCTTGGCGGATCTGGCCGTCTCGGCCCTGGCCCCGGTCACGGCCGAGATGCGCCGCCTGATGGACGACCCGACCGAAATCGACCGGGTGCTGAAGGACGGCGCCGAACGCGCCGCCGCCGTCGCCGATCCGGTGGTGGACGAGGTCAAGAAGATCGTCGGTTTCTGGCGGGCGTAAGGCGTCGGCGGTTTCCGGCTGCGGCCTCGTCGCGACCGGTTCCCTGTCCTCGTCGAGAGAGCTAGAAGCGCGGCCATGAGTCATCCTCTCGACCGCGCCGTCTGGAACGCCCTGAACACCCGGCTGTCGGCCTTCGCCACACCGGACTCCGACGCCCGCGCCGTCCGCATCGATCCGGAGGTCGGGGTCTTCCTGTCGGCGGTCGACCCCTCGCCCGAGAGCCGCGCCCGCCTGACTGAACTGGCCCGCCGGCACCCGGGCGCCAGCCTGGTCGAGCGCGCCGACGGGCCGATGGCCGACGTCCTGCCGGACGGCATCCCCGTCGATCGCCGCATCGGCCTGGTGCAGATGACCTCGGCCGCCCTGACCGCCGCCCGTGCGCCTGAGCTGGCGATGGAGACCCTGACCGAAGCCGACGCTCCCGCCATGCTGGAGCTGGCGCTTCTGACCAAACCCGGCCCCTTCCGCTCGAAGACCCGCGAGCTCGGTCCCTTCGTCGGGATCAAACAGGACGGGGTTCTGGTCGCCATGGCCGGGCGGCGGCTGCGGGTCGACGGTTTCACCGAACTGAGCGGGGTCTGCACCCACCCGGACCATCGCGGCCGGGGCTATGCGGCGGCCCTGTCGCGGGCGGTGGTCGGCGAGATCCACGCCTCGGGCGAGGCGGCCTTCCTGCACGCCTTCGCCGACCATGACGGCACCATCGCCTTCTATCGGTCGCTGGGCTTCGAGATCCGCGCGCCGATGACCTATACGATCCTGGCCGAATAGACGGCCAAACAGAGGGGGGAGACCGACATGGGCCTGTACGAGGCGAAGATCGCCTGGAGCCGGGGCGACCAGCCCTTCCTCGACAAGCGCTACAGCCGCGCCCACGTCTGGAGCTTCGACGGCGGGGCCGTGGTGCCGGGCTCCTCGGCCCCGTCCAGCGTACCCCTGCCGATGTCCGACGCCTCGGCGGTCGATCCGGAGGAGGCGATGATCGCCTCCCTGTCCAGCTGCCACATGCTGTGGTTCCTGGCCTTCGCCGCCAACGCCGGCCTGGTGGTCGACACCTATGTCGACGAGGCCTCGGGCAAGATGGGCAGGAACGAACAGGGGCGCGGCTATATCGCCGAGGTGACCCTGAATCCCTGCACCAGTTTCACCGGCCGCGTCCCCTCGCAGGAGGAGCTGGACGCCCTGCACCACCAGGCCCACGACCACTGCGAAATGGCCCATTCGGTGCGGGCGACCATCACCACGGTCGCGACGATCGGCTAACACGTTCGCGTGTTGGGATATCAATCTGTGATTGAATTTATGCAGCGCTCAGGTTTCACTGCCTTGGGAGATTGGCTCCCTTGGAGGTAAATCATGACTTCACGTCGAGTGGCTGCAGGCCTGTTCGTCGCGGCGCTGGTCGCTACGTCCGCCGCCGTGGCGGGGCAACCCGTCGCTGTTTCCAAGCCGACGCCGCAAATCTCCGCAAAGGGTCCGCAAGTCTCCAAGGTGCGTTACGACACCTATGCGCAATGTTACGGGGACACGCGCGTCCAGTGTCGGGCTCAGCACCCTGGCGACAATCCGGCCTTCATGGCGTGCTGGCAGGCTGCGCTTGCTGAGGTGTGCGCCGGTCTGCCGGGCGAGCCCTAGCGCTTTTCACGCCCGCTCTTTCCGAAGGGCGGGCGTATCTCTTTCAGGCCGCGATCCGCGTCTCTTCCTCGATCAGCGAGCGGAACAGGGCGTGTGCGGCGATCATGCCGTCCGAGGTCGCCAGGGTGATGTTGGAGGCGGCGCGGGCCAGGTCGCCGGCGGCGAAGACGCCCGGCTGGGTCGTCTGCTGCATCCCGTCCACCTTGATCACTCGGCCCATAGGCGTGTCGCTCATCTCGCAGCCCAGCCGTTCGGCGAAGGGGCTGGCGACCCGGACGCTGGCCCCGACGAAGATGGCCTTCAGTTCGACGAACCGCCCGTCGGTCAGACGCGCCCCGGTCAGGGTCGGCGCCTCGCCCTCCAGCCGGGCGATGGGCGTGGTCTCTATGACGACGCCGCGCCGGTAGAGCAGATGGGCGTCCTCCGGCGACAGACCGACGTCCAGCCCCATGAACAGGGTGACCTGCCCCCATTCGGCGACAGTGGCCGCATACTGCACCGCGTGCTCGCCCCGGCCCAGAACCCCTATGGGGCCGCCGCCGATCTCGTAGCCGTGGCACCAGGGACAGTGGAGCGCGGTCCGGCCCCAGCGTTCCTTCACCCCCGGAATGTCCGGCGTCTCGTCCTCGACCCCGTGCGACAGCAGCAGGCGCCGGCCGGTGGTCTTCGTCCCATCGGCGAAGGCGACTTGGAAACCGCCGTCGATCCGTTCGACCGCGACCGCCTCGGCCATGCGGAAGGCGGCGGTGGGATAGGCGGCGATCTGGGCGCGGGCCGTGGCCGCAATCTCGGCGCCCGGCTTGCCGTCATTGGTCAGGAAACCGTGGGCGCGGGCGGCGAACCGGTTGCGCGGCCGACCGTCGTCGATGACCAGCACCCGGCGTCGCGCCCGGACCAGCTGCATGGCGGCGGACAGGCCGGCGTAGGAGCCGCCGAGGATCAGGGCGTCGTGCGGCATGGGCTCAGGGCTTTGAACTGTGGGCATGGAGCAGGTCCCTCTTCGGATGGGCGGCCAGACGCCGCGAGAAGTCGGCCGCCAGATCGGCCAGGGTGATCTGGTTCAGTCGCGCGACCAGCAGGGCCCGGGCGGCGGCGTAGGTCTCGCCCAGGGCGTCGTTGACCGCCGCTTCGACCAGACAGCCCTCGGCCTCGACCGGCGGGGCCTCGGGGATCAGGCCGGGCTCGCCCAGGGCCGCATGGACCTGGCCCAGACTGACCTGGTCCAGCGGCCTGGCCAGCCGCCAGCCGCCGCCGTGGCCCTTTTCCGAGGCGACCAGACCCTGGTCGCGCAGGCCCGCCATGGTCCGGCGCACCACGACCGGATTGGTCGACAGGCAGGTCGCTAGCTGGTCGGAGGTCATCGGCGCGCCGGTCCGCGCCTCATGTTCGGCCATGTGCAGCAGGGCGTGCAGGATGTTGGAGAGGCGGGAGTCCCTTTTCATGTAACTTCAATTGTTACGTGATGGGCCGTCCGTCAAGCCGGGCTGTCGGGATTCTTTTTCAGAGGGTCGGGACCGCGTCGGTCAGGAAGGCGCGGAAGCGGCGCAGGGCCTCGACCGTCAGTTCCGGGTCATGGCGCATCGGGCCGTTGTTGGTCGGTTCGTCAAAGGCGTGGGTGCCGGTCGCGACCCAGCTCTCGACCTCGGCCCCGCAGTTGCGGATCATCGTATTGACCAGTTCGGCGTTGCGGACGGTGGTCAGGTGATCACGCCTGCAGGTGACGGCCAGCACCTTGGGGCAATGCCGCCAGGGCTTCATCCGGTTGAAGGCGAACGGGCCGATATAGGGATACATCAGCCAGACGGCCCGCACGCCCGACAGGTCGGCGTCGCCGGGGTTGGTCACCCCCATCGTGTTGGGCAGGGGTTCGGCGCTCATCATCTCCATGATCGACCAGCCGCCGTGGCTCCAGCCGCCCAGGGTCAGTTTCCTCGCGTCCACGTCCGGCCGGGCCGAAATCCCCTGGATCGCCGCCAGGACGTCGCCGGCCCGTTCGTAACCGCGGAAGGACAGGCCGGTGCAGACGGCCGTCAGGGTGAAGGCCCGGCCCCAGCCGCGCGGCCCGTAGGAATCGACGATGAAGGCGCGCCAGCCCGCCGCCTTGGCCGCCTCGGCATAGCGGGGCAGGTGGTCGCGCAGGCCCCCGCAGCCGTGGAACAGCAGCACCGCCGGCCGGGGTTTGTCGTCGTCGGGCCCCACGGCGATGACGTGGGGCTCCAGCCTGGCCCAGCGGCGCTTCAGATCGTCCATCCCCGACTTACGCCGCAGCTTGACGGCGAAAACCAGTCCCCCTTGCGTATTTCGATATTCAGATATATCTAAACCCTCGTGAATAGATATATCGAAAAGGAATCGATCATGAGGTCCAAGGGGATCTTCCAAGGCCGCCGCGACGGATGCGGCGAAAAACACGGCCGCCACGGCGGCTTCGCCCATGCCTTCGGTCACGGCTTCGGGCGCGGAATGCGCGGCGGACGCGGCGCGGACTTCGGTCCCGGCTGGGAGGGCGGCGAAGCCCGAGGGCGCGGCCATGGTCACGGCCGACGCGGCGGCGGCCGCCTGTTCGACCACGGCACGCTGCGCTGGGTCCTGCTGTCGCTGATCGCGGAAAAACCCAGCCACGGCTACGAACTGATCAAGGCGGTCGAAACGAAACTGGGCGGCGCCTATTCGCCCAGCCCCGGCGTCATCTATCCCAGCCTGACCCTGCTGGAGGAGATGGGGGCGCTGGAGTCCGAGGCCCAGGGCGGCAAGAAACTGTATTCGATCACCGGCGCCGGTCGCGCCATGCTGGCCGAGAACGAGGAGATCCTGCGCGCCGCCGAGGCGACCATGGACAAGTTCGCCGCCCGCGCCATGCGCCCCGCCGCGATCCACGACGCCATCGGCCGTCTGCGCGCGACCATCCATGGTCGTCTGACCGGAGAGACGGCCCTGACCGAGGCCCAGGTCCAGGCCATAGCCGCCATCCTGGCCGAGGCCGCCGACAAGGTGGAACAGGCATGACCGACGCGCTTCGCATCCCTCGACGCGTGCGCCACGAGCTGAGGTTCCGCACCCTGACGGTCGCCTCGGTCCAGGATCTGACCCCGGCCTATCGCCGCATCGTGCTGGAGGGGCCGGACCTGGCGGGCTTCGTCTCCCTGGGCTTCGACGACCATGTGAAGATCTTCCCGGTCGCCGAGGGCCAGGCCCCGGTCCTGCCGACCGTGGGGCCGGACGGTCCGGTCTTTCCCGAGCCGCGTCCGGTCGCCCGCGACTATACGCCTCGCGCCTATGACGCCGCCGCCAACCGGTTGACGCTCGACTTCGTCGTCGGCCACGGGGGGCCTGCGACCGAATGGGCCATGGCGGCGCGGCCAGGTGCTGTCCTGGGGCTGGGCGGGCCGCGCGGATCCTTCATCGTACCGACCGCCTTCGCCGACCATGTGCTGATCGGCGACGAGACGGCGCTTCCGGCCATCGCCCGCCGACTGGAGGAATTGCCCGCCGGCGTCCGCGCCCATGTGGTGGTCGAGGTCGCCGATGCGGCCGCGACCCTGGATCTGCCCAGCGTCGCCGAGGTCGCCGTGACTTGGGCCGTCCGCGACGGGGGCCCGCGCGGTCGGGCCGAGCCCCTGCTGTCTGTGGTCGAAACGGCCCTGGCTCAGGTCGACCGGTCCGACGCCTATGTCTGGATCGCCGCCGAATCCGCCGTGGCCAAGGCCTTGCGGGCCAGGGTGCTGGACCTGGGTTTCTCGCCCAAGGCGATGAAGGCCGCCGGCTACTGGCGTCAGGGCGGCGCCGGGGCGCACGAGGTCATCAAGGACTGATCGTCCTCACCCCGCGCCGCGCCCGCCACTCGCAGCGTCAGGTTCAGTCGCCCGCCGCCGGGGATCAGGCGCGACGAGCCTTCCAGCACCCGGTCGACGCCGTGGCGGGCCAGCCGCGCCGGCCCCGTCAGGGCGCAGACGTCGCCGCTCTCCAGCTTCAGCGTCGTGGTGCGGCCGCCCTCGGCCGGGCCGATGCGGAACAGGGCCGCATCCCCAAGCGATACCGACAGGACCGGCGCCCCCAGATCGGTTTCGTCCCGATCCTGGTGCAGGCCCATCCTCGCGCCCTCGCGATACAGGTTGACCAGACAGGCGTCGGGCCGCGCGGGTCCGCCCACCGTGGCGTCCCACAGGTCCAGTAGCGCCTGCGGAATGGCCGGCCAGGCCGCTCCTGTCTCAGGGTGGGTCGGCTGATAGCGATAGCCCGCCCGGTCCGAGACCCAGCCCAGCGGCCCGAAATTGCTCATCCGCACCGAGAAAGGCCGCCCGCCGGGCGTCTGCGGCCGATAGAGGGGCGCCTGGTCCAGCCGCGCGAACACAGCCTCGACCAGTTCGGCCTGGGCGCGGGCGTCCAGCGCCCCCGGCCATAGCCGGAACCCCTCCATGGCGGTCTTAACCTCTGAAACAGCGGACATGGCCCGATCCTGAGCGAAAACCGATCCCGCCGCACCGCTGAATCGCACATCGCCCTTGCAGGCCTAGGGGTCTTTCCCATATCGGGGCCAGCTTCGGAGAAACCCCGAGAAGTTTGGGGCTATCCGGCATCCATCAAACGCCAACCCAACTGGGGGCGGTCACGCGCGGCGCTTCGACGAAGGCCGCCGCATCGCCCGCCGATACGGAGAGAATAGTACGCCCATGGCCAAGATTATCGGCATCGACCTCGGCACCACCAACTCGTGCGTGGCCGTCATGGACGGCAAGAACCCCAAGGTCATCGAAAACGCCGAAGGCGCCCGCACCACCCCGTCGGTGGTCGCCCTTCAGGACGGCGGCGAGACCCTGGTCGGTCAGCCGGCCAAACGCCAGGCCGTCACCAACCCGGCCAACACCTTCTTCGCCATCAAGCGCCTGATCGGCCGCAACTTCGACGATCCCGTCGTGGCGAAGGACAAGGGCATGGTCCCCTACGAGATCGTCAAGGGCCCGAACGGCGACGCCTGGGTCCGCGCCCACGGCAAGGACTATTCGCCCCAGCAGATCTCGGCCTTCACCCTGACCAAGATGAAGGAAGCCGCTGAGGCCTATCTCGGCGAGAAGGTGACCCAGGCCGTCATCACCGTCCCGGCCTATTTCAACGACTCCCAGCGTCAGGCCACCAAGGACGCCGGCAAGATCGCCGGCCTGGAAGTCCTGCGCATCATCAACGAGCCGACTGCGGCCGCCCTGGCCTATGGCCTTGAGAAGAACGAAGGCCAGAAGATCGCCGTCTATGACCTGGGCGGCGGCACCTTCGACGTCTCGATCCTGGAAATCGGCGACGGCGTCTTCGAGGTGAAGTCGACCAACGGCGACACCTTCCTGGGCGGCGAGGACTTCGACGTGCGTCTGGCCGACTATCTGGCGGACGAGTTCAAGAAGGAACAGGGCGTCGACCTGCGCCAGGACAAGCTGGCCCTGCAGCGCCTGCGCGAAGAGGCCGAAAAGGCCAAGAAGGAGCTGAGCTCCACGACCCAGTACGAGGTCAATCTGCCGTTCATCACCATGAACGCCTCGGGCCCGCTGCACCTGAACATCAAGCTGTCGCGCGCCAAGCTGGAAGCCCTGGTCGAAGACCTGGTCGCTCGCACCATCGAGCCGTGCAAGAAGGCCCTGGCCGACGCCGGCCTGAAGGCCTCGGACATCGATGAAGTGGTTCTGGTCGGCGGCATGACCCGGATGCCCAAGGTCCAGGAGGCCGTGAAGGCCTTCTTCGGCAAGGAGCCGCACAAGGGTGTGAACCCTGACGAAGTCGTGGCCCTGGGCGCCGCCGTTCAGGCCGGCGTTCTGCAAGGCGACGTCAAGGACGTGCTGCTGCTGGACGTGACCCCGCTGACCCTGGGCATCGAGACCCTGGGCGGCGTCTTCACGCCCCTGATCGAGCGCAACACCACGATCCCGACCAAGAAGAGCCAGACCTTCTCGACCGCCGACGACAACCAGTCGGCCGTGACGATCCGGGTCTTCCAGGGCGAGCGTCCGATGGCGTCCGACAACAAGATCCTGGGTCAGTTCGATCTGGTCGGCATTCCGCCGGCGCCGCGTGGAATGCCGCAGATCGAAGTCGCCTTCGACATCGACGCCAACGGCATCGTCAACGTGTCCGCCAAGGACAAGGCGACCAACAAGGAACACTCGATCCGCATCCAGGCCAACGGCGGCCTTTCGGACGCCGACATCGACAAGATGGTCAAGGAAGCCGAGGCCAACGCCGCCGCCGACAAGGTCCGCAAGGATCTGGTCGAGGCCCAGAACGCCGCCGACAGCCTGATCAACTCGACCGAGAAGGCCCTGGCCGATCACGGCGACAAGGTGGACGTCGAGGTCAAGACGGCGATCGAGACCGGCCTGGCCGAGCTGAAGACCGCCCGCGAGGGCACGGACGCCGAGGACATCCGCACCAAGACCAACACCCTGGTCCAGGCCTCGATGAAGCTGGGCGAGGCCATGTACGCCCAGCAGCAGGGCGACGCCGCCGCTGAAGGCCAGCCGGCCGACGACGGCGTGGTCGACGCCGAGTTCGAGGAAGTCTCGGACGCCGACGGCGACGAGAAGAAGAGCGCCTGATCCGCAACAGGTCGGCGAAATGATACGGCCCCGCTTGTCTCTCGATAGGCGGGGCCTTTTCATGAAACTTGCATCATTCGTCCCGGCCCCCATGTCAGCCGGGACACCGTGGTTTCGTCAGCGCTCGCAAGAACCTGATCGTCCCGACAGGACGTGACTCAGGTTCTCGTTAAAGAGGCGCGGCGGGAGCCGGCAGGGGAAGTAAGAGGACGGACGCCCGATGGCGCGTGACTATTACGAGATTCTGGGCGTCGAACGGACGATCGACGCGCCCGGTCTGAAATCGGCCTATCGCAAGCTGGCCATGATCCACCACCCGGACCGCAACGGCGGCTCGGAAGAGTCGATGGCGCAGTTCAAGGAGATCTCCGAGGCCTATACGGTCCTGTCGGACGCTGACAAGCGGGCGGCCTACGACCGGTTCGGCCATGCGGGCGTCAACGGCGGCGGGGGCGGCAATCCCTTCGGTCAGGGTGGCCAGCAGGGCTTCTCCGACATCAACGACATCTTCTCCCAAGTCTTCGGCGACGCCTTCGGGGACGCCTTCGGCGGCCGCCAGCAGGGCCGCGGCCAGCAGGGCGGCCCGCGTCGCGGCTCTGATCTGCGTTACGATCTCGAGATCACTCTGGAGCAGGCCTACAAGGGCGCCGAGGTCGATATCGCCATTCCGGCGACCCTGACCTGCGAGACCTGCGAGGGCTCGGGCGCCAAGCCGGGCACCAAGCCGGTCACCTGCACCACCTGCAACGGCGCCGGCCGCGTGCGTCAGGCCAACGGTTTCTTCCAGGTCGAGCGCACCTGCCCCCGCTGCCACGGCGCCGGTCAGATGATCGCCGACCCCTGCACGACCTGTCACGGCCACGGTCAGGTCCGCAAGACCCGCAACCTCAGCCTCAAGATTCCCGCCGGCGTCGACGACGGCTCGCGCATCCGCCTGTCGGGCGAGGGCGACGCCGGTCAGCGCGGCGGTCCGCGCGGCGACCTCTATGTCTTCCTGTCGGTGACGCCGCACGACCTGTTCGAGCGCGACAATCTGGATCTGCTGGTCACCGTGCCCGTGCCGATGACGGTGGCGGCCCTGGGCGGAGAGATCGACGCTCCCTGCCTGGTCTCCGACGCCTGCGACGGCCAGTGCAAGGCCGGGGTCACGGTTCCCGCCGGCGCCCAGACGGGCAAGACGGTCCGGATCAAGGGCAAGGGCATGCCCCACCTGAACGGCCGTGCTCGCGGCGATCTGGTGGTCGAACTGTTCGTCGAGACCCCGACCGACCTGACGCCGCGTCAGAAGGAACTGCTGGAAGAGCTTGCCCTGTCGTTCGGCGAGGCGCAAAACCCCCGCAACTCCAGCTTCGCCGGAAAGGCGAAGCGCTTCTGGGCCGACATCCTGGGCAATCAGGACGCGGACGGATCGAAAGAAAACGTGGTTTGAGCGCCATCTTCCACGCCGGCATTTCCGGCTATCGCGGCCGGATGGGTCGTGCAGTTTCCCAGGTGCTGGACGCGCGCGAGGACGTGGTCGTCGCCGCCCGTTTCGACTGGGGCGAGACGGCCGACATCTCGCTGTGCGACGTCATCATCGACTTCTCGACGCCGGACGCCTCGGTGGCCTTGGCGCAAGGCGCGGCCGAGCGCGGGGGCCCCGCCCTGGTGATCGGCTCGACCGGCTTCACCCCCGAGCAGGAGGCCGAACTGCTGAAGGCCGCCGAGAAGATCGCCATCGTCAAGAGCGGCAACTTCTCCCTGGGCGTGAACATACTGATCGGCCTGGTCCAGCACGCGGCCCAGCGCCTGGACGCCCAGGACTGGGACATCGAGATCACCGAGGCTCATCATCGTCGCAAGGTGGATTCCCCGTCGGGGACCGCCCTGATGCTGGGCGAGGCCGCCGCTGAGGGTCGATTCACCGACCTGGCCGACGTCCGCTCCAAACCCTATGACGGCGTCGAGGGCGAGCGCGAGAGCGGCAAGATCGGCTTCGCCTCGATCCGCGCCGGCGGCATAATCGGCGAGCATACGGTGATGTTCGCCTCCGAGGACGAGGTCCTGACTCTCAGCCATTCGGCCATCGACCGGAGCCTGTTCGCCAAGGGCGCCGTCGCCGCCGCCGCCTGGGTGCGCACCCGCCGCCCCGGCCTTTACGACATGCAGGACGTATTGGGCTTCCGGCAGGCCTGACGGGCTGCCGGCGCAGGCAATGAAGAGGCCCGGAGAGCGATCTCCGGGCCTCTTTCGATTTCAGACCTGGCCCTCCGAAGGCGCGGAGGGCGCAATATCAGTGCGCCACCCTGCGTCGCCCGAAGGCCGAGCCGGTCAGCAGCGACTTGATCAGGAAGAAGATGGCGATGACGATCGCGTAGCCCAGGAAAAGGGCCAGGGCCGTCATCCAGAAGCCGACCGACAGCAGGGCCGGCAGGGCGAAATCGCCGCCGTTCAGCACGGGCAGCACCGCCAGGACGATCAGATGCACCAGGGTCGCCCCCAGGGCGGTCGAGCCCAACGATCGCCAGTCCACCATCATCAGGGCGGCGATCACGGCGATGATCAGCCCCATCACCTGGTTCACGCCATCGAAGCCGGCGCTGGCGAGACCCACGATCCCGCTCAGGAAGTCGCCGATCTGGGCGATCAGATTTTCCACGTCGTCACTCCTGCAAGAGGTTGAGGTCGCCGGCGAAGCTTGACCCGGTCATGACGGTTAACGCCGAACGCGCGAAAACGCTCCCGCAGGGAGACATCACCGGCTCCCCGGCCTATGTGTGCGCCGCAACATCGAAGGAACGACATGGCGGACGGCAAGGGCGCCGAGGATATCGCGGGCGGCATCGCGCTCAGGATCGCGGCGGCGGGATCCTTCTCCGTCATGACGGCGGTGCTGAAACTGGCCTCTCTGGACGGGGTGGTCGCGCCGGAGATGCTGTTCTACCGCGCCTTCTTCGGCCTGCCCGTGGTCCTGATCTGGGTGCTGACCCTGCAGGGCGGCCCGAAGGCGGGTCTCGCCAATCTGACCACGCGCCGGCCCTGGGCCCATGTGACCCGCAGCGCCATCGGCATCGCCTCCATCCTGTGCGTCTTCCAGACCCTGACGCTGCTGCCGCTCGCCGACGCCACGACCATCAGTTTCACCGCCCCCATCTTCGCCACCCTCCTGTCCTTCCTGATCCTGAAGGAAGCGGTCGGACCGCGCCGGTGGGCGGCCGTGGCCGTGGGCTTCATCGGCGTGATCATCGTCATGCGGCCCATTTCCCTTGTTTCAGGCGGCGGCGACCATGCCGTACCCCTGGCCGGCGTAGGCTTCGGCCTGGCGGCGGCCTTGCTGACGGCGGCGGTGACCATCACCCTGCGCCAGCTGCGCGGCTCCGAACACGTCGCCGCCATCGTCTTCTGGTTCTTCGTCGCCTCGTCGATCGTGGGCGCCGTCCTGCTGCCCTTCGTCGGCAGTCTGCACCAGCCGACCACCTACGCCCTGCTGGTCGCCTCGGGCGTCGCGGGCGGCCTGGCCCAGCTGTTCATGACCGCCTCGCTGAAGGCCGCACCCGTCGCCGTGGTCGCCCCGTTCGACTATCTGCAGATCGTCGGCGCCATAATCTTCGGCTGGTGGCTGATGGATTCGACCCCCGCCCTGAACACTTTAGCCGGCGCCGCCCTGATCGCCTCCAGCGGCCTCTATACGGCCTGGCGCGAGCACGTCCGCCGCAAGGACAGCCTGATCCAGCCGACCGCGCCGCCGGTCTAGCCCCTCCTGTGCCGGGCTCCCAATCCGATCCTTGCGGAACTGTGGTCGAGGCGGCGTCCTTGAACGTCGGACGTGTTTTCGGCTCGACCTTTACGGCGAGTTCACTTGGACGATCTCTACCCACACCCTTAGGTGCTGGATGTCGGCGACCGGCCGAGGGAGAGGCGAATCCATGTTCGATCGGCGCATAATTCTGGCGGGTGGCCTGGCGGCGGCGGGGTTCGGAACCCCGGTCTTCGCCGCACCGATGACGGATCAGATCGATCGGATCGACGGCGTGGTCGCCGAGTTCGGCTTCAACGGCGTCGTCCTGCTGGGCGATCATGGTCGGGCGACCTTCCGCAAGGCCTATGGCTTGGCCGACGCCGAGACGAACCGTCCGGCCTCGCCCGCCGACCGCTATGTCATCGCCTCGATCTCGAAATGGCTGACCGTCGCCGCTGTGCTGCGACTGGTCGAACAGGGAACAATGCGGCTGGACATGACCGTCGCCGACGGCCTGCCGAGCTTCCGCGACCGGCCCGGCGGCCGGGTCGCCCTTCACCAGCTGCTCAGCAACACCAGCGGCATTCCCAATCTTTTCGGGCCGGCGGTCAGGGCCGATCCTGCCTTGACCTCATCGACCTTGAGCGCGGCGCAGGCCGCAGACGCCTTCTGTTCGGGCGAGCTGATCTTCGAACCGGGGGCGCGGTTCGATTACGCCCTGACCAACTGGATCCTGGTCATAGCCCTTGTGGAGGCGGCCGCCGGTCGCCCGTTCGAACGGGTGGTCGACGACCTGGTTGTCACGCCTTTGCGGCTCCGGGACACGGGCGTGGCCGGCGACGACTTCGCCGATCGGCCCGATACGGCCAAGGCCTATGCGACCCTTGTCCCGCCGACGTTGAAGATGGCCCGGCGCCCAGCCTTCCTCGCCGCTGCTGGCGGCTTCTGCAGCACCGCCGACGACCTGCTGCGCGCGGCCTGGGGCGTCTTCGACACGCCCCTTCTGACGCCCATCTCTCGCGCCGAGATGCTGACCGTCCGCGTGCCGGAGCAGCACTACGCCCTCGGCGGACGGGTGGCGTCCCTGACGACGCCGCAGGGTGTGCGGTCAGCGGCCTGGGAAACCGGCCGGACCGAGGGCTATCGCTCGGTCCTCGCCCATGTGCTGGACGATAAACGCACCGTCGTCCTGCTGAACAACACAGACCTGTCGCAACAGACCATGGACCGGATCGCACTTCGACTGCTCGACGCGGACTGGGCCTAGCGCAACCGACCTCTACCGTCCCGTCGAGCCGAAGCCGCCCGCGCCGCGCGCCGTTTCGTCCAGCGTCTCGACCTCGACCCAGTCGGCGCGTTCGTGCCTGGCGATCACCAGTTGGGCGATCCGCTCGCCGCGACGGATGACGAAGGGCTCGGCGCCGATATTGGCCAGGATCACCCCGCATTCGCCGCGATAGTCGCTGTCGATCGTGCCCGGCGCATTGGGGCAGATGATCCCGTGCTTCAGGGCCAGGCCCGAACGCGCCCGCACCTGGGCCTCGTAACCCAGCGGCAGGGCGATCTTCAGCCCCGTGGGCACCAGGGCGCGGGCGCCCGGCGCCAGCGTCATCGGCTGGTCCTCGGGCACGGCGGCGCGCAGGTCCATCCCGGCCGATCCCGCCGTCTCATAGGCCGGCAGCGGCAGGCCCTCCGAATGCGGCAGGCGCAGGATCTGGATGGCGGTGGTCTCGGTCATTACTGGTCCTTGAAATGGTCGGCGATCCGGGCGGCGACGGCCCGGGCGATGGCGGTCTTGGACTGGCGCGGCCAGGTCTCGGTCCTGTCGGCGGTGACCAGCAGGACGGCGTTGCCGTCCGAGCCGAAGACGTCGTCGGACACGTCGTTGCCGACGATCCAGTCGCAGCCCTTGCGCGACAGCTTGGCCCGAGCGTTGGATTCCAGATCGCTGGTCTCGGCGGCGAAGCCGATCACCAGTTTCGGCCGGTTCGGGCCGGGCGCGGCTATGCCCGCCAGAATGTCGGGGTTCTCGATCAGGGCCAGGGTCGGCGGGCCGCCCGGTCCCTTCTTGATCTTGCCGCCGGCGATCATGTCGACGCGCCAGTCGGCGACGGCGGCGGACAGGACGGCGATGTCGGCGGGCAGGGCGGATTGCGTCGCCGCCTGCATCTCCAGCGCGCTCTCGACGTCGATCCGCGTCACCCCCGTCGGCGCCGGCAGGGCGGTCGGGCCGGACACCAGGGTCACCTCTGCGCCCAGTGCGCCGAGTGCCGCCGCGATGGCGTAGCCCTGTTTGCCGCTGGAGCGATTGGTCAGGCCCCGCACCGGGTCGATCGGCTCGAAGGTCGGGCCGGCCGTGACGACGGCCTTGCGCCCCGCCAGCGGCCGCCCCTCGGCGCCGGCCAGCAGGCCCTCGATGGCCTCCAGGATGGCCGCCGGTTCGGCCATCCGACCGGGGCCGAATTCGCCGCAGGCCATCTCGCCGCTGTCCGGTCCAACCACGGCCGCGCCATGGAAGCCGTCGAAACCCTTCAGCCGCTCGATATTGGCCCGCACCGCCGGATGCTCCCACATCCGCACATTCATCGCCGGCGCCAGCAGCACCCGCTTGTCGGTGGCGATCAGGGTGGTCGAGGCCAGGTCGTCGGCCAGACCGTTCGCCGCCTTGGCGATCAGCCCCGCCGTCGCCGGCGCCACCACCACCAGATCGGCCCAGCGCGACAGTTCGATATGACCCATGGAGGTCTCGTCCTCGGGGTGGAACAGGCCGGACCGCACCGGATGGCCGCTCAGCGCCGCCAGCGACAGGGGCGTGACGAACTCGGCCCCGGACTCGGTCAGTATGACCCGCGTCTGGCCCCCGGCCTTGGCGATCAGCCGGATCAGCTCCAGCGCCTTGTAGGCCGCTATGCCGCCGCCGACGATCAGCAGGATCTTGCGGTTCGAGAGAGGGCGATTGTCCATGCCCCCGGTCTAGCCGCCCCGCGTGACGCCGTCGAGACGAGAACATTGCGCGAACAACAAGGTTGTGTTTATATCGCGCATAACGGGTATATGGGCGGGAGGGAAGGATGAGACTACAGACGGGATTGGTCGCGATCGCGCTTCTGGCGCTGGCGGCCTGCGACAACGCCTCGGCGGTCGAGACGTGGGATCGGGCGGCGGTCGCCGCATCCATCGCCCCCAAGGTCTCCGAAAAAGTTGAGACCACCACGACGCGGCAGGTGGCGCCGGGCCTGACGGTCAGTCGGACCGAGACGGTGGACGCCAAGATCGCCCGCCTCTACGCCCGCAACGGCGCCGACTTCGGCGCGGCCTCGGCCGAGGACTATCTGTCGAAGGTCACCGCCTTCACCACCCGGCCCCCGCGCGACGCCGAGACGGTGAAACGCCCCAACGGGGACACCCTGATCTATCAGGCCTCGACCAACACCTTCGCCGTGGTGGCCCGCAGCGGCACGCCTCGCACCATGTTCAAGCCGACCACGGGCGCCGACTACTGGGCCGAACAGAAGGCGGCGGCTCCGACCTTCGGTCAGAGGCGGCAATCGACGGGCGACGCCGGCTGATATAGAGGCGGGGTTCGACGAAGGACCCTTGCCCATGGCCGATACGCCCGCTTTCGACACGCCGCCGCTGAAGACCGCCCTGATCTATGATTTCGACGGCACCCTGGCGCGGGGCAACATGCAGGAGGTCAGCTTCATCCCCTCGGTGGGCATGGGCATCGGCGCCTTCTGGGAAGAGGCGGAGCGCCTGACCAAGGAGGCCGACGGCGACGGCATACTGATGTACATGCAGTTGATGCTGCACCACGCCCGCCAGAACGGCACGCCGGTGACGCGCGAGACCCTGCGCGACCACGGCCGCGAGGTGGCCTTGTTCGAAGGACTGAAGGACCTCAGCTGGTTCGACCGGATGAACGAATTCGGGGCCCGCTATAATCTCGAGATCGAGCATTACATCGTCTCCGCCGGTCTGGAGGAGATGATCGAGGGCACGCCGATCCGCCCGGCCCTGACCCATGTCTTCGCCTCCCACTATGTCTATGACGACCGGGGCGAGGCCGCCTGGCCGGCGGTGGGCGTCAACTACACCACCAAGACCCAGTATCTGTTCCGCATCAACAAGGGCGTGAACAACCACTGGGAGCACGAGCGGATCAATCATTTCATCGCCGACGACCAGCGGCCGGTGCCGTTCGAGCGGATGATCTTCATCGGCGACGGCGACACGGATGTCCCGACCATGAAGATGATGCACACCAAAGGCGGTTTCTCGATCGCCGTCTACGACCCGCGCTCGAACGAGAAGGATCAGAAGAAGGTCTATTCCCTGATCTCCGAGGACCGGGTGAATTTCGTCGCCGCCGCCGATTATCGCGAGGGCTCGGCCCTGGATCTGGTGGTCAAGGGCCTGATCGGCCGCATCGCCATCAACGCCGGAACCATGCCGGCGGGCCTCTGATCGCACTTGCGTCCGGAACGCCGTTCGGTCACGACTGATGGTTGCGGCCGCGCCGCGCCGTCAGGGAGGACGAGATGCGGATCTACAGACCCCGCCGGGCCGTCGCCCGGCTGACGGCCCTCGTCGTCGTCCTGGGCCTGGGCCTGGGCCTGGGCCTCGGCCTGCTGCACGCCCCCGGGGCGCGGGCCCAGACCCCGACGGCGCCGGAGACGACGGCGCAACAGTTGTCGGCCGTGCAGGAAGCCCCGGTCCCCGGTTTTCCCCACGCCGTGATCTACCGCCTGCCCGGCGAGGGTCCGCGTCCGGTGGTGGTGATCGTGGCCGGCGCCGAGGGCGGCGACGGCGCGGGGCGGCGCTTTGGCCCGATCCTGGCCCGGCTGGGCTACGCCGCTGTCGGCCTGCCCTATTATTCCGCCGACTGGGGCGACTTCGGCCCGCCGCCCGAGTTTCCCGACCTGCCGGGCAGTTTCATCGACATCCGCGTCGACCAGATCGCCGACCTGCGCGAGACCCTGCGCGCCATGCCCGGCCTCGATGTCGACCGGTTCGGCCTGTTCGGCGGCTCCAAGGGGTCCGAACTGGCCCTGATCGCCGCCAGCCGCTACCCCTGGATCGACGCCGTGGTCGCCTATACGCCGTCGGACCTGGTCTGGGAGGGATGGGGCCTGGAAATGGTCGAGGCCGAGGGCACGCGTTCCTCCTTCGCCTTCGACGGCGTTCCCCTGGCCTTCATGCCCTATCGCGGCTTCGTCGAGGGGCTCATGGCCGGTCCGGGCAAGGCCGACCTGCGCGCCATCCACGAGAACGGTCGCGCCGCCCACCCCGAGCGCGAGGCGGCGGCCCGGATCCCGGTCGAGGCCTATGCCGGTCCCCTGATGCTGATCGCCGGCGACCGCGACGCGCTGTGGAACTCCGGTCGCATGGCGCGCAACATCGTCGCCAGCCGCGAGGCCGCCGGGCTCGCCACCACCGCCCTGATCTATCCCGAGGCCGGTCACGACCTCGCCGGGGACGGCGGCCCGCGCGACGATCCTCGCAGCGGCGGCTCGCCCCAGGCTGACGCCGACGCCCGCGCCGACGCCTGGCCCAGGGTGATCGCCTTCCTGTCGAGCGGCCTGAACCCCTAGCGGCCCCCGGCCCGCATCCACGCCTCGCGCGCGCCGGTCAGACGCGCCGGGATCAGGCCGCGCAGCGACTGGGCGCCGGTGGCGCGCAGCCCCGCCTCCTGATGCTTCTGCCAGACGAGGGTGGAGACATAGGCCGTCCCCTCGGCCACATCGATCACCACCACCTCGGCCGGCAGGGCCACGCCCCGGTCCAGCCGCAACTTCATGCCGTGGTCGGATAGATCGACGATCAGACAGGCCATCTCCAGCCCCGGCGCGGAGATGACGCCTCGCGCATTGACCGTGCGCCGCGGCTCCGCGCGACGCTCGGCGCCGTCGCGCCCGGACTTGGAACCAAACACTATCATGCCCTCAGGAACGCGCGAGACGGCGGCGAGTAGCATCCGGTCCGGGGCGTCCGTCAAGCGGCATGAGGCGCCGTTTCGCCGGCGTCCCCGCCCATGCCCGGGCGGCCTCGACCGAATGCGCGATGATCGTGCAGCCGAGCGGGTCCTGGAACCCGAAACGGCGGCCGAATGGTCCCGCCCTGGGCGTGCGAAGACGGCCGGCGTCCCGCGTCGGATGCGGGGATCTCGGACGCTACTTCAGCGGTTGGTCCTGACCTTTCTGGCCCGGACGCTCCGCTGAGCGGCGTCAGTGCTGATTTTCCGGCAGGCGCACGACCAGGCCCTCCAGCGCGTCGGAGACGCGGATCTGGCACGACAGTCGGCTGTTCGGCTCCACCGCCTCGGCGAAGTCCAGCATCGACTCCTCCATGGCGCTGGGCTTGCCGGTCGCCTCGCGCCAGGCCTCGTCCACATAGACGTGGCAGGTGGCGCAGGCGCAGGCGCCGCCGCAGTCGGCGTCGATGCCGGGCACATTGTTGCGGATCGCGCCTTCCATGACGCTCAAGCCCGGTTTCACGTCGACGACGTGTTCGGTGCCGTCATGCTCGATATAGGTGATGGTCGCCATGGGCCGCTCTCTATCAAGCCGGGCCGTCCGCGCAAGGCCGTAAGTTTACGCCATATCCGGGATATGGCATTCTGAGCGCATGGGAGAGATGCGAAAGATCACGGCCTTCATTCCCGTCGAACTGATCGAAAGCGGTCAGCGCATCACGGGCGAGGGGGTCAGCGAGACCATCCGCGAGGCCCTGCGCCAGATGCGGCACGCAGACGCCTGTCGGCGTTGGCTGGAGCTTCGCGGCACGATCGATCTCGAGGCTGACGGCACGACCCTGGCGGAACTACGCGAGGACAAGGAGTACGACTTGTGATCGCGGTCGATACGTCCACCGCAGTCGACTGGTTGAAGGGCGTCGATGACCGGCGAACGGCCCTGATGGCGGAAGCTTTCACTGAACTGACTTTGGTCCTGCCTCCGGTGGTCGTCACCGAACTGCTGACCTATCCGGCGGGGGCTCAGCTCTTGTCTCTGGTGGAGGACACGCGTCTCGCGCCGATCAGCGAGGGCTATTGGACACGCGCCGGCGAATCCCGGCGTCTGCTGAAGGCGAAGGGGCTCAAGGCCAAGTTGGCCGACACCCTCATCGCCCAATGCTGTATCGATGCGGGTATTCCGCTCATCGCGACGGACACGGATTTCCGCCATTTCGCCGCCCATTGTGGTCTTCAGCTGGCGTAAGCGGAGATGAGGCGCGCCTCTCAGGCCGCCACATAGACCCAGGCCTCGGTTCCGGACGTCAGGGGCGTCAGGATGCGGCGATAGTCCTCGGCCTCGTAGAGGTCGGCGGCGGCCAGTTCCTCGGCGGTGATGCGGAACACCATGCCGGGGATGACGTCGGCCGGGTCGCCGCTGTGGGTCAGAATCGGATGGTGGGTCAGGCCGCTCTCGGCGACGACCTCCCGGTCCGTGATCTCGATCCGGCCCAGGGCGAAGCCGACCAGGCTGTCGGCCGTTCCTTCCAGCAGACGGCCGAAATTGGCGGTCTGCACCGCCGGATCCTGCAGGGTTCCATAGGAGAACAACAGGACGTCGGCGGTCATGGAAGGAACGGGCTCCGTTTCAGGCGATCAGGCGGCGGTCTTCTTGCGGCTCGGCGCGACCATCAGCTTCTTGGTCTCGGCGATGGCCTTGGCCGGGTTCAGCCCCTTGGGGCAGACCTGGGCGCAGTTCATGATCGTGTGGCAGCGGTACAGCTTGAACGGATCTTCCAGGTCGTCGAGCCGCTTTTGCGTTGCGTCGTCGCGGCTGTCCGAGATCCAGCGGTACGACTGCAGCAGGGCCGCCGGGCCCAGATATTCTTCCTGGTTCCACCAGTAGCTGGGGCAGGAGGTCGAGCAGCAGGCGCACAGGATGCACTCGTACAGGCCGTCCAGCTTCTCGCGCTCGGCCGGGGTCTGCAGACGCTCCTTCTCGGGGTCCGGCTCGTCCGACTGCAGATAGGGCTGGATCGAGTCGTACTGGGCGTAGAACAGGCTCAGGTCCGTCACCAGATCCTTGACCACCGGCTGGTGGGGCAGGGGGGCGATGGTGATGTTATGCGACGAGCACTCGTCCCAGCCCTTGGTGCAGGCCAGGGTGTTGCGCCCGTCGATGTTCATCGAGCAGGAGCCGCAGATGCCCTCGCGGCACGAGCGACGGAACGACAGGGTCGGGTCGATCGTGTTCTTGATGTGGATCAGGGCGTCCAGCAGCATCGGGCCGTGGTCGCCGGTCGGCACCTCATAGGTGTCCCAGCGCGGATCGGCGTCGACTTCCGGATCGTAGCGATAGACCTTGTAGGTCTTGACGTCCTTGGAGCCCGGCGCGGCCTTGTGGACCTTGCCCTTGGTGGGCTTGGAGCCCTTGGGGAGGGAGAGCTGAACCATCTTAGTAGACCCGCGCCTTGGGCTCGATATACGAGACCTCGTCCGACATCGTGTAGTTGTGCACCGGACGATAGTCGATCTGGACCTGCTCGCCCGGGCGTTTCCACGCCAGGGTGTGCTTCATCCAGTTGACGTCGTCGCGATCCGGATAGTCCTCGCGGGCGTGGGCGCCGCGCGATTCCGTGCGGTTCAGACCGCCCTCGATGGTGACCATGGCCTGAGAAATCAGGTTGTCGTACTCCAGCGTCTCCATCAGATCCGTGTTCCAGATCAGACCGCGATCCGTGGTCTTGATGTCGTCGCCGGCGGCGTTGATGGCGCGCAGCTTGTCGACGCCCTGCTGCAGGGTCTCGCCGGTGCGGAACACCGCCGCGTCGGCCTGCATGGCCTGCTGCATCGACAGACGCAGCTCGGCGGTCGGGGTCGAGCCGTTCGCGTTGCGGAAACGGTCCAGGCGGGCCAGGTGCGGGTCGGTCTGGGCCTTGGAGGCTGAGGGCACGGCCGAGGCCTTGTCCACCACCTCGCCGCAGCGCAGGCCGACGGCGCGGCCGAACACCACCAGGTCGGTCAGGGAGTTGGAGCCCAGGCGGTTGGCGCCGTGCACCGAGACGCAGGCCGCTTCGCCCACGGCCATCAGGCCCGGAACCACGCTGTCGGGGTTGCCGTCGCGCAGCGTCAGCACCTCGCCGTGATAGTTGGTCGGGATGCCGCCCATATTGTAGTGGACGGTCGGCAGGACCGGGATCGGCTCCTTGGTCACGTCGACGCCGGCGAAGATCTTGGCGCTTTCCGAAATGCCCGGCAGGCGCTGGTGCAGGATCTTCGGATCCAGGTGGTCCAGGTGCAGAAAGATGTGGTCCTTCTTCGGACCCACGCCGCGGCCTTCGCGGATCTCGATGGTCATGGAACGGCTGACCATGTCGCGCGGGGCCAGGTCCTTCACGGTCGGCGCATAGCGCTCCATGAAGCGCTCGCCTTCCGAGTTGGTCAGATAACCGCCCTCACCACGCGCGCCCTCGGTGATCAGGCAGCCGGCGCCATAGATGCCGGTCGGGTGGAACTGGACGAACTCCATGTCCTGCAGCGGCAGGCCGGCGCGCAGCACCATGGCGTTGCCGTCGCCGGTGCAGGTGTGGGCCGAGGTGGCGCTGAAATAGGCGCGGCCGTAGCCGCCGGTGGCCAGAACCACCATCTTGGCGCGGAACTGGTGAAGCTGGCCGTTGTCGAGCTGCAGGGCGGTGACGCCGGTGCAGGCGCCGTCCTGCATGATCAGGTCCAGGGCGAAATATTCGACGAAGAACTTGACCTCGCGACGGACCGACTGGCCGTACAGGGTGTGCAGGATGGCGTGGCCGGTGCGGTCGGCGGCGGCGCAGGTGCGCTGCACCGGGCCTTCGCCGAAGTTGCGGGTCATGCCGCCGAAGGCGCGCTGGTAGATCTTGCCTTCCTCGGTGCGCGAGAAGGGCACGCCCCAGTGTTCCAGCTCATAGACGGCCTTGGGCGCGTTGCGGACCAGATATTCGATCGAGTCCTGGTCGCCCAGCCAGTCCGACCCCTTGACGGTGTCGTACATGTGCCACTGCCAACTGTCCTCGCCCATATTGCCGAGCGAGGCGGAGATGCCCCCTTGCGCCGCGACCGTGTGCGAGCGGGTCGGGAAGACCTTGGTGACGCAGGCGACCTTCAGGCCCTGCTGGGCGGCGCCGAGGGCGGCGCGCAGGCCGGAGCCGCCGGCGCCGACGACGACGACGTCGTACTCGTGGTCGATAAGTTCGTAAGCAGCCATTACGCGATCAGGCTCCGAAGCCGGCCGGCAGAGGCGCGGAACCCAGCGCCAGCCGCACGATGAAGAAGACGCTGGCGGCCGCCAGCACGAGGAAGACCAGGTTCGCCACCAGCAGCAGGGCGTTGCGCACGCCGACCTGGGGGACATAGTCCTCGAGGATGACCTTCCAGGCCAGGCTGGCGAAGCCGAAGAAGACGACCGCCGTGATCCCGGCCAGGCCGGCGTTCAGCGGATTGGCGAACCATTGCAGCACGACGTCGTAGTCGGCGCCCGCCAGGGTGAAGCCGCTCGAGGCGACCCAGACGAACAGCGGGATCAGGGCCAGCTGCAGCAGCCGCTCGATCTTCCACTCGCCGGCGCCGTGGCGCTCGGAGATCTTGACGTTGTTCTTGAACTTGGCGGCGCCGCTCACAGCGAGACCCTCCCGGCAGCGAACAGAATGATCCAGAAGACGACCGCCAGCGGGACCGGGCCCCAGACCGCGATGTTCGACAGCAGATTGGCCGACTTCAGCGTCAGGCCGCGTCCCGTGTCGTTGATCAGGTGGCGGGCGCCGTTCAGCACGAAGGAGAAGAGCACGACCGTCAGGCCGAAGAAGACGATCAGGCCGATCGGCGACCCAGCCAGGTCCAGCAGGCAGGCGTAGTGGTCGGGACCGAAGGCCAGGGCGCCCAGCCAGACCGTCAGGATGACGGCGCCGACGGTGGCGGCGATGATGGTGGCCCGGAACAGGATCGAGGCCGCCATGGTGACGTGCCAGCGCCAGACGTCGGTGAACGGGGAAACGGGAGTGACGTGACCGTTCGGTTGGGTGACGTAACGACCGGTCCGGTCGCTGGAAGCACCCCCCGGGGTCGGGCTGGGTTGAGTCATGCGAATCGTTCTCAAAAGCGAATGAATTCAATCGCCGTGTGCGGTTGCGAAGGCTTTTGTGACCCCAAGGCGGCGGTGTCAACGCACGGCGGCGAACATCGGTGGGGTGTGTCCCTTCTGACGGGTTCCATCACGGCCCGATCACATTCCCGCGCAGGCCCATTGGGGGCTAGGCGCCGCAATGCGGAATTTGGCAGGGTAAGCCCATGTTCTGGCTTGCCTTAGTCACCGCCCTGAGTTCCGATCCGACCATTCAGACCGCCGGTCTGCAGGACGCCACGCCCGAAACCTATCAGGCGCCTGTGGTGCGGCCGTTCGAACCGCCCTCCGACTTTGGTCGAGAGCGGGCCGAGGGGGATACGGACGTCGACCTGCACCGCGCGCCCCTGACGCGGCCCGTCGCGGTCGAGGCCTATGCCGGCGACTATGAGATCAGCCCGACCGACGGCGAGGTCGCCTACGACCAGGGCGTGGCCCAGGCCGAGATCAACGCCGACAGCCGCTCCGGCCCGCTGGACGGTCGCTGGCACGTGGTCGGCGCCGACGGGGCGCCGCTCCTGTCCCTGGCCCTGACCGATCGCGGCGAGAACCGGATGGTCGAGGGCGCCTGGCGCCGGCTCGACGCCGCGGCCGAGACGCCGCACGGCGGCATCGCCGGCCCGGTCCGGTCGCGTGGCGACCTTCGGGTCGTGCCCCTGGCCGACGGCGAGCTGCGGCTCCACCCGGCCGACAAGGGCTGGCGCGGCGACCTGGTCGAGGACGGGGTCAGCCGCCCGGTCGTCGTCTCCCGCGCCGGATAGCCAGCGCCGATCCGCCACCCTATATGTGACGAATGACAACGCCCCGTTCCGTCCTCCGTCTGCATCCCGCCCATCGCGACGACATCGGCGATCTGGTCACGCGCCGTCCCGTGCCCGGTCCGGGCCTGGACCAGGTCGATCCCTTCCTGTTCCTGAACCACCACGGGCCCCAGACCTATGCGCCGGGCAACAGCGGCCTGCCGTTCGGCCCCCACCCGCACCGGGGCTTCGAGACCGTCACCTTCATCCTCGACGGCGAACTGGCCCATAATGATTCCGGCGGCGGCGAGAGCATCATCAAGGCGGGCGGCATCCAGTGGATGACCGCCGGCTCCGGCCTCATCCACGCCGAACTGTCCCCCGCCGCCTTCAAGCGCGACGGCGGGCCGATGGAGATCCTGCAGCTGTGGGTGAACCTGCCGTCGCGGCTGAAGATGACCAAGCCGGACTATGTGGGCCTGCAGGCGCCGGACATCCCGACCTTCACCACCGAGGCCGGGGTCACGGTCGAGCCGGTCTCCGGCGAATGGCTGGGGGTGAAGGCGCCGATCCAGTCGCTGATCGACATCCATCTGGCCGTCGTCCGCCTGCCCGCCGGCGCCCGGTTCGAGGTTCCGGTCGCGCCCGGCCGCAACGTCTTCTTCTACGGGATCAAGGGCCGGGTCTCGGTCGCCGGGACCGCCGTGCCGGAATGGCATCTGGCGGCCCTGTCCGACGGCGGCGCGGTCGAGATCACGGCGGAGACGGACGCCGTCGTCCTTCTGGGCCACGCCGAACCGATCGGCGAGCCGGTCTTCAGCCACGGCCCCTTCGTCATGAACACCCGCGACGAGATCATTCAGGCGATCCAGGACTATCAGTCCGGCAAGTTCGGCCCGCCGCCGAGGGTGTGATCCTCACTCTATTCCTCGTCATCCTCGGGCTTGTCCCGAGGATCCGGACTGCCGGTGTTCGCCGGGAGACGTTTTCGAGGACGCGCCTGACAATCGACACCGGGAGTCTGGATCCTGGGCACAAGGCCCAGGATTACGGAATGAGGTGGGAACACCGTGCCCCGCCCGGGTGATGCGTTCCCCGACAAAACCCTATATGACGCCGGTTCCTTGCGACCGCCGAGCCGAAGACACGCCCAAATGCCCAGCCTGAACGAGATCCGCGCCACCTACCTCGACTTCTTCGCGGCCGACGGTCACGAGAAGGTGCACTCGGCGCCGCTGGTGCCGCAGAACGATCCGTCCCTGCTGTTCGTCAATGCGGGCATGGTGCCGTTCAAGGACTATTTCACCGGCGCGTCCAAGCCGCCCTATCCGCGCGCCACCTCCTCGCAGAAATGCGTCCGCGCCGGCGGCAAGCACAACGACCTCGACAATGTCGGCTACACCGCCCGCCACCTGACCTTCTTCGAGATGCTGGGGAACTTCTCCTTCGGCGACTATTTCAAGGAACACGCCATCGACCGGGCGTGGAAACTGGTCACGCAGGAGTTCGGCCTGGACGCCAAACGCCTGCTGGTCACCGTCTATATCGACGACGACGAGGCCGCCGCGATCTGGAAGAAGGTCACCGGCTTCGGCGACGACAAGATCATCCGCATCGCCGGCGCCGACAACTTCTGGGCCATGGGCGACAGCGGTCCCTGCGGCCCCTGCACCGAGATCTTCTGGGACCACGGCGACAAGATCGCCGGCGGCCCTCCCGGCTCGCCAGACGAGGACGGCGACCGCTACGTCGAGATCTGGAACAACGTCTTCATGCAGTTCGAGAAGGAGAACGACCAGATCGTTCGCAGTCTTCCCAAGCCCAGCGTCGACACCGGCATGGGTCTGGAGCGGATGACCACCGTCCTGCAGGGCGTGCATTCCGTCTTCGAGACCGACCTGTTCAAGACCCTGATCGCCGCTTCCGAAGACGCCACCTCGACCAGGTCCGAAGGTGACCAAGCCGCCAGCCACCGGGTCATCGCCGACCACCTGCGCTCGTCCTCCTTCCTGATCGCCGACGGCGTCACCCCGTCGAACGAGGGCCGGGGCTATGTCCTGCGCCGCATCATGCGTCGCG
Organism: Brevundimonas sp.; assembly: GCF_044336875.1. Classification (GTDB taxonomy): domain Bacteria; phylum Pseudomonadota; class Alphaproteobacteria; order Caulobacterales; family Caulobacteraceae; genus Brevundimonas. The sequence continues at coordinate 10,674 of NZ_JBIIOP010000005.1, read as the reverse complement.
CCATGCGCCATGCTCACCTGCTGGGCGCGTCCGATCCGCTGATGCACCGTCTGGTCCCGACCCTGGTGGCCCAGATGGGCGACGCCTATCCCGAACTGGCCCGCGCCCAGCCCTTCATCGAGGATACGCTGAAGCAGGAAGAGATCCGCTTCCGCACCACCCTCGGCCGGGGCATGACCCTGTTCGACACGGCGGTTCAGGGCTTCAAGCCCGGCGACATGCTGGACGGCCAGACGGCCTTCACCCTGTCCGACACCTACGGCTTCCCGCTGGACCTGACCCAGGACGAGGCCCGTCGTCGCGGCTTCTCGGTCAATGTCGACGGCTTCCAGGAAGCCATGGCCGAACAGCGCCAGCGTTCGCGCGAGAACTGGAAGGGCTCGGGCCAGACCGCCAACGCCGGCGAATGGCTGGCCGTGCGCGACCGGATGGGCCCGACCGTCTTCACCGGCTACGACAATATCGAGGGCTCGGGCGAGGTCCTGGTCCTCATGAACGGCGGCGCCCCGGTCGAGGCGGCCGAGGCCGGCGACATCGTCGAGATTCTGTTCGACACCACCCCCTTCTACGCCGAGAGCGGCGGCCAGACCGGCGACCAGGGCACGCTGGAATGGCCGGGCGGCGAGGCCGAGGTGCTGGACGTCAAGAAACACGCCGGAGACCTGCACGTCCTGTCGGCCCAGATCACGGCCGGCAAGCTGGAGATCGGCGCCCGCGTCGCCCAGCTGGTCGACGCCGACAAGCGCACGACCACCCGCGCCAACCACTCGGCCGCCCACCTGCTGCACACGGCCCTGAAGAACATCCTCGGCCCGCAGGTGGCCCAGAAGGGCCAACTGGTCGATTCCGAACGCGCCCGGTTCGACTTCAGCCACTCCGCCCCGGTCACCGAGGACGAGCTGGCCGCCATCGAGGCCGAGGTCAACGCCGTGATCCGCCAGAACGTCGCGGCGGAGACCCAGCTGATGGCCCCGGCCGACGCCATCGAGGCCGGCGCCATCGCCCTGTTCGGCGAGAAATACGGCGAAGAGGTTCGCGTCCTGACCCTGGGTCGTTCGCTGGTCAGCGACAACGCGCCTTACTCGGTCGAACTGTGCGGCGGCACCCACGTCGCCCGCACCGGCGACATCGGCCTGTTCAAGGTGATCCAGGAAACCGGCGTCGCCGCCGGCGTCCGCCGCATCGAGGCCCTGACCGGCGAGGCGGCCCGCCTGTATCTGGAAGCCCAGGCCAAGGTCGCGCGCGGCCTCGCCCGCGACTTCAAGATCCAGCCCCTGGACGTGCCGGGCCGGGTCGAGGCCCTGCAGGGTTCGGTCAAGACGTTGGAGAAACAGGTCGCCGAGCTGAAGAAGCAACTGGCCCTGGGCGGCGGCTCGGGCGCCGCATCCGCGCCGGAAGAGATCAACGGCGTCAAGCTGATCGCCCGCGTCCTGGACGGCGTGGACGGCAAGGGTCTGCGCGGCTTGGCCGAGGACTTCCGCAAACAGGTCGGTTCGGGCGTCGTCGCCCTGATCGGCGTGACCGAGGGCAAGGCCGCCGTCACCGTCGCCGTGACCTCGGACGTGGCGGGGTCAGTGAACGCCGCCGACCTGGCCCGCGCCGCCGTCATCGCCATGGGCGGCCAGGGCGCCGGCGGCAAGCCCGACTTCGCCCAGGGCGGCGCCCCGGACGGCTCGAAGGCCGAGGACGGTCTGAACGCCGTGCGCGAGGCGCTGAAAGGCTGAGGCCTGCCAGACCCTCTCCCGCTTGCGGGGGAGGTGTCGCGGCGTCCGGCGTAGCCGGACAAGCGACGGAGGGGGACGTCTTCCTTCTTTCAGAAGAGAAACTCCCCCCATCGTCAGCCGTCTCGCTGCGCTCGACGAGCTGACACTTCCCCCGCCAGCGGGGGAAGACTAGTGGGCGCCCATCATCATGCGCGCACGATTCCGCAGACAATCCTTCGGCGTTTCAATCTTTCGCCGAGGGCTCAATCCATCGGATCCGGGGTCAGATCCACCCCCGCCAGCTTCCAGCTCAGCGGCCCGCGTCGCTCCATGATCAGCACCAGGGCGTCGTCAGGACGATCCTCTCGCGTCAGGGTGACGGCGAAACGGTTGATCCCGCGATAGGCCCAGGACTGGTGCAGCCGATCCTTCGGCGTCGCGGGCGTATCCGACGCCGGGACGGGTTTCTCGGGCTTGGGCGTTTCGGCCGAACGGACCATTGCGGCGACCCCCTGAGGGGTGACGAAGCCGTCCACCGCCCCCTCGACCAGGGTCGGGGCCAGCAGCATCCCGAGCGCCGCCAGACCGGTGTCGCCCTTGGCCCGGTCGCGGATCTCTTGAGAAGCGCGGGCGTTCAGTTCGGCCTTCAGACTGGTGCGGAAGGCGGGGAAGTCGACATAGCGCTCCAGTCCCGCCGCATCGCCGGTGCGGGCGGCGCGGATCAGCCCCTGCGCCGCCACGAAGGGCGAGACGAAACAGGCGACCAGCGCCAGGCCCATAATGGCCGCGGCCAGTCCGATGGCGATCTTCTTCATGCTTGCTCCTGAAAGGCCAACGCCGCAGCGGCCGCGACGTTTCCGATCATTTGGTCTTCGCTGGCGCGGCCACGGCGGGGGCGGCGCCGTCGGGCAGGCCGATGTGGACCAGCTTCCATTCGAACGGACCGCGCCGCTCGAAGGTGAAGACGGTGCGCGATCCGCCCTGGTCCTCGACCGCCAGCCGCGCCCGGTTCACGCCCCAGAAGACCGGCTTGGGCCAGGGCTTGTCGACGTCGCTGGGATGGCTTGCGGTCGCGGACCACTGGCTGGCGTAGCGGCCGTCGCCCCGCGTCAGGGCCGCCAGGGCCGCCGGGGTCAGATAGGCGTCCACATCGGGCGCGCCGATGATGGGGTTCTGCTCCAGCTGGCGGCGGAAAGCGCCGATCGGATCCTCAAGGAAGGAAGGCGCAGGCGCCGAGGCCTGGGGGCGGCCGAGCAACTGGGGTCGCAGCGACTGGCGCACGGCGGCGAAGTCGACCAGCCGCGTCAGTCCCTGCACGTCGCTGGCCTCGGCCGCCGAGCGAATGGCGAAGAAGCCCACCGCCGGCGCGGCGAAGAAGGCCAGGACCGCGAGCACAAAGGCCGCGACCAGCAGATTTCCGAACAGTCGTTTCACGACGATCCCCTTACGCCCCCCAAGGCGTTCGCCGCCGATCATGCACGAAGGGGCAGGGGGCGCAACGAAAAGCCCCGCCGGAGCGATCCGGCGGGGCTGGTCTCTTGCTTGGTCCTACCGCGCTTCGCGCTGCTTGAGGACGTCTTTTGGTCCTACCGCGCTTCGCGCTGCTTGAGGACGACGGGCGTCCCCTTGCAGCGACAGCGGCGGGGCCGGATCGCTTAGGCGGCTTCCGGCAGGGCGGCCTTGAGGTTCTCGGCGACCTTGTCGAGGAAGCCCTCGGTGGTCAGCCAGCCCTGTTGGTCGCCGACCAGCAGCGCCAGATCCTTGGTCATGAAGCCGGCCTCGACGGTGTCGACGACCACCTTCTCCAGGGTGTCGGCGAAGACGCCCAGGGCCGCGTTGTCGTCCAGCTTGGCGCGGTGCTTGAAGCCGCGGGTCCAGGCGAAGATCGAGGCGATCGAGTTGGTCGAGGTGGCCTCGCCTTTCTGGTGCTGGCGGTAGTGGCGGGTCACGGTGCCGTGGGCGGCTTCCGTCTCCAGCACCTTGCCGTCCGGCGTCATCAGGACCGAGGTCATCAGGCCCAGCGAGCCGAAGCCCTGGGCCACAACGTCGGACTGGACGTCGCCGTCGTAGTTCTTGCACGCCCAGACGAAACCGCCCGACCACTTCATCGCGGCGGCGACCATGTCGTCGATGAGGCGGTGCTCGTAGGTCAGGCCGCGGGCCTTGAACTCGGCGGCGTAGTGGGCGTCGAAGACTTCCTGGAAGATGTCCTTGAAGCGGCCGTCATAGGCTTTCAGGATGGTGTTCTTGGTCGACAGATAGACCGGGTAGTTGCGCTGCAGGCCGTAGGCGAAGGAGGCGTGGGCGAACTCCTTGATCGACTCGTCCTGGTTATACATGGCCATGGCCACGCCGGCGGCCGGGGCCTTGTAGACCTCGTGCTCGATGACCGCGCCGTCGTCGCCGACGAACTTGATGGTCAGGGTGCCGGCCGAGGGCATCAGGAAGTCGGTGGCCTTGTACTGGTCGCCGAAGGCGTGACGGCCGACGACGATCGGCTGGGTCCAGCCCGGCACCAGGCGCGGCACGTTCGAGCAGATGATCGGCTCGCGGAAGACCACGCCGCCCAGGATGTTGCGGATGGTGCCGTTCGGCGACTTCCACATCTTCTTCAGGCCGAATTCCTTCACCCGGGCCTCGTCCGGGGTGATGGTGGCGCATTTGACGCCGACGCCGTGCTTCTGGATCGCGTGGGCGGCGTCGATCGTCACCTGGTCGTCGGTGGCGTCGCGGTGCTCCATGCCCAGGTCGTAATAGTCCAGCTCGAGATCCAGGAACGGGAAGACCAGCTTGTCCTTGATCATCTGCCAGATGATGCGGGTCATTTCGTCGCCGTCGATGTCGACGATGGGGTTTTCGACCTTGATCTTGGCCATGCGTGTCCGCCTCTGAGCTTTGGGGAAGGTTATGTCGTGGCGGGGATATAGCGGGGCCGCGCGCTCGCGCAAACCCCGGCGGGGATTAACCCTGCCCTGAAATCGTCACCCACGGCCAAGCTGAACCCGGGCGACGCGGCGGACTTTCCTAACGGTTGGTAACCGCGGGGAATACAGACGATGGATACGGCTAACGACCTGGTTGAGGCCTGGATCGAACGGTTCGGCGAGCCGCCGACGGTGGTGGACGAGGAACTGATGCTGCCGCTGCTCGCTGAAGCGGAGAACAACGACGGCGAGACGAGATGACCGACAAGAGCCTGAAGCCCGGCGACAAGGTCCGCTGGAGCCACAGCCAGGGTTCGACCACGGGGCGGGTCGTGCGCAGGCTCACCCGGCCTACGTCTATCAAGGATCATGAGGTTGCGGCCTCGAAGGAAGCGCCCGAGTATCTGGTCGAGAGCGACAAGACGGGCGCCCGGGCTGCGCACAGACCCGAAGCCCTGCGCAAGGTCTGAGGAGCCGCCATGTCCAAACTGTCTACGGCCTTGATGATCGGGGCCGCTGTGGCCGCTCTTGCGGCGTGCGACCGCAAGGACAGGCCGGCGGTTCCGCCTGGGCAGGCCCATGCGCCGTCGGCGGCGTCTCCGACGGCGCCGGCCGCCGCCGCTCCGGTCCTTCAGACCCGCAGCGAGACGCGGCGGTTCCGGGACTGGAGCGTGACCTGCGGCAATGACGGCGCCTGCTGGGCCTTCGGCTTCGCGCCCGAGTTCGGGGCGGGCTGGGTCCGCGTCACGCTGCAGCCCGGCCCGGACGCCAGGCCGGAGATCGATTTCGGCTACTGGCCCGACGAGGGGCGCAAGGCCGGTCAGATCGCCCTGGTCATCGACGCCCGCGCCTACCCCGCGTCTCAGAGCGGCGATCCCGAGACGCCGATCGGCGCGATCCGCACCGACGCCCTCGCCGTGATCGACGCCATGCTGCAGGGCAAGACCGCGACCATTCGCGGCGCCGCCAGCCAGATCGTCTCCCTGAACGGCGCATCCGCCGCCCTGTTGTGGATCGACGAGAAACAGGGGCGGCTGAACACCCCGACGGCCCTGGTCCGGCGGGGCGACCGGCCGGCTTCGAGCGTGCCCGTCGCGCCGCCCCTGCCGGTGGTCGCGCCTGCGCCGGCGGCGAACCAGGCCGGGTTCGGCGACCAGGGCCAGACCGTGCCCGCCGCCCTGCGTTCGCGCACCGAGGTCGGGACCTGCCTGAAGGAGTCGCAGAACCCTGCGGTCGGCGACATGGTCATCTCGGCCCGGCTGGACGCCCGCACCGAGCTGTGGGGCGTGCCCTGCGGGGCGGGGGCCTATAACGTCACCCACAACTGGTATGTGACCGGGCCCGGCGGTCGCGACCCCCGGCCCGTCGATCTGGTCGGGACCGGCGGCGCCGGGCGGGGCGTGGACCAGCCCGACAACTCCACCGTCAACGGCCAGTACGACCCCGGCAGCCGGACCCTGTCGGCCTTCGCCAAGGGGCGGGGCATAGGCGACTGCGGCGTCAGCCAGACCTGGGTCTGGACCGGCGACCGCTTCACCCTGGGCGGCGAGAGCGTGATGGGCGACTGCGCCGGCGTCCCCAGCGACTACTGGCCGATGACCTGGCGCAGCCGCAGTCGGTAGATCATTCGTAGAATGATCGTGTATTCACCGTGACTTGGTCGATGACGACCCGGTCCTGTTCGAAATGGCCGGCTACCGACGCCGGGTAGGCGTCGCTCATGGCTACGCCGTCCTTGGATCCGCCATACTGGAGAGTGACGTAGACGGTGGCGTTGGCTTCGAAAGTATTTGATTTTTCGTCGGATTTTCCGACCTTGAAGATGCCGTCTGGGCTGGGGTCGATGCCGTCGAAGACAGTCGCCTTCGACAACAGACTCAGATCTCCCATCGCATCTGAGAGGACCTCGTCCTCTGCAGATAGGTCCGAGATGGCGTCGATCACTTGGGAGCGCCGATCAGCTTCGAGCGGGGCGAGAAACTTGATGTCCAGTGCGTGGGTCATGTCAACGCAACGCTCCAAGGCCGATATCGGATCGGTACTGCCAGGCGATGCGCGCGCCCAAACCGTCCAGTCCGCCCATTATACGCTGTGGCTCGATGCCGAGATAGAACAGTCTGCGCTGAAAGAAGGCGCGAGCCTCGCCCGGAATGTCAAACAGGTGTTTGGCGCGGGACAGCGGTTCCTGCCAAGGGACATCTGGTTGCGGATGAACGCTGAACACGCCGCCTTGCGTTACGATGCGACCGGTAAGGGATCTTGGTGAGATAAAACCCACCTTTGAGACCTCGAAGGGTTTGTCTTCGTCGCCGAGGACCATGCCCGGCAAAACACGATAGGCGACGATACGCGCGGTCGTAGAGGCGGCAGGCGGTGCGGCGAACAGGGGCGGCCCTGCCGAACGACCAGTGTTGCTCATCCGTCTCATCCTGACCGGTTTGGGGGCGGAAGAGACGGCGAAGTAGGCGGCGACCAGTGGGTTGGTGGTCCAATCCAGCAGCCGTGTCGGGAGGCCATGATGCTGGGCCAGGGCAAGGGCGTCCCAGTCGTCTGGCGCAAGCGGGCCATTGAACTCGGCGACCCGCTTCTTGAAGATGTCCAGTATGGTCCGCTCGTCCGCCAGGCTGTAGTCGCTGCGTCGGCCGGCGCTGGGCGTAAGCGTGAAATCCCGGTCGCCCAGTCCGCGAAATACCCAGCGTTGATCGCTGTGGAGGTCGATCCATTTCTGGAATTCGCTCCACAAACGCGTTCTGCGTCTCATCAGCCGACTTGAATCGACGCTCGTAGCCGTTGGCGCTCGCATATCTCCGGCCCTTTATCCCCTATCGGTCACGCCTTCGACGCCACCCAGCCGTCGACGATCCGCTCTAGCACCGACAGGGGCACGCCGCCGGTGGCCAGGGCGGTGTCGTGGAAGCCCTTGAGGTCGAACTTCGGTCCCAGGGCCGTCCTGGCCTTTTCGCGCAGGCGGACCCATTCGTTGTGGCCGACCTTGTAGGCGCAGGCCTGGCCCGGCCAGCCGCAATAGCGTTCGACCTCGGACACGGCCGCGCCCTCCTGATCGCCATAGGCCTCCATCATGTACTGGATGCCCTGTTCGCGGCTCCAGCCCTTGGAGTGGATGCCGGTGTCGACCACCAGACGGGCGGCGCGGAACATCAGCGACTGGATATAGCCGATCTGGCCGACCGGATCGTTCTCATAGGCGCCCATCTCGTCCGCCAGCTGTTCGGCGTACAGGCCCCAGCCCTCGACGTAGGAGGAGAAGCCCAGCAGATTCATCAGCTTGGGTGCGGCCTCGCTCTCCTGCTGCAGGCTGATCTGCAGATGGTGGCCCGGCGTGGCCTCGTGATAGGTCAGGGTCGGCAGGGTCCAGGACGGCCATTCCGCCGTGTCCTTCAGATTGATCCAGTAGATGCCGGGCCGCGTCCCATCCAGGCTGGGCGAATTGTAATAGCCCATGGGTGCGCCGGCCTCGATCTCGGGCGGGACGCGCTTGATCTGGACCGTGGCCTTGGGCAGGCGGCCGAAGGCGGTCGGCAGGCGAGCCTGCATGTCGGCCATCTGCTCGTTCAGCTTCTCGATCAGCTCGGCCTTGCCGGCGTCGGTGTTGGCGTAGACATATTTCGGATCCTGACCCAGGGCGCGGATCCGCTCGGCGACCGTGCCTTGCGTCAGGCCCTGCGCCTTCAGCAGGACGTCGGCGCGGGCGGTCAGTTCGGCCATCTGGTCGCGGCCGGTGCGGTGGATCTCGTCGGCGGTCAGACGGGTGGTGGTGATGTAGCGCAGGCTGTTGGCGTAATACTGCTGGCCCTGGGGCAGGCGGCGGATCGAGGCCTCGTGCCCGGCGCGGGGCAGGGCGGCCTTCAGCAGTTCGTTCTGGGCCGACAGGGCGGGATAGACCTTCTGGCTCAGCAGGGTCTCGACCCGGGCGCCCCAGTCGCCGGTCAGGCCCTTGGCGCCGGTGCGGTCGACGACCGAGGCGACCAGGGGCGAGGCGGCGGCGGCCGTGCCGAGAATACCCTCCTGCTGGCGGATGGCCTTGGCCAGGATGAAGTCCGGCGGGATGACGCCCAGGGCGTAGTCCTCGCGCAGCCGGTCCGTCTCGGCGCTCAGGACGTCGGCGAAGGCGGCGACGCGGGCCACATAGGCGTCGGCGTCGGCGGCCGTCTCGATGGTGTGCTGGTTGGCCAGGAAGTCGGGGGTCGACTGATAGGCGCCGCCCTGCTGGCTGACCCGGTAGGGGTTGGGCCATCCGCCCTGGCCATAGGGGATGGCGAAGGTGGCGATGGTGGCGTCCAGATTGTCGGCGATGGTGTCGTAATAGATGCCGTCCTGCTCATCCATCGAGGCCCGGTCCAGGGCGCTGAGCGCCGTGCGCTGGGCCTTGGTGAAGGCGCGGAACGTCTCCTCGTTCTCCAGGGTCGGGACGGTCAGCTGCGACTTGGCGGCGGCGCGCGGGCCGTTGTCCAGGCCGAAGGCGGTGACGGCCTCGGGGGCCAGGTCCAGGGTCTTCTCGAAGGCCTGGTCCATATAGGTCTTCAGCGCCACCTTGGCGGCGGCCGCGTCGCCGGCCTGGGCGGGCCGGGCGAAGGCGGGGCCGCCGGCGGCGGCGAGACCCGCGCCGGCGGCGGCGGACAGAAGAAGGCGACGACGGTCGATCATGGCAGGCCCCTGAATTGCGTGGCGCCAATGGAGCGCCGCGAGCCGCTGGCCGCAAGTGAAATCGGGAAAAGGGAAACGACCTTCCCCCGCCTGCGGGGGAAGCCGCAGGCCGTGGCGCGTAGCGAGACGCCTGACGATGGGGGGCGTTTCGCGACCTGGCGACGCCACCCCCTCCGACCCTGGTTCGCTGCGCGAACGCCGGGCCGCCTCCCCCGCAGGCGGGAGAGGGTTTTGGCGAGCGCAGCGTCTATGGGGCGGGAGGCGGGACGTTGTGAAAGGGGATCAGGGCGGGGCCTGGCCGGGTTCGGGCGGCGTCGCCTCCGGCTGATCAGCGCCGTTCGGAAAAACAGAGTCCGAACCGTCTGAATCGTCCGAAATCGCCGAATTCGAGGGCGACGGGGCGGACATGAAGGCCAGGGCCTCCATCCCCTTGTCGATCAGGCGACGGCCGGGCTCGCCCAGGGTCAGCAGGCTGCCGGCCGAACGGGCCAGGGTCTCGGCCAGGCGGGCCTGGGTCATGGCGAGGTCCAGCGGATCGGCCGGCCTGGGAGCAGGTTGGGGCTTGGGGGATCGTGGGGTGGGGAGAGCCCCCTCCGTCGGCTGCGCCGCCACCTCCCCCGAGGGGGGATGATCGGCCCTTGGGTCTTGCTGGGCGAAGGCCAGCATCTGGCGGTGGATCCGCATCCAGCGAGCGGCCTCGACGGCGCGGCCGGCCAGGACGGCGCGGTTCAGCCGCACCAGGGCGTGGCGGGCGATGTCGGCGTAGTCGGGCAGGCCGGCCTCGACCTCGGCGGCCAGATCGACGGGTTCAGGATCGACCCAGTCCTGATCCCGGCGCCGCCAGCCCTGGGCGCGGGCGCGCTGGCGGAAGGTGGACAGGGCCAGACCGTGGCGGTCGCAGACCGTCTCGGCCGAGTCTCCGTTCAGATAGGCTTGGCCCGCCTGCGCCCAGACCTCGTCCGGGACATGACGATAGCCGCCGCGCCGGGCGTAGGGGTCGCGGACGGGGCGGCCGTCATAGAGGGGGCGGTCGTCGCCGGGTTGCGGCGGATCGCCGACGTCGGCGTTGGTCAGGCTGTGGGGGGCGACCAGGGGGTGGTCGTCGTCCCACTCCCATTCGCCGTATGACCCGTAGCCGGGCCGTTTCGTCCTGTCCTCGTCCATGCGCCCCTCCGACGCCGATCCGCCCCGTGCGCGAGGCGGCGACAGTATGCGGGGGCGGCAAGGGGTGGGGCGCCGATTGTCTGAAATTTCTCGAAAGGCGAGGGATTTCAATGATCGGAGGGGCGGGGAATGTTGCGCCGGCGGCGGTGGGGCGTCGGGGGGGGGGGGCGCCCCCGCCCCCCCGGCCCCCCCCCCCCCCCCACCAAAAAAAAAAAAAA
>NZ_JBIIOP010000016.1:0-79604 GCF_044336875.1 Brevundimonas sp. | reverse complement strand
CTCCCCCAAAGGGGGAGGATTGACGCGTCAGAGGTTCTAAGCCCCTCCCCGCCTGGTGATCTTCCTCCAGATCCGCTTGCGCGCCTCGACCACCGACACGCCCAGCAGGGCCGCCGCGGTCCAGAACAGGGCCTCGGTGCACACCGCCGCGACGATGGCCAGGGTCAGCCGCGCCCCCTTGTCCACGTCCAGATAGAGGCCGATCCCCAACGAGATCCACGCCCCGACCGCCGCCACCAGCAACAGGCCGGCCAGAACCTTCAGAAACCCCTTGCCGCGCGTCAGCACCCCGGCTTTCGGCTTTTCGACAACTCCGCTCTCGATCGTCATGGCGAACTCCTCTCGTTTTTCGACGCCTGACCTGAAAGTCTCGGCCTCCGCCTGAGTCTTTCATCCCGACCGAGGATTTTTCACGGAGCCCGCCGCGCTTGGGACGCGACCAGACCTTCGAAGCCCTGATCGCCGAGCACGGCGCCATGCTGCGCCGCATCGCCTCGGCCTATGAGGCGGACCGCGAGCGCCGCCGCGAACTGGAGCAGGATATTCTGCTGGCCGTCTGGCGCGCTCTGCCGAAACACCGGGGCGAGGCGCCGCTGCGCCATTTCATCGCCCGCGTGGCCCACAACCGCGCCGTCACCCATGTCGCCCGCGAGGCCGCCGAGCCGCGCCGCCAGCCTCTGGACGAGACCGCCCCCTCCGACGCCCCCACCCCGCACGAGACGGCCGAGACCCGCGACCTGCACGACCGTCTGGGCCGGGCGGTGCGCGCCCTGCCCCTGTCGCTGCGCCAGCCCGCGCTTCTGACCCTGGAAGGCTTCGCCCCCGCCGAGATCGCCGAGATGCTGGGCCTGAACCCCAACACCGTCTCCATCCGCCTGACCCGCGCCAAGGCCGCCCTGCGACTCGCCATGGGTGCGGCCATGAACCCGGAGCCCCAGCCATGACCCGACCTGATGACGACTGGACCGACCTGACCCAGGCCTGGGCCGAGACGCCCGACGACGGCCCCCGCCTCGACGCCGCGATGATCCGGTCGCTGCGCCGTCGCGACCGGCTGGCCCGGCTCAACTTCATCTCGGAGATCGGCGGCGGCGTCGCCGTGCTCGGCGTCATGGGCTGGGCGATGTGGCGGGGCGTCCCCCTGCCCGTCGCCGGCGCCGCCCTGGTCTTCGTCCTGTTCGCCCTGGCCCTGACCCTGTGGTCGCGGCGCGGCGATCCCGGCCTGCTGACCGACACGCCCGAGGCCGTGCTGCGCTCGGCCCTGGGTCAGGCCCGCATCGGCTACCGCTGGGCCTGGGCCGGTGTGGCCATCAGCCTGGCCGGCATGGCCTTCCTGATCCTCATGCTGTGGCTCGCCGAGCCGGTCGTCGAACAGCGCGGTCCGATCCTGGCCGGCGCCGCCGTCTTCCTGGCGGCCTGTATCGGCTTCTACCTGAACCACGCGCGCCGCTGCCGCCGCCGGATGGCCGCGCACCGGGTGGCGCTGGAGGCGCTCAAGACCTACGACCCAATTTGACGTAACGACGGTCTATGGTTCCCGCCATGAGCCAGACCTATCGCATCCGCTCCATCTCCGTCTGGGCCCAGGCCCGGGACGACTATCTGTCCGGCCTCACCGCCGAGACGGTCTGTCGGCGTCACGACCTGGGCCTGTCCGCCTTTCGCCGTCGTGCGCGCAAATACGGCTGGCGCCGCAGCGACGAGATCCTGCCGCCGCCCGGCGAGGTCGATCGGTCCATCTATGACGACGTCACCCTGGACGATCAGGTGGAGACCGCCCAGCTTCGCTTCGTCGAGGCGCTGGAGGTCGGCAAGGCCACCGAGGCGCGCCGCTGGCGTCGGCTGTGGCTGGAACTGCGCGAGGCCTCCGACGCATTGGACGCCGAGATGTTTCCCGGCATGACCCCGATGCAGATCCAGGCCCTGCTCGCCGCCGAAGCGCCCGAGGACGACGAGACCGAGGCCGAGGCCCTGTGGCTGGCGGCCCCGCCCCTCGCCCTGAAAGTGCACCAAACTGCACTCGAAAAAATTTCTTCCGAGGGTCAGCCCGCCGGAGACGCGGCCACCTTCAGGAACAGCACCCGCGCCGCGCCATAGTCCCGCGCGTCCAGCCGCTCGTAGCCGGGGGTGTCGATCTCGGGCTCGTCCGAGCCACGCTCGAACACCACCAGGGCGCCGGGCTTCAGCCAGTTCCCTTCCAGCAGGCGCACCAGCGTCTGCTCCCCCAGCCCCTTGGCGTAGGGCGGGTCCAGGAAGGCGATGTCGAAGGCCTCGCCCGCCGATCCGGGCCGCACGCCGAGGTCGGTGGCGCTGCGCCGGTGCACCCGCGTCCGTCCCATCACCCCATAGGCGTCGGCGTTCTCGCGGATCGCGCCGCGCGCGTCGTCGTCGATCTCGACGAACAGGCAGAAGCCCGCGCCCCGGCTGATCGCCTCATAGCCCAGGGCGCCCGATCCGGCGTACAGGTCGATGACCCGCGCCCCCTGCAGGCTCTCGCCCCAGGCGGCGTGCTCCAGCACATTGAACAGGGCCTGGCGCGCCCGGTCCGAGGTCGGGCGCGTGTTCTGGCCCTCGGGCGCGACAATGGCCCGGCCCTTCAGACTGCCCGAAACGATCCGCACGGATCAGCTCCGGGGCGTACGGGGCTTGCCCCCCGGCGCGCGGCCGCTCGTGCCCGAAGGCCCGGCCGGCTTGCCGCCGCCCGTGCGGGGCGGCCGGGTCTCGCGACCGCTCGGCGAACTCGCGCCGGCGCCGCGCGGCTTGAAGTCCCGCTTGGGACCGTCGGATCCGCCCGTGCGCGGCTTGTATTCGCGCTTGGGGCCGTCGCCGCTGCGGGCGGGGGCGCCCTCGCGGGGCTTGAAGGCGCGCGCCGGCCGGTCGCCGTCCTCGCGCGGCCTGTAGGCGCGGGCCGGGCGTTCGCCGTCGGCGGGCGCGCCCTCGCGCGGCTTGAAGGTCTTCTTGGGATGGCCGGTCTTGGGCGCGGCCTTGGCCCAGCCTTCCTTCTTCGGCGGCCGCTCGCGGCGCTCGACCGCATCGGCCTGGGCCGTCTCGGCGGCGCGGACGCGGCTGGGCTTGCGCGACGGATCCGACATGGCCGAACCCGACCTGCCCTTGACGATCGGCGTGGACACCCGACGACCGGGGATGGGCGCGGGCGTCTCGACCGTATTGCCGGTCGGCAGGTTCTCGGGCCGGATGTAGTCGGCCAGCAGTTCGCGGATCACGCGCGGTCCGACCTCTTCCACCGACCCGATGGGCAGGACGTCCAGACGGAACGGGCCATAGGCCAGGCGGATCAGGCGGTTGACGGTCAGGCCGACCGATTCCAGCACCTTGCGGACTTCGCGGTTCTTGCCCTCGGTGATCGACACCGAGATCCACAGATTGGCCGGGGCGCGGCCGTCCTCGGACTTGGACTCCTTGGCCTTGTCCAGCGTCGCCTCGATGGGCCCGTAGGAGACGCCGTCGACGACGACCCCGTCCTTCAGCGCGTCCAGCTGGGCCTGGGTGATCTTGCCCCGCGCCCGCGCCCGGTACTGACGCACCAGCGAGGTCGAGGGCAGTTCCAGCGCCCGGCTCAGCTCGCCGTCATTGGTCAGCAGCAGCAGGCCTTCGGTCGCCAGATCCAGTCGTCCGACCGAGATCACCCGCGGCAGGCCGGCCGGCAGGGCGTCGAACACGGTCGGGCGACCGGTCGGATCGCTGTGGCTGGTCAGCAGGCCGGCGGGCTTGTGATAGCGCCAGACGCGGGTCGCCTGGGTCGAGCCTATGGGCTTGCCGTCCACGGTGATCACGTCGTCGCGCGTCACCAGGGTCGCCGGCGTGTCCAGGATGCGGCCGTTGACCGCCACCTTGCCCAGACCGATCAGCCGCTCGACCTCGCGGCGCGAGGCGATGCCGGCGCGGGCCATGGTCTTGGCGATTCGCTCGGCGCGCAGCGGGGTTTCGGGCGCCTTGCCCGGCTTCCCGTCCTTGCCGCCACGCGGACGGTCGCCTCGATCTCCACGATCGGGCTTGTCGCCGAAGCGTTTGGCGCCGTCATCGCGAGGGCTGCGTGGCTTGTCGCCAAAGGATTTCGTCCCGTCGCCGCTCTTGCGGGGACCGGAGGATTTAAAGGGCCGGGGCGACCGTTCGTCTTGACGGGCGCGGGGCTTCTTGTCGTTGTCGTCTGTATGGCGGACCATGATGAGCGGTTCATGCGCATGGCGCTGGACCAAGCGCAAGCGGCGGCGGACGCAGGAGAGGTGCCCGTGGGCGCAATTCTTGTCGATCCGGCCTCGGGTGAGGTAATTTCGACAGGCGCCAATGGTCCGATCGGCGCCCACGACCCCACGGCCCACGCCGAGATCGTGGCCATGCGCCGCGCGGCCGAGACTCTGCAGAACTACCGCCTGACCGACCTGACCCTCTATGTGACGCTGGAGCCCTGCGCCATGTGCGCCGGCGCGATCAGCCACGCCCGCATCGGCCGCGTCGTCTGGGCCGCCGACGATCCCAAGGGCGGCGCGGTCAAACACGGCCCCCGCTTCTTCGACCAACCGACCTGCCACTGGCGCCCGGCGACGGACTCGGGTCTTCTGGCGCAAGAGGCGTCAAATATGTTGCGCAGCTTTTTTAAAGCTCGGCGCACTTAGCCGCTTAGATGCGGGCTTCGTTATCAAGCAAAAGAGCGCCCCCATTCTCATCCTGAAAAGCCCAATCCCTATAGCGGATCGAAATTATGACATTCAGCATCCGCATCGCCGAAAATATCGCGCCAAGCGGTGACATCCCAGCCGCATGCCATGCTGAGTGCATTCCCGTGATCTCAAACTCGCATCTCCACGCAAGGTCACCCCAAGCCGTAGGCGCATTGATAACAATGTTGCCCCTCCTCACGTCATCACCGAGCGAAGCTTGATATGGAATATTTATAAACCCCCGTAATTGCAGTTCCGATAACATTGAATCCACATATCCTCCGCCTTAGCCATGCACTCCTCACCAGTAATTACATATGATGGCCTTTCAATACATCTAAACTCATCATTGGAACGCTGATAGTCACAGCCATTATAACATCTAAATTTTTGACTGTGATCAGGAACGGGGCAGCTTTCACCAGCACAAGACTGCGCCTTAACGCTGTCACTGCCTGTCAAGGCCACGAACGCTAAAGCACCCAACACTGCGAAAATGCTAAAGATTTTCATGCGACCTCCATCACGCACCCCAGAAGGCAACTTAAGAAGTTAACCATGCATAGGACAATAAGACAACCCTGAGATATCAAAAAACATCCTGTAGGATGTGTTTCCATTTTTGATTGGCTTTGACTGAGCACCTCCCAAGGAAGGAACAGTCTAGCTCCACCAAACGTTAGGACAGCGCGCCAAGCGGCGCCGTTGGAGGATTACAGTTGCCCACGTCGAACCTGTCGCGATCCGTCCTCGTCGGCGCTCTTTCGTCCCTGACCTTGCTCGCCGCCTGCGGCCCCAGCCCGACCGACGCCCCCCGCACCGGCGACGAGGTCAAGGAACGCGCCATCGAGGCCCAGACCGCCCGCCAGCGCACCGGCGCCGAGATCCAGGACCGCACCCTGAACCGCGTCGTCCACACGGTTTACCTCTGCGACAACGGCGAGCGCCTGTCGGTCGATTTCGACAATCCCCGCCAGATGGCCACCATCCGCAACTCGTCCGGTGAGGCCATCGACCTGTATCAGGAGCGCGCCGCCGACGGAATCTGGTACCGCGCCTCCAACGTCGAACTGCGCGGCAAGGGCGTGCTCGCCACATGGTCGGTCGAGGGTCGCCAGCCGACCGAATGCCGCGCCGTCGACTGACGCGCCCAACGGACCGGGTTGCGGCCGCCCCGCGCGGCGCCTAGTTCGACCTCATGTCCCTGATCGACCGCCTCGGCCTGTCCGCCCCCCTGATCCAGGCGCCGATGGCGGGCGTCTCCACGCCGCAGATGGCCGCCGCCGTCTCCAAAGCCGGCGCCCTGGGCTCCATCGCCGTCGGAGCGACTGACGCGGACGGCGCAGGGCGGATGATCGCCGACACCCGCGCCCTCACCGGCCGACCGTTCAACCTCAATCTGTTCGTCCACGCCACGCCCCGCCGCGACGCCGCCGTCGAGGCCGCCTGGCTCGACGCCCTGGCGCCCCGGTTCGCCGCCTTCGACGCCGCCCCGCCCGCCGGGCTGAACACCATCTACCAGAGCTTCATCGACGACGACGTCCTGCTGGCCCGACTGGTCGCCGACGCTCCCGCCGTGGTCAGCTTTCACTTCGGCCTGCCCGACGCCGCCCGCATCCGCGCCCTGAAGGCCGCCGGCTGTTTGCTGCTCGCCACCGCCACCAGCCTCGACGAGGCCCTGGCCTGCAGGGCCGCCGGGATCGACGCCGTCGTGGCCCAGGGCTGGGAGGCCGGCGGCCATCGCGGCATGTTCGATCCCGACGCCGACGACAGCCGCCTGGGAACCCTGGCCCTGACCCGGCTTCTGGTCGTCCGCTCCGGCCTGCCCGTCATCGCCGCAGGCGGGATCATGGACGGCGCAGGCGTCCGCGCCGCCCTCGACCTCGGCGCCGTCGCGGCCCAGTTGGGCACCGCCTTCATCGCCTGTCCCGAAAGCGCCGCCGACGCCGCCTATCGCGCCGCCCTGTCCGGCGACGCCGCGCACCACACGACCATGACCCGCGCCGTCTCCGGTCGCCCCGCCCGTTGCCTGGCCAACCGCTTCACCGCATGGGGCGCAACCACCGCCGCCGCCATTCCCGCCTACCCCGTCGCCTACGACGCCGGAAAAGCCCTCAACGCCGCCGCCAAGGCCGCCGGAGAGCCCGGCTTCGGCGCCCAGTGGGCCGGCCAGGGCGCGCCCCTGGCCCGCTCCCTGCCCGCCGCCGAGCTGATCGCGGCGCTGGTCGAAGAGATGCGCGCCTAGGCGAACCCCGCCAGCCGCCGGTCCAGCCCGTCCCTCACCTCGGGCCAGTGATCGTCGATCACGGCGAAGACGGCCGTGTCCCGCGCCCGGCCGGTCCAGGTGATCTTGTGCTTCCTCAGCACGCCCTCGGCCCTGGCGCCCAGTTTCAGGATCGCCGCCTGGCTGCGGGCGTTCAGGGCGTCGGTGATGATCTCGACCCGCACCGCGCCCGCCTCGAAGGCATGGCCCAGCAACAGCCGCTTGCAGGCCGGATTGATCGCCCCGCCCCGCGCCTCCGGCCGATAGAAGGTCGAGCCGATCTCGCAGCGGCGATAGGCCGGATTGATCTCGTACAGGCTGGTCGTCCCGACCACCGCCCCGTCCGACCGCCGCCGCACCGCATAGGCGATCCGCGTCCCGGCCTGCATCGCCGCCAAGGCCGCGTCCCACCAACCGTCGAAATGCTCGCCCTGGGCCGAACCGACCATGCCGGCCCAGGCCTCGGCGTCGCAGTCCAGCGCCGCCCGCACCGCCTCGCGCAGCCCGGCCTCGAACGGCTCCAGCCGCACGAACCGGTCCTCCAGAGGGACCGCCGCGATCCGCATCAGGCGCTCGCGCCTTCCTCGATCAGGAAGGCCCGCACCTTGTCCGCGTCCACGCCCTTGGCCACGAAGGCCTGGCCGATCCCGCGCGCCAGGATCAGGGTCAGGGCCCCGCCCTCGGCCTTCTTGTCCCCGGCCATCAGGGCCAGCAGCCGCTCGGCCGCGAACGCCCCGGCCTGGTCCAGCCGCGTCGGCAGGCCCGCCGCCGCGACCACCGCCTCGACCCGCGCCACATCCACGGTCGAACACAGCCCCTCACGCGCCGAATAGCGGAAGGCCATGCAGCAGCCCAACGCCACCGCCTCGCCGTGCGCCAGGGCGTCCTCGTCAAACCCGACCTCGGTCTCCACCGCATGGCCGAAGGTGTGGCCCAGATTCAGCAGGGCGCGCCGCCCCGCCTCCTTCTCGTCCTCGCCGACCACGGCGCTCTTGATCTCGACCGAGCGGATCACCGCCCGCTCCAGCGCCGCCGGATCGCCCTCGGCGCCCACCGCGCCGTCGCCCGCCAGCCAGTCGAAGAAGTCGGCGTCGCAGATCAACCCGTGCTTCAGCACCTCGGCCCAGCCCGACTTCACCTGCCGTTCCGGCAGGGTGGCCAGCACGTCGATGTCGGCCAGCACCAGACGCGGCTGATGGAAGGCCCCGACCAGATTCTTGCCGCGCGGCGTATCGATGGCCGTCTTGCCCCCGACGGACGAGTCCACCTGGGCCAGCAGGGTCGTCGGAATCTGCACGAAGTCGATCCCGCGCATGTAGAGGGCCGCCGCCAGACCGGCTAAATCCCCCACCACCCCGCCGCCCAGGGCCACGACCACATCCTTGCGGTCCAGACCGATCTCCAGCAGTCGGTCCAGAACCCGCTCCAGCTCGGCGAAGGATTTCGATCCCTCGCCCGCCGGCACGGTGACGATCTCGCTCTTCACCCCCGCCGCCGCCAGCGATGCGGCCAGGGGCTCGGCATGGATGGCCGCCACGGTCGCGTCGGTGACGATCACCGTCCGCCCCTTGGCCAGGGGCGCGATCCGCGCGCCCGCCTGGACCAGCAGGCCGCGCCCCACCACCACGTCATAGGCCGCAAAGGCCCCGCCGCTTACCGGAATGGTCGTCACGTCTTCGTCTCCGCGCGGCGTCTCTGGCGCCAGTGCCGGCGCAGGTTCTTGTGAATGGCGTCGACCGCCTGGCCGTGCGAGCCCTGCCCCACGTCCACGGTCACGTCCGCCTCGCCATAGATGGGATAGCGCGCCTCGGCCAAGGTGGTCAGCACCTCCAGCGGATCCTTGCCGCGCAACAGGGGCCGGGTGTCCCGCCGCGCCACCCGTTCGGCGATCACGGACAGATCGGCCCTCAGCCAGATGATGTCGGCCCTTTGCTTCAGCAGGGCGCGCGTCTCGGGGTTCATCATCGCCCCGCCGCCGGTGGCCAGGACGATGGGCGGTCCCTCCAGCAGACGGCGCATGACCCGCGCCTCTCCGGCCCGGAACTCCTCTTCGCCCAGGGCGGCGAAGATTTCCGACACCGTCATCCCGGCGGCCGATTCGATCTCCACGTCCCCGTCGAAGAAGGGCAGTTTCAGCCGGTTGGCCAGCCGGCGCCCCACCGACGATTTGCCCACCCCCATCAGCCCGACCAGGGCTATGGTGCGGTTCGGACCCGGATTCGCGCGCCGCCTCATCCGGCGGCTCCGGCGGAACGGACGGTCGAGGAAATGGCGAAGGCGACGGCGCAGGCGGGCATGATCCGAAGAACCTCTACACCAAGCCTGACCTTGCGCCAGCCGTTCAGGCTTCTGAATAGGTCCGGGCGCCGGCCATGACGCCCCAGATCGAGGCCTTTCTGGAGATGATGGCGGTCGAGCGCGACGCCTCGCCCCACACCCTGGCCGCCTACAACCGCGACCTGACCGACGCCGAACTCCATCTGTCCGACGCCGGCGGGCTGATGCAGGCCGACGCCGAAGCGGTCGAGGCATGGTTCGCCGACCTTTCGCGCCGGGGCCTGTCCGCCGCCACGGCGGCCCGCCGCCGCTCCGCCGTGCGCCAGTTCTACCGCTTCGCCCTGGCCGAGGCCTGGCGCACCGACGATCCGTCCCGTCGTCTCGACGCCCCCAAACAGGGCCGCCCCCTGCCCAAGACCCTGTCGAGGGACGAGATCGACGCCCTGCTGGCCGCCTCGGCCGCCCGCGACGCGGCGGCGGGCCTGCGTCTGGTCGCCCTGGTCGAGATGGCCTACGCCTCGGGCCTGCGCGTCTCCGAACTTCTGGGACTGAAGGTCGAGGCCGTGCGCCGCGACCCCGCCTATCTGATCGTGCGCGGCAAGGGCGGCAAGGAACGGCTGGCCCCGCTCAACGCCGCCGCCCGCGAGGCGATCAAGGCCTGGCTGACCGCCCGCGACGCCAAACGCAAACCGCCCGCCCCCGACAGTCCCTGGCTCTTCCCCTCGTCGGGCAGGACCGGCCACCTGACCCCGCGCCGCTTCGCACAGTTGCTGGACGAGGCGGCTTTGGCCGCCAATATCGACCCGGCCCGCGTCAGCCCCCACGTCCTGCGCCACGCCTTCGCCACCCACCTGCTGGAGGGCGGCGCCGACCTGCGCGTCGTCCAGACCCTGCTGGGCCACGCCGACATCGCCACCACTCAGATCTACACCCACGTCGCCACGGACCGCCTAGCCCAGGTGGTGCGCCGGAACCACCCCTTGGCGCGGGACGAGTGAGCGCGCATAATCGAGCCATGGCCGAGGATTTCTACGTCAAGGCGACTTGGGATCCAGAGGCGGAAGCATGGTGCAGTGAATCGAACATCGTCGGCTTGGTGCTCCAAACAGCGACGTTTACCGAGTTCGAGGTTCTGGCTCGCCACTTCGCGGCCGATCTCCTTTCCGAAAACATGGGCGTCATCGGCCTCGTCTCCATCAAATTCGAAGCGGTCGGCGACTTCGTAGTCAATACATCCCCCTCTCCCGTTGGGAGAGGGCTTGAGCACCCGAGAGCTTAGCGATCGGTCTTGCGCGAAAGGGTGAGGGGCAATGTGGTGCGAACTGCCCCACCGGCGGAACCCTCATCCGGCCCTTCGGGCCACCTTCTCCCAATGGGAGAAGGAACTAAGGACTGAACCCCCGCTTGCCCGGCGGCGTTGACCTCTCTAGTTTCCCCCGCCTTCCCTTGGGGCGCCCCGCCCGCAGACTTCCCGGACGCCTCCATGGCCACGCACTATCTCGATTTCGAAAAGCCGATCGCCGATCTGGAAGCCAAGATCGAGGAACTGTCGGCCCTGTCCGAGACCTCGGGCGGATTCGACAGCGAGATCGCCGGCCTGCGCAAGAAGGCCGAGCAGCTGCGCAGGAAGACCTATTCCGGCCTCGACCCCTGGATGAAGACCCAGGTCGCGCGTCATCCGCAGCGGCCGCACTTCGTCGACTATGTCGAGGGCCTGTTCACCGATTGGAATGAACTGCACGGCGACCGCCAGTTCGGCGACGACCAGGCCATCCTGGGCGGCCTGGCCCGCTTCCGCGGCCGCCCGGTCGTGATCATGGGCCACGAAAAGGGCCACGACACCGCCACCCGCATCACCCACAATTTCGGCATGGCCCGGCCCGAGGGCTATCGCAAGGCCGTGCGTCTGATGGACATGGCCGAGCAGTTCGGCCTGCCGGTGCTCAGCTTCGTCGACACCGCCGGCGCCTATCCGGGCCTGGGCGCGGAGGAGCGCGGTCAGGCCGAGGCCATTGCGCGCTCGACCGAACGCTGCCTGACCCTGGGCGTGCCCTCCATCGCCACCGTGACCGGCGAAGGCGGTTCGGGCGGCGCCATCGCCATCGCTGCGGCCAGCCGCGTGCTGATGCTGGAACACTCCATCTATTCGGTCATCTCGCCGGAAGGCGCGGCCGGCATCCTGTGGCGCGACGGGGCGCGCGCCAAGGACGCAGCCATGGCCATGAAGATCACCGGCCCGGACCTGATCCAGCTGAAGATCGTCGACCGCCTGATCGAGGAGCCGGTCGGCGGCGCCCACACCAACCCCAAGGCCGTCATGAAGACGGTCGGCGACGTGCTGGCGGACGAGCTGAAGAGCTTCGAAGGCCTGTCGCCGCAGCAGATCAAGAAGCGGCGCGCCGACCGTTTCTACGCCATCGGCGCCCTTTGACCGAACTGCATTAACCGCGCGTCCACCATATCCGGCGACCCTCCCGGCTTCACGGTATCGGGGGCGTAACCGGGCATGACGGCGCAAGGCGATACGCTCAGAGAGAGCGCGGTATTCAACCTCAGCGGCGCGGTCACGATGATCGTCGACGATTCGCCGTTCTCGCTGACCCTGACCACCGGCGCCCTGTCCGGCTTCGGCATCCGTCCGGCCTTCGCCGTCGGCAGCGGCGGCGAGGCGCGGCGCATCCTCAAGGACAAGCCGGTCGATCTGCTGATCGTCGACACCGACCTGCCCGACGTCGACGGGTTTGAACTGGTTCGCTGGCTGCGGCGTTCCGGTCCCAATCCCAACGCCTTCACCCCCGTGATCATGACCGCCAGCCACATCCGTCGCGGCCGCGTGACCGAGGCCCGCGACTGCGGCGCCAATTTCGTCGTCACCAAGCCCTTCAGCGCCGCCATGCTGCTGGAGCGGATTCTGTGGGTCGCGCGCGACACCCGCCCCTTCCTTGAGGTGGGCGACTATCTGGGCCCGGACCGCCGGTTCCGGAACGAGGACTATGACGGCGAAGAGCGCCGGGCGGACGAAATCCGCAAGAAGACCGTGGAGTTCGCATGACCGTCATCACCCATGTCCAGCGTCGGTCGCGCCTCGCGGCGATGGTCGACCGCCCCGGCGGCGTCAGCGTCGGCGCCGCCCTGGCCCAGGCCAAGGCCAATCTCGACGCCCTCAGGGATCAGGCCCAGGCCGTCATCACCGAGAACATCGCCGCCCTGCTGGCCGAGCCGGCGCCGGGCATGGTGGAGCCGCTGCGGCTGGACATGGCCTATGCAGCCTCGGGCCAGATCATCGACGCGGCCAGCCCCTTCGCCCTGGACGACCTGTGCGCGGCGGCCAAGGGTCTGTGCGACCTGCTGGACGCCGCCCCGCGCGAGGGCGGATTCGACTGGCGGATCGCGGTGGTCCACGCCCAGGCCATGCGGGTCCTGCTGACTTTGCCGCCCGAGGCCGCCGAGGCCCGCGCCGCCATCATGGTCAATCTGAACGAGGTGCTGAAGCGCAAGCTGCCTTCGGCAGATCAGACTTCGGCCTGATCCGGCTTGCCGCCGCGCGTCTGTTTGCGCCACAGGGCGGCGTATTCCCCGCCCAGCCGCGCCACCAGCTCATGGTGCGCCCCGCGCTCGACGATCCGCCCGGCCTTCAGCACCAGGATCTGATCGGCGTCCGCCACCGTCGAAAGCCGGTGGGCCACCACCAGGGTCGTGCGCCCGCTGCGCGCCTTCCTCAGCGTCTTCTGGATCGCCGCCTCGGTGCGGCTGTCCAGGGCGCTGGTCGCCTCGTCCAGGATCAGGATACAGGGGTCCGCCAGCAGGGCCCGGGCGATCCCGACCCGCTGACGCTCGCCGCCCGACAGTTTCAGCCCCCGTTCCCCGACCTTGGTCTCCATCCCGTCCGGCAGGCCGCGGATGAAGTCGGCCAGCTCCGCCGCCTCGGCCGCCGCCCAGACCTGAGCCTCGTCGGCGTCGGGGCGGGCGAAGGCGATATTGGCGAACAGGCTGTCGTTGAACAGTGCCACGTCCTGCGGCACCAGGGCCACCGCCGCCCGCAGCGAGGCCTGGGTCACCGCCCGCGCGTCATGGCCGTCGATCAGCACCCGCCCCTCCTGCGGGTCGAGCAGCCGCAGCGCCAGTTTGACGACGGTCGACTTGCCCGCCCCCGACGGCCCGACAAGGGCGGTCGTCGTGCCCGGCGCCGCGACGAAGGAGACATCCTCCAGCCCGTTGGCCCGTGCGTCGTGGCGGAAGCCGACGTGTTCGAATTCGACCGAGGCCCCGCGCGCGTCCACCGGCTTGGGCAGGGCGACGGCGTCGGAAGCATCCGCCACCTGCGGCGTCTGGCGCGTCACCTTCAGCATCTCCTCCATGTCGATGAAGGACTGACGGATTTCCCGATAGGCGAAGCCCAGGATGTTCAACGGCGCATACAGGGAGATCATGATCAGCACCGCCGCCGTCACATCCCCCGGCCCCATCCGCCCGGCCGCCGCCTCGAACCCGGCCATCACCGCCATGACGCCCAGGCCCAGGTTCATGATCAGGGCCTGGATGCCGTTCAGCAGGGCCAGCGAACTATTGGCCTTCAGCGCCGCCTGGGCGTAGTCGCCCAGCGCCCGGTCATAGGTCTGGGCCGCCCGCGTCTCGGCCCCGAACGACTTGACCGTCTCATAGTTCAGCAGGGCGTCGACCGAGACCCCGGCCGCCTCGGAATCGGCGGCGTTCATGATCCGCCGGTGTTCCAGCCGCCAGTTCGACATGGCGAAGGTGGCGATCGTATAGACCACCACCACCGCCACCGCGACCGCCGCAAACCGCCAGTCGTATTTCCCGCCCAGCACCGCCGCCGCCAGCGCCAGCTCCACCGCCGTCGGCACAAGGTTGAACGCCAGGATCCGCAACAGGAAGTCCACCGCCCGCGACCCGCGATCCATGGTCCGCGACAGGGCGCCCGACCGCTTGGTCTGGTGGAAGTCCAGCGACAGGCTCAGGGCATGGGCGAAGGCCTCGGCGGCCGTCGCCCTCTGGGCCGCCGAGCGCACGGGGGCGAAGACCACGTCAGAGATCTGCGGCGCCACGCTGGACAGGAACCGCACCAGCGCCCAGCCGACGGCGAAGGCCGCAAAGCCCCAGCCCACGGCCACCGCCGCGCCCTGTCCGGCCGCCAGCCGGTTAACCGCCGCGCCCAGCACCAGGGGCGCCAGCACCCCCAGCCCCTTGCCCGCCAGCGTCAGGCCGATGGCGGACACCAGCCGCAATCGCAGCTGCGGCGCACCCGACCGGCCCACCAGCTTGACCAGGTCCGCCAGCGCCTGAAGCGTCGGCGGCCCGTCCGTCCTGTCCTGCCCGCTCCCCGCCTGCTGCGCCTTGACCATAGGGTCACGTCGGCCGCCTGAGCGTTCACCACCTCGCATCGTCATGGCTGTGCATATGGACAGGCCATGCGGCGGCCGAAAGGCCGCGCTCGGTTTCGCCCCCAGGAAACGTCTCGGGAAACGCCCCGGCGAGCCGCCCCAGCGAAACGTCCCAAAACTGGGACGAACGCCCCCTGCAAGTCGCCTTTCCGTCTTGATACACAGAGGGTCGGGACTTGGGGGTTCTATCGCCGTGACGGCAACGACTTACCGCTGGCTGGACAGCCCGCTTTCACAAGGCTTCATCGCCGCCGAGGATCCGGTGTTCAACCGCCGCGCGGCCCATCTGATACTGGATCAGTTCAGCCCCGCGACGGCCTCGATCAGTTCGTCCACGGCCGCCTCTTCGGTCGCCCAGGAACAGACGAAACGCACCGACCCGTCGTCGAACTGATAACAGGCCCAGCCCAGGGCGTTCAGCCTCTGGTGCGCCTCGGCCGGCATCCGCACGAAGACGGTGTTGGCCTCGACCGGATGGGCCAGAACATAGGGCGAGCGGGTCGCCACCCCGGCCGCCAGACGTTGCGCCATCAGATTGGCGTGGGCCCCGCCGCTTTCCCAGTCGCCGCTCTCCAGCAGACCCAGCATCGGCCCGGCCAGCATCCGCGCCTTGGACGCCACCTGCCCGGCCTGTTTCAACCGGTTGTCCAGCCGCCGCGCCAGGGTCTTGTCGAACAGGACGATGGCCTCGACGCAGTTCGCGCCCGCCTTGGCTCCGCCGAACACCAGCACGTCCACGCCCAGCCGCGGAATATCCTTCAGGTCGAATCCGGCGGCGACTGCATTGGTCAGCCGCGCCCCGTCCATGTGGACCCCATAACCCAGGGCCTTCACCGGCTCGATCAGATGACGCAGCTCTTCTTCGGTATAGACCGCGCCATATTCGGTGGCCTGGGTCAGGGTCAGGGCCGCCGGCGGCTGGCGATGCCCGACCTCGGGCTCGGCCAGTTGCGCCCTCAGCGCCGCCGGATCGATCCGACCCGAGAACCCCGGCAGGCCGATCAGGCCGACGCCCTGGCCGAAGAAGCCGGGCGCGCCCGTCTCGTCGGTGCAGACGTGGGCGGCGTTGTGCGCCAGCACCGCCTCGAACGGAAAGGCGAGCATCGACAGGGCGATGGCGTTGGCGGCCGTGCCGCTGAACACGAACCGGATGTCGGCGTCGGCGTCCAGTCGTTGGCGAATCTGGTCGGCGGCCCGCGCCGTCACCTCGTCGGCGCCATAGGCGCGGGCGAAGCCGGCGTTGGCCCGAACCAGTCCCTCGACCGCGCTCGGCGCCATGCCGGCGGTGTTGTCGGATCCGAAATCGTAACGCATCAGCCGGCCTTCTCGCCCGTCGGAAGCTGTGGGTGGACCAGCGGCGGCAGGGCCTCGTCGCCATAGGGCACGGCGACCTGATGCGGGAACGGAATCTCGATGCCGGCGGCGTCCAGCGCCTCCTTGCCGCCCTGCATCAGGTCGGCCTGGGTCTGCCACCAGTCGCCCACATTGATCCAGGCGTGCAGGGTCACCTGCACCGAACTGTCCAGCAGGGCCGTCACCCCGGTCCAAGGATGGGGGTCAGGCAGGACCTTCTCGTGCGCCGCCGCCATGTCGGCCAGCACGCACCGCGCCTTGTTCAGATCGTCGCCGTAGCCGACGCCGAACAGGATCTCGATCCGCCGCGTCTGCTGCCCGGTCAGATTGGTCAGCGGGTCGCTCAGGACCTTGGAGTTCGGAATGACGATCTTGTGGTTGTTGGCGTTCGACAATTGGGTGGTGAACAGGTCCAGCCGCTGCACCGTGCCCGACATCCCGCCCACATCGACCACGTCCCCGACCCGGTAAGGCCGCAGGATCAGCAGCATGATGCCTGACGCCACGTTCGACAGCGTGCCCTGCAAGGCCAGACCGACGGCCAGCGAGGCCGCGCCCAGCACGGCGATGATCGAGGTGGTTTGCACCCCCAGCCGCTGCAGCACGGCGATCATGCCGATGATGATGACCACCACCCGCACCACCTGGGTGGCGAAGCTCAGCACCGTCGGGTCGTGGCGGAAGCCGCGCATCCGCGACAGGGCGTTGCGCGCTGCGCGCGCCGCCCATTTCGACGCGAACAGCGTCAGGGCGAAGATCAGGACGGCGATGGACAGGTTGATGGCGAAGTCGCCGGCCAGGTCGACCAGCTTGGCGATCACGGCCGCATCGACGGCGACGGCCTGGCGCCCGGCCGTCACGGCCTCGGCGATGGGAGAAACAGTGCTCATGGGCCGGGTCTAACGCCTCGGTCGCGGATTGGAACCCGCTGCGGGGCGATTTCCTGTCGGGAAAGACGCGCTGTCCCTCCATGACTTCGCAGCGAAGGCGTGAAGACGAAGCCAATTCCGCACGCCTTATTTGCCCTTGCGCGCGAGGATCGCTACATCCGGCGGAACTCCCCCAATCAGACGAACCCGAAGGGCGCACCGCACCTCATGGCGCAGCAATATATTTTCCAGATGCAGGGTCTGACCAAGACCTTCCCCGGCGGCCGCAAGATCTTCGAGAACATCTGGCTCAGCTTCTACAACGACGCCAAGATCGGCGTCGTTGGCGTCAACGGCTCGGGTAAGTCCACCCTGCTGAAGATCATGGCCGGCCTGGACACCGAGTTCACGGGCGAGGCCCGCGCGGCCGACGGCATCAAGCGCGGCTATCTGGAGCAGGAGCCCCAGCTCGACCCCGCCCTGAACGTTCGCGAGAACGTCGAGGCCTGGTGCGAGGAGAAACAGTGGGTCAACCGCTTCAACGCCGTCGCCGGCGAACTGGGCGAGAACTACACCGACGAGCTGATGGAGGAGATGACCGCCCTCCAGGAGAAGATCGACGCCGGCGACGTCTGGGACATCGACAGCCGCATCGACCAGGCCATGGGCGCCCTGCGCTGCCCGCCCGACGACTGGGAAGTCACCAACCTGTCCGGCGGTGAGAAGCGCCGCGTGGCCCTGGCCCGCCTGCTGCTGTCCAAGCCCGACATGCTGCTGCTCGACGAACCGACCAACCACCTGGACGCCGAATCCGTCGCCTGGCTGCAGCACCACCTGGAAAACTTCCCGGGCTGCGTCATCCTCGTCACCCACGACCGCTACTTCCTGGACCTCGTCACCAAGTGGACGCTGGAGCTGGACCGCGGCAGGGGCCACCCGCACGAGGGCAACTATTCCTCGTGGCTGGAAGCCAAGACCAAGCGCGTCGTGCAGGAACAGTCGGAATCGGAAGCCCGCCAGCGCGCCCTCACCCGCGAACTGGAATGGGTCCGTTCGGGCGCCAAGGCCCGTCAGGCCAAGTCCAAGGCCCGTCTGGCCGCCTACGAGCGGATGGTCGAGGAACAGGAGTCGATGCGCGGCGCCCAGACCCACGCCCATATCCAGATCCCGCCCGGCCCGCGCCTCGGCAATGTCGTGCTGGAAGTCGAAGGCCTGGCCAAGACCTATGGCGACAAGACCCTGTTCGACAACCTGACCTTCAAGCTGCCGCCCAACGGCATCGTCGGCGTTATCGGCCCCAACGGCGCCGGCAAGTCGACCATGTTCAAGCTGATCACCGGCCAGGAAACCCCGGACGGCGGCACGATCAAGGTCGGCGAGACGGTCAAGCTGGCCTATGTCGACCAGTCGCGCGACGACCTGAAGCCGGACGAGACCATCTGGCAGGCCATCTCGGGCGGCACCGACGTGATGATGGTCGGCAAGCGCGAGATCAACACCCGCGCCTATGTCGGCAGCTTCAACTTCAAGGGCGGCGACCAGCAGAAGAAGGTCGGCCAGTTGTCCGGCGGTGAGCGCAATCGCGTCCACCTGGCCAAGACCCTGGCCTCGGGCGGCAATCTGATCCTGCTCGACGAACCGACCAACGACCTGGACATCGAGACCCTGCAGAACCTCGAAGAGGCTCTGGAAGAGTTCGCCGGCTGCGCCGTGGTCATCTCCCACGACCGCTGGTTCCTGGACCGTCTGGCCACCCACATCCTGGCCTTCGAGGGCGAGGGCCATGTGGAATGGTTCGAGGGCAATTTCGAAGCCTATGAACAGGACAAGATGCGCCGCCTGGGAGCGGACAGCATCATTCCGAAGCGGATCCAGCACCAGAAGTTCGGCCGCTGATCCGAGTGTGATAGGATGCGGGACATGAGCGACGATCTCCTGTCCCGCATCACCATCGAAGAGGGCAAGCGCGGCGGCCGGCCCTGTATCCGCGGCATGCGGATCGCCGTGCACGACATTCTCGGCTGGCTCGCCTCGGGCATGACCGAGGCCCAGATCCTTTCGGACTACGAGGAACTGGAGGGCGACGACATACGGGCCGCCTTGTCCTACGCCGCCCGCCAGCTCGACCATTCGGTGGCGGCGGCGGCTTGAAATTCCTGATCGACCAGAACCTGCCCGTCCGTCTGGTCGACATTATCTCCGCATTCGACCACGAGGTCGCGCACGTTAAGCTGATCGGCATGGCCGCAGCCGGCGACGCCAAAATCTGGGCCCTGGCGGGATCCCAGGGCATGATCGTCGTCAGCAAGGACAAGGACTTTCTGACGCTGGCGCAGCGCAGTCCCAGTGGACAGCAACTGGTCCGCCTCGATCTCGGAAACTGTTCCAACGACGCGCTTTACGACATCGTGCGACGCGACTGGTCGATGGTCGCCACGCGACTGAAGCAAGGCGAAACCGGCCTGGAAATCCGCGCATGACCGACCGCCCCGCCGTCCTGATCATGCAGCCGCATCTGGCCCCGCTCTCGCCCTTCCTCGAAAGCGCCTACGCCGTCTATCGCTTCTGGGAGCATCCGCCCCTGGAAGCCGCCCACGACATCCGCGCCCTGGTCGTCGCCGGCGAGGCGCCGCTGGACAAGGCGCTGATCGAACGCCTGCCCAACCTCGACCTGATCGCCTGTTTCACCGCCGGCTACGACGGGATCGACCTCGACTGGTGCCGTCAACGCGGCCTGCCCGTCACCCACGCCCCCGGCGTCAATCACGAGGACGTCGCCGATCACGCCCTGGGCCTGATCCTGTCGGCGCGCCGGCAGATCGTCTCGGGCGATCGCGACGTCCGCTCCGGCGCCTGGACCGCCGAGCGGCGCACCATCACCGCCTCTCTCGGCGGTCAGACGGTCGGCATCGTCGGCCTGGGCGCCATAGGCAAGGCCGTCGCCGCCCGCGCCCTGGCCTTCCGCATGAAGGTCGTCTGGTGGGGCCCGCGCCCCAAGTCTGTCGACTGGCCCCGCGCCGACAGCCTGCTGGACCTGGCCAGGGCCAGCGACATCCTGGTCGTCGCCTGCCGGGCGGACGAGACCAATCGCGGCCTGATCTCGCGCGAGATCCTCGACGCCCTCGGTCCCGACGGCCTGCTGGTCAATGTCTCGCGCGGCCAGGTCGTCGACGAGGACGCCCTGATCGCCGCCCTGAAGGCCGGAACCCTGGGCCAGGCCGCCCTGGATGTCTTCGTCGAGGAGCCGACCGATCCTGCGCGCTGGGCCGACGTGCCGAATCTGGTGCTGACGCCTCACACCGCCGGCGCCACCACGGCCGGGGTCCAGGGCATGCTGATGCTGCTGATGCAGAACCTCCAGGCGCATTTCGCCGGCGAACCGTTGACAACACCCGTGCCCTGACCGGTTTTTGCTTGCATAATCATATAAGGATATCTTTATATGACCGCATGAGCCTGACCGCCGACCAGACCGTGGAAGCCCTGCGCGCCGCCGGCGAGCCGACCCGGCTGCGCGTGCTGTCGCTGCTGGCCGGCGAGGAACTGTCGGTCATGGAGCTGTCGCGCATCCTCGACCAGAGCCAGCCCCGCGTCTCGCGCCATCTGAAGCTGATGACCGACGCCGGGCTTATCGAACGATTCCCCGACGGCGCCCGCGTCTATTACCGCCTGTCGCACGACGCCCAGGCCCGCCGCCTGATCGACACCGTGCTGGACATTCTGACCGACGACGCCGGCGAGGCCGATCACCGCCGCCTGGATGAAGTCCGCCAGGAACGCGAACAGGCCGCCGTCAGCTATTTCGAACAGGTTGCGCCCCAGTGGGACCGACTGCGCTCCCTCTACGTCAGCGAGACTGCGGTCGAGGCGGCTCTGGAGAAGGCCGCCGGTCCCGGCCCCTTCGAGCGAGTCGTCGACCTGGGCACCGGCTCCGGCCGGATGCTGACCCTGTTCGGCAAGAAGGCCAAGATGTCGGTCGGGCTGGACCTCAGCCAGAACATGCTGAACATCGCCCGGGCCAATGTCTCCAAGGCCGGGCTGGACAAGGTCGAGCTGCGCCACGGCGACATCTTCGCCACCCGCCTGCCCGCCGCCAGCGCCGATCTGGTGATCGTGCATCAGGTGCTGCACTACCTCGCCGACCCGTCCGCAGCAGTGGCCGAAGCCGCGCGTCTGGTCAGCCCCGAGGGTCGACTGGTTATCGTCGACTTCGCTCCCCACGACTTCGAACACATGCGCGAGGCGCACCAGCACCGCCGCCTCGGTTTCGCTGACGGCGAGATCAACGCCTGGCTGGTCGAGGGCGGCCTGACACCGTCCGCGCCCATCGCCCTGCCCCCGGACAACGAGGGCCTGACCGTGACCATCTGGACGGCCGAACGCCGCGCCGCAGAAGACCGAAAGACCGCCTGATGGCTTCGTTAGCTGACGCCCGCGCCCTGTTGCTCTCCCCGCTCGGTCCCGTGGCCCGCGCGGGGTCGAACCGCGACGCCGTGCGCGTATCTTTCGAGTTCTTCCCCCCCAAGAGCGACGAGGCCGAGGCCAATCTGTGGAAGGCGATCCGCCGCCTGGAGCCGCTGAGCCCCGCCTTCGTTTCCGTAACCTATGGCGCCGGGGGTTCGACCCGCGAGCGGACCCACCGCACCGTGCAGCGGATCATCGCCGAGACCTCGCTGCGTCCCGCCGCCCATCTGACCTGTGTCGAAGCCAGCCGTGACGAGGTGGACGAGGTCATCGAGGGCTACAAGACCATCGGCGTCGACCACATCGTCGCCTTGCGCGGCGACCCGCCGGGCGGTTCCGGCATCGGCGGCGTCTATCAGCCCCGCGCCGACGGCTACGCCAACGCCACCGAACTGACCGCTGCCATCGGCCGCGTCGGCGGCTTCGACGTCACGGTCGGCGCCTATCCCGAAAAACACCCGGAAAGCCCCTCCATCGATCACGACATCGAGGTGCTGAAGGCCAAGGTCGACGCCGGCGCCACCCGCGCGGTAAGCCAGTTCTTCTTCGACATCGACGCCTTCCTGCGCTTCCGCGATCGAGTGCGGGCGGCCGGGGTGACCATTCCCCTGATCCCCGGCGTCATGCCCGTGTCCAGCTTCGCCGGCCTGACGCGCATGTGCGACGCGTGCGGCGCCAGCATTCCCGACTGGCTGAAGGCCCATTTCGACGGGCTGGACGACGATCCCGAAACCCGCAAGCTGCTGGCCGCCTCGGTCGCCGCCGAGACCTGCGCCCGCCTGCAGGAAGAAGGCTTCTCCGACTTCCACTTCTACACCCTGAACCGCGCCGACCTAGTCTATGCGATCTGCCGCGTCCTGGGCGTGCGTGAACAGAAGGCCGTGGCGTAAATGACCTCTCCCCTCACCCGCGCCCAACGCATCGCCGCCCTTCACCAGGCGGCCAAGGACCGGATTCTGGTCCTCGACGGCAGCTGGGGCGTGATGATCCAGCGTCGTGGCCTGACCGAGGCTGACTTCCGCGCCGACCGCTTCGTCGCCGCCAACGGCTATGACGAGAAGCACCAGATGAAGGGGAACAACGACATCCTCTGCATCACGCGGCCGGACATCATCTCGGACCTGCACGACCAGTATTACGCCGCGGGCGCCGACATCTCCGAGACCAACACCTTCTCCGGCACCACCATCGCTCAGGAGGACTACGCCCTGGACGCCCAGGCGGTGTGGGACATCAATCTGGAAGGGGCCAAACTGGCCCGCGCCGCCGCCGACCGCTGGACGGAGAAGGAGCCGCACAAGCCCCGTTTCGCCGCTGGCTCCATCGGCCCGCTGAACAAGATGCTGTCCATGTCGTCCGACGTGAACGACCCCGGCGCCCGCAGCGTGACCTTCGACCAGGTCTACGAGGCCTATCGCCATCAGGTGAAGGCGCTGAACGAGGGCGGGGTCGACCTCTATCTGATCGAGACCATCACCGACACGCTGAACTGCAAGGCGGCGATCAAGGCGATCAAGGATCTCGAGGACGAGGGCATGGACGCCCTGCCCATCTGGATCAGCGGCACCATCACCGACCGGTCGGGCCGCACCCTGTCGGGCCAGACGGCCGAGGCCTTCTGGAACAGCGTGCGCCACGCCAAGCCCTTCGCCGTGGGCTTCAACTGCGCCCTGGGCGCCGACCTGATGCGCCCCTTCATCGCCGAACTGAGCCGCGTCGCCGACACCCTGGTCGCCGCCTATCCCAACGCCGGCCTGCCCAACGCCATGGGCCAGTACGACGAGGAACCGCACGAGACCGCCCACTTCATCGAGGAATGGGCCGCCTCCGGCCTGGTCAACATCGTCGGCGGCTGCTGCGGCACCACGCCCGACCACATCAAACACGTCGCCGAGGAAGTCGCCCCGCTGAAGCCGCGCGAGATCCCTGAGCGCCCGGTGGCCCTGCGTCTGAGCGGGCTCGAACCGTTCGAGCTGGTGGCGTGATTGCGTCCGCGCCCGGATCATGCCCCATTGCTGCATCGCAGCATTGGGGGATGTGGCCATGAAGGGCAGCAGGCGTGAATTTCTGGCTCGGATCGCGGCGGTCGGCGGGACCGGCGCCCTCTATACGACCATGCGCATGCTTGGCCTGGTCGACGACGGCGTGGCCCATGCCCAGACGCCGGCTTTGGCCCCGGGATCCGGCGCCGGTCGTTCGGTCGTGATTTTGGGCGCCGGCCTGGCGGGCCTGAGCGCGGCTTACGAACTGGGCAAGGCCGGCTATTCGGTAAAGGTGCTGGAGGCCCGCGACCGCGTCGGCGGCCGCAACTGGTCGGTTCGAAACGGGGACCGGATCGCGCACCTGACCGGTCCGGACCAGATCTGCAGCTTCGACGACGGTCTCTACTTCAACGCGGGGGCGGGGCGGATCCCCAGCCACCACCAGGCGACCCTGGGCTATTGCCGGGAACTGGGCGTGGAGTTGGAGGTGATGGTCAATCAGTCCTTCTCGACGCGAATTCAATCCGACACGCTGAACGGCGGCAAGCCGCTGCAGATGCGTGAAGCCGCCTATGGCGTGCGAGGTCATGTCGCTTCTCTGCTGGCCAAGGCGGTCAGGAACGGCGGCGTCGACACGGCCCTGACCGGGGCCGACGTGGAACGGCTGGTCGACTCTCTCGTCGAATGGGGCGGCCTGGATCCCGATCTGGCCTTCACCCACGGCGACCGTCTCGGTTTCGAGATCGAACCGGCGGCAGGCGCCATATCCGGCAAGACCCGCGACGCCATGACCCTGGCGGCCCTGATGCATCCGCTGGCCTGGGGCGCGCCCGGCTTCACGGACGCCATGGACATGCAGGCGACCATGCTCCAACCCGTCGGGGGCATGGATCGCATCCCCGCAGCCTTCGCCGACCGACTGGGCGGCGCCGTCACCCTGAATGCGGAAGTAGTGCGACTGTCGCGTCGCGGCGACGGCGTGGAGATCGCCTGGCGGGACAAGCCCACGGGCGAGACCACGACGATCCGGGCAGACCATTGTCTCTGCACCATACCCTTCCCTGTGCTGAAGGATATCGCCAACGACTTCCCCGCCGCCAAGAAGGCGGCCATCGCCCGCACCAGCAACGGCGACGCCTTCAAGATCGCCTATCAGTCCCCACGTTTCTGGGAGACGGAGGCCCAGATCTACGGCGGGCTCAGCTTCTCGGACCGCGACACCTTCATGACCTGGTATCCGTCCGGCGGCTTCCACCGCCCGACCGGCGTGCTGGTCGCCGGCTACAGCTTCGGCCGCGGCGCGGTCGGCATGGGGGCGCGCTCCCTGGCCGAGCGTGACGACTACGCCCGACAATCGATCGAGCGGCTGCACCCCGGTCGTGGCGGCGCGATCAGCCGCCCCGTCTCGGTCAGCTGGGCGAATATTCCCTATTCAAAGGGGATAGCCGCTCATATGGCGGCGACCGACGCCGAGGCCTATGATCTGATGACCGCGCCGGAAGGGCCCTTCATCTTCGCCGGTGAACACCTGAGCCACGTCGGCGCCTGGCAACAGGGCGCATTCGTCAGCGCCTGGCGGGCCGTGGGCCAGATCGCCGAACAGACCCGCGCACGCGCGGCTTGAGTTGAAACCAGGAGCCTCACCGATGAAGACCGCTCTCGCCGCCCTTCCCCTCGTCGCCGTGCTGGCGTCCGCCCTGCCCGCCTCGTCGCAGGAGGTCGAACGCACCTATGCCTCGCCGCAAAGCATCATCGCCGCCACCTCGACAGTCCCCGCCGGATCGAAATTGGTCTTCCTGAGCGGCGCTCTGCCCGACGCCGCCGACCCAACCGCCGAACGCGGCACGATTGCCTATTACGGCGACACAGAAACCCAGACCGCCAGCGTCTTGTCCAAGATCGAAGCGACGCTGAAGGCCCAGGGGCTGGGCCTGGGCGACGTCGTCTCCATGACCGTCTATCTGGTCGGCGACCCGGCCAACGACGGCCGCATGGACTTCGCCGGAATGATGCGCGCCTACGGCAAGCATTTCGGCACGACCGATCAACCCCACCGTCCTTCGCGTTCGACCGTACAGGTCGCCGCCCTCGCCGCCCCCGGCTTCCTCGTCGAGATCGAGGTCACGGCGGCGAAGGCTCCGTCTTCCCAGTAAAGGCTGCCCCCTTGCGTCCCACCTTCATCAACGTCGGCGAACGAACCAACGTCACCGGCTCGGCCAAATTCCGCAAGCTGGTGGTCGAGGGCGACTATTCGGCCGCGCTGGACGTCGCCCGCCAGCAGGTCGAGGCCGGCGCCCAGGTCATCGACATCAACATGGACGAGGGCCTGCTGGACGGCGTCGTCGCCATGCGGACCTTCCTCAACCTGATCGCCGCCGAACCCGACATCGCCCGCGTGCCGGTGATGATCGACAGCTCCAAATGGGAGGTGATCGAGGCCGGGCTGAAGTGCGTTCAGGGCAAGCCCATCGTCAACTCCATCTCGATGAAGGAAGGCGAGCAGGCCTTCCGCGATCACGCGATCAAATGCCTGCGCTATGGCGCCGCCGTCGTGGTCATGGCCTTCGACGAGGTGGGCCAGGCCGACACCGCCGCCCGCAAGATCGAGATCTGCACCCGCGCCTATCGCATCCTGGTGGACGAGGTGGGCTTCCCGCCCGAGGACATCATCTTCGACCCCAATATCTTCGCCGTGGCGACGGGGATCGAGGAGCACGACAACTACGCCGTCGACTTCATCGAGGGCACGCGCGAGATCAAGCGCACCCTGCCCTATGCCCGCGTCTCGGGCGGGGTGTCGAACGTCTCGTTCAGCTTCCGCGGCAACGAGCCGGTGCGCCGGGCGATCCACAGCGTCTTCCTGTATCACGCCATCGCGGCGGGCATGGACATGGGCATCGTCAACGCCGGCGACCTGCCCGTCTACGACGACATCGACGCCGAACTGCGCGAGGCGGTCGAGGACGTGATCCTGAACCGGCCGCAGCGGACAAACGTCTCGAACACCGAGCGGCTGGTCGATATGGCCCCCCGCTACAAGGGCGAAAAGGGGCAGGCCCGCGTCGTCGATCTGAAATGGCGCGAACAGCCGGTCGCCGCCCGCATCGCCCACGCCCTGGTCCACGGCATCACCGAATTCATCGAGGCCGACACCGAGGAGGCCCGCCTGGGCGTCGAACGTCCGCTGCACGTCATCGAAGGCCCGCTGATGGACGGGATGAACGTGGTCGGCGACCTGTTCGGCTCGGGCAAGATGTTCCTGCCCCAGGTCGTGAAGTCCGCCCGGGTGATGAAACAGGCTGTCGCCTGGCTGGAACCCTTCATGGAGGCCGAGAAGGCCGGAAAGCCGCGCGAACAGGCCGGCCGGATCCTGATGGCCACGGTCAAGGGCGACGTCCACGACATCGGCAAGAACATCGTCGGCGTCGTGCTCCAGTGCAATAATTACGAGGTCATCGATCTCGGCGTCATGGTCCCGGCCGACCGGATCCTGGACGAGGCCAAGGCCCACAACGTCGACATCATCGGCCTGTCCGGCCTGATCACCCCGTCGCTGGACGAGATGGTCTTCGTCGGCGCCGAGATGGAGCGGCGCGGCTTCGACATCCCCCTGCTGATCGGGGGCGCCACCACCAGCCGCACCCATACGGCGGTCAAGATCGAGCCGGCCTATCGCCGGGGCTCGACCACCTATGTCGTCGACGCCAGCCGCGCGGTCAGCGTGGTCTCGGGGCTGCTGTCCAAGACCGACAGGGCCAGGAACGAGCAGGCGACCCGCGACGAATATGTCCGCATCCGCGAACAGTACGCCCGTGGTCAGGAGGTCAAGGCGCGCGCCACCCTGCCCCAGGCGCGCGACAACCGGTTCCGGATCGACCCGGCCCAGCCCATGCCCGGCAAGCCGGCCTTCATCGGCGTGCGCGCCTATGAGGCCTGGGATCTGCAGGATTTGGCCGACCACATCGACTGGACGCCCTTCTTCGCCAGCTGGGAGCTGATCGGCCGCTACCCGCTGATCCTGGAAGACGAGATCGTCGGCGAGGCCGCGCGCGACCTGTTCGAGGACGCCAAGGTCATGCTGAAGCGGATCATCGACGAGAAGTGGTTCACGGCCAAGGGCGTGGTCGGCTTCTGGCCCGCCCGCGCCGTCGGCGACGACGTCGCCGTCTTCGCCGACGAGAGCCGCGCCGAGGAGATCGCCCGCTTCCACACCCTGCGCCAGCAGATCAAGAAATCGAACGGCAAGCCGAACCTGGCCCTGTCCGACTTCGTCGCAGAAGAGGGCGAGGATTATATCGGCGCCTTCGCCGTCACAGCCGGCCACGGCGAACTGGAAGTCGCCAAACGGTTCAAGGACGCCGGCGACGACTATTCCGCCATCCTGGCCACGGCCCTGGCCGACCGCCTGGCCGAGGCCTTCGCCGAACGGCTGCACAAGGAGGTCCGCACCAGCCTGTGGGGCTACGCCGCCGACGAGGCGACCAGCGTCGACGCCCTGATCGCCGAACAGTACCAGGGCATCCGCCCCGCGCCCGGCTATCCGGCCCAGCCCGATCATACGGAAAAGGCCACCCTGTTCCGCCTGCTGCAGGCCGAGGACAACGCCGGCATGGCTCTGACCGAGAGCTTCGCCATGACGCCCCCGGCCTCGGTCTCGGGCCTCTATTTCGGCCATCCGGGCAGCCATTATTTCGGCGTCGGCAAGATCGACCTGGATCAGGTCGAGGACTACGCCCGTCGCAAGGGCTGGGACCTGGCCACGGCCGAACGCTGGCTGGCCCCGATCCTCAACTACGATCCCTACGCCCGCCAACGCGAAACGGCGGCCTGAGCGCGAGCCCGGACCGCCGTTCGAAACCCTCTGCCGCCGTGACGATCAGTTCGTCGCGGCGGGAGCCTCCAGGCCGACCTCGGCCGGAGTCGCCGGCGGGGTGGTGATATTGGCGCGGATCCGGCGGGCGGCGTGTTCGCAACGGCCCGGCAGACCATAGAATAGGCCGAAGGACTGGCTGCGCGCAGCCTCGTCCTGGCTGGCCAGAAGCGGCGCCCATTGCGCCTTGGCGGCGGCGGCGGCCTGTTGCGCGGCGGCCTTGGCGGCGGCGGTCTGACGCGGCTCGGCGGCGGCCAGAGCACTGCGGAAATCCTGGGCTTCGAGACGGCCCAGACGCACCAGTTCGACATCTTCCGGCGCGTGGTCGGTCAGGGTGTCGCCCAGATCGGCGTGACCGGTCACCAGGGCGTCGCACCAGGCCACCAGCGGATAATCCTGCGTCGGCGCGCCCCGCGGCAGCGGGTTCGCATAGGCGATCGCTTCGCGGACTTTCAGGGCATCTGCGGTCTCGGCGTTGCGGTTTCCGGTAACGATCGGACCGTCCTGATCCTGGGCCGAGGCGGAACCCGACGCGAACAGCGACAGGGCGGCGATACCGGAGACGAGGAGCTTCTGCATAATCTTCCTTGAGATGCGCCGCACGCGAGCGGCGATCATCAACGCTCGTCCGCCTCGATGGTTTTTCTACGGCGCCGCTTAAACGAAAAAGGCGGCGGAGCGTTGCTCCGCCGCCTCAGTCTTGTGTCGTTAACCAGCCTTAGAACTTGGCGGTCAGACCGACGTAGTAGCGACGACCCAAGACGTCATAGGTCGACGGGTCAGTGTTGGCCTGAACACCCGGCGAGTAGACGTTCGGCTGTTCGTCGGTGAGGTTGTTCACACCGGCGCGCAGCGAGACGTTGTCGTGGATGCTCCACGAACCGTTCAGGTCGAAGTAGTCGATGGCCGGCAGGGTGTCGGCGCCGTTGAAGATCTCCATCTCCCCGACGCGACGCCAACGGAGCCCGGCCCCGAAGGCGCCGTTGGACCAGTTGATCGTCGTCAGCGACTTCCATTCCGGGAAGGTGCGGCCGAACACGCTTGAAATCGTACCGGTGCGGTCCGTGAAGACGCCGCCAGCGACGACGTTGTCTTCATAGTTTTCCAGCCAGCTGACGATCGCATTGACATCGAGCGAACCCCACGCCGGAGCACCGGCATCGGCCAGATCGAAGCGCCAGTCGGCCTGGAAGTCGATGCCCGAGGTCTTCACCATACCGAGGTTGGCGTTGTTCTCGAACGTGTTGGTGATGTTGCCCGACAGCGGATCACGGCTGAACAGCTGGCAGTAGCTGTTGTTCGGATCGAACGTCGGGTTTTCACCGGTCGCGTTGAAGCAACCTTGCAGTTGTTGGTCGACCGTGATGGCGCCGATCGCGTCGGTGATTTCGATGTTATAGTAATCGACCGAGGTGGAGATGCCCGACAGCAGCGGTTGCGAGAACGGCGATTGCCAGACAACGCCGACCGACCAGCTGTCCGAGGTTTCTTCGAACAGATCCGGGTTGCCGCCGCTCACGCCTTGAACCTGCTCGTTCGAGTAGACGAAGGTCGCATAGTCTTCGGCACGAATGCCTTGAGCGACACACAGGGCTTGAATGGCCGCCGCGTTCGGATTGCCGGGCTGACGATAGCTACTGTTGACGTCACAGGGGTCACCCTCGATGCCGTCCGCCGAAGCCGCGCCGATGGCCGGGAAGCCGACGTTGACGGGCGAGAACAGTTCACCGATCGAGGGCGCGCGAACGGCGCGGTTGTAACCGCCGCGGACGCGCAGGCCGTCGATGATGGTCCAGTCCAGATCGGCGCGATAGGCGCTGGTGCCGCCCGTCAGATTGTAGTCAGCGTAACGATAGCCGAC
Organism: Brevundimonas sp.; assembly: GCF_044336875.1. Lineage (GTDB taxonomy): Bacteria > Pseudomonadota > Alphaproteobacteria > Caulobacterales > Caulobacteraceae > Brevundimonas. The sequence continues at coordinate 49,584 of NZ_JBIIOP010000016.1, read as the reverse complement.
CGTCAGATCCAGAGCCTGGATGAAAGGCAGATCGGCGAGCAGCGGGATCAGGGCTTCACCGAACAGTTCGCGCGAACTCGTACCGCCCGACAGAGGCTGAGACGGGTTAAAGCCGGCGATTTCCGAACCACCGACATTGCCGCCGTCAGGCAAGCCGTCGGCGCCCAAGTGAGGCGTGACAGGGTTGATCTGAGCCAGCGAACCGTCGGCCTGGAAGTCGTAGTCGTCCTGGCGATATTGAACGCCGAAGGCGACGCGGACTTCACCAGCCGGCAGGTCGAAGGCCTTACCTTGCAGGGAGGCTTCAACGACGCGCTGTTCGGTGACCGTCTGGTTACGGGCCGAACGACCGATGAAGCTGACGCATTCGGCCGACAGGTTGGTCACACCGAACGGATCGAAGCCGCCAGCGCAGAGGCTAACGCCGCCGTCCGCAGCATCAAGCAACGCCTGGACGGAGGACCGCGAGACGTTGCCGCTCTGCGTGGTTACATTGCTGACCCGGCCGTAGGACGCATAGACGTCATAGGTCCAGGAGCTCTTCGGGACCTCTCCGCGGATACCCGTGGTCAGTTGGTACACATTGTACTCGTCCTTGGAGTGACGACCGCCCAGCGAGGTGAAGCGCTTGTTGAGCAAGAACGACGCATCCGGATCCGGGCGGGCGTTCAAGAAGGAACGTAGATCAGCGGTGATGAACGGGTTGGTCGACGGAACACGGAAGCCAGTGGCGTTCGCAGCCGGCGAAGCGGCCAGTTCGGAGTCGGCCACATACTGCGTGAACAGCGCGTTGACGTAAACTTCGGCGTTATCGTTGATGTGGTAATTGCCGCCGGCATAGGCGTTCCAGCGGTCAAGCGGCAGTTGCATATAGTTCAACGGGCCGGTGTTGAACGTGTAGTTCGCGCCCGGAGCCGTGTACTCGATGCCGGCACCTGCCGGGTTCTGGACATTGACCTTGCCGGTGTAGGCAAAGATCGAACCGTCGTCATTGAAACCAAGCTGGCCGCCCGGACCAACCGGGACGCCAAAGTAGGACGCCATGAAGGCTTCCGAAGGACGGTTTCCAGCATCCAGGATGGTCGACCCCAGCGGTGAGGTCGTGGACGCGCCGGAGACGGCCGCGAACGGACGCGCGGCGTTGAAGATCATCTCACGGGTCGAACGACCGACCGACAGGACCATATTGCCCTTGTCATCGGCGAAATTGCCACCGACGGTCAGGGAGTAGCTCTGGGTGACGCCGTCGTCGCGGTCAGTCTGACCATACTGAGCGTCGAACTGAATGCCTTCAAAATTCTCGTTGAGAATGAAGTTGGCCACACCGGCCAAAGCATCCGACCCATAGGCCGCGGACGCCCCGCCCGAGATGACTTCGATGTTTTTGATGAGCGCGGTTGGGATGATCGACACGTCAACGGCGCCGGACGCGTTCGACGGCACCAGACGGCGACCGTTCACCAGCACCAGCGTACGGTTGGTGCCCAGGTTGCGCAGGTTGATGTTGGCCTGACCGCCGTTGGACGGGTTGTTCGAGGTCGAGCCGATCGACGGCGTAAACTGCGGCAGATCGTTAAGCAGGCTCTCGATCGTCACCGCGCCGGTCTGTTGAAAATCGGCGGCGTCGGTGGTCACGACCGGGCTCGTCGAGCGGTAGTCTTGGCGCGCGATCCGCGAGCCGGTCACGACGATCTCACCGACTTCGGCAGGTTGGTCGGCCTCTTGTGCGAACGAAGGCGTCGCCGCCATCACCATGGCCGCGCCGCCGATAATGGTGGTCGCCAGCAGTCCGCGGCGATAGTTGATATTGCTCAAGGCTATTTCTCCCGTGAAGGACCGTAATCGTCGGAACGAGCAGTCCAATCAAAAGCCATCCCCGACCCAACGATCGGTTGCGGGGAAATCATACCAACGCTCTCTACAAGTCCAGCAAGAAGACCAAAACTCGACACAATGGAAACATCCCTGTCGCAAAGACGCCACACCAGCGTCGCTCAAGCCGACACGACAACCGCAATCAGCTCCGGCATTCCCTGCCAGCGTCCACGCTTTTACTGGAGATAATTATGGCTTCGCCATTCGCAATGCCTAGAATTTCCCCGTCAATTATTGTCGCTATGGGAGTTTTTTTTACCTCAAATACAGCCTCCTCTCAGGATCTTTCACCCGAACACAGAGAAGATCTTCTGACTACTTTGATTCAGTGTCGACAAATTGGTGAGGCTGAACAGCGCTTGGCCTGCTTCGATAGGGCCGCGAGTGAAATTGCGGGTGCGGGTGAGATTGCGATAGTGAGTCGGGAGGACATCACACGAGACCAACGCAGCCTCTTCGGTTTCAGCGCACCAATGATGAACCCATTCAATCGGGGCGGAAGAACTGAAGAACTGCAGTCGATCACCGCAACCTTGACGTCTGTACGTGATGGGGGACGCGGGGCTTGGGTGCTGACTCTGGACGATGGGTCTGTCTGGCGCGCTATCGACAGCACAACGCCGACCTTCTCCATTCGAAGGCAATATCCAGTCACTGTGCGTCGCGCCGCCATGGGCAGCTATATGATGAAGGTCGGCGACACCCCGCCTTTTCGAGTTCGCCGAGAGTAGCGCTACCGTTCGACCGCCACTCTGGCCGCATAAGGCGCCGGTTCCGGGGTGCAGGAGGCAGCGACCAGTTGCATCGCCATGAGACACAGCACCGCCGCCGCGATAGGCTGGAGCCGATTTGAGACAGCGAAGGCGATCGAACGGGCCATGGCGGACGCTCCGGAGAGGATTACCGAGAGGTTAAGGCAAGGCTTGAGCCAGTCCCGGAGCGGCCGGTCGTGATTCCTTTCGTGCGTGAGTTCGACTTCGCCTACGGGCGGCGGGATCAGGTCTCGCCGCTGATTCAGCGGGTGATCGCCGACAATCCGGGGCCGTTCACCTTCACGGGCACCGGGACCTATGTGGTCGGGCGGCCCGATGCGGGATCAAGCGTGGCGGTGATCGATCCCGGCCCGATGGACGCCGCCCATCTGGAAGCCCTGCTGAAGGCGGTCGAGGGGCGGACAGTGAGCCATGTACTGGTGACCCACACCCACCGGGACCACGCCCCCCTCGCCCGCCCCTTCGCCGAACAGACGCGGGCGAAGGTGCTGGCGGCGCGGCCGCCGATGCAGGAAGTCCATGCGTCCGGGGCGCTGGACGAGGATGAGGATGCGGACTTCTTCCCCGACGTCGTGCTGGCCGGAGGCGAGGTGATCGAGGGCGACGGCTGGACGATCGAGGCGGTGTTCACGCCGGGCCATGCGTCGAATCACATGGCCTTTGCGCTGATCGAGGAGAACGCCCTGTTCTGCGGCGATCACATCATGGGCTGGGCGACGACCGTCGTCGCGCCGCCGGACGGGAGCATGCGCGCCTATCTGGCCAGTCTGGAGGCGGTGATCGCGCGTGAGTTTCGGACATTGTGGCCGACACATGGAGCGCCGGTGACCGAGGTCGCGCCCTTCCTTGAAGCCTATCGGGCGCATCGGCTGGAACGGGAGGCGCAGGTGCTGGCGCGGCTGAAGGCCGGAGATCGGCGGGTCAGCGAGATGGTCCCGGTGCTTTATGCGGCGGTGGATCAGCGGCTGTGGCCGGCGGCGTCGCTGTCGGTGCTGGCGCACATGATCAAGCTGGTCGAGGACGGGGTCGCCACCTCGACCGGGTTCGATCTGGCGAGCGAGTTCAGCCTGGCCTAGCGGGCTTCGGCTTCCAGGGCCGTGACGATCTTGGCCATCAGGCGGCAGGTGGCGCCGCCATCGGGACGAGGATCACGGGCGGCGACGCGGATGTCGGTGCGGCCGGGACGGATGCGGATCACGGCGTCATAGGCGAAGCCGAACCAGGCGTCCTCGTGCACGCCCTCGACCTCAAAGGTGGCGGCGCGGACGACGGGGAAGCCGGAATCGACCAGGGCCGAAACGGCCTGCTGGGCCAGGACCTGGGTCGGGATCGAGCGGGCGCCAGGGCAGGTCTCGGGACCGGTCACGCCGGACGCGTCGCGATGGATCCGGGCGGCGCGGGTGAAGGTCGGCGGCTCGGCGACATTGGTCGAGACGTCGCGCGACGTCGGCTGGGCCAGACGCTGCCCCTGGAAGAGGAAGCCGCCCACCGTGCCCCCGGCGAGAACCAGGGCGATCAGGGCGAAGACGCCGCGCCGGCCCAGGTCGCGCAGGGCCAGCACCGTGACGACCAGGGCGGCGGCCAGGGCGACCCAGCCGAACGCCCGCGCCACGGTCCAGGTCAGCAGGTCGTGGGTGATCGCCCGGTCGACGCCGCCGAACAGGGTCGCCGCCATCGCCGCCACCACCAGGACCGGAGCGACCCCGGTCAGGGCGGTCAGCCAGGGGATGACGGCGGGGACAGGCTTCTTCGACGGCATCGAGGCTCCAGAGAGGATCAGGCGGCGGCAGGCTCCGGCAGACGGTAGTCCTTCATCCGTTCGCGCAGAAGCTTCTTGTCGATCTTGCCCGTGGCGCCCAGCGGAATCTCCTCCACCGCCACCACGTCGTCGGGCATCCACCATTTGGCGATCTTGCCCTGCAGGAAGTCGAGATGCTCCTGCTTGTCCAGGGCCTCGCCCTCTTTCAGCTTCAGCAGCAGGACCGGACGTTCGTCCCATTTGGCGTGGGCGGCGCCGATGACGGCGGCCAATTCGACCTTGGGATGGCCGACGGCGATATTCTCGATCTCGATCGAGCTGATCCACTCCCCGCCCGACTTGATGACGTCCTTGGAGCGGTCGGTGATCTGCATGAAGCCCAGCGCATCCACCGTGGCCACGTCGCCGGTGTCGAAGAAGCCGTCCCTGTCGAGGATCGAACCGTCTTCTCTGAAATAGGCGTTGGCCACGGTCGGGCCCTTGACCATCAGGTGACCGACCGCCTCGCCGTCGTGAGCCAGGGTCTGGCCGGCGTCGTCCTTTAGCGTCAGTTCGACGCCCAGCGGCGGGGTGCCCTGTTTGGTGCGATAGGGCAGTTGTTGCTCGAACGGCAGCTTGGCCAGTTCGGGCGTCATATTGGACAGGGTGCCGATGGGCGAGGTCTCGGTCATGCCCCAGCCCTGCAGCACCTCGATCCCATAGTCGTCGTGGAAGGCGCGGATCAGGCTTTCCGGCACGGCCGACCCGCCGATCAGGACGCGGTTGACGGTCGAGAGCTTCAGCCCGTTCTGGCGCATATGGGCCAGCAGCCCCTGCCAGACGGTGGGCACGGCGGCCGAGAAGGTGACCCCCTCGGTCTCCAGCAGCTCATAGAGGGACTCGCCGTCCATCTTGGCGCCCGGCATGACCAGTTTGCAGCCCGAGGCCGGGCCGACGAAGGCGATGCCCCAGGCGTTGGCGTGGAACATCGGCACGACCGGCAGGATGACGTCCGAGGTCTTGCCGCCGACGACCGAGGACTGCAGGGCCATGAAGGTGTGCAGGAAGTTGGAGCGGTGCGAATAGAGCACCCCCTTGGGGTTTCCGGTCGTGCCCGAGGTGTAGCAGAGGCCGCAGGCGGTCTTTTCCTCGAAGTCGCCCCAGAGGCAGTCGGCGGACTGTTCCGCCACGATCCGTTCATAGGATTCGGCGCGCGGCAGCCCGGTCTGCGGCATATGGACGTCATCGGTCATGATGACGATGCGCTCGACCTTGGGGATGTGCGGCAGGATGGCTTCCAGCAGCGGCACGAAGGTCAGGTCGACGAAGATGATCCGGTCTTCGGCGTGGTTGATGATGTAGACGAGCTGTTCCGGGAAGAGGCGCGGATTCAGGGTGTGGCAGACCGCCCCGATGCCCATGATGCCGTACCAGGTCTCGATGTGCTTGTCGGTGTTCCAGGCCAGGGTGGCGACGCGGTCGCCCGGCTTGATTCCCCAGGCCTTCAGGGCGTTGGAGACCCGTTTGCCCCGGTCGTGGATCTGGGCATAGGTGGTGCGGACGATCGGTCCCTCGACCGAGCGGGTGACCACCTCGCGCTCGCCGTGCCAATTCTTCGCATGGTCGAGGATCTTGTCGACCGTCAGCGGCCAGTCCTGCATCAAGCCCAGCATAATCGTTTCCTTGTCCCTTGGTTGCGTCTGCTTGATGCGACGCTTGGGACGGAGGCTATCATTGGTGAACGGCGATAAGCAATGTGACGCAGGGTCAGTTTCCGCGCGACGGATCGTCTCCGGTAGCGCTCTCCATCCGACCACACTAGAAGGCCGCTCATGGCTATATTGATCGCGATCACGGGGGGCTCCGGCTCCGGCAAGAGCACCCTGGCGGAGGCCCTGGTCTCGGCCCTGCCGCCGGGCAAGGCGGTGCTTGTGCGCGAGGACTCCTATTATCGCGACGCGGCCTCCCTGCCCGGCTTCGACGCGGCCACCTTCGACTTCGACGATGTGGCGGCGCGCGACCACGATCTGATGATCGCCGATCTGAAGGAACTGAAGGCCGGACGACCGGTGACGGCGCCCCTCTATTCCTTCATCCACCATGGCCGCGATCCGGGCGGCGAGCCGATCCCGGCCTCGGAGGTCGTGATCGTCGAGGGCACTCATGTCCTGTGCACCCCAGAACTGACCGCCCTGTTCGACATCCGCGTCTTCGTCGACACACCCTCGGACATCCGCTTCATCCGCCGCCTGCTGCGCGACCAGGCCGAACGCGGCCGTTCGGCCGACTCGGTCGTGGCGCAATATCTGGCGACGGTGCGGCCGGGCCACGAGCGGCTGACCGAGCCGTCGCGCACCCACGCCGACTTCATCGTCGCCGACGCCACGGCGGCCGTGCGGCTGGAGGATCCCCAGGCGGTCGTGCGTCTGGCCGCGCCGGTGCTGGCCCATCCATTGCTGCAGGATCTGCTGGCCTAGGACCACGGCTAGGGTTCGCCGATCGCTTCAGCCCGTCGCAGGGCCTCGAGACGCCCTTGCTCCCTGACTGCGGCGCGCTTCTCTTCAAAGACAGCGCAGACGGCAGAGGGTCTGTGTCATTCCGGTCTTATGGCCCCATTATGCGGGCCACGCGTTTCAACATGGCCCGATTACGCCGTTTGGCGGTCTTCTCCCCGGAAAAGGAGATGAACCATGAGCCGTTCCCATCTGGTGGCCGCGTCGCTGAAGCGGTCGGCCGAAAAACCGTCCAGCCTGAAGATGGCGCTGACCGTCATCGGCGCCCTGTTCGGGGCGCCGGTCCACAAGGGGCCGACGCAATGATGCAGGGTCATGTGGAGGGCGGCGCCGTCGATCCCGCTCCGCCCCGACGATACAGGGTCGTGCCGTGCGATGCCGGATGGGCCGTGGCGGTCAATGGGGCGGCGACACGCCCCCTGCCCGACTGCGTCGCGGCCGAACGGCTGGCGGCGCGGCTGCAGGCCGAGGCGGACCGGCTGGACCGGAACCAGCACAGGGGCCTGCGATGAACCCGCCGCCGGCCATGGAGATCCTGGTGGTCCAGCCTGCGGGCGGCCGCTGGCGCGTGACCTCAAGCGACGGCCTGTTCGAAGGGGTGTTCGTCGACGCACGCTCGGCCGTGCGATACGCGGAGGCCGAGGCGCATCCGGGGCATGTGGTGGTGACCAGGCGGGGCGCCTCACCACACGCGGAGAGGTAAAAGAAAAAGGGCCGGAGCGTCGCCGCTCCGGCCCTGATTTCGCTCGGCGAAGGCGACCGATCAGGCGGCGCCGTCAGCCTTTTTCTTCGAGGCTTCCGAATAGATCAGCAGGGGCTGGGCCTTGCCGTCGATGACCTCTGCGTTGACCACGACCTCTTCGACGCCCTCGAAGGTGGGCAGTTCGAACATGGTCTCCAGCAGGATGCCTTCCAGGATCGAGCGCAGGCCGCGCGCGCCGGTCTTGCGCGTGATGGCCTTCTTGGCGACGGCGATCAGGGCGTCGTCGGTGAAGGTCAGTTCGACATTCTCCATCTCGAACAGACGCTTGTACTGTTTGACCAGGGCGTTCTTGGGCTCGGTCAGGATGGTGACCAGGGCCGTCTCGTCCAGATCCTCCAGCGTCGCCAGCACGGGCAGACGGCCGATGAACTCGGGGATCAGGCCGAACCGCATCAGATCGTCGGGCTCGACGCCCTTGAGGATGTCGCCGGTGCGGCGCTCGTCGATCTCCTTGACCTGGGCGCCGAAGCCGATCGAGGCGCCGGCCCCGCGCGCCGAGATCACCTTCTCCAGGCCGGCGAAGGCGCCGCCCACGATGAAGAGGATGTTGGCCGTGTCGACCTGCAGGAACTCCTGCTGCGGATGCTTGCGGCCGCCTTGCGGGGGCACGGAGGCGACGGTGCCTTCCATGATCTTCAGCAGGGCCTGCTGCACGCCCTCGCCCGAGACGTCGCGGGTGATCGAGGGGTTGTCCGACTTGCGGCTGATCTTGTCGATTTCGTCGATGTAGACGATGCCGCGCTGGGCGCGTTCGACATTGTAGTCCGAGGCCTGGAGCAGCTTCAGGATGATGTTCTCGACGTCTTCGCCCACATAACCGGCTTCGGTCAGGGTGGTGGCGTCGGCCATGGTGAAGGGCACGTCGATGATGCGGGCCAAGGTCTGGGCCAGCAGCGTCTTGCCGGAGCCGGTCGGCCCGATCAGCATGATGTTCGACTTGGCCAGCTCGACGTCGTTGTTCTTCGTCGCGTGGTTCAGGCGCTTGTAATGGTTGTGCACGGCGACCGAGAGCACCTTCTTGGCGTGCGACTGGCCGATGACGTAATCGTCCAGGACGTCGCGGATCTCCTTCGGCGTAGGCACGCCGTCAGTGGTCTTCTTGAAACCGATCTTGTGCTCTTCACGGATGATGTCCATGCAGAGTTCGACGCATTCATCGCAGATGAAGACGGTCGGGCCCGCAATGAGTTTGCGGACCTCGTGCTGGCTCTTTCCGCAGAACGAGCAGTACAGGGTGCTTTTGGCGTCGGAACCGGCTGCTTTGGTCATAGACCCTTATCTCACTCCCGCGGAGCGGACCGAAATGGCCCGAGACGCGCTTCCCTCACGATGATTCCAGCACTCTGGATGCGAAGGTCTTCAAAAAATGACAATCACCCATCCCACGTTCAACGACAACCCCGAAGGCAGGAGGGGATTGTTGCAGGGCGTGGATGGATCAGTGTCGACGGGGATCAAGGCGAATGTCTGACATGGGTAGTCTGCAGGAAATGCGCCAGTCCCCGGACGGTTTGCGTCCCATCGTGGCCTTCGACTTCGACGGCACCCTGACGATTCGCGACAGTTTCACCGAATTCCTGCGCTGGCGGGCCGGACCGGGGGCGTGGGCCCTTGGCCTGGTGAAGATGGCGCCGGCGGTTGCGGCCTATGCACGGGACCGAGACAGGGGGCGGATCAAGGCGGCCTCGGTGAAGGAGTTCCTGCGCGGCGTCCCGCGCGAGACCCTGGAGGCCGATGCGACGCGCTTCGCCGACCAAATCTGGGCCCGATTCATGAGGCCCGACGCGCTGGAGACCTGGAACGCCTGGGGCGGGCGCGGCGCCCATCGCGTAATCGTGACCGCCTCGCCCGAGACGACAGTGGCACCCTTCGCCCGGAAACTGGGCGCCGAGGCCCTGCTGGGCACCCAGATGGCGTTCGATTCGCAGGATCGGGTGACAGGCGCCTTCGCCGGGCTCAACTGTCGCGGCGAGGAGAAGGTGCGCCGGCTGAAGTCGACCTATGGCGAAAACATGGTCCTGACCGCCGCATACGGCGACACCTCGGGCGACACCGAGATGCTGGCCATGGCGCAGGAGCCGGGCTTCCGGGTCTTCACCCAGAGGCCGTAGGATCAGTTGCCGTCGGCGTCGACGTCGAAGACCATGGCCTTGCCGCGCGAGGTCGGGTCCCAGCCCGCCTCCATGGCCGAGGCCACGGCGTTGCGGACGGCGTCGACATTGACCCGCTGCTTCTCGACGTCCGGCCGGCCGTTGGGGCGCAGCGGGGGCGGAAACTGGACGATGGCCTCGCGCTTGAAATCGACGTTGCGCAGGGAGACGGCCATGCCCTCCCACTCCTTGCCGCCCTTGGGCTGGGGCTGGCGACGGATTTCCCAGGCGTAGGTCTCGCCGTCGACCTCGACCGTGCCGCTTGGATCTCGTGTGAACTGCATGGCGACCTGATAGCACAAAAGAAAAAGGGCGCACCGTCGGCGCGCCCTTTTCCGTTCGATCTTGGATCAGACCTAGTTGCCGGGCGTCTTCACGCCGTCGGCGTCGGCCTGTTCGCGGCGGTCGTAGACGTGGTCGACGATGCCCCAGTCCTTGGCCTCTTCGGCCGACATGAAGTGGTCGCGATCCAGGGTCTTCTCGACCTCCTCGTAGGTGCGGCCGGTATGGTGGACGTAGATCTCGTTCAGACGGCGCTTGGTGTAGCGGATGTCAGCGGCGTGCAGTTCGATGTCCGAGGCCTGGCCGCGGAAGCCGCCCGAGGGCTGGTGCACCATGACGCGGGCGTTCGGCAGGGCGATGCGCTGGCCCGCGGCGCCGGCCGTCAGGATCAGCGAACCGGCCGAGGCCGCCATGCCCATGACCACGGTCGAGACCGGGCTCTTGATGTATTGCATGGTGTCGTAGATCGCGAGCGCCGAGGTCACCTGACCGCCGGGGCTGTTGATGTACATGGAGATTTCCTTCTTGGGGTTCTCCGATTCCAGGAACAGCAGCTGGGCGCAGATCAGCGAAGCCATGCCGTCTTCGAACGGACCGGTCAGGAATATGATCCGCTCGCGTAGCAGGCGCGAGAAGATGTCGAAGGAACGTTCGCCGCGGCTGGATTGCTCCACCACCATCGGGACTAGGTTGGATTGCAGATAGTCGATCGGATCGCGCATGAAGGCCTTCTCGGATGCGATGGCGACGATTCAGCTTCGTGCGCCTGTTACCCTGCATATCGCGTCCGCAGCCACTCTATGCAAGGCGATGAAGCGATATGCGGAAATGCTCAGTCATCGTTGTCTTGACGATCATCGCGCTCCCCAACCATTCCTCGAACAATGTCGCGGGCCTGCTGAGACGAACGAGCTCGATCACGATTGGCATGATACAAGGAAGCCAGATAATCACGGTCCCACTGCGTCAGTCCGGCCAATTTGTCGGCCTGGGGTGAAAACAGATTGAGCACGCTGTCGTAATCGCTTGGGTCGGCGTCAGGTTCGACCTGGGCAAGGGCGATCATGGCCACATAGTCGCTCAGGGCGCCGAACCCGACCATGCCGATCTTGCTGACGTCCACAATGATGATGACGCGCGCGAGATCATCGCGAATATTGGACCGAAGACGCGAGGCATCACGAACTGCGATGGTCGGCGGATCTTCGTTATCGAGTCTGACTGCCACTTCTCCGGTATCCACACTGACTGGCAGACTGACATGCCACCAACGCACTGGCGCATCCGTCGTCTGGAATCGCCGTAAGGCACTGGAACCCAAGTCGGTATTGCTGCGTGCGGGCCTAAAACCTCGAGGATTGTCATCAACCAGCGCCGTCGCCAAGGCCCTCGCGTCCGCGGCAGCAACGATCATGATGTCCGGACGACAACCGGGTTCGCCGACCCCCAAACCCACGTCCACAGCCGCCCTGGCTACACGGTCCACCATGAACTGTGCATAGCGAGAATTCATGTTAGCGACGCCGACACAGATCGTTCTGTCCCAACGCGCCAACCCACGCCCACGCGGTGAGGCCGCGATGTCGTCGATGAAAGACTGCACCTGCGGCTCAAGTCGGCGCCCGGTCACTGTGACATCACCAAGTTCCGCAGGTCCTTGCTGAATCACAGTAGACGCGTCAGTCCCCTCTTGGAGAGAGGAAAAAAGCGATGCGGAAAAAGCGAGCGGCACCAGAATGGAAATCAGCAAGCTCATCGCAACCCGCGTTTGTCAGATCTAGAATCAGAAAAGGGCCCGCCAAGACGGACCCTTCCCCAAATATCAGTCAACAGAAGAATGAACAGTTACGCTTCCGTAAGGCGGAGCCTTACGCCTCGTCTTCTTCCTTCAGCAGCTCTTCCTTGGTGATCGGCGTGTCGGTCACGTCGGCGACGCCGACGATCAGGTCGACGACCTTCTCTTCATAGATCGGCGCGCGCATCTGGGCGGCGGCGTTCGGGTTCTGGCGGTAGAAGTTCAGGACGGCCTGTTCCTGGCCCGGATAGTTGCGGGCTTCCTGCAGGATGGCGGCGTTCAGCTCCTGGTCGGTGACCTGGACGTTGTTGGCGCGGCCGATCTCGGCCAGGACCAGACCCAGGCGCACGCGGCGCTCGGCGATCTTGCGGTATTCGGCCTTCAGGTCCTCGTCCGACTTGGCGGCGTCTTCTTCCGGCAGGCGGCCGGCGGCCTTGTCGGCCTCGACCTGTTGCCAGATGCCGTCGAACTCGGCGTCCACCATCTTCGGCGGCAGCGGGAAGTCGTGGGCCTCGTCCAGCTGGTCCAGCAGGGCGCGCTTCAGCTTGAAGCGGGCGGCGCCGGCGTATTGCTGGTCCAGGTTGGACTTCAGCAGCTCCTTCAGCTTGTCCAGCGACTCCAGACCGATGCGCTGGGCGAAGTCTTCGTCGACCTTGGATTCGGCCTCGGCCTTGATGGCCTTCACCTTGACGTCGAACGTGGCCAGCTTACCGGCCAGGTGGGCGGCCTGATAGTTCTCGGGGAAGGTGACCTCGATGGTCTTTTCCTCGCCGACCTTGGCGCCGGTCAGTTGTTCTTCGAAGCCGGGGATGAAGCGGCCCGAGCCGATCACCAGGTCCGCGTCCTCGGCGGCGCCGCCGTCGAAGGGCTCGCCGTCCAGCTTGCCCAGGAAGTCGATCGTCAGTTGGTCGCCCTCGGCGGCCTTGACGGTCTTGCCCTTCTTGTCTTCGTAGGTCTTGGCCTGACCGGCCAGTTCCGTCAGGGCTTCGTCCAGATCGGCGTCCGAGGCTTCGTAGGTCGGGCGGTCCAGCTTCAGGGTCTTGGGATCGACCGGGGTGAAGTCCGGCATGATTTCCAGCGACATTTCGTAAGCCAGGTCTTCCTGACCGGCGATGACCTTGTCCATGTCGGAGGTCAGTTTCATCTCGGCCGGGGCGGCCGGACGGATCTTGGCCTCGTCCAGGGCCTTCTGGCTGGTCTCGTTCAGTTCGGCGTTGATGATCTCGCCCATGAACTCGCGGCCGAAGGTCTTCTTGACGTGGGCGACCGGCACCTTGCCCGGACGGAAGCCCTTCAGCTTCACCTGCGGGGCGACTTCCTTGACGCGGGCTTCGAGCTTCTCGTTCAGCTCCGCGACGGGAATGGTGACCGCGATCACGCGGCTGAGGCCTTCGTTCGACTTTTCGACGACTTGCATGGCGGAGATTCTGACGCTCTGTGGCGCATGGGCCTTTGGGACGGCCGGCGCGGAATGGATAAAGCAAGAAGGCCGCCCCGTTGGGAGCGGCGCCTCGAAGCCCGCCCTTATGTCGAGAAGGGCCCCAAAGGTCAACGCGGGCGTCGTCGCGACCGGTGGTTTCGCAGCCGAGGCAGGCTTATGTTGGCCGGATGAGCCAGCCCGCCTCCCCCATCGGCGTCTTCGTCACGCCCGTCACCCCGCTGCAGCAGAACTGCACCACCGTCTGGTGCACGGCCACCAACAGGGCCGCTGTCATCGATCCGGGCGGCTCGGTCGATGCGATTCTGGGCGAGATCGCGCGGCGCGGTCTGATCCTGGATCAGATCTGGATCACCCACGGCCATCTGGACCACGCCGGCGGCGCGGCCGAGATGCAGGAGAAGACGGGCGTCCAGATCACCGGCCCGCAGAAGGCCGATCAGTTCTGGATCGACCGGATCGTCGAGAGCGGCAAGATGTACGGCCTGCCCGACGCCCGCCCCTTCACGCCCGACCGCTGGCTGGAGGACGGGGATACGGTCGAGCTGGGCGAGACGACTTGGGAGGTGCGCCACTGTCCGGGGCATACGCCGGGCCATGTGATCTTCTTCAACCGGGCGGCGCGGTTCGCTCAGGTCGGGGACGTGCTGTTCAAGGGCTCGGTCGGACGCACCGATTTCCCGATGAGCGATCCCCCGGCGCTGATCCGCGCCGTGGTCGAGAAACTGTGGCCGCTAGGCGACGACGTGACCTTCGTGCCGGGACACGGGCCGATCTCGACCTTCGGAGAAGAGCGGCGGACGAATCCGTTCGTGTCGGACGCGGCCTTGCAGCGGGTGCCGATCCGGCGGGAGCCGGTGGGGCCAGCCTAAACCTTCCTTCTCCCGTGGGTTGAGAGGGTCAGGACTAACGCCGCATCAGCATCCCGATGATGACACCGATACCCAAGGCGTAGAGAGTGGTCTTGATCGGGTGGTCCTGGATGCCTTCCTGAGCCCGATGCAGACGACCCGAGACTTTTTCGCGGATCAAGCCGGCGTCCTCACGCACCGCCTGACGCACGGACGGGGTGTAGCCGAAGCTGCGTGCTTCGCCCTCTGCGAGGATGGCGTCGGCCTGGCGGTCCAGACGCTGGGTCAGATCGTCGTCTTCCAGGACGATGTCGTCGGGCGAAGGCGGGGCGATAGGTGTCTGGGTCATGATGGTCTCCGGGTTCGGACGATCAACCCGGCGCAGGGCCGCCGGGTTCCCGCGCCCGTTTCAGCAACGTCGCGCGGCATGAGGCGTTGATCCTGAACGAAGGAGAGACGTCCATGACCTATATCGAACCCACCCCGCCCGGCACGCCCCAGCCAGAGGTTCCGCCCGCCCAGGCGCCCCAACCCGACATAGACCCGTCAGGCGCCCCCGACGAAGTTCCACCGATGGAACCCGGCGGCGGCGGCGAAGGTGATTCCCGCCCCTATGGCGAATCGTGAAGTCAATGAACGAAGACGTTCAGACCCGTGACAGTAAAAACGCGGTTCCATCCGGAACCGTCACCGAGTCACCGGGTTCACTTCAGCAAGCGCAACGGCGAAACTGAAAGGAACACCGATGGACAGCCAGCCCACGCGACCCTCAGGCGTTTCCAAGCGAGGCTTCGCCTCCATGGATCCGGAACGTCAACGCGAGATCGCCCGCAAGGGCGGCGCCAGCGTCCCCAGCGAGAAGAGAAGCTTCTCGCAGGACCGCAGTCTTGCCGCACAGGCCGGCCGCAAGGGCGGCGAGGCCTCGCACGGATCGAAGAGGGATCCGAGCACAGAGACGGAATAGGTCTCGGCTTCGACAAGAGATTTTGGGCGGCGCGTCGAAGGATGCGTCGCTTTTTTTCTATAACCCTCACTTTGGCATGTTCCGTCACCCTCAGGCTTGTCTCGAGGGCCCACGCCAACCGCTTGGCTCACCCGCGCCTCATTCCACGTCCTGTCTAAGAATTTCGACGCAAGCGTCAGCGGACAGGCAGGCCCTCGGGACAAGCCCGAGGGTGACGATCTGGAGAGTCAGGCTCGCAGCAAGGCCAGGGCCACGCCGGGTTCCGGCGAGACGTCGAAACGGACTACCGACCACCCTGAAGCCGCAGCCGTCGCCTGGACCGATTCCGGCGTGAACTTGCGCGAGCTTTCGGTGTGGATCGTCTCGCCCGGCAGGAAGCCGAAGGCGCGTTCGCCGATGTGGACCGTCATTGGCGCCGTCGCCTCCAGATGCATCTCCATGCGCGACCGGTCGGCGCTCCAGACGGCGCGGTGGGCGAAGGCGTGGGGGTCGAAGTCGGCGTCCAGTTCGGCATTGGCGCGGACCAGAAGGTTGCGATTGAAGGCGGCCGTGACGCCCTGGGCGTCGTCATAGGCCGCGACCAGGGTCGCGGGATCCTTGACCAGATCCACCCCCAGGATGAACAGCGCGCCCTCTCCCAGCATGCGGCGCGCGGCGGTCAGGAAGCGGACGGCCTCTTCCGGTTCGAGGTTGCCGATGGTCGATCCCGGGAAGAAGCCAATCCGGCGACCACGCGGCAGATCGGCCGGCAGGGGCGCCAGATGTTCGAAATCACCCAGAACCGGCTGGACCCGCAGCCCCGGATAATCGGCGCGGATCCGGTCGGCGGCGTCCAGAAGCGCGCTCTCGCTGATGTCGAGGGGAACATAGGCGCCCAGGTCCGGGAGGGCGTCGAGCAGGATACGGGTCTTTTCGCTGGCGCCCGAGCCGAACTCGACCAGGACGGCGTCGGGGCCGAAGTCGGCGGTCAGGGCCTCGGCCCGGTCGCGCAGCAGGGCCGTCTCCTGCCGGGTCGGGTAGTATTCGGGCAAGGCGGTGATCGCCTCGAACAGGCGTGAGCCCTCGGCGTCGTAGAACCATTTGGGCGGCACGGCCTTGCGGTCTCGCGACAGGCCCTCGACCAGGTCGTGACGGAAGGCGGCGGTCGCCGGGTCGTCCTGTGATGCGGCGACGCGCGGAGCGTCCTCGGCCAGTCTCAGTCCCATGAAGGCCCACCTCTGCTGGGGGTAGAAGAAATTGCGATAGGTGATGCGGGCATGGCCCGGCGGGGTGGCGAAGGCGCCGCCGCGCAGCACCATCTGGTTGGCCATGAACTTGCCGTTGTACTCGGCGGCCGTGCCCGGCGTCGGAGCGAAACCGGGGTATGGGGCGTAGGGGCTGGCCGTCCACTGCCAGACCTCGCCCGACAGGTTGGAGAAGGCGTCCGGGGTCGTGGCGGCGGCGTATTCCCACTCGGCCTCGGTGGGCAGGCGTTTGCCGGACCAGCGCGCGAAGGCTTCGGCCTCATAGAAACTGACGTGGCGCACCGGAGCGGCGGGGTCGACCGGAATACGGCCCGTCAAGCTCATCGTCGTCCAGCCCTCGGGATCACGGCGCCAGTACAGGGGCGCGGTCCAGGCCTCGGTCTTCACCGTCGCCCAGCCGTCCGACAGCCACAGATCGGGACGGACGTAGCCGCCGTCGTCGATGAAACGGATCCAGTCGCCGTTGGTGGTCAGGTCGGCGTGGAGGGCGAACGGCTCCAGCCAGACCTTATGGACCGGCCCTTCGTTGTCGAAGGCGAAGCCCTGACCGGCATGGCCGACCTCGACCAGACCGCCGTCGAAGGCGACCGCACCGCCCATGGCTGGCTCAACGGGACGCGCTCGGGGCTCGACGGTGTAGGCGGGGGGATCCAGCGGCGAGACGGCCATCAGGTTCAGCATGTCCATCAGGAACAGCTCCTGATGCTGCTGGTCGTGATTCAGGCCCAGTTCAAAGAGATAGCGCTCCAGCCCGCCGGTGGGCTGCTGAGCCAGCCAGGCCGTCATCCTGCGGTCGATCTCGCGGCGATAGGCCAGAACATCCTCGACCGAGGGTCGGGTCATCAGGCCACGCTTCGGACGCGGCACCCGTTCGCCCAGGGCCTCATAGTAGGAGTTGAACAACTGCTGGAACCGGAGGTCCACCGGCTGGTAGTCCGGGTCTGCGGCCAGGATCAGGGCTTCGAAGAACCAGCTGGTGTGGGCCAGGTGCCATTTGCCAGGGCTGCAGTCGGCCATGGACTGGGCCGACAAATCCTCGGCCGACAAACCCTCGGCCAGACTTGGCATGGCGGCGCGGACGGCGCGGAACCGCGCCACATCGGAGGCAGCCCGGCTGTCGGGCTGGAATCGCGCATTCATCTCGGCCGCCCCGCGTCAGTCCTGATGCCCCGACCGGGCGTCGTCTCGTTCATGCGAAACGAACGTGACGCCCGGATCAGGGTTCCCAAGGAGTTGGGAAGCGTCGCCGGGATTTCAACGCACGGGTTTGCCGCCGTGCCTGGCGTATTCCAGTCGAGCGATGGTGCGGTTGTGCACCTCGTCAGGCCCGTCGGCGATGCGCAGGGTGCGGACGCCGGCGTAAAGCTCGGCCAGAGGCGTATCGCCCGAGACCCCGGCGCCGCCGAAGGCCTGGATGGCGTCGTCGATGATCTGCAGCGCCATGCGCGGAGCGGCGACCTTGATCTGGGCGATCTCGGAGCGGGCGTTCTTCGCCCCCGCCTCGTCCATCATCCAGGCGGCCTTCAGCACCAGCAGGCGGCACATCTCGATATTGGTGCGGGCGTCGGCGACGCGCTGCTCCCACACCGAATGTTCTGCCAGCTGTTTCTTGAAGGCGGTGCGGCTCAGCAGGCGCGCGACCATCAGCTCCAGCGCCCGTTCAGCCGCCCCGATCACCCGCATACAGTGGTGGATGCGGCCAGGACCCAGGCGCCCTTGCGCGATCTCGAACCCCCTGCCTTCGCCGGCGATCAGGTTCTCGACCGGCACGCGGACGTTCTCGAGCACCACCTCGGCGTGACCGATGGGCTTTTCGTCATAGCCGAAGACCGACAGCATCCGCTCCACCCGGAAGCCGGGCGTGTCGACAGGAACGATGACCTGGGACTGCTGGGCGTGGGCGGCGGCGTCGAAGTCGGTCTTGCCCATGACGATGGTCATGGCGACGTTCGGGTGGCCCATGTTGGTCGACCACCATTTGCGGCCGTTGATGACGTAATGGTCGCCGTCGCGCTCGATCCGGGTCTGGATATTTGTGGCGTCGGACGAGGCCACCTCGGGCTCGGTCATCAGGAAGGCCGAGCGGATCTCGCCCGCCATCAGGGGTTTGAGCCAGCGATCCTGCTGCGCGGCGTCGCCGTACATATGCAGGACTTCCATATTGCCGGTGTCGGGGGCGTTGCAGTTGAACACCTCGGCCGACCACAGATGGCGGCCCATCATCTCGGCCAGGGGGGCGTATTCCAGATTGGTCAGGCCGGCGCCGTGTTCACCTGGAAGGAACATGTTCCACAAACCGGCCTCGCGGGCGGCGGCCTTCATCGCCTCCATGACGGGGGGCTGGCGGGTCGAATCCTCGCGCACCTGGGCGAAATATTCAGCCTCTCGCGGGACCACCTGCTCGGCCAGGAAGCGGCCGACGCGGGCGTGCCAGTCCAGGGCCCGGTCCGAATGCTTGAAGTCCATGTCGTTTCCTCTTCCCGTTCGCACCTCTGACGGGCGCTGATACGAAAACGGCGCGGCCCCGAGGGAAGCCGCGCCGCAATCAACTCTTGCTCAGCTCGCCATCAGCGCTTCAGCAGCGGGGCCAGCTTCTGGGCGATCATCATGTCGCCGGCGATCTTCAGCTTGCCCTGCATGAAGGCCATCATCGGGTCCAGCTTGCCTTCCGACAGGGCCATGAAGTCGTCCCACTTGATCGAGACGGTGGCGTCGGCGGGCTTGTCCTCGTTGGTGACCGTGTTCGGCGTCGAGGCGCCGTCGATGAAGATCTTGCCTTCGTCGCCGAGGTCGAGCTTGACGGTCTTGCCGAGACCGGAGTTGTCGCCGACGGCGCCGCGGATGTGTTCAGTGACTTGAGCCAGATCAGGCATGGGGGCGTCTCCCTATAGGACGTTGTGAACTACGGGTTAGCCCGCATCGGCAAGGGCGCCAAGATCACGTCGGGTAAAGCTTAGGTCACTTATCGTCGGTGTTGCGCGCCCATAGGCTGGCGGCGCCCAGGGCGATCATGAAGAAGGCGAAGGCCGCGACCATGGCGGCGATGAAGGGAACGGCGTCTGCGGGCATCGGAAAATCTCCTGAGCCCGTGTCATCGCGCCGCAAGGAGGGCCGCGCCTTGATCCGCATCAAACCGTCAGCTGTCCGGATCACCATCCCGGAACCGCCATTTCATCACCAGAACGGCCGAAGCCATGACCAGGGAGCAGCTGTTGGCCACGGCGACCGGCCAGGCCTGGGTCATCCAGCCGTAGGCGACCCACAGGACGAAACAGGTCACGGTCAGGGAATAGGTCTTCAGGCTGACGGACGAGGCGTCGCGTTCCTTCCAGATCTTCAACGCCTGGGGTGCAAAACTGGTGATCGAGCAGAGGGCGGCGGCGGAGCCGACGATATTGGCGGCGAGATCGCTCACTTGATCGCACGCGACGGCCGCGCCCTCTTCGGCTGTTCCGTCTCGACGTCCTCGGCCCGCGCCGCCGGCCTGCCCTTGATCGGCCCGGCGGGCTTGCCGGCGTGGACGGCCAGGGCCCGCTTCTCGACCTCGGCCAGGATGGCGTCCAGTTCGTGTTCGGTCAGGTGTTCGATGCCGATGAAACGGGCGTCGGCCTTCTTCACCGCATAGATCAGCTCGTCCAGCTTGGCGTGCATGGCGCAGGCGTCGCGGTTCTGGGTGTTCTGGATCAGGAAGACCATCAGGAAGGTGACGATGGTGGTCCCGGTGTTGATCACCAGCTGCCAGGTCTCGCCGAAGCCGAACAAGGGGCCGCTGACCGCCCAAAGCAGCACCACCGCCAGGCAGCCGACGAAGGTCCAGGGATTGCCCGCCCATTTCGCTGTGCGGTTGGCGAAACGGATGAACAGCTTTTCCATCGAAGGTCCCTAACGGACGGGCGGCGGCCTGCGCGCCTGCGTCGCCTGTTCGAAAGCGTAGCCGAGCGAAAGGATGCGCGCGTCGTCCCACTGGCCGCCAATGAAGCTGAGCCCCACAGGCATGCCCCGGTCGAAGCCCATGGGCACGGTCAGGTGCGGATATCCGGCGACGGCGGCGAGGCGGCTGGCCGAGCCCTGCATGTCGTCGTCATCCTTGGGGTCGTTGGTCCAGGCGCGCGAGGTGGTCGGGGCGATCAGGGCGACCAGGCCGTTCTCGCGCATCAGCCTGTCGATCCCCTCGGGGCCGGCCAGGCGCAGGGACGCAGCGCGGGCCTCCAGATAATCGGGATCGTCCAGGCCGGGCTTGGTCTGGGCCTGTTCGAACGTGTCCTGGCCGAACAGGACGGTCTCGCGCGGCTCGGCGGCGTTGAAGGCGATGACCTCGGCCAGGGTGCGGGTCGGGACCTGAGCCGGGTCGGTCGAGGCCAGATAGGCGTTCAGATCGTGCTTCAGTTCATACAGCAGCACCTGGAATTCGGCCGCGCCTATTGTTCGCCCGTCCGGCCCTTCCGGCAGGTCGACCAGGACGGCGCCGGCGTCGCGCAGGGCCTGCAGGTTCTGGTCGAACACGGCCTGGGTCTCGGGCGAATAGCCCTTGAGGAAGCGCATCACCCCGATCCGGGCGCCGCGCAGAGATCCGGCGTCCAAGGCGGCGGCGTAGTCGGTCTTGCGGGCATCGGCCTCGACTGTGGCCGGATCGGCGGGATCGGAGCCGGCCATGACGGTCAGGACGCGGGCGGCGTCGGTCACGGTCGCCGCCATCGGCCCGGCCGTGTCCTGGGAATGGCTGATCGGGACGATGTGGGTGCGCGACACCAGGCCGACCGTGGGCTTGAACCCGACCACGCCGTTGACCGAGGCCGGACAGGTGATGGAGCCGTCCGTCTCGGTGCCGATCGCCACGGGCGCCAGGCCCAGGGCCACCGCCGCCCCGCTGCCGGACGAGGAGCCGCAGGGGGTGCGGGCGGGATCATAGGGATTGAGCGTCTGGCCGCCGACCGCGCTCCAGCCGCTGATCGAGTCCGACGACCGGATATTGGCCCATTCCGACAGATTGGTCTTGCCCACGATCACGGCGCCGGCGGCCCGCAGCCGGGCCACCAGAGGCGCGTCGCGGCCGGGGGCGTTGGCGGCCAGGGCCAGGGAGCCGGCCGTGGTCGGCATGTCGGCCGTCTCGATATTGTCCTTCAGCAGGATCGGCATTCCGGCGACGCCGGAGCCGGACCATCGCCCTGCCCGCTGCGCGTCGGCCGACCAACGGATCACCGCATTGGCCGTATCCGGCGGCGGTAATGCGGACGTGGCGCAGGCGGACAGACCCGCGCACACAAGAGCGGCGAGCACGCCGACCAGGGTTTCCTTGTTCGACATGCCCGTCCCCTCAGTTTTCGATCAGTCGGCCGTGTGCGACCGCAAACCGATGGTGCGGTCCAGGAAGTCCAGATAGGTGCGCCACAGGTGCAGTTGGCGCGGATTGCCGCGCACCCCGTGACGTTGGCCCGGATAGAGCATGGTCTCGAACGGGACGCTCTTCTCCTGCAGGGCGTTCAGGACGCGGGTCGTGTTCTCGAAGATGACGTTGTCGTCGGCCATGCCGTGCAGCAGCAGCAGACGGCCGGTCATATTGTCGAGGCGCGAGACCAGATCCGAGGCGGCGTAGCCTTCCGGGTTGTCCTGCGGCGTGGACATGTAGCGTTCGGTATAGGCCGTGTCGTACAGGCTCCATTCCGTCGGCGGGGCGCCGGCCAGGGCGGCGGCCAACCCCATCTTCGGCTCGGTCAGCATGGCCAGGCTCATGAAGCCGCCGTAGCTCCAGCCCATCACCGCGATCCGGGCGTCGTCCACATAGGGCAGGCTGCGCAGATAGTCGGCGGCCAGAACCTGATCCTCGACTTCGACCGTGCCCATGTGGCGATACAGGGCGTTCTTGAAGGCGCGGCTGCGATAGCCCTCGCCGCGATTGTCCATGCGGAAGACGATGTAGCCGGCCTCGGTCAGCAACTGGTCCGTCGCCGCGCCCCAGGCCCGTTTGACCCCGCCGCCCGACGGACCGCCATAGACCTGCATCACCACCGGATAGGTCTTGGACGGATCGAAGCCCGGCGGCGTCTTCATCTGCCAGACCAGGGTCTCGCCGTGGCTCTGCAGCGTGCCGAAGGTCGGCTGGGGCTGGCGCGAGACGTAAGGTTGGAACGGGTGATCGGCGTCCAGGGCGTTCTGTTCGATCCAGCGGACACGGGTTCCGTCCATCCGGTACAGGGCCGACTGCGGCGGGGTGGTCGGGTCCGAATAGTTGCCGACATAGGCCGTGCCCGTGCCGTTGACCGACACCGACCACCAGCCGCCCTCGGGCGTGATGGCCGCAGGCGTCGTGGTTTCGTTCAGTCCGACGCGGAACAGCTGCTGCTCGATCGGCAGTTCCTTGCCGTCGCGCATCGAGGCGGTGAAATAGACCTCGCCCGCGCTCTCGCTGACGCCTTCCAGGGCCAGGACCGGATAGTCCCCTTGGGTGATCGGGCAGATCAGCTTGCCGTCGCGGCCGTACAGATACAGGTGACGCCAGCCGCTGTCCTCGTTCGACCACAGGAACCGGCCGTCGGACAGGGTGCGGAAGTCGTTGTTCAGACTGACCCAGGCCTCGCCCTTCTGCGTCAGGATCACCCGCGAGGCGCCGGTGGCGGGATCGACCGCCAGCAGGTCCAGGGTCTTCTGGTCGCGCGACAGGCGTTGGACATACAAAGTCTGGGCGTCAGCCGACCAGTTGACGCGCGCCAGATAGATGTCGGTGTTGGTTCCCAGATCGACCTTGACCCGGCGATCCGCGCCCAGATCCTGGACATAGAGTTCGACGACGGCGTTGGGACGGCCGGCGCGGGGGTAGCGTTGCTCGATCACCGCAGCCCCGCCGCCGGTGATGTCGAGGCGCGGGATCACATCGACCGGGCTTTCGTCGACCCTGGCCAGGGCGATGCGTTTCTCGTCCGGGCTCCACCAGTAGCCGGTGTCGCGGTCCAGTTCTTCCTGGGCGATGAATTCGGCCGTGGCCCAGGTGATCAGGCCGTCGCCATCCGTGGTGACCGCGCGCTCGCGGCCCGAGGCCAGGTCGTAGATCACCAGATCCTGGTCGCGCACATAGGAGACGAAATTGCCCTGGGGCGAGACCTTGGCGTCAATCTCGTCGGCGGCCGTCTCGGTCAGGCGGCGCACCTTGCCGTCGGCGCGGTTGGCCAGGAAGATGTCGCCCTCCAGCGGGGCCAGGATGTAGCGGCCCTGCTGATCCCAGGAATAGTCGACCACGCCGCGGGCGCTGATCCGCATCCGCTCGCGCCGGGCCTTTTCAGCCTCGGACAATTCGCCGGCGTCGGGGACCAGGGCGCGGGCGTCGATCAGCTTGTAGGGTTCGCCCGCGCCGGTCGGGGCGGCCCACAGGTCCTGGACCTGCACATCGTCCTCGCGGCCACGCAGGAAGGCGACCAGTTCGCCGTCCGGCGACAGGCTGACCCCCTTGGCGGTCGGACCGGCCAGGGCGGGGTCGGCGAAGACCCGTTCCACCGTCAGGATGTTGGAGGGCGTCTCCTGGGCCATGGCTGAACCGGCCGACAGGAGGATGGTCGAAGCAAGGAGAACTGTGCGCATGGGCGGCGAAGCTAGCGACGCTTCTGCAAGCCGTCACGAGGAAATGTCGTGGCTGAACGGACGGCTTTTTCTTCCCTGCGAAGGGTTCTCAGCTTAGAGAGGCCGCACGATGACAGACGCCGCCCTCTCCCCCGCTCCCGTCAAGGCCAGCCCGTTCAACGAACTGGAGGTTCTGTGGGTCCGCCACTGGACCGACAGCCTGTTCAGCTTCGGCGTCAAACGGCCCGAGGATTTCCGTTTCCGCTCGGGTGAGTTCGTGATGATCGGCCTGCCGGGGGAAGACGGCGGCAAGCCGGTGCTGCGCGCCTATTCGATCGCCAGCCCCAACTGGGCCGAGGAACTGGAGTTCTTCTCGATCAAGGTCGCAGACGGCCCCCTGACCTCGCGCCTGCAGAAGATCCAGGCCGGAGACACGGTTCTGATGGGCAAGAAGCCGACCGGCACCCTGGTTCTGGACGCCCTGACCGGGGGCGAGCGGCTGTTCCTGATCGGCACCGGCACGGGCCTGGCGCCCTGGCTGAGCGTGGCGCGCGATCCCGACACCTATTCCCGCTTCGGCCATGTCTATGTGATCCACACGGTGCGCAGCGTCGCCGACCTGGCCTATCGCGACTTCTTCACCCGCGAAATCCACGAGGATCCGCTGATCGGCGAAGAGGCTGCGGCCCAGCTGACCTATTATCCGACCGTGACGCGGGAAGAGTTCGAGACGCCGGGCCGGATCACCGACCGGATCAAGTCAGGTGACTTCTTCCGCGACCTGGGCCTGCCGGAAGGCTTCGACCCGGCCAAGGACCGCGCCATGCTGTGCGGCTCCATGGCCATGATCAAGGAAGCGGGCGAATTGCTGGAGACCTATGGGCTGAAGGAAGGCTCGAACGCCGAGCCGGCCGACTATGTGCTGGAGCGGGCCTTCGTCGGCTGAGGCTTGGCTTCGTCCGTTCGACGAGCTAACCCGACGGCCATGCACCACCCTGCCCTAGTCGCCGTCGATTCCCGGGTCGATCCCGCCGAATGCCGCTCCATGACCGAGGTCCGTCAGGGCGTCGACGCCCTGGACCGCGCCCTGGTGGCCCTGCTGGCCGAACGTCAGCGCTACATGGACGCCGCCGCCCGCATCAAGCCGGACCGCGACGCCGTCTTCGACCAGGCCCGCATCGACGACGTGGTGGCCAAGGTCCTGGTCGCCGCCGAAGCCCACCACCTGTCGCCCGACATCGCCGAACCGGTCTGGCGCCTGCTGATCGACCGCTGCATCGCCCACGAGTTCGCGACCTACGACCGGACTCGGAGCTAGGCTCTAAGGCCTCTCAGCATCAGTTCGTGCCGATAGGCGGCCACGTCGGTCAGGGCAGCCTCAAGGGCCGTCCTGACCCGTTCCAGCGCCGGGACCGCCAGCCCCTGTTCCACGGCCTCCGCCTCGGCGCAGATCGACGCCAGTTCGCGGGCGCCTATGCCCGCCGCCGCGCCGCGGATGGTGTGGACCCCGTCCCGCCAGCCCTCGACCTTCGGGTTCAGCAGGGCTGACCAGAGAGCGGCCTGTTCGACGAACAGGCCCAGCACCTCTTCCGAAATACCTGCGTCGTCGCCGGTCATGCCTTCCAGCACCGAGAAGTCGACGACGCCGGACAGGTCGCGGCGGGCCATCAGGCGGCCTCTTCCTCGCCCTTGGCCAGGCGGGAGTTCTTCGACGACCACAGCAGATAGATGGCCACGCCGACGATGTTCCAGATCACGAAGCCGATCTGGGTGATCGGTTTCAGGCTGAGGAAGAAGACGATGCAGCCGATCACGCTGATCGCGCCGACGACGGGCCACAGCGGAGCCTTGAAGACGCGCTTGCGGCCCGGCTCGCGGATCCGCAGCACGATCAGGCTGACGCCGACCGAGCAGAAGGCCGCCAGCGTCCCGGCGTTGGCCAGGGAGGCCAGTTCATCCAGCGGCAGCAGGCCGGCCAGGATGGCGACGACAATCGCGGTGAAGATGGTCACCACGGCGGGCACGCCGCGCGACGACACCTTGGCCAGGCGGCGCGGCAGCAGGCCGTCGCGGGCCATGCCCAGGAAGATGCGGCTCTGGCCGAACAGGAAGGCCAGCAGCACGGTCGGCAGGGCGATCACGGCGGCGGCGGCGATCCACTGGGCCGCCGTCCCCTGCCCCATCTGGCGCAGGATCAGGGCCAGGGGCTCCGGGCTTTCGGCGAAGTCGGCTACCGGCCGGGCGCCGATGGCGGCGGCCGCGACCACCAGGTACAGGGCCGTGCAGATCAGCATCGAACCGACGATGCCGATGGCCAGATCACGCTCGGGCTTCTTGGTCT
Organism: Brevundimonas sp.; assembly: GCF_044336875.1. GTDB lineage: Bacteria > Pseudomonadota > Alphaproteobacteria > Caulobacterales > Caulobacteraceae > Brevundimonas. The sequence continues at coordinate 23,309 of NZ_JBIIOP010000016.1, read as the reverse complement.
CCTCCGCCGCCGTCGAGATGGCGTCGAAGCCGTAGAAGGCGAAGAAGATGATGGCCGCCGCCGCCATCACCCCCGTCTGGACGAAGGGGGCGCCGAAACCATTGGGCATGAAGGGGGTGAAATGCTCGGGCTTGAAGGCCGGCAGAGCAATGGCGACGAAGACGACCAGGGCGGCGATCTTGATCAGCACCAGAACGGCGTTCAGGGTCGCGCTCTCCTTAGTGCCCAGCAGCAGCAGACCGGTCACCACCCCGATGATGGCCACGGCCGGCAGGTTGATGATCCCGCCCGCATGCGGCCCGGCTATCAGGGCCGTCGGGAGATCGATCCCCAGACCGGACAGAAAGCCGACGGCATAACCGGACCAGCCCACGGCCACGGCGCTGACCACCAGCGAATATTCCAGGATCAGGCTCCAGCCCACGATCCAGGCGATGGCCTCGCCCAGGACGGCGTAGGAATAGGTGTAGGCGCTGCCCGCCGCCGGCATCATGGTCGACAGTTCGGCATAGGCCAGGGCGGCGCAGGCGCAGACCAGACCGGCCAACCCGAAGCTGATCAGCACCGCCGGCCCCGCCAGCCCCGCCCCCACCCCGATCAGGGTCAGGATGCCGGTGCCGACGATGGCGCCGACGCCCAGGGCCAGCAGGTGCGGCCAGCTGAGTGTCGGTTTCAGACGCGGCCCGTCATGCGGCGCCAGCATGGCGTCGATCGAACGACGCCGGTTCCAGAAGGCCATGATGCTTACTCCCCCGCCGCTTGCCGCAGCCTGATTCCGCCCTGACCATAGACCGTCAAAGAAAGTTCGCGAAAGCACTTGCCAACCCCCGAACGGCTGGGTAGTAGGAGCGCCCTTCGGGACGGCAACCGCCGCCGAAGAAAAGACGATCGGTCGGGTGATTAGCTCAGTTGGTAGAGCAGCTGACTCTTAATCAGCGGGTCCACAGTTCGAACCTGTGATCACCCACCATCGTACTTTCCTATTTCGAAATGCGCCAACAGACGGGACGCCCCTGTCCAGGCACGTGCGTGACCAGCGCCGTTGGACAGGGCGAAGACCGACGTGAAAAGGCCCCGGTGAACACCGGGGCCTTTCGTGATTCCGCAGGCGCTTGGCGGCGGATCGATCAGCAGGACGCCGGGACCTTGCCTTCGACCGCCCAGTTCACCGCCGCGTCGAACAGCTTGTGGCCTTCGGGGGTCAGGTTGTCGAACGAGCCGTTGTCCATGCCGATGAAGACACGACGAGCCGGGGCGTCGAACGTTCCGTCCATGGTCGCGCCGGTCTCATAGGCGTAGAGCATGGCCTTTTCCGGCTCGCCGGGGCGGGTCATGATGATGTCGGCGCCCAGGCCGGGCGTGCCCCAGCCGGCAGGCTGGCGCGCAGCGGTCCAGACGATGGCGCCGGAGGGCAGGCCCGCAGACATCGGATGGGGCGCGCGCACCATCCAGCCGTAGTGACCTGTCTCGACCTCGCCGAACTGCACGTCGCGGTGCAGGCCCGTGAAGCGAAGGTCGTCCTGGAGGTCGTTCTCCCAGGTCAGCAGCGGCTGTTTCATGTCGCGCAGCCGGTCGATCGCGGCCCGATCGGCGGTGAACTGGTTCGAGCGCACAGTGGACGACAGGATCACCAGATCGAAGCCGCAGGTCGACGGCATGGCCGACAGGCCCTCGGTCGTGGTGACGTCGAAGCCTTCCTGACGCAGGTGGGCGAGAACGGCCGGGTCGCTGGACCCGCCGGGGACTTCGGACCGCATGACCATGAGGACGCGAGGCCCGGCCATGGCCGAGGACGCCATGCCGATGGCCAGGACGGCGGCCAGGGCGACGGCCGGGGCGACGGAACGTTTGAGATTTTTCAGCATGGGACGGCTCCGATCAGAATTGGCCGCTCAGGCCGATCAGGAAGGTTCGACCGGCCGCAGGCGAGATCTGATAGCGCGACACGGAAGAGTCGATGTAGTCGTCGTCGGCGATGTTCTTGATGCTGAGCGTGACGCGCGCCTTGTCGGACACGCGATACCAGACCGAGGCGTCGAACCGCTCGTAACCGCCGATGCTGAAGCTGTTGGTCAGATCGCCGTAGCGGTCGCTGGCCAGGTAGACCCCCGCGCCGACGCCGAAGCCCTGCAGCGCCCCGGCCTGCGGTTCCCAGGCGCCCCACAGACTGCCGCTCCACAGCGGCACATTGCCCAGACGCGCGCCGACCTCGAAGTCCGTCGAGGACAGGACTTCGCTGTCCGTATAGGCGACGTTGCCGATCACCCGCAGGCTGTCGGTGATCTGGCCCGCCACGTCCAGTTCCACGCCGCGCGCGCGCTGCTCGCCCGCATCGAGGTTGAAGCCGGGGTTGTTCACGTCCTGCTGGGCGACGTGGGCGCGGGTCAGTTGATAGGCGGCGCTGGTCAGGGACAGCCGGCCGTCGAACAGCTCCGCCTTCACCCCGACCTCATACTGTTCGCCCGTCTCGGCTGGGATCGGCGCGCCGGTCAGGGTCGGTTCCGGCTTGGCCTGGAACGATTTGGTGTAGTCGGCGAACAGGGAGACGTTGGGGATAGGCTTGAACACCAGGCCGACGCGCGGCGACCAGGCCTTTTCGTCCGACTCGTAGGCGGTCACGCCGGCGTCGCTCTGCTGGGCGTGGTCATAGCGCACGCCGACCAGAAGATTCAGACGCTCGCCTATGTCGATCTGGTCCTGCAGATAGAAGGCGGGCGATTTGGCGTTCACCTCACGGTCAGGCCGGAGGACAAAGCCCGTCGGGCGGGCGCCATAGATCGGGTTGTCGATGTCGATCGCCGCCAGCGGACTGTTGGCGAAGGTCCGGAGACGATAGGATTCGCTGTACTCCAGCCCCGCCACCACCGTGTGATCGATGGAGCCGGTCGCGAACCGGGCCACGGCGTCCAGCTGGAAATTATAGCTGTGGTTCTCTTCGTCCTGCTGCACGGCCGTGCGGCTGACGGTGCGGGCGCCGGTCGTCTCATCCACGTTGATGCGGGTGTAGTTGATCCCGAACAGCGAAAGCTCGCCTTGATCGTAATGGCCGACATGGCGGACCGTCAGCCAGTTGGTCAGATCGTGTTCGACCCGATAGTTGAACTCGTAACGCTGCGACTCGAAATCCGCGAACTTCTCGCCCAGGAACCGGTCGCGCGGCAGGCTCACCTCCAGATTGCCGGCGGCGTCGGGCGTGGCCACGATCCCGCGGTCGACCGGGCTGGTCTGACGCAACCAGGTCAGGCTGGCCAGGGCGCGGGTCCTGTCAGTGGGCTGCCACGAGATCGACGGCGCCAGGAACTGTCGGTTGAACGGAACCTGGGTGTCGCGGAAGGTGTCGCTGCGCTGGATCGCGCCGATCAGGCGATAGGCCAGCCCCTGATCGGCCAGCAGCGGGCCGGTGAAGTCCAGTTCGCCGCGCCAGAAGTCGTCGCTGCCCGTCTGGACCGTATAGTTCTGCTCGGCGACCAGCTTGGGCTTCTTGGTCACCATATTGATCAGGCCGCCGGGATCGCCCCGGCCATAGAGGACCGAGGCCGGCCCTTTCAGCACCTCGATCCGCTCGATATTGGCCAGGTCGCGGTAGCTGTCGTTGGTCTCGACCGCCGGGCTCAGCATGACGCTGTCGACGGCGTAGTAGGAAGAGCGGAAAGCCCGGATGGTGAAACTGTCCGACCGATTGCCCGCCGAGGTGCCGGCCTGGATTCCGCTGACGTTCATCAGGGCCGAAGTCATGTCGGTGATCTGCTGTTCGTCGATGACCGCGCGCGACACGACCTGGTCGACTGGGGCGTGTCCATCAGGTCCGCGCCCGTGCGGGTCGCTGTGGTGGTGCGGTGCACGGCGTAGCCGTCGTTGGCCTGTCCCAGGACGACGATCTCGGAAAGCTCCTGCGTGTCAGCCGCGCTCGCCGTCCGCTGCGGGGTCTCGACCTCGGCGGCCAGTGCGCCGCCCGCCATCGTCAGGGGAAGAAGGATCGCCAGGCTGCTGACGGTGAGACGGGCTTGGGCTTTGAACGACATGAGGCGACTCCACTAGCGTAGCCTTGGGGAAGGCGCAGGCTCGTTAGTGTGTTTGATAATCGCTTGCAACACACCCTGCCGCATTGCAGCAATTTTTGGCCCGTTCTGTTGCGAGCGCGAAGCAGGAGCGGTAGGCACGGCGACTGTTGCTGATCGCGTGCCCGTCACGTCAACGGCGTGAACGAGGCGTGCGATGCTCCGACAGGTCCTGTTCCAGATTCACTGGTTCCTCGGCGTCACCGCCGGTCTGGTCCTGGCCGTCATGGGCCTGACCGGGGCGATGATGAGCTTCGAGGACGAGATCATGGGCGCCCTGACCGCCCGAGCCTATGAGCAGCCGGCCGGAAGCGTGACGCCCCTGTCGCCCGATCACCTGATCGCACGGATCGCCGAACAGCGCCATGGGGACCGCATCCAGCGGCTGATCATCGGCGCCGAGCCCACCCTTCCCTACCAGGTTCGTATTCAGGGCGAGAAGGGTCGCGAGGACAGGCTGGTCGATCCCGGGACGGGCGAACTTCTGGGTCACCGCCCCGGCGCGCCCTTCTTCGAGACCGTGCGCCGCGTCCACAGGTTTCTGGCCCTGCCCGGAAATGGAAACGGCTGGGGTCGCCAGATCACCGGCGTCGCCGCCCTGTCCCTGATCTTCTTCGCCCTGTCCGGCCTCTATCTGCGCTGGCCGCGCCGGCCGCTGGACTGGCGCAACTGGCTGGTGCTGGACCTCAGCCGCACGGGCCGCAACCTGTATCGCACCCTGCACGCGGTGATCGGCGGCTGGATCTTCATCCTGTATCTGGTCTCGGCCCTGACCGGACTTTGGTGGTCCTACAGCTGGTACCAGGACGGCGTTCGCTACATGCTGACTGGCGAAAGGCCGGAGGCGGAACGCGCCGCCCCGGCCGGCGGCGGAAAGCCCCGTCCGCCGGTCTCGATCGACGCCGCCTGGACCACCTTGCAGCGCACGATCGGCCAAGACTACGCGGCCGTCACGGTGACGCCGCCCGCGCCGGGCAAGCCGGTCCGGTTCGCCGTCCTGCCCCGGGGCGCGCGCCACGACCGGATGACCGATGTCTATGACATCGACCAGAAGACGGCGACGGTGAAGAAGCGGGACCTCTATGCCGATCGTCCGATCGGCAAGGTGGTGGTCACCTCCATGCTGCCGATCCACAAGGGCTCCTTCTTCGGTCTGCCCGGCCGGATCATCATTCTGCTGTCGTCCTTGACCATGCCGTTGTTCACCGTGACCGGTCTGCTGCTCTATCTCGGCCGTCGTCGACGCAAGTCGGAAACGCGCCGCGTCATGGCCGAAACCGCCACGCCTGACGCCGCGATCGCCGACGGCCGCCTGCTGGTCGCCTACGCCAGCCAGACCGGCACGGCGGAACGGATCGCGCGTCGGACCGCCGCAGCCTTTGCTGCGGAGCCCGCCCTGCTCAAACCCCTGTCCGCCGTCACCGACGCCGACCTGAGGCGGGCCGAGCGCGCCCTGTTCATCATCGCCAGCTATGGCGAAGGCGAACCGCCGGACGCCGCCCGGGCCTTCGCACGACGCATGAGGACGCGGCCGGCCTCCATGCCCGACTATGCCGTCCTCGCCCTCGGCGACCGGGAATATCCAGACTTCTGCGCCTTCGGTCACCGCTTCGATCAATGGGCCCACGGCGGCGGCGGCCGTCGGCTGTTCGACGTCGTGGAGATGGACGGCGACGACGTCGACGCCCAACGCCAGTGGCAGCAGCAGATCACGAGCCTGGGGGCGGACGCGGACACGCCCGACTGGGCGCCTGCGCCCTTCTTCCCCTGGCGTCTGGTGGAGCGCAGACCCCTCAATCCCGGCGGCCCCGGCGCCCTGGCCTTCCATATCGGCCTTGCGCCCCTGGATGGCGAAACCCCGATCTGGCGCGCGGGCGATATCGCCGAGGTGTCACCCCGCCATGATCCCGGACGGGTCTCGGCCTGGCTCCAGGCCGCCGGCCATGACGGCGAGGTTCGGGTCGGAGACCGGTCGCTCTCGGCGCACCTCGCCGACAATCTGCTGCCGGACCCCGACGCCGCGCGCAACCAGGCGGCTGGCGATATCGTCGCCGCCCTGCGCCCCCTGCCCCATCGTGAATATTCGATCGCCTCGCTTCCCGACGACGGCCGCCTCGAACTGCTGGTTCGCCAGACGGCTCGGCCCGACGGCGGCCTGGGTCTGGGCTATGGATCGGGTTGGTTGACGGCCATTGCCGCGATTCAGGCCACGATCCGGATTCGCATCCGGGCCAATCCCAATTTCCATGCGCCTGACGACGCCGCCTCCCTCATCCTGATCGGCAACGGCACCGGTCTGGCGGGCCTGCGCGCCCACCTGCGCGACCGAGCGCGGCGCGGCCTCAGGGGCGACTGGCTGATGTTCGGCGAACGCAGCCCGGATCATGACGCCTTCCACGACGCGGAGCTCCAGGCCTGGCTCCGAACAGGCGTGCTCGATCGGCTGGACCGGGCCTGGTCGCGCGCCGCAGACCAGGTCCGTTATGTCCAGGATCTGATCCCGCCCCAGGCCGAACTGCTGCGACGTCGGGTGGACGCCGGGGCCGCCATCCTGGTGTGCGGAAGCCTGGAGGGCATGGCGGCGGGTGTCGACAAGGCCCTGCGCGACGCCTTGGGCGACGACCGGATCGAAGCCCTTATCGAGGCCGGCCGATACCGGCGCGACATCTATTGAAGCGAGCCCCAAGGCCTATCGGTCGCGCCTAGGCTTCGTCGCCGTCCGGACGATAGGCGTCAAGGTTCAGGACGCGCAGTTCGACGCCGCGCGCGGAGGTCGCCTCTTCACGAAACAGGTGGTCGAGGTTCTGCAGCGGGCGTCCCGGCTTGCGCATGCGAATTGCCGTGTGCAGCAGGTCCGCCAGATCGAGCGTCTGCTCGCAGGACATCATGGTCGTGGCCAAGAGCAGCTCGCTGCGCAGGGCCAGAAAGGCGGCGTTCGGCATGGAACGGCCGGGCGGATGCTTGCTTCCCATCACTCCTCCAATCACGGCGACTTGACGCGCCTTAAAGAGCGGGGAGACGACCCAGGGGCCTTGGAGGATGTCCGACGGCCGCCTCCCCTCGAAGCAGCGCCATCCACGGGGGAGTGGTTGGCGGCGCCAGCCTCGATGACACCTTCAACCGGGACGTGTCCGCCGTCATCCGGAGCGCCCCTCAGTACCAATCCGGGCGGCGCGTTCAGACTTTGTAAACCACGTCAGGCGGCGTCAGCAGCCAGTTTGAGCAGGTCGGCGAGGGTGCGGACGCCCAGCCTGTCCATCAATTGGGCGCGGTAGGTCTCGACCGTTCGCGGACTCAGCGACAGCGACTGGGCGATGGTCTTGTTGGTGCCGCCACGCGCCAGACCGTCCAGAACCTCGCGCTCGCGCCGACTCAGTTCGGCGATCTTGTTCCGGGCGCCTGACGGGCCTCGCGACGATTCCCGCGATCGGGGGCCGTCGGACGGCAGGGCGGCGCGGGCCGCCTGGACGATGGCTTCCGGCGGCGTACTCGCCGGCAGAACATTGGCTGCGCCCAGCTTCATCAGTTGGACGACCTCGTTGAGCTGATGATCGAACGACCCGACCGCGATCCACGGAAGACGGGCGCTGCTCACCCCCAGGACGCCGGCCGCCTTGATCAGGCTGCCCAGCTCCCTGTCCGAAGCCAGGACCACCACGCCAGGCACCAGGTCGTCCGACAATTTCGCGAACGCGGCGACGTCGTCGAAGCTGCGAACCTTGAAACTGCTTCGGGTGAAGGCGTGAGTCAGGCGGTTTTGCGCGGCCGCATCGGCGTCGATCAGATAGACCCGCGGATCGGTGTCGCTGGTCACGTCCACCAGCAGGCCGCCGATCCGGGCGATCACGCCACCCGGACCGCGAATCGGAAACGCCGTCGCGTGGAACCAGCGCAGTCCGCCGTCCGCCGTCGGGGCCCGGAACTTGCCCTGCATCGTTTCGCCGGCGGCGATGAGGTCCAGCGCGCCGGCCATCTGCGCCTGATCGTCCGGATGGACCAGTTGAACCCATTCGTCCCACGAGACCGACTCGCCCGACGCCGGCAGCGCCCAGGCGGAGCGGAAATGCGGGTTCAGGCCCTGGACACGACGGCTGGCGACGTCGGCGGTCCACATCATGGTGGTCTCCGCTCCGGAGAACTCGCGGACGAGCTCGTCCCGATCCGTGACGCCCTCTGCGGCGACGCGCCAGTCCTCGATATCCACCGCCGAACCGCACCAGCCGATGAACCGGCCGTCGCCCTCCCATATCTGCTGCGCGCGTATCAGGAACCAGCGATAGTCGCCCAAGGCCCCCTTCAGTCTGGCCTGACCTTCGAACGGCTTGCGCGTTTCGCGACAGGCCGCCTCGATCTCCGCCAGCGACGCCGCCTCGTCGGGATGGAAACAGTCCTGGAGGCGCATCTGCTCGAGTCCGTCCTCGCCCAGGAAGGTCTGAAGCTCCTGGTTGACCCAGGTCAGCCGCCCCCAGGCGTCGCACCGCCAAAGCATGGCCGGGGCCATGTCGGTGACGACACGCAGCGCGGCTTCGCGCGACCACAGCGCCTGTTCCGCCAGGAAACGCCGAGTCGTCTCATAGACCACGCCCAGAACCCCGCCCGGCGCGCCTTCGGCCAGGAGGATCGGGGAATAGGAAAACGACCACCAGGTCTCCTCCAGCTGCGCATTGCGCAGCAGGGGAATCTCCAGATCCTCGAAATAGCTCGCGTTCCCGACCCGTGCGCGCTGGAGTATCGGCTCCACCAAGGCCCACGCTTCGGGAAAGACCACTTGCATGGGCTGGCCCTGACAGGCGCCCTTCCCCCTCAGCACGGCGTCGTAGGCGTCGTTGTGGAAAAGCAGATGCTCCGGGCCCCACGTCAGGCACATCGGAAAGCGGGAGTTGAGCACGAGGTTCAGGCTGGAGACGAGCACCTCGTCCCAGCCCGCCATCGGACCCAGCGGAGTCTCCTCCCAGGCCCTCGCGCGAATATAGTCAGCCGCTCGACCACTGGCGCGCAGGCGAGCGACGCCTCCATCCAGCGTTTCGAGCCATGAGGCGTCTTCCGCCCCTGCCGCCCGAACCTCCTCCAAGGTCCTCTCCAATCTCCCCACGGTTGTAACTGGAACCCCCAACCAATAGTTGTCAAACAAATATTCCCACATCTTGGACCTGAACTTTCCGTCCAGTCCGGAATTGGAGAACGAAGTTACGCTAAACGGGCCTTTACCAACGGCTTGAGCAGATAGCTCAGCACGGTCTTGCGCCCGGACTGGACATCCACCTCGGCCACCATGCCCGGCCGGATCGGAAGGCGCTGGCCGTTACGCTGCAGATAGGCGCGGTCGGTGCGGACCAAGACACTGTAATAGGACACCTTTCCTCGCGGCGTATCCTCCTCCAGCGTGTCCTCGCTGATCTGTTCGACCCGGGCGGGAAGATCCCCGTAGACCGTGTAGTCATAGGCCGTGATCTTGACCCGCGCCGGCATGCCTGGACGAAGGAAGGCGACGTCGCGCGGCAGGATGCGCGCCTCGACCAGAAGCTGATCGTCCAGCGGCGTCAGTTGCATGATCGCCTCGCCCGGCTGCACCACGCCGCCGCGCGTGGTGACCAGGATGTCGTTCACACGGGCGCGGACCGGGGCGACCAGACGGGTGCGGTCCAGCTGGTCCTGTCGCTGGTTGAAGATCTGCGACTGGGCCGCCAGTTCGGCCTTCTTGGAGGCCAGTTCGGCATAGGCCTCCTGCATATAGGTGTTTCGCACCTCGGTCTGGCGACCTGTCAGTTCGGCGATCTCCTTGCCCAGGCGCAGGGCCTCGACCTCGCTGACGACTCCGCGCGCGGCCAGGGGCTCGACCATGGTCAGTTGACGCCGCGCATAGGCGGTTTCCTGGGTCAGCGCGGACAGGGTCGCGTTCAGGTTCTGCCGGCGGGCGCGAAACAGAGCCTGTTCCGAGGCGATCACCGGATCGCGGGCGGGGATGCTGGCGGGGAAGTCGATCGAGGGCGCGCCGAGAACCTCGGCCTCCAGCCGGGCGATGGCGGCGGTCAGCGCCGTCACCTGGGTCCCGGATTCCAGAGTGGAGGACTCGAACCGCTTGTCGTCCAGCTGCGCCAGGGGCTGGCCCGCCTGGACGATGTCGCCCTCGCGCACGAACAGGTCGCGCAGAATGCCGCCTTCCAGGCTCTGGATCACCTGAAGGCGGCTGCTGGGCACCACCCTGCCCTCGCCGCGCGCGACCTCGTCCACCGTCGCCCACGAGGACCACAGGACGAAGACCGCGATCAGGGCGATACAGACCCACAGGACAGGGCGCGCGAGCGGATGAGCCTCGCCGTCGCGGCCGTCGGCCAGGGCGCGGCGCAGCCGCCGTTCGATCTTCAGCGTGTCAGCCATGGACCTTCCTCACCACCGGAGTTTCGCCTGAAGCCGCAGCCAGGGCCTCGTTCGGGCCGTCGCCGACCAGGCGACCGCCGGACAGGGCCAGGACCCGTTCGGCCAGGCCGAGCACCGCCCGCCTGTGGGTCGCGACCACCACCGTCCGGCCGGCCGACCAGGACGACAGGAAGTCCACGACCCGCCGCTCGTTCGCCTGGTCATAGGCCGAGGTCGGTTCGTCCATCAGCACGATGCGGGGATCCTGAAGCACCAGCCGCGCCACGGCGATGGCCTGGCGCTGTCCGCCGGAAACGCTCTGGGGGCCGACCAGGGGCAGATCCAGACCGCGCGGATGGGCCCGGACAAAGCCGCCCAACCCCACGGCGTCCAGCGCCTCCAGCAGTTCGGCGTCGGCGTGACGCCCGCCGTCCAGGGTCAGATTATCGCGCAAGGAGCCGTGGAACAGGGCCGAGTCCTGGGGCAGATAGCCGATGGCCCGGCGCCGGTCGGCGGGCTCGATCTGCGGCAGGCTGACGTCATCCAGCAGGATCCGCCCCGCCGTGGGGTCGCCGATGCCCGACAAAACCCGCAGCAGGGTCGACTTGCCCGCGCCGTTGCCGCCGATCAGGGCGACCCGTTCGCCCGGCGCGATCGTCAGGCGCGGAATGACCAGGATCGGGGCGGCGTCCGGCGCAGGCCGGACCTCCAGCCCCTGGATCTCGAAGCCGCCGCGAATATCGGGACGGCGAGTGAACTGACGGTCCGCCGGCCGTTCGACCGGCGCGCTCATCAGCTGATCCAGCCCCTCGAGCGCGATCTTGATATGCTGCCAGCGGGCCAGGATGCCGGTGAACTGGGCCGTCGGCGAGATGGCGCGCGACAGCAGCAGCGAACAGGCCACCAGGGCGCCGGTGGTCATATTGCCGGCGGCGATCTGATAGACGCCGATCACCACCGCCCCGACATAGGCCAGTTGCTGGGCCGCCCCCGCCGAATAGCTGAGGGTGGTCGAGATCGACCGCGTCCGCGCGCCGGAATCGGCCAGTTGCGCCGACAGCATGTCCCACAGACGCAGGTTCCGTCCTTCGGACCGGGTCGCCTTGACCGCTTCCAGATTGTCGACGGTCTCCAGAAGAAGTCCCTGTTTGACCGCACCTTCCCTGAGGTTGGCGCGCGACAGCTCGCCCAGCTTCTTCTGCAGCAGCCAGGCGGGGACCAGCATCAGCAGCACGGCCGCCAGGGGCGCCAGGGCGACGGGACCGCCCAGAAGCGCGATCACCCCGATGAAGACGAAGATGAAGGGGGCGTCGCTGATGGCGGCGACGGTCGAGGCGGTGAAGAATTCGCGGATCGACTCGAACTCGCGCACCTGGCTGCTGAAGGCGCCGGTCGAGCCGGGCTTGGCCGACAGACGGATGGCCATCACCTGCTCGAACAGGCGTGACGACAGTTTCAGGTCCAGCTTCTTGCCCGCCACGTCCAGCAGATGGGCGCGCAACAGCCGCAGCAGCAACTCGGCCACCACGGCCAGGATCACCCCGCTGGCCAGCACCCACAGGGTGTTGAAGTTCGAGGTCGGCACCACCCGGTCGTAAACCTGCATGGCGAACAGCGAGGAGGCTATGGCCAGCAGGTTGGCGAAACCTGCGGACACCCCGACCTCGATGAAGGCCGGCCAGTATTCCGCCACCGCACCACGCAGCCAGTGACGCGGGGTCTCGCGCCCATAAGCGCCGGCGCGGTCGTCGCCCTCGTACAGGGGCCGGGCGAAGACGATCAGCCCGGCGTGTTCGCCCCGCAGACGGTCTAGCGACACCCGCTCCTGCCCGCCCCCGGTCTCGGGCGTCAGGATCACCGCATGATCGCCGTCGCGCGCCGTCAGCACCCGCGTCTCGCCGTCGCGCATCAGCAGCAGGGCCGGAAACAGCCCGGGCGGCGCCTCGTCGACCGACATGGGCACGGCGCGGGCCGACAGGCCGGCGCGACGCATCGCCTTGCGCACCTGGTCCAGCGGCAGGCGGCCGTCCGCCAACGGCAGGCCGTCGGCCAGTTGGGCCGAGGACGCCGGGCGCCCCAGTTCGGCGGCAAGGAGACTGAGCCCCTCCAGCAGAGGATCGGCGCGTCTTTCGGCGGCGGTAGGTGCGAAATCCTGGCTCATCGGCCGATCTCCGTCGGCGACTGCATATCGTCGCCGGACATGGCAGGGATCAGAAGGCCCAGTTGGGCCGCGGCGCGGTACTGAAGCCGCAGGCGATCGATGGTCAGTTCGATCACCTGGCGCTCGGCCTCGAAATTCTCGGTTTCCATGATGACCAGGTCCTGGATGTCGCGTCGCCCGACCAGGAACTGTTCGCGATAGACGTCGCGCACGGCGCCGGACTGTTCAGCCTGGTCGGACAGGGCCCCGATCCGCCCGTCCAGGGCGCCGTCCTGGGCGGCCAGGGACTCGACGATCCGGCGCAGATCACGCGCCACGGATTCCGCCCCCAGAGCGATGGCGGCGCGACGTTGCTCTTCCAATTCCGGGCGTTGAAGGGCCGCGAGCCCCTGCTGAGAATTGAATCGCAGACGCAGGGCGACGGCGCTGTCGTCCACCAGACGCCCGCCGATCTCGCGTCGCTGAAGGGAGCCTTCGACGGCGACGCGGGGAAAGCGGGCCGCCTTCGCCTCACGAATCCCGGCGTCGGCGGCGCGAACCGCCAGGGCGGCCCGGCGGTAGAGGGGCGACGTGGCGATGGCCGCCTCCAGGTCGCCCTCCTCTCGCACCCGGTCCAGGAAGCGGGGAGGATCGGGCAGGCGCACGCCGTTCGGCGCCTCGTCCACGAGCAGGGCGTAGTGATCCGTCGCATCGGCCAGTTCGCCGGTCAGCCGCGCCTGATTGCCCTGTGCCGTGGCGACGGCCAGGGCGACGCGACCGGTTTCGGCCTGGTCGGAGTAGCGGCTCTCGACCCGGGTCCTGGCCATCTCGGCCAGGGCCGTCAGATGTTCCAGATGGGTTTCGACGACGGACAGCTGGGCGCGCTTGCTGGCGATATCGAGATAGACCTCGACGATCTCCAGGGCGACATCGTCGCGCACCACCTCGAGATTGGCCTGCTGCTGGGCCAGGAGGGCCCGTTTCTGGTCGATCTGGCTGCCGGTCTGGCCAAAGTCGTACACCGTCTGGGACAGGGTCAGATCATAACCGACCCCGGCCGCCGCCGGTCCCGTCGAGGCGCCGAAGGTGGGCAGATAGCCGTTACGCGCGATCTGGGCCTCGGTCGCCGCCATGGCCACCTCGGCCTCGGCGCCCCGGACCTCGGGATGGCGCAGCACGCCGCGCAGCACCGCCTCCTCCAGAGACGCGCCGGCCCAGGCCGGAGACCCGGCCAGTATCAATCCTGCCAATCCTCCGGCGGACAAGGTCCGCCGGAGCCTCTCCCCCCAGAATGTCATGCGTGCACCAGGCTGGCCTCCTCGTCGAAGATCGGGGTCGGCGCGACGGCGCCGATGTCGAGAGGCGTGATGTCCCCGCCGAAGCTGGCGAAGGCGGTGCCGGAGGGCGCAAGCGCGTCCGGCTGCTGATCCGGGATGTACAGATCACCGCCGTCCTCGACGAAGATCGAGATCGCCTCATGCCCGGTCATGACCTCGTCCACGTCGACGCTCATGGCCATGTCGCCGGTGCTGCTCCACTGATCGACCAGCGGACCGCCGACGCCGACGCCGAAGGCCTCGTGCATCGGCACGGCGACCACGTCCTCGCCGCCCGACCGGGCCATCAGGCCATGGTCGATACCGTCGTCCGCCTCGACCGCCTGGATCGAGAAGGCGGAAGACGTCGGAGACGCCCCGGCCTCGTCCAGGCTGTTCAGCAGATTGACGCTGAGAACGGACCCGACCACGGTCGAACCGCTCAGGCCCTGCAGGTCCGTGGCCGTAATGGTCAGGGCGTTCAGGACGTTGGCGCTCAGCAGATTGCTGCTCAGCAGGCCGCCGGTGGTCTCGGTCAGATGGACGGTGGCCAGGAACTGGTTGATCTGGGCGTTGTCCAGGGCACCGCCGTTCAGGGCCGTGACCACGATGGACGCCGAGGGCGCAAGGACGCCGAGCGTGCCCGCAGACTGGTTGACCTGGACACTGTAGCCGTAGGTCGCCGCGAGTGCGGCCGAATAGCCGAACGTCAGGGGCGTCAGGTTCAGGGCCAGGGTCGGCGAATAGGTGACCGCGACCTGGCTCATATTGCCGTTGGCGTCCGCCGCCAGAAGATCCTGCTCGCCCAGGTTCAGACCCGCCAGCCCCAGACTTCCGAGCAGCAGGCCGGCCTGAGCCTCGACCACCGGCGCCACATTGACCGGAGCCGCACCGGGCACGACGCCCGAGTCGTTGATCGTCAGGGTCGTGGAGCCGGTGTCGCCGTCACGATCGACCGCCGAGCCGCTGATGACCAGAGGAGTCTGCGCAGGCGGCACGGTGGGCAGTTGATCGACGATCAGCTTGCCCTGCGACAGCAGGTTCGAAAGGATCGCCTGATCGGAGCCGAAGCCGGTCGTCAGATTGACGCCCTGCACCAGGATCCGCTGGTCCGTCTGACCCGCGTTCCCCGCGCCGAAACCGCCGACATAGCCGCCCGTGGTGCTGATGTGGATCAGCGTGCCCGAACCGGTCTGTTCGAAGTGGATGTAGTTGGTCAGGTTGCCGGGCGTATTGCCGACCCGCCCCTCGCCCACCAGCAGGTTCGAAAGATCCAGCAGATCGCCGCCCAGGGTGACGCTGGCCGTGTTGAAGTCGGTGATCGTATCCAGGGCCGGCAAGGCCGTCGTGCCCTGATCGCCCGATTCCCAGCGGAAGACGTCCTGCCCGGCGCCGCCGGTCAGAGTGTCGTTGCCGGTTCCGCCGATCAGCAGGTCATTGCCGGTCCCGCCGTTCAGCAGATCGTTGCCCGCCCCGCCGCGCAGCAGGTCGTTGCCCGCCCCGCCGTTCAAGGTGTCATTGCCGGCATAGCCGTAAAGACGATCGGACTGCTGGGTGCTGGCGTTGTCGGCGCCGTTCAGGGTGTCGGATCCCGAAGTGCCGCCCGGGGTGATCTGCGGAGACACCGCGCCGATGTTCAAGCTGAGCAGATTGGTCGCGGACGCCGTGCTGGGGCTGCCGCTGCCGTCGCTGGCCGTGATGGTGAAGGTCGGCGCGACTTCCAGAATGATGCCCGTCCTGACGAAGGTCACGGTGCCGAGCAGTTCGTTGAGCTTCAGATTGTCGATGGTTCCGCTGGTCGAGGTGATGGTCAGCGCCGGGGAGAAGGCGCTGTTGTTGCTGGTGACGACCAGACCAAGCTCCTGGGCGAGCTGGGTGTTGTAGCTGAAGGCTCGCGTGCCGAGCGACACGGCGATGCCCGGCGAATAGCTCAGGGACACGGACTGGATATTGTTGTTGGCGTCGGAGGCCGTGAAGATCTGGCCCGACCCCAGTTGGATGAGCCCCAGGGCGTTGGCCTCCAGAAGGCCCAGCAAGGCGCCCCCGCCGGACGCGCTGACCTGGGGTGCGACCTGCGCCCCCGGCCCCGAGGACACGCCAGTGACCTCGACGCGATAGGCGCCGGTGGTCAGATCGACGCTGACGGCCTCTCCCCGCAGCGTCGTGGCGGAGACCACGGCGCCATTGACCGAATAGGCGACGATATTGGCGGAGCTTCCGCCGGTCGCCACCGCGCCGGTCGTGGCGTTGTAGGTGAAGACACGGCCGTCGATGGTGACGGAAGACAGATTGCCGCCGTCGGCGCCGAAACTCTGCACCAGACTGCCGACCAGAACGCCCGGCTGTCCGGGGTTCAGGGTGACGGGCGCCGCCATCTGCGGCACGCCGTCGACGATGTTGAGCGCGATGGAGCCGATTGCAGATCCGGTGCTGTCGGTCACCACCACGCCGATCGGCGCCACGAGGGTGTCCGCCCCCTGGGCCGGGTGGTCGATCGAGTCCAGCAGGGAGACGGCGTAGTCACCCTGGGCGTTGACAGTGGCCCGAACGACCTCGCGACCGCCCGCCGAACCGATCAGGGTTCCGTTCACGTCGGTCGTCCAGGTCACGGCGACGCCGCGGGAGGTCAGCGGCGTCGTCGGCGCCTGAAGCGCGACTGTGACGGGTCCAGTGGCTCCGGTGACGGGAATGACGCCGGTGGCGACGACACCGATCGCGACCTCGGACACCGAGGCGGAGATGGTCGCCGCTGACAGCGCTGTGGCGTCAACGCTGAAGCCGACGCCGGTCGAGGGCGCGGACGCGTTCCCGGCGGGATCGCGGATGACGGCGGCGACACTGTAGCTGCCGTCCACGAGTCCCGAGCCGAGACTGACGGTGACCTGGCCGGCGTTGACCTGGGCCTGGTCCAGGACGACGCTGAACGGGAAGACCACCCCGCCCGTCGTGACATTGAGCGTGACGGTGTCGCCCGCCCGTGCGCCCGGGGTCAGACCGACGACGGCGTTGACGCCGGCCGCCAGCTCGGTCGGGGAGATCAGGCCGTCCGCCGCCGCCGCGATGGTCAGTGTGGGCGCGTCGGTTCCCGCAGCACCACCCGGGCTGGTCAGATCCGCCGTGTAGGCGCGGCTGGCGGTGATCGTGCCGATATTGCCCGCCGCATCGCTGGCGGCCAGGGACACCTGCACCGCGCCGCCGGCCAGGGCCGTGCCCGGCAGGTTGACTGTCCAGCTTCCGTTCGCCGCGACCGTCGTGGCGATGGTCGTGGCGCCGGCCGTCACCGTAATGGCGTCACCGGCCCGGAACTCGCCCGTCACCTGGCCGCTGACCGCGACCGGTGCGCGGGATTCCGTCAGATTGACGATGTCGTCGCCCGCGATGGCGGCGATGCTGATGCTGGTCGTGGCTCCGCTGGGCGGCGTCACGTCGATGGCTGGAAGGGTCGTCGAACCGGAAAGGTTTCCGGCCACATCGACCGCGACGACCGACCCGGCTAGGCCCGCCGGAACCGCACCGCCGGCGAAGGCCGCGGCCGGAATGGTCCATTGCCCGTTGGCGGCGACCTGAGCCGTGATCGGCTGACCGGAGGCGCCGACGATGGGCGCCCCCCCGGCGTCCACCAGCCGGATGGTCGCGCCGACCTCTCCGCCGCCCGCGAGGCCCGCAGCCCCTGCGGAAGTGATCACGGGCGCAGCCGGGGCGACCAGATCGACAGCAAAGGGATGATCGACGGTGACGGTCGCGGTGTTGCCGGCCGCGTCGGTGGTGGTCACTCGGACCATCGCATCGGCGGACGCGGCAAGGTCGGCGCCGGAGAAGCTCACGCTCCAGCCGCCGCCTGCGCCCACGGTGGTGGACTGGACCGCGCCATTGGCCAGGGTGACCACGACCGCGTCGCCGACGTTATACTCGCCGCTGACCGAGCCCGTGACGGCCTGGGACGCGGCCGCCTCGGCGATGTTGAGGATGTTGTCGGCGGTCACGGCGTTCACCGTCACCGACAGATTGACCGCCGCATCGACCGGTCCGACGGCGGACACCGCCGAGTTGCCGGCTGCGTCCGTGGCCTGGATCGACCCGGTGAAACCGTTCAGCGAGGCGGCGATGGCGCCGGCCGGGATCGACCAGACGCCCGCCGGATTGGCGACCACCGTCGCGACCGGATGACCGTCGGCGGCGCGCAGCACGATGGTCGCACCGCCCTCCGCCACGCCGCTCAGTCCCGTTCCGTTGGCGATCTGTACCTGGGGCGCAGGCGTCGAGAGATCGACGGCATAGGCCTGAACGTCGGTCACGGTGACCATATTGCCGGCGGTGTCCTGGGTCGTGACCGAGGCGGTCACGCTGACCGCTGCGGCCAGGGCCGAGCCCGGGAAGGTGACCGACCAGCCGCCGCCGGCTGCGATCTGGGCCGTCTGGAAGACGCCGGTGGACAGTTCGACCCGCACGGTGTCGCCGGGCGTGAACTCGCCGCTCGCGGTACCGCTGACGGTGACGGACGCCTGGGCGGCCTCCGCGCCGTTGAGGATATTGTCCGCCGTGACGGCGTTGACCATCAGGGTCAGGTTGACCGAGCCGTCGATGGGGCCGACCGCCGTCGATGCGGTGTTGCCCGCCCCGTCCGTCGCGATGACGGAGCCGCTGAAATTGTCGAGCCCCGACGGAATTCTGGACGCCGGGATGGACCAGGTGTTGTTGGCCCCCACGACGACCGTCACGGGCGCGCCGGCGCCGTCAACCACCGGCGAACCCCCGGCGTTGATCAGGGCGATGGTCGCCCCTGCCTCTCCGGTGCCCGAAAGAAGCGCGCCGTTGGCGGCGGTGATCACCGGCGCCGGCGTGACGCCGTCGACGGGACCGACCAGGCCGATGGCGGTGTTGCCCGCAATATCCGTCGCCTGTGTCCAGCCGGTGAAGCCGTTCAGGCCGCCAGGAACGGCGGCCGCCGGGATCGACCAGACGCCGGCCCCGTCAGCCGTGACGACGATGGGCGCATTGTTCGCGCCCAACACCGGCGTGCCGTTCGTATTCAGCAGGGCGATGCTGGCGCCGGCTTCCGCCACGCCGGTCAGGCCGACGCCGTTGGCCGTGACCAGGGTAGGCGACGCCGTAACGCCGTCAATCGGGCCGACGCCCGTCGCCGAGGTATTGCCCGCCGGATCCGTCGACCGGACTGATCCTGTGAAGCCGTTCAGCCCGCCGGAAATCCCGGCTGCGGGAAGGGTCCACTGTCCATTGGCGCCCACGACGGCCGTGACCACCGCGCCCGCGCTCGTCGTCACCGGATTGCCGGCGGCGTTGATCAGGGTCACGGTGGCGCCCGCCTCGCCGGTCCCGGTCAGCCCGACGCCGTTCGCGGAGACGATGGCCGGCGCGACCGGCGGCGTCACATCGACGGCATAGGCCTGACTGTCCGTCACGGAGATGGGATTGCCCGAGGTGTCGCTCGTGTCGATCGACACCGACACCGCAGTCGAGGCCGCAAGATCGGCTCCCGGGAAGCTGGTCGTCCAGTTGCCGTCCGCATCCAGCGTGACGGTCCGTGTAGCGCCATTGGTCAGGGTCACGACCAGTTGGGCGCCGCCGATGAAATCGCCGAACACCGACCCGGACACGACCACTGACGCCGAGCCGGCCTCCGCCAGATTGATGAGGTTGTCCGCCGTCACCGCGTCGATGTTGATCGACAACGTGGCCGTCGCATCAATGGGACCGACCGGGGCAGAGGCCGTATTGCCCGCCGGATCGGTCGCCTGGACCGAGCCTGAGAACCCGTCCAGGCTGATTGCAACCGAAGCCGCTGGAATGGTCCAGACGCCGTTGTTGTCCGCCGTCGCCGTGACCGGTCCGCCGGGGCCTGTCACCGCGGCGCCGTTCTGATCCAGCAGGGCGATGGTCGCCCCGGCTTCCGCCGTACCCTGGATTCCCGTTCCATTGGCCCCGGTGATGACCGGCGCCGACGTCAATCCGTCCACTGGCCCAACGGTCGAGACCGCCGTGTTGCCCGCACCGTCCGTGGCCCGCACCAGGCCCGAGAAGCCGTCCAGGCCATTGGGAACGGCTGACGCCGGCACGCTCCAGGCCCCGTTCAGCGCTACAGTGACCGTCACCGGCGCGCCCGCGCCGTCGGTCACCGGACTGCCGTCGGCGTTCAGCAGCGCCAGGCTGGCCCCGGCTTCCGCAGATCCTGACAGGCCCAGACCGTTCGCCGTCGTAATCGTCGGCGCCGGGGTGGCGCCGTCGATCGGTCCCACCGGAACACTGGCGGGATTGCCGGCGGCGTCGACGGTCGTGATGCTTCCGTTAAAGGCGTCGAGACCGCCCGACACCGTCGAGGCGGGGAAGCTCCAGGCGCCGCTCGGGTCGGCCGTCACCGAGGCGACCTGCACGCCCGCTGCATTGAGCAGGCTGACGACGACGCCGCCTTCGGCGATGCCGGACAGGGCCACGCCGTTCGCCTGTGTGATGAGAACGGGATTGCCGGCCAGATCGACGGTGAAGCCGTGGCTCGTGCTCACAGTGACCGGAGCGCCGAGGTTGTCCGTTGCGGCGATCGAGGCGGTGATGAAGGTGGATGCGCCCAGCGCGGCGCCGCTGACCTGCGTCGAGAAGCCGCCGCCGGCCTGGAGGGTGGTGGTGAAGACCACGCCGCTCGAGGTGGTCAGGGTCACCAGCTGTCCCACGGTGTAGCCGCCAAAGGCCGCGCCGGAGATGGTCACGAGGCCCTGCGACTCCGCCAGATTGACGATATTGTCCGCCGTCACCGCATCGACGAACAGAGAGGTCGAGACCGCGCCGTTGATCGGGCCGACGGCGGCGGCGGCCGAGTTTCCTGCGATGTCGGTCGCAGTGACCGAGCCGGTGAAGCCGTCCAGGCCGCCCGGGACGGACCCCACAGGGAAGCTCCAGCGCCCATCGGCGTCGGCGACGGCGACCAGGGGCGCATTATCAGCGCCAACGACCGGATTGCCGGCGGCGTTGACGAGGGCGACCGTGGCGCCGATTTCGGCCGTGCCGGAAATCCCCGAACCGTCCGCAGCCAGAATGACCGGTGTCGGCGTCGAGCCGTCGACGGGCCCCACGCTGGCCGTCGCGACATTCCCCGCAGCGTCGGTTGCGCGGACGGAACCCGTGAAGCCGTCCAGCCCGCCCGGGACGGACTGGGCCGGAATGGTCCAGGTTCCCCCGACGTCGGCCGTGACCGAGATCGGCGCGCCATTCGCGCCCAGAACCGGATTTCCGCTCGCATCCAGCAGGACGAGGACGGCCCCGGCCTCGGCGGTCCCGTCGAGCTCGGAACCGTTTGCGGTCATGAGGATCGGCGCCGGGGTCGAGCCGTCGATCGGCCCCAGCCCGACCGTCGTCGGGTTGCCCGGAGGATCGGTCACGACCACCGAACCGATGAAGCCGTCCAGCGACACCGGAACGTCTCCGGCCGGAATCGTCCAACGACCGTCAGAACCGGACACGACACTGGCGATGGGATTCCCCGCATTGTCCAGCAGGGTGACGGTCGCGCCGGCCTCAGCCGTACCCGCCACGCCGGCGCCGTTGGCGCTGGTGATGACAGGCGCAGGCGGCGGCGTCAGATCGACCGTATAGGTCTGGCTGTCGGTCACGGGGGTCGGGTTGCCGCCCCCGTCCGTCGTGCTGACCGCGATCGAGGTCGAGGCCGCCAGATCCGCGCCGGAGAAGGCCGCGGCCCAGGTGCCGTCCGCATTGATCTGGACGGTCTGGCTCGCCCCGTTCGACAGGGTCACCACGACTGCCGCGCCGGCAATGAAGTTTCCGAAGACCGACCCGGTCACCGGCACAGAGGTCGCCAGGGACTCGACCAGATTGACGACATTGTCCGCCGTCACGGCGTCGATATTGATCGACAGGGTCACCGTGCCGTCGATCGGCCCGACGTCGGTCGAGGCCGAATTGCCGGCCACATCGGTCGCGCGGACCGCGCCGTTGAATCCATCCAGCCCCAAGGGAACGGCGGACGCCGGAATGGTCCAGACGCCGTTCGCGCCCGCGACGGCCGTTATCGGGGCGCCGCCTGCGCCCGGGACTGGAACGCCGTTCTCGTCCAGCAGGGTGATGGTGGCGCCGATTTCGGCCGTACCCTGAATTCCGGTTCCATTGGCGCCGGTGATGACCGGGGCCGTGGTCGAACCGTCGATGGGCCCCACCGTGGTACTCGCGGTGTTGCCCGCGCCGTCCGTGGCGCGGACCGAACCGGTGAAGCCGTCCAGGCCGTTGGCCAGGGCAGACCCCGGGATGCTCCAGGTCCCGCCGACGCCGACCGTAGTCGTGACAGGCGCGCCCGCACCGTTCAGCACAGGGCTGCCGTCGGAATTCAGCAGGGCGATGGTCGCGCCGACCTCGCCCGTGCCCGACAGACCCAGGCCGTTCGCCGTTGTGATACCCGGCAGGTCCGTGACCGTGTCGACGATGAAGTTCACCGCCTGGGACGGCGCGGACACATTGCCCTGGTCGTCCTGAATCTGGGCCGAGATCGTATAGGGGCCGTCGGCGATGCCGGCGGGGATCACGATTTCGGCGACGCCGGCCTGAACCTCGCCGACCGTGATGACATATTCCAGCGTCTGGCCGTCCGGCCCGGTGACGCTCAACACCAGCGTATCGCCCGCGCGGGTTCCCGGCGTCAGGGTGACGCGCACCTGCACGCCGTCGCTCAGCTCGGCGGCGTTCACGCCGCCTGCGGCTTCACCTACCAGGATGACCGGGGCGTCCAGTCCATCCGGACCGCCCGGCAGGCTCACGCCCGGCGCGGCGGCGTCCGTGCCCGGCGACACGTTGCCGGCGGGATCCGTCTGGACGACGGTGACCGTCGTTCCATCCGCCAGAGGCGGAGACACGGGCACGGTGAACGACCCGTCCTCTCCGACCGGTCCGGTCGCCAGGACGGAGCCGTCGGCGCCGCGAACCGAAACCGTCGCCCCCGGCTCGCCTGCGCCGGTCACGGTCGCGCCATCCTCGCTGACGATGACGTTCGTCGGCGCCGACGGCGCCGTGGTGTCCGGCGCCGTCGCCGTCGCATCGGGCGACGTGTTTCCGGCCGGATCGCTTTGCGAGACGGTCAGGGTCTCGCCATTGGTCGGGGCGGGCGACAGAGGAATGGAGAAGGTCCCGTCCGGATTCACTGTTCCGGTCCCCAGGACCGCGCCGTCAGGCCCCTTGACCGTGACCGTGGCCCCCGGCTCGCCGCTGCCGGTCGCCGATCCGCCGTCCACGACGATATTGGTCGGCGCCGTCGGCGCGGTGCTGTCCGGCGCAGTCACGGTGGTGACCGGCGACACGTTTCCGGCCGGATCGCTTTGCGAGAAGGTCAGGGTCTCGCCATTGGTGGGGGCGGGCGACAGAGGAATGGAGAAGGTGCCGTCCGGATTCACTGTTCCGGTCCCCAGGACCGCGCCGTCAGGCCCC
>NZ_JBIIOP010000015.1:0-80771 GCF_044336875.1 Brevundimonas sp. | reverse complement strand
AGGTCCTATCTGGGAGCCTGGCATGTCTAAGTTTATGGGTTTTTCGGGCGCGACCCTCGGCGCCGCTGCGTTTGGCGCTGTCGTGGGCGCCGTCGCCTTGACCGCCGCCGCTCAAACCGCAGCGCCTCCGGCCTCAGGCGGCTGGCTGGTCGACGCCGCTCGAAACAGAGAAACCGAGGCGGCGCGCGAATTCATCGCCCATGGCGCGGATGTCGATCACGCCCGCTCCGGCGACGGAACGCCGCTGATCGTCGCCGCCGCGCAGGGGGACATGGCCATGGTCCGTCTGTTGATGGAGCAGGACGCCAGCGTCGACAAACCGGCCCGAGGGGACGGCAATCCCCTTATCGCCGCTGCGGCTCATGGTCGGACGGAGGTGGCTGATTATCTGATCGCGCACGGGGCGGACGTGAACGCCGTCGTCGTCGACGACGAGACGCCGCTGATCAACGCGGCGCGGGAAGGTCACATGGAAACGGTCAGGCTTCTGGTCGCCCGGGGCGCCGACGTCAATCTGGCGGTCCGCGTCAACCTTGTGCGGGGGCGTACCGAGTTGCGCTCTCCGTTGAACCAGGCGCGCCGGAACCGTCACAGCGACGTGGCGGCCTTCCTGGTCGAGCAGGGCGCGCGGAGTTAAGTTCGCCGCATTTGGGGCTTTTCCTTCTCCCCTTGCGGGAGAAGGTGGCCCGAAGGGCCGGATGAGGGGGCCGGCGGTGGGCCAATTCGCACCACCTGCCCCTCACCCTTTCGCACAAGGACGACGGCTTCGCCGCCGTGTGCTCAAGCCCTCTCCCGGCGGGAGAGGGTGAAAAAGATCAGGTCGCCGGTCTGGCCGCCGCCAAGGCCGCCTTCTGGCGGGTGATTTCGGCGGCGCGGGCGCGGTCCTGGGCGGCGAGTTGGTCTTCGATGCGGATCAGTTCGCGGTTCTTTTCGTCCGAGGCCTGGGCGCGGGAGACGCCGTTGGGGCGGCCGGTGATCTCGGCGATGGAGATGGGCTGGGCGCAGATGCGGTTGTCCATGTCGTACCATTTGCCCGCCGCCTCGCAGCGTTCGCCCGGCGCGACCCAATAGTTCTGCAGGGCGAAAATCCCCACGATGGCGACGCCGAACAGGCCGAAGAAGATCATCGCCAGGCGGGGAAAGGTCAGGAAACGCTTCATCTTGTGGTCCGTTGGGTGGGGATGGTCGCCATAGCTTGACCCCGCGTTACGTTGACAGGCCTTCGCGACCGCTCCATGTCCTGCCCCTACATTCAGGCGATTTCACGGATAGACCCATGAAGGTTCTCGTCCCCGTCAAACGGGTGATCGACTCTAACGTCAAGGCCCGCGTCAAGGCCGACCAGTCCGGCGTGGATCTGGCCAACGTCAAGATGAGCATGAACCCCTTCGACGAGATCGCCGTCGAAGAGGCCGTTCGTCTGAAGGAAGGCAAGGAACACCACGCCGCCGGCACGGCCGACGAGATCGTGGTCGTCTCCATCGGCGTGACCCAGGCCCAGGAGACCATCCGCACCGCCCTGGCCATGGGCGCCGACCGCGGCGTGCTGGTCCAGTCGGACACGGACCTGGAGCCGCTGGCCATCGCCAAGCTGCTGAAGGCGGTGATCGACGAGGAGAAGCCGGACCTGGTCCTGATGGGCAAACAGTCCATCGACGGCGACAACAATGCGGTGGGCCAGATGCTGGCCGCCCTGCTGGACTGGCCCCAGGCCACCTTCGCCGGCAAGCTGGTGATCGAAGGCGGCAAGGCCACCGTGACCCGCGAGGTCGACGGCGGTCTGCAGACCGTGGCGGCGAGCCTGCCCGCCGTGGTGACGGTGGACCTGCGCCTGAACACGCCGCGCTACGCCTCCCTGCCCAACATCATGAAGGCCAAGAAGAAGGAGATCGCCGTCAAGGCGGTCGCCGACTACGGCGTCGACACGGCCGACCGGCTGAAGGTGCTGAAGGTCTCGGAGCCGCCGAAGCGTTCGGCCGGGGTCAAGGTGGCCGACGCCGCCGAACTGGTGTCCAAGCTCAAGTCCGTGGGAGCTCTGTAAATGGCTGTTCTCGTCATCGCCGATCACGACGGTTCGACCGTTCGCGACACCACCCACAAGACCGTGACCGCCGCCCTGGCCCTGTCGTCCGATGTGGATCTTCTGGTTCTGGGCAAGGACGCCAAGAGCGTCGCGGACGCGGCCGCCAAGATCAGCGGCGTCCGCAAGGTGCTGCTGGCTGAGGGCGACGCCGTGGCCCACGGTCTGGCCGAGGCGGTGGAAGCCACCGTCCTGCCGCTGGCTGCGAACTACGACGCCATCCTGACCCCGGCCAACACCGACGGCAAGAATTTCGCTCCGCGCATCGCCGCCAAGCTGGACGTCGCCCCGATCTCGGACATCGTTGAGGTCGTCTCGGCCGATACTTTCGTGCGCCCGATCTACGCCGGCAACGCCCTGGAGACGATTCAGTCGGCCGACGCCAAAAAGGTGATCACCGTCCGCCCGACGGCCTTCGCCGCCGCGGCCGAGGGCGGTTCGGCCCCGGTCGAGAGCGTCGCCGCCGGCGAAGCGCCCAAGACCGCCTTCGTCTCGGAAGAAATGGTCAAGTCGGACCGCCCGGAGCTGGGCGCCGCCAAGATCATCGTCTCGGGCGGTCGCGCCCTGGGTTCGGCGGAAGAGTTCCACGCCGTGATGGAGCCCCTGGCCGACAAGCTGGGCGCCGCCATCGGCGCCTCGCGCGCGGCGGTCGACGCCGGCTATGCGCCGAACGACTATCAGGTCGGCCAGACCGGCAAGGTGGTCGCGCCCCAGCTCTATGTCGCCATCGGCATCTCGGGCGCCATCCAGCACCTGGCCGGGATGAAGGACTCCAAGACCATCGTCGCCATCAACAAGGACCCGGACGCCCCGATCTTCCAGGTGGCGGACTACGGCCTGGTCGCCGACTACAAGACCGCCGTGCCGGAGCTGATGGCCGCTCTGGGTTAAGGCGTCTTGGGCTAGAGCCCACGACAAGCCGACAAGGGAAGGGCGCGACGCCGGACGTCGCGCCCTTCTTCGTCTAGGGAGGCCGGATGGCCCAATTGCCGATCAAGCTGGCGCCCGGCGCTTCCGTTGACCGGATCGATGGCTGGGACGTGGATCCCGAGGGACGGCCCGTGCTGAAGGTGCGGGTGCGCGCCCGGCCGGTGGACGGCGAGGCCAACGCCGCCCTGGTGAAATTCCTGGCCAAGGCCCTGGGGGTGTCGAAATCCTCGGTCGATCTGGCGCGGGGCGGCCAGTCGCGGCTGAAGATGATCGTGGTCGAGGGGGTGGAGCCGGCGGAGCTGAAGTCGCGATTGGACGGGATCATAGCCGCCGGTTGAGCGTTCAGCGAGCGGACATAATCCGCGAGGACTGATCGATGACCGACGCCCGCATTCTCCACGCCCGCAGCGGCGCCCTGCTGGAACAGATGTCCGGCATAGAGGGCGAGGCCTATGAGGTCTCCAGCCTGCGCCTGACCGAACCCCGCACCTTCGAGGATCTGGACGCTGCGGAACGCGCCTTCGAGGCCGAGGTCAAGGCGTCCGAGGACGACCCGGCCCTGATGGCGATGCTGGGGGGCGCGTGATCATGTTTCACACCCGATCCGCAATTCGTCATCGACATCCGGGCACGCGTCGGGCGGCGGTGGCCTTCCCTGTGATCCTGGGCCTGTCCGTCATGATCTGGCTGGGCCTGGCCGTCATCCTGGGCTGACAAGCCCGCCGGGGATGAGAGAGAAATGGCGCACCCGAGAGGATTCGAACCTCTGACCCCTGCCTTCGGAGGGCAGTACTCTATCCAGCTGAGCTACGGGTGCACTTGCGGCTTGACGCCGGGAAGACGCCGCTTACAGCAAGGCGCGGGCGGCCTCAATCCCGAATAGGCCGAAAGAGGGCGATCAGATGCGTGGATGGCGGATTGCGGGCCTGGCGGCGGCGGTTCTGGCCCTGGCGGGATGCGCCACCACGGCGACAACGCCGCACGACAGTCTGGACGCCGTGGCTAGGGACTATGTGGCCCTGACGCTGGAGATCGGCGAGCGCGAGCCGGGCTATGTCGACGCCTATTATGGACCGGCGGAATGGCAGGCGGCGGCCAAGGCCCATCCGCGCAGCGTGCCGGAGCTGGCAGCCGGGGCCGAGGCCCTGACGGCGCGGCTGCAGGCCCTGCCGGCGACGGACGCCGATCCGATGGTGGTGCAGCGACGCAAATATCTGCTGGCCCATGTGGCGGCGGCCGATGCGCGGCTGCGGATGCTGGCCGGCGAAAAGATGAGCTTCGCCGACGAGGCCGAGGCCCTGTTCGGCGTCCGGCCCGAGCTTAAGCCCCTGTCGGCCTATGACCCCGTGCTGGCGCGGATCGACGCCCTGGTCCCCGGCGAGGGCGCGCTGACCGACCGGGTGACGGCCTTCAAATCCCACTATGTCATTCCGAAGGACCGGCTGCAGGGGGTGATGGACGCCGCCATCGCCGAGTGCCGCAAACGGACCCTGGCCCATATCGCCCTGCCGGCGAACGAGAGCTTCACCCTGGCCTTCGTCGGGGACAAGCCCTGGTCCGGCTACAACTATTATCAAGGCGGCGCGGCCTCGAAGATCGAGATCAACGCCGACTTCCCCATCTACACCGAGCGGGCGATCGACCTGGGCTGCCACGAGGGCTACCCCGGCCATCACGTCTATAACGCCCTGCTGGAACAGACCTTCGTGCGCGACCGGGGTTGGGTCGAGATGAGCGTCTATCCGCTGTTCAGCCCCATGTCCTTCGTCGCCGAGGGCAGCGCCAACTACGGCATCGACCTGGCCTTTCCGGGCGACGAGGCGGTGAACTTCGAGAAGACGGTGCTGTATCCGCTGGCGGGCCTGGATCCGGAGACGGCGGAGAAGAAGGCCGAGCTGATGGCCCTGACCCGGGAACTGGCGCGGGCCGAATACACGATCGCCGACGACTATCTGTCGGGCCGGGTGGGGCGCGAGGAGAGTATCGCCCGGCTGGCCAAATACACCCTGACCGAACCGGCCAAGGCGGCGCAGCGGCTGAGGTTCATCGACACCTATCGCAGCTACATCATCAACTATGGACTCGGACGGGATACGGTCCAGGCCTGGGTCGAGCGTCAGGGGCCGGACCACTGGCGCGGGATGCAGACCTTGCTGTCCAGCCAGATCCTGCCGGTGGATCTGGATTGACAATCCGGCCTTCGCGAGGCCGCCGGCTTCAGTATTAGGGATTGTGACTATACCCTAGCTCATTACAATCTTGCGTCCAGGCCGTGTAGTAGTATGGCGTCTTTACACCAAAACCATGTTCAGTCGCGTGGCAAGTGAACTCATACTCGCCAGAAACCTGAGTTTTCGCGGCATCGTAGTAGTAAATTCTGTGCCAAGTGTATCGAGGGATAGCGAACGCTGGGCCTGCAGATGCGACCGCCATCAAGGTAATCAGAGCCACCCCGGCGAGTTGAGCGAGCTTCCGCATATCTAATCTCCTGATGATCACGATCAGCTTTACAAGACGACTAGCGTGACGCAGGGCCAAATGCAACCCAAATGATTTAATTATAAATATTACAAGTTGTAGATATAAAGCCACTGTGGACGCCGCGCGTGGGAGCACCGCCCAGGACGGCAAATCACTGCGCGGTCATGCCGCCGTCGATCTTGAACTCGGACCCGGTGACGAACTTGGATTCGTCCGAGGCCAGGTAGAGGACGCACCAGGCCACGTCGTCCGGTTCGCCGATCCGTTTCAGCGGGATGCCGCGCGACAGGCGTTCGTGGGCCTTGGCCTCGTCGCCGCCGGCCATGGCGACGAAGGGGTCCAGGATCGGGGTCTTGATGAAGACCGGATGGACCGAGTTGCAGCGGACGTTCCAGTCGGCCTTGGCGGCCTCCAGGGCGATGGTCTTGGAATACATCCAGACGGCGGCCTTGGTGGCGTTATAGGCGCCCATGCCGGGGGCTGCGGCGAGACCGGCGATCGAGGAGATGTTGATGATCGAGGCCGGGGCGGCGGCGCGCAGGTGCGGCATGGCGTGTTTGCAGCCCAGCATGATCGAGCGGAGATTGATCTCGTACTGACGCTGCCAGTTCTCGATCGTGTCCTGTTCGACGAAGGCGAGGGGGCCGCCGACGCCGGCGTTGTTGATCAGGACCGACAGGCCGCCCAGGTCGGCGACGGCGGCGGCGATGACCCGTTCCCAGTCGGATTCGCCGGCCACGTCATGCGAATAGGCGAAGGCGGCGCCGGGCAGTTCATCATTGATTCGGGCGGCCAGAGCAGCGGCGCGGTCGCCGTCGATGTCGGTGACGGCGACACGGGCGCCCTCGCGGGTCAGCATGAAGGCCATGGCCTCGCCCAGGCCGCCGGCGGCGCCGGTGATCAGGACGGTCTTGCCGGCGACGCGGCCGGGACGAGGGGCGGCGTGGGGGGCTGGGGCGGCCATCAGTCGCGGCCGTCGTGCGGCGTCAGGTCATTGGTGATCGAGTCGATGAACTGGGCCATCTGCACGTCCAGATCGGAGACCCCGTCCGTGTCGTGGGTGGTCAGCAGGATTTCGACCCGATTGTAGACGTTGAACCATTCGGGATGGTGGTTCATGGCCTCGGCCTGGATCGCCACCCGGGTCATGAAGCCGAAGGCGGCGTTGAAGTCAGGAAACAGGATGGCGCGGACGATGGCGTCGCGCCCGTCCTCGCCAGGGCTCCAGCCGTCCAGCATGGCGCAGGCCGCGCGCGCCCCGATATTGTCCGCCATCGTCATCTCCCAGCACGATCTCTTGTCGCTCCTCTCTGGCGTAAGGCGTTCGGCGGGTCGCGGCAAGCACCGCTGAAACCGCCCGGAAGGGGGCGCGGAACATCCGCCGAAGCTTCGGCGTTAAGGGGCGTCGAAGAAGCGTCGCTGTTGCCGTGCTGGAGGATAGAGGATGTTGGACAATCTCTGGATCGCCGCCCTCGACGCGGCCGACCGCAAGCGGATCGAGCCCCACCTGACCCGGCGCGAGGTGACGCGCGGCCAGATGCTGTACGACGCCGGCGAGGCGGTCGACCAGGTCTGGTTCCCGATCAAGGGGGTGGTGTCGCTGATGACCATCCTGCCCGACGACAAGATGGTCGAGACCGCCGCCATCGGCCGCGAAGGACTGATCGGCGTGACCTGCGGCCCATTCAACGCCCGCGCCGCCAGCCGCGCCATCTCCCAGCGCGACGGCGTCGCCGCCTGCTGTCCGGCCGACGTGTTCGGCGAGGCCCTGGACGGCAGCGAAAGCCTGCGCCTGGCCCTGTCGCGCTTCACCGAGGGACTGATGGCCCAGGTGCAGCAGGCCGCCGCCTGCAACGCCCAGCACCGGCTGGACGAGCGGCTGGCGCGCTGGTTGCTGACCCTGCACGACCGGGCCGAGGACGACCGGTTCGATCTGACCCAGGCCGACATCGCCGGCATGCTGGGGGTCCGCCGCGCCACCGTGTCCGAGGTCGGGACGGTGTTGGAAGGCAAGAAGCTGATCGAGCGCGGCCGGGGCTGGGTGCGGGTGCTGAACCGCGAGGGACTGGAGAAGGCCTCGTGCGGTTGCTACGGCCTGATGCGCGAAGTGATGAAAGACCTGAAATTGCCGCGCCCGGAAGCCGCCTGACTGGATGACGGCGGCGCATCGACGCGCTAGACCGTCCGCCATGACCGACGCCTCCTCCCACGGCCCGCATTCGCAGGGTGATCGTTCCTCCTTCGGCTTTCGCGACGTCGATGCGCGCGAAAAGGTGAAGATGGTGCGCGGGGTCTTCGACTCCGTCGCCTCCAGCTACGACGTGATGAACGACCTGATGAGCGTCGGCGTCCACCGCATCTGGAAGGACATGGCCGCCGCCAAGCTGAACCCGCGTCCGGGCGAGACTATTCTGGACGTGGCCGGCGGCACCGGCGACATGGCCCGGCGCTATTCGAAGATGGCGCGCGCGGCCCAGGAACGGCGTGGCGGCGAGGACGCCCGCGTGATCGTTCTGGACTACAATGCCGAGATGATCCTGGCGGGCGTGCACAAGGGCGGCGAGCCCGAGATGCAGTGGAGCGTCGGCGACGCGATGAACCTGCCCCTGCCGGACGCCTCGGTCGACGCCTATTCGATCAGTTTCGGCATCCGCAACGTGGCCCATATCGACA
This sequence comes from Brevundimonas sp., assembly GCF_044336875.1. GTDB lineage: Bacteria > Pseudomonadota > Alphaproteobacteria > Caulobacterales > Caulobacteraceae > Brevundimonas. The sequence continues at coordinate 72,607 of NZ_JBIIOP010000015.1, read as the reverse complement.
AGGCCCTGTCGGAGGCGCGTCGCGTGCTGAAGCCGGGCGGCCGTTTCCTGTGCCTGGAGTTCTCGCGCCCGACCACGGGTCCGGTGCGCAAGGTCTATGACGCCTGGTCCTTCCACGCCATTCCGCGCATCGGCGGCTGGGTCGCCAAGGACCGCGACAGCTATCAGTATCTGGTCGAGAGCATCCGTCGCTTCCCTGACCAGACCACTTTCAAAGGCATGATCGAGACCGCCGGCTTCAGCCGCGTGTCCGTGACCAATCTGTCGGGCGGGATCGCCGCCATCCACCACGGGTGGGCGATCTGACCAGCCGGATCTATCGCACGGCCCCGCCGCCGCCGAAGACCGTGGCGGTGCAGAATCCCGTGGGCGCCTTCCTGCGCCTGATGGGCTGGCTGTGGGTGTTGGCGCGCCATGACGCCCTGATCCCGCGCGAGGTCACACCCCTGCTGCCGCGCTGGACCCGGCCCTTCGCCCGGTTCGTGCAACTGCTTTCCGGTAGAGCCGGTCGCCAGGGTCGGCCGGGCCAGCGACTGGGCAAGGCCTTCGAACACCTGGGGCCGGTGGCCATCAAACTGGGCCAGGTCCTGGCCACCCGCGCCGACATCTTCGGCCTGGAGTTCGCCCGCGACCTGGGCCGGCTGAAGGACGCCCTGCCGCCCTTCCCGCTGGACGAGGCGCGGCGCGAGATCGAGAAGTCGCTGGGCCGTCCGGTCGAGAGTCTGTTCACCGACCTGGGACCGGCGGTCGCCGCCGCTTCGCTTGCCCAGGCGCACCGGGCGACCCTGGCCGACGGCCGCGCCGTGGCGGTCAAGGTGCTGCGGCCGGGGGTCGAGCGCCGGGTCTACAACGGTCTGGATTCGATGCGGCTGGGCGCGGCCCTGGTCTGGAGACTGGTTCCCCTGTCGCGGCGTCTGGAGCCCCAGGCCTTCGTCGAGACCATCGCCAATTCGCTCGATCTGGAGCTGGACATGCGGCTGGAGGCCGCCGCCGCCAGCGAGATGGCCGAGGTCATGGCCAAGGACGGCTATATGTCCGCCCCCGCCGTGATCTGGGACGGGGTGGGCAAGCGGGTCCTGACCCTGGAATGGGCGCAAGGCGTGCCCATGACCGATCCGGCCCTGACGGACCTGCCGGGGCTGGACGTGAACCTGCTGGCCGACAATGTGGTGCGCGCCTTCCTGGTTCAGGCCCTGGATCACGGCGCCTTCCACGCCGACCTGCACGAGGGCAATCTGTTCGCCAGCGCCCCGGCCCATCTGACCGCCATCGACTTCGGCATCGTCGGGCGGTTGGGTCCGGCCGAGCGGCGCTATCTGGCCGAGATCCTGTGGGGCTTCATCAGCCGCGACTACGACCGGATCGCCCGCGTCCATTTCGAGGCCGGCTACGTCCCCGCCCATCATTCGGTCGAGACCTTCGCCCAGGCCCTGCGCGCGGTGGGGGAGCCGGTGATCGGCCGGGCCGCCAGCCAGGTGTCTATGGGCCGTTTGCTGGGCCAGTTGTTCGAGATCACCGCCCTGTTCGACATGAGCCTGAGGCCCGAACTGATCCTGCTGCAGAAGACCATGGTCTCGGTCGAGGGGGTGGCGCGCCGTCTCCAGCCCGACCACGATCTGTGGAAGGCGGCCCAGCCGGTGGTTGAACGCTGGATCAGGCGCGAACTGGGGCCGCAGGCCCAGGCCCGCGACGCCCTGAACGAGATGATCGCAGCCGCCCGGGCCATCTCGCGCCTGGTGCAGGAACCTCCTCGCCCGACGACGGTGGTCATGGAAAAGTCGGGAACTCCGGCTTGGCTCGCGGCTTCCGTCACGGTCGCGGTGATCGCGGCCCTGACGGCGCTGGGCCTTTCGGTCTGGATGCTAGTGACCTGACCGGAGCCTTCCGCATGAAGACCACCCTTATCAAGACGATCCTGGGCGCCGCCCTGTTGCTGGCCCCTGCGCCCGCCTTGGCGCAGGCCGCAGCAGGTTCGGTGCCCAACGCCTTTGATCGTCCGGCTCAGGCCCAAGGCCAGGGGCAGGCCCAGCCCACCCCCGCACGCCCTGCGTCCCCGGCCGCCGCCGCCGCCGCGCCTGACATCGCCCGCGCCGAGGAAGCCTTGCGGGGCGTCATCGCCGATGTTCAGGGAACCGGCTTCGACTATGCCGACTTCACGCCCAATCTGGCGACCCAGATCCGCCAACAGGCCGCCCAGGTCGTGCCGCTGATCAAGGGCTTCGGCGCCGTGAAGACCGTCGAATACGAACGTCAGGAGGGCGAGGCCCAGATGTTCAAGGTCACCTTCGACAATCAGGTCACCGAGTGGCTGATCGGCTTCGACGCCGAGGACAAGATCGCCGCCCTGCTGTTCCGCCCCGCCGAGAGCTGACCTTCGTCAGGCCGATTTGTCAGGCCGCCTGGGGCGGCGGACCGTCCTCGTCGTCCTCGGGGATCGGTCCGGTCTGGTGATACAGGCGGGCGGCGGCGAAACAGGGGGCGATGGTGCAGGTCTTCATTACCAGCCGCGCCGTATAGACCCCGTCCGCCGCCGGTTCGATGTTCAGCACCGGATAGGAGTCGGGCAAGGTGTCGCGCTCGATGATCTTGCCGGACCCGTCCATCAGTTCCAGATCCAGGTCGGTGCATTCGGCGTCGCACTCGGCCAGGATACGGTAGGCCTGACCGCGCCGCAGATTGATCCGCCAGGCGTGAACTTCTGTCGGCTGCATGGCCACGATCTGGTCCTCCTGCCCGGCGACGGCGGAGAAACCCTTGGCCAACTGTTTGGCCGCATCGTCCAGATTGCCGCGCGCCAGTTCGCGGAACTCCTCGCGCTCGCGACTGGACAACGACACCTGAGGCGTGGCGGCGATCACGGCCTTGTCCTGTTCCGACTGGGTCGGCGCGGGGGTGGGGCCGGGGTCGGGACGGTCGTCGTTGGCCTGGGCCTGCGCCCCGTTCTGCGGGGAACAGGCCGAGAGGCCGCCCGCCGCCAGCGCGAGCCCCAAAGTCGCCGCCTGAAGTCGCCGCATCCTCGTCTCCATCAACCGTCACTGGAAGACGGACAACGACGATGCGCGCGAGGCGTTCCCCGAATTCAATCCTGGGCGGTCAATCGTCGTGGGCCGGCCGGCCGCGACCGGACTTGATGGTCGAGCGGGTTGTCTTGGCCTTCAGCCGGCGTTCCTTCGACGCCCGGGTTGGGCGGGTCGGGACGCGGAAGACCGGCTTGATCGAGGCCTCGTCCACCATGGCCTGCAGCCGCTCCATGGCGTCGGCGCGGTTCCGCTCCTGGGTGCGATGACGCACGGCGGTGATCAGGATCACCCCTTCCAGCGTCAGCCGACTGCCGGCCAGCTTCATCAGCCTGTCCTTGACCGGATCGGTCAGCGACGGGGAGTTCTTCACGTCGAACCGCATCTGCACGGCGGTCGAGACCTTGTTGACGTTCTGGCCGCCCGGTCCGCCGGCGCGGTAGAAGTGGAACTCCAGCTCGTCCTCGGGGATGGTCGTCATGACACGCTCGGGGGCGCGGCCCTGCGCGCCTTGACCACGGCCTGGTCCAGCGCCTGGAGGAAGCGCGAACGGTCGGCGGCCGAGAAGGGCGGCGGGCCCGAGGTGGCCACGCCCATCGACCGCAGATGCTCGCCCACCATCCGCCCGGCCAGGGCCGAGCCGATCGAGTCCGGGGTGAAGGCCTGGCCGTTGGACTTCAGCGCCTGGGCGCCCGACTTCAGGCAGCGGTCGGCCAGGGGAATGTCGGCGGTGATGACCACGTCGCCGACCGTGGCGCGCTCGGCGATCCAGTCGTCGGCGATGTCGGGCCCGGCGTCGACCACCACCTGTTCGACCAGGGGCTCGCGCGGGACCTGCATCCAGGTGTTGGAGACCACATAGGTCTTCAGCCCGTAGCGGCGGGCCACGCGATAGACCTCTTCCTTCACGGGACAGGCGTCGGCGTCGATGTAGAGAACCGTGGGCATGGGGCGTGACCTAGCGCGCCCAGCGCCAATGAAAAAGGGCGGGACCGAAGTCCCGCCCTTTCCGTCGGACCGAAGCGGTCGTCAGTTGCGATAGGCCGGCGGCATCGGCGTGACCTGGCGATAGCGGTCGCGCAGCAGCAGGGTGCGGGCCTCGAGCGGTTGCTCGACGCCGTTGACGAAGACCGCCGACGGCTGGCTGAGGGGCTCCAGAGGATCGCCGGACCAGACCACCACATCCCCGGCCGCGCCCGGCGCGATCTGGCCGAACTGTCCGGCCATGCCGAAGATCCTGGCCGGATTGACCGTCAGGGCCGCGATGGCCGCGCCATAGGGCAGGCCGTGCGACACCGCGTTGCCGGCGTTGTAGCGGGCGTCGCGGGCGCGGTGGGTCGAACCCTCGTTGCCCTTGATGGCGATGACCACACCGGCCGCGTTCAGGGCCGCCGCATTCTCCATCCGCGCCGCCCGCATCTCGAAGTCGTTGGGCAGGTTGTCGATGGGGTTCAGCAGGACCGGAACATTGGCGCTGGCGATGTCGCCGGCGACCAGCCAGCCCTCCTCGGCGCCGTCCAGGATGATCTTCAGACCCTCCTCGCGGGCCAGGCGCAGGACCTGCTGGATGTCCGAGGCGCGGTGGACGCTGACGATCAGCGGCATTGAGCCGTTGGCGACCGGGATCAGGGCCTCCAGATCGGCGCGCGACAGGCTGAGATCGCGCAGACCCGCCCGCTCGTAGGCCGACTTGTTGCGGGCGTAGAGGCGGACCTCGGCCAGCGTCTCCTTGAACAGGACGAACTGGGCGCCGCGGGCGCCGCCGGCGATCCCGGCGCCGGCCTCGCCGAACGGGGCGACCATGGCCACGCGCGGCTTGACCAGGATGTCGGTCCCCTGCGCCAGATTGATGATGGCCGCCTGGCCGGCGAACAGGCCGGGCGACTGCAGGCCGCCGTCGCCGACGCCGGCCGTCTCGTCCTCGTGATAGTGGCCGCCGGACGAGCCCGGATGCTGGGGCACGACCACGGCGCGGGTCACCCCGCCCAGACGCGCCACCGGCAGGGTGAAGGACCAGGGGTCCAGCCCGTAGGAGACGTCGAAGGCGGCCGACAGATTGTTGGCGGCGTTGCGCAGTTCGTTGGTGCCGCGCACCGAACTGACCTCGCTGCCGGCCAGACCGGAATCCACGGCGACGAAGCCGGGGGCCACCACCTTGCCGGCGGCGTCGATGACGCGGGCGCCGGACGGGGCGGCGCCGGTTCCGACCGAGACGATCTTGCCGTCACGGATGACGACGGTGCCGCCTTCGATGACCGAAGTCCCTGTCAGGACACGGCCGCCGACGATGGCCACGGTTTCCTGGGCGACTGCGGGGGCGGCGAGGCTCAGCGCCGCGACGGCGCCGGCGAGCATGGACGAGAGGCGCATCAGCGGGCTCCTTCCGAGACGTTGGCGGCGGTCAGGCCGTAGCCGGGCTGGCCCAGTTCGAAATCGCTGGTCGGCTGATAGGCCGGGTCGGCGCGGTCGAAGGTCAGGGCGCCGTCGATGAAGACCTGGTCGGCGCGGGCGTAGATCGAGAAGGGATCGGCGCTCCAGATCACCACGTCGGCGCGCAGGCCGGGCGTCAGCGAACCCGTCTGGTCGGCGATGCCGATGGCCTTGGCGGCGTTGGAGGTGAACCAGCTGATCGCGTGCTCCTCCGAGATGTTCAGACCGGCGCGGCGACCGGCCGACAGGGCGGCGGCGGCCTCCTGATTCAACCGTTGAGTCAGCAGGGCGTCGTCGGAGTGGATGACGGCGCACGACCCCTCGGGGGCGTCGACCAGGGCGGCGTTCTCCTCGATGGCGTCCAGGGCCTCCATCTTGAAGCCCCACCAGCCGGTCCACATGGCGGCGCAGATGCCGCTCTGGGCCAGTTGCGGGGCCAGCTTGTAGGCCTCGGTGGCGTGGTGGAAGGTCGAGATGCGGTAGCCGAACTCCTTGGCCATATCCATCATCAGCGCCATCTCGTCGGCGCGGTAGCAGTGGTTCTGGATCAGGATCGAACCGTCCAGCACGCCCGCCAGGGTCTCGCTCTGCAGATTGCGGGTCGGGGCCGCGCCCTCGCCGGTCTCATGCCACTTGTCCCACTTGGCCTTGTATTCGCGCGCGGCGATGAAGGCGGCGCGATAGCCGGCCATATTGCCCATGCCGGTGGCCGGGCTCTGGTTGCGGCCGCCATAGACGCGCGACGGGTTCTCGCCGCAGGCCATCTTGACCGTATAGGGGGCGGCCGGGAACTTCATGCCCTGCATGGTGATCGAGGGCACGTTGCGGATGGTCACGCCGCGCCCGCCGAACAGATTGGCCGAGCCGGGCAGGATGTGCAGGGTCGTGACGCCGCCGGCGCGGGCGGTGTTGAAGCCGGGATCCTGGGGCCACAGCGAATGTTCGGCCCAGACCTGGGCGGTGTTCGGGCTGGTCGCCTCGTTGCCGTCGCTCATGCCCTGCACGCCGGGCGACGGATAGACGCCCAGGTGACTGTGGACGTCGATGACGCCGGGGGTGACATAGCGGCCGCGCGCGTCGACCACCTTGTAACCGGTCGGGACGGGGGTGGAGGCGTCGCCGACGGCGGCGATCTTGCCGTCCGTGACCACGACCACGCCGTTCTCGATCTTACGCTCCGTGCCGGTCAGGACCGTGGCGCCGACCACGGCGAAATTCTCGCGCGGCAAGGGTTGATAGGTCGAGGGATAGGGGTTCAGCGTCGTCGCCGGGTCGAGGCCGGCGTCCAGGGTGCGGTCCCGCGACGGCTTGGCCGACGTGTCGTCCGTGGTCTGACCCGTGGTGGCGCAGGCCGAAAGGCCCAGCACGGCGCACGTGATGGCCGCGAGGCTGGCGCCCCGCAGATGATGTCCGATCATCGAATCCCCTTTTCCCAATGACGCGACAGCCCGACGCGTCTTGCGGGCGTCATAGAAGGGGGTTCGGCCGGGACCGTCAAAAGGTTTCGGCGTTCTGCGAGTGCGGCATGGGTGACAGACCGTCCGACCTGGGTGAAGTATCGATCCATGACCCAGAAGCTCGATCGCCGTCTGTTCCTGGCCGCCGGTTCGGCCGCCGTCGTCGCGTCTTCCATGCCGGGGAGCCGCGCCCTGGCGGCGACGCCTCCGGCCCAGGCGACCCCGCCCGAGGACTGGGCCGCCCTGGCCGCCGACGTCCGCTCCGAGTTCCAGTGGGCCTGGCGGAACTATCGCGACAAGGCCTGGGGCAAGGACGAGATCAATCCCGTCTCGGGCACGGCCCAGTCCTTCTTCATCGAGGGCCATGACCTGGGCCTGTCCCTGGTCGAGGCGCTCGACACCCTGTGGATGATGGAGCTGGACGCCGAGTTCGAGGAGGGCGTCGACTGGGTCAAGTCCAGCCTGGATTTCGACATCGACGGCGAGAGCCAGGTGTTCGAGACCAATATCCGCCTGGTCGGCGGCCTGGTGTCGGCTCATCTGGCCTGCGGCGATCCGGTGCTGCTGGACAAGGCGCGGGATCTGGCCGACCGGCTGATGAAGGCCTTCGACGCCTCGCCCCACGGCCTGCCCTATCGCTATGTGAACCTGAAGACCGGGGCGGTGCGCGACCCGGAGACCAATCTGGCCGAGATCGGCACCTACGCCACCGAGTTCGGGGTGCTGGGTCGGCTGGTCGGGGACGACCGCTATTATGCCGCGGCCAAGCGGGCCATGCGGCACGCCCTGGACCGGCGCTCGGACATCGGCCTGATGGCGGCCAACCTCCATGCCGAGACGGGCGAATTCATCAGCCGCAACGCCTCGATCGACGTCTATGCCGACAGCTTCTACGAATATCTCTGGGACAGCTGGGAACTGTTCGGCGACGCCGAGATGAAGGTCTGGGCGCTGGAGACGACCGAGGCCATCCTGAAACACCAGGCCAAGCGCTACGACGGTCGGCTGTGGTTCCCGATGGTGGATTTCGAGACCGGCGAGGCCACGGGGACCAGCCAGACCGAATTGGGCGCCTATCTGGCCGGCCTGCTGGGGCAGGTGGGGCGCAAGACCGAGGGCGACGATTTCCTGGCCAGCTATACCGAGATGCAGAACGACTGGACCATCATTCCGGAATCCATAGACGTCACGACCCGCCGGCCCCGCACCAAACGCACGGGCCTGCGTCCCGAATATCCCGACGCCTGTCTGAACCTGTGGCTGGGGGATCGGGACGAGCGGTATCGCGCCCTGTCGGCGACCCACTATCGCAACATGAAGGCCACCAGCCGCGCCGCCTACGGCTACACCGCCCTGGCCGACATCACGGCCCGGCCGATGACCCAGGGCGACAACTGCCCCGGCTACTGGTGGTCGGAGCAGATGAAATACTACTGGCTGCTGTTCTCCGACTGCCGCCGCATCGACTACGCCCAGCTGCAGCTCAGCACCGAGGCGAACGTGCTACGGGGCTTCGTCAGGGCATAGGGGTCACCGACCGTAGGGCGTCATCGAATACGGCCGCGCGGCCGGCGCCGTCGCCCAGGTCCGGTTCGGTTCGGCGCTCATGACGAAGCTCAGCTCGCCCCCGGCCAGGATCTGGTCGTGGGTCACCACCGCCCGCTCCAGCGGGCGGCCGTTCAGCGCGACCGAACCGACGTAAGGGTGATCGTTCGACAGCCCCTCGGCCCGGATCGTGAACCTGCGCCCGTTCGGCAGGTTCAGGGTCGCCCGCTCCACGAAGGGACGGCCGATGACATATTCGTTCGCGCCCGGCGTGACCGGATAGAAGCCCAGGGCCGTGAACATCAGCCAGGCCGACATCTGGCCCAGGTCGTCGTTGCCGGCCAGGCCGTCGGGCGTGATCTTGTACTGGCTGTCGACGATCTGTTTCAGCCGTTCCTGGGTGCGCCAGGGCTGGCCCGCATAGACGTACATATAGGCTGTGTGGTGGCTGGGTTCGTTGCCGTGGATGTACTGGCCGATCAGGCCGGCGATGTCCTCGGCGTGGGAATAGTCCAGGCCCGTGTTGTCGTAGTCGAACATGGCGTCCAGCTTGGCGACCACGGCGGCGTCCCCGCCCATGGCCCCGACCAGACCGCCCAGATCCTGGGGCGCGAACCAGGAATATTGCCAGGCGTTGCCCTCGGTATAGTCCGATCCATAGTTGATCGCGACCGGATCGAAGGGTTCGCGGAACGATCCGTCCGCCTTGCGGGCGCGGACGAAGCCGGTGGCCGGGTCGAACGTATTTTTCCAGAAGCCGGCGCGCCGCTCGAAGGTCTCGGCCACATCGTCACGGCCCAGCGACCGCGCCATCCGGGCGATGGTCCAGTCGTCATAGGCGTATTCGACCGTCTTGGACGCCGCCTCCGGCTCGCGGTCGATGGGCGCATAGCCCAGGTCGATATAGTCCCCCAGACCGCCGTAGGGACGGTAGGTGGCGCTGGCGATCATGGCGTCCAGCGCCTTGTCCCCGTCGAAGCCGCGCAGCCCCTTCAACCAGGCGTCGGCGATCACAGGCACGGCGTGATAGCCGATCATGGTCCAGGTCTCCTGACCGGCGAAGGACCAGACCGGCAGGACGCCATGCGGGCTATGCGTCTGGGACGCCAGCAGGGAGTTGATCATGTCGGCGTTCCGCGCCTCCGGCTGGACCAGGGTCAGCAGCGGATGTTCGGCGCGGAAGGTGTCCCACAGCGAGAAGGACGAGTGGAAGGTGAAGCCCTCCGCCCTGTGAACCTGATTGTCCGGTCCGCGATAGCGCCCGTCCACGTCGCCCGAGACGCTGGGGGCGATCAGGGCGTGATAGAGGGCGGTGTAGAGACTGGTCTTCATCTCTTCCGACGCCTCGATCTCGACGGCGCCCAGGGCCTGTTCCCAGGCGGCGCGGGTCGAGGCCCGCACCCCGTCGAAGTCGAAATCCTCGCCCTCGCTGTCCAGGTTTCGGATCGCCCCTTCCTCGTCGACGGTGGAAATCGCCGCCTTGACCAGCAGGGGTTGGCTCAGGGCGCCGAAGTCGAAGGCGGCCTCCAGGGCGCGGCCTTCCAGCACCGTCTTGTCCTCGGGCGCGCGGCCCGGCTGGCGGAAGCCGTTGTAGGGGATGTCGGTCTCGGCGTTGCGGATCGCGTGGCCGGTCATCGGCTGCGAGAACCGCAGGGCGAAATAGAGCTGCCGCGCCGGGGCCCAGCCGCGCGTCTCGCGGAAGCCCGTCACCGTGCCGTCCGGCCGCACCCGGATCCGCGACCACAGCACCTTGCCCGGATAGTCATAGATCGACCGGCGGAAATCGAGCAGCACATGGGCCGGCGTCCCGGTCGGGAATTCGTAGCGGTGCAGGCCGACGCGCGTCCCCGCCGTCAGTTCGGCCCTGACGCCCGAGTCCGTCAGGTCGACGGCGTAGTAGCCGGGCTCGGCCGTCTCGGTCGCCTTGTCGAAGCGCGAACGATAGCCGGAGCCGGGTTTGTCCGCCTCGCCCGGCTCCCATTTCACCTCGCCGGACAGGGGCGTCAGCAGGACGTCGCCCAGGTCCGAATGGCCGGAACCGGAGAAGTGGGTGTGGGAGAAGCCGAGGATGGTCGGATCGTCGTGGCGATAGCCGGAGGCCCAGTCGTAGGACTGGCGGAAGGGCTTGATGTCGGTGTCGGGGCTCAACTGCACCATGCCGAACGGGGCGACCGGGCCGGGGAAGGTGTGGCCCTTGCCCGCCGTGCCGATGAAGGGATCGACGGCGTCGAAGGGCGCGGTCGCCGGCGCCGGTGTCTGCGCCGAGGCGGCGCTCGTCGTCAGAAGGACGGCCGTCATGGCCAGACCCAGTTTTCGCATCGGCGATCCTCCCTGAAACGGCGTGGAGGTGACCCGGCCCGGAGACGAAAGGCAAGGGGGCAGGGCGGCAAAGGTGGACGCCCGGCCCTGCGGCGGCTAAGGGCGCCCGGATGAACGCCGATCTGCCCCCCGAGGACGAAAACCCCCATCTCGACCGCCCGCTGCGGTCGTTCGGCCGTATCAAGGCCCGTCCGATCAAGCCGCGCCAGGCGGCCCTGATGGAGACCCTGCTGCCCGCCATCGCCGTGCCCGACCCCAAGGCAGGGCCTTTGGATCCGAAGGCGATGATGCCCGAGGCGGTCGAGGTCTGGCTGGAGATCGGTTTCGGCGGCGGCGAACATATGGCGGCCCAGGCGGCGACGCGGCCCGACGCCCTAGTGATCGGCTGCGAGCCCTTCCTGAACGGGGTGGCCTCGGCCCTGCGCCACGTCGAGGAGGGCGGGCTGAGGAACGTCCGCATCCACGCCGACGACGCGCGGGACGTGGTCGACGCCCTGCCGGACGCCTCGGTCGACCGGGTGCTGATCCTCTTCCCCGACCCCTGGCACAAGGCGCGCCACAACAAGCGCCGCCTGCTGCAGGACGAGACGGCCCAGGCCTTCGCCCGCATCCTGAAGCCGGGCGGAAGCCTGCGGTTCGTCACCGACTGGCTGGACTACGCCGAATGGGCGCACGAGCGTCTGGAGCGGACGCCGGGCCTGAAGCGGATCGGGGCGGCGGATCAGGACTGGTTCGTCCCGCCGGCGGACCATGTGGTGACCCGCTACGAGGAGAAACGGCTGGGCGACACCATCCCGGTCTTTCTGGAATACGGCCGCACGGCCTGACCTTGCGGAATACGCAATTCTACGTGGTCTCCGCTTTGACCGGTGTTTAACGAACTTTGTTAGTCCTGTTCCCAATAATCATAAGTTTGGGTTGGAATATGAAGGCGTTGACGATCGGCGGGCGGATCAATCTGCTGGCGCTGGTGACCATGGCGGGCCTGCTGGTGGTCACGGGACTGTCCCTGATGCGGCTGGACGCCGTGATGCGCGACGAGATCGCCGCCAGCACCAAGAAGACCGTCGAGATCGCCCATAGCGTGGTCGCCTCCTACCAGGCCGAGGAAGCCGCCGGGCGGATGACCCGCGACCAGGCCCAGACCGCCGCCAAGGCCGCCGTCGGCGCCATGCGCTACGGAAACGACGACTATTTCTGGATCAACGACATGCATCCCACCATGGTGATGCACCCGATGAAGCCCGCCCTGAACGGCACGGACATCAGCCAGAACAAGGACGCCAACGGCGTGCTGATGTTCCAGAAGATGGTCGATGTGGTGAAGGCGAACGGCGAGGGCTTCGTCGCCTATGACTGGGCCAAGCCCAAGCAGGAAGCGGCCTCGCCCAAGATTTCCTACGTCAAGGGTTTCGCCCCCTGGGGCTGGGTGATCGGTTCCGGCGTCTATACCGACCAGATCGCGGCGGCCGTGGGGAAGGCGGCCCTGACCCTGGGCGGCATGGCCCTGCTGGTGGCCCTGGCGGTCGGTGCGGCGGGCTGGTTCATCGGCCGGTCGGTCTCGACGCCCGTGGTGGCCCTGGGGCGACGGATGCGCGGCCTGGCCGACGGCGACAAGACCAGCGAAATCCCCGGCGTGGCCCGAGGCGACGAGATCGGCCAGATGGCCGCCGCCCTGGCCATCTTCCGCGAGGCCGCCATCGAGAAGGACCGGCTGGAGGCCGAGACCCTGTCGCAGCGGTCCATGAGCGAACAGGAACGCGCCGCCCGCGAGGCCGAGAAGGCGCGCGAGGCCGAGGCCGACCGCGTCACCATCCAGGCCCTGGGCCAGGGCCTGTCGGCCATGGCCGACGGGGACCTGACCTATCGGATCGAGGCCGAGTTCGCACCCAAGGCGGCCCAGCTGAAGACCGACTTCAACGCCGCCGTGGCCCAGCTGCAGCAGGCGGTGTCGGTGGTGGTCGCCAATGTCTCGGGCATCCGCTCGGGCGCCGGCGAGATCAGCCAGGCCGCCGACGACCTGTCGCGCCGCACGGAACAGCAGGCGGCGGGCCTGGAAGAGACTGCGGCGGCGCTGGACGAGATCACCGCCACCGTCAACAAGACGGCCTCGGGCGCGCGCCAGGCTTCCGATGTCGTCCAGGCCGCCAAGGGCGACGCCGAGACCTCGGGCGTCATCGTCCGCGACGCGGTCCAGGCCATGCAGGCCATCGAGGGCTCGTCGTCGCAGATCAACCAGATCATCGGCGTCATCGACGAGATCGCCTTCCAGACCAATCTTCTGGCCCTGAACGCCGGGGTCGAGGCGGCCCGGGCGGGCGAGGCCGGCCGCGGCTTCGCGGTCGTGGCTTCGGAAGTCCGGGCCCTGGCCCAGCGTTCGGCGGAGGCCGCCAAGGAGATCAAGACCCTGATCTCGGCCTCGACGGCCCAGGTCGGCTCGGGCGTGAAACTGGTCGGTCAGACCGGCGAGGCCCTGCAGCGGATCGTGGACAGGGTCGCCGAGATCGACGGTCTGGTCAGCGAGATCGCCGCCTCGGCCCAGGAACAGGCCGTCGGCCTGGCCCAGGTCAATACGGCGGTGAACCAGATGGATCAGGTCACGCAACAGAATGCGGCCATGGTCGAACAGTCGACCGCCGCCAGCCATTCGCTGGCTCAGGAGGCCCAGTCGCTGCAGGCCTCGGTGGCGCAGTTCCGCGTCGGGGAAACGGCGCCGGCCCGCGCCCCGGCGCCGTCGCACGCGCCGGCTTCGCGCTCGCCGGCCCGGACGGGCTTCATGGCTGCGGCGATGAAGACCGTCGGTCGCGGCGGCGCCGCGCTGAAACCCCAGGCCGTTGCGGAAGAGGGCTGGGAAGAATTCTAGGCGAGCGAAATCCGCTGGCGCGCGCGGCTGAAGGGGCGCACTCAGGCGGCGTCCCTTCGGAGCTTTCCATGGCCTTCTCTCTCTATGACGCCGCCACCCCGGTCTTCGTGCGTGGTCTGAACGCCCTCGACGGCTTCCTCGACAAGGCCGCCGCCTCGGGTCTGGACGAGGGCGGTCTGATGGAGGCGCGGCTGGCGCCGGACATGAAGCCCTTGCCGGATCAGGTCCGCATGGCGACCTTCTCGGCCCGCGCGGTGGTCGCCCGCCTGACCGGAACCGAGGTTCCCTTCATGGCTGACGACGAGACGACCCTGGTCCAGCTGAAGGACCGGATCGTCCGGTCGCTGGCCTTTATCGAGAGTGTCGAGCCCGCCGCCTTCGCCGGGGCGGAGACCCGACCGGTGACGATCAAGCTGCCCGGCCGCGAGCTGAATTTCGAGGGCGCAGGCTATCTGACCAGTTTCGCCATCCCGAACTTCTATTTTCACGTCACGACCGCCTACGCCATTCTGCGCAAGGAGGGCGTGGTCCTGGGCAAGCAGGACTTCCTGGGACAGTTGGCGCTAACTTGAAGGAAGAGGGCTGACAAGCAGAGGGGAAACGCCTATATGCCCCCTCACATCGTTAGACCGGCGTCCAACGGCGTCGTTCCAAGCGGCGGCCCGGACGGACCGCCGCTTTTGTTTTGGATACACGTCGCTTGCGCGCAAGAACCGCCCAGGATCGCCAACTGCTGGACCTGATCGACCCCATAGCGGAGTCGCTCGGCCTGGAGGTCGTGCGCGTCCGCCTGATGACCGGCTCCAAGCGCCAGCGCCTGCAGATCATGGCCGAGCGCCCGTCCGACCACGACATCTCGGTCGAACAATGCGCCAAGCTGAGCCGCGCCGTGTCTGAGGTCTTCGACGCCGCCGACCCCATCGCCGGCGAATATATGCTGGAAGTCTCGTCGCCCGGCATCGACCGGCCCCTGACCCGTCCGCTCGACTTCGACCTGTTCGAGGGCGAGGAGGCGCGTCTGGAGACCGACCGGATGATCGAGGGCCGCAAGCGGTTCAAGGGCGTGCTGGCCGGCTATGAGGACGGCAATGTCCTGATCGACCTGGACGGCGAGGAAGACACCGCCCTGATCCCCTTCGACTGGCTGAGCGACGCCAAGCTGGTCCTGACCGACGCCCTGATGAAACGGGGCGCCGCCATCCGCGCCGCGCGCGGCGAACCCGAAGACGACGGCCTCCCGGAAGGGGAAGCCGCCGAAAATACAACCGACACCACGACCCCTTCTGAGGACAACGCCTGATGGCCGTCACCGGTATTTCCGCCAACCGCCTCGAACTGCTGCAGATCGCCGAGGCCGTGGCCCGCGAGAAGAACATCGAGCGCGAGATCGTCATCGAGGCGATCGAGGAGGCGATCCAGAAGGGCGCCAAGTCGCGTTACGGCGCCCACCACGACATCCGCGCCAAGATCGACCACAAGACCGGCGAACTGGCCCTGACCCGTCACGTCACCATCGTCGAGGACGACTGGCAGCCGGAAGACGAGCTGGAAGAGTTCAACGACAGCGCCATGGTGCGCCTGAAGGACGCCCTGAAGCGCGACCCCGAGGCCGAGGTCGGCAAGGAATATGTCGAGACCTTGCCGCCGTTCGAGTTCGGCCGCGTCCAGACCCAGATGGCCCGCCAGGTCGTGACCGGAAAGGTCCGCGAGGCCGAGCGCGCCAACCAGTACGAAGAGTTCAAGGATCGCGTCGGCGAGATCGTCAACGGCACGGTCAAGCGCGTCGAATACGGCAACACCATCGTCGACCTGGGCCGGGGCGAGGGCGTCATGCGTCGCGACCAGTCCATTCCGCGCGAAGTGTTCAACATCGGCGACCGGATCCGCACCTACATCTACGACGTCCGCCCCGAGGCCAAGGGCCCGCAGGTCATGCTGTCGCGCGCCCACCCCGGCTTCATGGCCAAGCTGTTCGCCCAGGAAGTGCCGGAAGTCTACGACGGCGTGATCGAGATCCGCGCCGCTGCGCGTGACTCGGGCTCGCGCGCCAAGATGGCCGTCCTGTCGAACGACAGCTCGATCGATCCCGTCGGCGCCTGCGTCGGCATGCGCGGCTCGCGCGTTCAGGCGGTCGTCGCCGAACTGCAGGGCGAGAAGATCGACATCATCCAGTGGAACCCGGACGAACCGACCTTCATCGTCAACGCCCTGGCCCCGGCCGAGGTCTCCAAGGTCGTTCTGGATGAAGAAGCCGGCCGCGTGGAAGTGGTCGTGCCGGACGAGCAGCTGTCGCTGGCCATCGGCCGTCGCGGCCAGAACGTCCGCCTGGCCTCGCAACTGACCGGCTGGCAGATCGACATCATCACCGAGGCCCAGGACAGCGAGCGTCGTCAGCGCGAGTTCAGCGAGCGCACCAGCCTGTTCCAGGAAGCCCTGGACGTGGACGAGGTCATCGCCCAGCTGCTGGTCACCGAAGGCTTCGCCACGGTCGAGGACCTGGCCTATGTCGACGCCTACGAAGTCTCCGAGATCGAGGGCTTCGACGAGGAGACCGCCGAGGAGCTGCAGGCCCGCGCCCGTGACTTCCTGGACCGCAAGGCCGCCGAGCTGGACGCCAAGCGCGTCGAACTGGGCGTCGAGGACGGCGTGCTGCAGGTGCCGGGCGTGACCCTGGCCATGGCGGTCGCCCTGGGCGAAGGCGGCGTCAAGACGGTCGAGGATCTGGCCGACCTGGCCACCGACGAGATCCGCGGCGGCTACGAAGTGAAGAACGGCGAACGGGTCAAGGTCCCGGGCGTGCTGGAAAGCTTCAACCTGGCCCAGGAAGACGCCGAACTGCTGATCCTGCAGGCCCGCGTGGCCGCCGGCTGGATCGACGCCTCGGAATTGCCGCAGCCCGAGCCGGAAGAGTTCGAGGAAGACGGCGAATACGCCGAGGGCGAATATGATCCGGACCAGGTGTTCGGCGACGCCCCGGCCGAAGACGCCGAAGCCTCAGACGACGCGGAGGTCCTCGCCGAGGACGACTCCGAACCGTCGAACGCGTGATGGGAGACCTGGCCACATATGAGCTTGCGCGACGCAACGATCGATAGGGAACGCCGGGACCTCGTCTCTCACGAGGTCATGGACGAATCTCGCCTGATCCGTTTCGTCGCCGGGCCCGATGGCCAGGTGGTCCCCGATCTGGGCAGGAAACTGCCCGGACGCGGCCTGTGGGTCGAAGCCAGCCGCGCCTCGGTCGAGGCGGCGGTCAAGAAGAACGGCTTCACCCGCTCCGCGAAAACCAAGCTGACCGCCCCGGCCGACCTGGCCGATGTCGTCGAACGGCTGCTGGTCCGGCGCTGTCTTGACCAGCTGGGTCTTGCCCGGCGCGAAGGCGTGCTTATCTCTGGCTTCGAAAAGTCCGCCGCGAACATCCGTTCGGGCAAGGCCGCCTGGGTGATCGAGGCCGCCGACGGCGCCGCCGACGGACGCGGAAAGATCCTCGCCCTGGCCCGCCACCAGACCTCCAAGATCTGCGGCGCGTTCACGGCGGACGATTTGAGTTTGGCCCTTGGGCTGGAAAATGCGATACACGCCGTCCTGCTTGCGGGCGGACGGGCCGATCGCTGGACCATCGAGGTCGAACGACTGGCTGGATTTCGGCCGCTTCGCCCCCCTCACTGGGATGCTTCCGGTGGCGAGGACGGATCGGCGGGAACGCTCCCCACAGGGGCGAACTGAGGATTTTGGCGGCCGAGGGCCTGTCTCCAAGGGCGGAGACGGGCTCACGGCCGTTCATGTGCATTGACGACGACGGCGGGATTTTCCGCCCCAAGTAAAGCGACCGGATGAGCGACGAAAACGACAAGACCAACCAGGGCCCAGGCGCGGGCCAAGGCAACCAGGGCGGCACGCCGTCCCAGACGGGGCCGCGCGCCCCGCTGAGCCTGAAGCCGCGCGTTGCGGGATCGGTTTCGACCGGCACCGTGAAGCAGAGCTTCAGCCATGGACGATCCAAGACGGTGGTGGTCGAGACCAAGCGCCGTCCCGGCGCCGGCGGGCCGCAACGTCCGCAGGGCTTCGACGTCGCGCGTCCGCAACAGAATGCGCAGGCGCCGCGTCCGCAGGGTCAGCGTTCGTCGCAACCCGCCGGCGGCGCCCTGTCGGCCGAGGAGCAGGAAGCGCGTCGCCGCGCCATCGCCCTGGCCACCCAGGCCAACGCCGCCAAGGCCGACGCCGCCGCCGCCGCCAAGGCTGCGGCTGACGCCGCAGCCCGTGAGCAGGCCGCCGCCACCGAGCGCGCCGCCCAGGCCGCCCGCGACGAAGCCGCCGCCGCCAAGGCCGCCGCCGAAGCCGCGCGCGCCGAGGCCGCCAAGCTGGCCGCCGCCGCGCCTGTCTCGGCCAAGCCCACGCCCAAGCCGGCCGCGCCCGTCGCCGCCGCGCCGACGCCGGCTCCGGTCGCGCCCACGCCGGCTCCTGCGCCGACCCCCGCGCCCGCCGCTCCGGCCCGTCCTGCGGCGCCGGCCCGTCCGGTCGTCAACTTCGGCCAGCGCGTGCCCAAGCCCGGCAATCCGCAGCGCGCGGCGCCCGAGCGTCCCGCCTTCGGCGGCCGTTCGGCCCGCGAACAGGCCATGGGCGGCGGCGACCGGTCCTATTCGGACCGTCCGCAGTCGACCGAACGGCCGCAAGCCGATCGTCCGCAAGGCGCCCGTCCAGGTCCTGGCGGTCAGCGTCCCCAGGGCGCCAAGCCGGCCGAGCCCGTCCGCTATTCGGCCCTGAACCCGCGTCCGGCTCCCGGGGCCGCCCGTCCCGGCGGCCCGCGCACCGGTCCTGGCGGTCGTCCGACCCCGAATGCGCCCCCGGCCCAGGCCGAGGTCGCCCGTCCCAGCCGCGCCCCCGGCGCCGGCTTCGGCCGTCCGGTCGGCCGTGACGACGACCGCGAGAAGCGTTTCTCCGACGCCGGCAAGGCGGTCAGCCGCACGCGCGGCGAGCCGAAACGCCGCGAAGGCCGCATGACCATCCAGTCCGTGGTCGGCGACGGCGACGCCGCCGAGCGGATGCGCTCGCTGGCCTCGGTCCGCCGCGCCCGCGAACGCGAGAAGGAAAAGCGCAAGGGCGGCTCCACCGATGCGCCGAACCGTCCGCGCGAAGTGGTCATTCCTGACGTCATCACCGTGCAGGAGCTGTCCAACCGGATGGCCGTGCGCGGCGTCGACATCAT
The DNA here is from genome assembly GCF_044336875.1 of Brevundimonas sp. Classification (GTDB taxonomy): domain Bacteria; phylum Pseudomonadota; class Alphaproteobacteria; order Caulobacterales; family Caulobacteraceae; genus Brevundimonas. Next base: position 53,771 of record NZ_JBIIOP010000015.1, on the reverse strand, counting down.
CAAGTTCCTGATGAAGCAGGGCCTGATGATGAAGATCAACGACGTGATCGATTCCGACACCGCCGAACTGGTGGCCGAGGAGTTCGGCATGGCCGTGCGCCGCGTGTCCGAGTCCGACGTCGAAACCGGCTTCCTGAGCGAGGCCGACGACGCCGAGGCCTCGGAAGTCCGCGCCCCCGTCGTGGCCATCATGGGCCACGTCGACCACGGCAAGACCTCGCTGCTGGACGCCCTGCGCACCACCGACGTCGCCGGCGGCGAAGCCGGCGGCATCACCCAGCACATCGGCGCCTATCAGGTGCGCCTGGAAGACGGCCAGAAGGTCACCTTCCTGGACACCCCGGGCCACGCCGCCTTCTCGGCCATGCGGGCGCGCGGCGCCAATGTGACCGACATCGTGGTCCTGGTCGTGGCCGCCGACGACGGCGTCATGCCGCAGACGATCGAAGCCATCCAGCACGCCAAGGCCGCCAACGCGCCCCTGATCGTCGCGGTGAACAAGATCGACAAGCCGGACGCGAACTCGCTGAAGGTGGTCAATGAGCTGCTGCAGTACGAAGTCATCGCCGAAAGCCTGGGCGGCGACACCCAGATCATCGAGGTCTCGGCCAAGAACCGCACCAATCTGGACGGCCTGCTCGAGGCCATCCTGGTCCAGGCCGAGGTCATGGACCTGCGCGCCAACGCCGAACGTTCGGCCGAGGGCGTGGTCATCGAAGCCAAGCTGGACAAGGGTCGCGGCCCGGTCGGCACCGTCCTGGTCAAGCGCGGCACGCTGAAGCGCGGCGACATCGTCGTCGCCGGCGGATCGTGGGGCAAGGTTCGCGCCCTGCTGAACGAACGCAACGAGCAACTGACCGAAGCCGGTCCGTCCGTCCCCGTCGAGATCCTCGGCCTGGACGAGGCCCCGTCTCCGGGCGACGTCTTCGCCGTGGTGGAATCCGAAGCCCGCGCCCGCGAGCTGACCGAATACCGCCAGCGGGTGAAGCGCGAGAAGGCCCAGGTCTCGGGCGGTTCCGTGTCGCTGGTCGACATGATGTCCCGTCTGCAGTCCAAGAAGGTCTCGGAACTGCCGGTCGTCATCAAGGCGGACGTGCAGGGTTCGGCTGAAGCCATCGTGGGTTCGCTGGACAAGATGAGCACCGACGAGGTCCGCGCCCGCACCGTCTATTCCGGCGCCGGCGGCATCACCGAGAGCGACGTCAACCTGGCCAAGTCGGCCGGGGCGCCGATCCTCGGCTTCAACGTCCGCGCGTCGAAACAGGCGCGTGATCTGGCCGACCGCGAGGGCGTCGAGATCCGCTACTATTCGATCATCTACGACCTGCTTGACGATATTAAGGGCGTGCTGTCCGGCATGCTGGCGCCGCTGCAACGGGAAACCTTCCTGGGCAACGCCGCCGTCCTGCAGGTGTTCGACATCTCCAAGATCGGCAAGATCGCCGGTTGCCGGGTGTCGGAAGGCGTGGTCCGCAAGGGCGCTCGCGTCCGTATCGTTCGCGACGACGTGGTGGTGCTGGAACTGGGCACGCTCAACACGCTCAAACGCTTCAAGGACGAGGTCAACGAAGTCACGGCGGGCCAGGAATGCGGCATGCAGTTCCAAGGCTTCCAGGACATCAAGGAAGGCGACTACATCGAGTGCTTCACGGTCGAAGAGATCAAGCGCACCCTGGACTAGTCCAGGCGCGAGCATCGAGAGAGACAGGCCCGGAACCCAGGTTCCGGGCCTTTTCTTTTGTCGAATCCCGCGCAAGATGCCGGCCGTCGCGCGGGGGGCGTATTCATGGCCAGACCACATCTGTCGTCGGGCGACTTCTTCGGCGCCGCCGCGCGGACGATCGAGGCCGGCGGCTTCCGTGTCGGTCTGTGGATCGCCAGCCGCCCGCCGGAAGCGGTCGAGGGCCACGCCCATGACGACGCCCATTTCATCCTGGCGCTGGACGACGGCTATCGCAGCCTTGCCCATGATCCGCTGACGCCGAGGGACGCCGCCTTCGGTCCCGGCGCCCTGGTGTGGAATCCCGCCGGGGTCGAACATCGCGACTGTTTCGACGTGGCCGGCGGCCGCTTCCTGTCGATCAGTTTCGACCCGCCCAAGGGCGCCCGACAGGGCGACCCGATCCGATTGCGCGACGCCGGGGCGGAGGGCGCGGCGCGGCGGCTGGTCGGGGTCGCTGGCCGGTTCGCGACAGGGGACGCGGTCGTCATGGAGGGGCTGACCCTGGACCTGGCGGGCGCGGTCCTGTCGCCCGGCGAACTGGATGAGGATCCGGCGCCGGACTGGTTGTGGCGCGCCTACGACGTCCTGCACGATCTGGCCGATCGGCCCGGACTGGAGGTGGCGACTGTGGCCCGCATGGTCGGGGTCCATCCCGTCTCCCTGGCGCGCCGCTATCGCCGTCATTTCGGCTGTTCTCCGGCGGCGGCCATCCGCCGGGCGCGCGCGGACCGGGCGGCGGGCCAGATCGCGCGCGGACGAGATCTGGCCGAACTGGCCCTGGGGACGGGCTATGCCGACCAGAGCCATCTGACCCGGGAGTTCGGTCTGATCTACGGCCTGACGCCCGCGCGCTATCGCGCCCTGTTCGCCTAGGGTCTGGCCGGTTTCACCTGTTCAAGACGGCCGAGCCGCCACGTGCGATTCCGGGTCGCTTCCCTCCCTTCAAGGATCGTCATGCGTAACCTGTTTCTCGCGACCCTCGGCCTCGCCCTCGTCGCCGCTCCCGCTCTTGCGGAGCCGAACTGGCCTGTCGCCGCCCCGGAAACCCAGCAGGTCTCGGCCGAGGGGCTTGCGGCCATGGACGCCGCCGTCCGCGCCGGGACCTTCCAGAAGATCACCAGCATCCTGATCGCGCGCCACGGTCGGCTGGTGCACGAGGTCTATTTCGACGAAGCGGGACGTGACGGCCGCCGCAACAGCCGCTCCGTGACCAAGACGGTCACCGCCATGCTCGTCGGCGCCGCCGTGGCGCGCGGCGACATCGCCGGCGTCGACGCTCCCGTCCTGCCCTTCGTCGCGGACCACGGCCCGTTCGACAATCCCGATCCGCGCAAGGCGGCGATCACGGTCGAGGATCTGCTGACCATGAGCTCCCTGCTGGAGTGCGACGACGACAACTCCTTCTCGAGCGGCAACGAGGAGCGGATGTATCTGATCGAGGACTGGGTGAAGTTCGCCATGGACCTGCCGGTGCGCGGTTTCCCCGACTGGATCCCGCGGCCCGAGAACCAGCCCTATGGCCGGGCCTTCTCCTACTGCACCGCCGGGGTGACCACCCTGGGCGCCGTGGTCCAGTCGGCGACCGGCAAGCCGCTGCAGGATTTCGCGCATGAGGCCCTGTTCGGTCCGTTGGGGATCGAGGGCGAACACTGGCAGATGTCGCCCATCGGTCTGGCCCAGGGCGGGGGCGGTCTGGGGCTGCGCAGCCGCGATCTGCTGACCCTGGGCCAACTTCTGCTGAACCAGGGGCGGTGGGAAGGCCGTCAGGTCCTGCCCCAGGCCTGGACCCGCGCCATGACCGCGCCCCACGCCAGCGTCGATCCGCAAAAGGGCGACTACGGCTATCTGATCTGGCTGCCGACCTATTCGGTCGCGGGCGCGGCGCACCCCGCCTGGACCATGTCGGGCACAGGCGGGAACAAGGTCGCGATCATTCCGGATCTCGATGCGGTCGTGGTGGTGACGACCGAGAACTTCAACGTCCGCAATCCGCATGGCCTGGCCGACACGCTGATCGCGGACCATGTGCTGGCGGCGATGAAATAGGGCGTTCGTTCGCGCTTCGCCAATGGACGGGGGCGTGCGTTCGCGAACGGCGGGCGTGCGTCGCCGCATGTGAAGTGGCGGCGAGCCGAGGGCGTCGGCAGGGTCTGGTCATCGAGAGCCGGTCGTCGGTTCTCTCCCAAACAGGACTCCACGCCATGAAGACCTTCGCCTTCGCCGCCCCCATCGCACCCATCCTTGGAATGATCGTCGCCGCCGTCGTCTCTGCCCCCGCCTTCGCCGCCGACCTGACCGTCGAGTTTCCGGCCGCCGCGCCCCAGGGCAAGATCATGGTCGCCCTGTTCAACAGCGAGGCCAACTACGGCGGCGAGGGCCAGCCCGCCCGTTACGCCGTGGTCGAGATCGCCGAGGGCCAGAAGAGCGTCGTCTTCGACAGTCTGCCGGACGGCGACTATGCGGTGCGCGCCTTCCATGACCTGAACGGGGACGGCAAGATGAACACCAATCCGTTCGGCATGCCGATCGAACCCTACGCCTTCTCCAACAACGCGGTCGGCGTCATGGGGCCGGCGACCTGGGAAAAGGCGAAGTTCGCCGCCGCCGGCGCCACCGTCCAGTCGGTGGACCTGAAGTAACCGACCCGCCGGCGACCTCGACCAAGATCTTGAACCAGAGCCCGACCATGACCCCCTCCCGCCGTTCCTTCCTGATGGGCGCCGCCGCCCTGTCCGCCGCCGTCGCCACGCCCGAGATGGTCCGGGCCGCGGCCGCCCTCGACGCCGCCTCCAGGGCGGACTGGGCCATCGCCACCCGCGACGTGGAAGGCGACGTCGCCCGCCGGGCCCTGCGTCTGGTCCACGGCCGCGCGCCCCAGGGCCTGTCGGGCGCCCTGTATCGCAACGGGCCGGGCAAGTTCCGGCGGCCGGGCGGTTCGGTCAGCCACTGGTTCGACGGCGACGGCCTGATGCGCGCCTTCCGCGTCGAGGACGGCCAGGCCACGCTGGAGGCCCGGTTCGCCGACACGCCGAAGCGCCGCTGGGAGAGCGAGATCGACGCCGTGGTCACGCCGGGCTTCGGCACCAAGGGCGACGACCGCGCCAAGGTCGGCTCCAACGACGACGCCAACGCCGCCAACACCGCCGTCATGGTCGCCGGCGACCAGATCTGGGCCCTGTGGGAGGCAGGCGCGCCCCTGGCCATGAAGGCCTCGGACCTGTCCAGCCAGGGCTTCGTCACCCTGCGCGACGACCTGAAGGGCATGCCGTTCCAGCCCCACCCGCGCTACGATCCGGACGGCACGGTCTGGAACGTCGGCCTCGCCGGCGACCGGGCGGTGATCTGGCGGCTGAACCCCGACCGCAGTCTGAACGAGGCCCAGATCGTCCGCCTGCCGCGCGCCAGCTATATGCACGACTTCACCGCCACGGATCGCCACATCGTTCTGGTGCTGCAGCCCTGGCTGTTCGAACGCCACGGCGCCCCGGTGATCTCGGGCCTGGCCTGGCGGCCCGAGACGGGAACCCAGGTCATGGTGCTGGACAAGGACGACCTGACCAAGACCCGTCTCTATGATCTGCCGGGTTTCTTCCACTTCCACCTGGGCGACGCCTGGGCCGAGGCGGACGGCACGATCCGCTTCGACGTGGCCGCCAGCGCTGATCCGCGCTTCGCCGTCGACGGCGCGCGGGTGCTGGTCGAGGGTCAGGGGACGGTGCCCGGCGATCCGGCCAGACTGGCCCTCATCACCCTGCGTCCCGACGGCCGCGCCGAGATGTTCACCAGCGACGCGGTGGGCGAGTTCCCCAAGTCCGACCCGCGCCGCGCCGGTCTGGCCCGCCGCCTGACCGTCCACACCGCCGGCGAGACGCGCGGCCGGCCCCTGCCGACCGGCCTCGCGGTGCAGGACTGGAAGACCGGCCGCTCTCAGGGCTTCGACTTCGGCGGTCATCAGATCGTCGAGGAGACGGTCTTCGTGCCCAAGCCGGGCGCTACGGCCGAGACCGACGCCTGGCTGGTCGGCCCCTCGATCAATCTGCGCGAGGGCCGCACGGAACTGCACGTCTATGACGCCGCCCACGTCGACGACGGCCCCGTCGCCACCTGGGCCGCCGACATCGCCCTGCCGGCCGGCTTCCATGGGGTCTGGGCGGGATAGGCCCGAACCTTGCGCGCCTTCACGGTTCGAAAAGCCTGACGTGCCAAGGTGAGACCATGACGCCTTCTCAGACGCCCGCCGATCTTCGCCCCATCACGGCCCTGCGCTTCGGCGCGGCGATCTGGGTGGCTGTCTATACCTTCTGGGAGAATCTGGCCGGCGCCGGCCAGTCGACCCTGGTCGGCAAGGGCTATCTGGGGGTCGAGCTCTTCTTCGTCCTGTCCGGATTCATCCTAAGCCACGTCTATCTGCAGGCGGCCGGCGAGAAGCGGTTCTCGTATCGCGGCTTCCTGTGGGCGCGGGTGGCGCGGGTCTATCCGCTGCATCTGGCGACTCTGCTGGGCGTCGGCGCCTTGGCCGCCGCCGCCCTGTTCGCGGGGATGAGCGTGGACGGCAATGTGCTCAGCTGGGCCTCGCTTCCGGCCAATCTGCTGATGGTCCACGCCTGGGGCTTCGCGCCGGTGGCGGGCTGGAACCACCCCTCCTGGTCGATCTCGGCGGAATGGTTCGCCTATCTCTGCTTCCCCCTGTTCGCCTTCGTCTTCTGGCGCGTGCGCGACAAGCCGGTGGCGGCCGTGGTCGGTGCGGCGGCCTTCCTGACGGTCCTCTATTATGTCTTCGAACGGGTCGCGGGCTTTTCGCTGACCGAGGCCACCATCCGCTGGGGCGCGCTGCGGATCGTGCCGTGCTTCGCCCTGGGTTGCGCCCTGTATCTGGTCTATCGCCGCGCCCCGCTGAAGGCGCCCTGGACCGCCTCGGCCGTCTCGTTCGGCCTGATGGCGGTCAGCGCGGCCCTGGGCCTGTGGGACGGGATCACCGTGCTCCTGGCCGGCGCCCTGATCCTGTCGCTGGCCTCGCTGCCGAACGAACGCGCCGGCTGGCTGGCGTCAAAACCGGCGGTCTATCTGGGGGAGATCAGCTATTCGGTCTATATGGTGTGCGTGCCTTGGAAGCTGCTGGCGGTGAACCTGGCCGCCAAGGTCACCGATGCGCCGGACAAGCAACTTCACGTTTTCGTGTGGCTGGCGGTCCTGGCGCTTCTGCCGGTCGTGGCCGCCGTCTCCTATCACCTGATCGAGCACCCGGCGCGCAAGGCTTTGCGTGGAATGGGCAAGCGCGGCAATAAGTTTTCAGACACGAATATGAAGCACGGCGATACGCCGAAAGAACTTGCAACAGGGCGTGAGCCCGTGGCCTAAAGGGCGTCCCATAGGCGGGTCGGGATACCCCAAGTATGATGAAACGGCTCAAAGCCGTCGCGGTTGCGACGACCCTCGGATTTTTTGCGCTGGGCGTGGCGCCCGCTTCCGCAAAGGCCGATGAGCCGTACTGGCAGTGCGTGACCTTCGCGCGCATGTTCTCGGGCATCAACATCTTCGGCGACGCCTGGACCTGGTGGCGTCAGGCCGCCGAGAATTTCCGCACCGGCAAGGCGCCCGAGACCGGTTCGGTCCTGGTCTTCCGTCCCGAGGGCCGCATGAGCCGGGGCCATGTCGCCGTCGTCTCCGACATCCTGACCGACCGCGTGGTCCGCGTGACCCACGCCAACTGGGGCGGCAGCCGCGGCAAGGTCGAGGAGAACGTCACCGTCGTCGACGTCTCGCCGTCCAACGACTGGTCGCAGGTCAAGGTCTGGTACAATCCGATCAACGGCCTGGGCACCACCGTCTATCCGACCTACGGCTTCATCTACAAAGGCGCCCGTGACGCCTTCGACACCGGCCGCCAGATCGCCTCGAACGCCTCGAGCCAGTCCCGCCAGTAAGTCCGCTTGCGCGGGGTTCACGCGCGGGCGATAGGCGGGCATGACCCAATCCAGCGACATCACCTACGCCGGCTATCTGGCGTTGGACGACCTGCTCTCGACCCAGCATCCGCTGTCGGACCAGCACGACGAGATGCTGTTCGTCGTCATCCACCAGACCAAGGAGCTGTGGCTCAAACAGATCCTGCACGAGGTGGCCCTGGCCCAGTCCATGGTCCGCGCCGGCGACCTGGTCCCCGCCTACAAGAGCCTGGCCCGCGTCAGCCGCATCCAGGCCGTTATGACCCAGAGCTGGGACATCCTGTCGACCATGACCCCGGCCGACTATCTGCGTTTCCGGGGGGCGCTCGGCTCGTCCTCGGGCTTCCAGAGCGACCAGTTCCGCCGTTTCGAGGCCATGCTGGGCCTGAAGGATTCCAGCTTCCTCAAATTCCACGCCGACCGGCCCGAGGCCCTGGCCGCCCTTCAGGCCGCCATCGCCGCCCCCAGCCTCTACGACGACGCCCTGGTCCAGATGGCCAAGGCCGGCCTGCCCGTGCCCGCCGGGGTGCTGGCCCGCGACGTGACACAGCCCTATGAACCGTCCGAAGCCGTCGAGGCGGCCTGGCTGGAGGTCTATCGCGACACCGAGAAATGGTGGTCCCTGTATCAGCTGGCCGAGAAACTGGTCGATCTGGATGACGCCCTGCTGACCTGGCGGCACAAGCACGTGGTCACGGTCGAACGGATCATCGGCCGCCGTCGCGGCACCGGCGGCACCGAGGGGGCGGCCTATCTGGCCTCGACCCTGACCAAGCGCTGTTTCCCCGAGCTGTGGTCGCTGCGCACCAAACTTTGATCCGCGCTTGATCGGGCTGCGGCAACCTTCGCCGCGCCCGGCCATTCTCCGTCTGACCGCAATCGCGGAGGAAACGGACGAGATGAGCAACCCCAACGCCCACGACATCAAGGTTCTGAACGGCCTGATCGAAACGACGCTGGACAGCGCGGACGGCTATCGCGAGGCCGCCGACGAGACCCGCGACCCGCATTATCGCGCCCTGTTCGAACGCCGCAGCTTCGAACGCCAGCAGGTGGTCGAAGACCTGTCCGGCGTGGTGCGCGGCCTGGGCGGCGACCCCGAGGCCCACGGCTCCATCCTGGCCAAGGCCCACCGCGCCTTTCTCGACGTCAAACACGCCCTGCTGCGTGAGGACGACCCCGCCGGCTCCATAGACAGCGGCGAGGGCTTCATCGCCGCAAAGTTCGAGAAGGCGCTGGAGGATTCCGCCATCTCGGCCACGACGCGCGAAACCATCCGCCGCGCCTATGCCGCCGTCCAGCCCGGCCATGAGGCGATGGAGGAGCTGAAACACAGTCTGGAGGGCCAGAAGGACGCCTCGAATCCGCTTTATCCGCAGTAAAACCGCACGGGTTTCTCCCTCCCCCTGCGGGGGAGGGTGGCTGAGCGAAGCGAAGCCGGGTGGGGACGGCAGGGCGACGCTCCACCGATCTGTCTTGGATCAGACCAGTTGCGGCCGCCCCCACCCGGTCGCTACGCGACCACCCTCCCCGGGACGGGGAGGGAGAGGCGCCGTCATCGCCGCAAAGAAAAAGGCCCCGGCGTTTCCGCCGGGGCCTTCGTCATTTCGCATTCAAGCCTTGGATCAGGCTTCGTCGCCCTTGTCGGCCGAGCCGGTGACCGGAACCACGGCGCCCTTGGCGGGACGGACCGTCTGGCGTTCGGCGATACGGGCCGACTTGCCGCGACGATCGCGCAGATAATAGAGCTTGGCGCGACGCACGACGCCGCGGCGCTTCACTTCGATCGACTCGATGTTCGGCGACAGAATGGGGAATTTGCGTTCGACGCCTTCGCCGAACGAGATCTTGCGGACCGTGAAGGTTTCGCTGATGCCGCCGCCGTCACGGGCGATGCAGACGCCTTCGAAGGCTTGGACGCGCTCGCGCTCGCCTTCCTTGATCTTCACGTTGACGCGCAGGGTGTCGCCGGGCTGGAATTCCGGGATCTTGCGTTCGCCCAGGACGCGGGCTTTTTCTTCGGCGTCCAGCTGTTGAACGATGTTCATGTCATTTCTCCTCGGGCTTTGCGCCCTTTAGCTGTGAATTGGCGGAATGCGCCTCCCAGAGGTCTGGGCGCCGCTCCCGCGTCGTCTTCTCCCGCTGCGCTTCGCGCCATTGTGCGATCTTCTTGTGATCGCCCGACAGCAGCACCTCAGGTATCTCCAGCCCCTCGAACGTCCGCGGTCGCGTGTACTGCGGGTGTTCCAGAAGCCCGTCCTCGAAACTCTCGGACGACAGGCTGTCTGCCGCGCCGAGCACTCCGGGGATCAGTCTTACGCACGCCTCGATCGCGACCATCGCCGCCGCCTCGCCGCCGGCGAGAACCGCATCTCCGACCGAGACCTCCTCGAACCCGCGGGCGTCGAGCACCCGCTGGTCCACCCCCTCGAAACGGCCGCACAGCACGACGATTCCGTCGGCCTTGGCCCATTCCTTGACGCGCGCCTGGGTCAGGGGCCGACCCCGGGCGCTCATGTACAAAAGCGGCCGCTTCGGTCCCGACAGGCTATCCACCGCCCGGGCCACAACGTCCGCCTTCAGCACAGCTCCCGGGCCGCCACCCGCAGGGGTGTCGTCCAGGAAGCCGCGCGTATCTGTGGAAAAGGCGCGAATGTCAACCGTTTCCAGGCCCCACAGCCCCTTCTCGCGCCAGGCCGTGCCGATCAGCGACACGCCGAGCGGGCCGGGAAAGGCCTCGGGAAACATGGTCAGGACGGTGGCTAGAAAGGGGGGGGCGGTAAGGGACATGGCGCGCGCTCATACACGAAATGCGCGCCAATGCCTCCCTCTCGCGCGCCCCTGGCCCGTCTTGCACGCGGGCGGGGGCCTCAGGGCGCCGGGGCGACCGTCAGGGCCGAGGCCGAGGCGGCGCAGCCGCTCAGGGTGTCGTCGCCGATCTCGACCCGCGCCGTCAGGGGATAGGTGCGGTCGCTCATCCCGTCCGAACATTCGGTGGCGATCAGCACCACGTTCAGCGCCTGGGTCAGGTCGGTGGACGAGGCGTAGGTGGCCACCGTGCCCTGGACCGTCGCGCCCCGGTTGGGCGCCCGCTGGGTCGGCTGGTCGACGCGGGTGTAGATCAGGGCGTCCTGAGTGATCTCGACGCTCCAGAAGGGTTCCGTGCCCAGGGCCCGCACCGGCTTGCCCAGATCGACCCCGGCCAGAACCGGCGCCGCTTCGGGCGGGGGGGCGGATTCCGGCTTCTTGTCGTTGCGGTCGTAGCAACCGCCCAGGGCCAGGACGGACATCAGGACCGGCGCGGCCAGAACTGCAGCAATGATCGGACGCATAACAAACTCCCCCTGGCTCAACGTGCAGGTGTGGGCGGGGGCGGTCTCGGTCAAGGGCCGGGCGTGAGTTATGCTGTCTGGATGTCGATTCGCCCGACCGCATACGAATTCTTCGCCGGCGGCGGGCTGGCCGGGCTAGGCCTGTCAGGCGTCGACACCCTGTTCGCCAACGACATGGACGCCGCCAAGGGCCGCGCCTTCGTCGCCAATCATCCCGATGTCCCGTTCCGCCTGGGCGACGTCTGGTCTCTGACCTCCGCCGATCTCCCGGGCGCGCCGGATATGGCCTGGGCCTCATCCCCCTGTCAGGACGTCAGCCTGGCCGGGGCGCGCGGCGGGCTGGAGGCCGGGCGGTCGGGCGCCTTCTGGGGCTTCTGGAAACTGATCCAGGCCCTGGCGGTCGAGGGCCGTGCGCCGCGCGTCGTCGTGCTGGAAAACGTCATCGGCCTGCTGACCTCGGGCCAGGGGCGGGATTTCGCCGCCGTCTGCACGGCCATGGTCCGGGCCGGCTACCGCGTCGGGGCGCTGGAAATGGACGCCGCCCACTGGCTGCCCCAGTCGCGCCCCCGCCTGTTCGTCGTCGCGGTGAAGGGTGAGGCGCCCGAGACGACGACTCCGTCCGGCCCCTTCCATTCCCCGCGTCTGGTCGCCGCCCACGCCCGTCTGCCCCAGGCCGTGCGCGACGTCTGGGCCTGGTGGTCCCTGCCTGTCCCGCCGCGCCGCAACCAGGATCTCGCCGCTCTGCTGCAGCCGGACGATGCGGTCGACTGGCTGGAGGACGGCGAGGCGATCCTCTCCCTGGCCGCTCCCCTGCACCGCGCCCGCGTTCAGGCCGCCGTCGCCTCGGGCGTCCGCACCATCGGCGCCGCCTATCGCCGGGTCCGGGTCGAGGGCGGCCGGAAGGTGCAGCGGCTGGAAATCCGTTTTGACGGCTTGGCCGGCTGTCTACGCACGCCCGCCGGCGGGTCGTCGCGGCAGTATGTGGTGGTCTGCGACCAGGGCCGGGCGCGGGTGCGACGTCTGACCGGACGCGAGGCGGCCCGGCTGATGGGGGTGTCGGACGACTATGTCCTGCCGTCCAGCGAAAGCGCGGCGCTGAAACTGATGGGCGACGCCGTGGCGGTTCCGGTCGTTCGCGCCCTGGCCCAAGGCCTGCTGTCGCCCGCCCTGAACTCGCGTCGCGCGGCCGCCTGAAATGCAAAAGGCCCCCGGCGAAACCGGGGGCCTGATGAGACGGTTCGGAACAAACCCGTTCAGTCGATCAGCGCTGGACCCACTGGCCCTGGGCGTTGCGGTACCACTGGCCCGACTGGATGCGGGGCAGAAGCTGGCTTTCGAACATCCGGGCGCCGGCGACATCGGCGCTGGTGCCGGCGTCGGCCGCGCTGCGGGCGTAGGCGGCGCGGCGGCCGGCGTTGGTGGCGTCCACGGCGGCGCGCAGGGCGGCGTCGGAAGTGGCGTTGCGGAAGCCGACGTAGCCGTCGGCCTGTTCGCCGACATTGCCGGCGGCCTTGGCCTGATCGATCAGGGCCTTCTGGGCGCTGGTCTGGGCGATGGCGACGCCGCCGACGGCGAGCGAGACGGCGGCGACAGTCGCGCCGATGGCGAGGAATTTACGGAAGGTCATGTCAGCCTGTCCTTTCAGAAGAAGCGAGGCGATCAGAAGAGATTCGGATTCTGCTGCAGCAGTTGCTGCAACTCCTGGTCCAGACGAACGCGGACGTCAGCGTCCAATTTGGCGTAAATCTGGATCGGCGCAACCTCCAGACGGATGGTCGGGGCGCAGGCCGAGACGGCGACGAGGGCCGCTCCGAAGCCGAGGCCGGCCAACTGGCGCTTGTTGATCATGACGAGGGCTCCGGTTCGTCTAGGGTAGGGGGCCTACTAGCACGGCCTTGGGTGAATGGTCGCTGAATGGTTCCGATCATTGGTCGGCGGTCGTCGGCTGTTCCGGCTGATCCTGGTCCTGTTGACCCTGGCGGGCCCGGTTGACGGCCATCAGGTCCGAGATCAGCTGGTTGGCGTTCAGGGTGGTGTCCAGGGTCAGGTCGATCTGGGTGCCTGACGGCAGGGGCAGTTCCCGGTTCAGGAATTTCCGGCTGATCAGCTCGGACAGGGTCAGACGCAACTCCTGCCGCTGCGGCGGCTCATGCCGGCCCCGGATGTGGAACAGGACGGCGACCCGGCCCCCGTCCAGGCTGTTCACATCGGCGCTCAACACGTCGAAGGCCAGGTTCTCCATCGCCTGATAGGCCAGGTCCTGAACCATGTTCGGCGGCACCTCCTCGCCCCCGCCGCCTGCGCTGACGTCGGTCAGGACCTCGCGCTTGATCGACAGTCGACCCGGCTGGACCGCGCCCAGGCTCCCCGCCGTGATCTTCAGACCGGTCTTGGGGTCCATGGTGAAGGGCAGGCGGCCCGAGACCACGGCGTCCAGCAGCACCTTGTCGTCGAAGCCGGTGTCGGCGACCACGTCGCCCAGCTGGACCCGGTCCAGCACGATGACGCCGCTATAGGCCTGGGTCGCGTCCAGCGGCACCACGAAAGGCTCCACCGAGACGGTCCCGCCTCCCGCCTGGACCGAGCCGCCCGCGATGCTGATCCCCGCCGCATCGATGGCGAAGGTCAGGTCCAGGGCCGTGGCGTCGGTCCCGACTTCCAGGCTGTCGATCGTCAGCCTCTGGTTCGGGGCGGTGACGATGGCCGGGCTCAGGCTGGTGAATTCGATGTCGCCCCGGACGCCCTTGACCGGTCCGGCCGGGCTGACGAAGTCCAGACCCGGCACGCGCAGGACGCCGCCGGAGGTCGGCTCGCCGTCCTTGGTCCAGTCGAACCGGCCGTCGAAGCCGATGGATCCCGTCACCGGCGACTGGACGAAGGCGTCGACCATCGGGCTCAACATCGACGGCTGCAACCCGCCTTCGGCGAAGACCACCTGGGGGGCGGCGACATGGACGCCCCCGGCGCCGGTCCGGCCATTGTGCGCCAAGGTCAGGCGGCCCAGGGTCGTCGCCGCCGCCGCGCCGGTCCCCTTCAGGTCGAAGCCGCCGCTCCAGTTCTCATTGGCCAGGGTCGCCCGGCCCGAGGCGGCCAGGGCTTCGAACCGCTGGGGCGTGGTCGTGTCCGTCACCCGGGCGTCGGCGACCGTCGCCGTCAGCCCGACTCCGGCCCTGCTCCCGTCGACCACGATGCGGCCGGACGCCTGTTCGAACCGCATCCCCAGGAAGGGCGCCTGGGCCTCGACCGCGCGGAAGTCGCCGACCACGCGCCAGACCCCGTCCTTGGCGCTCAGAAGCGGCGCGCCCTCGGGACACAGCTTCCCGGCCAGCTGATGCACGTCGTTCTCGTCCAGCTCCAGCCGCTCGACCGTCAGGTCGACGCAGTCGGGGGTCACATAGGTCAGACGCCCGTCGGCCATGGCCAGCAGGCCGCGCGTCCGGGCACCTATGCCTCGCGCCAGATCGAAATCCAGCCTGGCCCGTCCGTCCAGAAGAGCCTCGAACCCTGTCTCGGTCAGCCGCCATTTGGGCACGGCGACCGCCAGTTCCGGCAGGCCCCGACCCCGCGTCGACGTCAGGTTCAACGCCCCGCCGCCCAGCCGACCCGGCTCGGCCTGATAGGCGCCTTCGCCGGCCTGGGCCACGGTCAGCACCCCGCCGTTTGCGGGCGTCAGGGTCACGGGACGCGGCAGGACCACGCTGGTCCCGCCCGAACCGGTGGCGAACCGCACCGAGGGGGCGTTCAGGGCGAACGACCCCAGGGCCTTCTTCATCTCGGCCAGTTCGGCGATGTCGTCGGACCCGACCGGCCCGAACAGCGGCCAGGCTCCGCCCGCCGACCGGATCGAACCTTCGGCCGCGATCCGCACCGCCCCGTCCTGAACCACGTCCAGGGTCAGGTCGCCCCGCGCCTGTTTCAGCGTCAGGTCGCCGAAGCCGATCCGGTCGAAGGTCGCCGTGACCGGGCCCGTGGCCTCGAAGCTGGCGTCCCGCCCGCCCAGCGACAGGGCGGACGAGCGGATCGACAGGCCGCTGGCCTGGGCCGCGCCGGCGCGGCCCGACGCAGCGTTCAGGGCCATTGGCGTGTCCAGGCTCCAGCGCAGGGCGTCGTCGCGCGACACCACCAGCCGTCCGCCCGTCGCCGTGGCCGCCACGCGCGCGGCCTTCAGGTCCGGTCCGTCGATCGCCGCCGCCTTCAGGTCCAGCGCCGTCGTTCCCGCAATGCGGAAGGTCTCGATCCAGCCCGTGGTCGCGCCGTCGAACCGGGCTGTGACCGCGGCGTCCCGCGCCCGCGTCTCGCCCGCGCCCAGAACGCCGCTGACCAGATGCGCATCGACCACGGCCCGGCCGTCGCCGCGTCGCGTCTTCAGGTCGGGATAGGGCAGGTCTCCGGTCAGGCTCAGCCGGGCGCGCTCGCCGTCCACCGTCGGGGTGGCGAAGCCGTCGGCGCCGGCCTCGATCTTCAGGGCGACCCGGTCGCCGGTCGTGGTCAGGTCCACGGTCGCGCCCAGGCCCCGGGCCTCGATCTCGCCGCTCTTCAGCGCCGCCGCCGGCATCCGCGCCGCCAGTCGCATCAGCTTGCCGTCGTCGATCCGCGCGTCGGCCAGCAGCTGGACCGGTCCATATTCGGTGTCGAGTCGCGCTTGTCCGCCCTCGATGATGACCAGGGGGCTGCGCGAATCCGGTCGCGGCGGGCCGCCGGTGAATTCCTTGACCAGAGGGTCCAGCGACCCCAGCGACAATTTCCCCTCCTTCCAGCTGGCCCGCATCACCGGCCGCACCAGACGGATGCGGCTGGGGGTGACGCCAAGGCCGGTCTTCGACCAGGGCAGGGCCACGGCGTAATCGACCTCGACCCGCTCGACCGTCACGTCCGGGTTACGGGGATCGCCGATGCGGATCCGGCCGACGAAACCGTCCAGCTCGATCCGCTCAACCTCGACATCGGCCTGGATGCCGCGCTGGTCCAGCCAGCCGACCAGAACGTCCCGCGCCGCCGCCCGGCGGTTCAGATAGAGGGCCGCCAGCAGAAGCGCCGCCACCAGCAGCAGCGCCAGCAGCACCAGGCCGAGGCGACGCGCCAGGCCGCCGCCCCGGCGCGGGGGGCGAGACGGTCGAACGGGGGGGATGGCCGTATCTTCGGTCAAACGAGAATGTCGCGTCGATTGGAAACAGGTCGCCGGATCACCATCGCCACCCTCGATGTGAATACAAGTCTCAAGCGTGGCCGACGAACGCCCGGTCGCGGCGTTCCGTTGCAGCGAAGCTGGGCGACAAGAGGGCGGGCGCGCGAGTCATTCGCATGAATCTTCGGGCTTTTTGCTGTCACACAACTCTGCGGCCTATGGTCTGGCTTTTACGCAGCGATACGGAGTTGATCCCGCTCTTAACGGTTTGTAACAGTCTATCTTCCCAAAGTGAGACAGCCGGGGTATAGCCCTTGGCTTCGCGTCCGTAGGGCGTGGCGCGAATTTTGGTGAGTATGGTTTGACGCCGCTGGCGTTGTAGCACGACGGGACCGATGGCTCAGTTCGACCCACGCCGCCAGCCGATGCGCCTTGCGCCGCACGCGCTTACCGCAGCCGCCGCTGTTTCGGTGGCCCTGCTTGCCGGCAGAGTCTATCAACCCGCCCAGGCTGAAGAAGTTCCCGTCCTGTCGTCGGCCCAGATGGCCGCGATGGAAGCCCAGGCCTTCGCCGCCGCCAACGCCCCGGCCGGCATGACCGCCCCGGAAGCCGTCCCCGTCCAGATCCGTCGCGGCGAAACCTTCGAGCAGGCCGTGCGCCGCACCGGCGTCGCGCCGGAAGAAGCCAGCGCCGTCGCCGCCACCGTCGCCAACGCCTTCGACCTGGCCGACCTGCGGGCCGGCCTGCGTTTCGAGACCGCCATCGCCAAGCCGCGCGACGGCCGGGGCGACGCCCGCCTGATCGGTCTGACCATGCGCACCGGCCCGGCCAGCCAACTGACCGTGTCGCGCAGCTTCGACGGCGCCCTGCGCCTGCGTTCGCTGGAAGAAAAGGTCACGCACGAGACCGTGGTGCTCAAGGGCGACGTCGAACGCTCGCTGTCGGCCAGCGCCCGCGAACTGGGCGCCACCGCCTCGATCGTCCGTTCGGCCAGCCGCCTGTTCGCCACCAAGTTCGACATGCAGCGCGACATCCGCGCCTCGGACGAGTTCACCATGGTCTTCGACCGCGACGTGACCGAGGCCGGTCGCACCGTGGACGTCGGCGACCTGATGTACGCCGAACTGCGCGGCGTGACCTTCTACCGCTTCAAGCCGGCCGGGGCGAAGGACGCCCAGTTCTTCGACGCCAACGGCAAGAACCTGCGCTCGGCCATGATGCGCACTCCGCTGCAGAGCTTCCGCCGGGTGTCGTCCAACTTCGGCTTCCGCACCCATCCGATCTCGGGCTTCAAGAAGATGCACCAGGGCATCGACTTCGCCGCCGGATCCGGCACCCCGGTCGTGGCGCCCGCCGACGGCGTGGTGGTCGAGGCGCGTCGCTGGGGCGGTTACGGCAACTGGCTGCGCATCCGCCACAACAACGGGCTGGAAAGCGGCTACGGCCACCTGTCGCGCTACGGCTCGGGCATCCGCGCCGGCCAGCGTGTCAGCCAGGGCCAGGTCGTCGCCTATGTCGGCTCGACCGGCGCCTCGACCGGTCCGCACCTGCACTATGAGCTGTGGCGCGGCGGCCAACGGATCAATCCGGCCGGCGTCCGCACCCAGGAAGGCACCGAACTGTCGGGCGCCGACCTTGCCGCCTTCCGCGCCGAAAAGGCCCGTATCGACCGTATCATCGCCTCTGGCGGCCAGAAGCGTCCGGCGGTCCAGCAGGCCTCGGCCGAGGGTCTTCGCCCCGCCCAGGGCTGATCTCTCGCCCACGTCGAACATCCAAGACCCGCGTCGTCGCCGACGCGGGTTTTTCATTGGCGGGCATGTTCGATGTCGCGACCTGGATCGGCCATGCGCCTTCGGTGCTGGCTGGATGAGAGGCCGGCTCGAAAGGCCAGTTACGGCCAAGCCGCACTCAAGAACTTGGAGCCTATACGGCCTGCCGGTGCTTGCGTGCGGTGCGGCGGGATCAGGGAAAATCCAGGGTCTTGACCAGCGCTGAGAAGCGCTGGTCGCCGCGGATCGGGGCCAGCATCGGGTCGACGCGCAGATAGATCAGCCCTGGATCCTTCACGCGGAGGGCGTTGTCCAGGTGGGTGAAAGCCTGGTTCAAACGGCCCCATTGTGCGTAGATCTGGGCAAATTGGTAACTTACCGTGAGGCCGGCGCTCTTTTGCAGGTCATCGACGATACGTTGGGCGCTCGCATCGTCGCCGGCCCGCGCCGCCACGATCGCCTCTCCGGCGATGGGGAGCGGATCACTCACTGTGCCGGCCTTGAATTGCGCCAGGGCTTCGCGGTCGCGGCGTTGCATCAGCATGGCCAGGCCGATCCAGTATCGCACGCCAGGGTTCGGACCGATCGCCAACGCCCTGGCTCCGGTCTCGATCGTCTGCTGATAAAGCAAGTGGCGCGCCGCGACGGATGATGCCGAGAACTATTGTTCGAGCGTCCTGCTGGTGGGCTGATGTCTCGAAGGCGCCAGGAGCGATGGGGTGGACGCCCCTGACGGCATCTAAGTTCCAAAGTGGAGGTGTTGAGCACACCACTTGAAGGAGGCGTCCGTGGGTGAAGTTAGCATCATCGGCCTGGACCTGGCCAAGACAGTCTTTCAGGCGCCCGGCGCAGATTCGTCCGGCGCCGTGGTCTTTCGCAAGAAGCTGCGACGCGACCGGCTGCGGGCGTTCTTCGCCGGCCAGCCGCGGTGCTTGGTGGCGATGGAAGCCTGCGCCAGCGCGCACTTCTGGACCAGGGAGATCGCCGCCCTGGGACATGAGACCCGGCTGATCCCGCCGTCGTACGTGAAGCCCTTCGTGAAGCGGCAGAAGAACGATATGGCCGATGCCGAGGCGATCTGCGAGGCGGCGCAGCGACCGACGATGCGGTTCGTCGCGCCCAAGAGCGCCGAAGCCCAAGGAACCGCGGTCGTCTTCCGCACACGCGATCTTCTGGTCCGCCAGCGCACCCAGCTGATCAACGCCCTCCGAGGCCACCTGGCCGAGTTCGGCTTCGTCGTGCGCCAAGGGTCCGGGCACGTCAGTCGGCTCATCGAGCTAACGCAAGATCCGACGAGCGACCTGCCCGACCAAGCCCGCCAGATCCTGGAGATCGTCGCCCAGAGCCTGCAGCAACTTGAAGCCAAGATCGCCCTGGTCGATCGCGAGATCGCCGCACGGTCGAAGGCTGACCCTGTCGCCAAGCGCCTGATGACGATCCCGGGGATCGGACCGATCGTCGCCACCGCCCTGGTCGCGCTGGCGCCGCCGGCGAGCACGTTCAGGCGGGGCCGCGACTTCGCTGCCTGGGTCGGGCTGACGCCACGGCAGCACTACAGCGGCGGCAAGGAGCGGCTTGGCCACATCTCCAAGATGGGCGAGCGCAGTCTACGACGGCTGCTGATCCTGGGCGCCAGCTCGGCGGCCAAAGTCGCGGCGCGAGAGCCGTCCCGGGCCAGCCCGTGGCTGGGCATGCTGGCCAGGAAGCCGCGCATGCTGGTCACCGTGGCGCTGGCCAACAAGATCGCGAGGATCGTCTGGGCGCTGATGGCGCACGGCGGGTCCTACAGAGCTCCGGCCGCCACAGCCTAAGCGCTGTGACAGTCTGAGGCGTCAGGAGGAGGCAGGAAGGTCAGACGAGACGTATGGCGCAACGGTCCACGAGACGGCCCCGGGAAAACCAGAAATGTCCGATGCGCCTCGAGCGCGCAATAGCGACGTGGACCCGGTGCGCGAACTCCGTACAGGCCAGCGGCGTGTGAACAGCCGCATCAACAGGCCGGACACACGGAAGAACCTGAACCTGAGCGCACTACCCTCGAAAAACCGCTTGCTTCTGAAGGGCGTCCACACACGGACATTGTTGAACAGCCACAAACCAGACGCTCCGCGCGCGACGAGAGGCTGCTGATTGGGAAGATGGAGCAGGCTGGGACCCAGCCCGATACCCCCTGTGCTGGCGATCTCCCTAGAAGATGTCCGGTGGGGCTTAGGCGATCAGTGTCGCAGCGAAGCCTGATTACGCTATGGTTCGCATATGAACGGACGTCTCAGTGAACTGACCGAGCGGGAGAAGGAGGTTCTGCGCCTGCTCGCGGCGAGCCATGACGCCAAGTCCGCCGCCGCGGAACTAGGTCTCTCCGTGCATACGATAAATGAGCGCCTGCGCACCGCCCGCCAGAAGCTGGGCGTTTCCAGCAGCCGCGCGGCTGCTCGCCTGCTGGCGGGGGCCGAGGGCAGCGTTCCCAAAACTTTTGTAGACAAGGATTTCGGGGAAGCCGCCGCTCCGCTTGTCATCAATAGTCCCCCTCCATCAGCTCGGCGCCCCGGTTCGCGCCAAGGCTGGCTCATTGGAGGACTTCTGATGTCGGTTGTCGCCCTAACCTTCACGATAGCCCTGATGGGGAGGCCTGGGGTCGTCCCTGAGCCCAATCCGGGTGCGCCCGCGCCGGAGCCCGTCGTGACGCCAAAGTCGTCACCAACGACAGCCGAAACGGGCGGAGCGGCCGTCCGGAGGCAAGCACAAAAAGGCGCCGATCCAGCTCCGGCCCCTGAGACCGTTGGGCCGCGAGCAGCGCCGCCGGGCGCGGCCGCTCACGCTCTCTCCTGGCTAGCCTTAGTGGATCGAGGTGATTGGACGGAAAGCTGGCGGGCGGCCAGTCCGACATTCCAAAGCAGGATGTCTCAAGACGCTTGGGAGACCCGAGCCGCACAGCTCAATCGTCCCGCTGGGCCTCTCGACCGCGTCCAACAGTATGCGGTGAGATCCGCCTCCCCTACCAACTCTGACGCCGGGGGCTCAGTCCTCGTTCAGTATCAGGCCACCTCGCCCACAGGGGCCCGGCTGTTGGAGACGGTCGCTTTGGTCCCGGACGGCGACACCTGGAGGGTGTCAGCCTATTTCGCCCACGGATCGCCGGGGCCGGCTCCTGGGCCCATACCCTAGCTCTCGCACTCCACTGACGCGCCAGACAGGCCGGCGGCTCAACCGTCGCCGGCGATGGCGTCTGCGTGTCTGCAGCCTCTCACCGACCAAACGCGCGCAGCGCGATCCGCCACAGCCGCTCCCGGAGTTTCAACAATGAACACCCGCATCTTCGTCATCGCCACAGCCCTCGGGCTGTTGGGCGCCGCAGCCCCGGCCACGGCGCAGGCTCCCGCTCAAACCCAGCCCGCCGGCCTCTCGATAGCGCCGCTTGAGTATCGAATCCGCACCTTGCCGAACGGTCTTCAGGTCCTGACCCTGCCGGACCGAAACACGGCCGATGTCACGGTGCAGGTCTGGTACCGCGTGGGTTCCAAGGATGACCCCCAAAACCGCTCGGGCTTCGCGCATCTGTTCGAACACATGATGTTCAAGGCGACCCGTAACCTGCCCGGGGACACCTGGGAGTCTCTTCTCGACGACGTCGGCGGCGTGAACAACGCCGGCGTCTTCCCGGACTCAACCTGGTACTTCTCCGTTGCGCCCGCCAACCAGCTGGAGCGGCTGCTGTTCGCAGAAGCCGAACGCATGGGTTCGCTGGTCGTCGACGAGTCCTCGCTGATCTCGGAGACCTCCGTCGTCCAGGAAGAGTATCGGCAGCGCGTGCTCGCCGAGCCCTACGGCCGCCTGTTCAGCCTGTATTTGCCGCGCGAGCTCTATCGGTCCCATCCTTACCGGCGGCCCGCCATCGGCTCCCTTGAAGATCTGTCCGCTTCGACGGTGGAAGATGTCAGACGGTTTCACGCCACCTACTACCGTCCGGACAATGCCGTTCTGGTGGTTGCCGGAGACTTCGACGGAGCGCAGCTGGACGGTTGGATCGACCGGTATTTCGGCCCGCTCGACCGGCCCGGGACTGCGCCGCCGATCCACGCTGTGAACGAGCCGGCGCCGGTTGGTCCGCGCCAAGCCACCTATTACGCCCCCAATGTCCCAGCGCCGGCCGTCGTCGTCGGCTGGAGAACGGTGCCTTATGCACACCCGGATCGGGCCGCGTTGAAGGTTTTGAATGGCGTCCTGTCCACGGGTCAGTCGTCACGGCTGTTCCAGAGATTGGTCTATGACCAGCGGCTCGCACCGCGGGTGGCGTCGAGCGCCGACTTCTACCTACAGGGCGGAACGCTGACGGCCCACGCCATGATGGCTGAAGGCCACGACCTCGCGGAAGGCGAAAGCGCCATGCTGGCCGAGGTCGCCCGACTGCGGGACGAGCCGGTGAGCGATGGTGAACTGCAGGAGGCCAAGACGGAACTGGTCGCTTCCCTACTCCGCGACCAAGAGACGATTGACCGCAAGGCGCACGATCTGGGTCAGGCGCTCCTGATGACCGGCCAGGCCTCCGCTGCAGATGCCGAGGCGGCTGCCATACAGGCGGTCACCGTTCAGGATGTGCAACGTGTTGCTCGCCAATATCTGACCGAAGAAACCCGCATAGTCGTGCGGTATCTCAATGAGGCCGAGAGACCCGATGGCGCGCCTGCCGAGTCCACACCATTCCCGGTCGACGCCCCGATCAAACTCGCCGACCTTGCCCGGCAGTACGAGGTGTTCGAGCTTGCTCCGCAAGCTAGCCGCGCCGCCCTGCCCCAAGCTGGGCCGGAGCGCGCCATCTCGACGCCCGAAGTGTTCGAGCGCACCCTCGCCAACGGTCTGCGGGTCTATGTGGCGCCGACGAAAGGTCTGCCGCTCGTATCGGCGCGCCTCAGCTTCGCAGCCGGATCGGCGGATGATCCAGCCGGGCGGTCGGGCCTAGCCGGCCTGACCGCCAGCCTTCTGACACAAGGGGCCGCCGGCAAGTCCGCACCCCAGATCGCCTCCGAGATCGAGCGCCTGGGCGCAGTCATCGGCGCCACGCCAGGCGCGGACTTCACCAGCCTGCACGCCAGCAGTCCGAGCCACACCTTCGAACAGACCTTCGCCTTGCTGACGGATCTGGTCCGTCGCCCCGACCTGAGCGCTGAAGACCTCGACCGACAGAAGCAACAGGCGATCGCCACAGCCGGGATGGAACACAGCCAACCCATGATGCTGGCCTATGCCGCAGTGGCGCGGGCTGTCTATGGCGACGCCCCCTATGGCGCGCCAGGCCGGGGCACGCCCTCCGGCCTGGCCGCGATTTCTGCGGAGGATGTGACTATCTTCCGTGCTCAGAGATGGCGCCCGGAGGCGGCGACGCTCGTGTTTTCGGGAGACGTCGATCCCGAAGCGGCCTTCATGCAGGCTGAAGCCGCGTTTGGGGACTGGGCGGCGCCTTCCTCCCCCTCACGCAGCCTGAGGCCGGCGGGTCCGCCTGTCGCCCCGAGGGTGATCGTGATCGACATGCCAGGCGCTGGCCAAGCCGGCGTCTACCTAGGGGCGAGGGCGGTCCGCCGGACGGATGAGGACTATTATCCTCTGCTCGTCGCCAACTCGGTTCTCGGCGGCGGCTTCTCGGGCCGCCTAAACCGGATCATTCGGGTTCAGCGCGGGCTCGCCTATTACGCCCTCTCGGGCTTCCTGCCACGCGAGGACGAGGGCATCGCCATGGCCTTCACTCAGACCCGTAATGAGAAGGTCCCTCAAGTGGTCGAGGTGATGCTGGCCGAGATCGGTCGCCTCTCCGCCGAAGAAGCGTCGCCTGAAGAAATGGCGACCCGCCGCGCTGTCTTGGTCGGCGGCTTCGCCAGGGGCCTCGAGACGGTCGACGGCCTGGGATCGGCGGTCGCGACTTTGGCCAATCACCGCCTGCCCGTCGCCGACCTCCAAGACCACGCATCCCGCATCCGCGATGTCTCCGCAGAGGCCGTGAAGCAGGCCTCCGCCGCGCACCTTGATCTCACGAACTTCAGCATTGTCGTGGTCGGGGACGCGTCGGAGTTCATCGACGCGCTGCGGGCTGCCCATGCGGAGATCGAAGTCATCCCAGCGGCGGTGCTGGACCTCGACCGGGGCGCACTTCACTAGTGCCGGAGCGAGAAGACCGTAAAGGCAGAGTCGAGTGCTCTTTGCGACGACCGCACGGGGTGGCCGCGAAGACTGCGGCGGGTTGTTCCCGCCGGCTCCTTTGCGCCAGATCCAGTCGTACGACTGAGAGCCCTCGAGCACTGGCGAACCTTGGCGAGGGTGCGCCGCCGTGGATGAAACTGAGAACCATTTCGCGGAGGTTGCGCTAGCTGGCTGATTTCTCGAATGCACCAGAAGTGGACATCGGCCGCGAGCCATACAGCTGACCTACGGACCAGCATTTAGCGACGCCTAGGCTCTGTCCGGGTAGTCCCAAGGCTTCCAGCCGTAGAGATCTTCCACATACTTCGCCATCACGTCTTTGTCGGGGGTGGTGACCTGCATGGAGTAGCCTTTGTTGGTTAGGTCGTCCCACGTCAGCATGAGTTCATCGGTGCCCAGTTTACGGTAGAGCACCCAATCCCTGCCATCGGGCTTCGGCCCCACCTCAACGGGTTCATGTCCGCCCCTATCCAGAGGGCCGCTACCGCAACCGGGAAGGGGATGCGCTGCAATCCAGTCCGTAGTCATCAGCGCATGGACGCCGGCGACATTCAGTGGTCGGAGGTTGTCAGCTGCTCGCTTGAGATCGCGCGGCGCGAAAGCGCCGTGCCATAGGTTCACCGTCATGCCCTCCTGAATAAGGGCGTCAAGTAGCGGCTTGAAATCGAGGTCGCTGGTGAGGAGCGTGCATCGCTCCATATTGCCGTTGAACGTGTGACGCAGCATGTCCACTGCGATCATCACGTCCACCATCTTCTGCTCTAGCCCGCGACGTTTCCGGTGCCGGGCTTCACCGGCGTAAGCATGCCATCCGCCATTGCTGCTGATGCGGTCGATTAGATCGTCGTGAAGGTCGCACACCAGCTTGTAGGCATCATCGTCCTGTCCCTCTCGTTGGTGGGGCCAGGCATCGTAGTAAAAGCACTTGCCGAAGCCGGCGCCGATCTTTGCGTAATCGAGGTCCGCCTCTTGGCCGGGCCACCAACGCTTCAAGACCTGATTGACTTCGGCGTTGAGCGCTCCACCGTCAACGAAGAGATATTCTACCGGGGGACGATAGCCGCCGCCATTTACAAAGCCCATCAGCCAGCCCCGGCGCCCATGAAGAAGGCCAGTGCGGGAAGCGCCCACTGGATGACCCCGATGTGGTCAGCTGCTAATCCGATGAGCCGCTGGTAATGCTCGACGAAACCGGGTGTGTTTTTCGTGGCCTCCATCTCGGAAACCGCCTGCAACATGGCTTGGCGTTGACCCTCATTTGCCACGCCTTGGCTGATGCGGGTGCGGAGGTCACCGAACACGCTGCCTTCCACGATGATGTTGTCACCGCTTCCGTTGTTCTGCTGGTTCATGCGAGCGCCGTCGTAGAAATTGTAGGTGTTGTGGATGCCGTCAGCGGCAGTGCTCTTCTTATCTTCCGTCACGTCGCCGCCTTCGAGTTCCTGAGCCCAATCCATCACTCGCGTCCGCACTGCATCCAAGAGGTCTTTGAACTTGCCTCGCGCGATGAACACGCCAGCTTTGTCCATGCCGACGTTCTGGTTGGTCACCGCCACTTCTAGGAATTCCGGGAGGCTCAATCGCGAACCTTCACCCTGGCTATCGGAGGCAAGACTTTCCACTTCGGTGATGGAGTGGTTGTAGAAGATGATGCTGTAGGCAGCGTTCATCTTCTCCTCGTTGCCGAGACGCAGGCTCCTCCAGCCGTGGTTCACCCAATGGCCCTGTGGAATGCCAGCCAGCACCCTGTAGCGCGGAATCTCAAGTTCATTGGGATAGCCCGACGACTCGTGCTCGATCCAGTCGTCCACACTGGGATTGCCGCGTCGCCGGGATATGAGTTTGGCGCGGCGCAAGAGTTGGCTCACCGGCACCTGCCCGTGCGCTGCATCGTCGGCCAGTTGTTCCAGCACACCAGTCATTGAGCAGGCGCCTCTCCACCGGGCTCGTCAGGGGCGGGCTGGAGCGGAGGAGCGGGCTGGGCAACCGGCGGAACGGTAGCCGCTAGTGCGCGGACTTCCACACTCACTGCCGGTGGCACGTCGCTGCTCGTGAGGTCGCGCAGGAGGCTGATGCCCTGCATGATGCGCTCGGGGGTTTGGGTCTGGTCGCGGGGTTGGAGACGGTGTCCACTGAGGCTGCCGAACACCCCCGTCATGATGCCGAAACTGCCGAGCATGAAACCCACCATGCAAAGGATTATAGCATTGAAGCTGTCCCGGTTGGTTTTCCGGAAATGCTCTGCGCTAGTGGCATCCCAGAACTTACCCTCAGCTTCATTGTTTTCGGGATTGGTGCCGCTGTGGCGAGCGGTCACGTCCAGCTGCCGGTGCATCAGGCCAAGGTAACCGATGGCGAGGCTCATGCCGCTGACGAACAGTCCGCCAGTCATCAAGATGAAGGGTAGGCGCATGGCGGTGAGCGCGTAGTCGGGATCATCGACCTGGCTCACCAACTGCACCAGAGCCAGCAAGCCTGCACCGTTAAGGATGCAGCCTGCCCACAAGATGCGAACCTGCATGGCGCGGACTTCGCGTTCAGCTTCCAGGCGGTTTTCTAAGAGTTTCATAGGGCCAAAGTATCAGCGTTTGCATAGTTGGCTACCCGCGCGGGCCTGAGAGCGGATACCGTTAACTACCGCTATGAGCCCGACCCGGTCGGTCGATTGATCGATTGAGCGGGCTGTCGCGCCTCGGCGAGTCTAGCGAAGCTGCGCCGTGGATGATCCTGAGAACTATTCGGTATCAACCGCAGTATCCGGCTAATCCTGCGGCTCCCCCGCGGTGCTGTGTATGTGCGTCAGCGAAGGTGGCGGAGGGTGGTGCTAGTCGCGATGACCACTTTGGCCGAGCGCGGGGATGCCGAAGGCCAGCAGTCTATCGACGCTGTCCTGGGCTCGCCGCCGTTCCTGGCGGGCCTGACCTCGCAGCAGCACGCCGACGTGCGCGTCCTCGCCGCCGAGCGGTGGTGCCGGCAAGACCACCGCCAGCTGAATGCCTGCAAGATCATGCTCAGGGCCATCCGGGTTAGCGTCGAGCACATGGGGACGGTGCCCGACCGACTGAAGACCCACGCCGAGGCCTCGCCGGGTACCGTGGCTGGCAAGAAACGGGTGGAGCTGTCACAGCTTTAGCGAACCACTTGAATCGGACCGCGTAGGAGCGGATGGTTCGGCAAGTAGATCGACTGCCGGCCCTGTGCCGCCATGAGCGCGGCAGAAGCGAATTAGGCTTTTTAATACAGACAGATAAAACGCATCTTGGGCAGCATCTGAAGAAGCTGGCGAAGTTTCGTCGCGCCGTCTTGCCGAATCCCTTCTCAGCCGTCCTTGCCGAACCAGCCAATACGAGGTCACACAACCCATTGATTAAACACGAGATAACTTGGAGACCTCGCACCCGACGTCAAGATCGGCCGTGTTATCCGCATGTGCAGCATGTTTTATGAAGAGGATACCTTGAAGACGCGGTGCGCATCCCTTACCTTCCAGTTCTCAGGAATCTGGAGCTGACATGGCGGACGAGACGAGCACCGGTGGGGGCGAGCCCAACCCCCTCGCGGAAATCAAGGCGATGGAAACTACTCACGAGGCCCTGAAGGGCCTAGATCCTCAAGCCCGGCAGCGTGTCTTCACATGGCTGTTGAGCGTTCTTGGACTACAGCCGATCGCGTCACCTCAGAAGGGGCCCGAGCGTACGGGCATGTTGGACGAAAAGCCACGTGATCAAGGCGCAGGACAGCGCAGCGGGCCCGAATCCGGGCCGCAAGGCGGCCGGGATGTCGGGTCTGCTGAGTACCCGACCTTTGCGGACCTATTCAGCGCGGCAGGGCCAACAACCAATCCAGAGAAGGCGCTCGTTGGAGGCTACTGGCTCCAAGTGTGCGAGGGCGCCGACGGCTTCGCATCAATGTCGGTGAATAACGCGCTCAAGAACCTGGGCGAGGGCGTGGAGAACATCACCTCCGCGTTCGATGGCCTGAAGGACGGCAAGCCCCAGCTAGCTCTGCAAGTTCGCAAAGATGGCAAGAGCCAACAGGCGCGGAAAAAGTACAAGCTGACCGTGGCGGGTATCCGTGTTGTTGAGCGGATGCTGCGAGGGGAGCGCGTCGATGGATAAAGCTGCGCTCACAGGAGCGCTTGCTCCACTGGTCACCACGCCGCTTGCGTCGAAGCTGGTTGACCAGTTCGTCCAAATCCGGATCGATTTTGCCACGAAAACGCTCGGTCGAGCGTCCCCTGGGAAATTCGTTGAGACCTTTGTTCAGTGCCTCCAGCACATGGCTACAGGTACCTTCGAGGCAAAGCCGGATATCGATCGCTACCTGAATCTCAAGCTTGAGAATGAGGCATCACTGCCCGAGAGCATCCGCGTTTGCGGCGGCAGAATTGCGCGGTCCATCTACACCCTCCGAAACAAGCGAAACATTGCGCACGACAACGAGGTTGATCCAAACACCTTCGATCTGGCCTTCATTCAGCAAGCCTCAGCTTGGATCATGGCTGAGCTGTTTCGGACAGCCTCCGGCC
Source organism: Brevundimonas sp. (assembly GCF_044336875.1). Classification (GTDB taxonomy): domain Bacteria; phylum Pseudomonadota; class Alphaproteobacteria; order Caulobacterales; family Caulobacteraceae; genus Brevundimonas. The sequence goes on along the minus strand of NZ_JBIIOP010000015.1, from coordinate 25,160 downwards.
TTTCCATGCAGGAGGCGGGCAATCTAGTCGCCATTGTGCAAGCGCCTGTGAATACGCTTGTCGAGGAGATAGGCGACACGCGCTTGGTGCTTCCTGATGTGTCGGCTAGGGCTGAGCTCCTTCTGCTGTTACACAGCCACTACCCGGAACTCGTCACGGTGCCCGACGCTCTGCGGAGCCTCAGTCGGCGGAGCGCGAAGACGGTCCGGAACCGGCTCCGGGACCTCCATGATGAGAAGCTCGCGCACGGCAGCGCTAAGGATGGATATCGCCTGACGACGGCAGGCCACAGCGCGGCCATGCGAGAAGTGTCGGCGTTGAAAGCCTGAGCTGCTACCTTTTCGCAAGCACGGCCGAGCCCCGGAAAATAGCCTATCTTGACCAGATGACGGTCACCGATTCGATCACTCCGCTCGCCTTCTCGGTCTTTGAGGCCAAAGGCGTTTACGCCCTATTGCTGGGATCGGGGCTGTCCCGCTCGGCGGAAGTGCCGACGGGCTGGGAGATCACGCTTGATCTCGTCCGCCGGGTCGGCCTCAGCCAAGGCGTGGATGCTCAGGCCGACTGGGCGGCCTGGTATCGGGACCAGACGGGCGAAGAGCCGGACTACTCCAAGCTGCTTGCGGAGATCGCCTCGTCGCCAGATGAGCGCCGCGCCATTCTGCACAGCTACATCGAACCCAGTCCACAAGACCGTGAGGATGGCCGCAAAGCCCCCACGCGCGCGCATCACGCCATCGCCGCATTGGTGGCGGCCGGGTTCATCCGAGTGATCATCACCACAAACTTCGATCGGCTGATGGAGAACGCCCTGCGCGAAGCCGGCGTAGAGCCTACCATCGTGGCGTCGGTCGACGCCCTATCCGGCGCCGAGCCGATCACTCACAGCGCCTGCTATCTCCTGAAGCTGCACGGCGACTACAAGGACGCCCGCATCCTTAACACCGATGAGGAATTGAAAGCCTATCCAGCAGCCTATGACGGGCTACTTGATCGCATCCTGGATGAACACGGCCTCATCGTCGCGGGTTGGTCGGGAGTCTGGGATCACGCCCTGCGCGCCGCCCTCTTGCGAGCGCCCAACCGCCGCTACGGCGCCTACTGGGCGACGAGGGGCGAGCGGCCGGCGGAGGCTGCCGAGCTGATCCAGCATCGGCGGGCCAGGGTGATCCCAATCAAGGATGCAGACACCTTCTTCGAACACCTGAAGCAGCGCATCGATACCCTGGAACAAACGCGCCAGCAGAATCCCCAGAGCATCGACCTAATGGTCGCCAGCGCCAAACGCTATCTGTCGAAACCCGAGCATCGCATCCAGCTGAGAGACCTGATTGATCAGGAGATGGAGCGCCTTCTCACTCAGTTGAGCAGCGAAAGCGCCGACCTGTCTAACAACGGAACCTATGACAAGGCGGAGTGGCGTCGACGGGTAGGATACTACGAAGCAGCGACGGAAGCTTTGGCCAGCATGCTGGGCTTGCTCGGCCGCTGGGGCGACGGGACGGATCTGATGATCGCCCACGAATCCATTGAGGCCCTGTACGCCCGCGCCGACAACAACAGAGGCGGGCTCACCGTATATGTGGAACTTCAGTCATATCCTGCAGTATTGGCCTTCACGGCCTACGGGGTCGGCCTGGTGCGCGCCGAGCGATGGCGAGACTTGCACGAATTTCTTCGCTCAACGGTGAACCGGCTTCATCATGGACCTACGACGCTCGTTGAGGCGCTGTTTCTTGGGGCGTGGGACGGGGGTGACAGAGACATCTGGCGAGGTCTCGAAGGTTTCGATCGACACAGAACACCGCTGAGCGATCACTTGCTGTCCTTACTTTCAAGGTGGGGTCGCCGCTTCCTGGGGCCGGTGCCTGACTATGAATTGGTGTTTGAGCGCTTCGAGATGTTGGCATCCCTTGCGCATTTCGAGCGCAATGACCCAACCGAAGTCCTTGCGTCGATTGAGACCAATCCTCAGCAGGGCTGGGCTTGGATGCCGATTGGACGGAGCAGCTGGCATGGCGCGACAGCCAGCAAGCTGATCGCCGAACTGGAATCTCCCTCGATGTTCGGCGCCCTGATGGCTGCGAGATTTGGAAACGGACAGGCGAACTTTATCGAAGTCTTCATCCGCAACTTCCGAAGCCTAGCTGGTCGGATGAAATGGGAATAGGGCACTTACGGAAGCGCGACCGTGACCCTCCGTTGATCACCATCGGATATTTGGGTGGACGGCGAATGCAGCTATCGGCGATCAATGCTAGATGACCGACGCCCGCACCTTTACCAGCTACGCGACGCCATACGACTCTTTCGTGGGCCAACGCGATATTGGCGGCCTGCAGAAGGAGGACACCGATCGGTTGATCCGCGCAATATTCTCAACCGACACAGATTTTCGTGAGCTTGTCGTGGAATGGAACGTCCGAAAGAAGCAAGCCGAAGGTCTGTGGTTTCTGGTCGTGGGCTTAGGGCTACGGCTCGAAGAGTTCGGCCGCATTCGCGACTTCCAAGAGCGCAATGACGCCGACATCCAAAAGATCATTTCGGCCCTAGATGGAACCGCCATCGGCCGTCGGGTGGAGGAAGCATTTCCACCATTCGACGCTCTGTCATCTCGGACGTCTTACGACTGGAGCGAGCTTGAAAACCTCCCCGAGGCGCTAGGCCACTATTTGAGCCCGCCAATACGGGAACTGATCGAAGACGGCGATTTAGCTCCGGCCGAGAATGATCCAATCATCCGCGACCGTATGTCATTCGAAGAGCTTCACGATCCTCGGAACAAGGGCAAATGGAGCCTCGTGGTTGATCGGGCGATGGCCTACCGCATCGCCCCTCGCATGAGGACGGGGTTGTTAGGATGGGCGTCCCTCATCTGCCCGGTGATATTCATAGCGAGCGTCCCGCTGATGATCTGGGTGAACATATGGGTCGGTCTGGCAATGATCATCGCAGGGATAGTCATCCTGAAATGGAGTGCGGTTGATCTGCGAAGACGCATCTTCGAGAAAGCCCTCACGGATCGTGACGAATATCGGTGGCTCATGAGTCGTCGCGTAATCTGGGTGAGGCCGCGAGATTGATCGACCTCGACTGGGCCGAACTGTGGTCGAAGGCGTGGCCGATCATTGTGGCGTTCTTCACCGGCACCTTCATTGGCAACGTGAAGACCCTCTTCGAGATCGCCGACATCATCGACCGCCGGAAGACCAAGATCGTGGTGGAAACGTCATTATCAGGCCACCCAGACGCCGAAGGGAACTATGTCCATATGGCCAATCTCTCGGGCAGAACCATCATGATCTCATGGTGGGAGATTTATCACCGGCGGGCTTGGTGGGATTTCAGGAAGAGCAACCAGAGCGTCGTGGACTCCGATGGTTCGCCGACCCGGACGCTCCAGCCGAATGAGATCATGGACCTGTCTTTCAAAGACCAGTTCTGGTTCAACCCGTGGCCGAAACACCTTCCGAACCATAGCCTCTTCATTCGCTACAACGTCATGGGCGAACGGCGGGCGAGAGAATTCAAGCTGACAAACAGATAGGCCCGCGCGGGCGAACTGGAATGGGCCTTGATTTGAGGGGCTACCGGTCGTTCAAAGCCCCGTTGATGCTATCGCTCCAACACCTTTAATCTATCGGGTCGAGGGTCCGACCGCGATTTATATCGGTACCCGGATGCGATTGGATGGATGATCGGGGTGGGCGTTCCAACGCTGTATCGCCGCCCTGACCAACGGGCGAATGGAGTCCGCCTTCATCATCCAGTGGTAGGTGTTGGTTAGGTGCGCGAGCCGGGTGACCGCTTCCCGGTCGTCACCCCTGATCTCGGTCTGTGATCCGAGGATACCCACGGCGACGGTGTAGACATAGGCCGCCGCCGCGTCCCATTCGTTCCCGCCGGTGTCGAACGCCACGTCTACGCCTTGCTGGAGCATCAGGTTGTCCAGACCCTCCAGCGGCTCCTTCAGCGGTAACTTGTAGAACGTCTGGAGGATCGACAGAGCCTTCGCCCGAAGCCAGCGTTTCTTCATCCATCCTATCATTGAGCGGCACCCTTGGCGGCAGCACGAGCGCGGGCTTCGGCGATCATCTTCTCGATCTTGGGATCAGCCGGTTCAGCCTGACTGTCGAACTCTGCATTTACCCGATCCTCTGGCCAAGCCTCCAGTGAATAGTCGCTGACCCTGTAGAGGATGACTGTGCGGGCACCGAGCCCGCCGACATTCGGGACTGACTGTTCCAGGCGGTAGGTCTCGCCGTCCGACTTTCGAGTTAGGAAGATTGTCGGCTTAGGCTGGGTAGCTGGTGTGTTTCGCCAGACGTTGGCGAGGATGGTCCCGACCAACGCACCGATGACGATCCCGATGATCAGATAGGCCATGTCGCTTCCCCGTGAGGGAAGCGACGGTAGCTCAACACCAGAACAGCTTGAAGAGGGCGGTGCCTTCCTTACGTTCGAAGGCGTATTTCTCGGTCGGTCGAGGGCTGCCGGTCCGTCGCTCGTGCAATTGGGACGTTCCGCGCCCATTGCCGCGTCAGTTGAAGATTCACAACACGCGCCGACCTTCGGTGATGTTGATGAGTTGAGGCAGAGCATAGATCGCAGCGACCCTGCCCCCTCCCTCCCGGACGCGCGCAATGAGGCCAGCGTCGTTAAGTTGGCGCAGCATGTTATTTGCCGTCACGCGGTTGTTGAAGCCCGCAGCTTGCGCAAACGCAGGCGCGGGAATGACTGGCCGCATGAAGAAGGCGTCGACAGCCGCCATCGCGTACTGCGAATGGGTTACTTCGACGAAGTCGCGACGCATGGCTTCGTAGAGATCGCGAACTGAACGCACCTTTTCCAGATTGCTCTCGGCCTGGGCGATGAGCGCATTGACGAAGAACCGTAGCCAGCCCTCCCAGTCGCCTGCTTCGGTAATGGCGAGAAGCCGGTCGTAGTACTCCGCCCGGTTCGCCTCCAGATATTCGGACATGTAGAACATCGGCCGGGATAGGGCGCCGCGCCGGTAGAGCAGCAGCGGGATGAGCATCCGTCCAATCCGCCCGTTGCCATCTTTGAAGGGGTGTAGAATCTCGAATTGCGCGTGGGCGATGGCTGTTTGGAGGATGGGGTCTTCCCCTTCCGCCTGAAGGAAGCGCTCCCAGTTCTCCAGTGCTCCCTGCAACATCAGAGGGCTCGGCGGCACAAACCGCGCTCGATCGATCGGATCACCGTGCCGACCGATCCAATTCTGATCAGTGCGGAAGGTCCCAGGTTCTTTGTCACGACCGCGCACGCCCTGCATGAGACGCTGATGGGCCGCGCGGATCAGCCCAAGCGACAGCGGTCGATCTACCAGCGCGTCTTCGGCGCCTTGCACCGCTGCGCGATAGTTAGAAATTTCCTCAATGTCGCCCCGACGCACATCGGCGCTCTCCATGCCCGCATCGAACTCCAGCACTTCGTCTAGAGTGGCTTGTGTGCCCTCAATGCGCGAAGACAGCACCGCTTCGTTCACCGTGATGGGTGAAAGAAGGACCGCCGGGTTCGGCAATGTCTGCAACATGCCATCGTAGCGCGCCAAGGCAGCATTGGCCCGTCCAGCTAAGGGCAACAGGCTGCGCCAGTCCAAATTGGCCAGCGGGAGATCGTCCGGAGTGCAAGGTGCCATGCGCCGCACTTATCATCGTTGCAGCTTTATGAAAAGCAGATCGTCTATCTGGCTTTCATAGCGCCGTTAACGATAAACAGATTTTCGACAAATCCCGTAACGATTCCCGAAACCGGATTTGACGTTCCGTTGAGCCGGATACGGAAACGTTAGCTTTCGAAAATGGAGCTCCAGTAAGACGCTCTGCGGAGGAATCAGCCGCGCAGTCGAACGCCCGGTCCGCCAGTGGAATCAGCGGGCAGGAAAACCACCCCGGCAGCTTCTAATGCCTCCTCCATGCGCTTCATATTGGTGGTGAGGATCGCCCCTTTCCCGCTCTCGAAACGGAGGATTGTGGAGTCGGCCACACCAGACAGCTTTGACAGTTCACGGACACTGATTTTCAGTGCGGCTCTTGCCATCCGCATTTGGCTGGGTTCAATCATGACCGAAATTCCTCCTCACGTGACGGAATTTCGTTGACAAGATCGCGGAAATTCGGTGGAGTGTAAGTGAAATTCCATCAAACTCCACCGTTCAGCATGTTCTGAGCGACCGGGCGGCTGCGCGGGAGGTCACGCATGCCTAAGCATCAGCGGATATCGTCTGGGCAGCGGAAGTGGCAGCGATGCCCTCCCCAGCGCCGCTTGGCCATCGCCTTCATCCGTAACGCCCGAGGCTTCCATGCGATGGCCTGGACAGACGATGACCGCGTCGGCGCCCAGTCAGCCTATCACTCCGCCATCGCCATCGAACTGGGCCTCAAAGCCTATCTCCTGCATCGCGGCTTTTCTGACGACTGGACCCGCGTATGGCTCCGTCACGATCTCAGTAAGGCGCTCCGCTGCGTACGGATGCTGGGGTTCCAGAGCGTTCCTGGCGGCATTGCCGAACTCGCTGCTGTGCTCGGTCCGCTTTACGGCTCTGGCTCCCTACGCTCCGGTATCAAGCCAAACCTCCCGCTCCCGCCTGAAGCCGCCGATCAAGCCATCTGCGACCTTCTGAGTGCGGTAGAGGCCGCCTTAGGGATCGAGGGCGGGACTGATCAATGAGCCTGTCGCCATCGCAGTCCGCTGAGGAATACCGCGAGCGCCTGATTCTTGTTCGAGCGATCCGGCGATTACCCCGGCGCTGTCGAGATGTCTTCGTCCTGCATCGATTCGCCGGAATGGCTCAGGAGCAGATCGCCGCGCACCAGAGCATTGAGAAAAGAGCGGTCGAAGCCCTTCTGGCGGCGGCGCTCGTTCGGCTGAGCCGCGCTGTTGATGGTGAGGGCCGTGGAGGGCCACCTGAACGCTAATGAGGGTCTAGGGCAGGATAGGCTTTGCGCCGGCATTGTCTGACAAGCGGAGCCGTATTGACCCTCATTTTGGGGTGGAGAGCAGCGCCGTCCGCCCGCTTCAACCCCGCTTCGCGCCCTGCGGGCTGCGGCTGGCGCCGCAGGCGTTGACCCGGTCGGCCGCCGCCGCTGAGGGCTTGGCGTGGATCGATGGATCGATCCGCTTTGCGAGAAAGCGGCGACCGGAGATTTGCGAGGGAGAGGTTACGAGTATGCGCGTCGGTCTACCGCGATCAGCTTGGCAGGCATGTATGTCCAGCCGTCATCAGAGCCGGAGGTGCGTCGGCGCCGGACTCCGCAAGCCCGGAGGGTTGGCGTACAATCGGCTGTCCACGTCACCGACACCTGGCCCGATGATCTTCCGATCACCCCGGCCGAGCTTCTGGCGGTGGAGGCGTGGCTTGGCGAGGTGCTCGACGAGGTTCTGGGTCCGCGCCTCTGAGAGGAGCAGGACATGACCCGCAAAGCCATCACCACAGGCGTTCAGACCCGCGCCGCTCTCTATCTCCGCGTCTCTACCGGACGGCAGGCCGTCAACGATCTGTCGATCCCTGACCAGCGCCGTCAGTTGGAAGCCTACTGTGAGGCCAAGGGTTGGGAAGCGACGGCGGAGTATGTCGAGCCGGGCAACACCGCCACCGACGACCGACGCCCATCCTTCCAGTCCATGATCGAAACAGCGCTGACCAAGCCGCCTGCGTTCGACGTGATCGTGGTGCACAGCTTCTCCCGCTTCTTCCGCGATCAATTCCAGTTCGAGTTCTATGTCAGGAAGCTGGCGAAGAATGGGGTCCGTCTCGTCTCGATCACCCAGGAGCTGGGCGACGATCCCATGAGCGTGATGATGCGCCAGATCATGACGCTCTTCGACGAGTATCAATCGCGCGAGAACGCCAAGCACACCCTCCGAGCCATGAAGGAAAACGCACGCCAAGGCTTCTGGAACGGTGCCCGGCCGCCCATCGGCTACCGCATCATCGCGGCCGAGCAACGCGGAGCCAAGATCAAGAAGACGCTGGAGATTGATCCGCTCCAGGCCGAGACCGTTCGGACCATCTACCGCTGGGCGCTGACCGGCGACGGCGCGCAGGGGCCGATGGGGCTAAAGACCATCGCCACGCGGCTGAACGACCGGAACATCCGCACCCGAGACGGCGGGCGGTGGGGTATCGGCACGGTCCATCAGGTTCTAACTCGCTCAACCTACATGGGTGAGCACCGGTTCAACACGCGCGACCACAAGACCAAGACGCCAAAGCCGGAGTCCGAGCACGCTGTCATGGCCGTGCCGCCCATCGTGTCGAAGGCGGATTATGAGGCCGTTCGGGCGCGCTTGAAGTCGCGAAACCCCAAGTGGACGCCGCCGCGTGTTTCGACGGGGCCGAACCTGCTGACGGGCATCTGCTTCTGTGGCGTCTGCGGCGGCGCGATGACGCTCAGAACCGGCAGGGGAAGCGCGGGCGGCCAGTATCGCTACTACGCCTGTTCGACCAAGGCTCGCATGGGCGAGACCGGCTGCACTGGTCTGGCCGTCCCCATGCACAAGCTGGATGATGCGATCATCGACCATCTCGAAACCCGATTGCTCGATCCCGACCGCCTCGCGGCGTTAATGGAGCAGCTTCTGGATCGTCGGGAGGAGTGGGCGGACCAAAGACGCGGGCACATCGCGGAGATGCGTAAGCGCGCCACCGAGGCCGATGCCAAGCTGAACCGGCTCTATGAAGCCATCGAGAACGGTCTGCTGGCGCCAGACGACGCTTCGCTGAAGGATCGGGTCGCCGAACTTTCCGGCACCCGCGATCAGGCCAGGGCGGACGCGGAGCGGATCAGTGCGTCTGTGGATCGCTTGGCGCCGACGATTACGCCGGACGCCTTGGCGCGGTTCGCCACTGCCGCCCGGCGCAAGCTCCGGGATCGCACCAGCGGCTATCGGCGGGATCACCTGCGCGCCCTGACGCAACGAGTGGAGGTCATCAGCAAGACCGAAGCACGCATCATCGGCTCGCGTACGGAGCTGCTGCGGGCCTTGGCGTCCAGCGATGGTGGGAGTTACGCCGCCTCAGGCGGAGTTCTCAGTTTTGAACGGAAGTGGCGCACCCGGAGCGATTCGAACGCCCGACCCTCAGATTCGTAGTCTGATGCTCTATCCAGCTGAGCTACGGGTGCGGCTGCCTTGCGGCGAGGGCGGGTCTTTAGCTGTTGAAACGGGCGGGCGCAAGCGGGGGAATGCAGTTTCTGCGACGCGCAAGGTTGGCGCGGCCGTCATGACGGCCTAGGTCGGAGGGAGACGCCCTCCCTCGTCCGGAATTTCTCATGCACTTCATACGTCGCCGCCTCGCCGCCCTGCTCGTTCCCGTGGTTCTCGCGGGGTGTCAGACGGGAGGTTCGGCGACGCCGGTGGCGGCGACCGCTCGGCCGGAGACCACGGCGGCGCTTCAGGCGACCACGCCGGCGCGCGGCCCGTTCGTGGCGGCCGCCAATCCGCTGGCGGTCGAGGCCGGGATGAAGGTGCTTCGGCGTGGCGGGGCGGCGGTCGACGCCGCCGTGGCCGTGCAGGCGGTCCTGGGCCTGGTGGAGCCGCAGTCGTCGGGTCTGGGCGGCGGCGCCTTCATGATGAGCTATGACGCCGCGACGGGCGAAGTCACCGCCTATGACGGGCGCGAGACCGCGCCGGCCTCGGCCACGCCTGAACTCTTCTACGAGAACGGCAAGCCGTTGCCCTTCATCGACGCCGTCCTGTCGGGACGCTCGACCGGGGCGCCCGGGGCGGTGGCCATGCTGGCCATGGCGCAGAAGGATCACGGCAGGCTGGACTGGCGCGACCTGTTCGGCGACGCGGAGCGACTGGCGCGGGACGGCTTCGTGGTCAGCCCCAGGATGGCGAGCATGATCAATGGATCCTCGCCCCAGGCCCGCACCCGGTGGGCGACCGAATATTTCACCAAGCCGGGCGGCGGTCGCTATCAGGCGGGGGACAGGATGCGGAACCCCGCCTACGCCGCCACGCTCGGTCGACTGGCGAGCGAAGGCCCCGGCGTCATCTACGGCGGCCCCATCGGACGCGAGATCGCCGAGACGGTGGCCGAAGGGCCTCGCCCGGGCGGTCTGACCGAGGCCGACATCGCCGGCTATCGCCCGTTGCGGCGCGACGCCCTGTGCCGGCCCTATCGGATCTATGTCATCTGCGTGCCGCCGCCGCCGTCCAGCGGCGTGGGTCTGCTGCAGTTCCTGGCCATGGCCGAGCGCACGCCGGACCTGGACAAGGGGGCGGACAGTCCCGAGGCCTGGGTCGCCTTCGGCCGGCTGCAGCGGCTGATGTACGCCGACCGGGATCGCTATATCGGCGATACGGATTTCGTCGGCGTGCCGATCGCCGGCCTGCTGGATCCCGACTATGTCGCGGCGCGCGCCGCCCTGGTTCCCCAGGTCGACGGCCCGGTCGCGGCCGGGTCTCCGACGGGGTCTCCGCCGCGCGGCGAGGACCGGACCGCAGAACCCGGCGGCACCTCGCATGTGGTCATCGTCGACGCGGATGGAAATGCGATCAGCATGACGACCACGGTCGAGAGCATTTTCGGCAACGGCCGGATGGTCGAGGGCTTCTTCCTGAACAACCAGCTGACCGACTTCTCCTTCACCCCGCGCGAGGGCGACCATCCGGCGGCGAATGCGGTGGCGGCGGGCAAGCGGCCGCGTTCGACCATGACGCCGGTGTTGATCCTGGATCGCCAGGGGCGGTTGGTCGGGGCCATCGGTTCGCCGGGCGGTTCCAGCATCCTGGCCTATGTGGCCAAGGCCCTGGTCGGGATCGTGGACTGGGGCCTGCCGGTGCAGGAGGCCTTCGCCCTGCCCAATCTGGTGGTTCGCGGCGAGACGATCGGCGCCGACACGGCCCAGATCACGCCGGAGATCCGCGACGCCCTGGGTGCGGCGGGCATGGTGCTGGAGCCGAATGCGACCGAGACCTCTGGTCTGCACGGCGGGATCTGGCGCGATGGACGCTGGGATGCAGGCGCGGATCCGCGTCGCGAGGGCGTGGCGGTGTCGGAGGTCCGCTAGGCGCGGACAGGACCGCGGTCAGCGGCGCGGCTTGATCGACAGCTGGAAGGCGATCAGGCCCTCGTCCACGTCGGTGTCCAGGCCGTTCATGCCGCGCAGCCCCTTGCCGGCGTCAATCTCGCGATAGACCAGACCGACCGAGGTCTGGACGTCGCCCCGGCGATAGGCGACGCCGACCGAGGCGTCGCCCAGGAAACTGCCCCGATCCTGGGTATAGCCGGAACGGGCGTAGTCGCCGTCGCGGGTGCGGGCGAAATTATAGCCGACGGCGCGCCCCGAACCGGCGGCGTACAGGTACCAGCGGGCGCGTTCGCCGAACCTCTGGCTTCCATCTGGCGCCAGACGCTCGAGGTTCTCGCCGATCTTCAGGGTGGCGCCCGCCTCGGCCGACCCGCCCTCGCTGCCGACGCCGAAACCGGCGTGGGGCGTCAGGCTGACTTCCAGGCCCGAGGCCGTGCGGCCCACGGCGCCGCGGAAGCCGCGCACGAAACGCAGGTCGTAGGCGTCGGGCTCCAGCTCGGCCCGGTCGACCGGCGTGACCGGCAGGGGCGAGCCGTCGGCGCGACGCAGCCGTCCGGCGGTTTCCAGGGTCAACCGGTCGGAAAAGGCGTTGCGGTCGACCCAGACGTCGGCGCGGGTGCTGGCGGCCAGCCCCGTTCCGTCGGCAGGCCGGAAGGCGGTTGGAATTTCGATCTCGGGGCCGAAACGGGCGTCGGGCGCGACGCGGAAACCGGGCTGATCGGTCAGTCGGGCGGTGACTGTCTGGGGCGTGTCAGGCGCGGCGTCGAAGGCGTCGGGGACCAGGGTCTGGGCGTGAACTTCGGCGACCGCGCCGGCCATCGCCAGCACGCCCCCCAGTCCCACGATACAGGCCCTCACGCGCATTCGGTCTCCCCACCGTTTGCAGACGCCCACCCTGCACCAGGCGGAACGGGAGTCCAACAGACATTTTCACGACACTCTTCAGCCGCTTTTCAACGTCGTCTTGAAGCGAGGGTTCCGCAAACGAAAAGGGCCCCGCTTTCGCGAGGCCCTTCAGCGTCTTGGCTAGGCCTGCCTTACTGGCAGGCGAGGCATTCGTCGTAGTCGGTCTTGGGCATGGAGAAGAGGTCGGGCTGGTTCGGGTCGACCACCGCCTCGGCCTTGTCCTCGGCGCCGGCGAAGGCGGCGCGCTGCACCGACTTGGAGCGCAGATAATAGAGCGACTTCACGCCGCGTTCCCAGGCGGACCAGTGCAGCATGTGCAGGTCCCATTTGTTGACGTCGCCGGGGATGAACAGGTTCAGCGACTGGGCCTGGCAGATTTCCGGCGCGCGGTCGGCGGCCAGTTCGACCACCCAGCGCTGGTCCAGTTCGAAGGCGGTCTTGAACACCCCCTTCTCGTCCTCGTTCAGATCGTCGATGTGCTGGACCGAACCCTCGTGTTCCAGGATCGAGTTCCAGACGCTCTCGGTGTTGATGCCCTTCTCGTCGAGCAGGCGCTCCAGATAGGGGTTCTTGACCGCGAACGAGCCCGACAGGGTCTTGTGGGTGTAGATATTGGCCGGGATCGGCTCGATGCCGGCGCTCGTGCCGCCGCAGATGATCGAGATCGAGGCGGTCGGGGCGATGGCCAGCTTGTGGCTGAACCGCTCCATCACGCCGCGCTCCTCGGCGTCCAGGCAGGGGCCCTTCTCCTCGGCCAGGGTGCGGCTGGCCTTGTCGGCCTCGCGACGCAGATGCTTGAACAGACGCATGTTCCACGACTTGGCCATGGCGCTTTCGAAGGCGACGCCCTGGCCCTGCAGGAAGGAGTGGAAACCCATCAGGCCCAGGCCGACCGAACGCTCGCGCTTGGCCGAATAGACGGCGGCGGCCATGGCCGGCGGGGCGCGGCGGATGAAGTCTTCCAGCACATTGTCCAGGAAGCGCATCAGGTCCTCGACGAAACGGGGCTCCTCGCGCCACTCCAGGAAGGTCTCGGCGTTGACCGACGACAGGCAGCAGACGGCGGTCCGGTCCACGCCCAGGTGGTCGCGGCCGGTGTGCAGCATGATCTCGGCGCACAGGTTCGACTGTTTGACCTTCAGGCCCAGGTCGCGCTGGTGCGGCGCCATCTGGCGGTTCACCGTGTCGGAGAAGATCATGTAGGGCTCGCCGGTCTGCATCCGGATGTCGAGCAGCTTGGTCCACAGCGAACGGGCGTCGACGGTCTTCATGACCTCGCCGTTCTTGGGCGACTTCAGGTCGAAGGTGGCGCCGGCCTTCACCGCCTCCATGAACTCGTCGGTGATGTTGATGCCGTGGTGCAGGTTCAGGGACTTGCGATTGAAGTCGCCCGAGGGTTTGCGGATCTCGAGGAACTCCTCGATCTCGGGGTGGTGGATGTCCAGATAGACGGCGGCCGAGCCGCGACGCAGCGAGCCCTGGCTGATCGCCAGGGTCAGGCTGTCCATCACGCGGATGAAGGGGATGATGCCCGAGGTCTTGCCCGCGCCCTTGACCTTCTCGCCGATCGACCGGACGCCGCCCCAGTAGGTGCCGATGCCGCCGCCGTTCGAGGCCAGGGAGACATTCTCGTTCCAGACGTTCTGGATGCCGTCCAGGCTGTCGCCCACCGCGTTCAGGAAGCAGGAGATCGGCAGGCCGCGGTCGGCGCCGCCGTTCGACAGGACGGGGGTGGCGGGCATGAACCACAGGCGGCTCATATAGTCATACAGGCGCTGGGCGTGTTCGGCGTCGTCCGAGAAGGCGGTCGAGACGCGGGCGAACATGTCCTGATAGCTTTCGCCGGCCAGCAGATAGCGGTCTTCCAGGGTCTTCTTGCCGAAATCGGTCAGCAGGGCGTCGCGCGAACGATCCACCTGGACCGATTTCACGACAGTCAGATGCGGCTTCTCGGGGGTCACGTTCGCCGCAACCTCTTGGAATTCCGCCGTCTTCAAAGCCTCGCCGCCAGCCATGGTCATCTGCGTCCTGAACAAAAAACTGCCTAGAGCCACCTGCGCCGACACCACATCATCTTGTGGCTCCAGCGCTCTCTGAGCCCACATATAGGGCGCACATGCCTAATAACCCGTCAACGGGTTGACGCCTCGCTTTGTGGGCGAATCGGTCGGACAAGTCGTCCACGCCTGGGGAAAAGCCCGCGAACAAGCCAGCAAGGCCGAATTGTGTCCTCGCACCTGCGAGATCACGAACGCGTGATCGGAACGGAGAGGCAGCTTGGCCGTTTGGACGATCCATGACCCGGGCCGATCTCCGTTCCTTTTTGATACGCCTGCTGACGGTCGCGCGCACCGAGATCGCGGCCCTGAGCGCCCTGCTGATCGCCGCCGTCGGGGTGATGAGCTTCATCGAGATCGCCGACGACATGACCGAGGCGGACGGGCAGGCCCTGGATCACCAGATCCTGGCGTTGATGCGCCCCTATGCCGACGACCCTGGTCGCCCCTGGGGTCCGTGGTGGCTGAAGGAGGCGGCGGCCGACATCACCTCCCTGGGCGGCATATCGGTGCTGGGCCTGTTCGCCCTGATCGTCATCCTGTTCCTGCTGAGTCAGAGGAAGTGGCTGTCGTCCCTGCTGCTGGCCCTGGGTCTGGCCGGCGGGGTGGCGCTGAGCGAGGGACTGAAGGCCGTGTTCGAGCGCGAGCGGCCGCCGGCGACCATGCAGGCGGTCGAGACGATCAACGCCAGCTTCCCTTCGGGTCACGCCCTGTTGTCGACCGTCTTCTATCTGAGCGTCGCGGTCATGCTGACCCGCGCCTTTCCCCGCAAGCGGTTCAAGGCCTTTGTGCTGGCGGTCGGCATGACCATGGCCCTGCTGGTCGGGCTGACGCGCATCTATCTGGGGGCTCACTGGGCCTCGGACGTCTTCGCCGGCTGGGCCGTAGGGGCGGCCTGGGCCATGGTTCTGTGGCTGATCGCCTATGGCGTCGCGCGATTGCAAAGCCGCCGTCGCGCGCCGCTGCAGGATGCGCCTTCGCCGACCGATTAGGTTTCGTCCGCGCGCGAACCCGCTACTGTCCCGCCCATGACCGAACCGCTCCTGTCCATCGACCGTGTCAGCGTGGCGCGCGGCGACCGCCCCATGCTGGATGATGTCAGCCTGCTGATCCCCGAGGGTCGCCACACCGCCATCCTGGGCCGCAACGGCTCGGGCAAGTCGACCCTGGTCAAGCTGATCACCCGCCAGCTCTATCCGACCGTGGGCGCAAGCGGCGATCTGGGCCAGGTCCGCATCTTCGGGCGCTCTCACTGGGACGTGTTCGAGCTGCGCGGCCTGCTGGGCGTGGTCTCGCCCGCCGTCCAGTCGGACTTCGCCGCCGAGGAAGGGCTGGAGGTGTTCGACGCCGTGGTGTCCGGCTTCTTCGCCGCGCGGGGCGTCTGGAACCACCGGGTCACCGAACCAATGCGCGCCGCCAGCCGCGAGGCCCTGGAACGGATGGGCGTGGCCCATCTGATCGGACGGCGGATGGCCACACTGTCGACCGGCGAAGCCAGGCGCGTCCTGATCGCCCGCGCCCTGGTCCACCGCCCCCGCGCCCTGCTGCTGGACGAACCCTGCGGCGGGCTGGATCCGGCGACGCGACGCCTGTTCCTGGAGGCCCTGCGCGAGGTGGCGCGGTCGGGCGTGACCCTGGTTCTGGTCACCCACCATATCGAGGAGATCCTGCCCGAGATCGACCATCTGGTGATGTTGCAGGGCGGGCGGGTGCTGAACGAGGGGGCCAAGGCCGACCTGCTGACCGGCCCGGTCCTGACCGACCTGTTCGGCCTGCCGACCACGGTCGAGCGGCGCGGCGACTGGTCCTGGGCGCATCTGGATTAATTTTCGTCATCCTCCGGCGACCCTCGCGAAAGCGAGGGGAGACCGGGGGACCCAGCGGCGCGCGAGAGCGCGAACCTGTCACGGACACCGATTTCAAACACCTTTGCGCCTGACACATCGCCTTCGGCGCCGCTGGGTCCCCCGGTCTGCGCCGCCAAGCGGCGGCTTGCCGGAGGATGACGAAAGGAAGAGGTTGAACGTCTCATGTTGCGCCCCCTACTCCTGATCCTGACCTTGCTCGCCGCCCCCGCCGGGGCGAACGCCGCCCAGCGGACCTATGCGGTCGAGGGCGACTGCGGCGGACGGCCGATGACCACGGTGCGGATGGCGCCCGGCGCCTGTCTGGGGTTGGTGTGGCAGGGGACGGGAACCGAGGGGCCCAGGATGCCGCGCGGCCTGCTGCCCCTGGGTAACGGCGACTGGCTGGTGACCGATCTGGGCGGCTGGGATCCGGGACGGGGCTCGGTCTGGCGGCTGTCGTTCGGGCCCGACGGCGCGCCGCGCTGGCGCACGCTGGCCCAGGGTCTGTCCATGCCCCACACCGTAGCGCGGGGGCCGGACGGGCGGATCTATGTGTCCGAGATGAACCGGATCCTGACCCTGGATCCCGAGGCGGCCGATCCGGCGGCGACGGTGCGGACCGTGATCGGCGACCTGCCGGACAACCGGCTGCACGACAACCGCCACCCCCTGTCCAGCTTCGTCTTCGACGGCGACGGCGCCCTGCTGGTCAATGTCGGAGCGCCCAGCGACCGCTGCGTCGACGCGCGCGGTCGGGCGCGGACCGATGGGAGCAGCGGCTGCGCCGACTCCGCCGACACGGCCCAGGTGCGCCGCCACGCCTATCTGGACGACGGCCGCTGGGCCGAGGAGAGCACGGTCTTCGCCTCGGGCCTGAGGAACTCCATCGCCCTGGTCCGGCACCGGTCGGGGACCCTCCTGCAGGGCGAGAATTCGGTCGATCTGACCACGCCCGACCATCCCTATGACGAGATCAACGTCCTGCGCCGGGGCGGCCACTACGGCTGGCCCTATTGCGTCGACCTGACCACGCCCCTGCCGGGCTGGAGCGCGGCCCAGGCGCGCTGCGGCGAACGCGAACGGCCCGTCGCCCTGCTGCCGCCGCACGCGGCGCCCCTGGACCTGATCTATTACGAGGGGGCGATGTTCCCCGAACTGCGCGGCCGGCTGCTGATGAGCTGGCACGGCTATCGTCGCGCGGGCGGCCGGATCGTCGCCGCCGAGACGGACGCCCAGGGCCGCCCCCTGACCGATACCGGCGGCCGCTACGCCATCTATCCGCGCGGGTCGCTGACCTATCCGGCCGGCGCGCCCAGCGTGCGGGGCAAGGTTCTGACGCCGGGCTGGGATGCGGTCGCCGGGCGTCAGCCGCGCGGATCGCCGGTGGTCATGGCGGTCGCCGACGACGGCTCGATCTGGGTGACGGACGACCGGAGCCGGGCGATCCTCAGGATCGCCCGGCAATAACCGAATTGCGAAAATTAAGCGGCCACATCAGGTGAGCCAAACAGCTCAGTAACCCGGCGATCTATCAAAAATGGTTCGAAGAACGGCTCTTTGGAGTGTTCCGGCGCCTTCGCTTTAGCATCAACGTAGAAATACAAGTGAGCGCGTCCGCTTGAATTTTGCTGCGCCTTAGCGAGGTATTCCTCGTGCCGGAAGATCCAAATCCGATCCGTAGATAGATCACACAGGGCCACCAGTTGAGCCGGGCTATTATGCCTTAGCCACCAATCCAATGTCAGCTTGCCCCTACCGCCCGCCTTCTTCGGCGCAAGGACGGTCTTGACCTGTATGGTGACCGCGTCGCGTAATTGCGGTGAATAAGCGACCACATCAATTCCGTCGTCCGTCGTCATAGCGGACGAGTCGATACCGGATTTGAGCAGGCAATATTGGAGCAGCAGGACGCCCGCTGCTCCAATCTGTGCAGTCTTCACTGCGCTTATCGGGCCTTGCGCTTGGCCAGGACGCGCAGACGCAGCGCGTTCAGCTTGATGAAGCCGGCGGCGTCCTTGTGGTCATAGGCCTGGACGCCTTCCTCGAAGGTCACCAGATCCTGGTCGTACAGGCTGTTGGGGCTCTCGCGGCCGATGACCGAGACATTGCCCTTGTACAGCTTGACCTTGACCGTGCCGGACACCTTTTCCTGGCTCAGGTCGATGGCGGCCTGCAGCATCTCGCGCTCGGGCGAGAACCAGAAGCCGTTGTAGATCAGCTCGGCGTATTTCGGCATCAGCTGGTCCTTCAGATGCATGGAGCCGCCGTCCAGGGTGATGCTCTCGATGCCGCGGTGGGCCGCGATCAGGATCGTGCCGCCGGGGGTCTCGTAGACGCCGCGCGACTTCATGCCGACGAAGCGGTTCTCGACCAGGTCCAGACGGCCGATCCCGTTGTCGTGGCCGTACTGGTTCAGGGCGGTCAGGATGGTGGCGGGGCTCATGGCCTCGCCGTTGATCGAGACGGGGTCGCCCTTCTCGAAGCCGATCTCGATGACGGTGGCCACGTCCGGCGCGTCTTCCGGCGAGATGGTGCGCTGGTGGACGAATTCGGGGGCTTCGACCGCCGGGTCTTCCAGAACCTTGCCCTCGGACGAGGAGTGCAGAAGGTTGGCGTCGACCGAGAAGGGGGCCTCGCCGCGCTTGTCCTTGGCGATGGGGATCTGGTTCTTCTCGGCGAAGTCCAGCAGGGCCTCGCGGCTGCGGAACTCCCATTCGCGCCACGGGGCGATGACGCGGATGTCCGGCTCCAGGGCGTAGTAGCCCAGTTCGAAGCGGACCTGGTCGTTGCCCTTGCCGGTGGCGCCGTGACAGACGGCGTCGGCGCCGACCTGGCGGGCGATCTCGATCTGGCGCTTGGAGATCAGCGGACGGGCGATCGAGGTGCCCAGCAGATAGTCGCCCTCATACTGGGCGTTGGCGCGGAACATCGGGAAGACGAAGTCGCGGACGAACTCCTCGCGCAGGTCGTCGATGAAGATGTTCTCGGGCTTGATGCCCAGTTTCAGCGCCTTCTCGCGCGCCGGGCCCAGCTCTTCGCCCTGGCCCAGGTCGGCGGTGAAGGTGATGACCTCGGCGTTATATTCGGTCTGCAGCCATTTCAGGATGATCGAGGTGTCCAGGCCGCCGGAATAGGCGAGGACGACCTTCTTGACGGGCTTGTCGGCGAGGGCGGACATGGCGGCTCTTTCAGCGAACATCGGGGGAGTTTGACGCGCGCATAAGACCGGGGGTCCGGCGATGCAACCTTTTCCGGGGCGGGCGGCGGCGAAGATGAAGCTTTGTTCATGTTCAAAGCGTCGCGTTGCCAGACCATCGACCGTCGTTATGGTCGTCGCCCATCTGTCATCGAGGATGTTTCCCATGCGCCGCACCGGTTCACTCGTCGCCGCAGCCGCTCTTCTTGCGGTCTCCACCCCCGTCTGGGCTTCGGCGCCCGCCGCGCCGGTTCAGGCGTCCGCGCCCGCCGTCCAGGCCGCGCCGGTGTCCGAACTGGTCGCCGAAGTCGACATTCCCTACACCCGCTTCGTTCTGGACAACGGCCTGACCGTCCTGGTTCACGAGGACCACAAGGCCCCGGTCGTGGCGGTGTCCGTCTGGTACAATGTCGGCTCCAAGGACGAGCCGGCGGGCAAGACCGGCTTCGCCCACCTGTTCGAACACCTGATGTTCGGCGGGTCGGAGAATGCGCCCGGCAGCTATTTCACCCCGATGCGCAACATGGGCGCGACGGACATGAACGGCACCACCTGGTTCGACCGCACCAACTATTTCGAGACCGTCCCGACCCCGGCGCTGGAACAGGCCCTGTTCATGGAAAGCGACCGCATGGGCTATATGCTCGGCGCCATCAGCCAGGAGACGCTGGATCTGCAGCGTGGCGTCGTCCAGAACGAGAAGCGGCAGGGCGACAACCAGCCCTATGGCCTGAACGAGTACAAGCAGCTGGAGGCCCTGTTCCCGGAAGGCCACCCCTATCGCCACTCGACCATCGGTTCGATGGCCGACCTGGACGCCGCCTCGATGCAGACGGTGCGCGACTGGTTTACCTCCAACTACGGCCCCAACAACTCGGTGCTGGTGCTGGCCGGCGACATCACGCCCGCCAAGGCCCGCGAACTGACCGAGAAATACTTCGGCCCGATCAAGCGCGGCCCGGTCAACAACCCGGCCCAGGCCCCGGTGCCGACCCTCGCCGCCCCGGTCAACGAGACGACCCACGACCGCGTCTCCAACGCCCGCGTCCAGATCAGCTGGGCCGTGCCCGGCATGCTGGACGCGGACTCGGTGCCGCTGAGCGTCGGCGCCTCGGTGCTGGGCGGTCTGGCCAGCTCGCGCCTGGACAATGAACTGGTGCGCGGCGAACAGAGCGCCGTCTCGGTCAGCGCCGGCAATGGCGCCTACCACCGCGTCGGCATGTTCGAGATCACCCTGGATGTGAAGCCAGGCCAGGATCCGGCCGCCGTCGAGGCTCGCGCCCGCGAGATCCTGAACGGCCTGATCGCCGACGGCCCGACGGCCGAAGAGGTCGAGCGGGTGAAGACCCAGTATGTCTCGCGCACCGTCCAGGGCCTGGAACAGGTCGGCGGCTTCGGCGGCAAGGCCGTGGCCCTGGCCGAAGGACAGCTCTACGCCGGCGATCCGGAACACTACAAGAAGGAGCTCCAGGCCTATGCGGCGGTGACCCCCGCCCAGGTTCAGGCGGCCCTGCAGAAGTGGCTGACCCGTCCGGCCTATACGCTGACGACCCTGCCGGGCGACCGTGAAGCCTATGCCGAGGCCGCCGAGGCCCCGTCGGGCGCCAACCATACGCCGGCCCCCGAGATCGTGCGCGTGCCCCGCATGGCCAAGCCCGAGATCGGTCAGGTCGCCAATGTCGACTTCCCGTCGGTCGAACGCGCCCGCCTGTCGAACGGCGTGGAGGTCATCTACGCCCGGCGCGACGCCGTGCCGGCGACCAAGATCGCCATCGACTTCGACGCCGGTCTGGCGGCGGACGACACGGCGAAACTGGGCCTGCAGAGCCTGATGCTGGACCTGATGGACGAAGGCACCACCAGCCTGAACGCCACCCAGTTGGCCGAGGCCCAGGAAGCCCTGGGCGCGACCATCTCGACCGGCGCGACCATGGACCGTTCGGTCGTGTCGCTGTTCGCCGTGACGCCGAACCTGCAGCCCTCGGTCGCCCTGCTGGCCGATGTGGTCAAGAACCCGGCCTTCGCCGGTTCGGAGCTGGAGCGTCTGCGGGCCACCCGCCTGTCGCGCATCGCCGCCGAACGGACCCAGCCGGCCGCCCTGGCCAACCGCGCCTTGCCGGAGCTGATCTATGGTTCGGCCAGCCCCTATGGCCGTCCCTTCAGCGGCAATGGCGACGAAACCAGCGTCAAGGCCATCACCGAGGCCGACGTTCGCGCCGACTACGCCGAATGGATCCGTCCGGACAACGCCAAGATCTTCGTGGTCTCGGACAAGCCGTTGAGCGAGATCGTCCCGGTCCTGGAAGCCGGCTTCGGAACCTGGACCGCCCCGAGCGCGGCCAAGGGCGCCAAGGACTTCTCGGCCCCGATCCCGGCGGCGACGCCCAGGATCGTCCTGATCGACCGGCCGCAGTCGCCCCAGTCCTACATCCTGGGCGGCGAGGTCCTGGCGGCCTCGGGCACCGACGACCTGCTGGTGCTGAACGCGGCCAATAATGTGCTCGGCAACGACTTCCTGTCGCGCATCAACTCGGACCTGCGCGAGACCAAGGGCTGGTCCTATGGCGTCAACGCCTCGGCGGCCGGCTTCCGCAACCGCGTGCCCTATCTGGTCACCGCTCCGGTCCAGGCCGACCAGACCGGCCCGTCGATCGCCGCCCTGAACGCCCAGTTCAACGACTTCCTGAAGGGCGGCAAGGGCGTGACCCCGGCCGAGCTGGAACGGACCGTCAACGGCAACACCCGCCGTCTGGCCGGCAGCTACGAGACCTCGGCCGCCGTCCTGGGCGCCCTGCGCTCGAACGACCTGCTCGGTCGTCCGGACGACTATCCGGAGACCGTCGCGGCGCGCACCAACGCCCTGACGGCGGCGCAGATGGACGAAGCGGCCAAGGCCGCCATCGACCCGTCGCGCTTCGTCTGGGTCGTCGTCGGCGACGCCTCGGTGGTCAAGCCGCAGCTGGACGCTCTGGGCATCCCGGTCGAGGTCCGCTCGGCGGCGCCGGCCGCCCAGTAAGGCGGACGACAGCCTGAAACGACAAAGGCCCGGAGAGCGATCTCCGGGCCTTTTCTCATTGTAAGTTTCGCCAGGCCTTCGATCAGTCGATCGTCGCCCCGGTGGTGCGCATGATCTCGGCGCGCAGTTCGGGCAGGCCCAGGCCCTTTTCCGACGAGGTCAGGGCCACGACCGGGAAGGCGGCCGGGCGTTTGGAGATGGCCTTCAGCGTGGCCTCCTGCACGGCCTCGCCCTCGCCCTTCTTCAGCTTGTCGGCCTTGGTCAGGACGATCTGATACGAGACGGCGGCCAGATCGAGCGCGTCCAGCGCCTCCTTGTCCACCGATTTCAGGCCGTGGCGGCTGTCGATCAGCAGATAGACCCGTTTCAGCGTCACCCGGCCGCGCAGATAGTCGCGGCCCAGGTCCTGGAACTTCCTGACCGTGGTCTTGGACGCCTTGGCCCAGCCGTAGCCGGGCAGGTCGACCAGACGCATCCGGCCGTCCAGATCGAAGAAGTTGACCTCGCGCGTCCGTCCCGGCTCGTTCGAGGCGCGGGCCAGTTTGTGCATCCCCACCAGGCCGTTGATCAGGCTGGACTTGCCGACGTTGGAGCGGCCGGCGAAGGCGATCTCGGGCAGGTCGGGCTCGGGCAGTTGCTCGATCTTGGCCGCGCCCATGATGAAGGTCGCCGGCCGCGCGAACAGGATGCGCGCGGCCTCAATGTCTTCGGGGGTGAACTCGGTTTCGTCGATCACGCCGGTGATTTCTTGAAACGGGCGATGAAGGCGTCGATCGGGTTCTCGGCCTTGTAGCGGTGCATGATGACGTACTGCTGCAGGATGGTCAGGATGTTCGACCAGGCCCAGTAGACCAGCAGGCCCGCCGCGAAGGGCGCCATGATGAAGGTGAAGACCAGCGGCATGAACTGGAAGATCTGGCGCTGGACCGGATCGGCCGCCGGCGGGTTCATCGCCGTCTGCAGCCACATGGTCAGGCCGTAGGCGATGGCCAGCAGGCCGATGTGCAGCGGGCCGCCCAGCAGGCCGCCGACCAGGACCAGCGACGACGGATCCCACGGGATCAGGCCGAACAGGGTCCAGATCGAGGACGGGTCACGTGCCGACAGGTCGCTGATGAAGCCCAGGAAGGGCTGGTGGCGCATTTCGATGGTGACGGTCAGCACCTTGTACAGGGCGTAGAAGACCGGGATCTGCAGCACCAGCGGAAGGCAACCCGCGACCGGATTGATCTTTTCCTTCTGGTACAGGGCCATGGTCTCCTGCTGCTGCTTCTGCGGGTCGTCTTTGAACTTCTTCTTGATCTCCTCCATCTTGGGCTGGAGGTTCCGCATCTTGGACATGCTGGCGTAGGCGTTGTTGGCCAGCGGGAACATGATCAGCTTGACGATGACGGTCAGGGCCAGAATGGCGACGCCGAAGCTGCCGACCAGGCCATAGACGTTCTCCAGCACCCAGAAGATCGGGCGGGTCAGGAACCAGAACATGCCCCAGTCGATCGCATAGACGAAGCGCGGCAGCTGCAGGCTTTCCTCATAGGACTTCAGCACCTCGGCGCGCTTGACCCCGGCGAACAGACGCTGGGTCTCGGTCGCGGTCGCGCCCGGCTGGATCGTGCGGGTCGCGCCCAGGATATTGGCTTCCAGCTGCTGGCCGCCGTTGACGTCGCGGACGCGGAATTCGGTCTCGATCGCCTCGTTCTGCTGGGGCAGCAGGGCCGCTAGCCAGTATTTGTCGGTGATGCCCAGCCAGCCGCCGGTCGAGGCGTTCTCGATGCGGGGCTCCTTCAGCCAGTCCTTGTACTTCTTCTGCTCGGTCCGGTACTCGCCCGGCTTGCCGAAGGTGCCGATCGCGCCCTCGTGGACGATGTGCGACGAACCGGCCGCCGGCGGCACACCCTGGCGCTGGACGCTGCCGTAGGGGGCGATGGTGATGGCTTGCGTGCCCAGGTTCTGGACCGTGTCCTTGACCGAGAAGACGTAGCGGTCATCGACCGAGACGACGCGGGTGAAGCGCAGGCCCTGGCCGTTGTCCCAGGTCAGGGTGACGGGCGTGGTCGGGGTCAGGGTCGAACCGGCGGTCAGGCGCCAGACGGTGTTGGGCCCCGGGACGCCGCCGGCCACATTCGGGCCGGTCCAGCCGAACTGGGCGAAATAGGCGTTCTGCATTCCTTGCGGGCGGAACAGTTCGACCGGCTCGGGTTTGTCCTGGGTTTCCTTGTAGTCGGTCAGGAACAGGTCGTCGATGCGGCCGCCCTGCAGCGACAGCGAACCCTTCAGGACGCCCGACTGGATCGGCACGCGCGCGGCGGTGCTGAGCGCCTGGCCGCGATCGGTGACGAAGGTGGAGCCCGCCGGGCTGAGCGCGGTCTGGGCCGCGTTCTTTTGCGTCTGCGACTGTTCGGCCTGGGCCTGCTGCTGGACGGCGCGGCGCTCGGCCTGCGGGCGCAGCACGGTGAACCAGTAGACCCCCAGGATCAGGGCCGAGCACACGATGAAGATGATCGTGTTGCGCGAATTCTCGTTTTTCATGGATTCTGGCGGTCCTGGCCGGATGGGGCGCGGGCGTGCGAAGGCCGGTCGGCCTTGGGTGTCGCCAGCCTTGTAAGCGTCGATTTCACGTCGTCAAGCAGACGGTCCCACGCACGCTCGGTCGTGCCCATGCGGGCGATGAAGACATAGTCGCTGCCGGGCACGCCGTGATCGGGCAGCATGGCCCGTGCAGCCTCGCGCAGACGGCGTTTGGCGCGGTTGCGGACGACCGCCCCTCCGACCTTGCGGGTGGCGGTGAAACCCAGGCCGATGTGCGGCGAACCGTCGCCGCGTTCCAGCCTCTGGATCACCACGCCGCCGCGGGCCTCTGAAACGCCTTTGGCGGCCGCCAGAAACTGGGGCCGCCGCAACAGACGTTTGATCTGTAAAGGGTCGCTCATGCGTCCTGTGGTCCGGACGCGGAGCCGCTTACGCCGTCAGGCGCTTGCGGCCCTTGGCGCGACGGCGCGCAACAATCTTCTGGCCGTTCTTGGTGGCCATCCGGCTGCGGAAGCCGTGACGGCGCTTGCGCACGAGTCGCGACGGCTG
>NZ_JBIIOP010000014.1:0-87225 GCF_044336875.1 Brevundimonas sp. | reverse complement strand
GGGCGAAGGCCGCCCAGCCGTCGTTCACTTCATAGTTCCAGTTGGCGCCCGTCGTCGACGACTCGGCGTTGATGTCGTCGATCATGTGGTAGCCGGCGTCGATCGCGCCGTACCAGCCGTTGGGTTCCGCCGAGGCCGCGCCGGCTGCGAACAGCCCTGCTACGGCGACGGAGGCGAGAAGTTTGAGCTTCATAGCTTCCTCAATCTGTAAAATGCCCGAAGTCGAGCTGTTGCCCGACGTTCCCGAGCCGAACGGCATGGCTGAGCCGTGGTTCCACATTCCGGCGACGAATGTGGCGACTGTGGCGCCATTTCAACACAATGGGCGAACGCCGATTTGGAAGCGGAGCCGTACCCGCCGGCCGCCCGCTCTTGCGTTGACCCCACGTGAGGCGCCTAACCTCCAATTTCCGAGGAAAGCCACGGCCGCAAGCAGCGCGAAGCGCGATAGGCCAAAACAGGAAAGAGCATCGAAGATGCGTGAAGCCGTCATCGTCTCCACCGCCCGCACCCCGATCGGCCGGGCCTATCGCGGGGCCTTCAACGACACCCAGGCCCAGCAGCTGGGCGCCCATGCGGTGCGCAACGCCGTCCAGCGCGCCGGCGTCGATCCGGCCGAGATCGAGGACGTGATCATGGGCGCAGCCCTGCAGCAGGGTTCGACCGGAACCAATGTGGCGCGCCAGATCGCCCTGGCCGCCGGCCTGCCCGCCTCGGTTCCCGGCATGAGCCTGGACCGTCAGTGCGCCTCGGGCCTGATGGGGATCGCCACGGCCGCCAAACAGGTGATCTTCGACCAGCAGAAGATGGCGGTCGGCGGCGGACTGGAGAGCATCTCCCTGGTCCAGAACCAGCACATGAACCTGTATCGCGGCAAGGACGAGGCCCTGCTGAAGCTGGCGCCCCATATGTATATGTCGATGCTGGAGACGGCCGAGGTCGTGGCCCGGCGCTACGGGATCGACCGCGACCGCCAGGACGAATACGCCCTCCAGTCCCAGCAGCGCACGGCCCAGGCCCAGGCGGAAGGTCGCCTCGACGCCGAGATCGTGCCGATGACCACCGCCATGCTGGTGACGGACAAGGCGACCGGCGAGACATCCTCGAAGGAGGTGACCCTGTCGAAGGACGAGGGCAACCGGCCCGACACCACCCTGGAAGGCCTCAAGTCGCTGAAGCCGGTGTTCGGCAGCGGCGAGGAGATCGAACAGGGCGAATTCATCACCGCCGGCAACGCCTCCCAGCTGTCGGACGGGGCCTCGGCCTGCGTGGTCATGGAGGCCGGCGAAGCGGCGAAACGCGGCCTCCAGCCGCTGGGCGCCTATCGCGGCATGGCGGTCGCCGGCTGCGAGCCGGACGAAATGGGCGTCGGCCCGGTCTACGCCGTGCCGAAACTGCTGAAACGCCACGGCCTGACCGTCGACGACATCGGCCTCTGGGAGCTGAACGAGGCCTTCGCGGTCCAGGTCCTCTACTGCCGCGACCAGTTGGGCATTCCGAACGAGCTTCTGAACGTCTCGGGCGGCGCCATCTCCATCGGCCACCCCTACGGCATGTCCGGCGCGCGCATGACCGGCCACGTCCTGATCGAGGGCAAGCGGCGCGGCGCCAGATACGGCGTCGTCACCATGTGCATCGGCGGCGGCATGGGCGCGGCCGGGCTGTTCGAGATCTATTGAGAACGCCCGAAAGCCGCGCCCACGGTAAACAAAAGCCTCGAAACGCCAGCGTTTCGAGGCGGCGCGGCCGGGCTGTTCGAGATCTATTGAGACACTGTCTCCTCCCCATCGCAGATGGGGAGGTGGCGCGGCGCGTCTTCAGCGCCGTGACGGAGGGGTTCGTCACCGAATTTCAGGCGCCGAGCCTGGTCCAAGACCCCCTCCACCGCTTCGCGCCCCCCTCCCCCATTTCAAGGGGAGGAGACGAGGTCACACCTTCTCGCTGACCTTGATCGCCACCCGGCAGCCCGCCTTGATGACCCCGCTCAGCAGCCGATAGGCGGGCGCCTCGCGGCTGCCGTGTTCGACGGCGTGGTCATGGTGGGCCAGCTCCTCGTCGCGAAACTGTTTCAGCTCGGCCGCCAGGGCCGGGTCGCGATCGCCGACCTCGGCGATCTGGTCGGCATAGTGTTTCTCGATCACGCTCTCGACCGCCTCGGTGCAGGCGTGGGCGGCCTTCTCGCCCATCAGGGCCGTGCCCGCGCCCAGGGCCGAGGCCGCGATCCGCCACAGGGGCGTCATCGCCGTGGGCCGCACCCGCCGTTCGTTCAGCAGCCGGTCGAACCGGGCCAGATGGACCGCTTCCTGATCCTGCATCTCGGTCAGGTCGCGGACCATGTCGCCGTGCGCCTTTCGCCCCTCGAACACGGCCCTCTGGGCGCGATAGATCAGGACCGCCGCATATTCACCGGCGTGGTCGACGCGCAGGATCTCGTCCATCCGGGCCTTGTCGGCGCCCAGGCCGGGTCGGGGAAGAGGAATGCCGCTCATGAGATCAGGCCTTTTCGATCCGGGGCGCGCGGGCGTCCTTGGGGCGTTTGGCGGCCAGCAGGCTGAACACCGTCAGCGCCGCCGAGACGATCGCATTCCATCCCGCCATGGAAATCCCCAGCCAGCTCCAGGCCACGGCGTCGCACATGGCCACGCGCGATCCGGTCCCCGTGCCGAGCGCCAGGGCGGTCAGGCTTTCCAGATCCACCGATCCGCCCCCGACGCAGGTGGCGGGCAAGGCCCACCACTTGTTCTCGCCGCCCATATGGAAGACGGCGACGATGGTTCCGGTGGCGAAGACGGCGCCCAGCAGGAAGGCGGCGATCCGGGGCGTGCCGCGCCGCCCGCCGCTCAGGATCGTCCAGCCCGTGGCCAGGACGGCGATCGCGACCGCGCCCCAATAGACCTCGCGTTGCTTGAGGCAGAGGTTGCAGGGGGCCAGCCCCATGAAACGCTCGAACGCATGGGCGGCGCCCAGCATGGCCAGCGACGCAGCCAGGGCGAAGGCGGTCCACCAACGGGTCAGGAGGCGATAAAGGTCTCTCATCCTCGAGCGGTTTACTCCGCCAAAGCGTCGCCGTCGACTTACAGAACCTTCAGGACGACGATCAGGGCGATCAGCACCACCAGACCGACGCCGGACCACAGGGCCAGCCGCTTCTCGACCTGGGCCAGCATGGCCGGCCCCCAGCGTTTCAGGATCCAGGCCTCCAGGAAGAAGCGCCCGCCGCGCGTCACCACCGAGGCGCCCATGAAGACCGGGAAGCTGAAGGCCGCCAGGCCCGAGGCGATGGTCACCAGCTTGTAGGGAATGGGCGTCAGACCCTTGATCAGGATGACCCACAGGCCCCACTGATTGAACCAGGCCTTGAAATGCTCCAGCCCGTCCGAATGGCCCAGGAACCGCAGGATGGCCAGACCGACGTCGGTCAGGAAATAGCCGATGGCGTAGCCGAGGATACCGCCCAGAACCGAGGCGACGGTGCAGACTCCGGCGTAGAAATAGGCCTTCTCCGGCCGGGCCAGGATCATCGGCGCCAGCATCACGTCCGGCGGAATGGGGAAGAAGGAGCTCTCTGCGAAGGAGACCACGGCCAGGGCCGGGGTGGCATGGCGGCTGCGCGCCAGATTGAAGACGCCGTCATAGAGCTTGCGAAGCATGGATAGTCCCCTGGGAGGCCTTCAGCCGTAGCAAGACCCGGCCGCGTCGTCACGTGCTGCGACACGGCGACGCTCGCCGCCCGTCACGCGTCAGCCTAGTATGGCCGCATGATCCCTCCCTCCCCGTCCGCTCACCAGGACGACGTCAGCCACAATGTCACCCGCCTGCTGCGCCGGCTGTCCGACGACGGCGGCGCGGCCGGCCTGACCCTGCACGAGATCCGCGACCGGCTGGATGAACGGGCCTATGGCCTGCTGATCCTGCTGCTCTCCATCCCCTGCCTGGTCCCCGGCCTCTACGGCGTCCCCCAGGTGGTGGGCGTGGCCATACTGCTGCTGGCGGGCCAGCTTCTCGTGGGACGCGAGGAGCCCTGGCTGCCGCTCTGGCTGCTGAACCTGCGCGCCAAGGGCTCCTGGTTGAAGGCCATGGCCGACTTCGCCGAGTCGAAACTGACCTGGATCGACCGCCTCTCCCGGCCGCGCCTGCGCCGTTTCGCCGACGGGCCGGGCGAGAAGCTGGCGGCGGTCTTCATGATCCTGGCCACCCTGACCATCGTCCTGCCGATGACCAACACCATCCCCTCCGTGGCCCTGGCCCTGCTGTCGGTCGGCCTGATCCAGCGCGACGGCCTGTTCGTGCTCGCTGGGGCCGCCGTGACCACCGGCTGGCTGACCCTTCTGGGCGCCGTGGCGGCGGGCCTGTTGCTGGGGGCGGAATGGGCGACGCGGTTGACGCCGGGCTGAGCCCATCACGACACTGTGGGTCAGCCTTGGCTCTTTCGACTTCCCCGACTAGGTTCCGCGCCAATCGGCGGCGAGACCGCCAGTAAAACACGCGGGAGACGCGCCATGAACGACATGACCCAGTCGGCGGCTGAACAGCTCGACCAGGAAAACCCCCTCGGCGTCGACGGTTTCGAATTCGTCGAATTCACCGGCCCCGAGCCCAAGGCGATGATCGCCCGCCTCGAAATGATGGGCTTCACCCAGACCCATGTGAATCCGACCACCGACGTCGTCCGCCTGAAACAGGGCGACATCAGCTTCCTGGTCCACCGCACGCCGGCCGCCCACGCCGCCGACTTCGCCAGGGACCACGGCCCGTCCGCCAACGGCATGGCCTTCCGCGCACATGACGCCAAGGCCGCCTTCGAAGGCGCGGTCGAGCGCGGCGCCAAGCCGGCGCAGGGCGTCTCGGGCGGCGCTCTCGGGAACGACTACCCCTATATCCTCGAAGGCATCGGCGGTTCTCTGCTCTATGTCATCGACCAGTACGGCGAGCAGGGCTCGCTCTACGACGCCTGGGACGAGATCGAGGGCTGGGAAGAGGCGGAGCGCAAGAACAGCGTCGGCCTGGAGGTGCTGGACCACCTGACCCACAATGTCCGTCGCGGCCAGATGCGCACCTGGTCGGGCTTCTACGGCTCCGTCTTCAACTTCGAGGAGCAGAAGTATTTCGACATCAAGGGCAAGGCGACCGGCCTGTTCTCGCAAGCCATGATCGCGCCCGACCGCGCCATCCGCATCCCGCTGAACGAGAGCCAGGACGAGAACTCCCAGATCGAGGAATTCATCCGTCGCTACAACGGCGAGGGCATCCAGCACATCGCCCTGACCACCGAGAACATCTTCGAGACGGTCGAGACGATGCGCGCGCGCGGCGTCGACTTCCAGGACACGATCGAGACCTATTTCGAACTGATCGACAAACGCCTGCCGAACCACGGCGAGGACGTGGAGCGGATGCGCAAGAACCGCATCCTGATCGACGGTTCGGACGAGGACGGCCTGCTGCTGCAGATCTTCACCCAGGACGCCTTCGGCCCGATCTTCTTCGAGATCATCCAGCGCAAGGGCAACGAGGGTTTCGGCAACGGCAATTTCCAGGCCCTGTTCGACTCCATCGAACTGGACCAGATCCGTCGCGGCGTCATCAAGGTCGACGCCTGAATGCGGATGCGGCCGCCGACATGGCTGCCCTGGCTCGGCCCGGTCCTCGCGGCCGGCGCCGGGGCCCTGGCGGGCGAGTTCTGGCTGGGCGGCGGCTTCTGGATGGTGCTGTTCGCGGCGCTCGTCTGCGGCTTCGCCCCCATCGTCGGCTACCGCGTCTGGAAACGGCTGCACCACAGGCGGTGAACGCATCGTCTCCTCCCCGTCGCGCAGCGATGGGGAGGGGGACCGCGAAGCGGTGGAGGGGTTCTTCACCCCACACGGCTCTCGGCCGTTGCGCGTATCGACGCCAGTACGCCATCCAGACCGATCCGCACCGTCTCAGCGCTGATCCGTAGAACCATCAAACCCTGTCGTTCCAGCCACTCGGTCCGGCGACGATCATGCTGAATGCGGTCAGGATGGGAGTGGACTTCGCCATCCACCTCCACCGCCAGCTTGGCTTCGGCGCAATAGAAGTCGAGCACATAGGGGCCAATGGGATGTTGGCGGCGAAACTTTAGACCGGCCAAGCCGTGACGACGAAGACAGACCCAAAGCCGCGCTTCCGGCGGCGTCAGGGCGCGTCTCTGGACGCGGGCTCGCGAGACAGATCCTGCTGACCTCAAGAGCCCCTCCACCGCTTCGCGGTCCCCCTCCCCATTGCTTCGCAACGGGGAGGAGACGTCAAGGCAACGCCCGCTATGGGTCACGCGGTGACAACAATACCGCTTCGAAAAGCGGACATCACACGCTGAGCGAACCCTTCAAACCCCAGTTCGCCGCCACGCCGCCGATCCGGCGAAACCTCGCATATCAGCGCCGCCCAGACCGCTGATTCAAAACGGCTTTCAATTTTTTCAGACAAATCGACCTAACACGCCCTCCCGCCGGGTTAGACTATCTCCGACCGGCGTCGCCCTGGCGGAAAGTGCACAAACTGCACGGACTGCACCCTGTTCTTTCGGCGCCGGCACGGGGGACTTCACGATGCGCGCCGCGCTTTTCGGACTGACTGCACTCACTGCACTGTGTTTTTCCTCGGCTCAGGCTCAGGAAGCCCCCCAGGAAGCCCCGCGCTGGTCCCTGGCCATCCACGGCGGGGCGGGCGTGATCGAGCGCGCCGGTCTGACGCCGGAACAGGACGCCGCCTATCGTGACGGCCTGAGCCAGGCCCTGGCCGCCGGCTCGGCCGTGCTGGAGCGCGGCGGGTCGTCGCTCGACGCCGTCCAGGCCGCCATCCAGGTGCTGGAGGACAATCCCCTGTTCAACGCCGGGCGCGGGGCGGTCTTCACCGCCGCCGGCCGCAACGAGCTGGACGCGGCCGTGATGAACGGCGCCGACCTGACCGCCGGCGCCGTCGCCGGCCTGACCACCACCCGTCACCCCATCGCCGCCGCCCGCGCCGTGATGGAACAGTCGCCCCACGTCATGCTGATCGGCCCCGGCGCCGACGCCTTCGCCGCCCAGGCCGGTCTGGAACAGGTCGATCCGGCCTTCTTCTTCACCGAGCGGCGCTGGCAGGGTCTGGTCAAGGCCCTGACCGAGACCGGCCAGCCCATCCCCGACCGCCCCGCCGGCGCCCCTGCGCCCGGCGATCAGTCGGCCCCCGGCGCCCAGGCTTCAGTCGCTCCGCCGCTGAACGAGCGGAAGTTCGGCACCGTCGGCGCCGTGGCCCTGGACAGCCAGGGCCGTCTGGCGGCCGGCACCTCGACCGGCGGCATGACCGCCAAACGCTGGGGCCGGGTCGGCGACGTGCCGGTGATCGGCGCCGGCACCTACGCCTCCAACGCCGACGGTTGCGCCGTCTCGGCGACCGGCTCGGGCGAATATTTCATCCGCGCGACCGTGGCCCGCGACATCTGCGCCCGCACCCGCACGGGCGCGACGGTCCAGGTCGCAGCCGAGGCCGAGATCGCCGACGTCGGCTCCATCGGCGGCGACGGCGGGGTCATCGTCATGGGCCTGACCGGCGAACCGGCCTTCGCCATGAACACCTCGGGCATGTATCGGGGCGCCGTGGCCTCGAATCGTGCGGCGACCGTCGCCATCTACGCCGACGAGAAGTGAACCGAGACGCCCGATTTCGGACATTTCACACTATTCAGACTCTCTTTTTCGGACCACCACGACCGCATGACCCCGACCGACGACGAACTGACGAAAATGGCCGAGGAGGAGTTGGACGCCGCCTGCGCCATGCCCTTCGTCGAACTGAAGAAGATCACCCCCTGGGGCGACAGCTTCATGGGCTTCGCCCCGTCCGGCCGCGAGGTCGAGGTCGAGCGCCGCTACCTCTGGGCGGTCGAGCCCAAGGGCGGGGTCGTCGTCGAGGTCGAGGTGCGCGACCCGGCCGCCCGCGCCGGAGCCGAGGCGCGGGCCCTTCTGACGGAGAGCCGTTAACCTTTTCCTTGGCCAAGCTTCCCGCCTGCGGCATCATCAGGTTCATCGAACAATGGTCCGGGCGGTGCGGCATGTCGGCGAGCGTCTCCAACTATCCGCAGGACTTCGCCACGGCCGACCCGGCGTCGATAGAACCTGTTGATTCGACGCTGTTTCTTGGCGTCCACCCTCTGCTTCTCCTGCTGCTGGCCGCCCTGGTCCTGGGCCTGATGATCCTGGCCTGGCGCGCGGGCAAGGCGACGGCCCCGACCCGGGGTGACGCCGCCGAATCGATCTGGCGCGCCGTCGACCGGGCCTGCCAGGCGGCCATGACCGCCAACAGCGACGCCCTGCCCGGCGCAGCCAAGGCCCTGCGGACCACGCTGAACGACCGCCTCGGCGCGGTCATCGCCCTGGCCGACGGCCCGGCCAGGCCGCTGAAGGCCATCGATCACGCCCTGAAGGGCCGCCTGAAAGAGGCGGCGAAGCCGAGGGACGATCACGGGCACGATCACGCCGCCAAGCCCGGTCACGGCGACCCGGCCCGCCCCGACGCCCGCCCCCCCGCCGCCGTTCCCGCCAATGTCACCGTCGTCTCCAACAGCCATGTGGTCATCAAGAGCGACCGGGTCGAGCACGGCCCCGCGCATGGGGCCGAGGTCGAGGTGCTGGACAGGCCCGCCCCGCCGCATCCCCCCGCGCCGCCCCCTCCCCCCAGGCCGGAGGAGAAGGAGGTCGAGCGCGACATGACCCGGGCCGAACAGCTGGCCGCCCTGCGCGAGGCCGTGGCCCAGTTCAACGACCACTGGTGCCGCCGCGAGGAGCGGGTCCGCGAACTCCACGCCGCCCACCGCCAGCTCTCGACCCACAGCGGCGGCCCCCTCTCAGGCCCCCTCTCAGGCCCCGTCTCGGGCGCGGCGCCTCACTGATCGCCCTTCAGTTTCCTCGCCTGCGAAATCGGTCTAGGCCTGAGGCATGAAACTCGCCTCGCTCAAGCACGGCCGCGACGGCCGCCTCGTGGTCGTCTCCCAGGACCTGAACTGGTTCACCGACGCCTTCCTGATCGCCCCGACGCTTCAGGCGGCCCTGGACGACTGGGACCGCTGCGGACCGCGTCTGCAGGCCCTCGCCGAAAGCCTGGAGCACGAGGCCGTGCCGCGCGGCCGCTTCCGCGAGCACGAGGCCGCCAGCCCCCTGCCCCGCGCCTATCAGTGGGCCGACGGCTCGGCCTATGTGAACCACGTCGAACTGGTGCGGAAGGCGCGCGGCGCCGAGATGCCCGCCAGCTTCTGGACCGATCCCCTGATGTATCAGGGCGGCTCCGACGGCTTCCTCAGCCCCCGCGATCCCATCCCGCTCGCCGACCCCGCCTGGGGCTGCGATCTGGAGGCCGAGATCGTCGTGGTCGTCGGCGACCTGCCCCAGGGCGCGACGCGGGAGGAGGCCCTGGCCGCCATCCGCCTGGTCGGCCTGGTCAATGACGTCTCCCTGCGCAATCTGATCCCGGCCGAACTGGCCAAGGGCTTCGGCTTCGTCCAGTCCAAGCCCGCCAGCGCCCTTTCGCCGGTCCTGGTCACGCCAGAGGCCCTGGGCGACCGCTGGAAGGACGGCAGGCTGCACGGCGAACTGACGGTCCAGCTGAACGGCGCCGACTTCGGCAAGGCCGACGCCGGGGTCGACATGACCTTCGACTTCGGGACCCTGATCGCCCACCTGGCCAAGACCCGGTCCCTGTGCGCGGGGACCATCATCGGCTCGGGCACGGTCTCCAACCGCGACGCCGACGGCGGCCCCGGCAAGCCGGTCAGCGAAGGCGGCCTGGGCTACTCCTGCATCGCCGAGGTCCGCACGGTCGAGACGATCCTGCGCGGCGCCGCCGAAACCCCCTTCCTGGCCCACGGCGACACGGTCCGGATCGAGATGCTGGACGACCATCACCACTCGATCTTCGGCGCCATCGAACAGACCGTCGCGCCACTTTCGCGCGAAGCGTGACCGCGTTAGGCTGAGCCCCGTCGGCCTCCGGGGGGAGGCATGGGAGAGAACGACGTGCCGCCTGAAAAACTGATTCCGCTGCTGGTCTTCCCGGTGGTGCTGGTCCTCGTGCTGCTGAAGAACCGCCGCAAGCGACCGCTGAAGCCGCAGTTCCTGTGGGTCATGCCCGCCATCGTCGTGCCGTTGATCGGCCTGGGCATCTGGGGTTCGACCTACAGCCCCCGCGCCGTCCACGCCCCCTTCGGCCCCGACGCCTGGGCCGTGCTGGCCCTCGGCGCCGTCCTGGGCGGTCTCGCCGGCTGGTATCGCGGCAAGACGGTCACCATCGAGAAGGAGCCGGACGGCTCCCTGATGGCCCAGGCCTCGCCCCTGGGCCTGATCCTGCTGGTCGCCCTATTCGCCGGCCGCGCCGCCCTGCGCGACCTGATCCAGGGGCACGCCGCCGAATGGCATCTCAACGCCATGGCCGTCACCGACGCCTTCCTGGTCTTCGCCATGGGCCTGATCGTGATGCAGCGGGTCGAGATGTATATCCGCGCCCGCCGCGTCCTGGCCGGCGGGACCGACAGCCATGTCGAGGTTGCGGCGTGAATCTCCAGGTCTGAGTTCTCGCTTTACGCCGCCTCCGCCCCTGTGGCATGAGGCGGCCTCTGCGGGCGTGGTGGAATTGGTAGACGCGCTGGATTCAAAATCCTGTTCCGAAAGGAGTGCCGGTTCGACCCCGGCCGCCCGCACCATCTCTCTTCGAAATCAAGGGCTCGGAACGCAAACGGCCCGCACCGGAGCTAGGCAGGTTCGGCGCGGATCCGCGTCGTAGCGAGCCATGGTTCGGAACGGGCCGCAGCAAGATCGGGGAGGAAACTCTGATCCGATCGCGCGGCTTTCTGCCATTATGGCGAAGCTTTGAAAAGGCTTCTCACCTGGCGTGCGCCAGGCGAAACCAGGGCGTGGAATTCAGCCCAGTTCGCGATGAAAGAAGGTCGTGACCTCGGCCAGGACCGGCGCCTTCTTGCGGAACAGGGGCGAGAAGGTCGCGATCAGGTCGGCATGGTCCAGACCGGGATAGAGCCGGGCCTCCGACCGACCGCCGACCGACCGCATCCGCTCGTCCAGAATGATCGTGTC
Organism: Brevundimonas sp.; assembly: GCF_044336875.1. Taxonomy (GTDB): domain Bacteria; phylum Pseudomonadota; class Alphaproteobacteria; order Caulobacterales; family Caulobacteraceae; genus Brevundimonas. Next base: position 76,144 of record NZ_JBIIOP010000014.1, on the reverse strand, counting down.
CTCGTCATGCACCACGGTGTCGGCCGTGCCGTGGCCCAGCCAGATCGGGGGGGCGTCAGGGCGGACGAAGGCGACCGGCTGGGTCAGGGTCGGATCGGGCGCGCGGCCGAAGGCGTTCTTGGACGCCGGCACGTCGAACGGCAGGAAGTCATAGGGTCCGGCCAGGCCCGCCGCCGCCTTGATCAGGTCCGATCGCCCGACGGCCTCCATGTAGCGGCGGTCCAGGGCGATCATCATGGCCAGATGGGCGCCGGCCGAATGGCCCAGCACGCCCAGCCGATCCGGGTCGCCACCGAGGGGTCGAACCACTTCCGCCGCCTTGGCCGTGGCGGCGGCCGCATCCTCGATGAAGGCGGGAAAGACTACCTGGGGCACGATGCGATAGTCCGGCAGAACCACGACGAACCCTTTGGCCGCCAGGGCCTGGGCCGCCCAGCCATACTGGTCGCGCGAGCCTGAATCCCAGCCGCCGCCATAGAAGAAGACGAGGGTCGGATGGGTCCCGGACCTGGTCGGCGCATAGACGTCCATCCGCTGGCGGGGGTCGTCGCCATAGGCGATGTCGCGCGCCACCCGACGCACGCCGGCGTCGCGCGGCCCCAGAGTGTTCAGCAGGCTCAGCGGCGAACAGGCGGCGGCGAGAAAGCCCAGGGCGGGCGCGAACAGGCCGCGGCGGGTCATGTGATCAAGTCCATGCCTCCAATACGCCGCCGCGCGCCGTCCGGCTCAAGCCTGGTCGACAATTATCTCGCGCCGGCGATCAACTGGCCGCAATTGGCGTCCTCGGCCAGGCCCGGATCGACGAAGGCGAACAGGGCGGTGACCGGCGCCACCACCGCGCCCAGCAAGCCGGCGAACCCGCCCTGTCCAACCAGGGCCCCGGTGTCGACGCCGATGCGCGGCGCGGTCAGCGCGCCCTGGACGGTGATCGGCGCCCAGATCCGCAGCAGCCGCGGCTTCTTGGACTCGCCGTCAATCCTCAGGTTCAGCGTCTCCTCGCCAAGATTTATGGACCCCTTGCCCTGGGCCAGGACGACATCTGTATCGACGACGAAGGTCCGGGCCGTCGCCGTGCCGCCGCTGACGGTGAAGTCCGCCACCGCGCAGCGGATGTCGGCTGTCGACTGGTCGCCGCGCAACAGCTTCAACAGCCCGGCGCTGGCGTTGATGCCCAGCAGTTCGGCGAAGGCCGACCGCATCTGACCACTGGGAACGACCAGGCTGAGCGAGCCTTTCGACGCCGCTGCGAAGTCGTGGATCGAGGCGCCCGGCCCCTCCAGCCGCGCCCGGCCCAAGGCTCGACCGGTCAGGGGGACAGAGCCGTTGCGGGCGGGAATGATCGATTCCAGCGGATAGCCCGCCAGTCGGAAGTCGATGGCGCTGTACGGCGTGTCGCGCGTGGCGTTGATCCGCGCCGTGCCGTTCAGTTCGCCCCGGTTGAAGTTGAAGCTGACCGGGTCAAGATTCAGGATTCCGTCCTTCAGGTCCGCGCCCAGATTCACAGCCCGGACGTCCAGCTCATTCGCCTTCACCGTGGCGGCGCGATAGGTCAGGGTCCCGTCCATGGTCCGCAGACGCTCGGTCTGCAGGGTGGCGTCGGGCAGCAGCTTGCCGCCGACGGCGACCGGCGCCTCCGTATTGGTGCCCGCCGCATTGGTCTGGGTCCGCGTGCCCAGAACCGCGGCCAGGTCGTCGATGTCCAGCCGTCGAGAGGTCAGTTGGGCGTCGACCCGCAACCGCTCGGCCGCGTCGACACGCACATCGCCGGACAGATCCGAGGCGCCGACCCGGCCGTCGAAGTCGTTGAAGCTCCAGACGCTCTCGTTGCGGTTCAAGGCCCCGGACAACCGGTAGGGCGGCGTATTGGGCAGGGTCACGCCGGTCAGCAGATACAGATCCGAAAGATCCCGCCCCTGCAGGGTCAGGGTCGCGTCGAACCGGCCAAGGTCGAACGGCCGGGTGATGGCGCCCTTGGCGTTCAGACGCGAGCCCGCGCCGCTGACGTTGGCCTCGAACTGATAGGGGCGATTGCGGCGGATATTGATGAAGGGACCGCCCTGAACCCGCAGCGTCAGCGGCGAGCCGTTGACCGTGCCCTGACCGTCCAGAACGAAACCCGCGTCGCCGCCGGCGGCCTCGCGCGCATTGACGGCGGCTTCGAGCGTCAGTTCGCGGCGCTGTTCGTCGAAGAACAGCTTGCCGTCGGTGATGACCAGTTGCTGGATCACCGGCAGCTTCATCCCCTCGCCCGTATCCGGTTTGCCGGGGTTCAGCTCCCAGCTCTTCCGCCCGTCCTCGGTCGCGATCAGCACGACGTCCGGGCGGGTGAAGCTGAGCAGCGGCATCTCGATCTGGCCGGCGAACAGTTTGCGCAGGCGCACAGAGGCGCGGATCTCCTCGACGTCGGCCGTGTCGCGATCCCGCGCCCATTCCGGCCCGCCGACCTTGAGGTCGCGCACCACCGCTGACGGCGTCCAGCTGAACAGATTGACGTCCAGGTCGCCCTGCAGCGCGATCTCGCGATCATACTTGGCCGAGGCCCAGCGCCCTATGGGGCCGCGCAGCATGTTCCAGTCGAACAGGATCAGGAACAGAACGATCAGGGCGATCAGCAGCAGGACCAGGCCGCCGGCCCATTTCTCGGCCGGGCCAGGACGACGGACGGCGGCGTAGACCGGGTCGTTTTCCTGAACCCACCGACGCCATTCCCGCGTGCGGGCGCCAGCCGGAACCAACGCCTTCTCGCGCACGCCAGCCCACAATTCGTTCCATTTCAGCGTCTTGGACAAGAGGTCATCTCCGCAAGCCAGAGACAACGCCTCAATCGCCGATTGGCGCCGTCCCCGCTGCAAACAGGCTTCAGGGCGGCGATCGTCACTCATTTGACGCGCGTTTGTCGCAAAAACTTTACAACACGAAAAATCGGCGCATATTTCATCAGCGCCCTGATCTTAATTCAGGCCATAGGAGGATGAAGAATGAACCGCCTTGTCTCGCCCGCCCTGGTCGCCGTCGCCGTCGCGGCCTTCGCGGCGCCCAGTTTCGCCCAGGCCCCGCGAACCCAGTCCGCACGCGTCGAACGTGCGGCCGCGCTGCAGTCCGTGATGATGTGCGCGACCGACACGGCCACCCGTCGCGCCTATCAACGCGAGTTCGGCTCGGCCCCGGTGTTCGTCACGGCCCAGGAAGCCATCGCGTCACGGCAGGCCGGCCAGCGCTGGACCGCCCCGCGCTGCATGACCGAACATCAGTACAACCGTCTGGTCGCCTCGACCCAGACGCGCGCCTCGCTGTAGGCCTGCGGCCAAAGCAGGAAGGGGCGCGGCCGATCGGCCGCGCCCCTTCGCAATTCAGCCTGTAAGGCCGAGCCCTACTGGGCCGGGGTCAGGTATTTGTCGAGCCAGCCGAACACCTCGTCGTGCCATTGCACGCTGTTGGCGGGCTTCAGCACCCAGTGGTTCTCGTTCGGGAAGACGACCAGACGGCTGTCGATGCCGCGGCGCTGCAGGGCGGTGTAGGTCGACAGGCCCTGGGCGGTCGGGATGCGGAAGTCCAGGTCGCCCTGGACGACCAGCATGGGCGTGCGCCAGTTCTCGACATGATTGGCCGGATTGAACTTCTGATAGCCCTCCGGCTTGTCCCACGGCGTGCCGCCGTATTCCCACTCGGTGAACCACAGTTCTTCGGTCGAATAGCCCATGGCGAAGGTGTCGAAGACGCCGTCGTGATTGACCAGGCATTTGAACGCATTCGACCAGTTGCCGGCGATCCAGTTGATCATATAGCCGCCGTAGGAGGCGCCCAGGGCGCAGGCGTTCTGGCCGTCCAGGAAGCTGTATTGCTGCTGGGCGTAGGCCCAGCCCTTCTGCAGGTCTTCCAGCGGGCGGTCGCCCCAGTGCTGGCTGATCGCGTCGGTGAAGCCCTGGCCGTAGCCGGTCGAACCGTGGAAATCGATCATCACCACCGCATAGCCGGCGCCGGCATAGGTCTCGGGATTCCAGCGATAGGACCAGCCGTCGCCGAACGAGCCCTGCGGCCCGCCGTGGATCAGGAAGGCGACCGGATATTTCTTCCCTTCCTCATAGCCGACCGGCTTGATGACATAGCCGTGGACCGTCTCGTTGTTCCAGCCTGGGAAGCTGAACTGCTCGTATTCCCCGAACTGTTTGGCGTCGAAGGCGGGGTTGGCGTTGGTCAGACGACGCGGCATCTCACGACCGAGGAAGGTCTTGAAATACAGGTCGCTGGGCGCCTTCAGCGTATCCTGGGCGAAGACGAAGCCCGACGGCGTCTGCTGGAAGGCGGAGACATGGCCGGGCCCGGTGATCGGGGTCACCACGCCGTTGCGCGTATCCACGGCGAACAGCCTGGTCGAGCCGACGTCGCCGGCCGTGGTGTAGAGGGTCTGGCCGTCACGCGCCCATTGCAGGGTGTCCGCCGAACGGTCCCAGTTCGAGGCGATCTCGCGCTTCTGGCCCGTCGCCACGTCCATCAGCACGATCTGATAACGGTCGGCCTCGAAGCCCGGACGGGCCATGGCGCGATAGGCCAGGGTGCGGCCGTCCGGCGAGAAGACCGGGCCGGCGTCCCAGGCGTCGTTATCGTCGGTCAGATTGGTGAAGGTCCCGTCGCCGGTCAGGCCGTTGGTCTTCCACAGATCGAAATTGGTGCTCCACGGCTCGGTCTTGCCGGCCAGACGCGCCGAGAAGACGATGGAGTCGCCCGCCGGGGTGAAGACGAAGTCGCTCTCGTCGCCGAACGGCTTGGACGGGGTGTCGCCGTCGAAACCCTTGGTCACCCAGGCCGGGGTTCCGGTCGCCTTGCCGTCGCGGCCGATCGACTGGACGAACAGATGGTTCTGGGTGTGGTCGTTCCAGGTGTCCCAGTGGCGCACGAACATCCGGTCATAGACCTGGCCGGTCGACTTGCGCTCGGCGGCGGCCTTGCCGGCCTCGACCGAGGCGTTCAGGTCGGCCGCGTCGGGATAGACGGCCAGGGACACCGCCACCTTGTCGCCCGAGGGGCTGATCCGATAGGCGTTCACGTCCAGCGGCAGATTGGTCACCTGCACCGGCGCCGCCGTCGGCGAGGCCACGCGCCAGACCTGACTGGCGCCCGACTTGCCCGACAGGAAATACAGATTGCCGTCCCCGCCCCAGCGCGCGGTGTTCGCCCCCTGGTCCGAGATGGCCAGGCGGCGCGGCGCGACATCCGGGCTCTGCAGATCCAGCATCCACAGGCTGCCCGCACGGCGGTTGGCCTCGACGTCCGTCGTCGTCACCGAATAGACGACATAGCGCCCGTCCGGCGACACCTGCGGATCGCCCAGCCGGTTGGCGGTGATCATGTCCTGATAGGTGAAGGCGTCGGGCGTGGCGGCGGCGGCCGGAACCGGCGCGGGCGGCGTCTGGGCCAGGGCCGGAGCGGCGACGCTCATCAGAGCGACGGCGGCGACGGCGGACAGAAGGGAGCGGTGGCGCATGGGGGCTTTCCTCGCAAAGCTTGCTGCGACGTGGCGTAGCACCGTCCCGGGGCGCGTCAATGGGCCGCTCAGCCTTCCGGCGCCGTATAGCGACCGACCCAGTCCAGGATTTCCTGCTGCCAGTCGACCCAGGTGCGCGGCTTCAGCACCCAGTGGTTCTCGTCCGGCACATGGACGAAGCGGCTGGGGATCCCCTCGCGCTGCAGGGCCGAGAAGGTGGCCAGCCCCTGTTCCATCGGCACGCGGAAGTCCTTGGACCCGTGCAGCACCAGCATCGGCTTGGACCAGTCGCCGACATAGGTCTCGGGATTGAAGGCGTCATAGACGGCCTTGCGTTCCCAGCTCGGCCCGCCGAACTCGTGGATGAAATTGCCGATGTCCATGGCGTTCATCAGCTGGGGCACGTCGAAGACCCCGGCGTGATTGACCAGGCAGCGCCACGGCCCGTTCCACTTGCCGGCGATCATATTGACCATATAGCCGCCGTAGGAGGCGCCCAGGGCGCAGGCCCGGTCGCCGTCGATCCACGGATTGTTCATCAGGGCCGCCGTCCAGCCCTTCTCCAGATCCTCCAGCGGCCGGTCGCCCCAGTGGTCGTTGATGGCGTCGGTGAAGGCCTGGCCGTAGCCGGGCGAGCCGTGGAAATTGATCATCACCACCGCATAGCCGGCGGCCGTATAGACCTGCGGGTTCCAGCGGTAGGAGAAGCTCTCGGTCCAGGGCGACTTGGGTCCGCCGTGGATCAGATAGACGGCCGGATAGCGACGCCCTTCCACCGCCCCGGCCGGCTTGAACACCCAGCCCTGGACCGGCTCGCCGTTCCAGCCGGCGAAGGTGAAGGCCTCGCCCTTCGGCAGGTCCAGCTGGGCCAGGACCTCGGCGTTGTGATGCGTCACCTGGCGCGGCTCGCCGCCGGTCTGGACGAAGATCTGGGTCGGGGCGACGAAACTCTCGTGGGCGTAGGCCAGAACCCCCGCGACCTCCTCGTAGGAACCGACCGTGCCGCTTCCGGTCAGGGGCGTGACCCGGCCGCTGCGCGCATCGACCGAGAAGAGGCGGTTCTGCCCCTCGTCCGCTGCCGAGACCAGCAGGGCGCGACCGTCGGTGCGCCACTGAAGCCCGCCCGCGCCGCGATCCCAGTCGGTCAGCTTCTTGGCGCCCGCGCCGTCAGCATTGGCCGTCCAGACCGCCGCCTGATCGCCGCCGACATTCTCGCGCGGGGCCGACAGCCAGGCCAGACGCCGTCCGTCCGGCGAGAAGACGGGATTGCCGTCCGGTCCGGTATTGGCCTCGGTCAGATTGACCGGCGCCCCGCCGTCCAGAGCGACGCGGAAGACGTCGCTGTTGCTGGTGAAGGGCTCGCCCGCCCCCTGCGTCTGGGTTCCATAGACCAGGGTCCGGCCATCAGGCGAAATGTCGAAGCTGGAATCCCCCGCCGAGACATCGGCGTCCAGCCCCGTCATCAGATCTCGCGGTTCGCCGCCGCCCAGACCGGACCCGTTCAGCGGCAGGACGAACAGATGGGTGCGGCGCGTATCGACCCAGTGGTCGAAGTCCCGCAGCGGCAGGCGGTCATAGGACTGGATGGTCGACTTGCCCCGCGCGTCCAGCCGGATCTTGGTGCAGGCCAGGGTGTCGCAATCGACGAAGACCGAGACCGCCAGGACCAGGGACCTGCCGTCCGGGGCGATGCGGAAGCCCGACACGTCGAACGGCAGGGTCGTCACCTGGGCCGCCGCCATGCCGGCGACGTCGGCGCGCCAGACCTGGTTCGACCCGCCGCGCGACGACAGGAAATAGATCGCCCCGCCGTCCGGCGCCCAGCGCGCGCCCGAGACGCCGCCTTCCGAGATCGCCAGTTTGCGCGGTTCGCCGCCGGCGGCATCGGCCAGCCACAGGCTGTTCACGCCCTTGTTGCCATCCCAGTCGGTGGTGCGCACGGCATAGAGGATGCGACGCCCGTCGGGCGAGACGCGCGGCTCGCTGACCCGTTCCATCATGGCCAGATCACGCAGGGACAGACCACGCGGCGCGGCGGCCTCGGTCGCCGAAGCTACAGGCGTCGCCTCCTGGGCCAAGGTCGGCGCGGCCGACAGCATCAGGGCTCCGAAGGCGGCGGCCGCCATCCAGCGTGAACGCGTCATGTCTGAAATCCCCACAGGTTCTGCGACCTTGATAGGGGGCAGCCATCGGATCGCCAAGCGTACAGGACGCCGCGCATCTTGCCCGGCCGACGCGAACCGGCGACAAGCGGACTTCCATGGATTCAGCCTCTCTTCCCGCCAAGCGACAACCGCACATCGTCGATGTGCTAATCGCCGAACGCGCGCCGCGCCTGACCGCCTCGCCCCTGTGGCCCGTGGTGCGGCCGGCCCTCTATGGCGTGCTGGGTTATGGGGCGGCGGTGCGGATGGCCGACGCCATCCAGCCCCTGTCGGGCGCCGGGACCTTCGACTACGTCTCCGATCTGCTGAAACTGCAGGTGACGACGACCAATCTGGACCGCCTGCCCGCGACCGGCCGCTGCGTCGTGGTCTGCAACCACCCGACCGGCATCGCCGACGGGGTCGCGGTCTTCGACGCGATCCGCCAGAGGCGGGGCGACATGATCTTCTTCGCCAACGCCGACGCCATCCGCGTCTCGCCCCGCCTGAACGAGACCATCATCCCGGTCGAATGGGTCCACGAGAAACGCACCCGCGAAAAGACCCGCGCCACCCTGAACGCCGCCAGGGAGGCCTTCGAGGCCGAACGCTGCGTCGTCATGTTCCCCGCCGGCCGACTGGCGCGCGAGAAGAACGGCCTGCTGACCGACCCCGAATGGGCCCCGACCGCCGCCTCGATGGCGCGCAAGTACGACGCCCCGGTCGTGCCGATGCACGTCACCGGCCCCTACAGCCGGCTGTTCCACCTGTTCGACAAGGTCTCGCAGGAGTTGCGGGACGTCACCCTGTTCCACGAACTGCTGAACAAGGCGAACCGGCCGTTCGGCGTCGACGTCGGCCTGCCGATCCCGGCCGAACGACTGGACGTGGACGCCGCCAGGGCCACCGAGGCGCTCAAACATTTCACCGAACGCACCCTGGCCGCCGATCCTGACGCGGTGTTCGCATGAAGCTGGTTCTGAACGACGCCGAAGCCACCACCCGCCTGGGCCAGGTTATCGCCCCCCTGCTGCGGGCGGGGGACAGCGTGCTTCTGTACGGACCGCTCGGCATGGGCAAATCGACCCTGGCGCGCGGCCTGATCCGCGTCCTGACCACGCCTGACGAGGACGTGCCCAGCCCGACCTTCACCCTGGTCCAGTTCTACGAATCCGACCCGCCCGTCGCCCATTTCGACCTCTATCGCCTGACCCGGCCCGAGGAGGCCTTCGAGGTCGGGCTGGACGAGGCTCTGGACGACGGCTGCGCGATCATCGAATGGCCCGAGCGGCTGGGCGAGGCGCCGGGGCGTTTCCTGGGGCCGGACCGGCTAGTCATTGAAATTTCCGAGCAAGGCGACGGCCGCCTTGCGTCCGTTTCTGGCGCAGGCCGGTGGGAAGACCTGATCGACCATGTCCACCTCTGATCGCGAACAGCTTCGCCTCGACTTCTTGAACCGCGCTGGCCTGGCCGAGGCCGCCCGCGCCCCCCTGCCCGGCGACGCCTCGACGCGGCGTTACGAGCGGCTGACCCCGGTCGCGGGCCCGTCCCTGATGCTGATGGACCAGGCCCCGGCCGCCGAGAGCCCGCCCGCCGATCCGGCCTGGACGCCGGAGCAACGCCGCGCCGCCGGCTGGAACGCCGTCGCCCGCCTGTCGGCCGGACGGATCGAGGCCTTCGCCGCCGTCGCCGCCCATCTGAAGTCGCTGGGCCTGTCCGCCCCCGCCATCCCGGCCCTGGACGCGCCGAACGGCCTGGCCGTGCTGGAGGATTTCGGCGACGCCCTGTTCGCCCGCGTCATCGAGGCCGGCGCCGACGAGACGCCCCTCTATCTGACCGCCATCGAGGCCCTGGCGACCCTGCACGACGCCGGAACCCCGCCCGAGGTCCTGACCGGCCCCGGCGGCGACTGGCCCCTGCTGACCTATGACGAGACGGCGCTGCAGGGCGGGGCCGATCTGTTCGTCGAATGGCTGCCCCGGTTCGACGACCGCGTCGCCTTCGACGCCGCCGTCGTCGCCGACTGGCGCGAGGCCTGGGCGCCCATCGTCGCCTCGGGCGCGGCCGGCGCCTCGGTCATGGCCCACCGGGACTATCACGCCGAGAACCTGATCTGGCTGCCCGAGCGCGACGGCGCCGCCCGTGTCGGCCTGATCGACTTCCAGGACGCGGTGCACGCCCACCCGTCCTGGGATCTGCACTCCCTGCTGCAGGACGCCCGCCGCGACGTCTCCCCCGCCCTGGAGGCCGAGGCCCTGGACCGCTATTTCGCCCTGCGCCCCGGCGTGGACCGGGCCGCCTTCATGGCCGATTACGCCGGGCTCGCCGCCCTGAACGAGGCGCGGATCATCGGCGTCTTCGCCCGGCTGATCGCCCGCGACGGCAAGCCCCGCTATCGCCAGTTCCTGCCGCGCATGTGGCGGCATCTGAACGCCAATCTGGAACAACCGGCCCTGGCGCCCGTCGCCCGCTGGTTCGACCGCCATGTTCCTCCCGAGGCGCGCGGATGAGCGCGACGTCCAAAAGAAAGCGGGTCCGCGCATGAGCCACAAGATCGCGCCCAAGACCGCCATGGTGCTGGCCGCCGGCCTGGGCACCCGGATGCGTCCCCTGACCGACGACCGACCCAAGGCCCTGGTCGAGGTGCAAGGCCGCGCCCTGATCGACCATGTGCTGGACCGTCTGGTCGAGGCCGGGATCGAAAAGGCCGTGGTCAACGTCCACTGGTTCGCCGACCGGCTGGAGGGACATCTGGCCCGGCGGACCGCGCCCCGGATCGTCATCTCCGACGAGCGCGACGAACTGCTGGAGACCGGCGGCGGCCTGAAGAAGGCCCATCCCCTGCTGGGCGGCGCCCCCGTCTTCGTCGCCAATATCGACAGCGTCTGGACGGACAAGGGCGACGCCCTGGGCGACCTGGTCCGTCTGTGGGACCCGACGAAGATGGACGCCGCCCTGCTGCTGGCCAGACGCGAGGGCGCCATCGGTTTCGAGGGCGACGGCGACTTCTTCCTGAGGGACGACGGCGGCCTGGCCTTCCGCGGCGCGGCCGACAGCGCGCCCTACGCCTATATGGGCGTCCACATCACCCGGCCGGGATACGCCGACAACGGCCCGGACGGCCCCTTCTCCCTCAGCCCCCTGTGGCGCAAGTCGGCCGCCGAAGGGCGGCTGTTCGGCTGCGTGCTGGACGGCGACTGGATGCACGTCGGCGACCCGCAGGCGCGGGATCAGGCCGAGGCGAAACTGGCGCAGGAAGGGTGACGGCCTTCGATCCCTTCGAAGGGGCCATTCCCCGCTGGTACGCCATCCCCGCGCACCGGCCGTTCCTCGAGGACCTGGCCGCCGGCGTCCTGGCTTGGCTGGGCGAACTGCCGCCCGAGACCCTGTCCGACGCCACCATACTGCTGCCCAACCGCCGCGCCGCCCGCGCCTTCACCGGCGCCCTGTCGAAACTGTCGGGCGACCGGCCGGTCCTGCTGCCCCAGGTGCGGCCTCTGGGCGATCTGGAGGAGGACGAGCCCCCCTTCACCCCCGGCGCCCTCGGCCTCGATCTGCCGCCCGCCATCCCCGCCCTGACCCGGCGGTTCGAGATGGCGCGGATGATCGTCGAACAGTTCGACCCCGGCCTGACCCCGATGCGGGCGCTGGACCTGGCGGATGCGCTGGGCGGCTTCCTCGATTCCTGCCAGCTGGAGGAGGTCGAAAACCCCGAACGGATCGCAACCCTCGTCGACGGCGAAATGGCCGAACACTGGGAGAAGTCGGCGAAGTTCCTGGGTCTGGCGGTCGAGGCCTGGCCGAAGCGTCTGGCCGAACTGGGTCTGGTCGACCCTGCCTGGCGGCGCGCCACCCTGCTGCGTCGCCTCGCCGAACTGTGGGACCGCGAGCCCCCGACCCAGCCGGTGATCGCCGCCGGTTCGACCGGCACCGTCCCCGCCGCCGCCGAGGTGCTGAAGGCCGTGGCCAGGGCGCCCCTGGGCTGCGTCGTCCTGCCCGGTCTGGACCTCGACCTAGACACCGGCGTCTGGGATCGGCTGGACGAACAGCATCCGCAGAGCGCGATGAAACGCCTGCTGGACCGGGCCGACGTCGCCCGCGACCAGGTCCGTCCCTGGTTCAAACCCGCCGTCACCCCCGCCGTCGAGGCGCGCGGTCTGGCCCGTCAGCGACTGGTCAACGAGGCCCTGCGCCCGGCCGAGGCCACCGACGACTGGCGCGGGGCCATCCGCGACATTCGCGCCGCCGCCGTCGCGCGCGGCGAGGCCCGCGACCCCATCGCCGAGGGCCTGCAGGGCCTGTCCCTGCTGACCGTCCGCGCCGAGGAAGAGGCCGCCGCCGCCATCGCCCTGATGATGCGCGAGACGCTGGAGACGCCCGGCAAGACCTGCGCCCTGGTCACCCCGGATCAGGCCCTGGGCCGCCGCGTCGCCGCCCGTCTGGAACGCTGGGGCGTCATCCCCGATTCCTCGGCCGGCAGCCCCCTGTCCCGCCTGCCCGCCGGCGCCCTGGTCGATCTGTGCGCCCGGTGGGTCGCCGATCCGGTCCAGCCCCATCTGCTGCTGGCGGTCATCAAACATCCGCTGGTCCGGTTCGATCTGGGCGAGGCCGCTCAGCCCGCCGCCGTCGCCGCCCTGGAGGAGCACGCCCTGCGCGGCCCCCGGCCGCGCGACTTCGCCGCCGTTCGCCGCCGCCTGCTGGAGGCGGTCCAGCCCGACCGGCGCGGCAAGGCTCCGCCCGAGTGGAAACAGGCCCGGCTGTCCGCCGCGACCCGTTTGGTCGACCTGCTGCAAACCGCCGTCGAGGCCGCCACCGCTGGCTTCACCCCGGACGCCGAACTGAATCTGGCCGCCTCGGCCCTGACCCGGCTGATCGAAGAGCTGGCCGGCCAGGACGTCTGGGCCGGTCCCGACGGCGAGGCCGCCGCCGGCCTCCTGTCCGGCCTGATCGAGGGCGGAGCATCACTGGGCAAGGTCCGTCGCGCCGAACTGGCCGAACTGGTCGCCGCCCTGGTCAAGGAGACCGTGGTGCGGACCGGCGGCGCCACCCATCCGTCGCTGCGGATTCTGGGCGCCATCGAGGCCCGTCTGGTCCGCGCCGACCGGATGATTTTAGCCGGGCTGGAGGAAGGCGTCTGGCCCCAGGCCGCCCCGACCGATCCCTTCCTGTCGCGGCCGATGCGCAAGGCCCTGGACCTGCCTCCGCCCGAGCGCCGTCTGGGCCAGACGGCGCAGGACTTCGTCCAGGCCGCCTGCGCCGACGAGGTGGTGCTGATCCACAGCGAACGTCGCGGCGGCCAGCCCGCCGTGCGCTCACGCTGGCTGTGGCGGCTGGAGATGCTGACGCGCGGGGCCGACGCGCCCGAGACCCCCGTCGCCATCGCCCGCCCGACGACCGTGCTCGACTGGGCCCGCGCCCTGGACGCCCCGCCGCCCGGGCCGCCCCAGTTCGCCAGACGGCCCGAGCCGCGCCCGCCGGTGCATCGCCGCCCGCGCAGCCTCTATGTCACCCGGATCGAACGCTGGGTCCGCGACCCCTACGCCGTCTATGCCCTGTGGGTGCTGGGACTGGACGCCATGGAACGGCCCGGGGCCTCGGCCGAGGCCCTGGCGCGCGGTAACGCCGTCCACGCCGCCGTAGAGCGGCTGACGCTGGACTGGCCCGACGTCCTGCCCGATGACGCAGAAGCCCTGCTGCACGGCCATCTGCTGCGCGAACTGGGCGAACGCGGCTTCGAGGATGTGGCCATGGCCCGCGAAGCCCCCCTGGCCAAAAACGCCGCCCGCTGGCTGACCGAGTTCGAGCGCCGCCGTCGCGCACGCGGCGTCGACATCCTGGTCGAACAGCAGGGCGTCATGAGCTTCGACGCCCCGGCCGGCCCCTTCACCGTAAAGGCCTTCGCCGACCGGATCGAGCTGGCGTCGGACGGGGCCGCCGTCATGGACTTCAAGACCGGCGCCGCCCCCAGCGCCAAACAGGTCAAGTCCGGCTTCGCCCCGCAACTGACCCTGACGGCCGCCATCCTGGCCGACGGCGGTTTCGAGCGGACCAACGGCCCGGTCACGCCCGATGAACTGACCTATGTCCGCGTCGTCGGCCGCAAGACGGCGGGCGAGGTGATCACCCGCGCCTCGGGCGCCGAGGCCGCCGACCTGGCCCAGGCGGCGCTGGACGGACTGAAACGCCGCGTCGAGCGGTTCGACGACGAGAACACGCCCTACATCTCTTGGGCCGCGCCCCAGTTCATGGGCAACCAGGGCGGCAACTACGACCATCTGGCCCGCGTCTGGGAATGGTCCGTCATCGGCGACGGAGACGACGGCGAATGAGCACCTCCCCCCAGATCGTCGCCGCCGATCCGCGCCTGACCGTCTTCGTCACCGCCAACGCCGGATCGGGCAAGACCACCACCCTGGTCAATCGGGTGGCGCGACTGCTGCTGGACCGGGTCGACCCCGGCGCCATCCTGTGCGTCACTTACACCAAGGCCGCCGCCGCCGAGATGCAGGCGCGACTGTTCGACCAACTGGGCGGCTGGGCCGTGTTGGACGACGAGAGTCTGTCGCGCGAACTGGCCCGGCTGGACGACGGCGACCCGGCCGTTCTGGACCACGCAGCCCTCTCCCGCGCCCGCAAACTGTTCGCCCGCGCTCTGGAGACGCCGGGCGGGCTGAAGATCCAGACCCTGCACGCCTTCTGCGAGAAGCTGCTGCGCCGTTTCCCGCTGGAGGCCGGGGTCTCGCCCCGCTTCACCGTGCTCGAAGACCAGGCTGCCACCGCCCTCAGCCATTCGGCGCGCGAGGATCTGGCCCGCGCCGCCGTCGCCGACCCGGACGGCCCCATCGGCCAGGCCTACAGCCATTTCGCCGTCGAACTGGACTGGCAGCGCTTCCAGGCGCTGCTGTCGATGATCGAGGCCAAGCGCGCCGATCTGCTGGACTATGTGGACCGGGCCGAGGCCGGGACCGCCCCCGATCCCTGGCGTCTGACCGGCGCCGAGCGCGACCGCAGCCCGGAGGATCTGGAACGGGACTTCGTCGCCTTCCTCGATCCCGCTGAATGGAACCGCATGGCCGAGGCCATGGAGACCGGCTCGACCAACGACCGCAAGATCGCCGACGCCATGAGCGTCGCCGCCCCGCCCTACGCCGGGTTCGCGGCCCTGGCGGGCGTCTTCTGCACCCAGGCGGGCGAGCCCAGGAAAAGCATGGGCACCAAGTCGGCGCCCCAGGGGGCGGTCGGCTGGCTGGTCGATCTGCAAGCCAAATTCCTCGCCACCCGCGAGGCCCTGCGCAAGGCGCGGATCGCCGACGACACGGTCAAGGTCCTGACCCTGGCCCGCGCCCACGCCGCCTTCTACGAAAACGCCAAGGCCCAGCGCGGCGCCCTGGACTTTCCCGATCTGGTCGCCCGCGCGGTCGCCCTGCTGACGCGGGAGAAGGCCGCCGCCTGGGTGCTGTACAAGCTGGATGGCGGGGTCGAACACGTCCTGATCGACGAGGCCCAGGACACCGCCCCCGACCAGTGGGATATCGTCGAGGCCCTGACCGGCGAATTCTACTCGGGCGAAAAGTCCGGCCGCACCGTCTTCGCCGTCGGCGACGAGAAACAGTCGATCTATTCCTTCCAGGGCGCCCGGCCCGAACAGTTGCGGCAGAAGCGGTCGAAATTCCTGGCCCTGTCCGAGGGGGCCGGCGAACCCTTCGCCGGGCCGGAGTTGAACACCTCCTATCGTTCGACTGAGGAGGTGCTGTCTTTCGTCGACGCCGTCTTCGCCGATCCCGACCGCACCCGCGCCCTGACCGGCCCGCAAGGCGACATCGCCCGCCACATCCCCGCCCGGGTCGGCGAGCACGGCGCAATCGACCTGTGGCCCCTGTTCGTCGACGAGCCCGCGCCCGAAACCGACGCCTGGGACGATCCGGTCGATCAGGAGAGCGCCGGCAGCGCCCGCAAGCGGCTGGCCCGCGACCTGGCCCGCGAGATCCGCCGTCAGGTCGAGACCGGCCTCGCCGTCTTCGACCGCAAGGCCGGGGGGCGGCGCGCCGCCGGATACGGCGACTATATCGTTCTGGTCCGCCGCCGCGACGCCACCTTCGAGGAGATCATCCGGGCGCTGAAGACCGAGGGCGTGCCCGTCGCCGGCGCCGACCGGCTGAAACTGTCCAGCCACATCGTGTTTGACGACCTGATCGCCCTGGCGCGGTTCGCCCTCTTCCCCGACGACGACCTGTCCCTGGCCGAGGTGCTGCGCAGCCCCCTGTGCGATGTGGACGAGGACGGCCTCTACGCCCTGGCCGGACGCGAGGGCCGCAAGTCCGGCCAGTTATGGCGCGACCTGCGCGACCGGGCGTCCGAACGCCCCGAATGGAGCCGCGCCCGCGACGCGCTTCAGGCCGCCATAGACGCGCGCGGCGGCGATCCCTTCGCCTTCTTCGCCCAGGCCCTGACGCGGGTGGACGACACCGGCCGTTCGGGCCGCGCCCGCATCCTGGCCCGGCTGGGCCGCGAGGCCGAGGAGGCCATAGACGAGACCCTGAACCAGGTCCTGGCCGCCGAGAACCGAGGCGCCGTCGATCTGGAGACCTGTCTGGCCCAGCTGGAGGCCGCCGACGTCGAGGTGAAGCGCGAACTGGAAGGGGCGCGTGGCGAGGTCCGCGTCATGACCGTCCACGGCGCCAAGGGGCTGGAGGCGCCCATCGTCATCCTGCCCGACACCACGATGAAGGCGAAGGCCCAGGGTCCGTCCCTGATGCCCGCCGTTGTCGGCGAAGACGAGGGCGAGGCCTGGCTGATGGCCCCCGGCTCGGCGAAGGACGACTGCCCCGCCTCGGCCGACGCTCGTGCGGCGCGCCAGACCCGCACCGACGACGAGACCCTGCGCCTGCTCTATGTGGCCCTGACCCGCGCCCGCGACCGGATCATCGTCATGGGCCGCGCCTCCAGCCGGGGCGCCGAGGCCGGCAGCTGGTGGTCCCTCATCGAGGAGACCTTCGACCGTCTGGGCGCCCAGGTGCGCGAGGTCGACAACGGGGTGCGCCGCTACGGCGTCGATCCCGAGACCCGGCCCCGCGCCGACGCCGTGACGCGCGAGGCCGCCCCCCTGCCCGGCTGGGCCGCCGCCGCCCCGCCCGCCGACGCCGCCGCCCGCTTCGCCTCGCCGTCGCGGATGGAGGGCTCCATCCGCATCCCCGCCCCCTCGCCCCTGGCCCGCAGCGCGGCCGGCGGCGCGTCGCTGGGCCGGTTCCGACGCGGCGACCTGATCCACCGTCTGCTGGAACGCCTGCCCGAGATCGCCCCCGCCGACCGTTCTGACGCAGCCCGGCGCCTGCTGGCCCGCGAGACCGATCTCGACGAGGCCCAGCGCGCCGAAATGATCGCCGCCGCCTTCTCGGTGCTGGACGACGCCCGGTTCGCCCCCGTCTTCGGCCAGGGCTCCCGCGCCGAGGTCGCCCTGACCGGATCCGCGCCGAGCCTGCCGCCCGGCGTCTCCATCAACGGCCGGATCGACCGGCTGGTGGTCACGCCCGACCGGGTGCTGGTGGTCGATTACAAGACCAACCGCCCAGCCCCCGACGCCGTCGAGGCCGTCGACGCCGCCTATGTGCTGCAGGCCGCCGTCTATGTGGCGGTGCTGAGACGCCTCTATCCCGACCGTCCGGTCGAAGCCGCCCTGGTCTGGACCGACGGACCGAAACTGATGCCGGTTCCGCAGGCCCTGCTGGACGCGGCGCTCGAGGGCGGTTGAATTGCCCGCGATTCGCTCCCACATCTGCGACTGAACCCGGACGGATCCGGACCAACACCAACACGCGCTCATGCAGCGAGGCCCCGCAGGCCGAGCGATAGCGCCCCAAGGAGCCATCCCATGGCGACTGTAAAAGTCACCGACGAGAGCTTTGACGCCGACGTCCTGAAATCCTCGACCCCCGTCCTGGTGGACTTCTGGGCCGAGTGGTGCGGCCCCTGCAAGCAGATCGGCCCGGCGCTGGAACAGATCGCCGACGAACTGGGCGGCCAGGTCACCGTGGCCAAGATCAACATCGACGACAGCCCCATGACCCCGTCCAAGCTGGGCGTGAAGGGCATCCCGACCCTGATGCTGTTCAAGGACGGCCAGATGACCTCGATGAAGGTCGGCGCCATGCCCAAGGGCAAGATCGTCGAATGGCTGGCCGAGGCCGGCGTCAAGGCCGACGCCTGATCCCTTCGACGCGCCGTTGAAGATCAAGCGCCCGCCGGTTCCGACCGGCGGGCGTTTTTCATGCTAGGATGCCGCCATGAGCGACGAAGACCAGCCGATCCCCACCCCGCTTCCCGACGAGGAAATTCCGGGCGAAACCCCCGTCCAGCGCGCCCTGCGCCTGAAGAACGCCAGGTTCGACGCCAGGCCCAAGGCCCCGCGCGGCGGCCGGTTCCAGCGCGAACAGAACGCCCGGATCGCGGCGGGCAAGTCGCGGCCCTGGATGAGCAAGTAGATAAATAGTCTCCCTCCCCGCTCCGGGGAGGGTCGTCGCGAAGCGACGGGGTGGGGGCGGCCGGCAAGGCCGCACTGCCAGATCCAGGACAGGTCTGTGGGGGTTTCGTTCGGCCGCCCCCACCCGACCTCGCTGCGCTCGGCCACCCTCCCCGAACGGGGAGGGAGAACTCAAGGCCTCGTCAATCCGGCCACGTTTCCCGGCTGGCGCCCAGCACCTCCCCCGCCAGATACAGCGATCCGCAGATCGCCACCCGGCCCGCGCCGAACCGCAACGCCATGTCCAGCGCCTCGCCCACCGATCCGGCCGGCGTCGCCGCCAGCCCATGCCCGCGCGCCACGGCCGCCAGGGCCGCGGGATCCGCCGCCGTCCCGTCGAAGCCGACCGTGAACACCGTCGCCCCCGTCTCTTTCAGCGCGGCGAAGAATCCGCCCGCGTCCTTGTTCGACAGCATGGCGCAGATCAGGGCCAGGGGACGCGGCGCCCGCGCCTGACGCTCAGCCAGAAAGGCCGCCAGCGCGCGTCCGGCGTGGGGATTATGCCCGCCGTCCAGCCACAGTTCCGCATCCGCCGCCCGCGCCGCCTCGCCATAGGGGCCGCCGACGACCCGCTGCAGCCGCGCCGGCCAGCGCACCGCCTTCAAACCCTCGACGATGGCCGTCTCGGGCAGGTCCAGTTCCAGGGCGGCGGCGATGGCCACCCCGGCGTTGTCGATCTGATGCGCGCCCGCCAGGCCCGGCGACGGGAGGTCCAGGAACCGTTCCTGGTTCTGGAACACCAGGCCGCCGCGCTCGGCCCAGGCGTCGAAGTCCACGCCCATGACCGTCAGAGGCGCATGAACCGCCTGAGCCGCCCGCTCGATGGCCGCCATGGCCACCTCCTGCTGGCGCGCGATCACACCTGGGGCCCCCGCCTTCAGCACCCCGGCCTTTTCGGCCGCGATCCCCGCCAGGTCCGTGCCCAGAAACTCCGCATGGTCGTAATCGACCGGCGCGATCACGCTCAGCAGCGGCCGCTCGATCACATTGGTCGCATCCAGAACCCCGCCCAGCCCGACCTCGACGATGGCCAGGTCGGCCGGGGTCTCGGCCATGGCCACGAAGGCGGCGGCGGTCGTGCTTTCGAACACGGTGGCCTCGCCGGACACCGCCTCGATCCGGTCGAGGATGGCGTTCAGCTGATCGTCCTCGATCAGGTTTCCGGCTAGGCGGATCCGCTCGTTGAACCGCACCAGATGGGGCGAGGTATAGGCGTGAACCCGCAAGCCCGCCGCCTCGGCGATGGCGCGGATCATGGCCACGGTCGACCCCTTGCCGTTGGTGCCCGCCACATGGACCACCGGCGGCAGCCGATGCTGCGGGTCGCCCAAGGCGGCGCAGAGCGCCTGCATTCTTTCCAGCGACAGGTCGATCCGCTGGGGGTGGCGCGCACGTAGACGTTCGGAGACGGGATCCATCCGTCTCCTTTAGCGGCAGATCACAAGGACGGCGACATGACTTCCAGACCAGACGTCCGAACAATCGCCCGGATCGTCCTGGCCCTCGTCTTTCTCGGGGCGGGTCTGCTGCATCTGATCGTGCCCGGCCCGTTCCTGCGCATCACGCCGCACTGGGTGCCGGATCCGCAAACCGTCGTCCGCCTGACGGGCCTGGCCGAGTTGCTGGGCGCGACGGGACTGATGATCCCGCGCCTGCGCCGCGCCGCCGGCTGGGCCCTGGCCCTCTACGCCGTCTGCGTCTTTCCGGCCAACATCAAGCACGCCATGGACGGCCTGACGTCAGGAACAGGTCTGGGCTGGGCCTATCACGGCCCGCGCCTGCTGTTTCAGCCGGTCATTGTCTGGTGGTGTCTGTGGGCCTCGACTGCGATCGACTGGCCCTTCAGACGACCTCAGGCCGCAGCGCGGGTTGCGCCCATCAGCATGGAGAGGATCTGACCCAAGACGCGCGGCAGATCGGCGCGCACGACGACCTGGTCGACCATGCCCTTCTCCTGCAGATATTCGGCGCGCTGGAAGCCCGGCGGCAGTTTCTCGCGGATGGTGGCCTCGATCACGCGCGGACCGGCGAAGCCGATCAGGGCGCCCGGCTCTGCCAGGTGAACATCGCCCAGCATGGCGTAGGAGGCCGTCACCCCGCCCGTGGTCGGATCCGTCAGGACCACGGCGTAGGGCAGTTTCGCATCCTTCAGCTCATCGATGGCCAGGGTGGTGCGCGCCATCTGCATCAGCGACAGGGCGCCTTCCTGCATCCGCGCGCCGCCAGCGGCGGTGAAACAGATCATCGGGACCTTGCGGGCCACGGCCTCGCGCGCGGCCTTGATGAAGGCCTCGCCCGCCGCCATGCCCAGCGACCCGCCCATGAAGGTGAAGTCCTGGACGATGACCACGGCGTCCTGACCGCCGACCACGCCATAGCCGATGGCCATGGTGTCCTTGCGGCCCGCCGCCTTGCGCGCGGCGCTCAGGCGATCCTTGTAGGGCTTGCCGTCCGAGAATTTCAGCGGATCCTCGGGCACGTCCGGCGTGTCGATGGACTCGTATTTGCCGCCGTCGAAAGTGGCGCGCAGACGCGTCGGCGCGTCGATCCGCATATGACGGCCCGACGGTGTCACCCACAGCGAGGCCTCCAGGTCCGAACGATAGAGCATCTCGCCCGTATCGGGATCCTTGACCCAGAGATTGTCCGGCGTGTCCCGGCGAGAAACGATCTTGCGGACGCCGGGCGCGAAGCGGCTCAGCCATCCGCCGCGTTTTTCCTGCGGCTTGTTCTTGTCGATCATGGGCGGGCTCTTAGACCGTTTCCGCTACGGAAGCACTAGTGCGGACCGATCTGACCGCGTCGCCCAGCAACTTCACCTTGGCCAGAACGCGCGAGGCGACCGGTTCGTTCGCCTCCAGCGCGAAGGCGACCTCGTCGACCAGGGCCGACCCCACCACGACGGCGTCCGCGACGCGGGCGATGGCCGCCGCCCGTTCGGGCGTCTTGATGCCGAACCCGACCGCGACCGGCAGGCCCGAGGCCTTGCGCACGCGTTCGACCGCCGGGGCGACGACCTCGGCCTCGGCCTCCTTGACCCCGGTCACCCCGGCGACGGCGACATAATAGACGAAGCCCGAGGTGCCCTGGACCACGATCTTCAGCCGGTCATCGTCCGAGGTCGGGGTGGCCAGGCGGATCAGCGAGATCGCTGCCTTGTCCAACGCCGCGACCAGGGGCGCCGCCTCTTCCGGCGGACAATCGACCACGATCAGGCCGTCGACGCCGCAGTCGGCCGCATAGGCGGCGAAGGCGTCATAGCCCAGGCTCTCGATCGGGTTCAGATAGCCCATCAGGATGATCGGCGTCGCGTCGTCCGACTTCCGGAACTCCCGCGCCAGATCCATGGTGCTACGCAGGCCGAACCCGGCCTTCAGGCCCCGGATGGCGGCCTTCTGGATCGGCGGTCCCTCGGCCATCGGATCCGAGAAGGGAAAGCCCAGTTCGATGATGTCGGCCCCGGCGGCGGGCAGACCGCGCAGGATCTCCAGCGCCCCTTCGGGCGTCGGATCGCCCCCCATCACATAGGGAATGAAGGCGGCGCGACCCTCGGCCTTCAGCGCGGCGAAACGGGCGTCGATACGGGCGGTGGTCATTGGGGCACGGTCCCTGCGGCGGCGCCGTCTGACGGCGCTGCGGGCGTGGCCGTGGCGCAGACGTCGCCCGGCACAATGGCGAACCCCAGATAGCCCGGCGTCTCGGCCACGGCGATCTTGGCGGTGTCGTAGAAGGCGACCATCTGCATCCCGTCGCAGCCGCCGCCGTCGCGCCGCTTGACCAGGACGACGCGGTTCTCGTCGCCGCCGGCCGCCAGCCAGCCCTGGGTCTCCAGGTTGGCGATATAGGCTTCGGCCAGGGCGCCGACCTGGCCGAGGGGGGCGGTCACGCACCAGGCGCGACCGGCCAGATTGTTCAGCCCGCCGCAATCGGCCGACAAGGCCGCGCCGGGCAGCAGACCGACATCGGCCGGACCGCCCTGAGCCGCTGGCGCGGGCGACTGTTGCGCCTGGGCGGCGGTCGAGAGCGTCAGGGCGGCGGCCGCCGTCAGAAGAATGCGGATCACAGCTCGACTCCCAGATGTTTCGCGACCTGGAAGATGTCCTTGTCGCCACGGCCCGACATCAGCAGGACGACGTCGCCGCCCTTGCCGACTTCCCGGGCGATCTCGCCGGTCCGCGCCAGGGCGTGGGCCGGTTCCAGGGCGGGGATGATCCCCTCCAGTTTCGAGCACAGCTGGAAGGCCTCCAGCGCCTCGGCGTCGGTCGCCGAGCGATATTCGGCCCGGCCGATGTCGTGCAGCCAGGCATGCTCCGGCCCGATGCCCGGATAGTCCAGACCGGCCGAGATCGAATGGCCCTCGACGATGTTGCCGTCGTCGTCCTGCAGCAGATAGGTGCGGTTGCCGTGCAGCACGCCGGGCCGCCCGCCCTTCAGGCTGGCCGCATGGTCCGGCGTATCCAGGCCGTATCCCGCCGCCTCGACCCCGATCAGCCGCACGGCCTCGTCCTCGATGAAGGGGTGGAAGGCGCCGATGGCGTTGGACCCGCCGCCGATACAGGCCACCACCGCCTCGGGCAGTTTGCCCATCTGGGCCTGGGCCTGGACCTTAATCTCCTTGCCGATCACCGACTGGAAGTCGCGGACCATGGCCGGATAGGGGGCCGGGCCGGCGGCGGTGCCGATGATGTAATAGGTATCGGCGACATTGGTGACCCAATCGCGCATCGCCTCGTTCATCGCGTCCTTCAGGGTCGCCGCGCCGGCCGTAACCGAGAAGACCTCCGACCCCAGCAGGCGCATCCGGAAGACGTTGGGCTGCTGCCGCTCCACGTCCACCGCCCCCATATAAACGGTGCAGGGCAGGCCGAACCGGGCCGAGACGGTGGCCGAGGCGACCCCGTGCTGGCCGGCGCCGGTCTCGGCGATGATCCGGGTCTTGCCCATGCGCCGCGCCAGCAGGATCTGGCCCATGCAGTTGTTGATCTTGTGCGCGCCCGTGTGATTCAGGTCCTCGCGCTTCAGCCAGATGTTGGCCCCGCCGAAATGTTCCGTCAGGCGCTCGGCGAAATACAGCGGGCTCTCACGGCCGACATAGTGTTCCAGATAGCCGTCCAACTCGGCCTGAAAGCTCGGATCCGCCTTGGCCGCCGCATAGGCCGCGTCCAGTTCGTGGATCAGCGGCATCAGGGTTTCGGCGACGAAACGGCCGCCATAGGGGCCGAAACGGCCCTCGGCGTCAGGCCAGGCGTAGGTGTTGGGAAGCGTTGGTGCGGTCACGAGGTCAGCTTTCACGCAGGCAGGCGTCGGAATTACGACCGGCGCACAGCCTCGATGAAGGCCGCGATCCGGCCGGCGTCCTTAACACCCGGCGCGCTTTCGACGCCAGAGGACACGTCCACCATCGGCGCGCCCGAGATTCTCAGCGCCTCGGCCACATTGTCCGGGTTCAACCCGCCGGCCAGGAACCAGGGGTGTCTGAACACCCGGTCCGCCAACAGGGTCCAGTCGAAACTGCGCCCCACCCCGCCCGGCAGGACCGAACCCTCGGGCGGCCTGGCGTCGAACATCAGATGGTCGGCGTGATAGTCCCATTCGTCGGCGGCGGCGAAGTCGTCGCCATGCCGGATCGGCAGGGCCTTGATCACCCCCGCGCCCGTCAACCCCCGCACCGCCTCGGCCCGCGCCGCCGTCTCGGATCCGTGCAACTGGATGAAATCCGGCTTCAGCGTCCGCGCGATCTCCGCCAGCAGGGCGTCGTCGGGATCGACCGTCACCGCCACGATCCTGGCCCGCCCACGCGCCCGTTCGAACAGGGTCGCAGCGGCCTCGGGCGCGATGTGCCGCGGGCTCCTGGGAAACACCACCGCCCCCACGAAGTCCGCCCCGCCGTCCAGGGCGGCGTCCACGGTGTCGGCCGTGGTCAGGCCGCAGATCTTGATCAGAGGCGTCATAGGTCCACCAAGGCGACGCCGACCGCGAGCGCGCCCTCGTTCAACTTCGTGTCGAGAGACGCCATCGCGGTCCCCAGTCGCCGGCAGATGACCAGGTGCAACGCATCTGGCGCCCGCAGAAAGCCGAGTTCCCTCACGACTCTTCGCGCCTCGACCATATCATCGGGCAGGACAGGCTTCGGCGATTCGGCCCTCATGATGAAGTCCAGCATGTCCTCGGCCGCAGATGCGCCCTTGGCGTCTATCCGCTTCTGTCTCTGCTGCAGCGCCAGCGCAGAACTGAACTCGGCGAGCGTCCAGGTGCTGGTCAGCAGGATTGGGCCGCTTCTCAGCCAACGCATGGCGCGCTCGGTCTGGTCGTCGACCGTCAGGGCCGCGACCAGGACGCTGGTGTCGGGATAGGCGATCAATAGCGATAGCCGTCGCGCAGTTCGCGAATGGTCTCGACCGCATCAGTCGGCTTGAGCGTCCGCACCCGGTTCTGCTCCAGCCAATCCACATCGATCTTGAAACCGACCGGCTTCTCGACCTCGGGCGTCAAACGCGCGATCGGCTTGCCACGACGCGTGATCACGACCTCTTCACCCGCCAGCATGCGATCCAGCAGCTTGGGCAGGTTGTTCTTGGCCTCGGCGACGGAATAGCTGGACATGGCCATCAAGATAGCCATCTGACGCCCGAGAGTCCATCAGGCCCGGTACAGATCCCCGTCCGGATCCGCCTCGCCCCGCACCGCCCGCCCGACCACCTGCGAGGCGATGACCGAATAGGTGATGCCGTTGCCGCCGAAGCCCATGACGGCGTGGACGTGGTTCATCCCTTCGACCGGCCCGATCTGCGGCAGGCCGGTGGCGCTTTCACCGAAGGCGCCGGCCCAAACATAATCGACCTCGAAGTCGACCTCGGGCAACAGGCGGCGCAGCTTGTGGGTCAGGGTCTCGCATTTGCGGACCAGTTTGGCCGGATCCTCGTGCGCGGTCGCCGACGCCTCGTCCTCACCGCCGACGATCAGCCGTCCGTCCCCGCCCATGCGCAGATAGAGGTACGGATCCGACGCCTCCCAGACCAGCATGTCGCGCAGCCAGGCCGGACATCGCGTCCGGGCCTTCGACGCCATGGCCCAGGTCGAGATCACCTCGGCGCCGGGCGTCGGCACGCCCTTGGGAAACTCGTAGCCGCAGCAGAAGACGACCTTCTTCGCCCGCACCGCGTGACCGGCGTCGGTCAGCAGGGTCACCCCGTCCGGGTCCTCGACCGCCTCCAGCACCTCTACCGGCGACCACACCCGCGCCCCGTTCTCGATGGCCCGCCGCAGCAGACCCGCCGCCAGCCGTGCGGGATCGGCGCTGGCCGAACCGTCCGACAGGATGGCGCCGGTCCGCTCGACGCCGAACCGCGCCCGCAGGTCCGCCGGGCCGAGATAACGGCTCTCCAGCCCCATGGCCGCCCGCGCCTCGGCCTCGGCCTCCAGGGCGCGATGGCCGTATTCGTCGCCGGCCAGATACAGGGCTTGTTTCGGCTTTAGACCGCACCGGATCCCTTCCTGGGCCACGATCCGCTTCAGGGCGTCGACCGCCGACCGTGACCGGCGATAGGCCCGATGCGCCTTGGCCATGCCGATCCGTCCGGCCAGGGCCGTCAACGGCAGGTCGATCTCCCACTGCAACAGGGCGGTCGAGGCCAGGGTCGAACCCATCAACGGCGGACGCCGGTCCAGCACCGCCACCGAATGATCGCGCGCCAGTTCATGCGCCATGAAGGCGCCGCTGATCCCGGCCCCGACGATGGCCACATCGACAGAAATCGCCTCGGTCAGGGACCGGGCCCTCACGCCCAGGCCGGGGCTGTCGGCCCACAGCGAACGTCCCGTTCTCAGGTCCCGTTTGGTCGTCGCGCCGGTCATCTCGCCTCCGCCTCAGCGGAGCCATAGATCGTCAGACGGCGGTCGGTTCCGCGAAGATCGACGCGATTTCGTCCGGCGTCAGCAGCCGCTGCTGTCCGGGCGCCAGGTCGTCGGGCAGGGCCAGCCCGCCCATCCGCTCGCGGTGCAGGGTCTCGACGTGGTTGCCGACGGCGGCGAACATCCGGCGCACCTGGTGATACCGCCCCTCGGTGACGGTCAGCAGGGCCTCGGTCGGCGACACGACTTCCAGAACCGCCGGCGACAGCGGCTTGTCGTCCCCCTCCAGCACCAGCTCCCCGGCGGCGAACAAGGCGCCCTCGGCCCCGTCCAGCGGCCGGGCCAGACCGGCGCGATAGACCTTGGCCACATGGCGTTTGGGCGAGATGACCCGGTGCAGCAGGTCGCCGTCGTCGGTCAGCAGCAGCAGGCCCGTGGTCTGTTTGTCCAGCCGCCCGATGGTCGAGATGGCCGGATCCCGCCGGCGCCACCGGTCGGGCAGGATGTCATAGACCAGCGCCCCCTCCTCCTTGTGGGAGCAGGTCATGCCCAGCGGCTTGTTCAGCATCAGCACCAGGCCCTGAACCGGGTCCAGCGGCTCGCCGTCGATTTCCATCCGGCTCGGCAGGTCCGGCGTCACCGGGATCCGCTTCGACACGTCGGTCAGATCCGCACCGTCCAGCACGATCCCGCCCGCCTTGGCCATCCGCGCCATCTCGGCCCGCGAGCCATAGCCCATCGAGCCCAGCAGGCGGTCGACCCTCGACGTCGGAACTTTTTTCATGCGCTATCGCCCTTCGGGCTGCTTGAGCGCGGTCACTTCACCGCCTCAAACAGCTTGTAACCGCCCGCCTCGGCGACCAGCCGCACCCGCTTGAAAGCGGCGTTCAATTCCGCCTCATAGGGCAGGTGGCGGTTGGCCACGATCCAGGCGACGCCGCCCTTCTTGAGCAGTTCGGCCGCCTTGCGGATGAAGGCCTGGCCCAGCCGCCGGTCCTCGGCGCCGCCGTCGTGGAAGGGCGGGTTGCTGACCACGAAATCCTTATCGCCCTTGGCCTCCAGCGTCCGGGCGTCCGACCACCAGACCTTGGCCCGGTCATCCGTGATGTTCTCGCGCGCCGCGCGGATGGCGCGGCGGTCCAGATCGACCAGCTTCAGCTTGGTCACCGCCGGCGAGCGCAACACCACCGTCGCCAGGGCGCCGTAGCCGCAGCCCAGATCGACCCCCTCGCCCTTCATCGGCGGCAGGTGTTCGGCCAGCAGGGCCGAGCCCGGATCGATCCGGTCCCAGGCGAAGATCCCCGGCTGCGACCAGGCCTCCAGCCCCGGCACGATCCGGGGCCCGCCGGCCACAATGGCCGCCTCGATCGCCTCGTCCAGCCCCTCGGCCGTCTCGGGCCGGAAGACGACGCAGCGGCGATGGTGGGCCTTGGCGGTCTCGGCGACCTCGACCCCGAAGGCCTTCAGCTCCTTGCCCAGGCGCGACCCGCCCTTGTCCTTGGGCGCCATCACGTCCAGCCGACCGCCGACCTTCAGCGCCTTCAGCGCCAGGGCCAGGACATAGCGGCGTTCCAGCACGCCGGGCGGGGCGTAGATCATGACGGAATCGGCTGAACCGGGCGTCTGGGCCTCCAGGGCGGCGGAGTCCGGAATCAGGGGCGAGGTCTGGGTCGCGTCGCCGGGCGGGTCGAAGACGACCGGCGGCCGGCCGTAGAGAAGCGTGGTCATGCCCCGCCCTTAACCCCAGGCAGAGCGGACCGCCAGTCTCAGAAGCCGGCCTGCAGCAGGACCAGACCCACGACCCCGACCACGATCCGCCACCAGGCGAAGACGCCGAAGCCACGCTTGGACACGAAGTCCAGCAGGAACCGCACCACCACCAGGGCCGACAGGAAGGCCACGACGAAGCCGACGGCGATCAGGCCCAGGTCGCTGAAATCCAGCGTCTTGTGGTTCTTCAGCAGATCATAGGCCACGGCCGCGCCCATGGTGGGCAGGGCGAGAAAGAAGCTGAACTCGGCCGCCGACCGCTTGTCGGTCTTCAGCAGCAGGCCGCCGGCGATGGTGGCGCCCGAACGCGACACCCCGGGGATCATGGCCAGGCACTGGGCCAGGCCGATCAGGAAATAGATCCGCATCGGATAGGCCTCGGCGTCCAGCCATTTGGGCCGCTTGTCCATCCGGTCCAGCGCCAGCAGGATGATCCCCCCGACGATCAGGGCGATGCACACCACCTGCGGCGTCTCGAACAGCACGGTCTTGATGAAATCATAGGCCAGGAAGCCGATGACCACGGCGGGCAGGAAGGCGATCAACAGGCCGATCAGGAACCGCCGCGCCTCGGGATCGAAGGGCCAGCGCGTCGCCAGGGTCCACAGTCGCTTAAAATAGACGCTGATGATGGCGAGCAGGGCGCCCAGCTGGATGACGATCTCGAAGGTCTTGCCCGAACTTTCGAAGCCCATGAAATGGCCGAGCAAAAGCATATGGCCGGTGGAGGACACCGGTATGAACTCGGTCAAGCCCTCGACCAGGCCGAGAATGATCGCCGCAAGCCAGTCAGACATGTGATCCCCGTGTCAGCCGGTGTGGTCAGTGGGAGCCCGGCTCGGGTCCCACATAGCGCAATCTCGCCCGGATAGGCGAGCCGTCCGTCGCCTGATCCAGCGCATGGGCCAGCAGACCGACCATACGCCCCAGCATCAGCAGGTCCGCCGCCCCCGTCGGTCCCAGGTCCAGTCGACGCGCCACCAGGGCCAGGGCCAGGCCGAAATCGGCCGTCTGCCCCCCGGCCGCCTCGCCCTCGGTCCAGACCGCCGTCAGGTCGGCGGGCAGATCCGCCGCCGTCAGCAGGGCCTGGGCGCGGGGATCGATCCGCCCGAATTCCGTATCGCCGAACCCGGGCGCCCCGCCGCGCAGCCCGATCCAGCGTCGCGCCGCGCCGGCTGGATCGCGTCGCGCCTCGCCGACATAGGCGACCACGTCGTCCAGCTCCGACAGCGGCGGCCCCGCCAGGGTCGTCGCCCCGGCCAGCACGGCCCCGGCCAGGGGCGCGCCGCCGCCGGCCGCCGCCCGCGTCGCCAGCACCGCCTCGTCCAGCCCGGCGTCGGCGCCCAGCACCAGGGCGCGACGGATCAGGGAACTGTCGCGCTCCACCAACTTGAAGCCGCGCGCCAGCCTCTGATGCAGATAGAGACGCGGCCCCGGTCCCGAGACACTGTCGACCACCTCGCTCAGCAGCGACGCGGCCTCGCGCCTCAGACTGACGGGATCATGCGCCCGCAACGACCGGTCCTCTATGGCGCGTCGCCCCAGCACGGCCAGCACCCGTCTCTGGGTCGCACCGCCGACAATGGGGTCGATCCGGGGCTTCAACTCCGCGAAGGGGTCGGTCTCCCGCGCATCCCACAGGGTGCGGGCCGCCGTCTCGATGGTGACGGTCTCGGCCAGCTGCGCCGCGTCCAGGCCGCGATAGAACAGCCGCCCGTCGGCGATCAGGGACACGGACGACAGGATGTCCGCCTCGCCCCGCGCCGCCGCGCCCAGCACCGGCGCCCGCACCTCGTGCCGATCTGCCTCGCCCGCATCGTCGCCGCACAGCCGGGCCACATCAGCGACGGCGTACAGGCTGCGACGGGGGTCGGTCGGATCGGGCCGGGCCGCGATCCGGCCCCGGCTGACATAGGCGTACAGGGTCTGGGCCTTGACCCCCAGCCGGGTCAGGGCCTCGCTTCTTGCGATCCAGCGTTCGTCAGAAGTCATGTCGTCCCCACGAAATGCTCAGCCGAGTGAACGGAAACCGACATAGCGCCGTTTGGTGTCCTTAACCCTAACGGCCAAGCCGGTCGAATCGGGGCGCTGCGGTTGGCATTCCGCCACGATTGCGCGACAAGAGACACGAATGACGACGCCCTCCGCCCCCACGCCCGCGCCCCTCGAGGACGCCCACCTCGCCACCCGACGCATCACGCGCCTGTCTGTCGGAGTCGCCGTGGTGCTGATCGCGCTCAAGGCCTTCGCCCTGGGCGCTTCAGGCTCGGTCTCGATCCTGGCGACCCTGGCGGACTCGGTGCTGGACCTGGTCGCCTCGCTCGCCACCTTCTTCGCCGTGCGCTGGGCCGCCGCCCCGCCGGACGAGGACCACCGCTACGGCCACGGCAAGGGCGAGGCCCTGGCCGCCCTGGTCCAGGCCGGACTGGTCTTCGCCTCGGCCGTCTTCATCGGCTGGGAGGGAATCCAGCGCATCTTCGATCCTCGCCCTGTCGGCTCGGGCGGGTGGGCGACCGGGGTGGTGATCGCCTCCATCGCCATCACCGCCTGGCTGGTGTGGATGCAGACCCGCGCCCTGAAGAAGACCGGCTCTCTCGCCGTCGCCGGCGACCGCGCCCACTACGCCGCCGATCTCGCCGCCAATCTGGTGGTGCTGATCGGCGTGGTCTCGGGCGCCTTCCTCGGCGCGCCGGGTCTGGACGCCGCCGCCGGCCTGGTCGTCGCGGTCTGGCTGTTCTGGGGCGCAACCGGCATGCTGAAGGCCGCCGCCGACCATCTGCTGGACCGCGCCGTGCCGGAAGGCGACCGCGCCGCCGTGACCCAGGCCGTTCTGGCCGACCCCCGCATCTCGGGCGTCCACCAGTTGCGCACCCGCATGGCCGGCCAGGTGATGATGATCCAGATGCACGTCGACCTCGACCCCGAGCTGACGCTGGACGCCGCCCACGCCATCGTCGTCGAGGCCGAGACCCGCGTGCTCAGCCACTATCCGGCCGCAGACATCCTGATCCACGCCGACCCGCGCGGCCGCGCCCTCCCGCATGGCGGCGTCTATGCCGAGACCCCGGCGGACAAGCCGCCCGCAGAAACCCTCACCGCGTCGCGCCCCAAAGGCCCCTGGTCCTGACGCGGAAGACCACGCGGTAAACGCCAGTTTAACGGGTGTCGGCGCATCAAGTGTTGATGTCCGGTTCCAGCGTCCTCTTCCACTTCCCCTTCCACCCCGCCTCGCGCGCCGCGCGCCTGGCGCTGGGCGAGGCGCGGATCGAATGGGAAGACGCCCCGGTCCGTCCGTGGGAAGACGACTGCCCCGTCCACGACCTGAATCCGTCGGGCCTGCCGCCGGTGTTCCAGACGACCGAGCGCGGCCGCCCCCTGACCCTGTGCGAACTGCCGGCGATCCTGGGCTGGATCGAGGACCATCAGAAGGGCGACCTGCTGCTGCCGCTGGACGCCGCCGAACGGGCCGAGGCGCGTCGCCTGACCGGCTGGTTCGAACGCCGTTTCACCGACGAGGTCGACGCCGTCCTTCTGCACGAGCGGATGGAGAAGCCCCTGCTCAAGCTCGGCCCGCCCGAGGCCCGCGCCCTGCGCGACGGCCGCGACGCCCTGAAGACCCATCTGGCCATGCTGGACGAACTGGCCGCCACCCGCGACTGGCTGGCCGGCCGCCGCCTGACCCAGGCCGACCTGATCGCCGCCGCCCACCTGTCGGTGCTCGACTATTTCGGCGAGGTCCAGTGGGCCAACTGGCTGTCGCTGAAGACCTGGTATTCCAAGATCAAGTCCCGCCCCTGTTTCCGCCCCCTGCTGGGCGACCGGTTTGTCGGCGTTCCCCCCTCGGCCTGGTACGCGGACCTGGATTTCTGAATACGCGATAGGCGCCTCTCCCTCCCCTGCGGGGGAGGATGGCCGAGCGTAGCGAGGTCGGGTGGGGGCGGCAGAGCAAAACCCCACAGCCCTTGTTCCCATCAAGTCAGTGCGTCCCTGCCGGGCCGCCCCACCCGGTCGCCGCGCGACCACCCTCCCCGGAACGGGGAGGGAAAGGCGAGTAGCTCCCCACTCTGTGCGGGTGAGACAGTGTGCTATCCCCCGCCCGTGTCCGACCGCCTGAAAACCTTCATCCGCCAGCGCGCGGCCGAGCTCGGCTTCGACGTCTGCCGTTTCGCCTCGGCGGCCGACGCCTGGCCGGCCGGCGAGCGACTGCGCGAATTCGTCGATGAAGGCCGTCACGGCGAGATGGAGTGGATGCAGACCACCCTGGACCGCCGCCATCACCCCACCGCCATGTGGGACCAGGCCAAGACCGCCATCGTCCTGGGCATGAACTACGGCCCCGAGGACAACCCGCTGGACCAGCTTCAGGACCGGTCGGCCGGCTATATCTCCGTCTATGCCCGCGGCGACGACTATCACGAGCTCATCAAGGGTCGGCTGAAACAGCTGGCGGGCCAGATCGCCGCCCGCAACGGCGCCGACCTCAAGGTCTTCGTCGACACCGCCCCCCTAATGGAAAAGCCGTTGGCCCAGCGCGCCGGCCTGGGCTGGCAGGGCAAACACACCAATCTGCTCAGCCGCACCCACGGCAACTGGCTGTTCCTGGGCACGATCCTGACCGTCGCCGACATCGCACCGGACGAGGCCGAGACGGAACACTGCGGCCGCTGCACCGCCTGTCTCGACGCCTGTCCCACGAACGCCTTCCCGGCCCCGTTCCAGCTCGACGCCCGGCGCTGCCTCTCCTATCTGACCATCGAATTCGCCGGTCCCTGGCCAGAGGAATTCCGGGTCATGACCGGGTCGCGCCTCTATGGCTGCGACGACTGTCTGGCCGCCTGCCCGTGGAACAAGTTCGCCCAGGAAGCCCGCGAGATCCGGCTGGCGCCGCGCCCCGCCTTCGAGAGCCCGCGCCTGTCCGACCTGCTGGCGCTCGACGACGCCGCCTTCCGCGCCCTGTTCACCAAGAGCCCGGTCAAGCGGATCGGCCGTGATCGGTTCATGAGGAACGTCCTCTATGCCGTCGGCAACTCCGGCGACGCCGGCCTGATCGCCCCGACCCAGGCCCTGCTGGACGACCCCTCGCCCCTCGTGCGCGGCTCGGCCGTCTGGGCCCTGTCGCGACTGATGCCGGCGCCGGACTTCGCCGCCCTGTCGGACGGCGCGGTCGAGACGGACCCCCAGGTCCTGGCCGAATGGCGTCGGCGCGCCTAATTTCGAAGACGGATCGACGTCTTTTCAGACACCTGTCCAGGCGGAATCACGATCGACGCCGCAGGGATCGAGATCGGACTAAATGGGCGTCAATTCTTTGACATCGCCATCGAGCCTGGTCGGACGCGGGAGAGGCTTCATCCGCCACGCGATTGCACCGGGTTGCGCAGCACAATCGCTCCGCCCAATATTTTCCGTTTCAGAACAATGAATTGTTTAGAGCTGGACTCGTTGCACTCGAATTTTCCGAGTGCAACTCGGCCGCCGCCCCACCGGCTTTTCCCCATGTCCCGGGAAAGAGCCCCAGATCAACGGATCACCCCATCCCCGTCCCAACACCCGATCCGCCGCCCGGCGCCTTGGCCACGTCCAGCAGCTTCAGCCGGAAGATCAGCACCGCATTGGGCGGGATGTCGCTTCCGCCGCCTCTTTCGCCATAACCCAGGGCCGGCGGCACATAGAGGATCCATTCGTCGCCGACGCGCATCTTCTGCAGCGCCTCGGTCCAGCCGGGGACCACGGTCTCGGGCGTGAAGATCGCCGGCGCCCCGCGCGCGAACGAGCTGTCGAACACGGTGTTGTCGACCAGCTTGCCCTCGTAATCGACCTTGACCAGGTCATTGCGGTCCGGGCTGACGCTTCCCGGCGGCCCCGACTGGACCACCTTGTACTGCAGGCCGCTGGGCAGGGTCTGGACGCCGTCTTCCTTGGAGTTCTTCTCCATGAAGGCGGCGGCTTCGGCCTTGCCCGCATTCGGATCGACCGGCTCGGACCGGCCGCAGCCCGCCAGCAAGAAGGCCGCGATCAACGCCGCCCTACCCCATCCGAAGTTCATAGCCGCGTTCCTTCAAGGCTTCGCCGATCTCGTCGGCGTGGGCGCTATCGCGCGTTTCGACCATGATGTCGAACTCGGCGCCCTTGGCCGGCACGTCGAGCGCCAGCCGGTTGTGGACCACGTCGATGATGTTTCCGCCCAGGCCGCCGATCACCGCCGCCATGGCCGACAGCATTCCCGGCCGGTCGTCGCCCAGAATGCGATAGACGATCAACCT
This sequence comes from Brevundimonas sp., assembly GCF_044336875.1. GTDB lineage: Bacteria > Pseudomonadota > Alphaproteobacteria > Caulobacterales > Caulobacteraceae > Brevundimonas. The sequence goes on along the minus strand of NZ_JBIIOP010000014.1, from coordinate 42,118 downwards.
CCGTTCACGGACCATCTCGCGGTTCAGCACCACGGCCAGCATCCGCGCGTCGATATTTCCGCCGGTCAGCTCGATCCCGACCTTCATGCCCTGAAACCGCTCGGGGTTCCGCAGCAGGGTCGCCAGACCGCCGGCGCCGGCGCCCTCGCAGACCGTCTTCTCCATCGTCGCCATGAAGGAGACGCCGCGTTCGAAGTCGGCCTCGTCCACCACGAAGACCTCGTCGATCAGGGCGTCGGCCAGGCCGAAGGGAATGTCGCCTACCGCCTTGATGGCTATGCCCTCGGCGATGGTCTGGCCGGTGCAGACCGGCGGCAGGCCCGCCCTTTTGGCGGTGAAGGACGGATAGCGCGCCGCCTCGACCCCGAACACCTTGATCCCCGGCTTCATGGCCTTGGCGGCGATGGCGCAGCCGGCGATCAGGCCGCCGCCGCCGATCGGCACGATCATGGCCTCGATCTCGGGCGCGTCCTCCAGGAATTCGATGGCGCAGACGCCCTGCCCCGCCACGATCCCCTCGTCGTCGAAGGCCGAGACGAAGACATAGCCCTTCTCGGCCTCCAGCCGCTTGGCTTCCTCGGTCGAGCCGGTGAAATCCAGGCCGTGGATCACCACCGTCGCCCCATGCGACCGGGTGCCGTTGATCTTGGCGAAGGGGGTGCCCTCCGGCATGACGATGGTCACCGGCACGCCCAGCCGCCCGCCGTGATAGGCCAGGGCCTGGGCGTGGTTCCCCGCGCTGGCCGCCACCACTCCGCGTTTGCGCTCCTCAGGACTCAGCAGCAGCAGACGATTCAGCGCGCCCCGCTCCTTGAAGCTGCCGGTGAAGTGCAGATTGTCGAACTTGACCCAGACCTCGGCCCCGGTCAGCTGCGACAGCTTGCGGGAATAGCGGGTCGGGGTGTGGTCGACCTGACCGGCGATTCGGCCGCGCGCGGCCTCTATATCGGCGAAGGTGACGGTCATCCGGCTAATCCCTACTGCCGCCGGACCTGCCGCCCGACGAAAAATCTCCCGCATCTTTCGCGCTTTGTCGGTTCCCGGTCCAGAGGCCGCAACCTTGACCGTGGAAGTCGCGTTATGGGTCGTGCGATAGTCGGGGCGTCGCTCCCCGCGACCTGTCCACGATCCCGTCCGGGACCCACGCCCTCCCCCGGGGGTGCCCGGATTTCCGGAGGAAGCCCTGATGTCTATCCGCAAACTCGCCGCCGCAGCCCTGGCCGTCTCGGCCCTGGCCGCCTGCGCCCCGACCACCTATCCGACAGGAACCCCGGTCGGCGGACCCGCCGTCTTCAATACGGCCGACTTCGCCTGGTCCGACCGCGTGGGCCAGGCCGCCATCGAGGGCCGCATCGCCTATCGCCAGGACGGCAAGGCCTGGACCTGCGCCGCCTCCGCCGGTCTGACGCCTGACACCCCCTATACCCGCGCCCGCTTCCGCACCCTGTACGGCTCGACCGAGCGAGCCGCCGTGCCTGCGGCCGTGGTTCGCGCCCGCACCGTGCCGGACGCCAACGCCAACTACAGCACCTTCGTCCGGTCCGAGACCTGCGTCGACAACGGCTTTCGCTTCACCGGCCTGCCCGACGGCGGCTGGTTCCTGATCGTGCCGGTCACCGCCCCGGGCGCCGAGGGGCCGCTGGTCCTGATGCGCCATGTCGACACCCGCGGCGGCCGCGTGGTCAACGTCACCCTGTAAGCCCTGCCCTAGAGTCTCCAGTAAGCGTTCCCATCCGCCCCGGCCTTTCGGCCGACCTTGGGGATTAACCATGAGACCCGTTCTGATCGCGGTCGCCCTTGCGACCCTCACCTCTTCGCCCGTCCTGGCCCAGGCCCGGAATTACGGCTGGCGAAGCGATGCGCGCGCCTATGACCACCCCGCGAGCTATGGCTACGGCGGTCGCTACGACTTCAACGGCCAGGCGGATCGTCCGGGCGACTATCGTTGCGACCGCTATTGGGACGCCAACAGGGCCGACTGCGGCGCCGCCTGGCGAGACCAGCGGCCCTATCGGGATCGGGGTTATTACACCTCCGGCGGCCGCTACGCCCATGGCCACAGCTACGGCCGCTACGGCTACAGCCAGGGCGCGGCCGTCTATCCCGGCGCCTACGGCCGTCCCGACCTGATCTATCCCGGCGGGGGTTACGGTTACGGACCCCGCTACGGCCAGGCCTATGGTCCGGGCCGCGACGGCCGCCGCATCGACTGGTGCCGCGCGACCTACCGCTCCTATGACCCCGCCAGCGGCTACTACCGCGCCTACAGCGGGCAGTTGATATTCTGCGGCTAGGCTCGCACGGCGAACCTCAAGGGATTCAACCTCTCACGAAGATGCGACCCCGGTAACGCGGATCGCCATCTTCTGGCCGCGTCCGCCCCCGACTGATCGCCGCTTCGAGCGACAGTCCGGGGGAGCGCGTTCTTGTCCCAGCACAACATCATCGGTTCAGAAGCCTTCACGCGGGGCCCCACGGTGCTGATCCGTCAGTATCGCGCCGGCGGAATGCGCCGTCGCCGGGCCAGGACCGTGATGGCCTTCGTCTCCGGCGCCGTGGCCATGCTGGTCGCGGGCCTGGTCGGCGCCGCCGCCATCTACGGCCCCAGCCTCGCCGGATAGGCTAGAGCGGCTGACCGATCAGGCCAGCCACACCATCATCCGCGTATCCGCTTCCGCCCGCCGCGCCTGGCTCCAGGCCCGGCGGGTTTCGCCCGTATAGAGGAAGCCCGCCTTCTCCAGCACGCGCCCCGAGGCGGGGTTGTCGGCGAAATGCCCGGCGATCAGGGCCCGGCGCTTCCACTTGCGGCTGGCCCAGACCAGGGCGCCGTCCAGGGCCTCGGTGGCGAAGCCCCGCCCCCAGTAGTCCCGCCCGATCCAGTAGCCGGTCTCCGGCACCCGATCCTCCCCCTCGAACAGGCCGATGACCCCGATGGGGCCGGCGTCCTCGTGGTCGATGACGAAGGTGTTGGCCCGCGCCGGGTCCTGCGACGCGACCTGCAGCACGAAGTCGTCGGCGTGGCCCATGTGGAACGGGTGCGGCATCCGCTTGGTCATGCGGGCGATGTCGAGATCATTGGCCAGGGCCGCGATGCGCGGGGCGTCCTGGGGCATGGGCGCGCGCAGCACCAGACGCCGCGTCTCGACGACGGGGGAGGTTTCAATGACGCACATAGCAATCGCCTCTCTAACGTTGGCGAATGACGGGCGCCGAAACCGGTGGCCACTTTCGGCTGTCATTCGCTTGTCGCGACCGCCTCCTTGGAGGGCTCGGGCGGTCTTCGAGGCGGGGAAACGCAAACGGGGAGCCTGGTGATCCAGACTCCCCGCGGAAATATTTCCCTGGTCCGGATCGGCTGCTTCGGGAGCAACGCGATCCGGTGAAATCCAGACTGCGTTACTCGGCGGCCATCGCCTGAGCGGCGTCGTCGTTGGCCGCGAGGACCGAAACGTAACAACGGCCATTGGCCTTTTTGGTGAATTTCACCGCGCCCTGGGCGAGGGCGAACAGGGTGTGGTCGCGGCCCATGCCGATGTTCTCACCCGGGTGGAAGGTGGTGCCGCGCTGACGCACGATGATGTTGCCGGCCAGCACGCGCTCGCCGCCATACTTCTTCACGCCGAGGCGCTTCGACTGGGAGTCGCGACCGTTACGCGACGAACCACCGGATTTCTTGTGAGCCATCGTAATGCTCCGTCTCTCTTTGGTGTCCTATCGGCCTTTCGGCCTACTTGAGGACGCCACAATAACTGGTCTGGCGCGGTGAGGCGCCGGTGAATGTCTTAGGCTTCGTCGCCCGAAGCTTCGGTCTTGGCGGCGGCCTTCTTCTTGGCCGGGGCCTTCTTGGCGGGAGCCGAGCTCTCGACCACGACGCCCTTGACCTCGGCGCCGTCCACGTCGGTCACGACCGTCTCGGTCGAACCCAGCGAGGAGGTCGCGTCACGGGTGGCCAGGTTGCGGGCCCGCAGATTGATCTCGGCCTTGGTGGTCAGCTCGATCTTGCCGTCCCACTTGGCGGTCTCGCCGGCGCCTTCGATGCCGGTGATGCGCAGAACCGATTCCTGCTGGCGATGGCCGTTCGTACGGCGATAGCCCTGGCGACGGGTCTTCTTGAAGATCTTGATCTTCTCGCCCTTGCGGGTTTCGATCAGGGTCGCGCCGACGAAGGCGCCGTCGATCAGCGGGGCGCCCAGGGTCACGCCCTTGTCGCCGCCCAGCATCAGGACGCTGTCGAACTTCAGCTCCGCGCCGGCGTCGCCGTCGAGCTTTTCGACGACGATGGTGTCGCCCGGTTGGACCCGGTACTGCTTGCCGCCGGTCTTGATCACCGCGTACATGTTGAAGCCTCAGCGCAAACGCAAAAAAAGATACGCCCCCCGGAGACACCCCCGGTGGCGAAGAGCGGCGACATATACGGAAGGGCGTCCGAGAGTCAACGCCGAACCGGCCGCTTTATCGTCAGTCCAGCGCGCAGATGTCCGGAAGGCCACGCAATCCGCCAGCGTTGTCGAGCCCATAGCCGACCAGGAACCGGTTGGGAGCCTCCCAGCCGACGAAGTCCGGCTCTGGTGCACGAGGGGCGGGCCAGGGCTTGCGGGCGAAGACGCAGGTCAGGACCTCGGACGCCCCGGCCTCTTTGGCGATCCGCACCGCCTCGGCCAGCGACAGGCCGGTGTCGAACACGTCGTCGAGGATCAGCACCCGACGCCCGGCGATGGGGCGCTGGAACGGGGCGTAGACGTCGATCTTGCCCCGGCTGGTCTTGTCGTCGCCATAAGAGGCCAGCCACAGGGCGTCGAAACGGACATTCCTGCCGACGCGCGACAGGGCGCGGGTCAGGTCGGCGGCGAACCACAGACCGCCGGTCAGCAGCACGGCGGCGACCGTCTCGTCGTCGATGACGGGAGCGATGCGCGCGGCGAGGTCCGCCACGACGCGGGCGATGTCGGCCTCGGCGAGGAGGACGGTCGGCTTCGGGGAGGGATCAGCCATGATGCGAGGCGGATACCGCCTCGCCGTGGCCCCTGTCCACCACCGGAATCGGCTTGGCCTCGATCGGGGCGTCGCTGGCGTGCCCGCCCATGCCCGGCGCAACGGCCGAACGCAGCCCATTCGAGGCGGACGCCACCGTCGTGGCGTGGGCCGCCGGGGCGGCTGCAGGCCCATGCGGGTCGGCCTTGCCCGCCGCCTTGGCCGCAGGCGCGGGACCATGCGACGGCGCGGCGTGGTCTTCGCCGTGATCTGCAGACCCGGCCGGAACAGCCGGTCTGGCGTGATCCGAGCCGTGAGCCTCGGGCGCGGCGACGAAGTTGACGCCGATGTCGGCGCCGTGACCGCCGGGATCCGGGATCATGACGGCGAAGCCCTGGACCTTGCCGGGCAGGACCGGCGCCGCATCGATGGCGACCACCTTGAAGCCGACCTCGGCGCCATGCTCGTCCAGCAGGGCCACGCGGACCGGCGGAGCGACGATCTCGGCGTCGCGGACATTGCGCAGGGCGCCGGACACCAGGACCATGCCCGGATGATTGGGGACTTCCTTGGCGCTCATGGCCTCGAAGTCCAGGCCGATCGGATTGACCGGCGTGCCCACAGCGGCATAGGCGGCGGCGGCGCGGGGGAAGGCCTCGACCACCTCGACGCGGAACAGGAAGGCCGAAACGATCAGGCCGACGAAGGCGCTGGCCAGACCGGCCCAGACCACCCCGTGGGTGGCGGCGCGGCGGACACGGCGCTGCTGTTCGGCGCGGGCGCGGAAGGCCTTGGGCAGTTCGGGCGCCGGGGTTTCCGCCAGGCTGTGGACCTCGGGCGCCGACGCCGGCTCGGATGCTGCGGCCTCGGGCTCCAGGCTCAATTCCAGCGGCTCGTCGTTGCTGGCGTGCCAGACTTCGCCGCAGGTCTTGCAACGGACCTTGCGGCCGTTCGGCCCCATCGCGTCGTCGCGAATGAAATAGCTGGTGGCGCAGGCGGGGCAGGTCAGTATCATGTGGCTGACTGCGAGGCTGTCGCCCCCTCCTGTAAGGCGCGATCTCGCGCCTTGTCCCTGAAACAAACTCGAATGCCGTCCTCGCCACCCAGCGCCGCCGATTCCGCCCCCGTGACCGAGACCGCCCGCCTGTCGGGCGTGGGTTTCGGCTATGCGGACGCGCCTGACGTGCTGCGTGACATTAACCTCATTCTGCCGCGCGGCTCTTTCCACTTCCTTACCGGCCCGTCCGGCGCCGGAAAGTCTTCTCTTCTGCGGCTTCTGACCCTGACCGACCGGCCGACGAAGGGAACCATCCGCCTGTTCGGAGCCGAGGTGTCCGAAATCGACCGCCGCGACATCCCCGCCTTCCGCCGCCGCATGGGGGTGGTGTTCCAGGACTTCCGTCTGCTGGACCATCTGTCGGCCTTCGACAACGCCGCCCTGCCGCTGCGTCTGGCGCATCAGCGCGAGGCCGACTACGCCGCCGACGTGGAAGAGATGCTGAAATGGGTCGGGCTGGGCGACCGGATGGACGCCCGCCCCCCGGCCCTGTCCGGCGGCGAGAAACAGCGGCTGGCCATCGCACGGGCCGTCATCACCCGCCCCGGCCTGATCGTCGCCGACGAACCGACCGGCAGCGTCGACAACATCATGGCCGAGAAGTTGCTGCGCCTGTTCCAGTCGCTGAACCGACTGGGGGCCACCGTCCTGATCGCCAGCCACGACCAGGCCCTGGCCGAACGCTCGGGCGCGCGGGTGCTGCGGCTGGACAAGGGACGGCTGAGCGAAGCCCGGCGAGCCGCCGCATGATCCGCCTCCCTGCCGTTCGCCTGCCCGCCTTCAGGATTCCGTCGCTCCTGCCGGAACGCCGCCCCGGCCTGCTGCCGCCCGCCGCCGCCGGCGAGCCCTGGTTGATGACCGTCATCGCCGTGCTCTGCTTCCTGGCCTGTCTCGCCGCCGTCGCCGCCTCGGCGGCCGACCGCGCCGCCCACGGCTGGGCGCGCCAGCTGGGATCCGAGGCCACGGTCCAGGTCCGCCCCCGCGTCGGCGAGACCGGCGACACCGCCGCCGCCCGCGCGGCCGAGACCCTGTCCGGCGTCGACGGGGTGGAGGAAGCCGCCGCCCTGGACCGCAAGGCGGCCGAGGATCTGGTGCGTCCCTGGCTGGGCGACGCGGTCCTGCCCGACCTGCCCCTGCCCCATCTGGTCACCGTGCGCCTGACGCCCGACGCCCCCGCCAGCGCCGTAACCCTGAGCCGCGCCCTGGCCGAGGCCGGGCTGGACGCCACCGTCGACGACCACAGCCTGTGGCGGGGCGAGGTCGAACGCTCGGCCGCCCTGATCACCACCCTGGCCGTCGCCGCCTTCCTGGCTGTCGCCTTCGCCGCCGCCGCCGCCATCGCCTACGCCACCCGGGCCGGCCTCGCCGCCGGGCGCGGGGTGATCGAGACCCTGAGCCTGAACGGCGCGACCGACGGCCGGATCGCCTGGCTGTTCCAGCGCCGCTTCGCCCTGATCGCCGCCGGCGCCGGAGCCATAGGGGCGGGGCTGGCGGGTCTGATGCTGGCCTTCCTGCGCTTCCTGGGCGGATCGGGCGGCCTGACCGAGGCCCTGCCGATCACCTGGGGCGACCTGCTGCTGCTCTCGCCATGTCCGCTGCTGGCGGCTACGGTAGCGCTTCTCGCGGCCAGATTCGCCGCCATGCAGGTGCTGGGTTCGGATCGGGGGAAGGGATGAGGCTGCTCGTCGTCATCGGCATCGTCGCCCTGATCTGGCTGGTCGGCCTGTTCGCCTTCGCACACCGGGTGCGCGAGCTGACGCCCGCCGACGACCCCGCCCAGGCCGACGCCATCGTGGCCCTGACCGGCCCCTCGTCCGAACGGGTCAACGCCGCCATTCGCCTGCTGGAACAGGGCAAGGGCCAGCGAGTCCTGATCTCGGGCGTCAACCGCGAGGTCCGCCGCCGCGAACTGCGCGAGCTGACGCCGGGATCCAGCCGCCTGTTCAACTGCTGCGTCGACCTGGGCTTCGAGGCCGAGGACACGGTCGGCAACGCCCAGGAGATCGCCGCCTGGGCGCGGGCCAAGGGCTATGACGACCTGATCGTCGTCACCTCCGACTATCATATGCCGCGCTCGCTGGTGGAGATCCGGGGCCAGTTGCCGGGCGCCAGGCTGACGCCCTACGCCGTCTCGACCCCGTCGCTGGACAATCGCCACTGGTGGCGCGCGACGGTGACGGCGCGACGGATGACTTTGGAGTATATGAAATATCTCGCCGCCCTGGGCCGCGAGGGCGTCCGTCGTCTTAGCGACGACACGCCCGCCTCCGAAACCCCCGCCGAAAAGGCTCCCGCCTAAGTGAACACCCTGCGTTCCCTGCTCTTCTCCGCCTGGCTCTATCTGTCGATGCCGCTCGTCGCCGTCGGTCTGTCGCCCATCCTGCTGGCGCCGCACCGCTACGCCCAGGGCGTCTGCAAGCTGTGGGCGCGGATCGTCCTGTTCGGCCTGCGCTGGATCGCCGGGGTCAAGGTCGAGGTGCGCGGTCTGGAACATGCCCCGTCGGGCGCCGCCCTGATCGCCTCAAAACACCAGGGGATGCTGGACATCGTGGCCCTGCTGGCCGTCCTGCCCGACGCCTGTTTCGTGATGAAGAAGGAGCTGATGCCCCTGCCCTTCTTCGGCTGGTTCGCCTGGAAGGCCAAGATGATCGCCGTCGACCGCGCCGGCCACGCCAAGGCGCTGAAAGACATGACCCGCCAGGCCCGCGACCGCCTGTCCGAAGGCCGCCAGATCGTCATCTTCCCCGAGGGCACCCGCAATGATCCGGGCGTGCCCGGCGACTACAAGCCTGGGGTGGCCGCCATCTATCGCGACCTGGAAGGCCCCTGCTGGCCCGTCGCCACCAACTCCGGCGTCCACTGGCCGGCCCACGGCTTCCGCCGCTATCCGGGGACGGTCGTGTTCGAATTCCTGGAGCCGATCCCCGCCCAACTGAAGCGCGGAGCCATGATGGCGTTGCTCGAAAGCCGCATCGAGACGGCTTCTGCCGCCCTGCTGGAGCCAAAGGCCCAGCTTGTGCATTCTGATCCAGCCTGAGTTCCCCCGCTCGGGCGCAATCATGGAAACGCCCGATGCTTCGCCCCTTCCTCCTCTCCGTCGCCTTCGCCGCCGTGGCCGGATCCGCCCTGGCCCAGTCGCAGCCGTATGAGGAGGTCGAGGCGCCCAAGACCTGGCGCGTGGAGCTCGGCGGCGGCGTGACCCACGGCTTCAGCGCCACGGGCAATACGGGCGACGACGTCAACTTCACCGCCTGGGGTTCGGCCAACTACAAGGACGTGGTCTACGCCAACGGCCTGGACGGCCTGGGCTGGAACGCCTTCAAGACCGACGACTTCCGCGCCGGGGTGCAGATCCGGCCCCGCTTCGCCGCAGGCGACATCGAGGGCTCCAGCCTGGAGCGGCCGGACCTGGGCGCTGACGCGGCCCTTTACGCCTACAAGCGGTTCGGCGGAATCGTGGTCGGCGGCCGCATCGCCCAGGACGTATCGGGCGACGACGCCGGAACCCAGTATTACGCCTCTGTCGGCCATCAGCGCGTCACCCCGGTCGGTCTGCTGCGCGTCAGCGGCTATGTGACCGGCGGCAGCGACGAGCGGCTGCAACGCTATTACGGGATCACCGCCGAACAGGCCCCGGGCAGCGGCTACCAGCCCTATGAGGCCTCGGGCGGTCTCTCAGGCGCCGGCGCCGTAGCCTTCCTGGCCATTCCGGTCGGCAAGCGGTTCGGCCTCGGCGGCTTCGTCAACTACGAACAGCGCCTGGGCGACACCAGGGACAGCCCCCTGGTCGACGACGAGGGGATCTGGCGCGCCGGCGTGATCGGCGTGATCCGCTTCTCCAGCGCGGACTGAGTCATTCCCGGCCCCCTCTTTGCGTGAAACAGAGGCGTGTGTCAGGATGACACACAGGGAGCCGACTGAACGGCTTGGGAGATGAGTACGGCGGCTGGTGCATCCGTCGTGCTTCGGGGAAGAGACATGTCCATGCTGCAAGGCCAGGCCCATCCCGCGTCGCGGGTGATGGGCATTCAGTGGGGGCGCGCCCTCGCGGCGATTGCCGTGGCCGTCGCCCACGCGATTTCCCATCCCTCCGCCTCCGCACCAGGGGCAAGCCATCTTGTTGGACGTGTCGGCGTCGCCCTGTTCTTCGTCATCAGCGGCTACATCATGGTGGTGACGACCAGCCAGGGCAGCTTCTCGCCGCTCGACTTCATGCGGCGGCGACTGCTGAGGATCGTTCCGCTCTATTATATCGCCACCGCCGTTACGGTGGCGGGTGTCCTGATCGCGCCCTGGGCGTTCAAACAGACCACCTTCGACCTAAAGCACCTGGTGCTGTCTTTGCTGTTCGTGCCGGCCCATGCGCCGTCAGGCGACATTAACCCCGTGATGAAGCTCGGCTGGACGTTGAACTACGAGATGTTCTTCTACGTGCTCTTCGCCCTGCTGTCGGGCCTGACCGCCCTGAAGCGCGCGATCGGTCTGTCCCTGATCTTCGGCGTCCTGATCATCGCCGGCCTGACGATGGAATTCCATTCGGCGGCCGCGATCTTCTACACCCGGATCGATTCCCTCGCCTTCGTCGCCGGCGTATGGCTGGCGGTGGCCACCCAGGGCAGGCCGGTCGTGCTGTCGCGTCAGGCGATGCTGACGCTTGTGACCTTCGTCGTGGGGGTGCTGACCGTGATCCTGGCGACCTATGACCGGAACGACACCAATCCGATGATACAGGTCTGGATCATCGCGACCTGCGTGGCCATCGTCGGCCTGCTGGCCTTCGGGACCCGTCCTCTGGAGGCGCGCATGCCGAGCTGGGCCACCGTCGCGGGCGACGCCAGCTACGCCATCTACCTGTTCCACCTGTTCGCCGTCGCCGCAGTGACCGTGGCGGTGCGCAAACTGCTGCCCCCCGAATTCCTTGTGCCGGGAATGGCGGCGGCGGCTGTCGCCGGCGTAGCCGGCGGCCTGTTCATCTACTGGCTGATCGACCGTCCGCTGGACCGGACGCTGCGGCGCTGGTCGAAGCGGGTGCGGCCCGCCGGCTCGCTGGGCGTCCAGCCAATCACGCCCTAGCTGGCCGCAAACTCGCTCAGCGCGTCCATCACGGCGCGGTTCTGGTCTTCCGTGCCGATGGTGATCCGCAGCCCCTGCGGCAGGCCATAGCCGCCGACGCCCCGGACGATGATCCCCTTGGCGTTCAGATAGTCGCTGGCGGCGGCGGCCCGTTCGGCGCCGTCGAACAGCACCAGGACGAAGTTGCCGGCGCTAGGCAGGACCTCGAAACCGAAGCCGCGCAGGGCCTGGGTCAGACGCGGCTTCCAGGCCGTGATCAGGTCGCGCGACGCCAGCTGGTGCGCCTCGTCGCCCAAGGCCGCCGTCGCCGCCTCCAGTCCGGGAACCGAGACGTTGAACGGCAGGCGGATCCGGTCCATCGCCTCGACCACCGCCAGCGGCGCATAGCCGAAGCCGATGCGTAATCCCCCCAGGCCGTGGATCTTGGAGAAGGTGCGGGTCACCACGATGTTCGACGCGTCCCTGGCCAGCGGGAAGGCGGTCTCCCAGTCCGCCTCCACGACATATTCGGCATAGGCCTCGTCGATCACCAGGATGATGTGGCTGGGCAGGGCGGCGTGCAGGCGGCGGATTTCGTCGCCGGTGTTGTAGCTGCCCGTCGGGTTTGACGGGTTGGAGACATAGACGATCTTCGTCCGCTCATCGACCTGGGCCAGCAGGGCGTCGACCTCGGCCTTGAAATTCGGCTCGGGCGCCAGCTTGACCTGGGCCTCGCAGCCCAGGGCGCTGATCCGATAGGCCAGGAAGCCGTACTGGCCGCAGACGATATTGTCGCCGGCCGTCAGATAGGTCTGGTTCAGCAGGGCGAAGACCTCGTCCGAGCCATTGCCGAAGATCAGCCGCTCGGGCTCCAGCCCGTGCTTCTGCGCCGCCGCCTCGCGCAGCTTGGTCGCGCGGCCGTCGGGATAGATGTGGATGTTGCGGACCGCCGCCTCATAGGCCGCACGGGCCTTCTCCCCGGCCCCCAGCATGTTCTCGTTCGAGGAGAGTTTCATCGGCTCGGCGACGCCGGCGATAGACGACTTGCCGCCGACATAGGGGGCGATGTCGAGGATGCCGGGCTTGGGGGTCGGCAGGTCGGTCATAGGAAACCTTGATCTCAGAAGAGGGGGGCGGCGCCGATGACGCCGTTCAGGCGGCCGGGCGCGCTGTTCAGCCGCCCGTCCTCGGCCTGCACATAGCCCGTCAGCACGAACAGCTTCAAGCCGCCCGCCGCCGCCAGGGCGTCGGCGACCAGGCCTGCGCCGGCCAGGGCCTCGACGATCCTGGCGTCGGACCAGCCGCTGTCGGTGACCCAGAAGCTGCGGTCGTCGCCCGTGGGGCCGGAGGCTTCCTTCGACACGAGGAAGGCCTGGGGGCGGGCGAGGCGGTCGTCCGGCAGGGCTGCGACAATCCTCAGCTCCGGCCGGGCCAGCAGCCTGCCCCACCAGGGACGGTTCGAAGACAGGTCGATCAGGGCGCGCGCGCCGTCCTCCACCGCCTTCAGCGCCTCCTCGGCGGGCTGGGGCCGTACGACCAGGCCGTAGCGGTCGGCGGCCAGAATCTGGGCCAGGCCGCCGCTGGCCAGCAGGGACGGCCCGGTCGTCGCATCGACCCGCCCCCACACCGCCTTCAGCACGGCGGCTTCGGCGGGCGCAAGATCCGCCATCAGACCGCGCAGGGCGAGGACCGAGGCGTCGACCCTGCCCCGCGACCCGGCGGCGATCCGCGCCCGCACCGCCTCGACCACCGCCCGATCCAGAGCCGTCACAACCGCGTCGTCCCGGGCCTCCTGCAACAGCGACATCAGAACAGTTTCGGCGCCGGCGCCAGCGGGAAGGGCCCAAGCCAGGTGCGGCCGTCACGGAAGATCAGGGTCAGGGCCAAGTCCTCGCGTCCGGCCGCATCGGCGGCGCCCGCCGCTGCGGCGGCCCCCGCTGCGCCGATCCGGTTCACCGGACCCTGGCGGGTCTCCAGAAGGCCGGACAGGGCCGGCAGAGGCTTCTGTGACTGCAACGCCACCTGGCCGGTCAGCCGCCCGGCTGCGTCGGCCTGAAGCACGTCGCTGCTCAGGGTCGCGCGGCTGTCCCCGGCCTGCAGATCGCCGCGCAGATTGCGGAAGGTCCCGCCGCCCTTCGTCCACATCGAAAAGACCCCGGCCGCGTCGCCGCCCTTCAACAGGCTGGCCTGGCCGATGGTGGCCTCCAACTGGGTCGTCAGCTTGCCGTCCTGGGCGAAGCCCTCGACCGGCCCGTTGGCGCGGCCCTGGCCGTCGACCAGGCGGAACATCACGTCGATGTCGTCAGTGGCGACGGTCGAGCCCACCAGATGCGGCCGGCTGTAGACCTCGATCCGGGCGGCGCGGGCGATGGGGAAGGGTTCGCCGTCTGGGTGGGCGGTGAAGATCGGATTGACCAGTTCCAGCGACAGAGTGGGCCAGCGCTGGTCGATGCCGCTGGCGCTCATCCGGATGGCGTCGCCGTTGACCGCCACCTTGCCCTTGCCGGCGCGGGTGATGGTCAGGCCGTCGGGCGCGACGATGACCCATTTGGTCGGCTGATAGGCGTTGGCCTCGGCGTTCAGTTCCGGCGCGGCGATGGCGTGCCCCGACGGGGCGGCGATCGTGACATGGGTCAGTTTCACATTGGCGCGGAAGGGCCAGCCGACGATCCGTTTGTCGGCGTAACGCACGTCCCAGCCGTCCTGCCGCATCGTCACGGCCTGGGCCTCCAGCCCCCGGTCGATCTGGCGCGTCAGATAGAGCCACCAGCCTGTCCAGCCGGCCAGGGCGATCAGCACGATGACGAAGGGGGCGTACAGGCCCACACGGCTGTGTCGCTTGGTCGGAACATCGGTCATTCGCTCTCCTTAGACGATGCGCAGCCGCGCTCGCTACTGTCAGGAACGCCTCCGCGACACCGACGTTCAGCCGCAAGACCCGGAGGATTCCATGGACGCCCAGACCTTGTATCGCGGCCGGCTGATCGACCATCTGCAATTGGTTGTACGCGACCTGCGGGCCAGCCGCCGCTTCTACGACGCCGTCCTGGGGGCTCTGCAGGTGCCGATCGGCGGCGAGGCCGAGACCTTCTTCTGGGCCGACGAACTGTTCGTCTCCTCTCCCGACAGCGAGGCGGCCCTGGGCGCCCTGACCGGTCGGCACCATCTGGCGTTTCAGGCCAGGGACCGCGCCATGGTCGAGGCCTTTCACTCAGCCGGACTGGCGGCGGGCGGCACCGACAACGGCGGGCCGGGCGAACGCCCCTACCATCCCGGCTATTACGCCGCCTTCCTGCTGGACCCCGACGGCAACAATATCGAGGCTGTCTTCCACGGCCCGGCGGCCCGGTCGGCCGACCGGATCGAGATCAGTTTCGAGAGCTGAATCAAGGCCCCCGCTTGCGGGGAAGGTGGCGCGGCGTCCGACGCAGCCGGACCAGGGTGGTGAAACTCCCCCATCGTCAGGCGTCTCGCTTCGCTCGACGAGCTGACGTTTTCCCCGCAAGCGAGGGAAGGTCTGTGCTCCTACCCCAGAAACTCGCGCACCGTCTCCACGGCATCGGCCAGCCCCATGCGCTGGACCTCGGTTCCCGGCGGCAGGCTGGCGAACAGGCGGGTCGGGGTGGCGGCGTCCAACATCAGGAAGACCCCCTTGTCGTCACCACGCCGGATCAGGCGGCCGAAGGCCTGGGCGATGCGGGCGCGGGCGATGGCGTCGTCATAGCCCTTGCCCCCCAACCGCTCCCGTCGCGCCTTGTGCAACAGGTCAGGGCGCGGCCAGGGCACGCGGTCGAAGGCGAGGACGCGCAGCGATCGGCCCGGCACGTCGACCCCGTCGCGCACGGCGTCGGTGCCCAGCAGGCACGAGTTCTCCTCGACCCGGAACATGTCGACCAGCGCCCCGACCTCGAGCGGATCGACATGCTGGGCGTAAAGGGGCACGCCCGACTTCGCCAGGTCCGGCCCCAGCCGCTCATAGACCGATTTCAGCCTGCGGATGGCGGTGAACAGGCCCAGCCCCCCGCCGCCGGCCGCCAGGAACAGTTCGCGCATCGCCGCCGCGGTCTGGCGCGGGTCGTCCTTGACCAGGTCGTTGACGACGATGACCCGGCTGTTGGCGGCGTAGTCGAAGGGGCTCTCGACCTTCAGGGTCCGGGGCGGCTCGATCAGACGCGCCGAGCCGGTGCGCAGGCGCGCCAGATCGAACGGGTCGTCCTGCAAGGGATCGGACAGGGTCGCCGAGGTCACCAGCACTCCATGGGCCGGCACGATGACCGCGGCCTCCAGCGGTACGGTCGGATCGATCCAATGGCGGCGCAGCGCCACATCATGAATACGACCGAAGGCGGTCTCGGCCGACAGCCAGTCGACGAAGTCGGGATCCGGCTGGTCGCCCCCGTCCTCCAGCGCCGCCAGCATCGAGCGCCAGCCCGGCAGGGTCATCCGCGCGCGCCGATCCAGACCGCGCAGCGCTCCCTCGATTCGCGACCGCTGCGATCCGTCCAGTTCCGCCGCCTCGTCGTCGAGGATGTCCTCCAGATGGCGCGACAGGGCCAGCAGGGGCGCTTCGATGGCCGCCAGAGCCTGAGCCGCCGCGCGGGCCGTTTCCGCCACCGGATCGGTCACCGGCTTCAGGGCGCACTCCATGCCGAACTCGGGCCCGCCATAGGAACTGTTCTCGGCGGTTCGGGCGCGCAACTGGTTCAGGGCGGCGGCGAGGAAGGCCTCGATCGGCCCGATCGGATTGACCTCGCCCGAGGCCGGGGCGACCCGGCCGGAGACGCCTTCGCCCGGCAGGGCGGCGGAGGCGCGGATGGCGTCCTGAAGCGATTTCAGCGCGGCCTGGTTGTCGCCGACCATGTCGCCCAGCCGCTGTTCCAGCCCGCGACCGCGCCGGCCCTTGCCCTCCGGCCCCCGGATCCAGCGGCGCAGCTCGGCTGCTTCCTGGCCTGACAGACAGGCGGAAAAGGCGCTGTCGGCGGCGTCGAACAGGTGGTGGCCCTCGTCGAAGACGATCCGCTTCAGCGCCGCCGTTTCGCCGTCCTGTTTCTGGCCCCGCGCCGACCGGGCGCCGTCGAAGGCGGCCTGGGTCAGGACCAGGGCGTGGTTGGCCACGACGATGTCGGCCTTGCGGCTGGCGCGGATGGTCTTCTCGACGAAACAGGTGCGGTAGTGGGGACAGGCGGCGTGGACGCATTCGCCCCGCCGGTCGACCAGGTTCGCCGCCCCCGCCTGATGCGAAGGCGCCACGGCGAACAGGCCGGGCAGCCAGCCGGGGAAATCGCCCCCGGTCATGTCACCATCGCGCGTATGCAGGGCCCAGCGCCCGGCCAGGGCCAGACCGATCAGGTCGCCATTGCCCAGTTGCGCCGCCTGAACCATGTCCTGCAGGTTGAGGACGCACAGATAGTTCTCGCGCCCCTTGCGGATCACCGCCTTCTTTTTCCGCTCGGCAGGATCGGGCCACAGGGCGTGGCTCTCGCGGTCGATCTGGCGCTGCAGGGCGCGGGTATAGGTCGAGATCCAGGCCGCCCCTTGGTTCCGCTCGGCCCACAGGGAGGCGGGCGCCAGATAGCCCAGGGTCTTGCCCGTCCCGGTCCCCGCCTCGGCCAGCAGGACGCGGGGCCGCCCCTCCTCGTTCCTCGGCGAAAAGGCGAAGGCGGCCTCGGCGGCGTAGTCCGACTGAGTCGGCCGGGTCTCGTCCAGGCCCGAGGCCTGCAGCAGTTTCTCCAGCCGGATGCGGGCGCTCTCGCTGTCGACGGGGGCCGAACCGGCCTCGCCGCGCGGGGCCTCGTCCTCCCACTCCGTCAGGCGCGACCAGACGTCCAGACCGGCGCTGCGATGCTGGCGCTGACGGATCCCGCCCGCCTCCAGGGCCTGGACCACGACCTCGCCCCAGGCCCAGCCGGCCCGCTGCAGCGTCAGGGCCAGACCATAGGCCGTCTCGCGCTCCGGATAGGCCGGCGCCGCAAGTTCGTTGAGCAGCCGGACGGCGGCCTCGCGCAGGGCGGCAGCCTGTTCCTCCGGCGATTTCGGCTCCGCCTGTCCCAGGGCCAGGGCCAGACCCGTCGCCGACGGGGCGCAGAACCGCGCCGGCCGCACGAAGGCGTAGAGTTCCAGTACATCCATCAGGTCGCCGGTCCGCCCCGGCGGCGTCAGCCCCAGCCGCCGCGCCGTCAGCGAGGCGTGGGCGACCAGCACCGGCCCGGTGGAGAAGAAGCCCTCGGCCGCCCCCCGTCCGATCTTCCTCGCGCCGGCGTCGTCGGACACCGCCCCCGCCCCCGGCGGCGTGGCCAGGGCCGGCGGCAGGACCGGCGCAAAGACGGCGCCGGCCGGAACGGTTTCAGCGATGACGGATTCGTCGGACACGACGTCAACATAGCGAGCCGAGCGGCGAAACGGAACGGGAACATCTCATTGCGCCCCTGCACGCTAAGATGTATAGCTATAAAGCATAGCCATTCAGGAGACCGCCTTGAACTGGAGCGTCGCCAAGGCGAAAGACAATCTATCGGAAGTCATCCGCCGATCCCGCACAGAAGGCCCGCAGGAAATTTCGTTGCACGGCGAAGCGGCTGCGGTCGTTGTATCCGCCGAGGACTTCCGACGATTGAAGGATCCTCGTGCGTCCCGCGACTTCAAGGACTGGCTGCTCAACGGGCCATCACTGGAGGGCGTCGATCTGGAACGGGATCGCAGGCCGGCGCGGGAAATCGACCCCTTCTGATGTTCCTGCTGGACACCAATGCAATCAGCGAGCCGAAACGCGCACGTCCAGATCCGGGCCTGATACGTTGGCTCGCCGACCAACTTCTGTCGGATCTGCATCTCAGCGTGATCACCGTGGGTGAGTTAAGACGAGGGATCGTCCGGCTGGAGCCCGGCCGTCGACGTGACGATCTCGACTTCTGGCTCAGCGACCTGATCCTCCGTTACGATCAGCGTATTCTGCCCGTCGATCTGGATGTGACCGAACGCTGGGCGTCCATGGCTGAGTCCCATCGCGCCGCCGGCCGCACTTCTGAAATGACGGACGAATTGATCGCGGCCACGGCCCACGTCCACGGACTTACAATCATCACACGCAACACGCGCCATTTCGAACACAGCGGCTGTCGGCTGCTGTCGCCGTGGAGCGAATGACGGATCTTCCCCCGCTCTTCGCCGACTGGTTCGCCGGGCGCGGCTGGTCGCCCCGGCGGCATCAGCTGGAGATGGTCGCAGCCGGACAGGCGGGAGCGCACGCCCTGCTGGTCGCTCCGACCGGCGGCGGCAAGACTTTGGCCGGTTTCCTGCCCAGCCTGATCGACCTGGCCGAACGGGGCCCCAAGCCTGCGATCGGCCCGGGATCGGGTGTGCACACCCTGTATCTGTCGCCGCTGAAGGCCCTGACCACCGACGTCGAGCGCAATCTGGCGACCCCGATCCGCGAGATCGGGCTGAACATCCACGTCGAGACCCGCACCGGCGACACCAAACAATCCAAGCGCCAGCGCCAGCGCGACTTCCCGCCCGACATCCTGCTGACCACGCCCGAACAGCTGGCCCTGTTCTGCGCCTGGGAGGGCGCGCGGGCCTATTTCGCCGATCTGAAATGCGTGATTCTGGACGAGGTCCACGCCATCTGGAGCGGCAAGCGCGGCGATCTTCTGTCGCTCGGACTAGGTCGGCTGCAGAGCTTCGCTCCGCAGATGCGGCGCGTGGGCCTCAGCGCCACGATCGAGGATCCGGACCTGATCCGGGAATGGCTGAGCCCCACGCCTCATGTGGGCGATGTGACGCTCGTCCGCGGCGATCCCGGCGCGCCCGCCGTCATCGACGTTCTGATCTCCGAGGGCCGGGTCCCCTGGGCCGGCCATACCGGCCAGCACGCCATCCCCGAGGTCTATGCCGCCATCCAGCGCGCCGGTCTGGCTCTGATCTTCGTCAACACCCGCTGGCAGGCGGAGTTCGTCTTCCAGCAGTTGTGGTCGATCAACGACGACAATCTACCGATCGGCCTGCACCACGGCTCGCTGGCGGCGGAACAGCGACGCAAGATCGAGGCGGCCATGGCGCGCGGAGACCTGCGGGCCGTGGTCTGCACCTCGACGCTCGATCTCGGCATCGACTGGGGCGACGTCGACCTGGTCATCCAGATGGCCGCGCCCAAGGGCTCCAGCCGGCTGGTGCAACGCATCGGCCGCGCCAACCACCGACTGGACGAGCCGTCGCGCGCCCTGCTGGTGCCCGCCAGCCGGTTCGAGATGCTGGAATGCCAGGCGGCGCGCGAGGCGGTGGCCGACAACGCCTTCGACTGGGAGCCCGTCCATATCGGCGCCCTCGACGCCCTGGCCCAGCACGTCATGGGCGTGGCCTGTTCCGAGAGCTTCGATGTGGGCGAGCTGCATGAGGAGGTCATCGGCTGCGGTCCCTATCGCGACCTGACATACGAGCAGTTCGAGGAGGTGGTCGATTTCGTCGCCACCGGCGGATACGCCCTGCGCACCTATGACCGGTTCGCGCGGATCGTCCGTACACAGAACGGGCGATGGAAGGTGCGAAACCAGGATCTGGTCCAGCGGCACCGGATGAACGTCGGCGCCATCGTCTCGGCCGGAACCCTGAACGTCCGCGTCGGCTCACGCCGCGGCGGGGGCGGAACCCGCGCCTGGATCGCCGGTCGCAAGATCGGCGAGGCCGAGGAATGGTATTTCGAACAGCTGACCCCCGGCGACACCTTCCTGTTCGCCGGTCAGGTCTGGGCCTTTCAGGGCATAACGGGGACTGACGCCCTGGTCACCCACGCCAGTAACAAGGAACCCAAGATCCCGTCCTGGGGCGGGTCGAAATTCCCCCTGTCCACCTCTCTGGCCGACCGGGTGCGGACCATGATCCAGGATCGCGACCACTGGCGCGTCCTGCCGCCCGATGTGCAGGAATGGCTGGAGCTACAGGCGGCGCGATCGGTCATTCCCGATGCGGAATCCATGCTGGTGGAGACCTTTCCGCGCGGCAATCGCCATTTCATGGTCGCCTATCCGTTCGAAGGAACCCTGGCCCACACCACCCTGTGCATGTTGCTGACCCGACGGCTGGACCGGCTGGGCGTCGGCCCGCTGGGCTTCGTCGTCACCGACTATTCTCTGGCCATCTGGGCGATCAAGCCGATGGGCGGGATCGATCTGGACGCCCTGTTCCAGCCCGACATTCTGGGCGACGATCTGGAGGCCTGGCTGGAGGAAAGCTTCATGATGAAGCGGTCCTTCCGCAATTGCGCCCTGATCTCGGGCTTGATCGAACGCCGCCAGCCCGGCGCCGAGAAGACCGGCCGGCAGGTGACCTTCTCCACCGATCTGATCTACGACGTGCTCCGCCGCCACCAGCCCGACCATCTGCTGCTCAAGACCGCTCGCGCGGACGCCGCCTCGGGCCTGCTCGACGTAGCGCGGCTGGGCCAGATGTTGGCCCGGATCGAAGGGCGGATCCGCCACGTCCCGCTGGAACGTCCCTCCCCCTTCTGTGTGCCGGTCCTCGTCCAGATCGGCCGCGAGCGCGTCGGCGGGGACGCCGCCGAGATGATCCTGGACGAAAGCGCCGAGGCCCTGATCGCCGAAGTGATGGACGACGAGGCGTGAACGCCGCCCTGCGCCAGACCCTGTCGCCCGCGCGCCGCGCCTGCGGATCGCTCAGCGTGCGCATCGCCGGCGAGGCCTGCGTCCTGCGCTGTTCCGGCGCCCTGTGGCTTCCGGCCTTCCGCGCCCTGGTCGCCGCCGACCTGCACCTGGAAAAGGGCTCGGCCTTCGCCGCGCGCGGCCAGCTTCTGCCGCCCTATGACAGCCGCGCCACCCTGGATCGGCTGGAGGCGGAGATCATGGATCTGGATCCGGCCCGGGTCGTGCTGCTGGGCGACAGTTTTCACGACACCAGGGCCATCGCCCGAATGGCCGACGACGACCGGGCGCGACTGGACCGTCTGGCCGCGGGCCGGGACTGGCTGTGGCTGGAGGGCAATCACGACCGCAAGGCCCTGACCCACGACGCCCAGGGCGCCGCACGCCTGCCCGGCGGCGTCGTCGGGGACATGACCCTGGGCGGCCTGCGTCTGACCCACGAACCCGAAGCCCGGACGCCCGACGACGACCGCCACGGCGAGGTGGCGGGCCACCTGCACCCCGCCGCCCGCGTCGTCGCCTATGGCCGCGGCGTGCGACGTCCCTGTTTCATCACCGACGGGTCGCGCCTGATCCTTCCGGCCTTCGGCGCCTTCACCGGCGGTCTCAGCGTCCGCGACCCCGCAATCACCGACCTGTTCGCCGCCGAGCCCCTGATCGCGGCCCTCGGCCGGGACAAGGTCCACGCCATCGCCTGGGACCGCCTGCCCTGACGCCAGGTCCGTGAGCGTCGGGGCCGTTCGTAAACTGTTCAGCATGTCGCTTCACGGCATCTTTGGGGCGAACAGGCAGGATGGCGTCATATCAAGCTTACCGGACGCCCTCCCCCAATGCTTACGCCGCGCCGCATCATCATGGCCGCACGCCTGTTCTTCATCTTCGCGGCCGCCGGCATGGCGGTGCTGATGCTGGGTCCGTTCCAGGGTCTGGAACAGGTGTTCGGCCTCAACGACAAGGCCGCGCACGCCATCGCCTTCTACGGGGCGGCGGTCGGCCTGTTCATCATCGCGCCGAAACATCGTCGCGACGATCTGGCGCTGTTCATCGTCGCTGCGGCCCTGGGCGCCGAACTCCTGCAGTATTTCACCGGCCGGAGCGTGTCGGTGACCGATTTCCTGGCCGGCGCCGGCGGCGTGTTCGCGGCCTGGCTGCCCGGTCGCGTCGAACAGCTTCGCCACGCCGCGCGCCGCCACCCCAACCTGACGTTCGGCCAGATCGCCAACATCGGCCGACGCCGTCGTCGCCGTGAAAAGGCGGCCGTCGCCGGTCGTCCGGCCGCCATCCGTCGCGTCCGCCGCGCCTGAAGCCCGTCAGGGCTCCAGCTCGATGTCCCAGTACAGGTAGTCCAGCCAGCTCTGGTGCAGGTAATGCGGCGGGAAACGTCGGCCCGCGTCCTGCAGTTGCCAGGCGTTGGGGCGATAGGGCTCGCGGCGGATCGGCATCATGGCCTGACGCGGCGTGCGGCCGCCCTTGGTCAGATTACACGGCCCGCAGGCGGCGACGATATTCTCCCAGGTCGTGCGGCCGCCGTGGGAGCGCGGGATGACATGGTCGAAGGTCAGTTCGGTCGATTCCCCGCAATACTGACAGGCGAAACCGTCGCGCAGGAAGACGTTGAAGCGGGTGAAGGCGGGACTGCGATCCTGATCGACGTAGTTCTTCAGCGCGATGACGCTGGGCAGTTGCATCTCCATCGACGGAGAGCGGACCACCTTGTCGTACAGCGACACCACGTCCACCCGGTCCTGATAGACCGCCTTGACCGCCTCCTCCCACGGCCAGAGCGACAGCGGATAATAGGACAGGGGCCGGAAGTCCGCGTTCAGGACGAGGGCGGGAAAGCCCGACGGCGGTCGATGGAGAACCTGCATCAGGCCCTCCCGTTCGCGGCGGGGGTTATTGAGGCGACAGGATTGAAGACGCGTCTCCTTCCCTAATCTGAGCCCTCAGCCTACGCCCGATTCGAAGACGCCGCCATGACGAAGAGGCGACGGAACGCGCTCAATTCCGTTCGGGAAAGCCAGGCAGGGTCCAGCCCCAGCGCAGGGCGCCGGCGCGCAGCATGAAGCCCGCGATGGCGGCCACGATGGCCGCCGGCCAGATCGGCGCCTCGGGAATGCGCAGGACGATGTAGAGGGTCGCCGCCAGTATAGCCGCCGTGACATTGATCTCGCGCCGCAGCAGGATCGACGGCTGGCCCGCCAGGGTGTCGCGCACCACCCCGCCGAAACAGGCGGTCAGGGTGCCCATGACGATGCAGATCAGCGGCGGGGCGCCCGCCGCCTCGGCCTTGGCCGCTCCCATGACGCCATAGGCGCCCAGGCCGATCGCATCCAGCCACAGCAGGGCGCGGAACCGCCAGTCGCGCTGGCCGATC
Source organism: Brevundimonas sp. (assembly GCF_044336875.1). Taxonomy (GTDB): domain Bacteria; phylum Pseudomonadota; class Alphaproteobacteria; order Caulobacterales; family Caulobacteraceae; genus Brevundimonas. Next base: position 19,008 of record NZ_JBIIOP010000014.1, on the reverse strand, counting down.
AGCCAGATGGCCACCGCCGCCAGCAGGCAGACGGCCATATAGCGCCAGTCCTGAACCCAGAAGACCGGCAGGCCCAGCAACAGGTCGCGCAGCGTCCCGCCCCCGACCCCGGTGATGGCGGCGAAGAAGGCGAAGGTGATGACGTCGTGCTTTTCCCGCGCCGCCGCCAGGGCGCCGGTGGCCGCGAACACCGCCACCCCGGCGAAGTCGAGGGCGGCCAGCACCGTGCGCGGATCGCGCAGCGGCTCGGTCAGGACGGGATCGATGGGGGTCACAGGCCGATATCCTCCAGGGCGATCTCGCCGCGTCGGACGCCGCCATACCATCCCCACAGCAGATGCGCCGCCACGCCGCGATACGGCCGCCAGATCTCGGCCCGGACATAGGCCTGTTTCTCGTTCGGTCGCAGCTCGGCCCGGTCGGCCCAGCGCATCGCCTCCTGCAGGGCCACGTCGCCGCCGGGAAAGACGTTCAGCCGCCCCTCGCAGAACATCAGATAGGTCTCGGCCGTCCATTTGCCGACGCCCTTGATGGCGGTCAGGGCGGTGATGGCGTCCTCGTCCGACAGGGTCTGCATATGTTGCAGATCAACGCGCCCCTCGACCTGGGCGCGGGCGATCTCCTGGCCGTATTTCACCTTCTGGCCCGACAGTCCGAAGGCGCGCAGGCCTTCGGCGTCCTGGCCCAGCACCGCCTCTGGCGTCACCGATCCGCCCAGGCCCGCCACCGTCCGCGCCCAGATGGAGGCGGCGGCGGCGACCGAAACCTGCTGTTCCACGATCATCCGGAACAGGCCCTCGTAGCCGCCAGGTCTCAGTCGCCATTCGAAGACCGGCGTCTGGGCATGAGCGCGCGCCAGGGCCGGGTCGGCGACGGCCAAGGCCTCGCGCGCGGCGGCGATGTCCTGGACTGTGGGCGCGACGGGCATTCCCGATGCTTAAGGCGCATGGGCGACGCCGGAAAGAGCGGGGGCGCCGTTCAAGTCCGGAAACCGCTAGGGTGACGGCAATGCTCGCCACCCGCTTCGCCCCCTCCCCCACCGGCCGCCTGCACAAGGGCCACGCCTTTTCGGCCCTGACCGCCTGGACGGCCGCGAAGGCCGCCGGCGGCCGGTTCGTGCTGCGGATCGAGGATATCGACCCCACACGGTGCAAGCCGGAATACGAGGCCGCCATCCTCGAGGATCTGGCCTGGCTGGGGCTGGACTGGGAGACGCCGGTGCGGCGGCAGTCGGACCATCTCGCGAGCTATGCCGCCGTCATAGACGACCTGAACGGACGCGACCTGCTGTACCGCTGTTTCCGAACACGGAAAGAAATCCTCGACGGCATTGGCGACGCCCCTCACGGCGCGATGGAGGCGGTGCGTCCCGGCCCCCATCCGGCGCTCGAGGAGGCCCGCCTGCTGGCCGAGGAAAGGCCCTTCGCCTGGCGGCTGTCGCTGGACCGGGCGCGCGATGCCCTGGGCGAGACCCTGTGGAACGGCCTGAGCTTCGTCGAAGAGGGCGCCGGACCGGGCGGCGAGACCGGCGTCCTGCCGGTGCGTCCCGAGGCGGCAGGCGATGTGGTTCTGGCGCGCAAGGACACGGGCGTGGCCTATCATCTGGCCGTGACCCACGACGACGCCCTGCAGGGGATAGATCAGGTGATCCGGGGGCAGGATCTGTTCGAGGCCACCCATGTGCAGCGGCTGATCCAGACCCTGATGGGCTGGCCCGCCCCCGCCTATCGCCACCATCGTCTTCTGACGGGACCTGACGGGCGACGCTACGCCAAGCGCGACCGGTCCGTGACACTGGCCGAACTGCGCGCGGGCGGGCTGAGCGCCCAGGCGCTGCGTGCGGAACTGGGCTTCAGCTCCGTCGGCTGAAGATGCGCGAGGCGCCGTAGCCGGTCAGGGCCGCCAGCACCACGCAGAGGATGCCGTAAAGCCAGGGCCGGCGATGGGCGAACTCGTAGATGTCGCGTTCCAGCCCGACCTTCTCGACCGTCAGGGTCATGTTGGAGACCGACTGGGGCTCGCCGTCCTGGAACAGCCAGACCTCGGCGTAGTATTTGCCCGTCGGGGCCACGGTCGGCAGTTTGACCTCCGCGCGGAACAGCCCCCGGTCGACGAACTCCACCCCTTGCGGATCGGTGTCATAGAGGGCGGCCGCCTCCTTCAGCCGGATCACGGCTCGCCGCCAGGCCAGATAGTCGTCGCCGAGCCGGCTGACGACCACGTCGCGCACGCCGTAGCGGGTGACGGTGCCCGCCTCCTCCGGCGCGTCGATACGCAGGTGATCGACCCCGACGCCGAGACGGCGCAACTGGCCGAAGTCGGCGATGTCCGACAGGGGCCGGGTCGAGGCGGTCATATAGAAGCCGGGCGCCCCCTCGAACAGGACCGGGCGGCTGTTCAGCCAGACGCCCATGTTGCGGGTCTTCTTGACCAGGCGGACCGGAGCGTCGGGCCCGCGCACCACCACGACCACATCGGCTGGCTCGGCGGTCGGATTGAAGACGGCGCCGTACAGGACGATGGATGCGCCACGGAAACTGGAATCGACATGGACCTGGGCGTCCGTCAGGGCGGCGGCGACGCGCAGGGCGCCCGTCGTGGCCTCGGACCGGTCCGGCGCGGGCGCCTCGATGGCGGGCGGGGGTGGAGGAAGCGCCTGCATCAGTCCGAGATCCCCGGCGCGAGCAGGAAGATGTCGCTGGGCCGCACGAACAGCTCCAGCCCCATCTGTATCCCGACCAGCAGAACGATCAGGCCCAGGGCCGCGCGCAGTTCCTCGGCGCGGAACCGGCCTGCGAACCGGGCGCCGATCTGGGCCCCGACCACGCCGCCCAGCAGCAGGATGGTGGACAGGACGATATCGACCGTCTGATTGCGCCCGGCCTGGAGAACGGTGGTGATGGCCGTGGTGATGATGATCTGGAACAGGCTGGTGCCGACCACGGCGCCTGCCCGCATGCGCAGGATATAGAGCATGGCCGGCACCAGGATGAAGCCGCCCCCTACCCCCATGATGGCTGACAGGACGCCGGCGAAAACGCCCAGGCCGAACGGCGGCAAGGCCGATATATAGAGGCCCGACTTTGAAAACTTCATCCGCAGCGGCAGGCCGTACAGCCACATGGGGCGGCGACGCTCCTTGCGCGGCGCAGTGGTCCCCCGCCGTCGGCGCAGGATCTCGGTCAGGCTCTCGTTCAGCATCAGGACGCCGATGGCGCCCAGGAAGATCAGATAGGACAGGGCCACGACAAGGTCCGCCTGGCCCAGCAGCCGCAGGTAGCGGAACAGTTCGACCCCGGCCAGCGCGCCCATGGCCCCGCCGCCGGCCATGACCAGGCCCATCTTGAAGTCGACCGCGCCCTGGCCGGCGTAGCGGATGACGCCCGAGGTCGAGGAGGCCACGACGTGGCTGGCCTGGCTGGCGACGGCCACGGTCGGAGGAATGCCGAGGAAGACCAGGATCGGCGCCATCAGGAAGCCGCCGCCTATGCCGAACAGGCCGGACACGAATCCGACCACCGCCCCCAGGATCACCAAGGTCGGCCAGTTCACCGAAACCTCGGCGATCGGCAGATAGATATCCAAAGGACGCGCCTTCGGCTGGAGCGGAACGGGAGGCGCCGAGCGGCGACTGGTGGTCTTTAGCGACGGGGACGGCGCGCCGCCACCCGTGAGCGAAAGGTTTAGCCGTTCGCCTGGGTCTGCTGCTGCGCCACGAAGGCGTCAGCGGCGGTGCGGGCGGCGCGCTGGGCGGTGGCGCTGGCCGCAGGACGGAGACGGGTCACCGCCGCCTGGGCCTCGCTGTCGCCGCCGCGCGCGGCGATCATGTACCATTTCAGGGCTTCGGTCGGATTCTTGGCCACGCCGTCGGCGCCGGTCTCGTAGATCCGGGCGACATTGTACTGGCTGTCCGGCACGCCGCGTTCGGCCGCGCGCAACAGCCAGGTCAGACCTTCGGCCTGGTTGGCCGCGCCGCCGTCGCCCTCATACAGCTGCATGCCGTACAGGTGCATGCCCTGGGCGTTGCCGCCCTCAGCCGCACGGCGACCCCACTGGCGCGCCTCGACCGGATTGGCGGAGACGCCCTTCTCGCCGACCAGCAGCAACTGGCCCAGATAGGTCTGGGCCGGGCCATAGCCCAGGTTGGCGGCCCGCTTCAGTTCATCGACGCCCTCGGAATCGCCGCTTTCGATCCGCCCCATGGCGCGTTCGAACTCGGCGGCGCCGGCGGCGTCGGTCGGCACGGCGTCAGTCGGCGTGACCGCCATGGCGATGGGCGCGGCGTCAACACCGGCGGACGAACCGTCGGCCGTCCTGCCCCCGCCCGTCAGGCCGGGCAGTTCGATGTCGGGCAGGCCGGAGCCGTCGACCAGATTCATCGAGGCGAAGGCCCCGCCGGTCAGGGCCACGGCGGTGACCGAGGCCAGGAAGGCCTTCTTGACGGTGGAGCCGTCCTTGGCCGCCTGCTTGTCCAGCCGCTCCTGCAGCTTGGACTTGCCGCCCCGTCGCGGCATCAGGCCGAAGCCCTGGCGGGTCGGTTCTTCCGGCTCGGCCGGCGCAGCCATGGCGGCGCGCGCCGCGTCTATGGTGTTGCGGGTCGCGGAGGCGCGGCCGGCGGCTGCGCCCGCGCCCATGCTGGCGCGCAGACGGCGGGTATCGACGAACTCGGTCTCTCCGCCGAAGTCGTCGTCGCCGTCCAGAGGCGCATCGAGCACGGACGGATCCGACCGGGTCTCGCGCGGCGCCGACCGGGTCGAGAAGCCGGGCGAGGTGGCTTCCAGCGCATCCTCGACGTCGGCGCCGCCGAAACCGCCGAAGGGCTGGACGAAGGGCTCAGGCTCGGCCGTTTCCGCCTGGGCGACGACGGGCGCGGATTCGGTCTGCTCGGGCTGGGACGGCGCGGCCGGCGTCGAGGGGAAGGGCGTGGCCATGGCCGCGTCCGGCGTCACCGGATCGAGCGACCATTCATCGTCGGCGTCGAAGGATTCCTCGGGGAAGGCGGCCGAGCGCCAGTCGCTTTCCAGCGGCGCGGATGTCGAGATCACCGGGGTGCGTTCGGCGACGGCCCGGGTCGGTTCGGCCCGGGCGGAGACGGGGCTGTCGACCGGCACGTCGCGGATGGCGGACGGCTTGCGCGCGTCCATGCTCTCGCGGGCTTCGGCCACCAGGCGGGCGGTGCGCTCCTCGCTCATCCGCATCCGCTCGGCCAGTTCGCCAGAGGCGCGGTCGTAACGCTGCTCGATCTTGTCCGAGCTTTCCGAGAGGCGGCGCGCGATATCGTCCAGCGCCTGCTGCGAGCGGCGCTCCGACTGGGCGATCCGGTCGCTCAACTGGTCCGATATACGGGTGATCTCGCCGCCCAGCTTCTCCAGCGCCAGGGCGTGTCGGTCGTCGCTGGCGGTCAGCCTCTGGTCGACGCGGTCGACGTGGCGGGCGAATTCCTGGTCCAGGCGGGCCGAGTGGCGCGACAGGTCGGCCTCGACCTTGCGTCCGACGGCGTCGCTGACGGCGCGGGTGATGGTCGCGGTGCGGCCGGCGGCGTCGCTCTCGACCGTCTGCATCCGCGCATTCAGGTTCTGGGCGATCTTCAGGACCTCGCGGCCCATGGCCTCCAGCCCCTGAACGCCCTTCTGCTCGGACGCCTTCAGCTGGTCGCCGACGCTCTGGACCGCGCGTTCGATCCGGTCGATCCGGGCGCCGGTCTCGGCGGCGTCCAGACGCTGCATCATCTCGGCGCGATTGGTCTCGATCTGGCGCGACAGGGTCTCCGCCAGCTTCTCGAAACGGGCGGCGTCGCGCACGCCCTCAGGCTCGATCCGCCCCTCGGCGGCGCGCATGCGCTGATCGAGCTCGGCGAAGGAGCGTTCGAGGGTCTTTAGGGCCTCGGTCGTGCGGCTCTGCGCCTGATCCAGACGGGCGCCGACCTGGGCCAGCAGATCCGTGCCGACGCCGGGACCTGCGGCCTTCTCGACCGCCTCCATGCGTTCGCGCAGATCGGCTACGCCGGCGCGCTGGCGCTCCTCGATGTCATAGAGACGGCCGGCGAGCGCGCCCAACGACTGTTCGACCTTGCCGAAGGTCTCCTGGGTGTGCGGGCCGGTGTCGCGCTCGAAGGTCCGCAGGCGGCGGTGGCCTTCCTTCAGTTCCTCGGCGATGTCGTCGATGCGGCGGGCGTGCCCCTTGGTCTGGGCGTCCTGACCGTCGAGACGCCGCACGAGGCCGGCCACGGCCTGGTCGACGCCCTGGATGGCGACCGTCGAGCGGCGCTCGGCCGCCTCGAGACGGCCGGCGATGGCGTCGATCGAGGCGCTGATCCGCTGCCAGCCTTCGTCGGTGGTGTCATAGGCGTCGTCGAGGCGACGGGTGCGACCCCGGCGTTCATAGGCCTCCGGACCGGCGGAGCGACGCGGCAGGGTGGCGTAACCCTCGTCCTCGTCTTCCATGATCATGGAGTTGAGCCATTCGCCCAGGGTCATGCCCGAGCGACGCGCGAGATCCTTGGCGACCTCGCGGGCTTTCGGGTCGATGCCCTTTACGCTCCAAGGCGCCGCTGCGCTCACTGATTCGGCTCCCGACCCATGGGATGGAGGCTATAACGCCAATATCGAGGGTGTAAATGTGTGGTTAACCGCTAGATGTTGCGGCGACTCCCCAGCCTGTGGAAATCTCGCCGAACCGCCGATTTCTGGGAGTGATCCGGTTAACGAGCGGTGAAGATTAACAGCTTGGCAATAAGTTCGGCTTGCGCCCCGGCCCCGCCTTCTCCACCTGCGCCCCATGACCCTGACCACCACCCTGATCCTGCTGGGCGCCGCACTGGCCGTCATGGTGTTCTGCGGCTGGCGCGGCGCCCGCCCGCCGGACCCGTTCAAGGGGCCGCGCATGATGCCCTGGCGGTTCATCATGCTGGGCGCGGCGGCTGTCGCCATGCTGCTGCTGATTCATCTGGCCACCCTGTTCGGCGCCGAACGCGCGCCGTGGGTTTCCGGACCTGGGCTTTAGGAACCCGATCCGGGGCCGTCGGTTGATCCTGCAACGCGAAACAGGAGACGCACCATGGCCGACGAACTGACCGCCGCCGACGCCGAGAAGGAATTCTGGAAGAGCCTGAAGGAATCCAACACCGGCATGCTGGGCCTCGACCAGCCAGGCTATCACCACCAACCCATGACCGGTTTCGGCGAACCCGAGACAGGGACCATCTGGTTCTTCACCCGCACCGACACCGACTTCGCCCGCGACGTGGCCGTCGGCGGCCAGATGGGCATGTTCTGCTACCAGGCCAAGGATCAGAAGGTTCAGGCCTGTATCCACGGCGACCTGGCCATCGACCACGACCGCGAGCGGATCGACCGCTACTGGAACCCGGTCGTCGCCGCCTGGTATCCAGAGGGCAAGGACGATCCGCACCTGACCCTGATCCGTTTCGACGGCGAGGACGGCCGCGTCTGGGTGTCGGACAAGGGCGCCCTGGGCTTTGGCTACGAGGTGCTGAAGGCCAATCTGACCAAGACCACGCCGGACGCCGGCGGCGTATCTGACGTGAACCTGCAGTAGGGTCGCCGCCTCAAGCGCGATCATAATTTCGCCCCCTTCGGTTGCGCTGACTGCAATCCAGGCAATCGAGGGGATGAAAGATGCTGGGACTGCTGACCGCCGCCGCCATCGCGGCCTGTTCACCGCCCGAGGGGACCGCCGCCCTGCTGGACCGCTCCGAGCGAATCATCGTGGTCGGCGAACTGCACGGCACTGCGGAAGTCCCCACCGCCTTCGCGCAGATTGTCTGCGCCGCCTCGGAACGCGGCCCCGTCGTCGTCGCGCTAGAGATGGGCGAAGCAATGCAGCCCGTTCTGGACGACCTGATCGTGGCGCAGGACGAAATCCAGGCTCGTGCGCGGTTGAACGACAGCCCGATGACCAACCCCCGCATCAATGACGATGGCCGATCCAGCGAGGCCATATTCGCGATGCTGGATACTGTTCGACAATTGAAGGCAAGCGGGCGAGACGTGAGTTTCCACGCCTTTCAACCGACCACTCGGCCGGTCACGCCCAGACTTGAACAATCCTGGTCGGAACTGGCCATGGCTCAGAACATCGCCCAGGCGGTCTCTGACAGCCCGGGATCGCGGATACTGGTGCTGGTCGGCGGCTTCCACGCCCGCAAGACGATCTATTCGCGCTGGGCCGAGATCGGCCTGCCGGCGATCGCCCACCTGCCGACGGCGGAAACCCTGACTCTGAAGGTGGCTCAGCAGGGAGGAGCGCACTGGGGCTGCTCGACCGAGACATGCGGGGCGCTTCCGTCCATGGAAAGCTACGATCCCGCGTCGCGTGGCATCCTGCTGGGGCCCGTCGAGGACGGCGCTTACGACGGCATCCTGGCTGTCGGCCCCTGGACCGCCTCGCCGCCCATCGGCGGCGAGGACTGAGCGGCGATCAGCCCGCGAAACACCAGGCCAGGACGGCCTTCTGGGCGTGGATGCGGTTCTCGGCCTCGTCCCAGACCAGGGATTTGGGCCCGTCGATGACGGCGTCCGTCACCTCCTCGCCGCGGTGGGCGGGCAGGCAGTGCAGGAAGACGGCGTCGGGATCGGCCAGATCCATCAGGGCCTCGTCGACCGAATAGCTCTCGAACGCGGCCAGGCGCGCCTCGTAGTCCTGGTCGCCCATCGACACCCAGGTGTCGGTGACGACGACGTCGGCGCCCTTGACCGCCTCGCGCGGGTCGCTGGTCAGGCTGACGGCGTTGCCGCCCTTGGCCAGGTCGCGCAGGTCGGGGTGGTATTCGGCCGGGCAGGCGACGTTCAGGTGGAAGCCGAACTTGGGCGCCGCGTGCATGAAGCTGTGGCAGACATTGTTGCCGTCGCCGATCCAGGCGATCGTCTTGCCGGCGATCGGGCCCGAATGCTCCTCGATCGTCTGCAGATCGGCCAGGATCTGGCACGGGTGGCTGCGGTCGGTCAGGCCGTTGATCACCGGCACGGTCGAGACGCGGGCGAAGCGTTCGACGTCCTCGTGGTCATTGGCGCGGATCATCACCGCATCCACCATCCGCGACAGGACGCGGGCCGTGTCCTCGACCGGCTCGCCCCGGCCCAGTTGCATGTCCGAGGCGGTGGCGATGATGGCCGAACCGCCCAGCTGGCGGATGGCCGCGTCGAAGCTGAACCGGGTGCGGGTCGAGTTCTTCTCGAAGATCATGGCCAGGACGCGGTCCTCGGCCGGGGCGTCGGCGTCGGCGCGCCCCTGGGGCCAGCCCTTGCGGGCGGCCTTGCGGGCGTGGGCGTCGTCCAGGATGGCGCGCAGCTCGGCCGCTTCGAGCCGGTGGATGTCGAGGAAGTGCCGGACCATTGTGCCGCCTCTTCTCCCTCCCCGCTCCGGGAAGGGTGGTCCCGCAGGGACCGGGTGGGGACGGCCCTGATGCGAGAACGGATTGAAGTCGGGTCGCCCCCACCCGGCCGCCGCTGCGCGGCGACCACCCTCCCCGGAGCGGGGAGGGAAATTTCTAGATCAGCTCGCCAGTTTCTCGCGCGCCACTTCGCACGCCGCCTCGAACCGGGCGACGGCCTCGCGGGCCTCGTCCAGGGTCAGGTTCAGCGGCGGCAGCATCCGCACGCAGTTGTCGCCGCCGCCGGCGATCAGCAGCTGCTGGGTGTCGCGGGCCAGAGCCATGAACTCGCGATTGTTCGGGACCAGCTTGACCCCGATCAGCAGCCCCTTGCCGCGCACGTCCACGATCACGTCGGGGAAACGCTCCTGCAGGCCGACCAGCTGCTGCTTCAGATAGCCGGCGATCTCGGCGACATTGTTCAGGGTCTCGGGCGTATTGATCAGCGACAGGGCCTTCTGGCCGACCGCCATGGCCAGAGGATTGCCGCCGAAGGTCGAGCCGTGAACCCCGACCGTCATGCCCGAGGCCGCCTTGGCCGAGGCCAGGCAGGCGCCGATGGGGAAGCCGCCGCCCAAGGCCTTGGCCACCGCCATGATGTCCGGCGCCATGCCGGCCCATTCGTGGGCCCACAGCTTGCCGGTCCGGCCCATGCCGCACTGGACCTCGTCGAAGATCAGCAGCACGCCGTTGTCGTCGGCCATCTGGCGCATCCAGCGCAGTTCCTCGACCGGGGTCTCGCGGCAGCCGCCCTCGCCCTGGACGGGCTCCAGGATGACGGCCGCCGTGGTCGGGTTCAGGAAGGCGGCCTCCAGCGCGGCCTTGTCGCCCCAGACCAGCTGGTGGAAGCCCTGCATCGGCGGGCCGAAGCCCTCGGTGTAGCTGGGGTTGGCGGCGGCGTTGATCGCGCCATAGGTCCGGCCGTGGAACGAGCCGTCGAAGCCGTAGATGTCGATCCGCTCGGGCGCGCCGTTAGCGGAGTGATACTTGCGCGCGGTCTTCAGCGCGCATTCCACGGCCTCCGTGCCCGAGTTGGTGAAGAAGACCACGTCGGCGAAACTGGCGTCGCACAGGGCGTCGGCCAGGGCTTCCTGGCCCGGAATGCGGAAGATGTTGGAGACGTGCCACAGCTTCTCGGCCTGATCCTTGACCGCCTGGACCAGTTCGGGGTGGGCGTGTCCCAGGCCGTTGGTCGAGATGCCGGCGACGCAGTCGAGATATTCGGTCCCGTCGGTCGACCACAGACGCGCGCCTCGGCCGCGTTCCACTTCCAGCGGCGCGCGATTGTAGACACCCATCAGATGGTTCGTGGACACGGGACTAGACCTCCAAAAGCGATACGGCCCCGCCGCTGAACGACGGAGCCGATTTCATAGGGATTGGCGTTGTCGGATTAGTGACAGGCTTAGTCAACACCGGCGCCGAGCACGCCCCGCGCGCGGGCGTCGGCGATCAGATCGCGCACGGTTTCCAACTGCGCCGCATCCAGCATCCGCAGCGGCAGAACGAAGTTGCTGTAGGGCGTCAGGGCGAAGATGAACCGGTCCCTGTCCTCGACCGCCGTCGCGACCAGACGCCAGTCCACCCGGCTCTCCAGCCCCGCGCTGACGACCGAGAACCCTTCGCCGGACACGCGCCAGTCCACCGGTCGGCGCGAGATCGGGCAGACCCGCGACAGGGCGGCGAGCTTGCGCTGGGCCAGGATGTTGAGGCCGACGAAGCCGTAGAGGGCCGCCAACAGCAGGGCGATGATCCAGCCGATCCGCTCGCCGACGCTGAAGGCGATCAAGCCCCCGGCCCCGGCCAGACACACGATCAGCCACAGCAGCGGCAGACGCGCCCAGAGGCCCAGCGCAGGCCAGGCCTTCAGCGCCAACCGCCCCTCCTTCGGGGTCGGCTTGACGCCGCGAACCTCGACGACTGCGGTCATTGGCCTTCGGCGTCGGTCTCCGGCGCGGGCTCGACGGCCGGTTCGGCCGCCGGCTCCTGCGTCTCGGCCGGCTCGACATATTCCGGCGCGGGCCGAAGCTCGACCAGCTTCTTGTCCAGCAGCAGGCCCAGATCGGCGATGAACAGGCCGAACCGGGCCACGTCGCCGCCCTTCAGATAGGACAGCTTGTCGTCGGTCGAGTGGATGCGCTGGAACACCGGCGGCACGAAGCCTTCGCGCAGGCCGTTATCCTCGCCGCCGTTGAAGGCCAGCCACATCTGGTGGGCGCCGACGGCGTCCTGGGTTCCCAGCGAGACCACAGGCACCCCGGCGGCCGAGAAGACCCGGTCGTCGCTGGGGGGATAGGTCGGGTAGGCCATGCAGTCGAAGCCGCGCTCGGCGCACAGGCCCCGCAGGACCTCCAGCACGAAGTCCGACTGGTCGCCGTTGTTCTCGCCGTACATGACGGTCTGGCCATAGGCGGCGACGTCGGCGTTGATGACGGCCGCGATCCGGTCCTTGCCGTGGCTGTCGAGGAAGGCCTTGGCGCCGATCAGGCCCAGCTCCTCCTGGTCGGTGAAGACGAAGACGAACCGGTGCGAAACCGGCTGGCCCTCCAGCGCCATGTCCAGGGTCTTGGCCGCCTCCATCAGGGCCATGACGGAGCCGATATTGTCGACGATGCCCTGGGACAGGGTCCCGTCGCGCAGCTTCACCGCGTCATAGTGGGCTGTGACGACGATGTCCTTGTCGCCCTCGCCGACGGTCACGACGACATTGGCGCCTTCCATCGGGCCGGTCGACTTGTTGCCGCCCTGGAAGACCTGGATGTCCGGGGTGAAGCCCAGGGTGGTCAGGAAGCCGACCAGGACCTGGGTCCGCTCGGCGTTGGTCGGCTTGATGAACTGGGCCGCGCCGGCGTTGATGTCGGGCCGGTCGTCGGGGCGGAGCGTGGCTTCCTGGGCGAAAGCGGGCGCGGCGGCCAGCAGGGCGGCGGCGGCGGCGGCGAGCGAACGGAACAGCATGGCGGACCTTCTCGGGGGAGCGATCCGCCAGACGTAGCGATCTAGCTCTTCAGACGCCAGCCCGAGCGGAACACCAGCCAGCAGGCCGCGCCCATGGCGACCATCAGCACGGCCGATCCGACCACGCCCACCGTCAGATTGCTCTCGGCATGGCCGATGAAGCCGTAGCGGAAGCCGTCGATCAGATAGAAGAAGGGGTTGAAGTGGCTGATCGAGCGGAAGGGCTCGGGCAGGTTGTCGACCAGATAGAAGGTGCCCGACAGGAAGGTCATCGGCATGACCAGGAAGTTCTGCACCGCCGCCAGATGGTCGAACTTCTCGCTCCACAGACCGGCCAGAACCCCCGTCATGCCCATGACGAACGAGGCGGCCAGACCGAACCAGATCACGGCGGCGATATTGGCGATCCCCAGAGGCGCAAACGGCAGGACGCACAGGGCCGTGACCAGGCCGACCACCAGGCCGCGCGTCGCGGCGCCCAGGGTAAAGCCCAGGGTCAGCTCCAGCGGGCTGAGCGGCGGGGTCAGGAAGTCGGTCGCCGTGCCCATGATCTTGGCCTGGATCAGGCTGGACGAGGCGTTGGCGAAGGCGTTGTTCAACATGGCCATCATGATCAGGCCGGGCGCGACGAACAGGGCAAAGGGCGTGCCGTGCAGCGGCGGCCGGGCGTTCTGCAGCGCCACCACGAAGACCAGCATATAGAGAAGCGTCGTCACCACCGGCGCCGCCACCGTCTGGGCGCCCACCTTCCAGAACCGCCGCACCTCGCGCAGATACAGGGTCTGGACCCCGATCCAGTTGATCCCCGGATAGCGACGCGGCTGCGGCAGTCCGGACGGGCGGGTGGAGATCAGGTCGGGGGTCTCGGTCATGAGCCGCCAGATGCGCTCTGAAGCCTTGCCGCGCAAGGGAGTGGCGAGCGGTTAGTGGCAAGTGACGGGCGGCGGCAGACGACAGGCCGCCTTCCCGCCACTCGAAACCGCCTTAACCTTAACGATGATTCAATATCTGGTTTCTGTGGACAGGATGATTCGCACATCTTGCGTCTCTTAACGGCTGGTTTACGATTAGTTGTAGGTCAAGACCCCGGAGGGGGAGCCTGGACCTAGATATTGAATCCAAACTCGCTGGAGGGTGGCATGACCGCAGGCTGGACCGACGACCGCGTAGGCGCGCTGAAGAAGCTCTGGCTGGAAGGCCAGTCCGCGAGCCAGATCGCCAAGCAATTGGGCGGCGGGGTCACCCGCAACGCCGTGATCGGCAAGGTGCACCGTCTGGGCCTGTCGGGCCGCGCCGCGCCGTCGCAGCCGGCGCGCACCGCCGCCACCACCTTCCGCACCACCCGCCCGCGTCCGGCCGCCCCTGCGGCGACGGCCGCTCCGGCGCAGCCGTCGGCCCCGCGTCGTCTGGAAGCCGTTCAGCCCAAGCCGGTCCAGCCGGCCGCCCCGGCCCCCGCGCCGATCCCGGACCTGCCGGGCACGGCCACGGTGATGACCCTGGGCGCCCATATGTGCAAATGGCCGATCGGCGACCCGTCGTCGCGCGAGTTCAGCTTCTGCGGCCGCCGCGCCTCGGAAGGCGTCTATTGCGTCGAACACGCCCGCGTCGCCTACCAACCGCAGGTTCGCCGTGGCAAGGACGGCGGCTCCGACCTGGCCCGCAGCCTGCGTCGCTACATCTAAGGGCGCTATCGCGCTTCGCGCTGCTTGAGCGCGGCGCCTTGCGCTCAAGTCGCGAGCGACCGCGTCGCGAACATAGCGCACAAAAAGATGCTCCTTATGGAGCCGCCTTCCCCCTCGCCGGTTCGCGCAAGCGGCCGGCGAGACTCCAGGGGGCGGGGCTGCGGTTCATCCGGGTTGACGCAGCCCCATCCGCCTTCCGCTCAGTTCAACACCCGCCGCGCATCCGGCGTATCCAGCGAGAAGGCCGGGATCTCCGCCTCGAAACTGCGCCCCTCGGCGTCGGTCATGTAATAGGCGCCGACCATAGAGCCGCTGTCGGTGCCCAGCGGACACCCTGACGCATAGGAATAGCTGCCGCCCGGCTCGATCACCGGCTGTTCGCCGACCACGCCCGGACCGCGCACCTCCTCGACATGGCCGTGGCCGTCGGTGATGGTCCAGCGCCGCGCCATCAGCTGCACCGTCGATCCCGACAGGTTCACGATCTCGATCTGATAGGCCCAGACCCAACGCCCCTCGTCCGGATCGGACTGGCCCGCCAGATAGGAGGGCCGCACCCGGATCAGGATGCCGTGCGACTCGGCGGTATAGGCAGGTCCGTCATGCATGGGCTATATGCTCGCCCCGCCGCGCGCGGGCCGCAAGCGCGACTTGACGACAAGTCGCGAAAACCGTGTGAGACAGATGGCATGAGCATTTTCCAGGCGCCCCGCCCCGGCATTCTTCCGGCCCAGTCGATCGAGACCCTGATCGCGACCGGCGCCATCACATCCGACACCGCTTTCGATCACGATCAGGTCCAGCCGGCCAGCCTGGACCTGCGCCTGTCCGACCAGGCCTGGCGCGTCCGCGCCTCCTTCCTGCCCGGCAAGCGCAAGGTCGAGGAGCGGATCGCAGACGTGGCCATGCACCGGATCGAGATCACCGACGCCGGCGTCGTGCTGGAGAAGGGCTGCGTCTATATCGTGCGCCTGCAGGAGCGGCTGAAACTGCCCGCCGGCCTGATCGCCCGCGCCAATCCCAAGAGCTCGACCGGCCGGGTCGACGTCTTCGTGCGCCTGCTGACCGACCAGGGCGCAAGCTTCGACGACGTGGCCGAAGGCTATGACGGCCCCCTCTATATGGAGGTCGCGCCCCAGACCTTCTCCATCCTGGTCCGCCCCGGCACCCGGCTGAACCAGCTGCGGCTCAAGGCCGGCGATCCGCCGAAGCTGGAGACCCGGTCGGTCGGCGTCGATCTGCAGGGCGGCGACATCGTCGGCTTCCGCGGCCGTCGCCACGCGGGGGTGGTCGACCTGGACCATATCGCCGGCCATGACCCGCGCGACTTCTGGGAGCCGCTGTCGCTTCGCCGCGGCGAGTTGCTGCTGGATCCGGGCGAGTTCTACATCCTGGCCTCGTCGGACGATGTCGAGATCCCGGTCGACCAGGCCGCCGAAATGACCCCGATCGACCCGTCGGTGGGCGAGTTCCGCGTCCACTACGCCGGCTTCTTCGACCCCGGCTTCGGCACGGACGAGGCGCACGGCGCCGGCTCCAAGGGGGTGCTGGAGGTGCGCACCCACGACACGCCCTTCCTGCTGGAACACGGCCAGATCGTCGCGCGGCTGGTCTATGAGCCGCTGACGGAACGCCCCAGCCGCCTGTATGGCGAGAGCGGCAGCCACTATCAGAGCCAGGGGCTGAAGCTCAGCAAACACTTCAAGGTGTGGTGAGACGCCGAGTGAGCAGTGCTAGTGAGCAAGAGGTGAGCGGCTGGCCGCGCAACCCTCGCTCACTTCTCGCTCACTAGCACTTTTCACCGAACTCACGTCAGCCGGTCGGCCTTCCTCAGTCCCGGGAACATCGCCGACCAGGCGCCGGTCGCGGCCAGGGCGCCGAAGCCGCCGAAGACCGCAGCCCCGACCGCGCCCAGCAGCCGCACCATCAGGCCCGAATAGGCCTCGCCCAGCTCGTTCGAGGCGCCGATGAACAGCATGGACACCGAGGACACCCGCCCGCGCATGTGATCGGGCGTGGCCAGCTGGATCAGGGTCTGGCGGACGTTGACGCTGATCATGTCGGCCGCCCCGCCGATGAACAGGGCCAGGCCCGACAGCCAGACGATCCGCGACAGGCCGAAGGTGATGGTGCAGATCCCGAACACCGCCACGGCCGCGAACATCCAGACCCCGCCGTGGCGGACGATGGGATAGCGGCTCAGATAGATGGCCATGCCCATGGCGCCGACGCCGAAGGCCGCGCGCAGCAGGCCGAAACCCTGAGGTCCGACGTGCAGGATGTCGCGCGCGAAGATCGGGGTCAGCAGGGCCACGCCGGCCAGCAGGACCACGACCAGATCCAGCGAGATGGCGCCGAGCACGATCTTGGTCTTCCACACATAGGCCAGGCCTTCCTTGACCGACTCGACCGGCGACAGGGGATTGGCCTGGGGCGCGGGCTTGCCGCTGGTGCGGATCAGGATGAAGGCCGCGACCGCCAGCAGGAACATGCCCAGCGACACTGCATAGGCCAGGGGCACGTTTACCCCGACGATCACCCCGCCCAGGGCCGGGCCGGCGATGGCCCCGGTCTGGAAGGCGATGGACTGGGCGGCGATGGCCGGCGGCAGAGCCTTGCGCCCCACCACCATCGGCAGGAAGGCCTGGCTGGCCGGCGCCAGGAAGGCCCGGGCCGCGCCGAAGACGGCGGCGACCGCCAGCAGGCCCCACAGGGGCGGCGCTCCATGCAGGGCCATGGCCAGGAAGGAGGCCGCGCAGGAGGCCTCGACCAGGATCGAGATCCAGACGGTGCGCTTGCGGTCGCGCCGGTCGGCCATGGCCCCGGCCGGCAGGGTGAAGGCCAGAAGCGGCAGGAACTGGCACAGGCCGACCAGGCCCAGATACAGGCTGGCCTCCTCGATCGGATGGTCCCGCCGCGCGATCTCATAGACCTGCCACAACAGGGCTGAGGACTGGATCTGGATGGCCAGCACCGCCACGACGCGGCCGAACCACAGCAGGCGGAAGTCGCGGATGCCCCAGGGGCTGGACGGCCCCTCCGGAGGCGCGGGCGGAACGGGCGGGGCGGCGGGGCCGGTGTCGATGGTTTCTGTGGTCACGGTCGTTTGGTCTGGGAGGGACGCGCGGGCTTCTCGCGGGTGCGGGATATCCCTAAAGCATAGCAGCATGAGCCGCGCACCTGTTGATCCCGTCGCCCTGACCCAGGACCTGATCCGCCGTCCGTCCGTGACCCCCGCCGACGAGGGGGCGATGGACGTGCTGGAACGGCATCTGACCGCCCTGGGCTTCACCTGCCGCCGCCTGGCCTTCGAGGGGCCGGGGGGAGAGGGGGTCCATGCGCGGATCGAGAACCTGTACGCCCGGCGCGGGACCGCCTCGCCCAATCTGTGTTTCGCCGGCCATACGGACGTGGTCCCGACCGGCCCGTCGGACCAGTGGTCGGCCCAGCCGTTCGAGGCCGAGGTCAGGGACGGCGTCCTGTACGGCCGGGGCGCGGTGGACATGAAGGGCGGGATCGCGGCCTGGGTCGCCGCCGTGTCGCGCGTGCTGGCGGAAGGGGAACCGAAGGGCTCCCTCTCCTTCCTGATCACCGGCGACGAGGAAGGCCCGGCCCTGCACGGCACCAAGCGGGTGGTCGAGGCCCTGGCGGCCGAGGGCGAGGTCATCGACGCCTGCGTGGTCGGCGAGCCCTCGTCGTCGCAGCAGCTGGGCGACATGATCAAGGTCGGGCGGCGCGGCTCGCTGAACAGCTGGATCACCGTCCACGGCAAACAGGGCCATGTCGCCTATCCCGAGCGGGCCGCCAATCCGGCCCCGGTGATCGCCCGGCTGATGACGCGGCTGAGCACCCATGTGCTGGACGACGGTTACCCGGAGTTCCCGCCGTCGAACCTCGAGATCACGACCATCGACATCGGAAATCCGGCGACCAACATCATCCCGGCCGAGGCGAGGGCGCGGCTGAACATCCGCTTCAATCCCAGCCACACCGGCGACGGCCTGATCGACTGGCTGAACCGCGAGGCCGGCGCCGTCCAGGCCGAGACCGGCCTGCGGATCGAGCTGGAGCATATGTGTTCGGGCGAGGCCTTCCTGACCGAGCCGGGCGGCTTCGTCAGCGCGGTTCAGGACGCGGTGGAAGCCGAACTGGGCCGCCGCCCCGAGGCCTCGACCACCGGCGGCACCTCCGACGCCCGCTTCATCCGCGCCCTGTGCCCGGTGCTGGAACTGGGCCTGGTCGGCCAGACCATGCACCAGATCGACGAACGGGTGCCGACGCATGAGCTGGAGGCGCTGACGGGGGTGTATCGGCGGGTGATCGAGACGGTGTTCGAGCGGCTCTGACGGTTGGGGCTGCGTCGCGGGACGGAGCGGACGGACGCGGCGCGCCGGAAAAAACAGAGTCCGAATAGTCCGAAATGTCCGAAATCGGGGGGCGAGACGCCCGTTCCCTCTACCCGTCATCCCAGGCCTTGTGCCTGGGATCCATAATCCCGGTGGCCAACGGCGGCGCACTCTGCGGAGGCGCCGAGCGTATGGATCCTAGGCACAAGGCCTAGGATGACGAGAGTGGAGGGCGGGAAAAGTGTCCGAAACGTCCGAAACGTCCGAAATGTCCGCAACAGGCAGGCGCGAAACTGCACTTGCACCGTCGAAACGGGTGCGATGTGCAAAAGAGTGCAATCGGTTGGGGTTCACGTTTTCAAAGACCGGCGGGGATTATCGCACGGTTTTGGAGGGCGTCCGGTCGATTGCCGTTCCTGCCGGTCAGGCCTCTGAAAATGCGGGCTTTCGCTTTCGGAATTAGGAGCGGAAGCGACTCTCCTTCACCGCTTCAAGCGGACAGTCAGAACTTCGGCTATGGGTGGTGGGCTCAACCGATCGCTGCAACACACGCAGCGAAGGTCTCTGCTGGCGTCCGATAAAGCAAGGTCTTTCTGGGTCGTTCGTTGAGCTGTCGGGCGATGGCGCTGAGCTG
>NZ_JBIIOP010000004.1:0-288864 GCF_044336875.1 Brevundimonas sp. | reverse complement strand
AGACCGCAATGGACCGCGCTCAAAAAGCCGAGTCGATCGAAACGCTCAAGGGCGTATTCGCCGACGCCGGCTCCGTGGTCGTGACCCACAACCTGGGTCTGACCGTTGCGGAAATGGAAGATCTGCGTGGCCGCCTTCGTAAAGAAGGCGCCGCGTTCAAGGTGGTCAAGAACCGCCTGGCGCTGAAGGCGCTCGAAGCCGAAGACGGCAGCGACTACCACGGCCTGTTCAAGGGCCCCGTGGGCATCGCCTATGCCGAGAACCCCGGTACGGCCGCCAAGGTCGCCACCGAGTTCGCCAAGACCAATGATCGCTTCAAGATCATCGGCGGCTTCATGGGCGACACCGTCGTCGACGTGAAGGGCGTGGAAGTTCTTTCCAAGCTCCCGACCCTCGACGAAGTCCGCAGCCAAATCATCGGCCTGCTCAATGCGCCCGCGACCAAGATCGCCGGCGTGCTGCAAGCACCCGCCGGTCAGCTGGCTCGCGTGTTCAACGCCTACGCCACCAAGGAAGCCGCGTAAGCGGCCCAGCCTTTCATCTCTGCATCACTCTCTAAAACCAATCCTCCGAAGGAAAACTGACAATGGCCGACCTCGCCAAAATCGTCGAAGACCTGTCCGCTCTGACCGTTCTCGAAGCTGCTGAACTGTCGAAGCTGCTGGAAGAAAAGTGGGGCGTCAGCGCCGCTGCTCCCGTCGCCATGGCCGCCCCGGCTGCCGGCGGTGGCGCTCCGGCTGAAGCCGCCGAAGAGCAAACCGAGTTCACCGTCGTCCTGATCGACGGCGGCGACAAGAAGATCAACGTGATCAAGGAAGTCCGCGGCGTCCGTTCGGACCTGGGTCTGAAGGAAGCCAAGGACCTGGTCGAAGGCGCTCCGCAGAACGTCGTCGAGAACGTCTCCAAGCAAGCCGCCGACGAAGTCGCCAAGAAGCTGACGGAAGCCGGCGCCAAGGTCCAGATCAAGTAATCTGGGTCTCAGCTCTGCTGATATCGGGAAGGGCCCGGCGGGAAACCGCCGGGCTTTTTCTTTTTGGGGCCTACCGCGCTTCGCGCTACTTGAGGCCGTTCGTGGACCTACCGCGCTTCGCGCTACTTGAGGCCGTTCGTGGGCCTACCGCGCTTCGGGCTGCTTGAGGCCGTTCGTGGGCCTATCGCCCTTCGGGCTATTTGAGGCCGCTCGTCGGGGCTTTGATCCGAACGGATCGCCTCTCCGCAGTTCAGCTTAAGGGCTGACACTGACTCGACCTTCGTCTGGATCCAGAACCGTATCCGTTGCGGTAAAGCTTGGATCGCATCGCGTGCGAAGGGGAGTTCGAGTTGGTTCTGCGGGTGTTGAGCGGGCGTGGGCGCAAGATGAGGGACGCGCCGCAACGGCGGAAGGGCGGGTTGCTGTTCCGTCTTTTCATGGCCTGGTTCAGCCGGCCGCGCTGAAGCCTTAGTCCCGTGTTCGGGGCGCGAAGAAGGCCCACATGGCGTCATTGTCCGCCACCCAGCTGTGGCCGCCGTCTCGCGTGATGCGGCCCGCCACCTCGGCGCCGTCGCGGCAGTCGGCGTAGCCCTCCTCATAGACCGTATTTGAGACCCAGCGGGTCGGGCGCGTCGCGGCGCAGCCGTTCAACTGGGCCCAGCGCTGTTCGGCGGCGTGCATCGTATAGGACCAGTAGGGGGCGCCGCCGCCCTGGATCGGATTGGTCTGGTCCGCGTCGCCGGCGAAGGCGATGACCGGCATCGGCCGCGACGGGCGGCAGGTCGCGGGATCGGGGCTGGCGGGATCGGCCTTCCTCGGATTGCCGGCGCGCAGCCCGACCACGGGGGCGATGGCGGCGAACCGGTCGGCGACGACACAGCCCAGCCAGGAGGTCATTCGCCCGCCGCCCGAAAGGCCGGTGGCGTAGAGACGGGCGGGATCGGCGCAGCCCTGTGCCGCCAGATCGTCGGCGATGGCCAGCAGGAAGGCGACGTCGTCGGCGTCGTCCGGACCGGGGATCGCCCCGGTGATGGTCGGTACGCCCGGCACGTTCCAGACGAAGCCCCGCTCCACCGGAATGCCGGCGTCGGGCGCGGCGACGATGAAGCCATGCCGGTCGGCGGCATCGGCCAGTTTTGACGAGGTCAGCATGGCGGCGCCGGTTCCGCCGCTGCCGTGCAGCAGGAGGACGAGGGGCGCGGCTTGGGCCGGATCGAAGTCTCGCGGGACGTGGATCTGGACCGTGCGCTGGGTCGGTCCCATCCGCACCGCCCGCGTCGTACCGGCTTCGCCCAGAGTGCAGGCGGCCTGGGCGGTCTGGCCCAGACCCAGCAGGCCCGCCGTAAGCGCGAGGGCGCCGATCCAGTGTCTCATCCTGCCGGTCTCCATCAGGGTTCGACGCGCAGGTTGGGGCGATTTCGCCGGGGAAGCCAGAGGGGGGACGCCAGAGGGATACGGCTTTGCAGGGATCGGTCAGGCTTCCCATCTGTTAAGCCTGAAAAGGAGATCCCCCGATGAAGATCCTGCTGGTGCTGACGTCGCACGACGAACTCGGCGATACGGGCAAGAAGACCGGCTTCTGGCTGGAAGAACTGGCCGCCCCCTATTACGCCCTGAAGGACGCCGGCGCCGAGATCGTCCTGGCCTCGCCCAAGGGCGGTCAGCCGCCGCTGGATCCAAAGAGCGACGATCCCGACGCCCAGACCGATGACACGCGCCGGTTCAAGACGGATGCGGCGGCCCAGGCGCAACTGGCCGCGACCGTGACCCTGGCCTCGGTCAGCGCCGACGACTTCGACGCCGTCTTCTATCCCGGCGGGCACGGGCCGCTGTGGGATCTGGCCAATGACGCGGACTCCATCGCCCTGATCCAGGCCTTCGCCAAGGCCGAAAAGCCGACCGGGTTCGTCTGCCATGCGCCGGGCGTGCTCAAGTCGGTCAACGCCGAGAACGGTCAGCCCCTGGTCGAGGGGCGCAAGGTGACCGGCTTCACCAATTCGGAAGAGGAGGCCGTGGGCCTGACCGCGGTCGTGCCCTTCCTGGTCGAGAATGTGTTGAGCGCCAACGGCGGCGACTATTCCAAGGGGCCGGACTGGGGCTCCTATGTCGTCGTCGACGGCAAGCTGGTGACCGGACAGAACCCGGCCTCTTCGCGCGAGGCGGCCGAGGCCCTGCTGGGTCTGCTTAAGGGGTGAGGGAAGGGGGCTTCGGCCCCCTTCTTGGTTTCTAGCGCCGGCGCGGCGACAGGATGTCGCCCAGACGGTCGGGCGTGCCGGGAATCCGCTCAAGGCGCGGGTAGCGCAGACCGTCGTGATAGTCGAAGGCTACGGTGCGGAAGCGGTCGCCGGACTTGATCAGCAGCTCCAGCGGGGCGTCGGTCCCCTTGGATGCGGTGACGGCGGCGCGCAGGGCCTCGGCCGAGCCGGCCTTGCCGTTGACGGCGACCAGGCTCCAGCCGGCGCCGATCCCCTGTTCGAAGGCCCGACCGCCCCAGCGGATATTGGTCAGCTTGTCGCCCGACAGGGTGAAGCCCAGCGAATACTGGAAGTCATTGGCCCAGCCGCTCTGGACCGACTTCTCGGCCTCGGTCGGGGCGTCCGTATAGGTCAGACGCCAACCGCCGCGTTCGATCCCCGCCAGGGGCGCTTTTGCATCCGGACCGACGGCGTCGAGACGCTCGCGCAAGAAGCCGGCCCAGTCGTGCGGATGGACTGCGTTCAGGGCCGCCGCCACCTGATCGAAGGTATAGCCCTGGGGCGCCCAGGAGCCGTCGTCATGACCGAAGAAGCTCTTGGCGAAGTCATCCAGCGACTTTCGGCCGTCGGTCTCGGCCCGGATCAGGGTGTCGGCGTCCAGCCAGACCAGCAGGCTTTCGCGGTAATAATCGCCGGTGCCGCGCATCCACGAGGTGAACTGGCCCGGCACGCGGTAGCCCAGCAGATTGTGATTGTTGGTGTCCTGCAGCGCGCGCCACTGGCGGCCCGGCTGTTCGTCGTAGAAGGCGGCGACACTGGCCAGGGTGGCCAGGGCCACCTCGCGGCTGTGCAGGCCCGAGCGGGCGGCGAGAACGTCGCCCCAGTATTCGGTCTGGCCTTCATAGACCCACAGCAAGGTGTTCTGGGTCGGGACATTGTGGTTGGCGGTCAGTTCGTCCGCCGGGCGCATGAACTTGCCGTTCCACGAATGGGTGAACTCGTGCGGCAGAAGCCCCCGGTCCCCGGCGCTCTTGGACCAGGCGGTGAAGAAGTCGGGCGCGCCGGTGTTCTCGGACGAGCGGTGATGCTCCAGACCGATGCCGCCCATCTGGTTGGTCAGGGCGAACAGGAATTCGTAGTGGTCGAAGTGGCGGGCGCCGAACAGGCGGTCGGCCTGGGTCACCATAGCCTCGAACAGCTTGAGCTGGTCGTCGGTGGCGGCGAGACCCTTCTCCTCGTCGGCGAGGATGTTCAGGTGGACCCCCGCCTTGGCTCCGTCGCCGGTCGGGTCGATGTCGACGCGGCGGTAGTGGGCGCCGGCGAAGATCGGGCTGTCGATCAGGGTGTAGAGGTCCGTGGTCTCGAAGGTCGCCACGTCGCCGTCCCGCGCGGCCGTGGTCAGGGCCGTGCCGTACTGCCAGTCCTTCGGCAGGACGACCGAGGGGGTGACCTGAATCTGGCGGCTGAAATAGCCGGCCGGATAGAGAATGGCCTTCTCCCACTGCAGATTGACCAACGCCGGGGTCATGGTGACGCGCCAGTTGGCGCTGTCCGGTTGGGTCAGCCACTGAAAGGCGACCTCGATACTGGTTACGCCCGCCGGGATGTCGAGATGGAAGGCGTAGGGATCGAGGGTGTCGCGCAGCCACTCGATCCGCTGGCCGTTCGCGGTGACGGTCAGGCCGGAGATCAGCTGGATCGGGCCGGTCGCGGCGTGATTGCCCGGCAGGTATTTCGGATAGAGCAGGGTCAGCGGGCCGGGGCCGGCGACCAGGATGGTCTGGGCGACGTTGACGATGCGACGGTCGAGGTCGGTCAGGTCGGCGCGATACTGGATGACGCCGGGATAGGGCTTGTCCTCGGGCGCCGGGATGGCCGGTTGGGCGCGCGGCAGGGCCAGGGCGGCGTCGCGGGCGTCGATGACGACGGGGGTGGACTGGAAGGCCTGGGCTAGTGCGGGAGAGGCGGCGCCGGTCATGAAAACGGCGAGGCAGGCGGCGGTCAGGCGTGTACGCGGCATCGAGGCATCCGGACTGAAGGGCAGGGATGCACCGTCGAGGGCGGGCGCCGTCGCGTCAAGGGCGGATGGGCATCGGGAGTAAGCGTCTCCTCCCCGCAGAGCGGGGAGGAGACGCGACTGCGTACCTCTAGCGGCGACGCGGCGTCAGGATGTCGCTCAGACGGTCGGGCGTGCCCGCGATCCGTTCCAGGCGCGGATAGCGGAGGCCGTCGTGGTAGTCGAGGACGACGGTCTTGTACTGGTCGCCGTCCTTGACGATCAGGGTCACCGGGACGGCCGGATCCTTGGCGGCGGTGATGGCGGCGGCGAGACGGTCGGCGTTGGCGGCTGAGCCGTTGACGGCCAGGATCTCCATGCCCGTGGCCAGACCGGCCTTGAAGGCGGGGCTGTCCCACTGGACGCTGCGGATATTGTTGCTCTCGCCGGTCTGGATGCCCAGCGAATAGGTGAAGTCGTTGCGCTTCAGCTCGCCGTACAGAGTCTTCTGATAGGCGTTCGGGGTTTCGGCATAGGTCAGTTTCCAGCCGCCGCGCGCCAGACCGTCCAGAGGCGCGCCGGGGCCGTGGCCGTCCAGACGGGTGCGTAGGAAGCTCGCCCAGTCGTTGGCGACGACGCCGTTCAGGGCCGCGACCACATCCTCGAAGGTGTAGGGGGCGGGGGAATAGTCGCCGTCCTGGACGCCGTAGAAGGCGCGAGCGAAGTCGTCGAGCGACTTGCGGCCGCCGGTCTTCTCCCGGATCGTCGTATCGACGTCGAGCCAGATCAGCTGGCCCTCGGAGTAGTAGTCCTCGTCGCGCTGCCACGACAGCCAGCCCTTGGGCTGACGCTGGCTGATGATCGGGTCGTTGGTGGTGTCCTGCATGGCGCGCCACTCGCGACCGACGCGGTTGTCATAGGTGGCGGCGGTCAGGGCCAGGGAGTCGATCGCCTGTTCCTTGGTCAGCAGGCCCGAGCGGGCCGCGATCACCTGGCCGTAGTACTGGGTCTGGCCCTCATAGACCCACAGCAGGGAGTTCTGCAGCGGGCTGTTGAAGTTGGGCACATACTGGTCGGCGGGGCGGCGCCACTTGCCGTCCCAAGAGTGGTTCATCTCGTGCGACAGCAGATCGCGATCGCCCAGATGGGTGTCCCAGCCGGTGAAGAAGGCGGGGTCGACCGAGTTCTCCGAACTGCGGTGATGCTCCAGGCCGATGCCGCCCAGCTTGTCGGTCATGGCGACCAGGAAGTCGTAATGGTCGAAGTGGCGCGCGCCATACAGGCGGTCCATCTGGGTCACCAGATTGCGCAGGATCTGGATCTGGTCGTCGGTGGCTTCCAGGCTCTTGGCCTCGTCGGCGACGAAGTTGGCGACGACGCGCGAACGGCCGCCTGGGTCAAGGTCTATCTGGCGATAGTGGACGCCGGCGAAAACCGGGCTGTCGATCAGGACTTCCAGGTTGACCGGCTTGAAGGTCTGGAGGTCGCCGTCCTTGGTTTCGGGCTCAAGCGCCGTGCCGAATTGCCAGCCTGCGGGGAATTTGACCGTGGGCTGGACGGTGATGTTCCGCGACCAGTGGCCGGCGGGATAGAGCAGCATCTTCTCCCACTGGATGTTCAGCATCTCGGGCGTCATGGTGATACGCCCCTGGGCGCCCGTGGTCGGCGACAGGTGCTGAAGCTTCACCACCAGCTCGGTTGCGCCCGCTGGGACGGTCAGATGGTAGGCGAAGGGGGACAGGGTGTCGCGCACCCATTCCACGCGCTGGCCGTTCGCCGTGATCTCGACGCCTGCGAGCTGGGCGACCGGTCCGACCGGGCCGTGGTTGCCGGGCAGCCATTCCGGGAAGAACAAAGTCAGCGGGCCGGACTGCGAGACCGGGATCGTCTCGGTCACGTCAAAGATGTGCTGCGCCAGGTTGGTCGCATCGACGTCCAGCTGGATCACGCCCGGATAGGCGACGTCGCGCGGCGCAGGAATGGCCGGCTGGGGCGCGGGCAGGGCGGGGGCGTAGGTGGAGGCGACCTGAGCCATGGCGGCGGGGGCGGTCGAGACGAGCAGAAGGGCGAGGCCGGCGGCGCTCAGGCGGGTGCGGATCATGAAGGCGAACTCTTTGGGCCACGGGGGAGGGCGCGACAGTCTGCCGCAGGGCGGCGGGCGTCAAGGCTCGGGCGGCCATTCCTTGGCCGAAACCCTTTTCAGTTCGACAGGGCGCGCAGCAGGGCGACGTGGAAACGGTCGGGATCCTGGGTCTGGGGGGCGTGGCCCAGGTCGGAAAATTCGATCAGTTCGGCGCCGGTTATGGCCTCGGCCGTGCGGCGGCCCAGGGCCGGATACTGGCCCAGACGGGCCTGGATCTCGGGCGAGGCGCGGTTGGCGCCGGGGGCGGTGCGGTCCGTGCCGCCGATGATCAGGGTGGTGCGGGCGGAGATCCGGCCGAATTCGTGAGCGATGGGCTGGGTGAAGATCATGTCCGAGGTCTGGGCCTGGTTCCAGGCCACGGCCGCTCCGCCCGGACCGGCGTACATGCCCGCCAGCATGGCGACCGGTTCGTCGTACTCGGGCCGCCACTGGCCGTCGTAATAGAATTTCTGCTGATAGGCCTTGATGCTGTCGAAGCCGGTGCGTTGCTCGTTGGCGAAGGCGGCGTCTAGCGTAGCGTAGGGCACGCCCTCGGCTTGCCAGTCCTCCAGCCCGATCGGGTTGACCAAGACCAGATGCTCGACGGCGTCCGGATGCATGATCGCGAAGCGGGAAGCCAGCATCCCGCCCATCGAGTGGCCGACGATGACGGCGCGGTCGATGTTCAGGCTGTCGAGCAGTCCCTTGGTGTTGGTCGCCAGCTGGGCCAGGCTGAACTGATAGGCGGCAGGCTTGGAGGCCTTGCAGAAACCGATCTGGTCGACGGCGATGACGCGGAATCCGGCCTGGGCCAGGACGCGGATGGTCGGCGCCCAGGTGGCGGCGCAGAAATTCTTGCCGTGCAGCAGGACCGCCGTCCGGCCGTTGGCCGGGCCGGTCGGGGCCACGTCCATATAGGTCATCTCCAGCGGCTGGCGCTGGGATTCGAACCCGTAGGTCCGGACTGGGAAGGGGTAGTCATAACCCTCGAGCCGGGGGCCGTACGCCGGGCGGTCCTGGGCGACAGCGGGCGCTGCAGCGGAAAGCGCGAGGACGGCGAGGGCGGAGAGAAGAGGGCGGATCATGGCGAGGCGAACGCTAGAGGTTTCTCGGCCGTTCCGCCCCGCGACCCGTTGTCCCTCAGCCGACCGGCTTGACCTCGAGCAGTTCGACGGAGAAGCGCAGCGTTGAGTTGGGCGGCAGTTCGTCGCCACCGACCCAGCGGGAGCCGTAGCCGAGCGATGCGGGAATGACGAACTCGTAGATTTCGCCGACGTGCATCAGGGCGACACCCTCGGTCCAGCCCTTGATGACGCGGTTCAGCGGGAATTCGGCGGGCTCGTTGCGGCTGTAGGAGCTGTCGAACTCGCGCCCGTCGATGAAGGTCCCACGATAGTGGACCTTGACCGTATCGGTGGACGTGGGCTGGGCGGCGTCGGGGTGTGCCTTGCCGACGCGGCGATACTGCAGGCCGCTCTCGGTGGTGGTCCAGCCGCGACGGGCGCCGTTCCAGGCCAGATAGGCGGTGTTGCCGGCGTCCCAGGTCTGTTGCGGCGTTTGCGAGGCCTGCCCCTCGACCTGGGCGGCGGCGCGGGCGGCTGCCGAGGCGGTCTCGGCGAAGGTTACCGGCTCGCGATGCGTTGCACAGGCGGCGAGCGACAGGACGGCGAGGGCGGCGAGAACGGTGCGAGTCATAAGGTGACGCTATCAGGGAGTGGCGTGGGGCGGCAACGGGATTGCGGCTCATTCCCGCCGACGGGCGGGACGGAGCGCTCTTGGAGCCGTGCGGGGTGGATAGCCCGCCGTCAACGGGCTGAGGGCGCCGGTCAGGGTTGGAGGGCGGCCGCGACGCGGGATTGGAAGTCAGGCTGTCTGCCGACATCATTGTGGCCGGCGCCGGGGAAGGCAAGATGGTCGACGTCGACGCCTTCGGCCTTCAGGTCGAGGACCAGTTTGCGGCTGAGCGAGGCGGGCAGGGTGTCATCGAGGCCGGCCTCCAGGACCACCACCTTGCCGGAATAGGCCTGGAGCGCGGCGGGGATGTCGATGCTGTTCAGATTGGGCGCGATGTGGATGCGGACGAAAGGGCGGGCCCAGCCGACCATGGTGTCGACGGCGGCGCGGGTGGTCGGGGTGGTGGTCTCCAGCACCAGGGCGTCGGCGTGGACCAGTTGGGCCGCCTGGGCGCAGACCGGGCCGCCCAGGGAATGGCCCCAGGCGATCAGTTTGCGGCCCTCGGCGTCGGCCTGGGCGCGGGCGGTCCTGGCCATGACTGCTCCGGCGGCCATGAAGGCGGCGTAGTCGGCCTGGCCCGCCGTATCGCCGTAGCCCGGGTAGTCGAACATCAGGACGTCGCCGAACGGGGCCAGTTTGGCGGCGGTCTTGCCCGCCTGGGCGCCGCGTCGAAACAGATTGCCGCCACAGAACAGGATCAGGGGCGCGTCGGCCCGGCCGGTGCGGACCCGCGTGGCCCCGACATTTCCGCCCGGATAGGGGACTGTCAGCACCTGTGTCTCGAAGTCCATAGGGATGTCGGCGGGCAGGGTGATCCTCTCGGCCGCGACGCGGGTGTCGGGATAGAAGAAGGCGTCCTCGGGCACGTTCACTGACATGCAGCCCGCCAGTGTGAACAGGAGGGTGGTGGCGATCGCCGTACCCCTTCCCATATGTCCGATCTTCATGCCGTGATCTCCCCCGCAGCGATCATGGACCCGCCGCAAGGGTTGTCAATCGCGCCTTCTAGGCGGGTGACGGGAAAAGGTTCCTCCAAACGACGTCGAGGGTCTTTATTTCGTCGCAGAAGCGAGTATATGTGCGCGTTCCGCAACACTCCAATTGAGTCTGCGCGCAAGCGCCGAGGCCCGGTCCGTCGCCCTCCGACCGGAGCGAAGGCGCGGCTCCTTCCCCAGGGAGCCGGTATATTTCAGGCGTCCTGGCCCGGCAGCGGGCCGAGGGTGGACGCCGAAAAACTGGCTGCGGACGCGGAAACGCGCGCCGTTGCTGCTGCATTTCACGCGCGATTTCCCCGGATCGCGCGCCATGGGAAACACTGAATGACTGACGTCGCCCACGATCTCGCCATCAACGGTCAGATCGCTTCCGCTACCTCGTTCACCGGCAAGAAGCGCATCCGCAAATCCTTCGGGCGCATCCCCGAAGCGGTTCAGATGCCGAACCTGATCGAGGTCCAGCGCGCTTCCTACGAGCAGTTCCTGCAGCGCGAGGTCCGCCCGGGCGTCCGCAAGGAGCAGGGCATCGAGGCGGTCTTCAAGTCGGTGTTCCCGATCAAGGACTTCAACGAACGCGCCATCCTGGAATACGTCTCGTACGAGTTCGAAGAGCCGAAGTACGACGTCGAGGAATGCATCCAGCGCGACATGACCTATGCCGCGCCGCTGAAGGTCAAGCTGCGCCTGATCGTGTTCGAAACCGACGAGGAAACGGGAGCCCGTTCGGTCAAGGACATCAAGGAGCAGGACGTCTACATGGGCGACATCCCGCTCATGACGGACAAGGGCACCTTCATCGTCAACGGCACCGAGCGCGTGATCGTGTCGCAGATGCACCGTTCGCCGGGCGTCTTCTTCGATCACGACAAGGGCAAGACGCACAGCTCGGGCAAGCTGCTGTTCGCCGCCCGCGTGATCCCGTACCGCGGTTCGTGGCTCGACTTCGAGTTCGACGCCAAGGACGTGGTCTATGTCCGCATCGACCGTCGCCGCAAGCTGCCGGCCTCGACCTTCCTGATGGGTCTGGGCATGGACGGCGAAGAGATCCTGAAGACCTTCTACGAGACCGTCCCCTACGAGAAGCGCGGCGAGGGCTGGGTCACGCCGTACAAGGCCGAACGCTGGCGCGGTGTGAAGCCGGAGTTCGACCTGGTCGACGCCGACACCGGCGAAGTGATCGCCCAGGCCGGTCAGAAGATCAGCGCCCGCGCCGCCAAGAAGCTGGGCGACACCACGACGTCGCTGTCGCTGGCCGCCGACGCCCTGGTCACCAAGTATCTGGCCAATGACGCCGTCAACTTCGAGACTGGCGAAATCTTCGCCGAGGCCGGCGACGAACTGGACGCGCCGACCATCGAAGTGCTGGAGCAGAACGGCTTCACCACCATCGAGGTGCTGGACATCGACCACGTCACGGTCGGCGCCTACATGCGCAACACCCTGCGCATCGACAAGAACGACAACCGCGAAGACGCCCTGTTCGACGTTTATCGCGTGATGCGTCCGGGCGAGCCGCCCACCCCGGAAGCCGCCGAAGCCATGTTCAACTCGCTGTTCTTCGACAGCGAACGTTACGACCTGTCGGCCGTCGGCCGGGTCAAGATGAACATGCGTCTGGAAACCCCCGAGGTGTCCGACGAGATCCGCGTCTTGCGCAAGGACGACGTGCTGAAGGTGCTGCAGATCCTGGTCGGCCTGAAGGACGGCCGCGGCGAGATCGACGACATCGACAACTTGGGCAACCGCCGGGTCCGTTCGGTCGGCGAACTGCTGGAAAACCAGTACCGCGTCGGCCTGCTGCGGATGGAGCGCGCCATCAAGGAGCGCATGTCCTCGGTCGATATCGACACGGTCATGCCGCACGACCTGATCAACGCCAAGCCGGCCGCCGCTGCGGTTCGCGAGTTCTTCGGTTCGTCGCAGCTGTCGCAGTTCATGGACCAGACGAACCCGCTGTCGGAAATCACCCACAAGCGTCGCCTTTCGGCGCTTGGCCCGGGCGGTCTGACGCGTGAGCGCGCGGGCTTCGAAGTCCGCGACGTCCACCCGACCCACTACGGCCGCATCTGCCCGATCGAAACGCCGGAAGGCCCGAACATCGGCCTGATCAACTCGCTGGCCACCCACGCACGCGTCAACAAGTACGGCTTCATCGAGAGCCCGTACCGTCGCGTGAAGGACGGCCAGGCCCAGGGCGAGGTGGTCTACATCTCGGCCATGGAAGAGTCGAAGTACACGATCGCTCAGGCCAACATCGAACTGAAGAACGGCATGATCGTCGAGGACCTGGTCCCCGGCCGGATCAACGGCGAATCCCAGCTCCTGAACAAGGACGCCGTGGACATGATGGACGTGTCGCCGAAACAGGTGGTTTCGGTCGCCGCCGCCCTGATCCCGTTCCTGGAAAACGATGACGCCAACCGCGCACTGATGGGCGCGAACATGCAACGTCAGGCCGTGCCCCTGGTGCAGTCGGACGCGCCGCTGGTCGGCACCGGCATGGAAGCGGTCGTGGCCGTGGACTCCGGCGCCGTCGTGGTCGCCCGTCGTGAAGGCGTCGTCGAACAGATCGACGGCACCCGGATCGTCGTGCGCGCCACCGGCGATGTGGACGCCGCCCGTTCGGGCGTCGACATCTACCGCCTGTCGAAGTTCCAGCGTTCCAACCAGTCGACCTGCATCAACCAGCGCCCGATCGTGCGCGTGGGCGACGCGGTCAAGGCCGGCGACGTCATCGCCGACGGCCCGTCGACGGACCTGGGCGAACTGGCCCTGGGCCGCAACGCCCTCGTCGCCTTCATGCCCTGGAACGGCTACAACTTCGAAGACTCCATCCTGATCTCGGAGCGCATCGTGCGCGACGACGTCTTCACCTCCATCCACCTCGAAGAGTTCGAAGTGATGGCGCGTGACACGAAGTTGGGCCCGGAAGAAATCACCCGCGACATCCCGAACGTCGGCGAGGAAGCCCTGCGCAACCTCGACGAGGCCGGCATCGTGGCCATCGGCGCCGAAGTCCAGCCGGGTGACATCCTGGTCGGCAAGGTGACGCCGAAGGGCGAAAGCCCGATGACCCCGGAAGAGAAGCTGCTGCGCGCCATCTTCGGCGAGAAGGCTTCGGACGTCCGTGACACCAGCCTGCGCCTGCCGCCCGGCGTCGCCGGCACGATCGTCGACGTGCGCGTCTTCAACCGTCACGGCGTCGACAAGGACGAACGCGCCCTGGCCATCGAACGCGCCGAAATCGAACGTCTGGGCAAGGACCGCGACGACGAG
Source organism: Brevundimonas sp. (assembly GCF_044336875.1). Lineage (GTDB taxonomy): Bacteria > Pseudomonadota > Alphaproteobacteria > Caulobacterales > Caulobacteraceae > Brevundimonas. The sequence continues at coordinate 275,576 of NZ_JBIIOP010000004.1, read as the reverse complement.
CTCAAGATCCTGGAGCGCAACGTCTATGGCCGTCTGAAGCCGCTGATCATCGGCAAGAACGCCGTGTCGGGCCCGAAGGGCATCGGCCGCGGCGAGCTGACCGAAGAGAAGCTGGCCGAGGTCAGCCGTGGTCTGTGGTGGCAGATCGCCCTGGACGACGAAAAGGCCATGGGCGAACTGGAGGCCATGAAGCGCCAGTTCGAAGACGCACGTAAGCAACTGGACCGTCGTTTCGAAGACAAGGTCGAGAAGCTGCAGCGCGGCGACGAACTGCCCCCCGGCGTGATGAAGATGGTCAAGGTCTTCGTGGCCGTGAAGCGCAAGCTTCAGCCCGGCGACAAGATGGCCGGCCGTCACGGCAACAAGGGCGTTATCTCCAAGATCCTGCCGATCGAGGACATGCCGCACCTGGAAGACGGCACCCACGTCGACGTCGTTCTGAACCCGCTGGGCGTGCCTTCGCGCATGAACATCGGCCAGATCTTCGAGACCCACCTGGGTTGGGCCGCGGCTGGCCTGGGCAAGCAGATCTCCGGTCTGCTGGAAGCCTGGCAGCAGGGTGGTCAGAAGCAGGCCCTGATCGATCGCCTGACCCACATCTACGGCGAGGAAACCCCTCTGCCGCAGGACGAGGAAGAGCTGATCGAACTGGCGAAGAACCTGTCCAAGGGCGTGCCCTTCGCGACCCCGGTCTTCGACGGTGCGCACATCGGCGACATCGAACGCCTGCTGGAAGAAGCTGGTCTGAACAAGTCGGCCCAGTCGATCCTGTACGACGGCCAGACCGGCGAACAGTTCAAGCGTCCGGTCACGGTCGGCTACATCTACATGCTGAAGCTGCACCACCTGGTCGACGACAAGATCCACGCCCGTTCGATCGGCCCGTACTCGCTCGTCACCCAGCAGCCGCTGGGCGGTAAGGCGCAGTTCGGCGGTCAGCGCTTCGGGGAAATGGAGGTCTGGGCTCTGGAAGCTTACGGCGCCGCCTACACCCTGCAGGAAATGCTGACGGTGAAGTCCGACGACGTGGCCGGCCGGACCAAGGTCTACGAGGCCATCGTCCGCGGCGACGACAGCTTCGAGGCCGGCATTCCCGAGAGCTTCAACGTGCTCATCAAGGAAATGCGTTCGCTGGGTCTGAACGTGGAGCTGGAGAACAGCTGAGTTGGATCAGAGCCCTCTCCCGCCTCGGCGGGGGAGGGCGGTCCCTCCGCCTCTCTCCGTTCTGAATAATTTTCGCGGCCCCCAAATCGGGGAAATCCGCAGAAGGAAAACAAGATGAACCAGGAAGTCCTGAACATCTTCAACCCGGTCCCGGTCACCCCGACCTTCGACCAGATCAAGATCGCCCTGGCCTCGCCGGAGAAGATCCGGTCGTGGTCGTTCGGCGAGATCAAGAAGCCGGAAACCATCAACTACCGGACGTTCAAGCCCGAGCGTGACGGCCTGTTCTGCGCCCGTATCTTTGGCCCGACCAAGGACTACGAATGCCTGTGCGGCAAGTACAAGCGCATGAAGTATAAGGGCATCATCTGCGAGAAGTGCGGCGTTGAAGTCACGCTGGCCCGCGTTCGCCGCGAGCGTATGGGTCACATCGACCTGGCTGCCCCGGTCGCCCACATCTGGTTCCTGAAGTCGCTGCCGTCGCGCATCTCGTTGATGCTGGACATGGCGCTGAAGGACGTCGAGCGCGTCCTGTATTTCGAGAACTATATCGTCACCGAGCCGGGCCTGACCCCGCTGAAGCAGAACCAACTGCTGACAGAAGACGAGTTCTATCGCTACCAGGAAGAGTTCGGCGACGACGGCTTCACCGCCGAGATCGGCGCCGAGGCCGTTCGCAACCTGCTGATGGGCATCGACCTGCACGCCGAGGCTGAAAAGCACCGCGGCGAGCTGGCGGACAGCCCGTCGGAAATGAAGGCCAAGAAGGCGTCCAAGCGCCTGAAGCTGATCGAGGCCTTCCTGGAATCGGGCAACAAGCCCGAGTGGATGATCCTGACCATCGTGCCGGTCATCCCGCCGGAACTGCGTCCGCTGGTGCCGCTGGACGGCGGTCGTTTCGCGACCTCCGACCTGAACGACCTGTATCGCCGCGTGATCAACCGCAACAACCGCTTGAAGCGCCTGATGGAGCTCCGCGCGCCGGACATCATCATCCGCAACGAAAAGCGGATGCTGCAGGAGTCGGTCGACGCCCTGTTCGATAACGGCCGTCGCGGCCGCGTCATCACCGGCGCGAACAAGCGTCCGCTGAAGTCGCTGGCCGACATGCTGAAGGGCAAGCAGGGTCGCTTCCGTCAGAACCTGCTGGGCAAGCGCGTCGACTATTCGGGCCGTTCGGTCATCACCGTGGGGCCGGAACTGAAGCTGCACGAGTGCGGTCTGCCCAAGAAGATGGCGCTGGAGCTGTTCAAGCCCTTCATCTACGCGCGCCTGGACGCCAAGGGCCTGTCGGGCACCGTCAAGCAGTCCAAGCGTATGGTCGAGCGCGAACAGCCCGCCGTCTGGGACATCCTGGACGAGGTCATCCGCGAGCACCCGGTCCTGCTGAACCGCGCGCCGACGCTTCACCGTCTGGGCATCCAGGCGTTTGAGCCGAAGCTGATCGAGGGCAAGGCCATCCGCCTGCACCCGCTGGTCTGCACCGCCTTCAACGCCGACTTCGACGGCGACCAGATGGCCGTTCACGTCCCGCTGAGCCTTGAGGCCCAGCTGGAAGCGCGCGTCCTGATGATGTCGACCAACAACATCCTGTCGCCCGCCAACGGCAAGCCGATCATCGTGCCGTCGCAGGACATCGTCCTGGGCCTGTACTATCTGTCGCTGGTCAAGGACGGTGAGCCGGGTGAAGGCAAGCTGTTCGCCAACATCGGCGAGATCGACGCCGCGCTGGACGCCAAGGTCGTCACCCTGCACAGCCGCATTAAGGCGCGCTGGACGGAACAGGACGCCGAAGGCAAGGAGGTGACCAAGGTCATCGACACCACGCCGGGCCGGATGAAGCTGGCGGCCCTGCTGCCGCGCAACCCGAACGTCGGCTACCGCCTGCTCGAGAAGAACCTGACCAAGAAGGAAATCGGCAACCTGATCGACGTGGTCTATCGCCACTGCGGTCAGAAGGCGACGGTCATCTTCGCCGACCAGATGATGGGCCTGGGCTTCCGCGAAGCCGCCAAGGCCGGCATTTCGTTCGGCAAGGACGACATCGTCATTCCGGCGAAGAAGGCCGAGCTGGTCGCTGAAACCCGCACCCAGGTCGAGGAGTACGAGCAACAGTACGCAGACGGCCTGATCACGCGCGGTGAGAAGTACAACAAGGTCGTCGACGCCTGGGCCAAGGCCACGGACCGGATCGCCGACGCCATGATGGGCGAGATCGCGCAACCGCGCGTGCTGATCGAGGGCGAAAACCCCGACATCAACTCGGTCTTCATGATGGCCAACTCCGGCGCCCGGGGTTCGCAGGCGCAGATGAAGCAACTGGGCGGCATGCGCGGCCTGATGGCCAAGCCTTCCGGCGAGATCATCGAGACGCCGATCACCTCGAACTTCAAGGAAGGCCTGACCGTCCTTGAATACTTCAACTCCACCCACGGCGCCCGTAAGGGCCTGGCCGACACCGCGCTGAAGACCGCCAACTCGGGTTATCTGACCCGTCGTCTGGTGGACGTGGCGCAGGACTCGATCGTCACCGAGATCGACTGTGGCTCGACCCGCGGCATCACGCTGCGTGCGGTCATGGAAGGCGGCGACGTCCTGGTCTCGCTGGGTCAGCGCATCCTGGGTCGCTATGCGGCCGAGGACATCAAGGAGCCGGGCACCGATAACGTCCTGTTCCCCGCCGACACCTATCTGGTGGAAGAAGTAGTCGAGGCCGTCGACGCCGCCGGCGTCCAGTCGGTCAAGGTCCGCTCGGGCCTGACCTGCGAGGCGGAAGCCGGCATCTGCGCCCACTGCTACGGCCGTGACCTGGCGCGCGGCACCAACGTCAACATCGGCGAAGCGGTCGGCGTCATCGCCGCCCAGTCAATCGGCGAGCCGGGCACCCAGCTGACGATGCGGACCTTCCACATCGGCGGTACGGCCCAGGTGGCGGAAACCTCCTTCATGGAGGCGACCAACGCCGGTAACGCCCGCATCGCCGGCCCGACCGTCGTCGCGGCCCACGGCGACCTGGTGGCCATGAGCCGCAACGTCACCGTGACCGTGGTCGTCGACGGCAAGGACCGCGAAACCCACAAGGCCCCGTACGGCGCCCGCATCCGGGTCAAGGACGGCGGCGAAGTGAAGCGCGGCCAGCGTCTGGCGGAGTGGGACCCCTACACCACCCCGATCCTGACGGAAGTCGGCGGCATCGTGCGCTTCGAGGACCTGGTCGAAGGCCTGTCGGTCAAGGAAGAAACCGACGAAGCGACGGGCATCGCCCAGCGCGTCGTCAGCGACTGGCGCGCCAGCCCGCGTGGTTCCGACCTGCGTCCGGCCATGGGCGTCACCCTGGGCGACGCCTACGCCAAGCTGGCCTCAGGCTCCGACGCCCGTTACCTGCTGCCCGTGGGCGCGGTTCTGTCCGTGTCGAACGGCGACGAGGTCAAGCCGGGCGAGATCATCGCCCGCGTTCCGACCGAAGGCGCCAAGACCCGCGACATCACCGGCGGTCTGCCGCGCGTCGCCGAACTGTTCGAAGCTCGCCGTCCGAAGGACTGCGCGGTCATCGCCGAGATGGATGGTCGCGTCGAATTCGGTCGCGACTACAAGAACAAGCGCCGCATCAAGATCACGCCGGAAGTCAACGCCGACGGCGTGCAGGGCGAACCGGTCGAGTTCCTGATCCCGAAGGGCAAGCATATCTCCGTCCACGACGGCGATCTGATTCAGAAGGGCGACTACATCATCGACGGCAACCCGGATCCGCACGATCTGCTGCGCATCCAGGGCGTCGAGGCGCTGGCCGAGTATCTGGTGAACGAAGTGCAGGAGGTTTACCGACTGCAGGGCGTGCCGATCAACGACAAGCACATCGAAGTCATCGTCCGTCAGATGCTGCAGAAGGTGGAAGTGCTGGATTCGGGTGAAACCACCCTGATCCGCGGCGACACCGTCGAAGTGGCCGAAGCCGTTCTGGAAAACGCCAAGGTCGAGAAGCGTGGCGGCCGTCTGGCCACCACCCAGCCCGTCCTGCTGGGCATCACCAAGGCGTCGCTGCAGACCCGCAGCTTCATCTCGGCGGCGTCCTTCCAGGAGACCACCCGCGTCCTCACCGACGCCTCGGTCCACGGCAAGAAGGACATGCTGGAAGGCCTGAAGGAAAACGTCATCGTCGGCCGTCTGATCCCGGCCGGTACGGGCGCCTACCTGCGCAGCCTGCAAAAGATCGCCAACGATCGCGATGCAGAACTGACGCAAGCCCGCGAAGATGCGATCGAGCCGCTGCCGGCCGATCTGCAACTGGAGCTGGAGAGCAGCGAAGGCTGATCTCCGGTTACGGAAGCGACTGAATGAAGGGGGCGGCGCCGGCGACGGCGCCGCCCTTTTTCCTGGCGTCAGGGCAGGGCGGATTGACCGCGCCTGGGTTGCGGGTCATTCTTTCTCAGCTTGTGGTGTGGCTGAGGGGGAAGTGATGAACGGATCCTGGACCAAGAGAACGCTGTGGGGCGTGAACCTGGCGCTATGGGTGGGCGTGGCTTACGTCGGCCTCTGCGCCGCAGCCATGGAACTGGGCGAAGCCATGCATGACTCCTACTGTCGCGACCACGCCGGTCATGTGGCCATGACGGCGGTGCGGCTGCCGAACCAGTTGTCGTCGTAGCGACTATTGCGGCGGGGGCGTCAGGCCTCGAAAACGGCGCGGGCCGTCGAGCTTGTTGCTGTCCTGCCGGATGACGCTGGGCGCCTCCTGGCGCATGGACGGATCAAGGTGCGCCCCGGCGCAGCCCGTGCCGAAGTTCGAGCCGATACAGTCGGCCGGTCCGACCACCCCGGCGCCGCCGGACAGGGGGCGACGCTGCGCCTCCCATTGCGCAAGCCGCCGCGCGCCCTCGCGCGCGAAGGCGGCGTCCCGTTCGGGGTTGCCTGTGCCTGTGATCGGCGCCGCGCCGGCGCCGCGACGCGCGAACTCGTCCCGGCAGTTACGGCGCTCCATCTCGTTCAGCAACTCCGGCGAGGCGCAGCCGGGCAGGCCTTGGCGAAGGCTGCGGGCCATGGCGGCGCGCCGGTCGTTCGGATCGACCCGCCAGGGACTGTCGGGCGCCTGGACGCCCCGGGGGGCGGGCGCGGCGACGCGGGGCTGGACAGGGGAGGGGCGCGCCGTCGTTTCCGTTCGTACGCTGGGGGTTGTTCTGGGCTCGACCGCCGAGGAGGCGGTGGCGGCGGGGCTTGCCTGTGCGGCCAGGGTCGGCGGACGCGGCTGCTCGTCGCGCAGCAGCGGCCGGGGCTCGATGTCGAGATAGATAAGGGGCGGCTGGATGACGATGTCGCGGTCCGCGATCTCGAGGGTCGACACCGACAGGGCGGCGATGAAGGCGACATTGATCGCCACCGCCGCCGTCGCCAGCCCGGCTTTTCGCCAGTTGGACCGCTGGCCTGGGGACCAGGGCGAGTGTCCGTCATGCGGCGGGGCGGACAGGCTCATTCACGACGCTTTCGAAGATTGGGCAGGATGCCGTCCCGAGTGGAGAATAGCTCGACCTGGATATTCACGCCGCCGCATTCGACCACGGGGCCCAATTCGACGCATGGGGTGGCGGTGCGGGCTGGCGCAGCACGTTGGTTTTCCCAGGCCGCCAGGCGGCGAGCGCCGTGGCGCGCGAAGGTCGCGTCACGGTCCGCATTTCCCGTGCCGGAGATGACGCGGGCGTCCTGGCCCAGGGCGTCCCAACGGCCGTCGCACCGCCGTCGGTCGTCGAGCGATAGCCGGTGTGGCATGTCGCAGGACTGGGCGGGCAGGGCGGCGCGGGGCGCGCTTCCGGCGACCCGCCAGCGGTCGTCGATGGCGCTGCCGTCTGGAGTGGTGGTGATCATCGGCGAGTCCGGTCCCGAACGATCGGCTCGGCCCGTTTCGGCCGGGCCCGTCGCCGCAGCGGTTCGGACCCTGGGCGACGAAAGCGGCGCGGCCGTGGCGAGGCGATCCGCCGGCGTTCGCGGACGGGGCTCGATCTCCAGATAGAGGAGTTCGTCGCCGACGCGCCGCAGCGGACGACGATCCGTATCGGCGAGGACCAGCAGGGCGACCAAGCCGAAGTTGAAGACCGCAGACGCCAGGATCAGGCTGCTGTTTCGCCAGCCGTCGCGCCTTTTCTTGGACCCAGGGCGCGTGTGGACGTCCGCCATCAGGTCTTGCCCATCAGGGACAGCAGGCCGGGATACTCCGCGGCGCCTGCCCGATAATCACGCCACCGCTGTTTGGCTGCGGCCTCCTGGGCGAAGACGCTGTTCCGGTCCTCGTCGCCGGAACGCTGAGGCGGCGCCTCGCGCGGGTCGACCCTGGCCTGGGCGAAGTCCAGGCATCGTCGGCGCTCGGTCGTCGCCAGGGTCTCTGGCCAGGCGCAGTTGGGCGGGCCACGGCGGCCGGCCCGCACGTCAGACGGCGTTCCGTGCGCGATCAGGGCATCCCGGCGAGCGAGCCATTCGGATGAGAGGCCCAGGATCGGGGCGGTCGGGGGGGCTGCTCCGGACCTGTCCTCATCGATCGGGGCGAGGGGCGGTCGTCGGGGCGAGTCAAATGGGGGAGGGGCGTCCTCGCGCGCTACGCCTCCAATGGCCGGAGCGGAAAATCGGGGGCTGGCCAGGCGCGGCGTGGGTTCCATCTCGAGGTAGAGGGGCGACCGGGCGGCGGACAGGCGTTCCATCTGCACGCGCCGATCTTCCAGCGACAGCAGGGCCAGGATCGGAGTGTTGACGCCCACGGCGGCGGCCGTCGCACCCGTCCAGCCCATCCTGCCCGTCGTCGCAGCCATGCCCATCCCCGACCGTTCGATGGTGAAGCTCCATCCCAAGCGTGGCTGGATTCAGGCGCGGGTTTGACTTGTTCGCGTCAGGGCTGTGTGATGACCGCTTCTCAAGGGAGGCGGAGATGCTGACGGCGCTGGTTGCGGCCCTGCTTATGCAGGTGAATGCGATGGGGGAACGGCCGGCGGCCACGACGGACCCGGTGCATTGTCCGGCCGTTCCGATCCAGGCCAACGCCGGCCGCGACTGGGAGGATTTCGAATTTTCAACCGACGCGCCGGGCAGTCCCATGCGGTATGCCGATCTCGGCTGTTATCGGCGGGCGGCCGAGGCCAGTCGGGAATATCTGACGCGCGGTCCGCTGCTGGCCGTGCGGGAATCGGCCATTTCTCATCTGCACATGGCGCGTTACCTGGCCTTCGCCGGAGACGAGGCCGCCGCCGCCCAGGCGCTGGCGGGGGCGAGACGGTCGGATCAGCGCACCGGAGACGAGATTCCGTTGGACTGGAACGCCTATGTCGAAGGGCTGTACGGCTTCCTGGTCAAGGACAGGGATCTGCTGGAATCACGGCTTGCGAGGCTTCGGGCCTCGCCGAACGACGGCGACCGTTACAACGGCGCGAACCTGCAATGGCTGTCCCGCTGCTTCGAACGAACCTATATGGAGGCGCAGACACGGCCTGAATGCGCGGTCGAACCGCCGCCTTCTTGACCAATCGCCCCATCCCGCCTATACGCGCCGAACTTTCGAGGCGTGACCGGTTCGCCGGTCGCCGAGATCGTGACAATTGAACGGACGGCCTGTGCGCCGCCGGAACGCCCGTAGCGCGCGTTCCGGTTTTTCTGTTTGTCGTTACGGCATCGGCCTCGATGACACCCGGGCGAGGGAATGGTCCCTCGTTCACAAAAGAAGGCGTGGGGCGCTTCGGTCGAAAGACACACGCCCCCCATAGAAGTCGAGACCTGTCTCAATGCCTACGATCAACCAGCTGATCCGCAAGCCGCGCAAGCCCAAGCCCACCCGCAACAAGGTGCCGGCTCTGGAGGGTTCGCCCCAGCGTCGCGGCGTCTGCACCCGCGTGAAGGACCTTCCGGGCGTTCGCTACCACATCCTGCGCGGCGTGCTCGACACGCAAGGCGTCAAGGACCGCAAGCAGCGCCGTTCGCACTACGGCGCCAAGCGTCCGAAGTAAGCCATTCGCGTCCGGGCCGTCGCGCCCGGAGGCCTTTCCGAGACCTACCCGACGTCTGTCGGGCCCCAAGAGGAATACCCCATGTCGCGTCGTCACCGCGCCCAGAAACGTGAAGTTCTGCCGGATCCCAAGTTCGGCGATCTGATCGTCACCAAGTTCATGAACTACGTCATGTACGAAGGTAAGAAGGCCGTCGCCGAAAACATCGTCTACGGCGCCTTCGACATCCTGGCCGACAAGAAGAAGGAGCAGACTGCGGTCGAGACCTTCCATACCGCTCTGGACAACGTCGCCCCGTCGGTCGAAGTCCGTTCGCGTCGCGTCGGCGGCGCCACCTACCAGGTGCCGGTCGAAGTCCGCCCGGACCGTCGTCGCGCCTTGGCCATCCGCTGGCTGGTCAACGCCGCGCGCAAGCGTGGTGAGAACACCATGACGGAAAAGCTGGCGGCCGAGCTGCTGGACGCCTCGAACAACCGCGGCACCGCGGTCAAGAAGCGCGAAGACACCCACAAGATGGCCGAGGCGAACCGCGCCTTCAGCCACTATCGCTGGTAAGCGTCTTAAAACCGTCTCCCTTTCGAAGCTAAGGGACGGTTCCTATCTAAGACTATCCGGCGCGGGCGGTTTGAGCTAAATCGCCCGCGCTGTCTTATCCGCCGCATCGACGATCATCCCCGAGGGCGCCACCCGCGTCCTTGACCTACTTCTAAGGCACGTTTTCATGGCTCGTACGCACAAGCTCGAGGACTACCGCAACTTCGGCATCATGGCCCACATCGACGCGGGCAAGACGACGACGACCGAGCGGATCCTGTATTACACCGGCAAGAACCACAAGATCGGCGAAGTCCACGACGGCGCCGCGACCATGGACTGGATGGACCAGGAGCAGGAGCGCGGCATCACCATCACGTCGGCCGCGACGACCGCTTTCTGGAAAGAAAAGCGCCTCAACATCATCGACACCCCCGGGCACGTCGACTTCACCATTGAAGTCGAGCGTTCGCTCCGCGTGCTCGACGGCGCCGTAACGGTGCTGGACGGCAACGCCGGCGTCGAGCCGCAGACCGAAACCGTCTGGCGCCAGGCCGACAAATATTCGGTGCCGCGTATCGTCTTCGTCAACAAGATGGACAAGATCGGCGCCGACTTCGACGCCTCGGTTCAGTCGATCCGCGATCGCCTGGGCGCCAAGGCCGTGCCGATCCAGTTCCCGATCGGCGCCGAGTCCTCGCTGACCGGCCTGGTCGACATCGTCGAAATGCGTTCGGTCGTCTGGGACAATGACGCCCTGGGCGCCAACTTCACCGTCGGTGAAATCCCGGCTGATCTGATGGACAAGGCCGTCGAAGCCCGTCAGTACCTGATCGACAACGCCGTCGAACTCGACGACGAGGCGATGGAAGCCTATCTGGAAGGCACCGAGCCCTCGGTGGAAGTGCTGAAGAAGTGCATCCGCAAGGCCGTGCTGACCGGCGCCTTCTATCCGATCCTGTGCGGCTCGGCCTTCAAGAACAAGGGCGTGCAGACGCTGCTGGACGCCGTCGTCGACTATCTGCCGTCGCCGCTGGACATCCCGCCGACCCCGGGCATCGACTTCAAGACGGAAGAGCCCGTCGTCCGCAAGGCGTCGGACGAAGAGCCCCTGTCGGTCCTGGCCTTCAAGATCATGGACGACCCCTTCGTCGGCTCGCTGACCTTCTGCCGCCTGTACTCGGGCAAGATGGAAACGGGCATGAGCCTGCTGAACTCCAGCCGCGACAAGAAAGAGCGCGTCGGCCGGATGCTGCAGATGCACTCGAACAACCGTGAGGACGTCAAGGAAGCCTTCGCCGGCGACATCGTCGCCCTGGCCGGCCTGAAGGAAACCCGCACCGGGGACACCCTGTGCGATCCGCTGAAGTCGCCCGTCATCCTCGAGAAGATGGAATTCCCGGCGCCGGTCATCGAGATCTCGGTCGAGCCCAAGACCAAGGCCGACCAGGAGAAGCTGGGCGTCGCCCTGGCCAAGCTGGCTTCGGAAGACCCGTCCTTCACTGTCTCGACCGACCACGAGTCGGGCCAGACCATCCTGAAGGGCATGGGCGAGCTTCACCTGGACATCAAGATCGACATCCTGAAGCGCACCTACAAGGTCGAGGCTACCATCGGCGCGCCGCAGGTCGCCTATCGTGAGTCCCTGGGCCGCAAGGTCGACATCGACTACACGCACAAGAAGCAGACCGGCGGTACGGGCCAGTTCGCCCGCGTCATGCTGACCTTCGAACCCGGCGAGCCGGGCTCGGGCTTCGTGTTCGAAAACTCGATCGTCGGCGGCGCGGTGCCCAAGGAATACATCCCGGGCGTCGAAAAGGGCCTGAACGGCATCAAGGACCAGGGTCTGCTGGCGGGCTTCCCGCTGATCGACTTCAAGGCCACCCTGACGGACGGCAAGTACCACGACGTCGACTCCAGCGTGCTGGCGTTCGAAATCGCGGCCCGCGCCGCCTTCCGTGAGCTGAAGGAAAAGGGTTCGCCCAAGCTGCTCGAGCCGATCATGGCGGTCGAGGTCGTGACCCCCGAGGAATACCTCGGCTCGGTCATCGGCGACCTGAACGGCCGTCGCGGCATGATCCAGGGTCAGGACATGCGCGGCAACGCCACCGTCGTGAACGCCTTCGTGCCGCTGGCCAACATGTTCGGCTATGTGAACACGCTTCGCGGCATGTCGCAGGGCCGCGCCCAGTTCACGATGCAATACGACCACTACGAGCCGGTGCCGCAGCACGTCGCCGACGAAGTGATCAAGAAGTACGCCTAAGCTTTTCCTTTCGGAAAAGCGGACCTACAAGCGCCCGGCCGGTCACCAGCCGGGCGCCTTAACCCCCAAACTGCAGGAACCCCCGGTTCGGGGACCTTAGGAGCTAGAGAATGGCCAAGGAAAAGTTCGAACGCACGAAGCCGCACTGCAACATCGGCACGATTGGTCACGTTGACCACGGCAAGACGACGCTGACGGCTGCGATCACGATGACGCTGGCGAAGGCCGGCGGCGCGAAGGCGATGAACTACGCCGACATCGACGCTGCGCCGGAAGAAAAGGCCCGCGGCATCACGATCAACACGGCGCACGTGGAATATGAGACGGCCAACCGTCACTATGCGCACGTCGACTGCCCTGGCCACGCCGACTATGTGAAGAACATGATCACCGGCGCGGCGCAGATGGACGGCGCGATCCTGGTGGTTTCGGCCGCCGACGGCCCGATGCCGCAGACGCGCGAGCACATCCTGCTGGCCCGTCAGGTCGGCGTGCCGGCCCTGGTGGTCTTCATGAACAAGGTCGACCTGGTCGACGACGAAGAACTGCTGGAACTGGTCGAGATGGAAGTGCGCGAGCTGCTGAGCTCGTACCAGTTCCCGGGCGACGATATTCCGATCACCAAGGGTTCGGCCAAGGCCGCGACCGACGGCGTGAACCCGGAAATCGGCGAACAGCGCGTTCTGGCCCTGATGGAAACCGTCGACGCCTACATCCCGCAGCCGGAACGTCCGGTCGACCTGCCCTTCCTGATGCCGGTCGAAGACGTCTTCTCGATCTCGGGCCGCGGCACCGTGGTCACGGGCCGCGTCGAAAAGGGTATCGTCAAGGTCGGTGAAGAAGTCGAAATCGTCGGCATCCGTCCGGTCCAGAAGACGACCTGCACGGGCGTCGAAATGTTCCGCAAGCTGCTGGACCAGGGTCAGGCTGGCGACAACGTCGGCGTTCTGCTGCGCGGCACCAAGCGTGAAGACGTCGAGCGCGGTCAGGTTCTGTGCAAGCCGGGTTCGATCACCCCGCACACCAAGTTCCAGGCCGAAGCCTACATCCTGACGAAGGAAGAGGGCGGTCGTCACACCCCGTTCTTCACCAACTATCGTCCGCAGTTCTACTTCCGCACGACGGACGTGACAGGCATCGTCCACCTGAAGGAAGGCGTCGAGATGATCATGCCCGGCGACAACGCCGAGCTGAGCGTCGAACTGATCACGCCGATCGCCATGGACCAGGGCCTGCGCTTCGCCATCCGTGAAGGCGGCCGCACCGTCGGCGCCGGCGTCGTCGCCAAGATCATCGAGTAATCGAATTTCTGATCGAGTAGCGTAACAGAGCGGCCCCCGGAGCGATCCGGGGGCCGTTTTGCATTTGGCGCGTGACGCCGAACCCGGCACAATGGAAGCAGGGTTGGGGGTTCAGATGCGCAAGACCATGCTCGCTGCGACGGCGTCCGTCGCCTGTCTGATCGCGCCGGCGGCGGTGGCCGACGCCACGACCACGGCGGCGACCCTGGCTCTGATCCTTAATCCGCAGGTCTGTGGGCGGGTGGATGCGGTCGGGGACGTGCAGCCGACGGCGGACATGGTCATGGTCCCCGGCTTCGGCAGCGACGGCTTCCCGGTCGATACGGCGAACCCTGAAGCCCAGGCCTGGTTCGATCACGGGGTGCGGCTGCGCTGGGCCTTCGAACATTCGGAATCGGTGCGGGCCTTCCGCAAGGCGCGGCAACTGGATCCCCAGTGCGGCATGTGCGCCTGGGGCGAGGCCTGGGCCATAGGGCCGAACCTGAACGGGGGAGGGGGCGACGACGCCTCGATCGCCACTGGCCTGAGGGTCGCGCGCGAGGCGCGGCGGCTGGCGCGCGACGCCACGCCGATGCAGCGACAGATGATCGACGCCCTGATCCAGCGCTATTCCGGCAAGGAGGAGACGCGGGCCATCCGTTTCGCCCGGTCGATGGACCGGATCGCCAAACGCCATCCGGACGACGTCTCGGTGGCCAGTATCGCCGCCGACGCCTGGATGCTGCAGCCCGAGGGCGAGTGGTGGGACAAGGACGGCAAGGCCGCCGATCCGGCGGTGACCCGCGCCATGGGAATCCTGGAACACGCCCTGACGGTCAAGCCGGACGATCCGGGGGCCATCCACCTCTATATCCACCTGACCGAATGGTCGGACGATCCGCACCGGGCCCTGGCCTATGGCGAGCGGCTGGCCAAATTGGCGCCGGGCGCCAGCCATCTGGTGCATATGCCGTCGCACACCTTCTATCGCGTCGGGCGGTATCGGGAGGCGATGATGTCCAATGTCGAGGCGGTGGCGCTCGACAGGAATTACGACCGGCTGGCCAGCCCGCCCGGCGGGGTGAAGGGGATGCGGCTGCACGCCCACAACATCCATTTCGGGATGGGAGGCGCCCTGATGGCCGGTGGGGCCGAGAAGGGGCTGGAGCTGGCCGACTGGTATATGGCCACCTATCCGCAGCTGCTGGGCGCGCCCGAGGCGGGGGAGGACGGCTATACCGTCTATCGGCAGGTCATGGCGGCGGACGCCTATGCCCTGTACGGCCGGTTCGGAACGGCGGCCCAGGTTGCGGCCCTATCGGAGCCGGATGCGGGGCGGCCGTTGATGCGCGTGGGCTGGCGCTATGCGCGAGGCGAGGCGGCGGCGCGTCGCGGTGATGCGCGGGCCGTCCGGACCGAGGCCCAGGCCATCGCCGAGCTTCTGGCCGCCGACAGTTTCAAGGGGGCGATGGCGGACCGGCAGAAGGGGTTCGCCGAACTGTTCCAGAAGGTGCTGGAAGGTCGGGCGGCCATGATCGCCCACGACTATCCGGCCGCGATCGCCGCCTATGGCCGGGCCGCCGAGATCCAGGCGATGAATCCGGAGGGCGGGGATCCGCCGATGATCTGGTATCCGACGCGGCGCAGCCTGGCGGCGGCCCTGCTGGCGTCCGGCGATGCGGCAGGGGCCAAGGCCAAGATCGGCGAACTGCTGAAGGACTGGCCCAACGATCCCTACAGCTACTACGTCCTGTACCGGACCGAGCAGGCGCTGGGCGACGAGGCGGCGGCGAATAACGCCCTGCGCCACGCCGGAGTCGAATGGATCGGGGGCGAAATGTCCCTGGCCGAAGCCTAGCGAGGGGCGACCGGAGCACATAGGTCCGTAACTTCCCCCGTTACGGAGTAGAGACCATGCAGTTCCAGGATCAAGTCGTTCTCATCACCGGCGCCGCCGGCGGCATCGGCATAGCTGCGGCCAGGAAATTCGCCGCCGAGGGCGCGAAACTGGTGCTCGTCGACCTGTCGCTGGAGGCCCTGACCAAGGCGGCCGAGGGCGTCGGCGGAGAGCCCCTGCTGGTCGCGGCCAATGTGGCCGAAGAGGCCGAGGTGAAATCCTATGTCGATCAGGCGGTCGAACGGTTCGGCCGGATCGACGTCTTCATCAACAACGCCGGCATCAACGGCCAGACCGCGCCGATCGTCGATCAGACGGTCGAGAACTACACCAAGGTCTTCGGCGTCAATGTCATCGGCGCCTTCCTGGGGCTGAAGCACGTGATGAAGGTGATGATCGCCCAGAAGTCGGGCGCCATCGTCAATACGGCCTCGAACGGCGGCTGGCTGGGATCGCCGGGGATGAGCGCCTATGTGGCCTCGAAGCACGCCCTGATCGGCATCAACAAGTCGGTGGCGCTGGAAGCCGCGCCCTATGGCATCCGCGTCAACGCCGTGGCGCCGTCGGGCGTCGACACGGCCATGATCCACGACATCGAGAAGAATACGGCGCCGGGCCACGAGGCCGAGGCGCGCGCCAAGTTCCAGGCGGCGGTGCCCCTGAACCGCTACGCCACGGCGGACGAGATCGCCGACCTGATGCTGTTCCTCGCCTCGGACAAGGCGGCCTTCATCACGGGCGCCTACTACCGCATCGACGGCGGCATGGGCGCGACCTCGGCGTAAGGGAAGCCCTTCTCCCTGTGGGAGAAGGTGGCCCGAAGGGCCGGATGAGGGTTCTGACGGTGGGCCAGTCCGCACCATCAAACCCTCACCCTTTCGCGCGAAGACCGATCGCTGCGCTCTCGGGCGCTCAAGCCCTCTCCCGACGGGAGAGGGTTTTTACTTCGCGGCTTCGATCATCCGGCCGATCTCGGCGGGGTCGATGCTGGAGGCGGCCTTGCCGTTGACGAAGAAGGTCGGGGTGCCCTGCAGCTTCAGCGCCGCCGCCGAGGTGTGGATGTCGGCGATGTGGCGGGTGGTCTCCGGCGAGACCAGGGCCGCCTTGGCGCGGGCCACATCGACGCCGTGCTCGCCCAGAATCCGGTCGATGGCTTCGACGCTGAGGGCGCGTTCGGTCATCAGGGCGTCGTAGACTTCCAGATACTTGCCCTGCTGGTGGGCGGCCAGGGCGGCGCGGGCGGCGTATTGCGAGGTGACGTCCTCGCCCCGGTCCAGGATGGGCCAGTCCTTGAAGACGAAACGGACTTCCGGGTGGGCGGCCATCAGGGCGCGATATTGGGGGGCCACGGCCTTGCAGCCGGGGCAGCGGAAGTCGAAGAATTCGATCACCGTCACCTTGGCGTCGGCCGGGCCGAAGGCGGGGTCGCGGGCGTCCACCGCCAGCAGGCCCGGGTTGGCGGCGGCGGCGGCGTTGGTGTCGTCGACACGGGCCTGGCCTTCCTTGGCCTGCAGGGCCTGGCTGGCCTCCTGCAGCACCTCGGGATG
The DNA here is from genome assembly GCF_044336875.1 of Brevundimonas sp. Lineage (GTDB taxonomy): Bacteria > Pseudomonadota > Alphaproteobacteria > Caulobacterales > Caulobacteraceae > Brevundimonas. The sequence goes on along the minus strand of NZ_JBIIOP010000004.1, from coordinate 258,912 downwards.
TTGCAGCAGATAGGCGCGGACGTCTCCGCCCGATCCGCCGCCGAAATAGGGCGCGGCGGCCAGGCCCAGGGCCACGACAGAAACGCCCAGGGCGACATAGCCGGCGACGGCGCCGGTGAAGCCGCCGGGCTTCTTGGGCTGTTCGGGCGCGGCTTCGGGCGTGGAGGTTTCGTCGGTCATTCGGTCTCGCAGTCGGGCAGGCGGGGGAGGGGGATCAGTTCAGGCTGGTGGGCCGGCGCGCGGCGTCGCGGCGGTCCAGATCCAGCAGGTCGTCGGGCGTGGCGCCCGAGGCCAGGACGATGTCCACGGCGCGTCGCCATTCCATCGAGCTGGGGTCCAGCATGGAGCGGGCGCGCAGGGCGAACTGGGTCGCCTGTTTCTCGTCGCCGCCGGCGAAATAATATTCGGCGGTGGCCAGGCGGGCCTCGCCCTCCTTGCCCTGGGCGGCGTAGGCCTGGCCCAGAAGGCGCCAGGCCATGGTGTTGTCGCGCTCGGCCACGGTGGCGTGCTTCAACTGGTCGACGGCCTCGTTCAGATTATCCGCGCCGCCGACGCCGATCAGGGCGTGGCCCAGGTTGACGCGCAGCAGGGGGGCGTTCGGGTTCAGCCGCACCGCCTCGCGGTGGGCGACGACGGCCTCTGCCGGGCGGCCTTCCTCAAAGAAGATCTGGCCTTTCAGCTCTGCGAAATAGGGATTGGTCGGGTCGCCCGCGATCAGTTCGTCGACGGCGGCCAGGGCCTTGTCCGTCTGACCGTCGCGATACCAGGCGATGGCGCGGGCGTAGCGGCCGGGCAGGGACGTATCAGTCGAGGGATAGGCGCGCAGGGTGGCGTTCGGTTGATCCATGAAGGCGTGAATCTTGGCCAGGACCAGGGCGTGCTGGGCCATACGCTCCGGGCTGTCGCGATGGTCGTAGTGCGGCTGGTCCTGGACGAAGCGGCGCATCGACTCGATCCGCTGGGACGACAAGGGGTGGCTGCGGAAATAGGGATAGCGGCGGGCGTCGGAGAAGACCTCCTGGGCGCGGAAATTCTCGAAGAACGAGACCAGGCCGGCCCCGGACTCACCGGCGCCTTCCAGGGCGCGGGCGCCGGTCAGGTCGGCCTCGCCCTCCTGGCCCTGCATATACTGAAGGGCGCCGATGGTGCCGAAATACTGGCTGGAGCCCAGCAGGACCATGCCGGCGTCAGGCGCGCCGGCGGCCAGGGCCAGGGCGCCCAGGGCCATGGTCATGAACATGGGCTGTTTGGCCGCGTTCTGGGCCCCGTCGCGCAGGGTGTGGCGGTTCTTGATGTGGCCCGCCTCGTGCGCCATCACCCCCAGCAGCTCGTTGGGGTTCTTGGTGCGTAGGATCAGACCGGTGTTGACGCCCATGATCCGCCCGCGCGTGGCGAAGGCGTTCAACTCGTTGTCATTGACCAGCAGCACCTCGACGTCGTCCGGGTTCAGCCCCATCGAGACGAACACCGGATCGGCCCAGCCGCGGATGATGCCCTCGATCTCGGTGTCCCGGATCAGGCTCTGGGCCGACGCCTGGCCTGCGGCGGCCAAAACCATCAGTCCCGCCGTGGCCGCTGCCAGAAGTCGGGATGCAGAACGAGGAAGCCACCTCATGGCGTACTCCAGTAGCGAACGAGCCCCGTCTGCATCCTGACAGTCTAATCGTGACCGATCAGCGGCGCCACCACCCACGCTTGGGCTTTTCGGGCGGGGTCGAGATCTGGTTCGGATCCTCGGCGATGATGGCCGCCACGTCGATTTCCGGCGTCGGGGCGACGAAGGGTTCGGCCAGGACGGCGGGCTGGGGCGTGGCGGGGACCGGCGGCGTGGGCTTTTCGACCGGAGCGACCTCGACCGGCTCTGCGGTCAGGGCTTCCTCGGGCGTGACGTCCAGCTCGACCGGAGCGCCGTCAACCGGAGCCTCGTTCGGCTCGATGGCCGTGTCGGGGTGCGGCTCGACGTGAGCCTCGGCCTCGACCTCTGCGGTTTCGGCGACGGCGTCGGCCTTGGCGCTCTTGCGGCGGACGCGACGGCGCTGCGGCTCTGCAGTCACGGCGACGGGCGCATCGGCCTCGACCGCTTCGGCGGCCGGTTCGACGATCACGGCCATCGGCGTCTCGGGCGAGCCGTCGGGCGGCATGCCTTCGTTGGTGGCGCGGTTCTCGACCTTGATCTCCTGAGCCGCGTCATTGCCGCGACCCCGGCCACGACGACGGCGACGGCGCGAACGCCCGCCTTCCTCGCCGGCGCCTTCGCCGGCGACGGCGTCCAGGCCCTCGATCTCGGCTGTTGCTGCGGCGGGGCGGTCGGCGCGTTCCGGACGTTCGTTACGCGGCTCGGGACGGCCCGGGTTCAGCGGGTCGAACCAGACATAGGGGTCATCCAGCGACGGGGTGCGGCCACGGACCCAGGTATAGACGTCGCGCTCGCCGTCCTCGCGGACACGGCGACCGCCACGGCGACCACGACGGCGGCGGCGGCCGTTCTCGTCGTCTTCGTCGTCCGAGGCGTCGTCGGCGTTCAGGGTATCGGCGCCCTCGGTCGCTTCGACGGTCTCGGTCGTCTCTTCGTCGCGACGGCCGCCGCGACGGCGACGGTTGCGGCCACGACCACGATCACGGCCGCCGTCGTGGCGTTCCGAACGTTCGCGCGGCTGGTCGTCGTCGCTGTCCTCGCGTTCCAGCGAGTCCTCGTCCTCGTCGTCCTCGTCGTCGGCGACGATTTCCTCGTCGTCGTCCTCGTCCTCATCCTCGAACAGGGAGGCGTCGAAGTCGTCGTCGAGATTGGGCATCTCGATCTCGGGCGCGACGAAGTCCTCGTTGGTCTCGGTGCGCTCGATATTATGCTCGCCCTGACCCAGGCTGTCGTCGATCTGAACGATGACGTTCAGGCCGCGACGCTCCAGCAGCGCCTGCAGGTAGGCGCGCTTGTGGTTCAGGATGTACAGGCCGACGGCGGTGCAGACCTTCAGCACCACGACGCCGGCGCCGTTCTTGCCGGCCTCGATGTCGACCGCGCGCAGGGTCATCAGGGCGGCGGATTCGGCGGAACGGATGCGGCCGGTGCCCTGGCAGTGGGGGCAGGCCTCGGTGGCGCCCTCGATTACGCCCAGGCGGCGACGCTGGCGGCTGATCTCCATCAGGCCGAACGGCGAGATACGGCCCATCTGGATGCGGGCGCGGTCGGAGGACAGGGCCTCCTTCAGCACGCGCTCGACGGCGCGGTTGTTCTTGCCCTCGTCCATGTCGATGAAGTCGATGACGACCAGGCCGGCGAGGTCGCGCAGGCGAAGCTGGCGGGCGGCTTCCTCCGCCGCTTCCATATTGGTCTTGAACGCCGTCTGTTCGACGTTGCGTTCCTTGGTGGCGCGACCCGAGTTGACGTCGATGGCCACCAGGGCCTCGGTCTGGTTGATGACCAGATAACCGCCCGACCTCAGCGGCACGACCGGCTGGTGGATCTGCGTCAGCAGCTCCTCGATGCCGTTGGCGGCGAACAGGGGGCGCGAACCGCGATACAGGTGAACCTTCTTGGCCTGGGCCGGCATCAGAACGCGCATGAAGTCGCGCGCTTCCTTGAAGCCCTCGACGCCCTCGACCTGGATGCCGTCGAAGTCCTTGTCGAACATGTCGCGCACGGCGCGGCGGACCAGGTTTTCTTCCTCGTAGATCACCGAGGGAGCGTGTGAGGCGAGGGTGGTCTCGCGGATCGTCTCCCACAGGCGCAGCAGATACTGGTAGTCGCGCTTGATCTCGGCCTTGGTGCGCTTGGCGCCGGCCGTGCGGATGATCAGGCCCATGCCCTTGGGCACTTCCAGGGCCGCGACGGCGCTCTTCAGGCGGCGGCGGTCGGAGGTGTTGGTGATCTTGCGGCTGATGCCGCCGCCCTTGCCCGTGTTGGGCATCAGCACGCAGTAGCGGCCGGCCAGCGACAGCCAGGTGGTCAGGGCCGCGCCCTTGGCGCCGCGTTCGTCCTTGACGACCTGGACCAGCAGGATCTGACGGCGCTTGATGACGTCCTGGATCTTGTAGCGACGCATCAGGCGGCGCTTCAGGCGCTCCTCGTCCGCCAGGGCGGATTCGGGATCGGCGTCGTCATCGGATTCACGACCCAGGTCGTCCTCGTCCTCGTCGTCGTGCGCCTCTGCCATGATGGCTTCGCGGTCGGCGACCGGGATCTGGTAGTAGTCCGGGTGAATTTCGTTGAAGGCCAGGAAGCCGTGGCGATTGCCGCCGTATTCGATGAACGCAGCCTGGAGGCTGGGCTCTACGCGGGTGACCTTGGCGAGGTAGATATTGCCGCGAAGCTGGCGCTTCGCGCGGGATTCGAAGTCGAATTCCTCAATCTGGCGTCCGTCGACGATCGCGACCCGGGTTTCTTCCGGGTGGGCCGCGTCGATCAGCATGGTCTTTGACATGGAAAGTCTCTCTCTGGCGCGCGCAGGCCGACCGTCCCGGAACACCGGGCAGGGTCATGGCGGCTCGCCTAACGGGGGGAAGGGCCGGGGCGCGCGACATCCCCTCGCCGAGAACGGCGAAGCTGGCTTGAACAAGCCGTTGGGGTGCGCAGGCGGAAAGGCCCATGGAAGTCGTCGGTCCTGAACCGGGCGCGCCAATCCGAAACGGAAGGCCGCGTCCCTGGTCCGCTCTTCGAACCACCGGCTGGGACGCCGGGGCGGTTCTCGGATTGGTGAAAGTCAGCGCCGCGAGGAGGGCGCGCCGGGTTTCGCACGGGCGAAAAGGCGCGATCGGTTCGCGAGCGGTTCACAGCATAGTCACGCCGCACGCGAATTAAAAGGTGTTCGGCCTTAACCCCCTGAATACGAGCGTCTGGCATCATGGCGGTCAGTTGAGTGGGTATCGGGTTCGACCTCGCGATGGGCGATCGTATTTTGACAGGTCTGGGGCGCTGGGGCGCGAGGGAATGGGCGATGACCGCCCTGGCCTTCGCCGTCATATGCGTGGTCGGGCTGTTCGCCACGCGCGGTTTCGCCTGGGGCGCCCAGGGCGACGTGCTGGCCGTGCGTTTCGGCGCCGACGGCGACCGGACCCGCGTGGTCATCGACCTGGACAAGTCGACGCAAGGGCGGGTCATCGACGCCGGCGCGGACGGGCGGGTCACCCTGGCCCTGAACGGCGTTGCGCCGGGACGCGGCCTGGACGGCGGCGGTTCGGGCCTGGTCCGCTCCTATCGGGTCGAGGCCGCCGGCGGCGCGTCTCGCGTGCGGCTGGAGCTGGCGCGCGGCAGCGAGATCGAACGTCGTTTCCTGCTGCCGCCCGGCGACGGAGTGACCCACTATCGCTATGTCATCGACCTGAAGGCGGTCGGCGGCGCCGTCGCGGCCTCTCGCGCCGGCCCGGCCGTGCGCGCCGCGCCCGAACCGCGACGTGCCGAAAAGCCCCTGGTCGTCATCGACGCCGGCCACGGCGGCAACGACCCCGGCGCCAGCGGCGCCTCGGCGCGCGAAAAACAGGTCACCCTGGCTGCGGCCCTGGCCCTGAAGGCCGAGCTCGAGCGCACCGGCCGCTATCGCGTGCGCCTGACCCGGTCCGACGACACCTATGTGGACCTGTATCGTCGCGTCTCCATCGCGCGCCAGGCCGACGCCGACCTGTTCATCTCCCTGCACGCCGACGCGGGCGCCGATCCGGCCCTGCGCGGGGCCAGCGTCTATACCCTGTCGGAACAGGGCGCGGGTCGGGCGGTGCGCGAATTCACGCGCGGCGACAACTGGCACCGCGAACTTCACCTGCCGGGCCGCGACCCGTCGGTGGACCGGATCCTGCTGGACATGACACAGCGGGCCACCCAGAATCGGTCGGCCCAGTTCGCCCGGGTCCTGCTGACCCATCTGGAGGGTTCAGAGCATCCGCTGCTGCGCCGCAGCCATCGCGACGCCGGTCTGGCCGTGCTGCTGGCGCCCGACGTGCCGGCTGTCCTGCTGGAGATGGGCTTCATCACCAATCCCGAGGACGAGCGGATGCTGACCGACGAACGCGCCCGCCGCCGCCTGATGAAGTCGGTCGCCGACGGCATCGACCGCTATTTCCGCGAGCCTTCGGCCCCGCTGATGACAGCCTCGAATGAAGGCGCCGCCGGTCGGCCCTGATCCGCCCCGAAAGCGGACGCAACCAAGCGCCGTCTCGCCTGTTCGGAAAGCCATGAAGAAAGCCATAGTCACGGGTGGAGCCGGCCTGATCGGGTCCGGCGTCTGCAAGAGTCTGATCGAAGCGGGCTGGGAGGTCGCGTCCTTCGACCTGAAGGCGACCATGGGCGAGGCGCGTCAAATCCTGTGCGACATCGGCGACGAGACCTCGGTGACGCGGGCGTTTGACGAACTGGGCTGGTCGGATCTGGACCTGCTGGTCAACAACGGCGGCGTCGCCAATCCGGTGAACGGGCCGCTGGCCGAGCTATCGCTGGCGGACTGGCGGCGCACGGTGGACAGCCACCTGACCGGCGCCTTCCTGATGAGCCGCGCCGCCATCCCTCTGCTGCGCGAGGGCGGGAGCATCGTCAATATGGCCTCGACCCGCGCCTTTATGTCCGAGCCGGAGACCGAAGCCTATGCGGCGTCGAAGGGCGCCATCGTCGCCCTGACCCACGCCCTGGCGATCAGCCAGGGACCTGGGTTGCGGGTCAACGCCATAGCGCCGGGCTGGATCTCGGGCGACGACGACCTGCGGGCTGTCGATCACGAACAGCATCCGGTCGGACGCGTCGGCCGGGTCGAGGACATCGCCCGGGCCGTGCTCTATCTGGCCGAGGCCGGTTTCGTCACCGGGCAGGTGCTGACCGTGGACGGCGGCATGACCAAGAAGATGATCTACGCCGACTAGGCTTCAGGCCAGACCAGCCTTCTTCAGGGTCTTGAACGCCTTGATGACCCGCTGCAGCTTGGCCTCGGCGCCCCGGTCGCCGCCGTTGGTGTCCGGATGGAAGCGTTTCAGCAGATCGTGATAGCGGGCCTTGATCAGGGCCTTGTCGGCGCCGGGGTCCAGATCCAGGTCGGCCAGGGCCGCGCGTTCCAGCTTGCCGATCCGGCGATCCTCGGTCGGGGACTGGGGCGCCTGGTCGCCGCGACGGCCGAACAGGCCGAAGCTGTCGCGCCAGGACCCCGCGCCGGTGTTGTTGGCCGTGCCCATCTTGGCCGAGAAGGCGGCGGCTTCACGCGTGAACTTTCCGGCCTGCATCTCCCAGGTCGGGCGGCCTCCGGTCATGGCCTCGTTCTCCTGGACGGCGCGGACCTCGCCCTCGCTCATCCCGGCGTAGAAGTTCCAGCCCTTGTTGTATTCGCCGGCGTGGCCCTGACAGAATTCATAGAAGTCGTTCAGCCGCTCGCGCGACTTGGGCGCCTTGGCGGTCGCGGCCTTGCGGCAGTCGGGCCATTGGCACGGCTTTTCGCCCGGCTTCAGGTGGAGGACGTCGGCCTTGGCGGCTTCCTCCTCGGCCTTCGGCGGTTTCACCCGAATGTCGGTGAAGCGCGGTTTGTATTGAAAGGAAGCGGACATCACCCGAAGTGTAGTCCGGAATTGGACCTCTTCAAGGAAACGATCATGTCAGACGGCCCCGTGGCGACGATTATCCGTGAAAAACTCAGCGCCGCGCTCTCGCCGCAACGGCTCGAGGTCGAGGACGACAGCTGGCGACACGCCGGTCACCACCACGAGGGCGGCATGGACGCGAAGCCAGGCGGCGAAAGCCATTTCAATCTGGTGATCGTCTCGTCAAATTTCGAGGGCCAGTCGCGACTTCTGCGCCAGCGGGCTGTCAACGCCCTGCTCAGGGAGGAGCTCGCGGGGCCCGTTCATGCCCTGTCCATCAAGGCTCTGACGCCCGCAGAGGCCGCGCACAGCGCCTGATTGCGGGAAAAACCAGCGTTCACTTCGTCTTAGAACCTTCGCCCTAGCGTCACGCGACCAAACAGAACGTGGGGACGGCTGGGCTATGGTGGAATCTGACGGCGTCGCGAAGGCCTTGCCAGGCGACAAGCGTGCGGGCGATGCGGCCCAGGCCCTGACCGCCATCCTGCAGACTCAGTATCTGCGCTATCTGATCATCGCCAGCTGGGCTGTGGGTCTGCTGGGCACGGTGGGCTGGTGGCAGGCGCTGCTTTGGTTCGTCCTCACCCTGGGCGCCGGCTCGATCCGCGGCGTGGTCGAACACAAGCTCAGCCATCGCGTGGACGCCGGCTGGGGCATGATCTTCCCCGCCGTAGCCACCATCACCACCGCCGCCTGGGCGATCGCACCCCTGATGGCCTGGTTCTCTGCCTCGGCCTTCGGGCAGGCCCTGGCTATAGCCCTGATCATTTCCGGCTATGTGCTGGTCTTCGCCCAGCTGCGCAGCTCGCCGCGCCAGGCCATTATTATCTCGTCGCCCTATGGCGCCGCCGCCGCGATCATTCTTTTCAGCCTGTGGGGCACGCCTGAGTTCTGGTCGATGCTGGGGGTTTTGCCCTTCACTGTCGCCGGCCTGTTCGTCCTGGTGACCATGACCATGCTGCGCGAGCAAAGGATCGAGGCCTTCCAGGCCCATCAGGCCCATCTGATCGAGGAACTGGAGGCCGCACGCGACAAGGCCAACGCCGCCAACGACGCCAAGTCGAACTTCCTGGGCGTGATCTCGCACGAGCTTCGCACCCCGATGAACGGCGTGCTCGGCGCGGCCCAGTTGCTCAGCGCCACGCGGCTGGAATCCACCCAGCGGGAATATCTATCGATCATCCGCAACTCGGGCGACAATCTGCTGTCGCTGCTGAACGATATTCTCGACATGACCAAGATCGAGGCCGGCAAGATGACCTTCGAGGTCGTCGACGTCGTGGTCGAGGATCTGCATCGTCGCATCACCGGCCCGTTCGAGGCCCAGGCCGAGGCCAAGGGCCTGACCTTCGTCTCGACCTTTGAGGGCGAGATCCCGGCCGTGGTGCGGGGCGACCCGCTGCGCGTCTGCCAGGTGGTGCAGAATCTGCTGTCGAACGCGGTGAAGTTCACCGACGCGGGCGACATCCGCTATGTCGTGCGCGGCCAACGCATCTCCGACCAACGGGTCGGCTTCGAATTCTCGGTGACCGACAGCGGCGCCGGCATTTCCGCGACCGATCTGGAGCGGCTGTTCCAGCCCTTCACCCAGGTGGACGCCTCGTCGACCCGTCGGTTCGGCGGCACAGGGCTGGGGCTGACCATCGCACGACGCATGGCCAATATCATGGACGGCGACATCACCGTGACCTCGGTGGTGGGCGAGGGGTCCTGCTTCACCCTGACGGTCGAGGCCGAGGTGGTGGAATGGGCCAGGCCGGTGCAGGCCGAGGCGGTGGAGGACGAGGTCGAGGACGTCGCCAGCCTGCGGGTTCTGGTGGTCGAGGATCACCCGGTGAACCGTATGATCCTGGAAGCCTGGATGAGCACGGCCGCACATGTCACCGCCACGGCCGAGAACGGTCAGCTGGCCGTGGACGCGGCACGCGAGCAGCCCTTCGACCTGATCATCATGGACGTCAACATGCCGGTCATGGACGGGCTGACCGCCACCCGCCTGATCCGTGACGGCCAGGGACCCAACGCCCAGACGCCGATCGTCGTACTGTCCGCCTCGGCCCGCAGCGAGGATCACCAGGCGGGCCTGGACGCCGGAGCCGACGCCTATCTGAACAAGCCCATCGACTTCGGCGCCCTGGCCGAGATGATGAGCCGTGTCCCCGGCGGGCGCGAGGCGGTAGGACGCGCCGCCTTGCCGGCTGCGGAGCAATCGGTCGCTGCCTGATTGGGGCTGAAACCGGGCCTTAGTCTGAACGGCAGGCGACCGCGCCGGTTCAGATGCGCCTCAGCCGTTGGTCTCCATAGTGCGGGCAAGTCGAATGGTTCGACCGCAGATGGAGACATCATCATGAAGAAGATCCTCACCGCCACGATGGCCGCGGTCCTGACTGCGACCACCCTGGGCGCGGCAGGCGCGGCCTCTGCCCAGTCGCGCAACGACCACCGCTACGAACAGCGCCAGGATCGCCGCGACGACCGTCAGGAACGTCGTGAAGATCGCCGCGACTTCCGTCAGGACCAACGTCAGGACCGTCGGGAATTCCGCCAGGATCAACGCCAGTACGCCCGCTGGCAGCAGGCCCAGCGTCGCTACAACGCCCCGCGTTACGCCCCGCCGCGCGGTTATGCGACCCGGAACTGGAGCTATGGCCAGCGGATGCCGGCCTATTACCGCTCCAACGCCTATGTGGTGAACGACTACAACCGCTACGGCCTGCGCGCCCCGCCGCGTGGCTACCAGTATGTCCGCAGCGGCAATGACGTGGTGCTGGCCGCGGTCGCCGGCGGCCTGATCACCGCCGTCATCGCCGGCCTGTTCAACTGACCCATCGTTGACCGGGATAGACGCCCCGGAGGGAAACCTCCGGGGCGTTTTTCGTTGTGGGCTGACGGCGACGCTGCGGACGCCCAAGATGGACCATCATGCGCGCCTTCGCCGAACTTCTGGACCGCCTGTCGCTGACCGCCTCGCGGAACGCCAAACTGGTGCTGGTGCGGGATTATCTGCGGGCGACGCCGGATCCCGACCGGGGCTGGGCCCTGGCGGCCCTGACCGGGGACCTGACCTTTGACGCGGCCAAGCCGGCCATGATCCGCAAGGCGGTCGAGGCGCGGGTGGACGGGGTGCTGTTCGGCTGGTCCTACGACTATGTCGGCGACCTGGCGGAGACGGTCGCTCTGATCTGGCCCGCCCCGCCGGAGCGGCGGCCCAATCGTGAGCCGGAACTGGGCGAGGTGGTTGAGGCGCTGCGGACCGCCGGGCGAACCGAGGTGCGCGGCCTATTGGAGGGCTGGCTCGACGCGCTGGAGCCCAAGGCTCGGTGGGCGCTGCTGAAACTGATGACGGGCGGCCTGCGCGTCGGCCTGTCGGCGCGGCTGGCCAAGACGGCGGCCGCCATGATGCGGCCCGAGACGGTCAGTTCGACGCCTTCGCCGGACGGAGGTGAGGCGAAATTGGCGCTGGATCCGGTCGACGTCTCGGCGGTCGAGGAGGTCTGGCACGCGGTGGAGGCGCCATACAGCGACCTGTTCGCCTGGCTGGAGGGGCGGGCGGAGCGACCCAGCCCCGATGCGCCGGGCCGGTTCCGTCCGGTCATGCTGGCCGTTGCAGTCGACGAGGCGGTCGATCTGCCGAAGATGGATCCGGCCGATTTCGCCGCCGAGTGGAAATGGGACGGGATCCGCGTCCAGGCGGTGGTCGAGGGTGGGGTGCGCAAACTGTGGTCCCGCACCGGAGACGAGATTTCGGCCGCCTTTCCCGATGTGATGGAGGCCTTGGCCTTCGACGGGGCGCTGGATGGGGAGCTGGTGGTCTGGCGCGATGGAGCCATCGCGCCTTTCGGCGACCTGCAGCAGCGGCTGAACCGCAAGACGGTCGACGCCAAGGCGATGGCGGCCTTTCCGGCGGCTGTGGTGGCCTACGACATACTGGCGGACGCAGGCGAGGATGTGCGCGGCCTGCCGCTGCGCGACCGCAGGGCGCGGCTGGAGGCGGTGGTCGCGGCGCATAGGGGCGAGCGGCTGCATCTGTCGCCGTTGGTCGACTATGCCGACTGGGGTCAGCTGGCGCGGCTGAGGGCCGATCCGCCGATCGGGGCGGCGGCCGAGGGGTTGATGCTGAAACGTTGGGACAGTCCGTACCTGGCGGGGCGGCCAAAGGGGCCGTGGTTCAAGTGGAAGCGCGATCCCCACGTCATCGACGCCGTGCTGATGTACGCCCAGCGCGGCCACGGAAAACGCTCCAGCTTCTATTCCGACTATACGTTCGGGGTCTGGACGGAGGAGGGGGCGCTGACCCCGGTGGGCAAGGCCTATTTCGGTTTTACCGATGAGGAGTTGAAACAGCTCGACAAGTTCGTGCGCGACCACACGGTGGACCGGTTCGGGCCGGTGCGGTCAGTGCGGGCCGAGCGGGATTTCGGCCTGGTGCTGGAGATCGCCTTCGAAGGCCTGCAACGCTCGACCCGGCACAAGTCGGGCGTGGCCATGCGGTTTCCGCGCGTCAGCCGTATCCGCTGGGACAAGCCTGCACGGGAGGCGAACACCATCGGCGACGTCATGGACCTGCTGGACGCCATCGAAAGCGGAGGCGGACGGATCGCGAAAGCCTAGTCCGGGCGTTAGTCCGGACGGATGACCATGCAGGTGACCCGGCGTTCGGCCAGGGCCGCGCAGGCGGACTTGGCGGCGTCCTCGGTGAGGCCGGTGAAGCGCGAGCGATACCAGTCGCCGGCCGTCTGGACATTGCGTTCGGCGCTGGCGAACTGGCTGCGGAAGCGGCGGTTGACCTCGGCCAGCCAGTCGTTGGCGACCTTTTCCTCGCGGAAGGCGCCGACCTGGACGGCCCAGCGGCCCGAGGGGCGGGCTGCGGCGGCGCGGGCGGGTTCACGCGCCGGAGGCGGCGTGGCGCGGCTGGGCGTGGTCGAGGGGGCGACGGCCGCGCCGCGCGGGGCGCCGTTCAGCGAGGCTGTGACATTGGCGGGCGCTCGGTTGGCCTGGACCTGACCGGCGGCCTGGGCGGTCGCGGCGGCCCGCTGGCTGGCGGCGGCTGCGCGCTCGGACGGTGCGGGCATGATCCGGGTCGGCAGGGCGGCGGGCGGCGGGGCGGCCGTATAGGCGACGGCGGTGGGCGATTCCGCACCGATGCCGTCCTCGTCGTCATTGCCGATTGCGGCGTAGGCCACCGGCGGCGCCAGGGCCTCGGCGCCAATGCCGAAGCCGCGCTGTTCGAAGAAGGTCTGGGCGATCTGGATGGTCTCGCCCTGCGAGCGACGACGTTCGACCTCGAAGCCGGTGTCCATCAGTTCGGCGACGTGGGCGTTGCGGCTGGCGCTGGAGCGGCCGCCCAGGACGATGGTGATCAGGCGACGGCCGTCACGCACGGCCGAAGCCGCCAGGTTGTAGCCCGAGGCGTTGGTATAGCCGGTCTTCATGCCGTCATAGCCGCGCCCCGTCGGCAGCAGGCCATTGGTGTTGCGGTAGTTGCGGCCGTTGTAGGCCCAGTCGTGCAGACCGAAATAACTGTAATACTGGGGGAAGTCGCGCATGATGGCGCGGGCCAGTATGGCCTGGTCGCGGGCCGAGGTCAGCTGGCGTGCGTCGGGCAGGCCGTTGGCGGTGACATAGCGGGTCTGGGTCATGCCCAGCTGTTCCGCCTTCAGCGTCATCAGATTGGTGAAACGGGCTTCCGAACCGCCGACGTGTTCGGCGATGGCCACGGCCATGTCGTTGGCTGAGCGGACGGCGGTGGCGCGCATGGCGTCGTCCAGGGTGATGGTCTGACCGGCGGCCAGGCCCAGTTTCGACGGCGGCTGGGAGGCGGCGCGAGCCGAGACGGTCAGGACATCGTCCGGCTTGACCTTGCCCTGAGAGAGGGCCTCGAAGGTCAGATACAGGGTCATCATCTTGGTCAGGGATGCGGGATAGCGGCGGCTGTCGGCATGACGCGCGAACAGGACTTCGCCCGAGGCGGCGTCGATGACGATGGCGGCGTAGCGGCTGTTTTCCTGAGTCTGCGCTTCAAGCGGCCTGATGTTCGCGCCCAGGACCAGGGAGAGCGCAAGAACGGCGAAGAGGCCACGGCGGAGAAAGGCGATCATGGGCGGTTACGACCCTCGGTGAGCAGGGTGCGACAGGCCCCCCGGCCGACGCGATGGAAGAGCTAGCATAGAAGTCGCGGGTTTCATGGTGGTTAACCGGCCGTCAACGGGAATTTGAAGCGCCGAACCAGGTTATCGGCGTTCATATGGTGCATTGCACAAAACAACCTTGAATGACCTTCGCACTTGCAGCATAAGCCGCTCAGGCAAGGTTCGCCTTGCGCTTGAATTTCCGCCGTGCCTATCCCCTTTCAGGCCCAGATATCGGAGACACGATCATGGCCGACAGCGCTGAACACGTGAAGAAGACAGTCGAGCAGACCACCGCCAAGGCCAAGGCCCAGGCCGCCGATTTCCAGGCCGCCGGCGCCCAGGCGTTCCGCGAAACCCTCGACAAGTCGGTGGCCTCGCTGGGCGAACTGAACGCTCACGGCAAGAAGAACCTAGACGCCATGGTCGAGTCGGCGGCCGTCGCCCAGAAGGGCGCCGAGGCCCTGTCGCAACAGGCGCTGGGCTTCGCCAAGACCTCCTGGGAAGACGGCGTCGCCGCCAGCAAGGAACTGTCGACCGCGCGTTCGGTGCAGGAGTTCTTCGAACTGCAGACGGCCTGGGCCAAGAAGTCCATGGAACGCTACATGTCCGAACTGACCAGGACGAACGAGATCGTCACCTCCACGGTCAAGGACAGCCTGAAGCCGATCAACGAGCGCGTCACCGCCTCGGTCGAGACCTTCCAGGCCGCCCGCTGATCAGCGGCGACCCTTGAACGGATCCGAAAGGCCCCGGAGTTCGCTCCGGGGCCTTTTTCGTTCTGTGTCCAAGGTTTGCGGTTCACGAAACCTGTGACTGGACGCCGCTTCAATTCAGGCCATCATTCCCTATCTGATAGAGACAAGACGACTCCCCATCACGGAATACGAATGCCCATACAAAGGCCCGGTGAAACCGGGGGCGGTCAAGGAACCGCCACCGTCACCGAAACCAAGCCGAAGCTTCAGAAGCCCTCGCTGTATCGGGTGCTGATCCTGAACGACGATTATTCGCCGATGGAATTCGTCGTCTATGTGCTGGAGCGGTTCTTCCAGAAGTCCCGGGAAGAAGCGACCCGCATCATGCTGCATGTGCATCAGCATGGCGTGGGGGTCTGCGGCGTCTTCACCTACGAGGTCGCCGAGACCAAGGTCGCGCAGGTCATCGAGACCGCGCGTCGCCACCAGCACCCTCTGCAATGCACGATGGAAAAGGACTGAGAGGAGCCTCCCTATGCCTTCATTTTCCCGTCCTCTCGAAGAAACCCTGCACCGCGCGGTGGGATACGCCAACGAGCGCAGGCACGAGTATGCGACGCTCGAGCACCTACTGCTCGCGCTGATCGACGATCCCGACGCGTCGGGCGTCATGCGCGCCTGCAATGTGGATCTGACCGCCCTGAAGGCGGCCCTGACCCTGTATGTCGACAATGATCTCGCCGCCCTGGCCACGGCCGACGGCGAGGACGCCAAGCCGACTGCGGGCTTCCAGCGCGTGATCCAGCGCGCGGTGATCCACGTCCAG
Organism: Brevundimonas sp.; assembly: GCF_044336875.1. Taxonomy (GTDB): domain Bacteria; phylum Pseudomonadota; class Alphaproteobacteria; order Caulobacterales; family Caulobacteraceae; genus Brevundimonas. Next base: position 243,715 of record NZ_JBIIOP010000004.1, on the reverse strand, counting down.
TCGTCCGGCCGCGAGGAAGTGTCCGGCGCCAATGTGCTGGTCGCCATCTTCTCCGAGCGCGAAAGCCACGCCGCCTACTTCCTGCAAGAGCAGGACATGACGCGGTACGACGCGGTCAATTTCATCGCCCACGGCATCGCCAAGAAGGCGGGGGCCGGCGAGACGCGTCCGGCCAAGGGCTCCTCGCCCGAGGAGGCCGAGGACCAGTCGGCCGTCAAACAGGGCGGCGAGGCGCTGGAAGCCTATTGCGTCGACCTCAACGAGAAGTCGCGCCAGGGCAAGGTCGATCCGCTGATCGGTCGTCAGGCCGAGGTCGAACGCTCGATCCAGATCCTGTGCCGCCGGACCAAGAACAATCCGCTGCTGGTCGGCGATCCCGGTGTCGGCAAGACCGCCATCGCCGAGGGTCTGGCCCGCAAGATCGTCAACGGCGAAGTGCCCGACGTGCTGAAGGGCGCCACCATCTACTCGCTCGACATGGGCGCGCTGCTGGCCGGCACCCGCTATCGCGGCGACTTCGAGGAGCGGCTGAAACAGGTGGTCAAGGAGCTGGAGAACCACGACAACGCCGTGCTCTTCATCGACGAGATCCACACGGTGATCGGCGCCGGCGCGACCTCGGGCGGGGCCATGGACGCCTCCAACCTGCTGAAGCCGGCCCTGGCCTCGGGTTCGCTGCGCTGCATGGGATCGACGACCTACAAGGAATATCGCCAGCACTTCGAGAAGGACCGCGCCCTGGTGCGTCGCTTCCAGAAGATCGACGTCAACGAGCCGACAGTCGAGGATACGGTGAAGATCCTGAAGGGTCTGAAGACCTATTACGAGCAGCACCACAAGGTCCGCTACACCGACAGCGCCATCCGCACCGCCGTCGAACTGTCGGCCCGCTACATGACCGACCGGAAACTGCCGGACAAGGCGATCGACGTGATCGACGAGGCCGGGGCGTCGCAGATGCTGCTGACCGAATCCAAGCGCAAGAAGGTGATCGGCCAGAAGGAGGTCGAGACCGTCATCGCCAAGATGGCGCGCATCCCGGCCAAGTCGGTGTCCAAGTCCGACACCGAGAGCCTGCGCGAACTGCAGGTCGATCTGAACCGGGTCGTCTTCGGCCAGGAACAGGCGATCGAACAGGTCTCGGCGGCGATGAAGCTGGCGCGGGCGGGTCTGCGCGATCCGAACAAGCCCATCGGCTCGTTCCTGTTCAGCGGCCCGACCGGCGTCGGCAAGACCGAGGTGGCCAAGCAACTCGCCGCCACGCTGGGCATCGAGATGCAGCGGTTCGACATGTCCGAGTACATGGAGCGCCACACGGTCAGCCGTCTGATCGGCGCCCCTCCCGGCTATGTCGGCCATGACCAGGGCGGCCTGCTGACGGACGCCGTGGACCAGCATCCGCACGCCGTCATCCTGCTGGACGAGATCGAGAAGGCCCACCCGGACGTCTACAACATCCTGCTGCAGGTGATGGACAACGGCATGTTGACCGACGCGGTCGGCAAGAAGGTCGACTTCAGGAACGTCATCCTGATCATGACCACCAACGCCGGCGCCGCCGACAACGCCCGCGCCTCCATCGGCTTCGGCCGGGGCAAGGTCGAGGGCGAGGACGACAAGGCCATCCAGCGCCTGTTCGCGCCGGAGTTCCGCAACCGGCTGGACGCCATCGTGGCCTTCAAGCCGCTGCAGGCCGAGACGATCCGCTCGGTGGTGACCAAGTTCGTGCTGCAGCTGGAAGCCCAGCTGGCGGACCGCAACATCACCATCGAGCTGACCGACGAGGCGGCCGACTGGCTGGCCAAGAACGGCTTCGACGAACTGTATGGCGCGCGTCCTCTGGCGCGGGTCATCCAGGACTCGATCAAGAAGCCGTTGGCCGACGACATCCTGTTCGGGCGTCTGACGCGCGGCGGGCATGTCAAGGTCCAGCTGAAGGACGGCAAGATCGACTTCGACGTGACCAGCCCCAGCGGCGCGCCGGCGAAGTCAGAGGAAGAAGAGACGGCCTGATCGGTCGGATCTTCAGGAAAGACGAGGCCCGGGCGGCGACGCCCGGGCCTTTTTTCATGCGCGGCGTGTGCGGTCGCGCCATAGTGGGCTGATGCAGGCTGGGGTGGATCAGGACGAGGCGACGGCGCAGGCCGAGGCGCAACTGGCGGCGGGCGACCTTAGGGGCGGATTCGCGGGGCTGAAGGCTGTGCTGGCGGCCGATCCCGATCATCCGGCGGCTTTGGCGACCATGGGGCTGTTCCTGTCTGCCTATGGCGATCCGGGGCAGGCGAGCCAGGTGTTGAGCCGGGCGCTGGCCAGGGCGGTTGATCCAAGGACGCGCGGTCGCGTGGCGGCGGCCTTGGCCGAGCGACTGGCGGACCTGTCGCCGAACGGCTGGCACACGGTGCTGGACGCAGATCTGACGGTGCTGCTGAACGAGGCGTCGGTCGATCCGCAGACGCTGGCGCGGGTGACGGCGCGGACCCTGTTGCTGAAGGCGCCGAGTTTCGACGGGGCGGTCGAGACGCTGGAGGCGCTGGGGCGTGATCCGCTGTGGCTGGCGTTTCTGTCGCGTTGCCTGAACGTCGATGCGGCGATGGAGGCGCGGTTGAACGCGTTGCGCGCGGCGCTGCGGGCGACCGAGGGCGCGGAAGGGGAGGGGCGGGCGGCCCTGATCCAGGCCTTGGCGTTGAACGGTTTCGCGGCGGAATATCTGAATCCGGCGTCGGGCGATGTGACGCCGCCTCTGGCCTGGCTGTTCCGGGCGCCGGAGGCGGGCGAGGGCGCCGGCGGCGAACTGGCGCGGCGGGCCGTCGAGCAGCCGAAGCGCGAGCGTGAATTGGCGGCGGGGCTGGAGCGGTTGACACCCCTGTCCGACGACGCCGTGTCCGGGGCGGTGCGGGACCAGTACGAGGTCAATCCCTATCCGCGTTGGGCGACTCCGCCGGCGCCTTCCCTGCGTTCGCTGGCGGCGGTGATCGAGGCCCTGCCGGGGTTGGACCGGGCGGCCTTCGGCGGGCGGGCGGAGACGGTGCTGGTCGCCGGCTGCGGCACGGGGTTCGAGCCGATCGATCTGGCGCGGACCGATCCGGGCTTGTCGATCACCGCCATGGACCTGAGCCGCGCCAGTCTGGCTCACGGGGCGCGGGTCGCGGACGAGCTGGAGCTGTACCGGGTCCGGTTCGCCGTGGGGGACATATTGGCGCTGGATCGGATCGAGGATCGGTTCGACCTCGTGACCAGCACCGGCGTCATCCACCATATGGCGCGGCCCCAGGACGGGCTGGCGCGGCTGACGGGCGTGCTGCGGCCGGGCGGGGTCGTCCGGCTGGGCCTCTACAGCGAGCGGGGCCGCGATCTGGTGAAACGGGCGCACGCCCTGATCCGCGAGCGCGGCTGGACGGCGAACCCGGCCGACATCCGCGCCTTCCGCGCTCACGTGCTGGCCCTGCCGGACGAACATCCGTTGGCGGGGCTGAGGGCAAGCGACGACTTCTACAGCCTGAGCGGCTGTCGCGACCTGGTCTTCCATGTGCAGGAACATCGCTACACGCCGCCGCAACTGGGCGATCTGCTGGACGGGGCAGGGCTGCGGCTGATCGGGTTCGAGGCCTCGCCCGAGGCGGAAGAGGCGTCCCGGCAGGCGTTCGGGGCGACGGCGAACCGGCTGGATCTGGGTCTATGGGACCGGTTGGAAGCGCGGCGGCCGACCCTGTTTGCGGGGATGTATCACCTTTGGGGACAACGAAAATGAGCCTCTCCCGTGGAGAGAGGCCTTGAGCGCCCGAGAGCGTAGCGATCGGTCTTGCGCGAAAGGGTGAGGGAGAGACGGTGCGAGCCGGTTTTCGACCGAACCCTCATCCGTCCGCTTCGCGGCCACCTTCTCCCAAAGGGAGAAGGACGAGATCTAACTCCGTTTGAACGGCGACTGGTCCTCGGTCAGGGCGACGATCTCAGCCTCCACGGCCGGGCCTTCGCCGCGCAGATACTGGGCCACGGGGCCGCGCAGGGCCGGGTCGGCGATGAAGTGGGACGAATATACGGGCGAGGGCAGATAGCCGCGCGCGATCTTGTGCTCGCCCTGGGCCCCCGCTTCGACGCGGGACAGGCCGCGCGCGATGGCGAATTCGATGGCCTGATAGTAGCAGAGCTCGAAATGGAGGAAGGGCACGTCCTCCAGGGTTCCCCACTGGCGGCCGTACAGGGCGTCGCGGCCGATGAAGTTCAGGGCGCCGGCGATGGGGGCTCCGTCCCGGTAGGCCACGACCAGGGCGATGCGGTCGGCCATGGTCTGACCCACCATCGAAAAGAAGGCGCGGGTCAGATAGGGCTGGCCCCATTTGCGGCTGCCCGTGTCCATGTAGAAGGCGAAGAAGGCGTCCCAGGCCTCCTCGTTCAGATCGGCGCCGGTCAGGACGCGGATGTCCAGATCGGTCTGGGCGTCGCGGCGTTCGCGGCGGATGGTCTTGCGCCGATTGGACGACAGGGCGGCCAGGAAGTCGTCGAAGGTCTTGTAGCCGTCGTTGTGCCAGATGAACTGGATGTCGCGGCGGGGCAGCAGATCGGCGTCGGTCAGGGCGGACCAGTCGCTCTCGTCCGGGAAGTTGACGTGCAGGGACGAGACGCCCAGTCGCTCGACCAAGGTCAAAGCGCCCTGGACCAGAGCCTGTCGCACCGTGGCGCGGTCGGCGTCGGGATGGGCCAGGAAGCGCGGCCCGGTCGCGGGGGTGAAGGGCACGGCGCCCAGCAGTTTGGGATAATAGCGGCCGCCGGCCCGCTCATAGGCGTCGGCCCAGCTGTGGTCGAAGACATATTCGCCCTGGCTGTTGCCCTTCAGATAGAGGGGCATGACGCCGAGGACAGCGTCGTCTTCGTCGCGCAGGGCCAGATGGCGCGGCGCCCAGCCCTGGCGCGGGGCGGCGCTGCCCGAAGCCTCGCAGGCGTGCAGAAAATCGTAGGAGACGAAGGGATCGCCGGTCGGGTCCGCGCAGGCGTCCCACGCGGCTTGGCCGATGTCGGCGATCCCGTTATGAACCGAGATCTGGAAGATCAGCGGATCTCCACGACGGCGTCCACCTCGACGGCGAAGCCCAGCGGCAGCTTGTAGACGCCGACGGCCGAACGGGCGTGGCGGCCGGCGTCGCCGAAGACCTCGACCATCAGGTCCGAGCAGCCGTTGATGACGGCGGGAATCGCCTCGAAGTCCGGGCCGGCCTGGACGAAGCCGCCCAGTTTGACGATGCGGACGACGCGGTCCAGGTCGCCGTCGCAGGCGGCCTTGATCTGGGCGATCAGATTGATGCCGCACAGGCGGGCGGCGGCGGCGGCCTCTTCCGGCGTCACGTCGACCCCGACCGTGCCCTTGACCCCGCCCGAGGCGTCGTTCGACAGCTGGCCCGAGATGTGGACCACGGCGCCCGTCTGGACGAAGGGCACATAGTTGGCCACCGCCTTGGCGGGTTCCGGCAGGACGATGCCAAGTTCGGCGATGCGGGCTTCGATGGTCATGGGGGCTCCTTGATCTGGTCGGCGGTTTAGCGTGGCGCAAGGGCGGCGTCACCCATTCCTGCGCCCTTAAAGGTTCGCCAACCGCCGTGTGTCAGGGTGACGGCCATGGACATGCACCTGACCCCCGACGTCGCCGCCTTCCATGCCGTGCTGGCGCGGTTGTCGCCCGAAGACAGGGCGCGCGTGGATGCGGCGCAGGCGCCGGCCGCCGCAAAGGCCGCAGCCGTCGCGGCCCATTGGGACTTCGAGGCGCCGGCCAAGGCGGTCGACGCCTTCCTGGGCGCGGGCGTGTCGGACGAGGTGCGGCGCGGCCTGGTCGCGACCTGGATGCTGCAACTGCCCGACCGGGTGCTGGCCATGGCCCTGCCGGCCGAGGTGATGGCCCTGTATCCCTATTGGATCGAACAGGTCGCCGCCTTCCTGACCAAGGCCGAGGGTGATTACGACCAGGACCACTGGTCCAAGGATGTGCGTTTCTCGCTGGCGCTGAGCGTGCCGGGCGCCAAGAGCCAGGTGATCGACCTGTCTTCGCCGGTCGGGCCGGGGCAGATCGTCACCCATGTTCGTCAGGGCTGGGGGCTGAAGCCGCTGTTCCGCTATCTGGCGGCTGGGGCGAAGAAGGAGCCCTGGCTGGAGGTCCATACCGAGAGCCGCTGGCTGCGCGGCTTCAACGAGGACGGCTGGAACGACGCCTGGGCCACGGCCGCCGAACTGTGCCGCGCCCGGCCTGAGTTGGCGGGGATGATCGGCTCCAGCTGGTTCTATGACCCCCCCCTGACCGAGATCAGCCCCCGCCTGGCCCACCTGCGGCTGAACCCGCTGAACGGCGGCGCCTTCATGGTCCACCAGGGGCCGGCGCCGATCCATACCGAACGAGCCGGCGCGGCCTCGGCCTCGCGCAAGGCCTTGATCGACAGCGGCGAATACACCGCCCGGTCGTGGCTGATGGTCTGGCCGCGCAAGGAGCTGATCGCCTGGGCGGATGCGCGCAAGGCCGGTTGAACCGAGGCGTCTGCACCGAAACTCCACGTGCGGCCGATGGCCGGTCGGGCGATAAGCTCTTCATCGACTTGGGAGTGACGGCGATGATGCGGGCGGCGACGACGGGATTGGGCTGGCTGCGGCCGGCCGGGTGGGGCTTGGTCGCCCTGGCCCTGCTGACGCCTCTGGTCGCCATGCAGTTCACCCGCGAGGTCGCCTGGACCGCGTCGGACTTCCTGTTCGCCGCCGGGCTGCTGGTCGGCGCGGGGCTCCTGATCGAACTGGCTGTGCTTAAGGTTCGAAACCGGACCGGGGCAGCGATCATTGCCGGAGTGGTGGTCTTGGCCGTCCTGCTGATCTGGGCTCAGGGCGCAGTGGGGATTTTCTGATCCTACCCCCATTCCGTCATCCTCGGGTCAAGTCCGAGGGTGACGGTTATTGGGTCGCAATTCTCCACGCCGCCGCAACGGGCTGGATGTCCAGATCGGCGGCCTTGGCCAGGCGGATGATGCGATCCAGATCGTCGGGTCTGCAGCCGTAAGGGGTCGGGGCGTCGCTGACATCGTGGCCATAGGCGATCAGCCAGCCTTTCGACGCGGCCGTGTCCGCCACCAGTTTTTCCAGATCGTAGCCGGGCAGACGGCGGCTTTCGAGGCCGATGGCCTGCAGCAGATTGCGGTCGGCGCGTCCGGCGTTGATCCCGTCGCGCACGCCGCGCCCGCACAGGAAGCGGCTGTCGATCACGGACTTGGAGCCCAGGGCGCAATCGCCGAAGGGATAGGCGAAGGTGCGCATCTGATAGTCGTCCAGTCGCTCGGCCACCCAGGCGGCGTTGCGGGCCAGGCTGGCGTCCAGCTCGGCCGGCGACAGGGTCAGGGTCGAGACGTGTTCGTAAGTGTGGCAGCCGACCTCGTGGCCGGCGTCGTGGAGCGCCTGAAGGTGCTCGGTTTCGAACTGCGGCAGATCCAGGTTCCGACCGCCGGCCAGGCCGCCGCAGACATAATAGGTGGCCTTGACCCCGTGCTGGGCCAGGATCGGCCCCGCTTCGGTCCAGGCGGACATCGGGATATCGTCGAACGACAGGCTCAGGAGGCCGCGCGCCGGCTGGACCATCGCGGGGCGGACGTCGAGATAGCGGCCGGCGCGGCGGCGCATCTTGTCGATAAAGTCGTTCATCCCGCGCTTATGCCGGATCGGGCTTAAGGCCGGGTTTCAGACCGTGACGGGTTGGGCGATCAGGCCGCGCACGCCGAAGACGCGGCGATAACGGTCGATCTCGCCCGGATCGCCGACGGCCTTTTCCGGATTGTCCGACAGTTTGACGGCGGGGCGACCGCCGGCCTCGACTACCTTGCAGACCAGGGAGATGGGCTCCAGCTCAGGCGCCGGGACGGGCGAACAGTCGCGGAAGTCGTTGGTCAGATTGGTGCCCCAGCCGAAGCTGAGACGGGCGCGACCGTGGAAATGGGCGTGGGCGGCCTCGATGCCGTCGATGTCCATGCCGTCCGAGAAGATCAGCAGCTTCTCCTTCGGATCGCGCCCGCGTTCGCGCCACCAGTCGATCAACCGCTCGCCCGCCGGGATGGGCGGGGCCGAGTCCGGGCGGAAGCCGGTCCAGTCGGCGACCCAGTCGGGCGCCTTTTCCAGGAAGGCCTCGGTGCCGAAGGCGTCGGGCAGGACGATCAGCAGATTGCCCGCATAATGCCGTCGCCATTCGTCCAGCACCGTATAGGGGGTCTGGGCCAGGGCCGCGTCGTCGGGGGCGAGGGCTGCCATGACCATCGGCAGTTCGTGGCCATTGGTGCCGATGGCTTCCAGATCATTCTCCATGGCGTGGAGCACGTTGGAGGTGCCGATGAAGGCCTTGCCCAGGCCTTCCTTCAGCGCCTGGATGCACCAGCGCTGCCACAGGAAACCGTGGCGACGGCGGGTGCCGAAATCGGACAGGGCCAGGTCGGGCAGGGCGCGCAGCCGCTCGACCTTGGACCACAGTCGGGTCTTGGCGCGCGAATAGAGGACGTCCATCTCGAACCGGCCCAGGCGGCGCAGGCCTGTGCGGCAGCGCAGTTCGTTGAGGATGGCCAGCGCCGGGATTTCCCACAAAGTCACCTCCGCCCAGGCGCCGGAGAAGGTCAGGACATATTGTCCGTCCTGAACCGACAGGTCGTAGTCCGGCAGGCGGTAGTCGGTCAGCCAGGCGATGAAGTCGGGCGAGAAGATCTGTTTCACGCCATAGAAGCTGTTGCCCGACAGCCAGACCAGCTCCTTGTTGGTGAAACGCAGGGTGCGGGCGTGATCCAGTTGATCGCGCAGGACCGCGATGTCGATCTCGTCGGCCAGACGCACCGACGTGGTGCGGTTGATGACCTGGAAGACGACGGGCGTGTCGCGGTGCTCGCGCCAGATCATCTGCAGCATCAGCAGCTTGTAGAAGTCGGTGTCCAGCAGGCTGCGGACGATCGGGTCCAGGCGGAAGCCGTGGTCGTAGGCGCGTTTGGCGAGATCCATATCGTTTCCTAGGACTTCAGCACGCGTCCCGCCACCACGGCGTCCTTGCCGAACTTCTCGCGCAGCTTGTCGATGGCGCGTTCGGTCTTCAGCGCGCGGGTCTCGCCGGTCTGGAACAGGCCGGCGGGGGCGTCGTCGGCGTCCTGGATGTCGGCCATGCCGATGCCTATCAGACGATAGGGCAGGCCCAGTTCGGGCTTCAGCAGGTCGCGTCCGGCGGCGAACAGGGCGCGGGCGGTCTGGACCGGATCGGCCAGGGTGACGCGTCTGGTGACGATCTTGAAGTCGGTACGGCGCAGCTTCAGCACCAGGACGCGGCTGGCCACGCCGTCGCGCCGGGCCTTGGACGCCAGTTTCTCGCACAGGGGCCACAGCTCGGCCTCCAGCGCCTCGGTCGAGGTCAGATCCTCGTTGAAGGTGGTCTCGGCGCTCATCCCCTTGCGGTCGCGCTCGGGGTTCACGGCGCGGGCGTCGCGGGCGTGGGACAGGTCGTGGAGGCGCAGCCCCGATTCGCCGTAGCGTTTGACCAGGTCGCGCACGTCGGCGGCGGCGAGATCGCCGATGGTCGCATAGCCGTCGCTGCGGAGGGCCTTGCCGAACACCGGGCCGACGCCGGGCAGGGTGGTGACGGCGCGCGGCGCCAGCAGGGCCTGGGCGTTGGCGGCGCCGACGACCGAGAAGCCGCGCGGCTTGTCCATCTCGGACGCCATCTTGGCCAGGAAACGGTTCGGAGCCAGGCCGATGGAGACGGTCAGGCCGGTCTCCTCCTCGATCTGTTTCTGGAAACGGATCAGCTGAAAGGCGGGCGGGCCGCCGTTCAGACGTTCGGTGCCCGACAGATCCACCCAGGCCTCGTCCAGCGACAGGGGTTGGATCAGGGGCGTCAGATCGCCGAGGGCCCCCAGGATGCGTTTCGATTCGAAGACATATTTGGTGAAGTCGGGCTTGATGACCACGGCCTCGGGACAGGCCTTCAGCGCCTTGAACATCGGCATGGCGCTGCCGACGCCGTACTGGCGGGCGACATAGCAGGCGGTGGAGACGACCCCGCGCTTGCCGCCGCCGATGATGACCGGCCGGTCGCGCAGTTCGGGCCGGTCGCGCTTCTCCACCGAGGCGTAGAAGGCGTCGCAATCCATATGGGCGATGGACAGGGTGTCCAGCTCGGCGTCCGCGACGATGCGCCGCGAGCCGCACGACGGGCAACGGCGATCGGGCGGCCCGGCGGGATCTTCGCCGGTCCACAGGCAGTCGCGGCAGATGGCCTTGATGGCCACGCTTAAGGTCTCCGTAACGTTGGCTTCACCCCAACTTAAGACTGGGCGCCCACTATCGCACCCAACGAGGCGTCCCATTTTTTCAGGGGCCCGCAGGTCAGGTGATGATGTCCAAGAAAGTCCTCATCGTCGAGGATAACGAGCTGAACATGAAGCTTTTTCATGATCTGCTCGATTCCCAGGGCTACGAGACGCTGCAGACCCGAGAGGGACTGCAGGCGTTGGCCCTGGCGCGCGCCCACCATCCCGATCTGATCCTGATGGATATCCAGCTGCCCGAGATTTCCGGCCTGGAGGTCACCAAGTGGCTGAAGGACGACGAGGAACTGAACCACATCCCCGTCATCGCCGTGACCGCCTTCGCCATGAAGGGCGACGAGGAGCGGATCCGCCAGGGCGGTTGCGAGGCCTATATCTCCAAGCCGATCTCGGTCATGCATTTCCTCGACACCATCCGGCAGCACCTCGGATGAGCGCGCGGATCCTGGTGGTCGACGACGTGGACGTGAACGTGCGTCTGCTCGAAGCCAAGCTGACTATCGAATATTACGACGTCCTGACCTGCAACGACGGGCAGACGGCGCTGGACCTGGCGTCCGCGCATCAGCCGGACCTGATCCTGCTGGACGTCATGATGCCGGGGATGGACGGGTTCGAGACCTGCCGGCGGCTGAAGGCCCAGGCGGAGACCCGCCATATCCCGGTGGTGCTGGTGACTGCGCTGGACGGTCGCGAGGACCGGATTCGCGGCCTGGAGGCCGGGGCCGACGACTTCCTGACCAAGCCGATCGACGACGTCGTCCTGTTCGCGCGGGTGAAGTCGCTGACGCGGCTGAAACAGGTGATGGACGAACTGCGCGAACGCGAGGAAAGCAGCCGTCGCATGGGCGTGGAAGGCGAGGGCGCGACACGCCTGCGCAGCGAGGGCGGTCGAGTCCTGATCGTCGACGACAATGAACGCCAGGCGGCCAAGGTCGCCGAGGAGCTGGGCCGCGAGCACCGCGTCACCATCGAGACCGACCCTGAGGCCGCCATGGCGGCCGCCAAGGGTCCGCTGGATCTGATCATCGTCAATGTCGCGGCTGAAAGCTTCGACGGTCTGCGGATCGTGGCCCAGGCCAAGTCGGGCGATGCGCGCCGGGCGCCGATCCTGGCCATCGTCGAACCGACCGAGCGGCCGCGCATGGTCAAGGCGCTGGAACTGGGCGCCACCGACATCCTGCCGCGCCCGATCGATCCCGAGGAGCTGTCGGCGAGGGTCCGCACCCAGATCCGGCGCAAACGCTATACCGACTTCCTGCGCCAGAAGCTGGACTCCAGTCTGGAGATGGCGGTCACCGACGCCCTGACCGGCCTGCATAACCGTCGCTACATGACGGGCCAGCTGCAGGCCCTGGTCGGCCGCGCCGCGCACGGCGGCACGCCGGTCGCCCTGCTGGTGCTGGACATCGACCACTTCAAGTCGGTCAACGACGGTTTCGGCCACGACGCCGGCGACGAGGTCCTGGTCGAGTTCGCCGTGCGACTGGCGACCAATGTCCGGGCCGTGGATCTGCCCTGTCGCATGGGCGGCGAAGAGTTCGTCGTGGTCATGCCGGGCGCCAGCCTGGAGGACGCCCAGATGGTGGCGGAGCGGATTCGCCGCGACGTGGCCTCGGCGCCCTTCCGCGTCATGGGCGGCAAGGAACTGATCACCATCACGATTTCCATCGGCGTGGCGGCCACGACCGGCGACGGCGATACGCCCGAGGTCCTGCTGAAACGCGCGGACGAAGGCGTCTACGAGGCCAAGGCCGGCGGGCGGAACCGGGTCATCGCCAAGGCGGCCTGACCCCGTGGCGGGCCCGAGGGTGACGAACAGCAAAACAGACAAGCAAAAACGCCCGGCTGGTGACCAGCCGGGCGTTTCGTATTCGTCAGCAGATCAAGTGCTTACTTGATCTTGCCTTCCTTGAACTCGACGTGCTTGCGAACGACGGGGTCGTACTTCTTCACGACCATCTTCTCGGTCATGGTGCGGGCGTTCTTCTTGGTGACGTAGAAGAAGCCGGTGTCGGCCGTGGAGTTCAGGCGGATCTTGATGGAAGCCGGTTTGGCCATCGGAATTACCTCTGCGACGGCGAAAGCCGCTTAAAATAAGAGGCGCGGAACATACTCAGCCGCGCTCCAAAGTCAACGGGCGCGATGCCACGTTGATGCGGTCTGGCGCACATATAGGGTCTGGGAATGAAAATCGCATCCCTGCTGGCCGCGACGGCCCTGAGTTTCCCGCTGTTTCCCGGCGTCGCGGCGGCCAGGTCGGATACGCCCCAAGCCGTCTTCTTCGCCAATCTGGGTGAACTGTGCGGACGCAGGTTCGAGGGGCGGGTGGTCTCGACGGACGCCGCCGACGCCGATTTCGCCGACAAGCGGCTGGTCATGCACGTCCGCGACTGTTCGGCGGACGAGATTCGCATTCCCTTCGCCGTGGGCCAGGACCGGTCACGAACCTGGGTGGTGAGCCGGCATGAGGCGAGGCTGCGGTTGAAGCACGACCATCGGCACGAGGACGGCACGACCGACGTGCTGCACTGGTACGGCGGCGAGACGGAGAATGCGGGCACGGCCGAACGGCAGGCGTTCCCGGTCGACGCCGAATCGATCGCCCTGTTCAACGCCAACAACGCCTCGGTCTCGACCACCAACATCTGGGCGATGGAGGTCCATCCGGACCGGGTGTTTGCCTATGAACTGCGCCGGGCGAACCGGCATTTCCGCGTCGAGTTCGACCTGACCAGGCCGGTCGCCGACTAGGTCAGACGGCCCGCCAGGGCTGGAGCGGCCGCACGGTGGCGCAGGCCGGGCCGCCGTCGCGGGCGCGGCCGGGCAGGACGACTTCAAGCACCCGGCCTTCGCGCGCAAGGGCCAGAAGCTCGTCTGGAATGTCGTGGACGTCGATCTTGGCCCGGCGGGACCATTCGCTGTGCTGACCCGCCGAGGTTCCGATGGCGATATAGACGAAGCGCCGCGCCGGCCCCTCGCGCCGGACGAAAGGACCGGTCAACCGGCCGTCGTCGGACAGGGTGATCTGCGCGTCGAAACTGATCGGTCCGTCGTCGGCGATGCGGGGATCGACCGGCCTATTGGTCTTGTCCTGCAGACTGTAGGCGACGCCCGCGACCGGATCGACGGTGGTCAGGCGCAGGGTGATGGTCGTTCCGGCCATGGCGTCAGTCCCTGTGATCGACCAGATGGCGTCCGCGCACCATGCGGACGAAGGGCAGGGGGCGATCCGGGCTTGTTCGATCTTGGCCAAGCCGCTCGGCCAGTTCGCCCAGGACGAAGCGGGTGATGGCGGGCAGGTCCAGGGCGCGGGCCTGATCCAGCGGCAGCCAGGCGATCTCGTCCAGTTCGCCCGACCCGGCGGTCGGCTCGGGCGACAGCAGGGCCTCGGCCGGGGCCATGAAGAAACGGGCGTCGAAGCGGCGCGTGCGCCCCGGCGGGGTGATGGCGCGGGCCACGTAGGTCAGGACCGACAGGTCGGGCAGGGCGCCCGCCTGGCGATAGTCGCGCCATGGTCCGGCGACCGAGGCGGCGGGCGCGGCGCGGCCCAGGACCAGGCCTGTCTCCTCGAAGGTCTCGCGCACCGCCGTCAGGGCCAGGGCGCGGGCCCGGCGGGCGGGCAGTTCGCTTTCCAGCCGCCGGGCCGTTTCGGGCGACAGATCGGCGGCGCTGGCGGCGGTGAAGTCGCTGCGATCGATCCGCCCGCCGGGAAAGACCCATTTCGACGCCATGAAGACGTGACCCGGCGCGCGGCGGCCCATCAGCACCTCGGGCCGCGAACCGCCCCGTGTGAGGATCAGGGTCGCCGCATCCTTCGGCCGCTGGGCGCCGCCGACGCGCGGGGCGTCGGTCAGGTCCTGGACGGCGTCGAAGGGCTGGAGCGGCGTCGGCATCGAGGATCGATGCCATGCGCCGAGCGCCAAGGAAAGCGCGGCGCCTAATCGATGCGACGCCAGTAGGCGGCGAAGACCAAGGTGGACGGTTTGGCGTTCGCCGCCTCGTCTCGCGTCACCGTGAAGCCGTTCATCACCGAGAGCAGGCCCAGCGTGCCCGCTGCCTGGCTGACGTCTGGCCCTTGCACCGCATCGGTAAAGACCGTGACAGCGTCGCTGACGAGCCCCGGGCGGCCGACGCCGAGCGCTTCGCAGAGAGAGGCGCTGCATGTGACCTCGAACGAGGCCAGCGTGTCGGGCGCGATGGCCTGGCCGTAAATTCGTCGCAGCGCAGTCTCGGTGGCGGCCGACCAGTTGGGATCCACGCCCCCGCCCATGACTTCGGCGTGCAGGGCCGAGATGTCGGGCTGTGGCGAGCGCGGCGCTAAGAGCGCTTCGACGGCCGGTGAAATCGGACGGTCCGGCGCCGGCGGAACCGTTGGTGCGACGGATGTCTGCTGGGCGAGGATCGCGGCGGCGATCAGGACGGCGGCGGCCATAGTAAGTCTCCATCGTTGAGGTGACGCACGGCGTGGTGCGTCGGGACGAGGGAGGTCTGGAGGCGAGACGGTCGGTTCGGCCAGTCCGATAAAGTCGTCACGATTTTCTCGGGCGGCCAGCAGGCGGGCGATCTCACGACTGGATCCGATGCCGGTCTTGCGCCGTGCGGAACGGAAACGCTCGTTGACCGCCAGTTCGGACAGCCCTTTCAGCACGGCGATGGACTTGGCCGTATGCCCCTGACCCAGCAGGATCAGCAGTTCGCGCTCCGCCGCATTCAAGCGAGCGAGGACGGTGTCGGACGGAGCGGGCGAGGGCGGCATGAGACAGTCCTGCCACGGCCTCGGCCCGAAATGAAGATCGCAGGGCCGAGCCTGTCGTTGGCCGCTCTAATCTGTTTAAATATCGTTGGTCGGGGAATATCCATGATGCGATACGGGATTGCGGCGCGGGCGGCCGCCGGGCTTCTGGCGGCGATCGGGTGGCTGGGGCTCGGGCTCTACCTCGTCGCGGAGGCGACGGCGTCGAAAGGCGACTGGCTGGTCGCCGTGTGGAACAACCTTGGCTTTCTGACCGATCTGTCGAACCTGATTCTGGCCGTGGTCATGACCGGTGTGGCCTTGAATCTGCGGCGCCTGTCGGAGCCGCATGTCGTGGGCTGGGCGGTCGTAGCGATCGTCACCGTCGGGGTCGGCTTCTGGCTGATCGGCGGGCGGCTGGTGCTGGGAACCTCGGCCCTGGAGAATATCCTGTTGCATGGGGTCACGCCCTTGGCGGGCCTGGTGTTCTGGCTGGTGTTCACGCCCAAGGGGGAACTGAGGCGGCGGACGGCGCTGCTGTGGCTGGCCTGGCCGGCCTTCTACTGGACCTACGCCATGGTGCGGGGCGCGGTGTCAGGCCAATACGCCTATGGCTTCCTCGATCCGAGGACCCAAGGGGCAGGCGGCGTGGCGGCCGCCATCGCGGGGATGGCGGCCCTGTATGTCGTAGCGAGTCTGGTCCTGTTGGGCCTCGACCGGGCGATGGGGCGGAAGCGTTGAGCCCTATTTCCGCTTGCCCTTGCGCACGCCCTTCAGTCCGCCGGACGGTTTGGAGCCGTTGCGGGGCTTGGGGCCGCCGGGGCGGTTCTTGCCGCGCATCGGTGGCCCGTCGCCGCCACGGCCCCGGACGCCATAGCGCGGGGCGGGGGCGTTGGGATCGCGGGCCTCGGGCTCGCTGAGCATTTCGAACACCAGGCCGCCGGTGACGGGGGTGGCTTCCTGCAGCCTGACCTCGACATTGCGGCCCAGGGTGAACCGCTTGCCGGTGCGTTCGCCGACCAGGGCGTGGGCGCGGTCGTCGTGGGTGAAATATTCGCTGCCCAGGGTCGAGACCGGGACCAGGCCGTCCGCGCCCGTCTCATCCAGCCGGATGAACAGGCCGAACCGGGTGACGCCGGTTATCCGGCCGGTGAAGGTGGCCCCGACCCGATCCTCCAGGAAGGCGGCGATATAGCGGTCCATCGCATCGCGCTCGGCGGCCATCGACCGGCGCTCGGTCATGGTGACGCCCTCGGCGATGGCCGGCAGTTCGGCGATCTCGCGGTCAGTCAGACCGTCCTTGCCCAGGTTCAGGGCGCGGATCAGGCCCCGGTGGACGATCAGGTCGGAATAGCGCCGGATCGGCGAGGTGAAGTGGGCGTAGCGGTCCAGGTTCAGGCCGAAGTGGCCCACATTATCGGGCGAATAGATGGCCTGCATCTGGGTGCGCAGGACCACCTCGTTGACCACATCGGCGTGGTCGCCGTCGCGGGTCTCGTCCAGCAGCTTGTTGAACCGCTTGGTCGTGCGCGGCTCGCCCTTGTTCCACGGCTTGCCGATGGTCGACAGGAAGTCGGCCAGGTTGAAGATCTTCTCCTGGCTGGGCGCGTCGTGGACGCGGTAGATCAGCGGCGTCTTCTTCTGCTCCAGCGTTTCGGCGGCGCAGACATTGGCCTGGATCATCATTTCTTCGATCAGCCGGTGCGCCTCCAGCGAGGCGCGCTTCTCGATGGAGGCGATGCCGCCGTCGGGCGCCATGCGGATGCGGCGTTCGGCGGATTCGATCTGCAGCGGGCTGCGTTTCAGCCGGCCCTTCAGCATGGTGTGGTAGGCGTTCCACAGGGGATAGAGGATGGCGTCCATGATCGGGCCGGTGGCGTCGTCGGTCTGGCCGTCGATGGCCGCCTGGGCCTGTTCATAGCTGAGCTTGGCGTGCGACCGCATCAGGCCGCGCACGAACCTGTGGCCCGTCTTGCGGCCGTCCTTGTCGAAGACCATCCGCACGGCCATGCAGGCGCGGTTTTCGCCCTCCTTCAGGCTGCACAGGCCGTTCGACAGCACCTCCGGCAGCATCGGCTCGACGCGGTCGGGGAAATAGGTCGAGTTGCCCTTGTCGCGGGCCTCGCGGTCCAGGGCCGAGTTGGGGCGGACATAGGCGGCGACGTCGGCGATGGCGACCCAGACGATCCAGCCGCCCTCGTTCTTCGAATCCTCGTCGCGGGCCGCATAGACGGCGTCGTCGTGGTCGCGGGCGTCGGCGGGGTCGATGGTGATGAAGGGAACCTCGCGCAGGTCCTCGCGGCCCTTCAGCGTCGGCAGGGCCTGATCCTCGGCCTCGCGCTCGACGGCCTCGGAGAAGCCGGTCGGTATGCTGTGGGCGTGTATGGCGATCAGGGAGGCGGCGCGGGGATCATCCTCCTTGCCGATATGTTCCAGGATCTTGCCGCGCTTGGGTCCATAGCGCTGGTCGCCCTTTTCGACGGCGGCCAGGACCAGATCGCCGTCGCGCAGGTCGCCGGACTGGGCTTGGGGCACCAGAAGGACGTCCTTGGAGCGGCGGTCGACCGGCTCCACGCGGGTCTCGCGCGCCGACTTGCGGATGACGCCGAGGACGCGGTTGGAGCCGACGTCCAGTTTCTTGATCATCCGCGCTTCCCAGCCGTCTTCGGCGCGGAGGAATTTGACCAGCAGTCGGTCGCCCAGGCCGGGGGCGGGGCCGACCTTGGTCCGGTCGGGCATCAGTATGGCGCGCGGGGCGTCGGCGCCGGCCTCGACCAGGCGGACATAGAATTCGCCGTCGGCGTCGCGTTCGACCACGTCGGCCACGCCGACGGGGGGCAGGGCGCCGGCCTCGGTGAAGCCCTTGCGGCCGCGCTTGCCCAGTCGGCCTTCGGCTTCCAGTTCGCGGATCATTTCGCGCAGGGCGCGGCGGTCGCCGCCCTTCAGGCCGAAGTGGCGCGCGATATCGGTCTTCTCGGCCGATCCAGCCTCGCGCAGGAAGGCGACGAGGGTGTCTTTATCGGGAAGGCCGGCGGGCGGCCTCTTTGTGGGTTTGGTCATTACGTCTTTCAGACTGCCGAAGACTCGGCAGGATTGATACAGGGCAGGCCGACCGCATGGGCGGCGGCCGCCAGATTGTTGTCGAGGGTGATCAGCCGCGCCTCGATGCGGCGGCAGATCGCGATGTGGAGCCCGTCGGGCGCGCCGAGTTTCAGGTCGAATTGGCGGACGAGCAGGACGGATTCCCGTACATCGGCGCCCTCGACCTCGATCGGGGGCGTGGTGGTATCGATCCAGTCGTCCAGGTCGTGCAACACGCCGTCGGCGTCATCGACGGTCAGTTTGCGCATCCGCACCAGGCGCGACACGGCGGACGAGACCTCGGCGACGACGAAGTCGCTGATCTGCAGCGACCGGTCGCCATCGGCCATGAAGGCGATCACCGCCTCGCTGTGCCGTTCGGCCATAAGATAGGGCACCACGACGCTGGCGTCGCAATAGTCGATCACTCGACGGGCTCGTCATACATGCCGTTGATCAGTTCGACCGAGGTCATGCCCAGGGGCGGGCGCGACAGGCGGCGACTGGCGATCTCCAGCAGCTTCGCTTTGCGCTCCTCCGGCGTCAGGGACGGAAGGGAACGTATCTCGGCGACCGGCTTGCCGTGGCGGGTGATGATGACCTTCTCGCCCTCGATGGCCTTGTCGAGCAGGCGAGGCAGGCTGTTCTTGGCTTCGGCGACGCTGTAGGCGGCCATTTTTTCTCTCCGAATATGGCCATAAATATAGCCATTCTGCCGTGACCCCGCCAGCCATGCCCTTTAGCATGGCCGGGAACCGTCGAAGGCGGTCAAAACTTGCACGAGTTGACCGCGTCCCGACGCCGACTAGCTTCCGGCTGATCCCCAATGGAGTCGTCCATGAGCCTTTCCGCCCCCGCCCTCAGCGCGCCCGTCGCCTCGCCGCTCGACCTGATCGGCAAGACGCCGATGGTGGAGGTGACGAAGATCGACACCGGGAAATGCCGCCTGCTGCTGAAGCTGGAATCCCAGAACCCCGGCGGTTCGATCAAGGACCGGATCGCGGTGGAGATGCTGGATGCGGCGGAGCGCGAAGGCTTCCTGAAGGCCGGCGGCACCATCGTCGAGGCGACGGCCGGCAATACGGGCCTGGCCCTGACCCTGGTGGGCCGTGCGCGGGGATATAAGGTGCTTCTGGTCATCCCGGACAAGATGTCGAAGGAAAAAATCCAGCATCTGCGGGCCATGGGCGCCGATGTGCGGCTGACCCGGTCGGACGTGCCGCACGGGCACCCGGAGTATTACACCGACATGGCGGAGCGGCTGGCCCAGGGGATCCCGGGGGCCTTCTACGTCAACCAGTTCGCCAACGACGCCAACGCCGAGGCCCATGTGAAGACCACGGGGCCGGAGATCTGGGAACAGACCGGCGGCGACATCGACGCCCTGGTAGCCGGCATTGGCTCGGGCGGTACGATCACGGGCACGGCGCGCTTCCTGAAGAGCGTCGGCTCCAAGGCCCAGATCATCCTGGCCGATCCGGTCGGATCGACCTTGGCCGGGATCGTCAACGACGGCGTGCCGGGGCCGGAAGGCGGCTATACGGTCGAGGGGATCGGTCAGAACTTCGTGCCCGATACGGCGGACATGAGCCTGATCGACAAGGCCTATTCGATCACCGACGCCGAGGCCATCGCCACGGCGCGCGAACTGCTGCTGAAGGAAGGCATCCTGGCGGGCTCGTCCTCGGGCACTCTGATCGCCTCGGCCCTGCGCTGGTGCCGCGAGCAGACGGAAGCCAAGACCTGCGTCACCTTCGTCTGCGACACCGGGGCCAAATATCTGTCCAAGGTCTATAACGACGCCTGGCTGGCCGATCAGGGCCTGGGCGAGCGCGAGATCCACGGCGACCTTTCGGACCTGATCAACCGCAAATACGCCAAGGGCGATGTGGTCGTCGCCGGACCGGGCGACACACTGGACACCGCCTTCAAGCGGATGAAGGGCGCCGACGTGTCCCAACTGCCCATCATCGAGGACGGCCGTCTGGTCGGCATCCTGGACGAGAGCGACCTGATCCAGGTGATGAACACCGACGAGATCACCCGCAAGGAGCGGTTCGCCAAACCGGTCTCCTCGGCCATGACGCGCGATCTGGACACGGTTCAGGTCAAGGAGCCGCTGGACGCCCTGATCCCGGTCTTCGACCGCGACCGGGTGGCCATCGTGCTGGACGGCGAGACCTTCGTCGGCCTGATCACCCGCACCGACCTGATCAACCACCTCAGCCTGAACCGCTGACATGTCCTGGCTCAAGAAGATCTTCGGCAAGGGCCACGACGTCGCGCCGCCCTTGGACGGCGAGCTCGAGACCCATTTCGTCTATGTCCGGATGCCGGGAGACGTGCAGCCGGTCGAGCGCCACTACCTCTTCGAGGATCCGATCGAGGAACAGCTGAAACTGCGCAACCTCGGCTATGTCAGTGGCGGCGGCACCATGCAGTCCGCGCCGGACGAGAACGGCGCAACGACCATCATACTGACCGGTATCGATATCGAGGCGGACGATCTGGACGGCGTTCGCGGGCTGCTTAGAAGCCTGTTGCCGGGCTTGGGCGCGCCGGTGGAAACCCAGATCGAGTACACCGTCGACGATACGCGTCTGCAGGATCGGTTGACCGCCGAGGGATGGATCGAGAACGAGCCTCGGACGGACCTCCATCCTGGCTTCGACCTTTAAGGAAGACCAATGAGCGACAAGAAGAACAGCCAGGGCTTCTCCACCCGCGCCATCCACGCCGGGCAGAGGCCGGACCCGACGACGGGGGCGGTGATGACGCCCATCTACGCCACCTCGACCTACGCCCAGGAAAGCCCGGGCGTGAACAAGGGCTATGAATACGCGCGGGGCAAGAACCCGACGCGGGAGGCGTTCGAGGCCTGTGTGGCCGACCTTGAGGGCGGGACGCACGGGTTCGGCTTCGGCTCGGGCATGGCGGCGACCTCGACGGCGCTGGAACTGCTGGACGCGGGCGATCATGTGGTCACCGGCGACGACCTGTATGGCGGCTCGTGGCGGCTGTTCGAGCGGGTGCGGCGGCGGTCGATGGGGCTGGACTTCGCCTATGTCGATCTGAGCGACATCGCCGCGGTCGAGGCGGCGATCACGCCGAAAACGAAGATGCTTTGGGTCGAGACGCCGACCAATCCGCTGATGAAGCTGGCCGACATCGCCGCCCTGTCGGTGGTGGCCAAGGCGCACGGCCTGCTGCTGATCGTCGACAACACCTTCGCCACCCCCTTCTGCCAGCAGCCGCTGAGCCTGGGGGCGGACGTGGTCATGCACTCGGCGACCAAGTACCTGAACGGCCATTCGGACATCATCGGCGGCGTGCTGGTGACCGGCGACGCCGACCTGGCGACGCGGATCAAATTCCTGCAGAATTCGGTCGGCGGGATCATGGGGCCGTTCGACGCCTTCCTGGCCAATCGGGGGCTGAAGACCCTGGCGCTGCGGATGAAGGCCCACTGCGAGAACGCCCTGACGGTGGCGCACTGGCTGGAGACCCGCAAGGGCGTGGCCAAGGTGATCTACCCCGGGCTGATCGCCCATCCGCAACACGAGCTGGCGGCGCGACAGATGCAGGGCGGATACGGCGGCATGGTCACCGTGATCCTGGACGGCGATCTGGACCGCACGAAGCGTGTGTTGGAGCGGGTCGAGGTCTTCACCCTGGCGGAGTCGCTGGGCGGCGTCGAAAGCCTGGTCAACCACCCGGCGATCATGACCCACGCCAGCGTGCCCAAGGAGGTCCGCGAAAAGGGCGGGATCAGCGACAGCCTGATCCGGCTTTCGGTCGGCGTCGAGGACGTCGAGGACCTGATCGCGGATCTCGATCAGGCCATCGGCTGATCTCAGCTGGAGGGAAGGGCCGTCTGGTGCCCGGTCACGGGCGGCAACTTCTTCTTGGGAGCAGCGCGTTTGACCGGCGCCTTCTCCGGCTTGGGCAGGGCGGCGCGGCGGGCGACTTCCACGTCGATGACGGGAATGATGTCGCTGGCGGCCATGACCTGGGTCGAGGCGCCGTGCTCGACCAGGCGGGCGGCGTTGGCGCGCAGGGTGACGAGGTCGGCGTCCGTCATGGCGGGAATCTTGTCGGCGAGGGTCATGAAGAGCGTCCTGGGCGGAATGGCTTCAGGGCCGGCGCGCGAGGCGCCAGCCCTTCAGCGAATTGAAGGCGATTTCCACCGTCACCCGGTCCCCCAGCAGCGAGACGCCCGTCTGGGCGCCCAGCGAGGGCAGGACTGTGATCAGGTGGCCGTTGTCCAGACGAATCCGTCGTCCGCCGAGCGGCAGGAGCTTTGAGACTTCCCCGTCGAAGGCGATGACGCCGGCCCGTGCAGCGGGCGGCTCATTCGTGTTGGACGCCTGGAGCTTGTCCTACTCCGCAGCCTTGAGCTGGCCGGCGGATTCCTTGCCGGAGCGCTGATCGCGTTCGATTTCGTAGGAAATCTTCTGGCCTTCGTTCAGCGAGCCCACGCTGGAGGTTTCGACGGCCGAGGCGTGAACGAAGACGTCCTTGCCGCCGTCATCGGGAGCGATGAAGCCGTAGCCCTTGGTGGGGTTGTACCATTTAACAGTGCCGGTAGCCATTTGGAGACCTCCGTCTGGCGTTGACCGCAGGGAGGGATCCCTGATCGGCCTGTCGGGTCTGAATGGGATCGGCTTTTGGACCTCGGTGCGTGATGCAAAGGGAGCAGCGGCGTTACGCAGAGAGATCGACCAGCTCTAGATGGGGAGCCGACAACCATCGCGCAAGGGGGTGATTATCAGAAGGCGTAGGCGACCTTTGCGACCAGGGCGTCCTCATACTGTTCGCCGTCGGCGTGGGCCGAGGTGTCATAGTAGCGCAGGTCCAGGGCGATGGCGTCGGTCATGGCCAGGGTCACGCCCGCATTCCAACCGGTGTAGTCGGGACCGTTGTCTTGTTCGCGGCGGCCCACGGCGACGGAGGCGTCGATACGGTCGCTGAAGGCCCAGCCTACCTCGCCCTCGACCCAGGTGAAGGACTCAGTCGAACCGGCGGCCTGGGGGGCGTACTGGAGCTGGAGTCCGGCGCGCGCAGGGCCGATGGAGCGGCTGATGTCGGCGGTCAGCTCCACAGTCTCGGCGTCATAGCCGGGATCGGCGTCGAGACGGTTCTTGTAGGCGAGGCTGAAGTCGAACTGATAGCCGAAGGCCTCGGGCTGGTAGCCGGCGACCAGCTCGGCCTCCAGGTTCGAGCCGCCGGACTGGATCGTCTGGAAGGCCGGGCCGGCGTAAAACAGGCCGTCGCCGCTTTCCCAGGTCGCTGAACCGAAGGCGTAGCCGTCATTGCCCGATTTGGAGGCGTTCTTCGACCGGTTGTCCGTGCCTGTCCCGATCTCGAAGCTCCAGTCGCCCCCGGTCGCCGTCTGGGCCAGGGCGGGGGAGGCGGCCAGCAGGGCGGCCAGAGACAGGGGCAGAAGGACGGTCGATCGGGTCATGCGGGCTCCAACGCGCGAAAGGCGCGAAGGAGCCCTTAGCCTACGCCGACCTTCTTCGAGAACTGTTCCGTGGCCAGAGCGAACTCTTGTCGCAGGCGAGCGACCAGGGTGGCGGTCGGCAGGACGTCGTGGACTCCGCCCGCGCCCTGACCGGCGGACCAGACCGTCTTCCAGGCCTTGGCCTCGTCGCCCATGTCCAGCTTGTGCTCGGGCAGGTGTTTCGGATCGATCCCGTTTTCGACCAGGGACTTGATCATGAAGTTCGCGGGAATGCCCGACACCGCTGGGGTGTGGACGATGTCGGTCGAACCGCTGTCGATCACCATCTGCTTGTAGGCCGGATCGGCGAGCGCCTCGGTCGTGTTGATGAACCGGGTGCCCATATAGGCGAAGTCGGCGCCCAGCATCAGGGCGGCGGCCACGTCCTGACCGGTCGACAGGGCGCCGGACAGGATGATGGTTCCGTCGAAGAAGCTGCGGACCTCGTTGACCAGGGCGAAGGGGTTGATGATCCCGGCATGGCCGCCGGCGCCATTGGCCACCAGGATCAGGCCGTCGACGCCCGCCTCGGCCGCCTTGCGGGCGTGACGGATGTTGGCGATGTCGTGGAAGACCACGCCGCCGTAGCCGTGGACCGCATCGACCACGTCGCGCACTGCGCCGAGCGAGGTGATGATCAGCGGCACCTTCTCCTCGACCGAGACCATCATGTCGGCCATCAGCCGGGGATTGGTCGGATGGACGATGTGATTGACGCCGAAGGCGGCGGCATCGGGCGTCAGCCGGCCCTTGATCTCGTGAATCCAGTCCCGATAGCCCTCCGTGGTGCGCTGGTTCAGGGACGGGAAGGTGCCGATGATCCGCGAGTTACAGGCCTCGACCACCAGATCCGGGCCGGAGACCAGGAACATGGGCGCCGAGATGATCGGCAGGGTCAGACCCTTCTGAAGCGAAGCGGGAATGGCCACGGGCGTCTCCTTGGTTTTCTTTCGCTACGCTTAGCGGGCTGTCGCGGGGGAAGGCAAATCGGTCGGCGGTCGGCGGAAAAAAGACAGTCTGAATAGTGTGAATGGTGTGAAATCGGGGCGACGCGAAATTGAACTGCACACCCTGAAAACGGTGCAATATGCAAAAGAGTGCAATTGGGACGCGGGTCGGGGACGCCGAAATAACAGTCCGATGAGTCCAAGCGCTTCGCCTCCACAAGGTTCGACCGTCTATTATAAGGGCGTTTGGAGCAGCGCTGGGTCGATCGGCATTTCACGATGTCATCTCTCTGAAATGTCGAGAGAAGATTTTCAGAATTAGGAGCGCAACGCGCTTCAGGCTCCGCGCTGCGCAGGTGGAAGGGAGCGGGTGGATTTTCATATCCGCCTCGACGCCCTAAATGACCGGCATGACCCACTATACCGACAACCTGAGCCAGCTTGGCGCCCAGACCGCCGCGCCGACCAGCCCCGAGACCGCCGTGCTGGAGCGGGTGCCGAACCCGCACGCGGACACCCTGTATCTGGCCCGATTCACGGCGCCCGAGTTCACCAGCCTGTGCCCGGTGACGGGCCAGCCGGACTTCGCCCATATCGTCATCGACTATGCGCCGGGCGACTGGCTGGTCGAGTCCAAGAGCCTGAAGCTGTACCTGACCAGCTTCCGCAACCACGGCGCCTTCCACGAGGACTGCACCGTCGCCATCGGCCGCAGGCTGGCCGACCTGCTGCAGCCGAAATGGCTGAGGATCGGCGGCTACTGGTATCCGCGCGGCGGCATCCCGATCGACGTCTTCTGGCAGACCGGCGTGGCGCCGGAAGGCCTGTGGCTGCCCGATCAGGGCGTGCCGACCTATCGCGGACGGGGCTAGGGAGACGACCGTTCCGGCGCGCGCGATAGCGGAAGTGGAATTCCCGCGCGCGGCTGTCGATGGTTCTGACGCCGGCGAACAGTCGGCGTAGCGCGGACGAGACGGCCGGCGCCGGGCGATCGGTCCGGGACGGAAGCTGGCCTATCCGAGGTTCGCCCTGACCCGATCATAGAGTGAGACGCGGGCGACGGCCTGTTCGAGACGGTCGATGGCGGCCAGAGCGTCTTTCGCCTCGGCGTTCAACTCCACGGCGGCCGCGTTCAGGGCGTTCCATAACGGGGTCAACCGTGCGGCCAGGGCGCGGCCTTCCGGCGTCAGGCGCAGGCGGCGCAGGCGGGCGTTCCGGGTGTCCGTCTCCCAGGCGATCAACCCGGCCCGCGCGAGGCCGTCGCGAATCTGGCTGACGGAGGCATGGCTGACGCCAAGCGCTGCGGCCAGGTCGCCGACGGATTGCGCCTCCTGTTCCGCCAGCAGGCGAACGACCCCGTACCAGCGCTGCTCGAAAATCTCGCCGGTCTCGCGGTAAAGGCGGCTGGCGTCGCGGTCGATCCGCTCCGACAGTCGGCGCAGGCGCGCGCCGATGGCGGCGGCGCCGCTGCGGCGGCTGAAGTCGGCGTCGGGGGCGTCATCCTGGGTCATTGACTCTCGTCGTAACTAATTACAACGGTGCCTGGCAAGCCTGTCGGGGGGGAATGAGTGCGGCGTCGGGATCTGTTGTCGGGAAGCCTGGGCGGCGCGGTCGCCTCGCTGGCGGGAAGGGCCGAGGCCGGGATGGCGGCGGGGCCGGAGGCCAGGCGGATGGAGGTCTGGCTGGCGCGGTGGCTGGCGGCCTTCAACGCGGCGGATCTGCACGCCTATCGCACCTTTGTGGAAGAGACGGCGCCGTCGGTCCTGCCCTATGTCGACGACGATCTGTCGGTGCGGGAGATCACGGGCGGGTTCGATCTGGTCGAGGTGGAGCGGCTGGAGGCCGGCGTCGTCACTGCGCGGGTGAGGGACCGGGCCTGGGATCGGGTGTCTCGGGTGACGCTGAGCGCTTCGGACGACCGGCGGCTGGAGGACATCGCCTTCGCCGGCGCACCCGCCCTCGAGACGATATCCCGGCTGAAGGCCGACGCCGCCGTGGCCGCCATCGGCGACAAGATCGCGCGCGAAGGGCGCGCGGGCCGGTTCAGCGGCGCGGTCCTGGTCGCTCAGGGGGATCAGGTGGCGGTGCGGGCCGGCGCGGGCGTGGCGGACGAGGCCTCGGGCGCGCGAATCGCGCCGGGGACCCGCTTCTGCATCGGCTCCATGGGCAAGATGTTCACCGCCGTCGCCGTGATGCAGATGGTCGAGGCGGGGCGGATCCGGCTGGAGACGCCGATCCGGAACTATCTGCCCGATTATCCCAACGCCGCCCTCGCCGAGGGCGTGACGGTGCGCCATCTGCTGACCCACACCGGCGGGACGGGGGATGTGTTCGGCCCGGGCTATGACGGGCACGAGGGGGCGAGCGCCGAGCCCGGCGATCTGGTCCGGCTGTATGGGGCTCGAGAGCCCCTGTTCGCGCCGGGATCACGCTGGGCCTACAGCAATTTCGGCTTCGTGCTTCTGGGCCGGATTCTGGAAGTGGTGCGGGACCGGCCCTATGGGGCGCTGGTCGAGGAACAGGTGTTCGGGCCATGCGGGATGGGGGCGACATCGCTGCGGTTCGCGGACAGTCGTTCGACGGCGACGGCCTATAGCGGCGCGCGGGCGACGGGGCTGAAGCCGCTGGCGCCCTATGTCGGCCTGCCGGCGGGCGGCGGCTATTCGACCGTCGACGACCTGGGGGGCTTCGCCGTCGCCTTGCGACAGGGGCGGCTGGTGCGGCCCGACACCCTGAAGGCCATGACCGAGCGTCTGGTCGCAGCCGGAGCCTCGCACTGGGGGCTGGGGTTCGCCCTTCGCGAGCGCAACGGTCTGGCCTATTTCGGGCATGGCGGCAGCGCGCCCGGGGTGGGCGGGGATCTGGCGATCTTCCCCGCCTTTACGACCATTGTCCTGTGCAACCGCGGCCATCCGTCGGCCGTCTGTCTGGCGGACTTCATGGGGGCGCGTCTGCCGCAGGCGTGACGCCTGCGGCAGACGTCCGAACCGGCGCCGGCGGATGAGGCCCCGGCGTGGCCTCATCCGCCGAAGCGGATGCGCACCCCGGCGTTGGCGACGAAGCCTTCCAGCGGGCCCCAGGCGTCTACGGTCCAGCGCCCGTCGGGCGCCCGGGTGGGCCGGACCAGGGAGCCTTGGCGGGTCTGGCGTTCGTCCAGCAGGTTCTCGAGGTTCAGAAAGACGCGGTAGCGGCCCAGCACCACCTCGCCCAGCAGACCCAGTTCCCAATAGGCGTCGCCCCGGTCGCGCCAGGGATCATCCTCCAGCGATTGGGCTCCCGTGTAATAGGCCTCGAAGCCCAGACGTCCGCGATCATGCTCCTCCCACATGGCCACCAGACCCGCCGTGTGGCGCGGGGTCAGCGGGGTTTCGCGTCGGCCCCCGCCCAGTCCGTCGGGCTCGTCGGCGTCGACATACAGATAGTTGGCGGTGACCACGAAGGGCGCTCGACGCCAGCGACCGAGCAGTTCGACGCCGCGCGTCCGCGTGGCGCCGTCTGTGTTGACCAGCCTCACCTGGTCCGGCGCAAGGGTCTGGAGCTGGACCGCGTCTTCGATGTCGGACCCGAACAGGGTCAGCGTCGTCTCCCACGGCCCGCGCGCATAGCCCAGGTCCAGCGAGGCGGTGGCGGCTGTCTCGACCCGCAGGTCAGACAGGGGCTCCAGGCGCGACAGGCCGGCGGCCTCGGTCTCCTCGACGAAGGGGGTGGGGGCGTAGAAGCCGCGCCCCCATGACCCTCGTACGGTCCACGGGCCGGGGCGCCACAGCAGCGACAGGCGCGGGCTGAACTGGCCGCCGTAGCGGCTGTGGTCGTCATAGCGGGCGCTGGCGGCCAGGGTCAGACGCCGGGTGAGGTCCCGTTCGACCTGGGCGAAGACCGCCGGGGTCGTGTAGCGGTAGTCGAAGATCGGGAAGGCCTCGGAGGCGTAGTCGTCGGCCTGCCAGACCAGGCCCCCCAGCCAGTCCGCGCCGGCCGCCTCGGCCGACAGCGAGGTCTCGACGAGGAAGGTCCGGTGCCGGTCGGACTCGCGCAGGTCGCCGTAGCGGTGGTCGTGGTTCTGTTCGACGGCGGAGGCGCGGGTCTGGAACCAGGCCCGTTCGCCGAGGGGGCGTTCATAGACCAGGCCGGCGTCGAGGCGGTCGGTGTCCTGGTCCAGGCGGAACGCCTGGCCGTCGGGCGTGACGGCCCCGTCCAGCACGCCGCCGCGCCTTTCCTCGCCCATGACGCCGGCGGTCAGGAACAGGGTCGCGCCGCTGTCGCCCGTCCAGAACAGGCGCGGCCGGGCGGACCAGCGACCATAGCCCGCCATGTCGATCCAGCCGTCGGAATCCAGGTCTTGGGTCGCCTGGTGATTATAGGTCGCCAGCAACGAGCCGCTCCACCGTTCGGACAGGGGGGAAGCGCCGTAGGCCGAGACATCCTGGCCGTCGCGGGAAGTGGCGTTGAGGATCAATTCGCCCTGGGCCGTGTCGCCGGGGCGGCGCGAGATCAGGTTGATGACCCCGCCCAGGGCCTGGCCGCCATAGAGGGCCGAGGCGGCGCCCTTGATGACCTCGACGCGGCCGAGGTCGCTGGGCGCGATCTGCAGCAGGCCGAGCGAGGACGCCTGCCCACCGTACAGCGGCAGGCCGTCGGCCAGCAGCTGGGTGTAGCGGCCGCGCATGCCCTGGATGCGCAGATTGGCCGCGCCCAGGCCGGGCGAGGTGACCTGAACCCGCACGCCGCCGGTCTCGGCCAGCAGGATGGAGATATTGCCGGGACGCATGAGGAGCTTCTCCTCGATCTCTTCCTGGCCGAGCACCTCGACGCGGACAGGTTCGTCCTGAACGCGTCGACGGGAGCGGGTCGATACGACGACGATCTCCTCCACCTCCTCGACCTGTTGGGGCTGTGGCGTTCGTGGCGGGGTCTGGGGCTGGGTTTGAGCAAGGCCCACGGCGGGACATAGGGCCGCGAGGGCGGCGCCGGCGAGCAGCCGGCTGAACGGGGTGTGCATGATGATGATCCTCGGCCGGCGCATGGCCGGCCCTGACAGCGGTTTGCGCGCGCCCGAAGGCGGCGGCAGCGGCGGAAAGACCAGGCCTGGGCCTGGCGGGGATCAGGCCCGGGGAGGGCGGCGAGGGCCGGAGGCGGCGACTGGTGGAGGCTCCGCCGAATGGGTCCAGGTCATGCGCGAAGCGGGAGAGGTGCGGGCGTCCTTCGGCTGCAGATCCGGCGGAGTCGCGGGATGCGGCGCGTGACAGCATCCATTGGCGCAGGCGGGGCCGCAGTCCGCGCAGCCGCGCTGGTCGTCGTCGGCCGAGCTCTCGACGCCGACAGCGACGACGCCGCAGTTCTGGTCGACGCAGGCGTGGGCCGACACCGCTGGTGCGAAGACGGCGAGCGCCAGCACCAGCTGGAAGACCAGCTTCAGACGGCCGAACAGGGTGAGGGCGGGGCGTTGCATCGCGAGATGGCGTCTACGTCGATCCGAAACGGCTGGCAACGGGCGTCGACGGGATGGCGCGACGTCAGGCCGTTTCGGCCAGCGGTAAGGACAGTTCGAACGCCGCGCCGCTCGTCGAAGGCGTCAGGTCCAGCGTGGCTTGGTTGGCCGCGAGAAGGGCGCGAGCGATGGACAGGCCCAGGCCTGCACCGCCTTCGCCTCGACGGGTGGTGAAGAAGGGTTCGAAGATGCGACGGGCGTCGGCGGGGGCGACGCCGGGGCCGTCGTCCGTCAGGGTCAGGACCAGCCGGTCGGCGACGACGGCGGCGTCCAGGGTCACGGCGGCGGCGCCAGCCTGACGGCTGTTCTCCAGCAGGGTCGAGACCACCATTTCCAGAGTCGAGGCCGGCACGGCGACGCGGGGCGCATCCTCGGCCAAGCGGTTGACGATGGCGAGCCGGTCGCAGCGGGCGTCGACGGCCTTGGTCACCGGCGGATGCGGATCGACGGACAGGCCGGCCTCGGGCCGGGCCATGTCCGCGCGGGCCAGATCCAGCAGCCGGGTCACCAAGGCCGAGAGCCGTCGGCCGTCAGCGGCGATATTGTCGAGGAAACGGCGGCGCTCGGCGGGCGCCATCTCGTGGTCCTGAAGCAGTTCGACGGCGCCCTGAATACCGGCCAGGGGCGTCTTGAACTCATGGCTGACAGCGGCGGCGAAGTCGCGGAGGTAGCGGGAGCGGCGGTCGACGGCCTGGGCCATGTGGCCGAAATCCTCGTACAGGGTGCGGATCTCGACGGCGGCGGTGGCGGGCGTGGGCGGCAGGGGCCCGCCGCCTGTGGCCACGTCGCGTGTGGCGCGGCTGAGGGCCTCGATCGGTCGGGCGATGCCGCGCGAAACCAGGACGGCCAGCAGGGCCAGGGCGCCGAGCGTGCCGACGATCCCGAGGCCGATCTTGATTCGGTCCTGATAGATGCCCTTGAACAGGGCGCGGGGCGAGCGCGAGGCCAGGACCACGGCCTCGACCCGGCCGTTCACCATCACGGGCCGGGCGTGGTGGATGCGCAGGGCCGAGGCGCGGCTGAGCCACTCCATGGAATAGCGCGGATGGTAGGAGTCGTTTCGGCGCAGCACGGTTTCCGGCGCGCCGGACAGGGCGACGCCGACTTCGGGCAGGGCGGCGAGACTGCGGCCCAGGCCCTGGCCACGCACGACCACGCCGTTTCGGTCCAGCAGCAGGATCGAGGCCAGGGTGGTGCGGCTGGTCGCCTCCATTACCGGGTCGAGGCGGGCGGCGACCTGGACTGCAGCTGCGGTCGGCGGGCCGGCGGCGGGCGCGGGGGCTGGTCGCGCGGGCAGGACCGGCGTCGAGCCGAGGTCGATGGTGGCGGGCTCGGGCCGGTAGTAGCCAGGAGCCTGGCGCCGGGCCGGTCCGGGCGAGACCGCGACGGCGCCCGGCCAGTCGGCCTCGGCGACGGCCGTCAGGGTTGCGGCCTGGGCGATCAGCTCCGCCTCGGTCTGGCGGACCAGGGTGTTCTCGTAGACACGCAGGAAGATGGCGCTGAGTCCCGGTAATATGCCGGCGAAGATCAGGACCGAGACCAGGATGGTGCGCAGTCTCAGCGCCGGCCAGTGGGCGCGGACAACGGCCCGCAGGCGTTGGATCACGGGGCCTCACCCTGGCACTGCCCCAACTGATAGCCGACACCGGCGCGGGTCTCGATCACGTCGACGCCGCCCAGCGCAGCGAATTTGGAGCGCAGGTTGCGGATGTGGCTGTCGATGGTTCGGTCGGTCATGGCGAAGCCGGGGCCATAGACCCGGTCGATGATGGCGTCGCGCGTGAAGACCCGCGCGGGCGCATCGGCCAGGGTGCGGACAATGCTGAACTCGGTCACCGTCAGCGGCGCTTCGACACCGCGCCACTTCGCCCGCCAGCCCTCGGCGTCCAGGCTGAGGCCGCCGATGGAGAACCGGCCGGGTGTCTGGGGCGGCGGACGGCGGTGGACGCGACGCAGGATGGCGGCGACGCGCGCCACAACCTCACGCGGGCTGAAAGGCTTGGTGACATAGTCGTCGGCGCCCAGCTCCATACCCAGGATCCGGTCGATCTCGTCGTCTCGCGACGACAGGAACAGGACCGGAAGATCGCCCTGGGCGCGGATGCGGCGGCAGGTCTCGATCCCGTCCATGCGCGGCATGTTGATGTCGAGGATGACCAGGTCGGGCGTGCGCTCGGCCATGTCCGCCAGGGCCGCCTCGCCGTCGGCCGCTTCGCGCGTCGCCAGTCCGGCCTTCTGCAGGGCGAAGGCGAGCAGTTCGCGGATGTGCGGGTCGTCGTCGACCACCAGGACGGTGCATTGCATGATCGCCATGTTCAGCCTCCCGCTCTCGAGGTCAACGGTGCGGTCGAAGGGGCGGTTGTGACGACGGCCGGCGTCACGGGCTCGACCGGGGGCAGGTGTGGACGCAGATGGCCGTCCCAGGTCCGCTCACCCGGTCGGGGCGTCGCCAGGGGGCGCCCTTGGGTCAGGGCCTCGATCCGGTCCAGACGTCGCCGGTCGCGCCAGGTCCAGGCGGACGTGCCCTGGCGACGCTGGGTTTCGGCCATCAGTTCGGTCCGCACAGCGGCGACGCGGTCCGCGAACATCGGCGGCAGGTTGGTCTGTTCCAGCTCGACAAGCGGGACCAGGGCGGGCGAACCGAGGCCGCGCAGATAGCCCAGGTCGAGTTGGACGCCCCGGCCGCCGGCCTCGCGGGCGTGGCGGACATTCCAGCCTGCGGCGATCGCGCCCAGGTCGAAGGCGCTGAGAACGGCCAGGACCGACAGCGTGACCGCGACATTGGCGTCGATCAGCCAGTGGGCCGACTTGTCGCGAAGCATCCGCCAGCAGATCAGCAGCAGGCCGACTCCGACCAGGACCATCCAGATCACCGCCGCGATTCGGAACCGGGTCAGGGCGTAGGCCTCGATATAGTCGGCCGTGCGCAGCAGGCTGGAGGCGACCAGCAGCATGTTCTGCGCGATCCAGACGATCACCAAGCCGCGCACCG
Organism: Brevundimonas sp.; assembly: GCF_044336875.1. Taxonomy (GTDB): domain Bacteria; phylum Pseudomonadota; class Alphaproteobacteria; order Caulobacterales; family Caulobacteraceae; genus Brevundimonas. The sequence goes on along the minus strand of NZ_JBIIOP010000004.1, from coordinate 210,665 downwards.
CCGGGCGTCTGGCCGTGTCCGATCCGGGCTGCAGCGCCACGAGGACGAACAGACCGGCGAGCAGGGCGGTGGCGATCAGCGGATAGGCGCCGCGATGGGCGTAGTCGGCCAGGCTCATGTCGCCGGGCAGGGGGGCGCCGCTCCACAGGAAGGCGATGTCGAGGCCGTTCTGCAGGGCGAAGACGAGGTTGAAGACGATCAGGGACCAGGCGATGGAGGTGGTAAGGCCGGGCGACGGCTTGCCGATCTTCCGCGTGGGCAGGACGAGAAGGGGTTTGCGCCAGCGGGGGCGCAAGAGGCTCATCGCCCCGACCAGGAAGACCAGGCCGAAGGCGACGCGCGCGATGGTCCCGCCGGACAGCGCCGGCAGGGCCAAGGCGTCGAGCAGGTCGGCGATGATCGGGTTGGCCATGGCGAACAGCCAGAGGAAGATCGCTCCGCCCACGATCGGCATGGCCAGGCGGAGAAGGAGGGACTGGATGGAGACGTTCTTTCGGATCCGCTTCAACCGTCCCAGTTTCGCCAGGTCGACCACAGGGCCGAACAGGGCGAATGCGCCGTGAAGGGCCAGGCGCTGGGCCCAGGCCCAGGCGGTCTCGTTCGCCCGGATCCGCATCGACAGGGCGGCGACGGTGACGGCCAGGCCGAACAGGAGCCAGGCCAGGAAGCCGGGCCGGTCTGTCAGGATCAGGGCGAGGGCGGTGGCGGCCAGGACGGCGGCGCGGCCGCGCGGCGTCCGCAGAAGCCCCTTGCGGGTCACGACCAGGGCGAGGACGGCGGCCAGGGCGAACAGACCCAGGCCCGATCCGGGCGCATGGCCGAACAGCAGCCGGTCGGCCAGGACGGCCAGGGTGCAGCCCAGTGCGATCTTCAGCCAGAGGGACGAACGGGACAGTATCGGTGTGTGAAGCATGCAGGCCTCCCTTTCGGGGCCGCTTGTTCACGCGCGAGGTCCAGCCCGTGCGGATGGCGCGAGGAATGTCCGCGCAGAGGCCGTGCAACTTCGATGCAGACGGTCCGGGTCACGGGCCTCAGCGGCTTTGCAGCGCTCCCCGCAGTATGGCCGACTTGCGCGACATCCGGGTCTTCACCGTCCGATAGACGACCGCCACGACCAGTATGGTCAGGGCGAGGGCGCCGATCAGCAGGGTGGGGCCGTGGGCCTCGCTGAGCAGCTCCAGCTGGGCCAGTCCCTGGGCGGCCAGATAGCCGGGGGCCAGCATGGCCAGGACCCAGACGATTCCCGAGGCGACATTGCCGAACTGGAAGGCGCGCTGGCGCATCCGCAGCATCCCCAGCGTCAGGGGGACGAAGGCGCGCAAGGGGCCGAAGAAGCGGCCGATGAAGATCGACATGATCCCGTAGCGGCGGCAGTAGAGGCGGGTCCAGGCGATGCGGCGACGGTGCGGCTTGAACATCGGACGCTGCAGGAAACGAACACCGAGACGGCGACCCAGCCAATAGCTGATGGCGTCGCCCAGCACGGCGCCGATCAGACAGCCGCCGATGACGCTGACCGGATCCAGCACGCCGGCGGCGATCAGGCCGCCTGCGGCGACCAGCAGGCCGGTGGCCGGTACGAAGGCGCCGATGACGGCGAGTGACTCGACGAAGACGACCAGACCCAGCAACACGCCGGCCCACATATGGTTGCGGGCGATGAAGTCGCCCGCGGACTGCAACAGGGAATCCATGAACTGGCCTTGGGGGAGGAAGGCGTCGTCGGTCGAGTCCCGACCGACGCAGGGCGACCTTATGTCACCGGCTTACGGCAGGCGTGTGACTTTGGCGGTCAAATCGGGGCGGGGGCGTTCCAGCGGCGGCTCGGTCAGGGTTCCGATGTGGATGAAACCGGCGACCGTCTCGCTCTCGCTCACCCCGAACAGGGCGGCGGCCTCGGCGTCGTAGCTGTACCAGTCGGTGATCCAGGCGGCGGAATAGCCGAAGCCCGAGGCGGCGTGCTCCAGATTCATGCAGACGGCGCCGGCAGACAGCTGCTGTTCCCAGACCGGCTTGGCGTTGGGAATGGGCGTCGAGACCACGAGGATGGTGAGGGGGGCGGCGGTCAGCTTGGCCAGCACCGCCTGTTCCTTGGACGGGCGGCCCTGGGTCTCGGCCAGGACGGCCAGTTTTTCCGCGATCTCGGCGCGGGATTTCGGCCCCAGGACGATGAAGCGCCATGGGAACAGCTTTCCGTGGTCCGGGGTGCGGGCGCCGAGCTGAAGAATCTGGTCCAGCTGGTCGTCCGACGGACCGGGGGCGACCAGGGCCTGGGCCGGAGCCGAGCGGCGGGTGGCCAGGCCAAGCAGGAAGGCCTGCGACGGGGCGGGCAGGGGGACGGCGTCGTTCAACGCATAGTCGGGAAGCGCGAAGTCGGGCAGGTCGGTCATGGCGTCTAGCTAGGCTTTCAACCCCGCATCCGCCATAGCTGGGGCATGACCAATTCGTCCGAAAAATCGCCGGAGCCGAAATGGGCCGAGGGGCTGGCCAAACCACCGGCGTGGCGCGCCGAGACCGAGGAGACGGTGTTCGAGAACCCGTGGATGCGGCTGACCCGGCACAGAACCGTCGCCCCGACCGGCAATCCGGCCGACTATACCGTCATGCGGCCGAAGAATGCGGCGACGGGGGTGTTGCCGGTCCATGACGACGGGACCGTGGTCTTGGTCGGGCAGCAGAGGTTCGCCTTCGCCAACTATTCCTGGGAGATGCCCGAGGGCGGGGCGCCCCTGGGCGAGGATCCGTTCGACGGCGTTCGGCGCGAACTGGCCGAGGAGGCGGGGCTGGAGGCGGCCCACTGGGCGCAGGCGCTGGAGATGGAGCTGTCCAATTCGGTCACGACCGAGATGGCCCATACCTGGATCGCCTGGGGCCTGAGCCCCGTTCCGGTCGCGCCGGACCCGACCGAGGTGATCGCCGTGGTGCGGGTGCCCTTCACCGCTCTGCTGGACGAGATCGGACGGGGGACGGTCCGCGATTCGCTGACGGTGGCGACGGCCTATCGCGCCTACCATATGGCCCGGACAGGCGAACTGCCCGAGGCGCTGGCGCGCGCCTTGCTTGGGGCGGTATGATGACGTCGAAGGAGCCCGGCATGGCCAAGCTAGAGATCGTCGCCGAAACGGACAGCGTGTGGCGCCAGCTGCGCGCCTCGGCCGAGGCCGCCTCGCGCGAGGAGCCTCAGTTGGGCTCGCAGATGAACGCCGTCATCCTGTCGCACGATGACCTGGCGGGGGCGCTCAGCTTCCAGATCGCGCGCAAGCTGGCGGACGGCGAGATGAGCGCCATGTCTGTGCGCGAGGTCTGCCTGTCGGCCTTCATCGCCGACCCGGCCATCGTCGAGGCGGCCGAGGCCGATTTGCAGGCTGTGGCGGAACGCGATCCGGCGATCCGCAACCTTCTGCAGCCCTTCCTCTATTTCAAGGGTTTCCAGGCCTTGCAGGCCTGGCGTGTGGCCCACTGGCTGTGGGGGCAGGGGCGCGAGACCCTGGCCTTCCACTTCCAGAGCCGGATTTCGGAACTGTTCCAACTGGACATCCACCCGGCGGCGCGCCTGGGCAAGGGGCTGTTCCTCGACCACGGCACCGGCATCGTCATCGGCGAGACGGCGGTGGTCGGCGACGACGTCTCCATGCTGCACAACGTCACCCTGGGCGGCACCGGCGCCGAACGCGGCGACCGCCACCCCAAGATCGGCAAGGGCGTCCTGCTGGGCGCCGGGGCCAAGGTGCTGGGCAATATCCACATCGGCGACTACGCCAAGGTAGCCTCGGGTTCGGTGGTGCTGAAGGATGTGCCGTCGGGCTGCACCGTCGCCGGGGTGCCCGCCCGTCTGGTCAACTGCCCGACCAATGCGGAGCCGGCCCGGACGATGGACCATACCTTGGCCGAGGTCGTGTACGACTTCGTGATCTGAAGGGCGGTTCTAACGACGCGCCATGCGAACGTCGCCGATCGGTCCGCCCACCGGCAGGAGGCGCAGCCGCAAGGTGGCGTCGCCGGTGAAACCGTCGCGCGTTCGATCGCTAAGACGATAGATCATCCTCACGCCTCCACCAGATGAGGTGACGACCAGATCGCCGTCTCTCAGTCTGCAGTCTGCGGAGTTGCCGTCGAGGACGCAGTTCAGGCGGCCATTATTCCCGGTTGTCACCGTTAGGGGGAAGTTCAGCCTCTCGCTTCCGTCCTTGGCCTTGAAGCTTATGTTGCGGTCCTGGCCTTCGGCAGGCGTGATCAGCAGCGACCACTCGCCCACCACTTCCCGCAGGACAATGGGGCCCGTGCTTTGCGCCTGAACCGGGGCGCCGAGGACGCCGCTCATCAGGGCGACCGCGAGGATCAGCGAAGCCTTCATCATGCCAGCCTCCGAAAACATGTTCCGGTAGATCGCCGCACGTACCTTGGATTGTCACGTGAAGCTTTGGACAGATTCCCGCGCGAGGTCGTTGTGGGCTCCCCTCTCGGTCGTTGGACCAGCTATGCTGGTCGGCGTGCAGCTTCTCTCGCGCTCGGGAGAGGATTTATGAACGTCTGCGGAAAATGCGCGACGCCGGTTTCCCTGAAGGCCTGATGTCTCTAGGGTCCGCGGCCAACGTTCAGACCATGAGGCCCCCCGTGAAAGACACCGACCTGAAGCGCATCGAGGCCCACCTCAAGCGCACCTTCAACACCGGCGGCATCATCGTGAAGGCCCGTCCGAAGCAGAACGACTCGGCCGAGGTCTATGTCGGTGACGAGTTCATCGGCATCGTCTTCGAGGACGAGGACGAGGAAGGCTCCTTCATGTTCGAGATGGCCATCCTGGCCGAAGACCTGCCGGAATAGGTGCAGAACTCTCGCCCGTGACGCTCGCTCCGGCGGGGCGTCACGGGCGGCGGGCCTCCGTCAACGGACGGAAGCGGCCCGCGTGACGGTCCGGGCGAACAGCGGGACCAGTCCCATCAGGGCGGCGAGGATCCAGAAGGCCGCCGTCAGCCCCGTGGCGTGAGCCACGAATCCTATGCCCGCCGGTCCGACCAGAATCCCGGCATAGCCCGTGGTCGTGATCGCCGCGATCGCCAGACCAGAGGGCATGACGGTCTGGGCGCCGGCCAGCCGGAACAGCACCGGCACGATATTGGACGCCCCCAGGCCGATCAGGACGAAGCCGCCGATGGCGATGGGCGCGACCGGAACCAGCAACAGAAGCGCGAACCCGCCGAGCGCGACCAGACCGCCCCAGAACAGGGTGCGGAAATCGCCCAGGCTCGCCGTGATGTGGTCCCCGACCAGCCGCCCCGTGGTCATGGCGATCGAGAAGACGATATAGCCGATCCCGCCCTGCGACAGGGCGACCAGACCCTTGTCGGTGATCAACAGGGCGCTCCAGTCCAGTATGGCTCCTTCGGCGAGGAATGTGGCCGCCGCCAGCACCGCCAGCAGCAGGACCGCGCCGTGCGGAACCGCGAACAGGGGCGCGTCCTGGGCGCCTTTGGCCTTCAGCAGGCGCGGCCACGCAAACAGGATGGCCGCCGCCACGCCGACGGCGCCGACCGTGGCGCAGATGACGGGTACGACGCCGAGCGACAGCAGGGCGGTGACGAAGGCGGCGCCGGCGAAGCCGCCGATGCTGAACAGGGCGTGGAAGCCGGACATCAGGGGCTTTGGCGCGTCCTTCTCGACATCGACGGCGTGGATGTTCATCGCCACGTCCAGCGAGCCCAGACCGGCGCCGAAGACGAACAGGACCAGGCCCAGGCTCAGCGGCGTGGCGGCGACGGCGAGGAAGGGCAGGGCGGCGGCCATCAGCAGTCCGCCCAGGATGATGACCGGCCGCGCGCCATAGCGGGCGCTGGCGATCCCGGTCAGGGCCATGGCCAGGACCGAGCCGACGCCGAGGCAGAGCAACAACAGGCCCAGGGCGCCGTCGTCGACGCCCAAGCGCGCCTTGGCGAACGGCACCAGAGGCGCCCAACTGGCCAGGCCGAAACCGGCGGCGAGGAAGGCGAGACGGGTGGCGATCCGCGTCTGCGGCCGGTCGTTGGACGGGGTCATCTCGGTCGTCCTAGCCGGCGTGGCGGGGCATCAGGTCGGGCGCGCGTACAGCCCGGATCACGGTGACGCCCGCCGCCTCGAACCCGGCGCACAGGGCCTCGGGGGCGTCGTGTTCGACGATCAGGGTGTCCAGCGCCGAACTGGCGACGACATGATGGGGCGCGATCCGGCCCAGCTTGTCGTTGGTGACCAGGGCGACCAGCCGCTGGCTGGAGGCAGCGGCGGTTCGTTTCAGCTCGGCCTCGCGGTCGTCCAGGGCCGAGATCCCGGCGACCGGATCGGCGGCGCAGGCGCCGATGAAGGTCAGGGCCGGCCGATACTGGGCGATCTGGGCCGCCGCTGTGGCGCCCAGCGCCCCGTCCAGTTCCGGATCCACGGCGCCGCCGATCAGGAACAGTTTGATCTCCGGGCGGCGATAGACGGCGCTGGCGACGGCGATGGAATTGGTGATCACGGTCACGGGGCGGCCGCGCGTCAGGGATTCCGCCAGCAGCAGATGGGTGGTGCCTGCGTCGATATAGATGGTCTGGTCTGGTTCGATCAGGGCCGCCGCCGCCCGGGCCAGGGCGCGTTTGGCGGGGAAGTCGCGGTCCACCCGCTCGACGAAGGGCGAAGCCTCGTTCAGGGGCAGGGCGCCGCCGTAGACGCGGCGGCATTTCCCGGCCTCGGCCAGGTCGCGCAGATCGCGGCGGATGGCGTCTTCCGAGACGCCGAACTCCTCGGCGAGCTGGCGCGCCATGACTGGCTGATCCTCGGCCAAGCGTTCGAGGATGATGTCGCGGCGGCGTTCGGGCGGCGAGTTGATATGCATGATCGTGTGCATATTGATGCATGTTTTTAATTGCAAGTGCCTGTTTGTGCGTGTTCCGAAATGCGGCCCGGCCTGCGTCAACTTGCGCGCCCTATCAGTGAGAACGTTCTCAAAAACAGCTTGACGCTGGGTCGCGACGTGGCCCTTATCGCAGGCGAAGGGCGGCGGAACGATCGTCCGGGAGCGAACGCACGGGATGACGAGGCCGGGGGCGGCATGGCCTCCGACGACGTCCATCCGCCTGTTTCCGGACCTTCTCCGCATCGCCTCATGGGGCCGAACACGCGAGGAAGATCATGCGCCGCACCACCGTATCCCTGATGAGCCTGGCGCTCGCCCTGTCGGGCGGCGCTCCCGTCCTGGCGCAGCAGATCGCCGTGCCCGAGGCGGCGCGGGCCAATCCCGCCGTCTGGCCCCACGCCGCCAGCCCCGCCGCCATCACCGACGCCCGGGCCGAGGCTTTCGTCACGGAACTGATGGCGAGGATGACGCTGGAGGAGAAGGTCGGTCAGTTGATCCAGGCCGACATCTCGTCGATCACGCCGGACGATCTGAAGACCTATCCGCTGGGGTCGATCCTGGCCGGCGGCAGTTCCGGTCCCTGGGGCGACGACAAGGCGCCGGCGCAGAAATGGCTGGACCTGGCCCGCGCCTTCCGCGCCGCCAACGAGGCTCGGGGCGGGACGGTCATCCCGCTGATCTACGGCATCGACGCGGTCCACGGGCACAACAACGTCCCCGGCGCGACCATCTTCCCGCACAATATCGGCCTGGGCGCCGCGCGCGACCCCAATCTGATCCGCCGTATCGGCGCGGCGACGGCGGTCGAGGTGGCGGTGACCGGGGCGGAATGGACCTTCGGCCCCACCCTGGCCGTGCCGCGCGACGACCGCTGGGGCCGCGCCTACGAGGGCTATGCCGAGGATCCCGAGGTGCAGCGCGCCTACGCCGGGCCGATGACCTTGGGCCTGCAGGGCGAGCTTCGGGCGGGACAGCCGCTGGCGCCGGGCCATATCGCCGGCTCCGCCAAACATTTCCTGGCTGACGGCGGCACCTTCGAGGGCGAGGACCAGGGCGATTTCCGGGGCACGGAACAGGAACTGATCGACGTCCATCTGGGCGGCTATGTCCAAGCCATCGACGCGGGCGTCCTGTCGATCATGGCCAGTTTCTCGGGCTGGAACGGGGTGAAGCATTCGGGCAATCCGACGCTGCTGCACGACGTGCTGCGCGGGCCGCTGGGCTTCAAGGGTTTCGTCGTCTCCGACTGGAACGCCCACGGCCAACTGCCGGGCTGCAGCAACGAGAGCTGCGCCCTGGCGATCAACGCCGGCATCGACATGCTGATGGCGCCGGACAGCTGGAAGCCGCTCTATGTCTCGACCCTGGCCCAGGCCAGGTCGGGCGAGATCCCCGCATCGCGGGTGGACGAGGCAGTGCGCCGCATCCTGCTGGCCAAGGTCAAGACCGGCCTGTTCGAACCGGCGCGGCCGATGGAAGGCCGGTTCGAAGAGTTGGCCTCGCCCGCGCACCGCGCCCTGGCGCGCGACGCGGTGCGGAAATCCCTGGTCCTGCTGAAGAACGACGGCGTCCTGCCGCTGCGCGCCAATGCGCGGGTGCTGGTGGCCGGGACGGCGGCGGACGACATCGGCCAGGCCTCGGGCGGCTGGACCCTGAGCTGGCAGGGCACGGGCAATTCCAACGCCGACTTCCCCCAGGGCCAGTCGATCTGGGCCGGGATCGAGGAGGCCGTGAAGGCCGGCGGCGGAACCGCGACCCTGAGCACGGACGGCGCCTTCACCGACAAGCCGGACGTCGCCATCGTCGTCTTCGGCGAGACCCCCTATGCCGAGTTCCAGGGCGACGTGGACAATCTGGACTACGTCCCGACCGCGCCGCTGGAGACGCTGAAACGGCTGAAGGCGGCGGGGATCCCGACCGTCTCGGTCTTCCTGTCGGGCCGGCCGATGTGGACCAATCCCGAGATCAACGCCTCGGACGCCTTCGTCGCCGCCTGGTTGCCGGGCACGGAGGGCGGCGGGGTCGCGGACCTGCTGGTCGGCGGGGTGGACGGCAAGCCGCGCCACGACTTCACCGGCAAACTGTCGTTCAGCTGGCCCAGGGATGCGACGGGTGCGCCGCTGAACCACGGCCAGCCCGGCTACGACCCGCAGTTCGCCTATGGCTACGGGCTCAGCTACGCCGCACCCGCGACGGTGGGCGCCCTGTCCGAGGAGAGCGGCGTGGCCGAATCCGCCGCCAGCCTGGACCGCTATTTCGTCGACGGCCGGTTCGTCTCGCCGTGGAGCCTGCTGCTGAACGACGCGGGCGGTCAGACCCGGCCCGGCACGGCCAAGACCTCGTCCAGCCCGCGCGGCGGCGTGACCACTCGCCCGGTCGACGACCTGGCCCAGGAAAGCGCCCAGCAGTTCGTCTTCGCCGGCCAAGGCGAGGCCAGTGTCGAGATCTGGGGCACGCCCATCGACCTGACCCGCCAGGCCAACGGCGCCGTGGCCCTGGGCTTCCGCTATCGCGTCGATGCGGCGCCGAGCGGCCCGGTGCGCTTCTCTCTGGGCGGCGGTTCGACCGATCTGACGCCCCTGCTGCGCGGCGCGCCGGTTGGGGAGTGGCGCGAGGCGCGCATCCCCCTGACCTGTTTCCGCACCGACGGCGGCGACCTGTCCCGCGTCGAGGTCCCATTCCGCATGGCGACCGGCAGAGCGCTGACGTTGTCCATCTCGGAGATCAAGCTGGACGCCAGCCAGACGGAGACCCGCTGTCCGGGGTGAGGATCAGGCCGCCGTTCGCCACAAGGCGACGGCGGCGACGCTTATGGGGGAGAAGGCGGCCAGTGCGATGAACCGTTGCAGCAGGCCGCCATAGGCTGCCCGATCGACTGGCACGACGCCCGACATGATCAGCACCATCAGCGCCATCAGCGCCAGATTGGCGACAAAATAGACGCGCCATCGCTTCAAAGACGGGGCCGCGAAGGCTGCGACGGCGAACAGCAGCGGCAGGGCCAGCAGAGCGGGTGTCGAGGGATTGGTGCGGTGACGCGGGTCCGGCAGCGGGAAGACGCCGGCCCAGATACAGCCGCTGGCCGCGAGCAGAACTGCAGCGAGGATCAGCAGATTGAGCGCGAACGGACAGCGATCCTCCCTGAAGGCGCCAAACAGCCCGAACGCGCCCGCTAGGCCAATGGCGCCGCAAATCAAGGCGACGGCGTTGAACACGGCCGCATAGGGAGACCGATCCGATCCAAGCAGACTGGCTGCATCGGTCATCGGGTCGTAACCGGGGAATGTCGGCCCCAGGACAAGTTGCACCCCGAAATAGAGGATGGGCAGCAGGATCGCGCCCAGCAGCAGGATGTGGATTTTCGTCCAAGTCACGCCGTGTCCCCCAAGCTTCGCCGTGGACGGTAGCATGGAGAATGCGCCGGACAATCAGCGGATGTAATCGCCGCCTCAGCCCGCGTGGGCGACGAAGGTCAGGGTGTGGCTGTAGCTGCGATAGGGCGTCGCCGCGCCGGCGGGGGAGGCGGTGCGGTGGCGGACCTGGGTCATATAGGCGCCGGGGTCGTCGACGCGGATCGTCAGCAGGCCTGTGGCGTCGGTGGTCAGTTCGGCCTCTATCTTCTTGCCGTCGTACTGGCCGGCCTCGCGGAAGACGGTGACGGCGGCGCCGGCCAGGGGCTGGCCGTCGAACAGCAGGCGGAAGGTCGCGTCCTCGCCGGCGACGATGTCGTTGGGCTGGGTCAGGGGCTGAAGTTCAAGCCCCTGGCCGACAGGTTTCAGGGCGGCGTCGTCGGGGGCGCCGCGCACTACATAGACGTCGGCGACGGTGATGCTCTGGACATCGACCAGTTCGGCGCCGGGAGGCGGGGGCGTATCCTCCTCGCCGACCATCTTCCAGCCGGACGGGGTCTCGTACATCTTGGCCGAACGACCGACGCGGGCGCCGGAGGACAGGCGATAGAGGCCGTCGACCGGCGTCGGCGCCTCGAACACGGCCAGATCCCGCAGATAGGTGACGGCGCTGATCGGCGTGTCACCGTTTGGGCCGACGATATGGAAGCTGTCGGACCGCATCACGACCTCGGCGTTGAAGACGTCCTCGGTGAAGGCCGCCTCGACCGTAACGTGGTCGCGGTTGGTGGCGTCGAAGACATTGGGTCGCAGATAGGGGGAGTGGGCCTGGGCCGCACCTGCACTCCAGACGGCGAGAAGACTGGCCAGCAGGCCGGCGTGCAGGGTGGTTCTGGTCATGGTCGCGCTCCCGTTCGCACGAACATTATAAGATTGCGAGGCGTTTGCAATCGTTCAGGCTTGCGCGACTGACGGTTGTTCGCGCAGGTTCCGTCTTCCCAGAATCCCCCATTCCTGAGGTTCCCCATGCCCGTGAAGACCGTCGCCGAGTTCGTCGCCGCCTATAAGGAGAAGGACGTCAGCACCGAAGCCTTCGAACTGGAGAACCAGTATCTGCTCGAGGTGCGGCTGAACGGCTCGGTCTGGGCGAAATCCGGGGCCATGGTGGCGCGGACCGGCCAGGTGAAGTTCACGCGTCAGGGCCTGATGGAGCAGGGAATCGGCAATCTTCTGAAGAAGGCCGTCAGCGGCGAAGGCATGGTGCTGATGAAGGTCGAGGGGCAGGGGCGCGTCTATCTCGCCGACACGGGCAAGAAGATCACCCTGTTGCGGCTCGATAACGAGACCATCTTCGCCAACGGCAACGACGTTCTGGCGCTGGAGACCGGCGTCAGCAACCAGATCACCATGATGAAGCGGATCGCGGGCATGATGTCCGGCGGCCTGTTCAATGTGAAGCTGAGCGGCAGCGGCATCGTCGCCATCACCTCCCACTATGACCCGCTCATCCTCAAGGTCAGTGCGGCGACCGGCCCGGTCTTCACTGACCCCAACGCCACAGTGGCCTGGTCGGGCAATCTGACGCCGGAGATCGCCACCGACATCTCGTTCAAGACCTTGGTCGGCAGGGGCTCGGGCGAGAGCATCCAGATGAAGTTCCAGGGCGAGGGCTGGGTCGTGGTCCAGCCCTACGAGGAGACGTACATGCAGGCCAATAGCGGCGGCTGAATGAATACTTCACCTCGTCATCCTCGCCCTTGTGGCGAGGATCCAGACTCCCGGTGTTTCGGTAGGGTGCGCGCCCTTTGACACCGGGCGTATGGATCCTAGGCACAAGGCCCAGGATGACGGACGCGAGCGGGGGGCTTGGCCCTACGCCACCTCCGCCAGGGCCTCTTCCGCCGCGACCCAGGCGGCCTCGGCGGCGGCGAGGTCGCCCTCGGTCTTGGCGCGGGCTCGGGTCAGGCCTTCCAGGGCCTTGGGGTTGCTGACCGATGCCGTGGCCATGTCGTCGTCGATGCGGGCGATCTCGGCCGTCAGACGGGCCATGTTTTCTTCCGCCTTCTTGACCGCATGGCGCAGGGTCGAGGGCGAAGGGCCTGATTTGCGGTCGTTCTTCTTGCCCTTGTTGTTCGAACCCTTGTCGGTCTGGGCGGCCTCTTCCTTCTTGATCTGGCTGGGCTTGGCGATGGCCTGTTTGGCGCGGTCGAGCACGAACTTGGCGTAGTCGTCCATGTCGCCGTCGAAGGGTTTCACCGTCCCGTCGGCGGCCAGCCACAGCCGGTCGGCCACCATCTCCATCAGCGAACGGTCGTGGGTGATCAGGATGACGGCGCCGGTGTAGTCGTTCAGCGCGTCCAGCAGGGCGCGGCGGCTGTCGATGTCCAGGTGGTTGGTCGGTTCGTCGAGGATCAGGACGTGGGGCGCGTCCATGGCCACCATGTTCAGCAGCAGGCGGGCGCGTTCGCCGCCCGACAGGCTGTCCACCGTGGTCTCCTGCTTTTCGTAGCCGAGGCCGAACTGGGCCAGTTTGGAGCGGCGGCCGCTTTCCGGCGCGTCCGGCATGGCGCGGCGGATGATCTCCAGCGGCGTGTCGGTCGGGTCCATGGCTTCGATCTGGTGCTGGTGGAACCAGCCGACCTTCATCTTCTTGTCCCGGTGCAATTCGCCTTCGGAGACGTTCAGGGCGCCGGCGATCATCTTGGCGAAGGTCGACTTGCCGGCGCCGTTGACGCCCAGCAGTCCGATCCGGTCGTCCAGGTCCATCCGCAGGTTCAGATTGCGAAGGATCGGCTTGCCCGTGTCATAGCCGACATTGGCCCGCTCCAGCCGGATCAGCGGCGGCGCCAGCGGACGCGGCGGCGAGGGCAGGGTGAAGGGGGCGACGCGCTCCTCGATGGTGGTGGCCACCGGCTGCATCTTCTCCAGCCGCTTCATCCGCGACTGGGCCTGAGCGGCCTTGGAGGCCTTGGCCTTGAAGCGATCCACGAAGGATTGAAGGTGAGCGCGTTCGGCGTCCTGCTTGGCCTTGGCCGACAACTGCAGCCTGGCCTTCTCGGCGCGGGCCTTTTCGAAGGCGTCGTAGTTGCCGGTGTAGAGGGTCAGGGTGTGGTTCGCGAGGTGCAGGATATGGGTGCAGACCTCGTTCAGCATCTCGCGGTCGTGGGAGATGATCAGGGCCGTGTGCGGGTATTTCTTCAACCTCGCCTCCAGCCATAGGGCGCCTTCCAGGTCGAGATAGTTGGTCGGTTCGTCGAGGAGCAGCATGTCCGGCTCGGCGAACAGGGCGGCGGCCAGAGCGACGCGCATCCGCCAGCCGCCGGAGAAGTGCGACATCGGCCGGGCCTGGTTTTCCTGGTCGAAGCCCAGGCCGACCAGGATTTCGGCGGCGCGCGCGGGGGCGGCGTCGGCGTCGATCTCGATCAGGCGGGCCCAGATCTCGCCCATCTCCTCGGGCGGCGCGGTTTCCAGACGGCCCAGCAGTTCGTGGCGCTCGACGTCGGCTTCCAGGATGGTGTCGATGACGCTGACCGGCGTGGCCGGGTGTTCCTGATCGACCGAACCGATGCGGGCGGTCTTGGGCAGGCTGATCTCGTCCCCAGCGGCGTGAAGCTCGCCCAGGATCAGTTTGAACAGGGTCGACTTGCCGATGCCGTTGCGGCCGACCAGGCCGACCTTGGAGCCGGGCGGCAGGCTGACCGAGGCGTCCACGAGGAATTTGCGGCCCCAGGCGTTGAAGGTCAGGTCTGTGATCTGGAGCATGGAGCGAAATCTGAAATCGTCCGAAGGCCGCCGATCGCCGGGCGAGGGGCCTGCAGACATGAAAAAAGGGACAGTTGGAAACTCGGGAGGTCGTCGCTATAAGCCCGCGACACTCAAACTCCCAAACAAGAAGTCACCTCCATGACCGAACGCACCTTCTCGATCATCAAGCCCGACGCCACGCGCCGCAACCTGACCGGCGCGATCAACGCCGTCATCGAAGGCGCCGGCCTGCGCATCGTCGCCCAACGTCGCGTCAAGCTGTCGACCGACCAGGCCAAGAAATTCTACGAAGTTCACGCCGAACGCCCCTTCTACGGCGAACTGGTCGAGCAGATGACCGCCGAGCCGGTCGTCGTTCAGGTTCTGGAAGGCGACAACGCCGTTCTGGCCTATCGTGAAGTCATGGGCGCCACCAATCCGGAACAGGCTGCCGAAGGCACCATCCGCAAGCAGTTCGCCCTGTCGATCGGCGAGAACTCGGTCCACGGTTCGGACTCGCAGGACAACGCCAAGATCGAGATCGAGCAGTTCTTCACCGAAGACCAGATCGTCGGCTAAGCGCTCAAGCCGCGAGGGACCGCGTCCCGAGCATAGCGCCAGCAGGATCGCAACCGCGACTGCGACATTAGGGCCCGCGTCCGGAACCGGACGCGGGCCTTTTCGTTTGGTCTGCATCGTCTCGTCCCCCTCTCGGAGAAGAACCATGAAGACCATCCTGAAACTGACCCCCGTCATCGGCGCCGTGGCCCTGCTGGCCGCCTGCGGCCAGACCATGGAACAACGCGCCGCCACCGGCGCCCTGGGCGGCGCCGTCGCCGGCCAGGTGGTTGGCGGCAACACCGGCTCGACCGTCGCCGGCGCCGCCATCGGCGCCGTGGCCGGCGCGGCGACCACGCCGAAGTAAGCCCTTCAGCCCAACGGCTGAAAAAGAAAGGCCCGGAGCGACGCTCCGGGCCTTTTTGCGTTTGGGCTGTACGACCGCCTACCAGATGCGGGCGCGGGCTTCCGGAGCGATATATTCCTTCTGGTCCGCACTGATGCCGAAGGCGGCGTACCAGGCGTCGATATTGCGCGGCGAGGTCGAGGCGCGGACCGAACCCGGCGAGTGCGGATCTGTGGTCAGTTGTTCCTTCAGGGCCGCCTCGCGCGACTTCTCGCGCCAGACCTGGGCCCAGCCCAGGAAGACGCGCTGATCGCCCGACAGGCCGTCGATCACCGGGGCCGGCTGGCCGTTCAGCGACTTGTGGTAGGCGTCCAGCGCCAGCAGCAGGCCGCCCAGGTCGGCGATGTTCTCGCCCATGGTCAGGTCGCCGTTGACGTGGACGCCGGGGATCGGCTCCAGGCTGTCGTAGATGTCGCCCAGCACCTTGGCGCGCGCCTCGAACCGGGCGGCGTCCTCGGGCGTCCACCAGTCGCGCAGCACGCCGTCGCCGTCGGACTTGCGGCCCTGGTCGTCGAAGCCGTGGGTGATCTCGTGGCCGATGACCGCACCGATGCCGCCGTAGTTGACGGCCGGGTCCGCGTTCGGATCGAAGAAGGGCGCCTGCAGGATGGCGGCCGGGAAGACGATCTCGTTGCGCGGCGGGTTGTAATAGGCGTTCACCGTCTGGGGCGTCATGCCCCATTCCAGCGGATCGACCGGCTGGCCGATCTTGCCGCGCTGATAGGCCCATTCGAAGGCGCTGGAGCGTTCGACATTGCCGTACAGGTCGTCGGCGGTCAGCTCCAGGCCGTCATAGGACCGCCACTTGTCCGGATAGCCGATCTTCACCCCGAACTTGGACATCTTGTAGAGGGCCTGTTCGCGCGTCGGCTCGCTCATCCAGTCCAGGGTCTTCAGACGCTCGGTCATGGCCTCGCGGATATTGCCGACCAGGGTCTCCATCTGGGCTTTGGAGGAGGCGGGGAAGTGCAGGCGGACATATTCCTGGGCCAGGACCTCGCCGAGCTGGCCGTCGACCAGGGCCACGCCGCGATTCCAGCGCGGACGGTTTTCGGGCTGGCCGCGCAGGGTCTTGCCGCGGAACTCGAAACGGGCGTCGACGAAGGCCTTGGACAGATAGGGGCTGGCCTGATCCACGATCTGGGTCGCCTCCCACGCCTTCAGGGTCTCGATGGGGGTGTCGGCGAAGACCTGGGCGATGCCCGGAATGGCCGTATTCTCCATCAGCACCAGGGTCTCGAGATTTCCGACCTGCGAGCCGTCGAGGAAGGCGGCCCAGTCGAAGCCGGGAGCCAGGGCAGCCAGGTCGGCGACCTTGGTCGGGTTGTAGAGCTTGTCGATCTGGCGACGCTCGACCGTGGTCCAGTGTTTTTCGGCCACCTTGGTCTCGAAGGCCAGGATGTCGGCGGCGGACTGGGCCGGGGTGGTCCAGCCGATGGCCGTCAGGGTCTGGGTCAGATAGGCCAGATAGGCCTCGCGCTGGCTGGCGAAGTCGGGCTTCAGATAATAGTCGCGGTCGGGCAGGCCCAGGCCGCCCTGGGCCAGATAGGCCGAGTTGATGTCGGGGTTCTGCAGATCCTCGAACACGGCGACGCCGAACAGCGAACCGCCGAAGCCGGAGTGGCTCTGGCCCATCAGGCGGGCCATGCCGGCGTGGTCGGTGACGGCCTTCACGGCGGCGAGGTCGGCCTGCATCGGGGCGGCGCCCAGCTGTTCGACGCGGGCCTCGTCCATGAAGCTGGCGTAGAGAGCGCCGACCTTGCGGGCGTTCTCGTTGGCGGGATTGGCGGCGCTGGTCTCGATGATGGAGCGGAGCTGGGCCTGGGCGTTTTCGTACAGGACGTCGAACGGACCGAACCGGGCCTTGTCGGCGGGGATCTCGGTGGTGCGCAGGTAAGTGCCGTTGGCGTAGGCGTTGAAGTCGTCGCCGGGCTTAACCGCCGTGTCGCGACCGGCCAGATCGAAACCCCAGGGGGTGATGCCGGGGGCGGCGTGGGCGCCGTGCGCGTGGTCCTGCGCCGAGGCGCCGCCGGTCAGCGCGACGACGATACAGGCCGAGCAGGCGGCCATCAGGCGAATACGTTGCATGTAAGACTGGGTCCCGATTTGAATCGGCGGCACCTTTGCGCCGGTGCGACGCCCTGTCGCATGAAGTTTTCGTAATCTGATGCTCCGCACCCCGCTCATCCCCGCGAAAGCGGGGGCCAGTCTGTTGTAGAGCAGGGTGCAGGGGATCGAGGGTGTGGCGCCGCGGATCGGATGGAGCGCCCAAAACACTGGGTCCCACTTTCGCGGGGATGAGCGGAAAATCTAGGTCCGCGCCAGACCTCTGCAGAACGCACTCAGCACGCGCGGATACAGCTCATGCTCCGCCGTCTTGACCCGTTCGGCCAGGCTGCCGGGCGTGTCGTCCGCCAGGATCGGCACGCGGGCCTGACCCAGGATCGGGCCTTCGTCCACGCCCTCGGTGACCAGATGCACGGTGCAGCCGGCCTCGGCGTCGCCGGCGGCGATGGCGCGGGCGTGGGTGTCCAGACCCGGATAGAGGGGCAGCAGGCTGGGGTGGATGTTCAGCATCCGCTCGCGCCAGCCGCCGACCAGCCAGGGCGTCAGCACCCGCATGTAGCCGGCCAGGGCCACGACCTCGGCGCCGGCGTCGCGCAGGGCCTGGTCCACGACCCGCTCGTGCGCCTCGCGGTCCTTGCTGAAGGGTTTGTGAGGGACGGCGACGGTTGGGACGCCCTTGGCTGCGGCGATGGCCAGGCCGCCCGCGCCCTCGATGTTCGACAGGACCAGGGCCACCTCGTAACCGCTGTCCGCTACCTTCGCCGCGTCGATCAGGGCGGCCATGTTGGAGCCGGTCCCGGAGATCAGGACGGCGACGCGGACGGGAGAGGCGGCTTCGGACGACATGGCCGCCCCCATGACGGGGCGGGGGCCGATTGGCAAGGATCAAACGTCACGGGGTTGTCGTCCGCCGTGTTCGGACGTTAGCGTGTAACGCCGGCCGCCCGACGAGGGGGCCCGATCCGGGGACTGTGGGTCGGCGCGTACAGGGGACTATCGCATGAAGAGACTGATCTGCCTCGCGGCCATGGCCGCGATGCTGGGCGCGCCCGTGGCGTCCGTCGCTCAGGAGA
The DNA here is from genome assembly GCF_044336875.1 of Brevundimonas sp. Lineage (GTDB taxonomy): Bacteria > Pseudomonadota > Alphaproteobacteria > Caulobacterales > Caulobacteraceae > Brevundimonas. The sequence goes on along the minus strand of NZ_JBIIOP010000004.1, from coordinate 192,602 downwards.
GCGGCTCGAACAGCAGCAGCAATAACGGCGGGGGCGCGGCCATGCGCTCGTCCGTCGACCGTTTCCGCAACGCCAACGCCGAGGCGATCGAGAAGGACTGGGCTCGCGCGCCCGTCGACGAGGCCGAGGTGACGACCGCCCATTCGGTCAATGCTCATGGAAAAAGCCTGCGGTATCATGCGACTGCGGGCACCCTGACCATCCGCGACGACGCGGGCATGCCGACCGCCAGCCTGTTCTACACCGCCTATACGCTGGACGGTCAGCCGGTCGGGACGCGGCCGGTGACCTATCTTTACAACGGCGGGCCGGGCTCGCCGACCGTCTGGCTGCACATGGGCTCGTTCGGACCCAAGCGGATTCTGACCGACGAGCCGACCGTGGTGCGGCCCGCGCCCTTCGCCTTCGGTCCCAATGACATGACCCTGCTGGACCAGACGGATCTGGTCTTCATCGACATGGTGGGCGCCGGCTTCTCGCGGCCTTTGGGCGAGACGCCGGGCTCGACCTTCTGGGGCGTGGACGGCGACGCCGACGCCTTCGCCCGCGCCATCATGCGCTACACGACCAAGTTCGACCGCTGGACCAGCCCGAAATACATCATCGGCGAATCCTACGGCACCCTGCGCACCGGCGCCGTGGCCTTCCAGCTGGAAGACCGGGGCATGGCCCTGAACGGGGTGGTGCTGCTGTCGTCGATCATGAACTACGGCGTGCGCCAGCCGGGCTATCCGCAGAATTTCGTCACCCTGCTGCCGACCTATGCGGCGACCGCCTGGTATCACCGCAAGCTGGCCAATCCGGCCGCGACGGTCGAGGAACAGGTGCAGCGGGCGCGCGACTTCGCGCTCGGCCCCTACGCCTCGGCCCTGGCCAAGGGCCATATGATCTCGGACGCCGAACGGGCCGAGATCGGGCGGCAGATGAGCGAGCTGATCGGCCTGTCGCCGACCTTCATCGACAACGCCAATCTGCGTGTCGACCTGAGCAGCTTCCGCAAGGAACTGCTGCGCGACCGGCGCCAGACCATCGGCCGTCTGGACATGCGTTATCTGGGCATGGACGCCGACGCCTCGGGCGACTCTCCGGAAGAGGATCCGTCCAGCTCGGCCGTGACGGGCGTCTATTTCGGCGTCTTCCGCGATTATGTGGCCAATGAGCTGAACTATCGCACCGACGTCGAATACCGGATGTCGGCGCGGGGCCTGCCGGGCTTCAACTGGAACTGGAGCCACCGACCGCCGGTGGGCGGGCCGCAGACCACGCCGAACACGGCGGTCGATCTGGCCACGGCGATGCGGCGCAATCCGTATCTGAAGGTGCTGTCGCTGAACGGCTATTACGACGCCGCTACCCCCTTCTTCTCGACCGAGTTCGACCTGGCCCAGATGATGCTGGAGCCCGCGCTGCGCTCGAACCTGGAGTTCACCTACTATGAGGGCGGGCACATGATGTACACGAGCCACGACGCCTTGGTGAAGCTGCACGCTGACCTGTCGCGCTTCTACGCCGAGACGGCCAACGGCGGGGTCCGCTGACCCCCTAGGTCATGTTGAAACGGAAAGGGCCGGAGGCGGCGACGCCTCCGGCCCTTTTTCGTTAGGGACGGGGTCTTCAAAATGCGCCGGGCGCGCCGGGGAAGACCACGGGGCTCTCGTAGCCGTCGGCCGAGATGGCCGAGACACCGAAGAACCAGTCGTCGATGACGATATTGGGCAGGACCAGGGTGGTGGCGTCCGCCGGCGCGGCGCGGCTGTAGGTCCATTGCGGGGCGGTGGTCGACCGCCACCAGACGCGATAGCCGACGGCGCCGGGCACGGTCGCCCAGGTGACGGTGGTGTCCGGCTTGACCGCCCCGGCGATGGCCACCTCGGTCGGCGCAGCCGGGGCCGAGGCCAGGGCCGCCATGGAGACGATGTTCAGCCGCGCGACCTGGCCCAGATAGGCGAAGTCCACGCCGTCGAGGGTGTCGCCGTAATGGACGCCGTCCTCGACGCGCAGATCCTGGTGCTGGCGGTCGTAGTTCTCGGCGCCCTCGCTGATGCGGACGGCGGGGAAGCCGGCCTTCAGCATCTCGACCTGGTCGCCGCCGCGGCCGTAGCGGTCGGTGCGATAGATCATCTCGACGTCGAAATTAGCCAGATAGCGGTCCGCGATTCCGTCGACGAAACGGGCCAGATTGCGCGACGAGGAATCGACCTCGCCGCCGTTGTAGCGGCGGCGTTCGGCCTGTTCCGGGGTCTCGACCGTCTTGGTGCCTTCCGAGAAGACGCGGACGCGGGTGGTGTCGCGCACCCCGTTCTGGCCCTCGGAATTGCCGACGATGTCGTTGTTCAGATTGGCCTCGACCTTCCAGCCCTGAGCGGTGGCGTAGTCGGCCAGGATCTTGCCGCCCAGCAGGCCCTGCTCCTCGCCCGACAGGACGGCGTAGACCAAGGTGGCCGGGAACTTGTGCTTGGACAGGATGCGGGCCGCCTCCAGCACCGCCGCCACGCCCGAGGCGTCGTCGTTGGCGCCCGGCGCGTCGGAGGTGAAGTCCATCACGTCGGTGACGCGGCTGTCGATATGGCCGGAGATGACGATGACCCGGTCGGGATCGGTCGTGCCGCGCTGGATCGCCAGGACGTTGACGACTTCGGTTGGGTTCGGCACGCGGCGCCCGGTCACGGTGTCGGCGGGCAGGGCGATGGTCAGGCAGCCGCCGCAGTCGGCGCCGATGGCGCGGAACTGGCGTTCGGTCCAGCGGCGGGCGGCGCCGATGCCGCGCGTCTCGGACTGAGTCTCCGACAGGGTGTGGCGGGTGCCGAAGCCGACCAGGGCCTCGATATCGGCCCGCATCCGGTCCGGCTGGACCTCGGCGGCGACGCCGTGCAGCAGCGGCTGTTCGACAGCGGCCGGCGTCTGCGCCTGCGCCGCCCCCGTCGTCAGGGCCAGGGAAAGGGCGGCGACGGAGGCGAGCAGGGCGGTCTTCATGGGATCAGGCGGCTTCCAGTTGTCCGCAGACGAAGGCGACTTCGCCGGCATTGAGCAGGGCGGCGAGAACGGGTTCGGCGTTCTCGGGCGAGACGATCAGAATGAAGCCCACGCCGCAGTTGAAGGTGCGGCGCATCTCGTGGTCGCTGACGCCGCCGGTCTCGGCCAGCCACTGGAAGACGGCGGGCATCGGCCAGCTGTCCCAGTCGAACGCGGCCTGCAGGCCCTCGGCGATACAGCGCGGCGGGTTTTCGATCAGGCCGCCGCCGGTGATGTGGGCCGCGCCCTTGACCAGGCCCGCCTTCATCAGCGGCAGGACCGGCTTCACATAGATGCGGGTCGGCTCCATCAGGGCCTGGGCCAGGGAGCGGTCCTTGGCGAAGGGGGCGTCGTCGCCCCAGGCCAGGCCCGACTTCTCGACCACCTTGCGGACCAGCGAATAGCCGTTCGAGTGCGGGCCGGTCGAGGCCAGGCCGATGATGACGTCGCCGGCGGCCTGACGGTCCAGATAGGGCAGGGCGTGGCCGCGCTCGACGGCGCCCAGGCTGAAGCCGGCCAGGTCGTAGTCGCCTTCGGTGTACATGCCCGGCATTTCGGCGGTCTCGCCCCCGACCAGGGCGGCGCCGGCCTGGCGGCAGCCCTCGGCGATGCCGGCGACGACGCGGCGGGCGGCGTCGATCTCCAGACGGCCGGTGGCGTAATAGTCGAGAAACAGCAGGGGCTCGGCGCCCTGGGCCAGCAGGTCGTTGACGCACATGGCCACCAGATCGACGCCGACGCCGTCATGACGGCCGGTCTCGATGGCGATCTTCAGCTTGGTGCCGACGCCGTCCGTGGTGGTGACGATCAGCGGATCCTCGAAACCGGCGGCCTTCAGGTCGAACAGGGCGCCGAATCCGCCCAGCGAGGGCTCCGATCCGGGGCGGGCCGTCGACTTGGCCAGGGGCTTGATGTGTTCGACCAGCATCTCGCCCGCGTCGATGTCCACGCCCGCGTCGGCGTAGGTCAGGCCGTTTTCGAGGGGCTTTTGGGTGTCGCTCATGGTTCTTGGGCCTGGAATCGGGGCGGAAATGCAGCGCGGCTCTTGCCACAGGTGGGTTCCGGGGGGCTATAGCACCTGAATGACGCCGATCACCACCAATGAGGCGCTGGCCGAGTTTTGCGCCCGCGTATCCTCCGCGCCCTTCATCACGGTCGACACCGAGTTCATGCGCGAGACGACCTACTGGCCCAGGCTGTGCCTGATCCAGGCGGCCTCCGCCGAACACGCCGCCATCATCGACCCGATGGCGGACGGCCTGGACCTGGAGCCCTTCCTGGCCCTGTTGCGCGACGAGAAGATCGTGAAGGTCTTCCACGCCTGCCGCCAGGACGTCGAGATCTTCGTGCGCCTGGGCGCCATGCCCAAGCCGATGTTCGACACCCAGGTCGCCGCCATGGCCGCCGGCTTCGGCGAACAGGTGGCCTATGATTCGCTGGTGCGGCAGATGCTGCGCATCGAACTGGATAAGGGCAGCCGCTTCACCGACTGGGCCCGCCGCCCGCTGTCGGACAGCCAGCTGGTCTATGCCCTGGGCGACGTGACCCATCTGGCGGCCCTTTATCCCAAGCTGCGCGATCGGTTGAAGAAGGAAGGCCGTCTGGAGTGGGTGACGGGCGAGATGGAGGATCTGGTCGATCCGGCCCTCTACGACACCAATCCGGAGAACGCCTGGAAACGGCTGAAGCCCAAGAAGTTCTCTGCCAAATATTTGGCGGCCTTCAAGGCCGTGGCCGTCTGGCGCGAGCGCGCGGCCCAGGAACGCGACCAGCCGCGCGGCCGTATCCTCAAGGACGAGGGCATCGACGAGATCGCCCAGCAGACCCCGACCGACCCCGACGCCTTCAACCGTCTGCGGTCGGTGCCCAAGGGCTTCGGCGGTTCGCGCCTGGGCCTGGAACTGGCCGAGGAACTGAAGCGGGTTCTGGCCGATCCCGAGGCCCATGCGCCCGAGATGGAACGCCCCGCCCACCGCCAGCCGGCCCCGCCCTCGGTGGTGGAACTGCTGAAGGTGCTGCTGAAGGCCAAGAGCGACAACGCCGGCGTGGCCTCCAAGCTGATCGCCACGGTGGCCGATCTGGAGAAGATCGCCGTCAGCGACGACGCCGATGTGGACGCGATGAAGGGCTGGCGCCGCCAGATCTTCGGCGAGGACGCCCTGAAGCTGAAGCGCGGCGAGATCGCCCTGGTGTTGAGTGGGTCGCGGGTCGAGGTCGTCGAGATCGAGGGCTAGGGCGCGGAACTTAAAACGTCTCCTCCCTATCTGCGATGGGGAGGAGACTATGTGGCCGCCGGCGGTTCCCACAGTTCGATCGGATTGCCTTCCGGGTCGTGGATGCGGGCGAAGCGGCCGATCTCGGGCGTGGCGTCCCAGTCGTCCTTGGTGATCACTTCGATTCCAGCCGCCTTCAGCGAAGCCAGCAGGTTGTCCAGCCCGTCGACGCGCAGGTTCAGCATCCAGCGCTTGTCCTCGGCGAAATAGTCGGTCGTCTCCTTGAAGGGGGCGAAGACGGTCGGACCCGCCTGCTGGTCCCACAGGAACTGCCCCGCGGGCGCGCCGACGCCGAGGTGTTCCAGATACCAGGCCGCGAGGGCCTCGGTGTCCTTGGCTCGGAAGAAGAAGCCGCCGATTCCGGTCACGGGCATGGGTATTCCTTTCGTTCGACGAACAGGCTGAACCTTGTTCGTCGAACTGTCTAGATCGACAGACCCAGTCCCATGGCTTCGGCCAGGGCCTTGGCGCGCTTCTTCGTCTGGTCGCCCAGCAGCACGTCGGCATAGCCGTCCGTCGCGGTCAGCTTCAGGTCGCCGCCCTTCACCGTGGCCGTGGCGTTGGCCAGAAGTTGGGGCGATCGGCCCGAAAGGTCGCAGGCCAGGCGGATGGCGAGCCCCAGGGCGCGGGCGCGCCGGGCGGCGTTCTCGTCCAGCAGGCGGGCGATGATTTCCGGCTGGGGCGTGGCCGAGCCGCCGCCGTAGCGGGCGTTCATCACGGCGGCCAGGAAGGCGCGTTCGGCGTGGCTGACCCCGGCGACCGGCGCGCGCAAGACCTGGTCGAACACAAGCTCCAGCCGATGGTCGGGATGCAGCCGGGCGCCCAGGTCGGCCAGGCGACAGGCGGCGGCGGTCAGGACGGTGTCGCGAGCCTCACCGAAGGCCTTGGGCAGGGCGGCGATGATATCTGACATCCAGCCGTTCAGGGCGCCGGGCAGGGCCGGGTCGATCCCCTGGCGGCCGCCCAGGGCGGCGCAACCGGCCAGCAGCGGGTCGGCGGTGCGGGTCTCCTCGTCCAGGGTGTCGAACAGCAGGCCCTCGCGCACGCCCCAGGCGGACATCTCGATCCGCTTCAGGTTCAGGTGCTTGATCAGGCCTTCGAGCACCAGGCCGGCGTAGGGCAGGGTCTCGGCGCGCTTCTTGGACACGCCGGGCAACTTCGTCAGGCTGGCGGTCGACTGCTGGGCGACCAGGCGGGCGGTCTCCAGGGCTTCGTCGGCGGACAGGACATATTGGTGGACGACCCGCAACGGATAGGATTTCAGCGCCATATGCACCTGGGCCAGGGTGCGCCAGGCGCCGCCGACGGCGTAGAGCCGGTCGGTCTGGAACCGGTCGGCGATCGGTTTCAATCGCTGGTCGATGCGGGTCTTGATGCGGTCGGCGTCGAAACCCTTGCCCTCCGCCAGGGCGAAGGGACCCAGCGGCAAGGTCAGGCCGTGCTGTACGCCCTCGCCATTGAGGCGCGTCAGCTCCAGGCTGGCGCCGCCCATGTCGGCCGAGACCCCGTGGGCGTCCGGGGCGCCGGCCAGCACCCCCATGGCCGCGTACTTCGCCTCTTCCTCGCCCGACAGGACGCGGATCTGAAGACCCGTCTCGGCGGCGACACGCTGGCAGAAGTCCGGCCCGTCCTGCGCCTCGCGCACGGCGGCGGTGGCGGCGATCAGCGTGGTGTCGGGTCGGACGCCCTCTAGCACGGCGGCGAAGCGGCGCAGGGCCGTCATGGCCATGACCACGCCCTCGGGCGACAGCTTGCCGGTCGTCGGCAGGTCGCGGCCCAGGCCCGCCAGGACCTTCTCGTTGAACACGGTCCAGATGGCCCGGCCTTCCAGCCGGTAGAGCACCAGACGGACCGAGTTGGAGCCGATGTCGATGGCCGCGATGTCGCGCCCGGTAAGACCCAGATCGGCCATCAGCGGCCGGGGCGCTCATAGCGGAGCGTGGCGGGCAGGGTCTTCACCTTGCGCCCGCGGCCCGACAGGCTGGGATTGGTCATGAAGTATTTGTGCGCCGAGAAGGGCCGTTCCGGATCGGCGGGGGTGACGCGCGTGTAGCGGCCCTCGGCGTCCAGCACCCAGCTCTGGGCGTCGTCCTTCAGATTGGCGACCATGATCTGGTCCAGCACCTGGTCGTGGACCGTGGCGTTGCGGATCGGGGTCATCAGCTCGACCCGGCGGTCCAGATTGCGCGTCATCCAGTCGGCCGAGGAGATGAAGACCTTGGCCTTGTCGTGCGGCAGGTCCTTCCCGTTGGCGAAACAGACGATGCGGCTGTGCTCCAGGAAACGGCCGACTATCGACTTGACCCGGATGTTCTCGGACAGGCCGGTCACGCCGGGGCGCAGGCAGCAGATGCCGCGCACCACCAGGTCGATCCGCACGCCCCACTGGCTGGCGCGGTACAGGGCGTCGATGATCTCTGGATCGACCAGCGAGTTCAGCTTGACCCAGATGGCGGCGGGCTTGCCCATGGCGGCGGCCGACATCTCCTTGCCGATCAGCTCGATCAGGGTCGACTTCATGTTCAGCGGCGAGACCACCAGGGCCTCCAGCTCGTCGGGAGTGGCGTAGCCGGTGATATAGTTGAACACCCGACTGGCGTCGCGGCCCAGGACCGGATCGCAGCTGAACAGCGACAGGTCGGTGTAAACCTTGGCCGTGACCGGGTGATAATTGCCGGTGCCGAAGTGGCAGTAGGTCTTCAGCCCGTCGCCTTCGCGCCGGACGACGACGCTCAGCTTGGCGTGGGTCTTGTACTCGACGAAGCCGAAGACGACGTGGACGCCGGCCCGCTCCATCGCCCGCGCCCAGCGCAGATTGGCCTCCTCGTCGAACCGGGCCTTCAGCTCGACCAGGGCGGTGACGTTCTTGCCGTTCTCGGCCGCCTCGATCAGGGCGGCGACGATGGGGCTGTCCTTGGAGGTGCGGTAGAGTGTCTGTTTGATCGCCAGGACGTTGGGATCGCGGGCGGCCTGACGCAGGAACTGGACCACCACGTCGAAACTCTCGAACGGATGGTGGATCAGCATGTCCTTCTCGCGGATGGCGGCGAAGACGTCGCCGCCGTTGTCGCGCACGCGTTCGGGATAGCGGGGCTCATAGCCCTTGAACTTCAGGTCCGGGTGGCCGCCGGGGATCAGATCCGACAACTGGGCCAGGCCCAGCATGCCGTCGACCAGAACCACGTCCTGGGGGGCGGCCTCCAGTTCGCCGACGATGAAATCGCGCAGGTCGGCAGGCATGGAGGCCTCGATCTTGACCCGGACGACCGAGCCCAGGCGACGCTGTTTCAACGCCTCCTCGAACTCCAGCACCAGGTCCTCGGCCTCTTCCTCGATCTCGATGTCGCTGTCGCGGATCAGGCGCAGCACGCCTTTTTCCTGAACCTCGCACCCCGGAAACAGGTGGTCGATGAACAGCAACAGCACGTTTTCCAGCGTGATGAACCGCTTGCGACCAGGCGCGGAACGGCCGTCGGTCGGCAGCTCCCAGAAGCGCCGCACCTGGGTCGGCACCGGCACCAGGGCGTAGAAGGTCTTGGCCTCGCCCTTGCGCTTCAGCTTCAGCGCCAGCGAGAAACCCAGATTGGGCAGGAAGGGGAAGGGGTGGGCCGGGTCGATGGCCAGAGGCGTCAGAATGGCGAACAGCTGGTTCAGGAACTCGGGTTCCAGCCGGTCCTTCTCCGTCTTGGTGATGCGCTGACGATCGACGACCTCGATCCCGGCGCCGACCAGTTCCTTCTTCAGCTGGCGCCAGCGGACCTGCTGTTCGGCCATCAGTTCGCCGGCCGAGATGTTGATCCGTTCCAGCTGTTCCGCCGGGGTCAGGCCATCGGCCGACAGAACCCGCACCCGCTCGCGCAACTGGCCCTTCAGGCCGGCGACGCGGGTCATGAAGAATTCGTCGAGGTTGTTGGCCGAGATCGAGACGAACCGTAGCCGCTCCAGCAGGGGGTGGTTCGGATTGGCGGCCTCTTCCAGCACGCGCTCATTGAAGGCCAGCCACGAGATTTCGCGGTTGAAGAACCGCGTCGGCGAAGCAATCAGCTCCTCGTTCAGCGCAAGCTGGGGGGCGCGTGAGGCGGGAACTTCCTCGCCCCGGGTGGCGTCGTGGATCGCGGCGTCGGTCATGCGCCGGTTCTCGCCCGCGACTGTGACGGCCGCAAGCGGGTGCGTACATTTTCGTGATGCGGGGATCGTTCCGCCAGGGCTTATGGTCACGCTCTGCTCGTTGTCGAGACGCTGCTGATCGGGGGATCGTGATGGTGTTCGTGCTTGGGGGGCTGATTGTCGGTCTGGCGGTCGCCGCGATCGGCTGGGACTTGGCCGGACAGCCGATGCCGCGACGACTATATCGCCGGTTGATGCGGCGACGCGGCCATAGACGCCACCATCCGCGCGTCTGATCCGGAAGGTCGGGACGACCGCGCGGCCGTGCGGCCGTCCCGAGGTTTCCGCGCCCTTACTGAACGACCGAGTTCGGCGCGGCGCCGGCCGGGCAATCGCCCAGGCGGGTGGCGTCGACGCTCATCTTCATCTCGCCCATGCCGGCGGGCACGTTCGCGCCGGTGGTCTTGGTGGTGATGTCGATCTTGTAGGCGGTTCGCATGTCGCCGGCGACCTTGCCGTCCGAGGTCACGGTCATGCCTTGGGCCTCGCACACCGAATGGAATTCGGCGCCGCCGGGCGCGGACTTGACCGTGTTCTCGCTGCAGGACACGCCGGGCTGCGGGGTGTTGAAGGGGTTGGCGCCCGGCGCAGTTTCGCCGACGCAAATCTTGACCGTCATCGGTTGCGGCATCTGGGCGCCCGAGACGGTCTGCTGCCACAGGCCCGGTTGCGGGGCGGTCATGGCGGCGGTCTCGGCGGCGGCCGGAGCCGCGGTATCGCCGTTCGCGGCGGTCTTCGTGTCTTCCGAGTTGGAACAGGCCGCGAGCATGGCGACGGCGGATGTCAGGACGAGTTGAACACGCATTTTGGACGTTTCCCTTGGCTGGAGCGCAGCGCCGCTCCGCTTGCCCAACGACAAGGCCAGGCTGTGCGTTCAAAATCGTCGCGCGATTTCGTGTGCGGGCTTCGCTCCGGAGGGATGGCGACTGGGGCGGCCTAGCCGTCGACCTCGAGCGCGGCGTGCATCTCGTCCAGAGCCTGGCGGGCCAGGACGCGGGTGACCGGCCGGTGCAGGGCGTCCAGCCGTTCGACCACAGCGGCGGCCGTGTCGGCGGATCGGTCAAGGCGGCGCACCAGATAGTCGATCACCTCCTCGGACGGAGTGATGCTGCGTTCCGCGAACCGGGCGCGCAGTATGGCCGACAGGACGGCGTCGTCCGGCGCCTCGATCGCCACGGCGCGCAGGGCGTCCAGACGTGAACGCAGGTCGGGCAGAGATACGGACCAGCAACGTGGTGCGGACCGCGACACCAGCAGCAGGGCGCCGCCGCCGGCGTTGGCCAGGTTGATCAGGTGGAACAGGCTTTCGTCATCCGCGTCGGGCGCGCGGTCCAGCAGGACCGGGCGGCCCTCGAGCTCCAGCGGATCGACAAGGGCGGCCTCCACGCCGTTCAGCGGCACGGCGCCGACCCGTTCGGCCCAGTCGGCGGCGAGGCGGCTCTTGCCCGACCCGGCGGGCCCGTGCAGCGCCAGCACCGAGCCGGCGCCGTCCGGCCAGCGGGCCAGGACGCGCACGGCCTCCGCGTTGCTGTCCGACGTGACGAAGGCCTCGCCCACGAGGGCGCGCTCCAGCGGCAGACGCAGCTGTTCGGCGGTCGGTCGGATCAGGGCGCTCTGCGCGGGCATGAGGCCCTCATAGCAGAGGCGAGGGTTAACCGCGTCGGGCCGACCCTGTTGGTAGCGGGGAGGGAAGTCCCGCCCTGTGGATGAAATCAGGCGAATTCGGCCAGGGCGGGGTTCAGCTTGCCCGCCTTGAACTCGGTGACCTTGTAGTCGGCCAGGCCGTGGACCTGGAACGGGTCGGCTTTCAGCAGGGCCTCCAGCTCTTCCTTCGTGCCGCCGCTACGCACGATCAGGATGCCGCCGGTGCGCGGGACCATTGGACCGGCGGCGATGATCAGACCGCTGGCGACATGCAGGTCCAGCCAGGCGCGGTGTTCGGCGGTCTTCTCCTCGATGGCCTCGATGGGCTGAGTGTAGGTGATGGTGACGACGAACATGGGGCGGCCTTTTTGAGTTTGGTCCGTCGGATATCGCGTGTCGGGTCGGGCTTTGCAACGCCCGAAACCTTGACTTTCGGGGGCGATGATGCGCCCTACGCCGCTTCCGATTTCGCCGCGCGCGCGGCCCAGTCCAGACGATTCTCATGCACGCCTACCGCTCCCATACCTGCGGCGCCCTGCGCGCCTCCGACGCCGGTTCCGCCGTCCGCCTGTCCGGCTGGGTGCACCGCAAGCGCGATCACGGCGGGCTGCTGTTCATCGACCTGCGCGACCACTACGGCCTGACCCAGCTGGTGCTTCACCCGGAGACCCCGGGCTTCGCCGCTGTCGAACGTCTGCGCGCCGAAAGCGTGATCAAGGTCGACGGCGAGGTCGTGGCCCGTGACGCCTCGGTGGTGAACCCCAACCTGCCGACCGGCGAGATCGAAGTCCGTGTCCAGGGCGTCGAGGTCCTGTCGGAAGCCGCCGAACTGCCGATGCCGGTCTTCGGCGAGCAGGAGTATCCGGAGGACATTCGTCTGGCGAACCGCTTCCTCGATCTGCGCCGCGAGCGTCTGCACAAGAACATCGTGCTGCGTTCGAAGGTCATCTCCTCGATCCGCCAGCGCATGGTCGGTCAAGGCTTCCTCGAATATCAGACCCCGATCCTGACGGCCTCGTCGCCGGAAGGGGCGCGCGACTTCCTGGTGCCGTCGCGTCTGCACCCCGGCAAGTTCTACGCCCTGCCGCAGGCGCCGCAGCAGTTCAAGCAGTTGCTGATGGTCTCGGGCTTTGATCGCTATTTCCAGATCGCGCCCTGCTTCCGCGATGAGGACCTGCGCGCCGACCGTTCGCTGGAATTCTACCAGCTCGACGTCGAGATGAGCTTCGTCACCCAGGAAGACGTCTTCGCCGCCATCGAGCCGCTGATGCACGGCGTGTTCGAGGAGTTCGGCGAGGGCAAGCCGGTCTCGTCCATCGACGGCGCCCATGTCTTCACCAACGACTTCGGCGAGACCTTCGAGCACAAGGGCTTCGAGCGCCTGACCTACGCCCAGTCGATGGCCTGGTACGGTTCGGACAAGCCGGACCTGCGCAACCCGATCAAGATGCAGGTCGTCTCCGACCACTTCCGCGACGGCGGCTTCGGCCTGTTCGCCAAGATCCTGGGCGCGGACGCCAAGAACGCCGTCTGGTCCATCCCGGCGCCGACCGGCGGCTCGCGCGCCTTCTGCGACCGCATGAACTCCTGGGCGCAGGGCGAAGGCCAGCCGGGACTGGGCTATATCTTCTGGTCGGACGACCAGGGCGCCTGGGGCGGCCCGATCGCCAAGAACCTGGGGCAGGAGCCGACCGAGGCCCTGATGTCGTCGCTGGGCCTGGGCCAGGGCGACGCCGCCTTCTTCACCGCCGGCGACCCGGCCGTCTTCGCCAAGTTCGCCGGCCTGGCCCGCACCCGCGTCGGCACGGAGCTGAAGCTGGTCGACGAGGACCAGTTCAAATTCTGCTGGATCGTCGACTTCCCGATGTTCGAATGGTCCGAGGAAGAGAAGAAGGTCGACTTCTCGCACAACCCCTTCTCGATGCCGCAGGGCGGTCTGGAGGCCCTGGAGAGCCAGGATCCGCTGACCATCCGCGCCTATCAGTACGACATCGTCTGCAACGGCTACGAGCTGTGCTCCGGCGCGATCCGGAACCACAAGGCCGAGATCATGCTGAAGGCCTTCGAGATCGCCGGCTACGACGCCTCGGTGGTCGAGGAACAGTTCGGCGGCATGCTGAACGCCTTCCGCTTCGGCGCCCCGCCGCACGGCGGTCTGGCCCCCGGCATCGACCGGATCGTCATGCTGCTGGCCGGCGAGACGGCCATCCGCGAGGTCATCGCCTTCCCGCTGAACCAGCAGGGCGAGGATCTGCTGATGAACGCCCCGACCGAGGCCGAGGAGCGTCAGCTGAAGGACGTCCACATCCGCACCGCCGTTCCGATCAAGGTTTGATGGGCAAGGTCTGATCGGAGCAGCAGCGCCGAAACGAAGAAGGGGACGCCTCGGCGTCCCCTTTTTGCTGCTCAGTTCTCGGCGACCGAGATGAAGTTCCGCACCCGGGGCGGGACGGGCGGCGCCGGGGGCGCGGGCGGGGTGCGGATCACCCGGATGGTCCCGCGACAGGCCTGGGCCGTCAGCCGGCCGGGCAGGCGGGTCGAGCCGTCGCCGCAGGCCTCGCTGATCTGATCCTGGGTCAGGCCGCGCGCGCCGGACAGATCGGCGCCGCGAATGTCGGTGCGACGCAGCGAGGCGTCGGAGAAGTCGGCGCGGCTGAAGGTTCCGCCGGTCAGGCGAGCGCTGTCCAGACTGGCGTCGCGGAAGCTGGCCCCGGAGAAATCGCCGCCCGACAGGTTGGAGGCGTTGATCTCGGCGTTCGAGAAGTTGGCGCCCGGGGCATGGACGTTCGCCAGGGTGGCCCCGAACAGTTCGCTGCTGGAAAAGTCCGCGCCGGCCAGGGTCGCGCCGTTGAAGTTGACTCCGTGCAACTCCGCGCTGGACAGGTTGGTCCGCGACAGATTGGCCCGGACGAAGGACGAGCCCTGGGCCTCGGCCCCGGTCAGGACCGCGCCGGTGAAGTTGGCCGAGGTGAAGTTGGCGCCGACGATCTCGACGCCCGACAGATTGGCGCGGCTGAAGTCGCTGCCGGAGAAGTTGGAGCCGACCATCTCGGCGCCGCGCAGATTGGCGCCGACCAGGGTGGCGTTCATGAAGCTGGCGCCGGTGAAGGTCGCGCCCGACAGGTTGCGGCCCGACAGTTCGCAGCGGTTGCAGGACCCGCCCAGCGACACCGACCGGGACACGTCGCGGTCCTGAACGGTCATCTCGACTCCGGCCAGGGCCGGAGTGGCGAGGAGAATTCCCGCCGCCGCAACCAGGGCGGTCTTCAGAGAGAATGGTGTATGGCGAGCGATCTGTTTCACGCAGTCTGAATGCCCCGAAACGCCCGTGGGGCCTACTTAAATCGAGGTAACTTCATGAACTTGTCGCAAGGTAACCGGGATCAGCAGGCCCGGATACGTAGTCCCCCGGACAGGATCGTCGAGCCGTCGCCGCAGGCCTGGGCCAGCTGTCCCGTGCTCAGTCCGGTCGCCCGCGACAGGTCGGCGCCGGAGAAGTTGACCCCCGACAGATTGGCGCGCGAGAAGTTGGCGCCGCGCAGATAGGCGCCGACGAAACTGGCGTTGGTCAGATTGGCGCCCGAGAAGTTCGACCCCGACAGGACGGCGCCATAGGCCTCGACGTCGCGCATGTCGGTGTTGGAAAGCCGCGTGCGGTTCATGACGCTGAGGCTGAGGTCCGCCTGGCGCAGGCGCGCGCCTGACAGGTTCAGTCCGTCGCGCTCCAGTCCCGAGAAGTCGCCCTGGAACAGGTTGCAGCCGGAGCATGAGGCGCCGCGTTTCACGCTGGCGATCTGGCTCGCGTTCTGGGCCAGAGCGGGCGTGGCGGCCGTCAGCAGGGCGGCGGCGGTGAGAACAAGGGCGGTCAGACGGGACATGGGGTCGCTCCGGCGAAGGCGTCGCATCGGCACAGCCTAGAGCCTAGCCGTTAACTTAGCCCTGATCGCCGCCCTGCATGGCCGGAGCCGCCCCGCAGGTGTCGCAGACCCAGGCGGCCCCCCGCTGCTGCAGGCTGAAGTCGCCGCAGGAAGGGCAGGCGACCGCCTCGGTGTTGGCGACGACCTTGGGCTCCGGCTCGGCCTTCTTGCCGAAGGGCAGGACCACCAGATTGTCGGGGGCGGATCCCCGCGCGAACCCCTTGGAGATGAAGCGGGCGGCGGGCACGGCCTCGCCCTCGTCGTGCTTCCCGTCGCCCAGATCGTCGGGATTGGGATGTTCGGCGTCGGCGTTGGCCAGTTCGGCGCGGTCCAGATAGGACACGCCCAGTTCGCGGAAGATGTAGTCGAGGATCGAGGTCGCCGACTTGATCGAGTCATTGCCGGTGACGCGGCCCGCCGGCTCGAACCGGGTGAAGACGAAGGCGTCCACGAACTCATCCAGCGGCACGCCGTATTGCAGGCCGATGGAGATGGCGATGGCGAAATTGTTCATGAGACTGCGGAAGGCGGCGCCTTCCTTGTGCATGTCGATGAAGATCTCGCCGAGCTCGCCGTCTTCGTATTCGCCGGTGTGGATATAGACCTTGTGGCCGCCGACGGCCGCCTTCTGGATATAGCCCTTGCGACGGTCGGGCAGTTTGCGGCGCGCGCGCTGGCGCTCGACCACCCGCTCCACGACACGTTCAGTCGGCGGGGCCGCGACGGGGGTGGGGCGGGGCGCCTCGAAGCGCGGCGCGGGTTCAGCCGTCGGCAGGGTCAGCAGCGGACCGGACGGCGGAGCGGCGCGACATAGGCGAACGGCGCGGCGCCCTTCTGCGGCGACCTGGCTCAGGCGGCGGGCGGCCTGGGCGGTCGTGGCGCGCCAGTCCAGCATCTCCATCGCCGTATCGGCCGAGTCGCTGAAGGGCTCGATCATGCGGCGCAACCCGGCCTCGACACCGGTCGGATCGGCCAGCAGGGCGGAAACCGTTTCGGGCGCATCGCCCCAACCGCTCAGGTCGCCATGGCCGAACACCCATAAGGCTGCGGCGGCCTCGGCTTCCTCCGGCACGCCCAGCAGGTTCAGCAGAGGGCCGTCTCCGTCCTCCAGGCCCAGGACGTCGCGGATGAAGCCGGGGTCGAGCACCGGCGCGGCGAAGACGGCGTCGAACCCGTCGGCCCAGGCCAAGGCTTGCTCGACGGCGGCCAGTTCGATGTCGGTGAAACCGAGGGCGCGCAGGGCGGCATGATCGACTCCGGGCGCCTCGACCAGGGTTCGGCGCCCGAACAGGTGGCGTTCGGCGGCCTCGAGGTCTCCGTCGGCCCGAGCCAGGGCGGTCGCCAGAGCGGGAGCGAGGCGGCGACCGATCTCGCCGTCGGCGGTCTGGAAGATATCGACCGCAGAGGCCGAGCCCAGGCCCAGTCGGAGCCGGGCGTCGACGTCATCGACGAACAGGCCGATGGCGGCGTGACGACGCGGGGCGGGCTTGCCGGTCGTTCGGGCCGCGACGGCGGCCAGAGGGTCGGTATTGGCTTTCAGCCGCGCCAGCCGCGCCCTGTGCGCGTCGGCGGCCTCGCTCTTTACGCCGTCCCATTCGACGCAGGGGCCGCGCAGGCGCGCCAGTTCGACCGAGGTCTCGGCCGCCGTGGTCGCCACGAGACCCGCGACGGCCTCGGCGCGGACCGCCAGGTCGCCGCCTGACAGGGCCAGGGCGGTAAGAAGCCCGTCGAGCCCCAGGGCGATCGAGGATTCGCCGGCGGTCTGCAGATCCAGGGCCACGGCCCACAGCCGGACAAGGTCCGGCAGGACCTCCAGATCGGCGGAAAGACCCGCGACGGCGCCGAGGTTCAGCATGGCGCGGCCGGCGGCGGGTTCGGCCATTATGTCGGCGTCGCGGGGGTGGAAGGTCAGGATCAGGCCGCCGTCCAGCATGGCTTCTGCGGCCAGCAGGGCCTCGGGCGCGCCGGCGGCGACCTGGGTCCGGTTCGCCAGGGCGATCAGGGGCGCGCCTTCTTGGAACGGGCGCAGGGCCAGGGTCGGGCGTTCGCCGTCAATGGCGCGCAGGATGTCCGCATCGGTCGCGCCGCGACGGCGGGCGGTGGCGGCGACCCGGCCGAGGGCTGGATTGCGCGAGGGGTCGCCGCAGTCGCCGCGTGGTCCCTCGCACCGGTCCACGGCGTCGGCGACGGCGCACAGGGCGTCAGCCAGGGTCTCGGCCGACTGGAGCGCCAGGCGCGCGGTGGCGCGATCAGCCCGATGCTCGGCCAACCGGATCGCGGCGGCGGGATCGGACAGGTCGACGATTTCGGCGGGCTGTGCGGCGGCCCGCCCCACGGGCGCGGCCAGTCCCAGAAG
Source organism: Brevundimonas sp. (assembly GCF_044336875.1). Lineage (GTDB taxonomy): Bacteria > Pseudomonadota > Alphaproteobacteria > Caulobacterales > Caulobacteraceae > Brevundimonas. The sequence goes on along the minus strand of NZ_JBIIOP010000004.1, from coordinate 175,233 downwards.
GATCGTGGCCGCCAGTTCGGCGGCGAAGGCGGCGGCCTCCGCCCGGTCGGCGAAGACGCCGGCGCTCAGGCCCCTGGCGGCCAGACCGTCGGCCCAGGCGTCGACGCCGCCGTTCAGCCAGTCGCCGGTGAGAAGCGGGGCGGGGACCTGCGATTCGCTCCAGTCCAGCCAGGCCTCGATCTGCGGGTCGGACCATCCGGCCGGCGCCAGAACGTCCTGGACCGTGTCGGCGCGCTCGACGGCGCGGATCTCCATCGCGACCTTTTCGGCGCGGGCGACGAAGCCGGATTGAAAGCGCATGGACGGCGTCTCCCCGAATGCTGTCGACTACATTAGGGCCTGATGGGGCGATGCGCCACTAGATGTGGTAGTTATCAACGGCTGAATCCCTTTGTGGGATTTTCCGACGGCTTGGTCCGTACCCAGCCGAAAACCTCGTGGTCGCTGCAAAATCGCCGCCGCGAGAGCGGCTGGAAATCGACACAAAGCGACATTGTGCCGCTTGCGACTGACATTACTCCTGTGTCATGTAACCGATTACATTATTTAATCGACGGACCTTCGATAAGTGGGCCGGCACGATGACGCTCAGTGAGGAAACGGATTGGACATCGCCGCGCCATCTGCCGCGAACGGACGTGTGCTGGCCGCCAAGGCCGCCACGATCCGCGATGTCGCGGAGCGCGCCCAGGTGTCCGTGGCCTCGGTGTCCCGTGTGCTGAACGGCTCCGACGCCATTACCGAAACCACCCGCCAGCGGGTGCTGGACGCCGTCGAACACCTCCGATACGTGCCCCACGTCGGCGCCCGCAGCCTGTCGACCAGCCGCACCGACACCATCGGCGTCATCCTGCCCGACCTGTTCGGCGAGTTCTTTTCCGAACTGATCCGCGGCATGGATCTGGCCGCCCGCGCCCACGGCAAGCATCTGATCGTTTCCAGTTCGCACGGCGACACCGAGGAGACCCTGGCGGCCCTGCGTTCGATGCGCGGACGGGTGGACGGGATGATCGTCCTGTCGCCCCACGTACGCGCCGCCAATCTGGCCGCCGACGTCGCGGGCCGCACGCCGGTGGTGCTGATGAACGGCGGCGTGGATGAGACCGGGCGGCCTTCCATTTCCATCGACAACCACGGCGGCGCCGTGACGGCCGTCGAACATCTGATCGCTACCGGCCGGCGCCGCATCGCCCACATCCGGGGCGCACAAGGCAATCTGGAGGCGGAAGTCCGCGCCGAGGGCTACGCCAGCGCCCTGGTCGATCAGGATCCGATCATTGTGCAGGGCGACTTCTCCCAGGCCTCGGGCCATCGCGCGGCGACCGCGCTGCTGGCGCTGACCGAGCGGCCCGACGCCGTCTTCGCCGCCAACGACATGATGGCCGTCGGCGCCCTGCTGGCCTTCCAGGAAGCCGGCGTGCGCTGCCCCGAGGACATCGCCGTGGTCGGGTTCGACGACGTGCCGATCGCCGCCCTGATGCGGCCCGCGCTGACGACGCTGAGAGTGAATATCGCGGAAATGGGCCGCAGGGGCGTCGAACGCCTCATCGGCCTGGCCCGGACCGGCTCAGGCGCCGACCCGGACACCGCTTGCGAAATCGTTCGACCGCTCCTGGTCGCGCGACAATCCACCGCGGCGGCTTCAACCGCCGGGTTGAACCCCGATTGAACAGCAGCGTTGCCGTTGTGGATCGGGCCCATCAGGAGGGGAAACCAGGATGATCAAGTTCAATACGCGTAGCGCGGCCCTTGCGGCCGTATCGGCCTTCGCCATCACGACCGCCATCGCGGGGACGGCGACGGCGCAGGTCGCGACCTCGACTATTCGCGGCAGCGTCACCGATGGAACCCAGGTCGAGGCCGGGGCCACGGTCGTCGCCCGCGACGTCAATTCGGGCTTCACCAACCGCGCCACCGTCAATGCTCAGGGCGGCTACACCCTGTCCGGCCTGCGGCCTGGCACCTATGAGGTGACCGTGACCACCGCCGATGGCGACACCGCCAGCGACACGGTCTCGATAGGCGTGGGCCAGGTGGGCAGCCTCGACCTGACCGTCGGCGCGCCGACGGAAGCGGCTGCCGGTGGAGAAAGCACGGCGGAACTGGGCGACGTGGTCGTCGTCGGCCGCCGTCTGGCCGAGGTGCGCACCCCTGAGAACGCCACCAACGTCACCACCCAGCAGATCCAGACGCTGCCGCAGATCAACCGCAACTTCCTGAACTTCGCTGCATTGGCGCCGGGGGTGCGGCTGTCACAGTCCGAGACAGAGCAGACGATCACAGCCGGCGGTCAGCGCGCGGAATCGGTCAACGCCTTCATCGACGGCGCCAGCCTGAAATCCAACGTCATCGGCGGCGGCATCGCCGGGCAGGATGACAGTCGGGGTAACCCGTTCCCGCAGGCGGCGGTGCAGGAGTTCCGCGTCGTCAGCCAGAACTTCAAGGCCGAGTACGAACAGGCTTCGTCCGCCATCATCACCGCCGTCACCCGGTCCGGCACCAACGAATTCCACGGCGAGATCTTCGGCACCTATCGCGACCAGAGCATGGTGACCCAGGACATCTTCTCGGAGCGTCGGGGCGACGAGAAACCGAATCTCGAGGTCAAGCAATATGGCGCCGCCTTGGGCGGGCCGATCATTCAGGATCGGCTGCACTTCTTCGGCTCCTACGAGCGCAAGGAAGAAACACGCGCCGCCGCCGTGAACCTCGGCCGCCAGGACCCTGTCTATGTCGCCCAGTTCGGAGACTATATCGGCACCTTTGGCACGCCGTTTGAGGAAGACCTCTATTTCGGCAAATTGAGCTTCCAGCCAGCCGAAGGCCACCTGATCGACCTCAGCGTCACTTACCGTGATGAGGCTGACGTGACGGGCGTCGGCGGCGCCAATACGGTCGACAGGGCCTCCGGCCTGCAACAAACCACAAAGAGCGCCAACCTGCGCTACCAGTGGCAGGGGCAGGGCTTCCTGAACGAGTTCGCGGTCGACTATCGCAACTACAATTACAATCCGACGGCCGTGAATTTCGACCAGGCCGGCGCCAGCTATCGGATCTTTGAGAACGGCTACGAGCCCTTCGGCGGCGTGGCGATCGCCAATCTGGGCGGAGCCAATACGCGTCAGGACATCACCGACGAGGCCCTGACGGTCCGCAACGACCTGACCTTCACCGACATTGAGTTCCGTGGCTTCCACACCATCAAGATGGGGGTCAAATTCTCGAACCAGAACTATACGGTCGACAAGGAGTTCGGGCGCAATCCGCAGTTCTTCTATGACCTAAACGGCGGGGCCAGCGGCGACGCCGACATCCCCTATCGGGTTGAACTGGGCAACGAATTCCCGACTGTCGACCTGACCAACAAGGTCTATGGCCTGTACATCCAGGACGACTGGCAGATCACCGACAAGCTGGAACTGAACCTCGGCCTGCGTTGGGATTACGAGGATAACGCCAGCAACGCCGACTATGTGACGCCTCAGTCGGTCATCGACGGGCTCAACCAGTGGATCGCCTCGACCGACGGCGGCAAGCCGGCCGGCTATGCGCCCAGTTGGTTCAACATCGATGACTATATCGCAGACGGCGATCGCGAGCCTTTCAAGGACGCTTTCCAGCCGCGTATCGGCTTCTCCTATGACGTCTTCGGCGACCGCTCGACGGTACTGTTCGGCGGCGCCGGCCGCTACTATGACCGCGTACAGTTCAACTTCGCCTTCGACGAGATCGCCAAGCCGTTCGACTTCACCCAGAACGTCTTCTTCTCCACGACCGGCGGTGCGCCGGGCGTGGTGGACGGGGGACCTAACAATCCGTTCCTGTGGGATCCGGCCTATTTGACCACCGCCGGACTGGACGCCCTGCTCGAGAACGTGCCGGCGCGAGGCCAGGCCTTCCTGCTGAAGAATGATTTCGAACCGCCGCGCACCGATCAGTTCAACCTCGGCGTCCGCCAGCGCCTCGGCGCCTGGCAGACCGAATTCACCCTCGCCTACGGCAAGACCGAGAACGAGTTCACCTGGCAAGCCCTGACGCGATGCCGCGAGCCGAGCTACGGCAACGACGGGAACGGGTTCGGCGACAACGGCGGCAACTGTGCCCCCAGCGGCTCCAATCCCTATTCGAACTATCTGGTGTCCGACCATAACAAGGAGCGCGAGTTCACCGCCCTCTACGTCAAGCTGGACAAGGGCTACACGCGGGATTCGGGCTGGGGTCTGAATATCGCCTACACCTTATCCAAGTCCGAACAGAATGGCGGCAACGACAACTTCTGCTTCGACTGTTTCTCGGTTGAGGATTCCCCCAAGCGGTCTTCCGCCGACGACGAACGTCACCGTATCGTGGCCAACGGCATCGTGGACCTGCCATTCGATTTCCAGCTGTCCGGCATCCTGACGCTAGGCTCCGGAACGCCCTACAATGTCTTCGACGGCACGGGCTCGACCTTCTACTTCCGTCCCTATGCCGGCCGTCCGGACAAGGAGAACTTCTTCATCCCGAACGCCTTCGCCTATCGCAATCTCGACCTGCGTCTGACGAAGAATTTCGCGATCACCGAAGGCAGCGAGATCCAGTTGTTCGTGGATGCGATCAACATTTTCGATTTCAAGAACTACAGCGGCTACGAGGGTTCGGCGACTTCGCCCAACTTCGGGAACCCCAGCACCGTGCTGTTCCCGACCCGGACCTTCCAGTTCGGCGCCCGCTACTCCTTCTGAAGACCTGAGCCTGGGCCGTCTCTCGCTTGTGCGGGAGACGGCCTTTCTTTTCGATACAGTCCCAGTGAGCGTGCCCATGAACCGTCGAAACTTCCTTATGCGAACCACGACCGGCGCTGCGGCGCTGGCGGTCCTGCCGGGGATGGCCGTGGCGCAAGAGGCGCGGCAGGCGGCTGCGGCGCAGCAGGGGACGGGCGCGGTGAACGGCACGGAGCGGCGGCCGCTGCGGCTGGACCGCGAGATCAACGAGCTTCAGGAACGCACCTTCCGCTGGTTCGAGAAGGTGACCGACCGGCGCACGGGTCTAACGCCTGACCGCTGGCCTACGCCGTCCTTCTGTTCTGTGGCGGCGGTCGGTTTCGCCCTGAGTTGCTGGCCGATCGGCGTCGAGCGCCGCTGGATGAGCCGCGCCGAGGCGCGCGAGCGCACCCTCACCACCGTCCGCTATTTCAACAGCCTGCCCCAGGGACCCGAGGCGACCGGCACGGCGGGCCACAAGGGATTCTTCTATCATTTCCTCGACATGGAGACCGGTCTGCGGTTCGCGCAGAACGAGCTGTCCACCGTCGACACCGCCCTGCTGATGGGCGGCATGCTGTTCGCCGCCCGCTATTTCGACGGCGATCACGCGGACGAGGTCGAGATCCGCAGCCGGGTCCAGGCCCTCTACGAGCGGATCGAATGGGACTGGGCTGTGGTGCGCGACAACCGGATCACCATGGGCTGGCACCCGGAGACCGGCTTCATTCCCTCGGACTGGCACGTCTACAACGAGGGCATGCTGGTCCTGCTGCTGGCCATAGGCAGCCCGACCCATCCGGTCTCGGTCAATGTCTGGCACGAGTGGGCCGCCAGCTACAGCGAGAGCTGGACCGACCAGTGGGGCAGCTGGCACCTGAATTTCGCGCCGATCTTCGGCCATCAGTACAGCCACATGTTCATCGATTTCCGCGGCATCCAGGACGCCTGGATGCGCGGCCAGACGGCGCAACTGGGCGAGTATCTCGACTATTTCGAGAACAGTCGCCGCGCGGTGTACGCCCAGCAGAAATACGCCCACGACAATCCCAAACAGTGGGTCGGCTATTCGTCCGAGACCTGGGGCCTGACGGCCTGCGACGGGCCGGGCGATTTCACACAGACCATCGCGGGCGTGGAGCGGGAGTTCTTCAGCTATTCGGCGCGCGGTCCGGGCGAGCGCGACGACGGCACCATCGCGCCGACGGCGGCGGCCAGTTCCATCGCCTTCGCGCCCGAGATCGTCGTGCCCTGCGTCAAGGCGATGAAGAGCCGGTTCGGGGCGGGGATCTATACCGAGTGGGGCTTCCTCGACAGCTTCAACCCGACCCTGACGATGCGCGACGGTCCGTTGCAGCACGGCAAGATCGTCGAGGGCGTGGGCTGGGTCGACGGCGACTATCTGGGCATCGACCAGGGGCCGATCGTCGGCATGACCGAGAACCACCGCTCGGACTTCATCTGGCGCTACATGCGGGGAGAGCCCAACATTCGCAAGGCGCTGGAAATGACCGGCTTCACCGGCGGCTGGCTCAGCGCATGAGTTCAGCCCCCCACAGACGGGGAGCCCTGGCCCTGCTGGCGGGCGGCGCGGCCGCGGCCTGCACGCCGCGCCGAGACGGCGAGACGGTGCTGCGCTTCTGGGCCATGGGCAATGAAGGCGGGACGGTGGGCCAGCTGATGCCCGAGTTCGAGCGCCGCAATCCCGGCGTCCGGGTCGAGGTCCAGCCCCTGCCGTGGACGGCGGCGCACGAGAAGCTGCTGACCGCCTATGCCGGGGCCTCGCTGCCGGACGTCAGCCAGATCGGCAATACCTGGGTGGCGGAACTGACGGCCATCGGCGCCCTGTCGCCGACCCCGCCCGAGGCGGCCAACCTGCTGACCGACCAGTTCCCGGCGGTGCTGGAGACGAACGAGATCGCCGGCCGGGCCATGACCACGCCCTGGTATGTCGACACCCGCCTGCTGTTCTATCGCAAGGATCTGCTGGCCCGGGCCGGGTTCGGGGTGCCGCCGCGCGACTGGGCCGAATGGAAGCGGGCCATGCACGGGATCAAGCGCGTGGCGGGCGAGGGCAATTTCGCCATCCTGCTGCCGCTCAACGAGTTCGAGCAGTTGCTGACCTTCGGGCTTCAGATCGACGAGCCCCTGCTGCGCGACCGGGACACCCGCGGCAATTTCTCTAGTCCCGGCTTCGTCGCGGCCCTGGCCTTCTACAAGAGCCTGTTCGACGAGGGCCTAGCGCCGATGGCCTCGGCGACACAGATCTCCAACGTCTGGACCGAGTTCGCGCGCGGCTGTTTCAGCTTCTATTTCTCCGGCCCGTGGAGCGTCGGCGACTTTCGCGAGCGTCTTCCGGCGTCGTTCCAGCCGCACTGGGCCACGGCCGGGGTGCCGGGGCCTAAGGGGCCGGGCGCATCGGCGCCGGGCGGGTCCAGCCTGGCCGTCTTCTCCTCATCCCGGCATCAGGACGCGGCCTGGGCCCTGGTCCGCTATCTGTCCGAGCCGCAGGTGCAGGCCCGGTTCAACACCATCGTCGGCGACCTGCCGGCGCGCCAGAGCGCCTGGGGCCTGGCCCAGGTCGAGCGCGACCCGATGATGGCGCCGTTCAAGGGGCAGCTGGAGCGGGCCAGGGCGGTGCCGAAGGTGCCCGAATGGGAGCGGATCGTCACCGAGATGCAGATCGTCGCCGAACGGATGGTGCGCGGCGAATATACGCCGGAGGCCGCCGCCGCCGAGATCGACCGCCGCGCCGACCGTCTGCTGGAGAAGCGCCGCTGGATGTTGGAACAGGGCAGGGCCGTATGACCGTCGCCGATCCCACTCTCGCGCGGGTGAAGCCGTCGCGCGGTCCCGGCGCCCGCGAGCGCGCCGCCCAGAAATACGCAGCATGGGGCTTCGTCGCCCCGGCCATGATCGCCATCGGCCTGTTCTTCGCCCTGCCGGTGATCGCGGCCCTGCTGCTCAGCCTGACCGATTTCGACATCTACGCCCTGGCGAACCTCGACAATCTGCGCTTCGTCGGCCTGCAGAACTACGAGCGGCTGCTGACCAATCCCCTGTTCTGGGGAGCGATGAAGAACACCCTGACCTTCGCCGTCCTGGGCGTGCCCCTGTCGATCGCGGCCTCGCTGGCGGCGGCGGTGATCCTGAACGCGCGGGTGGTGAAGTGGCGGCCGATCTGGCGGGTGATGTTCTTCGCCCCCTATGTCACCACCCTGGTCGCGACCGCCGTGGTGTGGCGCTATCTGCTGCACACCCGCTACGGCGTGATCAACTGGGGTCTAACGAGCGTCGGCCTGCCCGCCGTCGACTGGCTGGGCCAGCCCTCGACCTCGATCCCCGCCATCCTGATGTTCGTGGTCTGGAAGATCTTCGGCTACAATATGCTGATCTTCCTGGCCGTGCTGCAGACCGTGCCGGACGACCTGTACGAGGCCGCCCGCATCGACGGCGCCGGGCCGTGGAAACAGTTCCGGCACGTCACCCTGCCGGCCATCGCTCCGACCCTGCTGCTGGTCTCGATCATCTCGGTCGCCAGCTTCTTCCAGCTGTTCGCCGAACCCTATGTGATGACCCAGGGCGGGCCGGCCCAGAGCACGGTGACGGTTCTGTATTTCATGTACGAGGAAGGCTTCAAATGGTGGAACCTGGGCTCCGCCAGCGCCGTGGCCTTCGTCCTGTTCCTGTGCATTCTGGCCATCACCCTGGTCCAGTTGGCGGTGGCGAAGCGCGTGGGAGCCTATCAATGAAGGCGCGCGCGATCCTGCTGAATCTGGCGGTGGCGGTTATCGCCCTGCTAGCCCTGTTTCCCCTGGCCTGGATGGTGTCGGTCAGCTTCATGTCGACCGGCGAGGCCGCGACCTTCCCGCCGCCGCTGCTGCCCAAGACCTGGACTCTGGATCACTATCGCGACCTGTTCCTGAACCAGGGGATGGGCCGGTATCTGTGGAACAGTTTCGCCCTGGCGACACTGGCGACGATCCTGGCGCTGAGCTTCACCGTCCCGGCCGGCTACGCCTTCGCCAAGCTGAGGTTCACTGGGCGCGAGCGCCTGTTCCAGTTCCTGGTCGCCGCCCTGGTGGTGCCGGCCCAGATCGGCACCCTGCCGCTGTTCCTGATGCTGAAGGGAATGGGGCTGGTGAACACCTATGCCGGCGCCCTGGTGCCGTGGCTGGCCTCGATCTTCGGTCTGTTCCTGGTGCGCCAGTATGCGCTGAGCATTCCCGACGAGATGCTGGAGGCCGCCCGGATCGACGGCGCCAGCGAGGGCCAGATTTTCCGCCGCGTGGTCCTGCCGACGCTGCAGCCGATCATTGTGACCCTGGGCCTGTTCGTCTTCTTGGGCAGCTGGAACGACTTCCTGTGGCCCCTGATCATCCTGACGGACCAGTCGAACTACACCCTGCCGGTCGCGCTGGCCGCCCTGTCGCGCGAGCATGTTCAGGATGTCGAACTGATGATGGCGGGGGCGGTGGTGACCGTGGCCCCGGTGCTGATCCTCTTCCTGGCCCTGCAACGCTACTACATCCGCGGCATGCTCGCGGGCAGCGTCAAGGGCTGAGCTTCCCCTGTCCCCCTCGGGGACGACGACAAGGAACAGGCCGATCATGCACCTTGCCGCCTCTCTGTTCGCCATCGCCGTGGCGATCTCGACCCCCGCCTTCGCCCAGCAGACGCGGGTGCTGGATGCGATGGAGGACGCCGCCGTCTGGACGGCCGACGCCTCGACCGACGTCTCATCGACCGTGACCTCGGTCGCAGGGCAGGAGGGGCGGGCGGTGCGCCTGAGCTACGACTTCAACGGCAAGGCGGGCTACGCCTTCGCCGCGCGCGCGCTGCCGTTCGACCTGCCCGACAATTACGAGATCAGCTTCTGGGTGCGCGGCGAGGGGCCGACCAACACCTTCGAGGTCAAGTTCACCGATGCGGCGGCCGAGAACGTCTGGTGGAAACAGACGGCGCGCTACGACTTCCCGAACGGCTGGACCCGGTTCGTCATCAAGCGGCGCCAGGTGTCCAAGGCCTGGGGCCCGAGCCCCGAGACCGAACTGCGCCATGCCGAGCGGGTCGAGTTCGTCGTGGTCGCGGCCGACGGCGGCCGGGGCTTCATCGAGATCGACCAGCTGGCGATCCGCGAACTGCCGGTCGATCCGGCGGTCCCGCCCCAGCCGGTCGCCAGCGACGGTCTGAGCCCATCGACCGCCGCGCGGGCCGTGGACCTGGACCCCAAGACCGCCTGGACCCCGCCCATGGCCAGGACGCCGGCCCTGACCCTGGACCTGGGCTATGAGCGCGAGTTCGGCGGCCTGACCCTGCGCTGGGGCGAGCGAGGGGCGGCGGCGGACTATCGCGTCTCGGCCTCGCTGGATGGGCGCGACTGGCGCGAACTGGCGACCGTCATGGGCGGCAACGGCGGCGTGGACTGGCTGAGGACGCCGGAGGCGACGGCGCGCTGGCTGCGGCTGGAGCCCCTGGCGCCGGTTGCATCGTCCGACGTGGTCGGTTCGTCCGGCGCGGGCCAGAGGCTGGGCGCGGTCCAGGCGACGACCTGGGCCCTGAACGAGATCGAGGTCGAACCCCTGGCCTTCGGCGAGGACGCCACGGCCTTCGTCGAGGCCGTGGCCAAGGAGAACCGGCGCGGCCTCTATCCGCGCGGCTTCTTCGGGGAACAGCCCTACTGGACCCTGGTCGGGGTCGATGGGGGCGGGGAGAGCGGCCTGATCGGCGAGGACGGCGCCATCGAACTGCGCCGCGCAGGGCCGAGCATCGAACCCTTCGTCGTCGACAACGGGCGGCTGATCACCTGGGCCGACGTCAATATCGAACAGGGGCTGAAGGACGACGACCTGCCCATCCCCTCGGTCGTCTGGAGCGCCGACGGCTGGCGGCTGAAGATCACCGCCTTCGCCGATGGAACACCGGAGCAGGCGCGGCTGTGGGGGCACTACGACCTGACCAACACGTCTGACCGTCCGTGCAACCTGACCCTGGCCCTGGCGGCGCGCCCGTTCCAGGTCAACGGGCCGGTGCAGTTCCTGGCCATTCCCGGCGGCGTGGCCCCGGTGAAGACCATCGGCTGGAACGGATCCAGCCTGACGCTGAACGAGACGGTGCAGGTTCACGCCCTGGCCGCGCCGGATGCGGTGGCGGCGGCCGGTTTCGACGCGGGCGCCGATCCTCAATCATTGATCCTGCCCTCGGCGCGGCGACCGGCGGATCAGCCGATGACCGTGTCCGACGCGACCGAACTGCCGGCTGGCGCTCTGCTCTACGACGTGACGCTGCAGCCGGGCGAGACCCGCAGTTTCGGCTTCCTGTCGCCCCTGGCGGGCGAAGCCCCGACGCCACGACAGGGCGTCGCCTTGCTGGATCAGGTCGAGCGTGATCTGGCGGCCGAATGGCGCGAGAAACTGGACCGGGTCGAACTGACCCTGCCGCCCGCCGCCCAGCGGATCGAGGACGCGCTGAAATCCTCGCTGGCCCATATGCTGATGTCGCGTCAGGGACCGATCCTCCAGCCCGGCACCCGCAGCTACAACCGCTCCTGGATCCGCGACGGGGCCATGATGGCCGAGGGGCTGAACCGGTTGGGCATGGCCGAACACTCGGCCGATTATCTGCGCTGGTATGCGCCCTATGTGTTCGAGAACGGCAAGGTTCCGTGCTGTGTCGATGCGCGCGGCGCCGACCCGGTGCCCGAGAACGACAGCCACGGCGAGTTCGTCTTCCTGGCCGCCGAGACCTATCGCTACACCCGCGACGAGGCCCTTCTGCGTCAGGTCTGGCCCCAGGTGCAGAAGGCGATCGCCTACATGGACGAACTGCGTGCCTCGACCCGGACGGCGGCGTTCGAAACGCCGGACCAGCGCCACCTCTACGGCCTGCTGCCGCCGACGATCAGCCACGAGGGCTATTCGGACAAGGCGGCCTATTCCTACTGGGACGATTTCTGGGGCCTGCTGGGCTACAAGGACGCGGTCTTCATCGCCGAAACCCTGGGCGACGCCGAGGCAGCCGCCCGCTACGCCGCCGCGCGGGATCAGTTCGCCGCCGACATCCGCGCCTCCATCGCGGCTACGGCGACGCATCACGGCATCGACTGGATCGCCGGCGCGGCGGACCGGGGCGATTTCGACGCCACCTCGACCACCATCGCCCTGTCTCCGGCGGGGGAACAGGCCAATCTGCCGCCTGAACTGATGGACCGAACCTTCGACCGCTATTGGGAAAACTTCCAGAACCGGCTGACCAATCGCACGGCGTGGAAGGACTACACCCCCTACGAATGGCGTCTGGTCGGCGCCTATGTGCGGCTGGGCCAGAAGGACCGGGCCCTGGCGGTGCTGGACTTCCTGATGGCCGACCGTCGACCCGAGGCCTGGAACGGCTGGGCCGAGGTCGTGGGGCGTGAGAAACGCGAATCCCGTTTCATCGGCGACATGCCCCACGCATGGATCAGTTCGGACTATATCCGTTCGGCCCTGGACCTGTTCGCCTACGAGCGGGATCAGGCCCTGGTGTTGGCGGCGGGCGTGCCGAAAGCCTGGTTGGATACGGCAGAGGGTGTCGGGGTGCGCGACCTGCGCACGGCCCACGGACCGCTGACCTACGCCTATCGCAAACAGGGCGCGGCCTATGTCCTGACCTTGAGTGGCGAAGCGACGCCGCCGGGAGGGTTTGTGCTGCGATGGGCTGCTGGTGAGGAACGCCCCGGGCGGGTGCGGATTGATGGCCGCGCGGCGTCGTGGAGTGGGGACGAACTGGTGATCCCGACGAGCGCAAGACGGGTGGAGATGCGCTGATCGCCGAAGATGTTCCTTCTCCCGTTGGGAGAAGGTGGCCCGAAGGGCCGGATGAGGGTTCCGCCGGTGGGCTACCTCGCACGCCCGAACCCTCACCCTTTTGCGCAAGACCGATCGCTACGCTCTCGGGCGCTCAAGCCCTCTCCCGCTGGGAGAGGGGCTTTATGAGTCAGTCCTCGGTTTTGGCCTTGGCCTTTTTCGCCGGCGCCTTCTTGGCGGCGGGTTTCTTGGCTGCAGCCTTAGGTGCTGCGGCCTTCTTCGGGGCAGCCGCCTTCTTGGCCGGGGCCTTCTTCTTGGGCGCGGCGCCGGCCTTGGCGGCGAGCAGGGGCAGGGCGGCTTCCAGGGTCAGGTCTTCCGGCGCCGTGCCTTTCGGCAGGGTGGCGTTGATCTTGCCGGATTTGACATAGGGGCCGAAACGGCCGGCCATGACGTGGATCGGCTCGCCCGTCTCCGGGTGGGCGCCCAGATCCTTCAGCGGGGCCGTGGCGGCGCCGCGGCCGGGACGACCGGCGCGCTTCTCGGCCAGCAGGGCGACGGCGCGGTTCAGACCGACCTCGAACACCTCCTCGATGTCCGAGACATTGGCGTAGGTGCCGGCGTGCAGGACGAAGGGACCGTAGCGGCCCAGGCCCGCCGTGATCATCTTGCCGTCCTCGGGGTGGACCCCGACCTCGCGCGGCAGGGCCAGCAGGCGCAGCGCCCGGTCCAGATCCAGCGACGCTGGCGACCAGCCCTTGGGCAGGGACGAGCGTTTCGGCTTGTCGCCTTCCGGGGGCGTGATTTCGACATAGGGGCCGAAGCGGCCGATCTTCAGCTGGACCGGCTGGCCCGTCTCCGGGTCGATGCCCAGTTCACGGTCGCCGCTCTCGGCCGAACCGTCCTCGGCCGAGGGGCTGGCGACGGGGCGGGTGTATTTGCAGTCCGGATAGCGTTCGCAGCCGATGAAGGCGCCGAAGCGGCTGGTCTTTAGGCTGAGCTGGCCCTGGTGGCACAGGGGGCATTCGCGCGGGTCCGTGCCGTCGCCCTTGTCCGGGAAGATATGGGCGCCCAGGCTCTCGTTCAGGGCGTCGAGGATGGCCGTGGTGCGCAGTTCGCCGGCGGCCTGGGTCGCGGCGTGGAAGTCCTGCCAGAAGGCGCGCAGCAGCACCTTCCAGTTCAGTTCGCCGGCCGAGACCTCGTCGAGCTGGGTCTCCAGCGCGGCGGTGAAGTCGTATTCGACCCACTTCTTGAAGAACTGCTCCAGGAAGGCCGTGACCAGCCGTCCCTTGTCCTCGGGATAGAAGCGGTTCTTGTCGACGCGGACATATTCGCGGTCGCGCAGGGTCGACAGGGTCGAGGCGTAGGTCGACGGGCGGCCGATGCCCAGTTCTTCCAGCTTCTTGACCAGGGTGGCTTCCGAATAGCGCGGGGGCGGTTCGGTGAAATGCTGGTCGGTGCGGATGGCGTCGACCTTGGCCTTGGCGCCTTCCTTCAGGGCGGGCAGGCGGCTGGTGTCGTCGCCCTCGTCCTCTTCGGCGCCCTTCTGCTTCTCGTCGCGGCCTTCCTCATAGACGGCCAGGAAGCCGTCGAAGGTGACCACCTGGCCGGTGGCGCGCAGGCCGGTCTGGCCGTCAGACGTCTCGATCTCGACCGTGGTGCGGTCCAGACGCGCGGCCTCCATCTGCGAGGCGACCATCCGCTTCCAGATCAGTTCGTAGAGGCGCTGCAGATCGGATTCGAGGCGCACGGAATCGGGATGGCGGGCGATGTTTGTCGGCCGGATGGCTTCGTGCGCTTCCTGAGCGTTCTTGGCCTTGGTCTTGTAATAGCGGGGTTCCTGCGGAACGAAGGCCGGGCCGAACTCCTTGCCGATCACTTCGCGCGCCTGGGCGATGCCCTCGGGCGTGGTCTGGACGCCGTCGGTCCGCATATAGGTGATCAGGCCGCCGGTCTCGTCGACGCCTTCATAAAGCTTCTGCGCCGCCTGCATGGTGCGCTGGGCGGAGAAGCCGAGTTTGCGCGAGGCTTCCTGCTGCAGGGTCGAGGTGGTGAAGGGGGGCGCCGGATTGCGGCGGATGGGCTTCTTCTCGACCGAATTGATGGTGAAGTCGCCGGCGTCGATGGCCGCGCGCGCGGCGTCGGCCGTCGCCTCGTCCTTGATGTCCAGGCGCTGGATCCGCTTGCCGGCGTGCTTGACCAGGCGGGCGGTGAAGGGCGGGCTGTCGGCGTTCAGGTCGGCTTCGATGGACCAGTATTCCTGGGCCTTGAACTTCTCGATCTCCATCTCGCGATCGACGACGATGCGCAGGGCGACCGACTGGACGCGACCGGCCGAGCGGGCGCCCGGCAGCTTGCGCCACAGAACCGGCGAGAGCGTGAAGCCGACCAGGTAGTCCAGGGCGCGGCGGGCCAGATAGGCGTCGACCAGCTCCATGTCGAGCTGACGCGGATTGGCCATGGCCTCGAGGACGGCGGACTTGGTGATGGCGTTGAAGGTGACGCGTTCGACCTGGGTGTCCTTCAGCGCCTTCTTCTTGTTCAGCACTTCCAGCACGTGCCAGCTGATGGCCTCCCCTTCGCGGTCGGGGTCGGTCGCCAGGATGACACGGTCGGCGCGCTTGGCGGCCTCGGCGATTTCGGACAGGCGTTTGGCGCCCTTGGCGTCGGCCTCCCAATGCATGGAGAAGTCGTCGTCGGGCAGGACCGATCCGTCCTTGGACGGCAGGTCGCGGACGTGACCGTACGAGGCCAGGACCTCGTAGTCCGAGCCCAGGTATTTATTGATGGTCTTGGCCTTTGCGGGGCTCTCGACGATGACGAGGTTCATGCGTGTTTCGGTCTCGGGAAGGGGCGCGAACGTGGTTGGAGCGGAGCCGTGTGTCAATCACCGGCCGTCAGACGCCCGCCAACTTCGTTCGGAATGACGCCCCACTATCACGGATAGAGGCCGAATCCGGAAGGGCGTTCGATCAGGTCGAGTCCAAACTACAGAGAGACGAGTCCGCCGGGCAGCATCTCGGCGCGGCCCATGAGGTTCAGCTCCAGCAGGGCGGCGGCGACCTGGGCGATGGGGGCGTTCAGGGCCCGTGCGATTTCGTCGCGGGGTGTCGGGACCGGCGACAGCAGGGCTGCGACCCGGTCGAGGAAGGCGTCGTCGACTTCTGCGTCATAGGACAGGGGATCGGAAGGGGGCTCGGCCAGGGTGCGAAGGGTGGTGAAGGCGCGTTCGATATCCTCGATCCCCTCGCACAGTATGGCGCCCTGGCGCAGCAGTTCGTTGGGGCCGCGGGCGCGCGGATCCAGCGGCGAGCCGGGCACGGCGAAGACGTCGCGCCCTTGTTCGGCGGCGAGGCGGGCGGTGATCAGGGAGCCGGAGCGGATCTCGGCCTCGACCACCACGACCCCGCGCGACAGGCCGGAAATGATCCGGTTGCGGCGGGGGAAGTCGCGGGCCTGGGCGCGGGCGCCGACCGGGCTTTCGGAGACGACGCAGGCCTGGTCGATCAGGCGGGCGTAGAGATCGTCGTGTTCCGGCGGATAGACGTCATCCACCCCGCCGCCCAGGACGGCGACGGTTCCCGTCTCCATGGCCCCTTCGTGGGCGGCGGCGTCGATGCCGCGCGCCATGCCCGAGACGACCACATGACCGGCCTGACCCAGTTGCTGGGCCAGACCGCGCGCGATGCGCTGGCCTCCGGCCGAGGCGATACGGGCGCCGACGACGGCGACGCTGGGGCGGTTCAGCAGGGATGTATCGCCGCGCGTCCACAGGATCGGCGGGGGCGGATCGAGGGCGGCCAGCATTTCGGGATAGTCGGGATCGCCCAGGACCAGCAGGCGGGCGTTCAGCCGTTCGCCGGCGGTCAGTTCGCGCTCGACGGCCTCTACCGGCGGAGGGATGGAGTCGGCGCCGGACTTGCGGATCAGGTCGGGCAGGGCGTCGAGCGTCCCCGCGGCCGAGCCGAAGCGGGCCAGCAGCTGGGAGAAGGCGACGGGACCGATACGGTCCGTGCGGGCGAGCCGCAGCCGGGCGAAACGCTCGGCTGCGGAGGGGCTCACGCCTTCTTCTTCCCGATACGGGGTTCCTCGCCCTTCAGCAGGCGGGCGATGTTCTGGTGGTGGCGGATCCAGATCAGGACGGCGGCGAAGACGGTCAGGATCAGGATGGGCGCCCCGACCGGCAGGCCGACGACCGCGAGCGGCAGAAGGGCCAGCAGCGGGGCGGTCGCCGAGGAGATCAGGGCCGCCAGCGACGAGAAGCGGAACAGGAAGGCGCTGATCAGCCAGACGGCGCCGGCCATCAGACCGAGCGGCCAGGCGGCGGCCAGCAGCAGGCCGTAGAAGGTGGCGACGCCCTTGCCGCCCTTGAACTTGAGCCAGACGGGGAAGAGGTGGCCCAGGAAGGCCGCGCCCCCGGCGACGGCGCCGGCGACCTCGCTGTCGAACAGGTGTCGGGCGATCAGCAGGGCGACCGCGCCCTTGCCGGCGTCCAGCAGCAGGGTAGCCAGGGCCAGGTCCTTGCGGCCTGTGCGCAGGACATTGGTCGCGCCGATATTGCCGGACCCGATATTGCGCACGTCGCCGGCGCCGGCCGCGCGGGTGATGACCACGCCGAACGGGATCGAGCCGAGCAGATAACCGCCCAGCGCCACGAGCGCCAAGGTCCCGAGAACGGGCCCCACCAGATCCTGCACCTTGATTCTCTCCCCGCGTGTCGTTGCGGCAAAATGCGTCGGGGCGCGGCGCGGAGCAAGGGCGATCCGACCTCTTGACCCGGCGATCCGCGCGGCGTCTGGTCCCCGCGCCTTCCGGGAGCCTGAAAAATGATCCGCACCTCCGCCGCCGTTCTGGCCCTTCTGTTGTCCACGGCCGGCTGCGCGGGGGCGCCGCAGGGGGGCGTGTCCGCCGGCGGTCCGGCGCTGGCGGCCTATTTCGACTGCGTCCGCGACGGGGGCGTGGCCATCTCCGCGCATAGGGCCGTGTCGGCGCCCGACCAGCCCGAGAACTCCATCGCCGCCATCGAGGCCACGGGGCGGGCCATACCCGGCGCGATCCTGGAGCTGGACGCAGTCCTCACCAAGGACGGCAAGCTGGTCCTGATGCACGACGAGACGATGGACCGGACCACGACCGGCCGGGGGCGCGTCGCCGACCTGACCCTGGCACAGGTGAAGCAGGCCCGGCTGAAGGCGTCGAACGGTTCGCTGACGACCGCCGCTCCGCCGACCTTGGCCGAGGCGCTGGACGCCGCCGGGCGGGTCGGGGCCATCGCCAGTCTGGACCTGAAGCCGGCCGAGGGCGGGACGACGGTCGATCTGGCGCGGGCGATCATCGATCAGGTGCGGCGCTCGGGCGCGCAGAAGCGGGTGATACTGATCACCTACAACGCCGCTGACGCGCGGGCCGTGGCGGCCATGGCGCCGGAGATGATGATCTCGGCCGGGGTCAGCGACCTTGAGGGGCTGGAGGGGCTGAACCCGGCGCAGATCCTGGCCTGGACCGGGACGCGCGAGGAACGCCCGGCCCTGTGGCGGGCGCTGAAGGCGGTGGGCGTCGAAGTCCAGTTCGGCACCCTGGGCGCCGAGGGCGTGCGCCGCGACGACCGCTACGCCGCCGACGGGAATGTGTCCGAGTATCGCGACCTGTTCCGCCAGGGTGTGACGGTGATCGCCACCGATACGCCGCTGGCGGTCCAGTCGGTGCTCGGCGCTGAGGTGGCCAAGGCCGCGACCTGCGAACGGCCGCGTTGAGGCCCGGGTTCAGGATTGCGCTGCATCAAGGGCGGGGCGGTTCGGATCAGGCAGGAGAGCGGCATGAGCGATGATCTGATGTTCGACATAGCCGTGGTCGGGGCCGGTCCCGCCGGTTTGGCCTTCACGCGGTCGCTGACGGGAAGCGGGCTGAGCGTCGCCCTGATCGAGGGGCAGCCGGAGGCGGCGTTGCGCGATCCCGGTTTCGACGGACGCGAGATCGCCCTGACCCATCATTCGATCCGGCTGCTGAAGAGCCTGGGCGCCTGGGACCGGGTTCCGGCGGGAGAAATCTCGGACCTGCGCGAGGCGCGGGTGCTGGACGGCGGTTCGGCCTTCGCCCTGACGTTCGGCGCGGAGGGTGCGGACCGGCTGGGCGTGCTGATCCCCAACCACCTTATCCGCCGCGCCCTGTTCGAGATCGTCGAGGGGCAGGCCGGGGTTTCGCTGATGGCCGGGCGGAAGGTGGCGAACTGCGCCGTCGAACCCGCCGCGCCGCGCGGGCGGGTCGTGTTGGACGACGGGGCGACGATCCGGGCGAAGCTGATCGTGGCGGCGGACTCGCGTTTCTCGGGCGTGCGCAACCAGTTGGGCGTCGGCGTCGAGATGAACCGGCTAGGTCGGTCGATGATGGTCTGCCGGATGCGGCACGACCAGGCGCATGGCCATGTGGCGACCGAATGGTTCGACCATGGACAGACGGTGGCCCTGTTGCCGGTCGCGGATGCGGAGGAGCGCGTGTCTTCCGTCGTGCTGACCCTGGCGGCGCCGGCCATCGCCGGTCTGATGAGCCTGACGCCCGAGGCTTTCGCGGTCGAGATCGAGCGGCGGATGCAGAGGCGGCTGACCGGGCTGGAACTGGTCGGCACGCGCCACGCCTATCCTCTGGCCACGACCTGGAGCCGCCGGTTCGCGGGCGAGGGCTTCGCCCTGATCGGGGATGCGGCGGTGGGGATGCACCCGGTCACGGCCCACGGCTTCAACCTGGGTCTGCGCGGGCAGGAGACGCTGGCGAAGGTGGTGCGGTCAGCGCGGGTCGGGGACATCGGCTCGGGGCGGCTGCTGGCGCGATATGAACGCGAGCACCGGCTGGCCAGTTGGCCGCTGTATCGGGGGACCAACGCCCTGGTGAGATTGTTCACCGAGGAGACGGCGCCGGCGCGTCTGGCGCGCGGTGTGGCGCTGAGAGCCGGGCAGGCGACGGCGCCGTTCAAGGCGGTGGTGCGCAAGATGCTGACGGCGTGAGGCTCAGCGTGTCGCGGGCAGGAGAGCCTCCAGCGCGCGGGTGAAGCCGGTGGGCGCGATGCTCAGGTGGTCCTCGTCCTCGAGTACGACCGATCGCACGGTCAGACCCGAATAGGCGCGGGACTTCAGGCTGCGCTCCATGGTTCGAACATCGGCGACCATGTCGGCGCCGGAGGTGTTGCGACGATCCGGGCCGGGGACTTCCCATCCGCCGACATACATGAAGACATCAGCCGGCAGGTCACGGTGGGTCCGCGCGTAGTCCGCCTCCATCGTCATCATGTGTCTGTCGTCGAACCAGAAGGACGGGCTGCCTAAAGCATAGGCCGAGAACAGGGTCGGGTCCGTGAATAGAATTTGGGCGCCGAGCAGGCCGCCATAGGAGTGGCCCAGCAGCAAGCGGCGTGCGGGATCGGCGCGGAACCGGCCCTCGATGAAGGGAAGAGCCTGGGTCTTCAGATAGGTCTGATAGGCAGCACCCTGACCGTGAACCGTGGAGCTGGCGCGCCGCGGGCCGTTCGGCGTCGGGGTGTAGTCGCGGTTCCGACTGACCACGCCGCTGTCGCCGCGCGAGTAGGACAGGCCGACCAGGATGAATTCCTCGATCACCGGCCCGTCCAGGTTCATCCGACGCGTGATCTGGCGGATGATCGGGAAGGCGTAGTCGGCGTCGGTGACATAGAGCACCGGATAGCGGCGCTGGGGTCTGGCCTCGTAGCTGGGCGGCAGGCTGACGAAGACTTCGTAGTCCCGGCCGGATACGGGATCCGGCACGGTCCAGACCTGGGTGTCGTTCAGCACATAGGGCGCGCCTTCGGTCGTCGTCGCGTCAGACGGTGTCGAGGTCCGGGCGTCCGCCGGTTGATTGCAGGCGGCGGTGACGGGCGCCGTCAGAAGGATCAGTCCCAGTCCGATGGCGCGCATGTCGATTCCCCCGAAAGCTTCACTGTGAGCAACCTTCGAGGGGTAATGTGGCGGAACTCGGTCTCTGCTGCAGGAGGGCCTCAGTGCACCTTGCGGCCGCCCACCCAGGTTCCGATCACCTTGCCCTGCAGCCTGCGGCCGTCGAACGGGGAGTTCTTGGACTTGGAGCGCAGGGCGTCGGCGTCGACGATGATCGGGGCGCCGGGGTCGAACAGGACCAGGTCGGCGGGCGCGCCTTCCGCCAGGACGCCGGCGTCGAGGCCCAGCAGGGCGGCCGGGCCCTGGGTCAGGGGGCGAAGCACGTCCAGCAGGTCCAGACCGTCCTCGTGGTGCAGGGTCAGGGCGGCGGGCAGCAGGGTCTCCAGACCCACGGCGCCGGGCGCGGCCTCGCTGAACGGGCGGCGCTTGTCTTCGGCGGGGGCCGGGGCGTGGGCCGAGGTGATGACGTCGATCAGGCCCTCACGCACGGCCTCGATCAGGGCCTGGCGATCCGCCTCGGAGCGCAGCGGCGGGTCCAGGCGGTAGAAGGTGCGATAGTCGCCGATGTCCACCTCGTTGAAGCACAGGTGGTTGATCGAGACGCTGACGGCGACCTCTAGCCCCTTGGCGCGGGCGCGGGCCAGGGTCTCCAGCGCGCCCTCGGTCGAGATCTGGTCGACCAGGAACCGGGCGCCGGTCTGTTCGACCAGGGCCAGGTCGCGCTCCAGACCGATCCGCTCGGCGATGGCCGGGCTGCCGGACAGACCCAGGCGCGTGGCCAGTTCGCCCGAGGCGGCGACCGCGCCCTCGGTCAGCCAGGGGTCGGACGGGCGGCAGGCGATCAGGGCGTTGAAGGCGGCGGCGTAGCTCATCACCCGCTGCAGGGTGCGGCTGTTGACGATGACCTTGTCGCCGTCGGTGAAATAGAGGGCGCCGGCCTCGTCCATCAGGCCGATCTCGGCCATGCGCTGGCCGTCCAGGGCCTTGGTCGCGGCGCCGGCGGCGCGGACATTGACCAGATTCAGGGCGGCGCCGCGACGCTGGATGAAGTCGATCATCGCCGGGTCGTCGACGGCGGGGTCGGTGTCGGGCTGGACGACGATGGTGGTCACGCCCCCGGCGGCGGCGGCCAGGCTGGCGGACTTCAGCGTCTCCTTGGGCTCGGCGCCCGGTTCGCCGGTCTTGACCCGGATGTCGATCAGGCCGGGGGCGAGGCACAGGCCGTCTGCATCGACGATCTGGTCGGCGGCGGGCGTCGCCGCGCCGTGGATGACGCGGACGATGCGGCCGTCTTCGATCAGGATCGAGCCGGGGCCGTCATAGTCGGTGGCGGGGTCCAGAAGGCGGGCGTTGACGATTGCTGTCGTGCTCATTCCCGTCACCCTCGGGCTTGTCCCGAGGGCCCACGGCGGAGGCGGCTCGGTTGTTGGATGGCGGTCACGACGGCGAACGCGCGAGAAAGGCCTGTGCGGCGGACAGGTAGGCCCTCGGGACAAGCCCGAGGGTGACGGATGCTTTTGCTTTCCATCACTTCTCTCCCCAACGGGCGGAGAGGGAGGCCAGGACGGCCATGCGGGCGGCGACGCCCATCTCGACCTGATCCTGGATCAGGGAGACGTCCAGATCGTCGGCGACGTCGGAATCGATCTCGACGCCCCGGTTCATCGGGCCGGGGTGCATGACCTTGGCGTTCGGCTTGGCCCAGGCCAGCTTCTCGCGGTCCAGACCCCAGAAACGGAAATATTCGCGGGTCGAGGGGACGAGGGCGCCGGCCATCCGTTCCAGCTGCAGGCGCAGCATCATGACCACGTCGCAGCCTTGGAGGCCCTCGCGCATGTCGTGGAAGACCTCGCAGCCCCAGCGGTCGGCGTCGCCGGGCACCAGGGTCGGCGGGCCGATCAGGCGGACGCGCGCCCCCATCATCTGCAGCAGGGCGACGTTGGAGCGGGCCACGCGGCTGTGGGTGATGTCGCCGCAGATGGCGACGGTCAGGCTGGTCACGTCGCCGAAGGCGCGGCGCATCGACAGCAGGTCCAGCAGGGCCTGGGTCGGGTGTTCGTGGCGGCCGTCCCCGGCGTTGACGACGGCGCAGCCGACCTTCTGGCTCAGCAGTTCCGCCGCGCCCGAGGCCGAGTGGCGGACGACCAGGATGTCGGGCTTCATGGCGTTCAGGGTGACCGCCGTGTCGATCAGGGTCTCGCCCTTCTTCACCGAGGAGGAGGCGACCGGCATGGTCACGACATCGGCGCCCAGACGTTTGGCGGCAATCTCGAACGAGGAACTGGTGCGGGTCGAGTTCTCGAAGAACAGGTTCACCACCGTGCGGCCGTGCAGCACGTCCAGCGCCTTGGAGGACTGGCGATTGAAGTCGACGAAGGCGTCGCCGAGATCCAGCAACTGCGGCGTGACGAACGGATCGAGATCCGACGCGGCGAGGAAATGGGGTTTCGGGAACGGGACCAGCCGTGCCTGGAGGGTCTGGTCGGTGACTTCTGGGGGCTGGGTCATCGAGACGCGGCTATAGGCGGGAGTCGGCCTAAACGCGAGTCAGGTGAAGTGGAAGACGGTCAGAAGAATGGGGATGACCACGGCGCTGCCCACGGTGGTCAGGGCGATGACGCCCGCGATCAGGGGCGCGTCGCCGCCCATCTGGCGCGCCAGGATATAGGAGGCGGCCGAGCCGGGGGCCGCGCCGCAGATCAGGGCGATGCCCTGGGCCAGGCTGTCGCCGCCCAGGGCCCAGGCGATGAACCACATCAGCGGCGGCATGACGCCCAGCTTGACCAGGGTGACCATTGCAATGGTGGTGCGGCGACGACGCACCTCGGCGAAGGACAGGCCGGCGCCGGCGACGATCAGGCCCAGGGGCAGGGCGGCGACGCCCAACAGGTCGATCACGTCCGACACGCCCGGAATGGGGGGCACGCGCAGCAGGTTCAGCGTCAGGCCGATCAGACAGGCCAGCAGGATCGGATTGGCGATCATCGACTTCGCCAATCCCAGCACCGAGGGCTCGCGCCGCAGCGAACCCCAGCGGGCCAGGACGGCGACGCAGGCGATATTGGTCACCGGGATGATGAAGGCGATGGCCACGGCCGCCAGGGCGGTGCCTTCCGAGCCATAGACCGATTGGATCACCGGCACGAAGACGAAACTGTTCCAGCGGATCACCCCCTGGAAGACGCTGGAATAGGCGGGGCCGTCCAAGGTGATCAGGGGCTTGGCGGCCAGGGTGGCGGCCGCCACGATCAGGGTCGCCCCGACCGCCGCCGCGCCGGCCACGGTCGCGCCGCCGCCGGCCAGATTGGCGTGCCAGATCGCGGGGATCAGGAAGCTGGGGTAGAAGATGTTGATCGACAGCTTCTCGATGGGCCGCCAGGCCTCGTCGGGCAGAAAGCCGGATTTTCTCAGGCCGTAGCCCAGGGCGATCATGCAGAAGACCGGCAGGACGCCGGCCAGGAGCGCCGTCACAGCCAGGTCGCCTGGTCGCGCACCCGGTCCAGCGCGCCCTGCAGGATCCAGGCGGCGGCGGTGCGGTCGACTACCTGGGCCCGGCGTTTGCGGTTCAGGTCCAGATCCTCGATCAGGAAGCGTTCGACGGCGCTGGTCGACAGACGTTCGTCCCAGAAGGCGACGTTGATCGGGCGAAGGCGTTCCAGATTGCGGGCGAAGGCGCGGCACGACTGGGCGCGGGGGCCCTCGGTGCCGTCCATGTTGGCGGGCAGGCCGATGACCAGGGCCGAGACCTTGCGGTGGGCCATCAGCTTGAACAGTTGTTCGGCCTCCAGCGTGAACTTCGACTTGCGGATCAGCTCCAGCGGCGAGGCGATCAGCCGCGTGGCGTCCGACACCGCCACCCCAATTGTCTTTTCGCCCAGGTCCAGCCCCATCCACGGGGTGTCGGGCGGGCAGGCGGCGGGCAGGTCGAGGAGGTCGAGAACGGGCACGGCCTGCGGTTAGGACTGGCGCGCGGCGAAGTCAAAGGCGATGGTGGCGGAAATCCTGGCGGGGGAGGGCGTGATGCGTGCGATGTCCTTGATGGCGGCCCTTGTCGTGGCGGTCGTTTCCGTGGGGCTGATGGCCTGCGAACCGGCGGATCCTCCGTCCAACAAGGCGGGGGCGTCTCCAGCGCCGACGCCAATGTCGGTGGCGCGCGCCCAGGCTCGACCGACCGGACCGGGCGCCGCCAGTCCCGCCGTTTCGACCGAGGAGATGGGCACGGCCGCCGACGTTTCTCAGTTCCAGGCCCTGCCGGCCCTGAACGCCAAGGTCTTCAGCCTGTCGGGCGGGGATCCGGCGGCGAACGGCCTGGTGACCTATTTCGCCCTGTTCGGCGGCCCGGCCGAGGGCTGGCGCGCCTATGCGGTCGGCGACTACGTCGAATGGAAGATGACCGAGGCGCGGGCCGGGCGGGTGGTGCTGGCGGTGAAACAGGAGGCGGCGGGGCCGGACGGAAACATCCGCTCCCAGTCACGTCACGTCTTCATCGACTTCGCCTGGGACGGCGAGACCCCGCCGGAGACGGTGACTGTCAATACGGGGCCGTGAGGCGCGGAGTCAGGATCGGCACTTGGCGTCATAGGCCTCGCTGTAAGGTCTGTCGAAACAGGCGATCAGCCCGTCCAGAACGTCCAGGTTCATCGGCCATTTCAACTCCATCCCGTACTTTTCTCGGAAGGCGCGGGTGGATTGTTCAAAGTCGGGCGGTGCCGGCGTAGCGGCCAGTCTGGCGCGTGCGGCTTCCAGGGCGGGGAGATCCGATTCAGAAAAGCGATAGTGCCCAAGGCGTATTCATGGAAACCGTCGGTCTGGAACTGGGGATTGACCCCGGCCATCATCAAACGGATGGCATGACGGGTCTGACCCAGAGAGGCGCGCACCTGGCCCTCGTGCCAGCAGTTGGTGTGGAGTTCGCCGACGCTCAGGTCTCCCCAGTGCGCTTCGCGGTATGCTGCGAGAAGATCCGCCGCCGCCTCCTGGCATTCGGGCTTGGCCGCGATCGGTCGCCATCCGCCGTTCAGGTCTTGATCGAAGGCCTCAGGTGAAAGCGCAATCATGGCGCCCCGGTCATAGGCGCACGCTTCGGGGATCGGAGCGGTCTGTAGCAGGGCGGCGGCGAAGGCGGCGAGGAGCATGACGTCATCCTTAGATTGCAAGAACTAAATCGGAGCTTGCAAATGCGGCGTCCGTTGGACGTCGGCGTCCTTGTGAATCCGCCCGGACGCCGCTAATCCCGCCTCGATAGTCACCTTTGGGTGGTTGTCACCTAAACACGGATATTTTGGAGGGCCGCATGGCCATCGACGCCGCGACGGTGCGCAAGGTTGCGCATCTCGCCCGCATCAAGACCCCCGAGGATCGGCTGGAGCCGCTGGCCCAGGAGCTGAACGGCATCCTGCAGTGGATCGAACAGCTGAACGAGGTCGATGTCGACGGCGTCGAGCCCATGACCTCGAACGTCGCCCAGCCGCTGCGTCTGCGCGAGGACGTCGTCACCGACGGCGACAAGATCGCCGCCGTCCTGTCCAACGCCCCGAAGTCGGCCGACGGCTTCTTCGTCGTGCCCAAGGTCGTGGAGTGACGATCTCTTTTTCCCCGTCACCCTCGGGATTGTCCCGAGGGCCCATGGCGGGTTCGAACGGCGGCGTCTGCCGTCAAAGCGCGGTGAATGCTGCGCGGTGGGCCCTCGGGACAAGCCCGAGGGTGACGGATTTTAGGTTTGGCGCGAATGTCTGATCTTACGAAACTTACACTGAAGGCTGCGGTGGACGGGTTGAAGTCGAAAGACTTTTCTTCCCAGGAGATCACCCAGGCCTTCCTGACCACGATCGAGGCCGCCAATCCGACCCTGAACGCCTATGTCGAGGTGACGGCGGACAAGGCGCTGGAGATGGCCAAGGCCTCCGACGCCCGCATCGCCTCGGGCGAAGCCGGCGCCCTGGAAGGCGCCCCGCTGGGCATTAAGGACCTGTTCTGCACCGAGGGCGTCCAGACCACGGCCGGATCCAACATGCTGCGCGGCTTCGTCCCGCCGTATGAATCGACCGTCACCGCCAATCTGTGGCGCGACGGGGCGGTGATGCTGGGCAAGCTGAACATGGACGAATTCGCCATGGGCTCGTCCAACGAGACCAGCGCTTTTGGGCCTGTGAAGAACCCGTGGAAGTCGACCGGCTCGAACGCCGATCTGACGCCGGGCGGTTCGTCGGGCGGTTCGGCCTCGGCCGTGGCCGCCGACCTGTGTCTGGCCGCGACCGCCTCGGACACCGGTGGTTCGATCCGCCAGCCGGCCGCCTTCACCGGCACCGTCGGGATCAAGCCGACCTATGGCCGCGCCAGCCGCTTCGGCATGGTGGCCTTCGCCAGTTCGCTGGACCAGGCCGGGCCGATCACCAAGACGGTCGAGGATGCGGCCCTGCTGCTGCGCTCCATGTGCTCGTTCGACGCCAAGGACTCCACCAGCCTGGACATCGCCACGCCCGACTGGACCCAGTCGGTCGGCAAGTCGGTCAAGGGACTGCGCATCGGCGTGCCGCGCGAATATGTCGTGGACGGGATGCCGGCCGAGATCCAGGCCCTGTGGGATCAGGGCGTGGCCTGGTTGAAGGACGCCGGTTGCGAGATCGTCGACATCAGCCTGCCGCACACCAAATACGCCCTGCCGACCTATTATATCGTGGCGCCGGCCGAGGCTTCGTCGAACCTGGCCCGCTATGACGGGATGCGGTTCGGCCACCGGGCGGACGAGTTCAAGTCGCTGGACGACCTGTACGCCACCTCGCGCGCCGAGGGCTTCGGTAAGGAGGTCCAGCGCCGTCTGACCATCGGCGCCTATGTGCTGTCGGCCGGTTTCTACGACGCCTATTACGTCCGGGCCCTGAAGGTGCGTCGCCGCATCGCCGAGGACTTCGATAATGTCTGGGGCCAGGTCGACGCCATCCTGACGCCGTCGACGCCGTCGGCCGCTTTTGCGCTGGGCGACAAGCAGATCGACCCGCTGACCATGTATCTGAACGACGTCTTCACGGTGACGACCAATCTGGCCGGCCTGCCGGGCATTTCGGTTCCGGCCGGCGTCGATTCCGGCGGTCTGCCGCTGGGCCTGCAGGTCATCGGCAAGGCGCTGGACGAGGCGACCGTCTTCCAAGTCGGCGCCGCGCTGGAAAAGGCGGCGGGCTTTACGGCCAAGCCCGGTCAGTGGTGGTGATCTGATATTTTCCCTCTCCCGGAGGGAGAGGGAGGGGCCCGCGCCGCAGGCGTGGGAGGGTGAGGGGTTACGGTCTGGGGGAGCGTCAGTGATCGATTTTTCGAACCGCACCCCCTCACCCTTTCGCCTTGCCGATCGCTTCGCTCTCGGAGGCTCAAGCCCTCTCCCACAGGGAGAGGGCCAAAACACTAAACAACTGGAAATACACAGCATTTTCTGCTAAATCGTTGCTACACGATGTATGCACGTCACGGCAGATCAATGACTTAGCGCCGCGATGTGCACGAAATCTGCACGACGATGGAAGCTGTCATGGCGTTTGTGACGGACAAGGAAGAGCTAAAACCCGGACTGGTGATCTTCCGGCGGGGCGATTTGCAAAGCCGGGATTGGTACTGCCGCGTTCGCCTGCCGAAGGCGACCCGCTACAAGACCATCGCTTTGAAGACGCCGGACATCACGACTGCGCGCAGCCTGGCCTACGATCACGAAAGCGAAGTCCGATTTGCGCTGAAGCGCAATCTGCCGGTGTTCAACCGTCCGTTCTCCGCCGTGGCGAAGGACTATATCGCGGAGCAGAGACTACGCGTGCAGCGTGGTGAGATCACAATGGGCCGCGTGAAGCTCATCGAATCTGTCGTGAAGAACCAGCTCAACCCCTATGTCGGCAAGACCCAGATCGATCTGATCGCGCTGGACCGTTGGCAAAACTATCCGTCCTGGCGGCGGTCGCTAGGTCAGGGCCGCATGACCCGCCACGGCAATGTGCGGCCGATGACGGAGACGGAACGCTCTGCGGCTAAAGAGGTCGCCGCAGGCAAGGCCAAGGAAAGGCTTCGCCGGAACAGCAAGCCACACCTGTCTGACGCCGTGCTGTGTTCGCTGTGCTTCAGCAACGAAGGCCTGAAGCTCGACGCTGAGCGTATCGGCACGACGAGCTCAGAGGTCTGTCCAACCTGCGGGTCCAATACCGGTCTCAAGCTCGATAGACATCACGCCCTGTGGCTTGTGCACCGGTTCTTCGTAGTCGGCAGCCTCCACAAAACCGAATACGGCGGTGCGCCCGTCATCCAGTTCAACGTGATGCGGAAGAATGAAATCGATCCGCATCTCTATCGATACCGTCCCTTGGCGGGCGACTTTGCGATCCGCGAACTCGATGCGCTTCGCGACGCCTAGCCGAAATGTCCTTGGCAATCGCTGCGCGGAATAGATTCTGAACGTAAACATCCCAATCCGAGCCGAACTGGTTGTTGAGATGTGACGCTGGCGTGTGGACTTGAAAATCCCACTTTCGCCATTCCGATCCGCGCGCGATATTATTCTGGCCCATTAGCTCCCCCTGCGGGCGAGCATAGGTTGAGGGAGTCGCCGGAAGCAACCGGCGTAATGAGGGCTGGCGTGGAAAGCGACCTGCTGGATTGGGTCGGACTAGGCGCTAGCCGCGATACTCGCGCTGATGACTGTCAGCTTCCCGAAAGGCGGGTTTGACTATCGCAATTCAAACCGACTGAAAGATTTATCGTGCAGGACTCTGTTTAATACGGACGCCTGGCCCAGCTTCACTTGTCTCTTCGGCATCCAGGAAGATGACGCCAGCTGACGTCAGAGCACGTCGTACGGCTTCAACGTTAGCGGCCGAGCTTCGGCCAGGACCGAGCTGGCTCTCCATGCGGACTATGGTCGGCAGCGACAGCCCAGATGCTTTCGCTAAAGCCGGCTGACTCCAACTTAGCAACGCGCGCGCCGCTCGAATTTGCGAGGATGTGAGCATCAGATGACTATTTTATAATCGTCAGAGACAACTTCATATTGACTCCGTAGACCCCCTATTAGATGATGAAATCATCATAGGTGATTAGAGGGCTTTGGTCATGGGGTCGCGTCGAAAGACGGGCGTCGAGGACGCGCGCCTGCCTGAGATTTCCAGGCGCGCGCTCATCGCAGGAACATCGGTTGCGGCGTTTGGACTGGCCAGTCCTACCGCCGCCGCCGCCTCCACTAGTCTGGCTCCCGCCGCATTGATTGCTTCCACTGAGGCGACCAGACACTGCAAGAACTGGCTGGCTATCGACGCCCAGATAGGGCGGCTCCAGAACCGCTGGGCGAAACTGGAGGGCTGGCTGATCCGGGAGCATTCTTGGTGCAATCTTAGCCCCTCCGAACAGCAAGCCTTGCCGTGGTCCAAGGAGCTTAAGGACATAGACGGCATCCTTGACACGTTGTTCGAGAGGCGTGAGCGCTTGTTGGAGGCTATTCCGGATTCCGCATCCGTGAGCTTCGAGGCGATCATCGCAAGGCTCGCTGTCCTGGAGCGTCTGATTTGGCCCGAGGACCACCCCGAAGCCCACGCCATGATTGCGAGATCGCGGCAGGATCTCATCGCGCTGTCGGCGGATACCCATCACGGCGTGTTCGGCGCGTAGACCGCAAGCGGAAGAGACCAGCCAAGCTTAGATCGGAGGACAGGCGGATGACAGCATCAAAACCTCGGCCAAGACGCCGACGTGCACGAAGCTCTGCCGATGTCCTCAAAGTCGCGATCCTGCGGCTGCCTACAAAGCTGCGCGACGTGTTCGTTCTCCATCGTTTCGGGGGGATGACCTACGACGAGATCGGATTGCATCTTGGAATACCCCCGGAAGCCGTGAAGGCGGCGTTTGCCGCCGCGATGGTGCGGCTCGCACGGGCGGTTAGGATTTCCGAGCGCGAAGAGGTGTCGGAACTCACACGACTGAAAAAGCGAGACCTAGCAGCAGGGCGATCCGCGCCGAAGCGCGGCGGGCTTTAGGCTTCGCCCTGAGCTTCCGGCTCAGCCGGTGATCTCAGCCCATGCGGGTTGTAATCCCTACCACGAAGAGCTTGGGGCCTTGCCCCTAGCGCACTTCTGAGAGCCTTCCGCCCAGCTTCACTCGCTCTGCTCGTTGCAGCCGGGTCCCCGCGAAGCCTCCCGCTCCGTTTGCTCCCCCAGTCTCGCCGACGGGCAAGGGTTCAGTAAGAACCCAAACCCCAGAGGCGGATATGAAGAAGGACTATTCAATCACAAGGACACACTGGAACGGCATCGAGATCGAAATCCGTTGGAACGCCGACTATCTGGTCTATGACGACCGAACCCATATGGCCCATCTGGAAGTGGTGAGTGTCTCACCCGAGCGGGCGCCGCTGCCGATCACCGAGACCGGTTATAGGTCGCACTTCACGCCGAAGGCGTCGATAGACGGTTACGGCAGCGCGGAAGCCTTCGTGGAGGCGTGGCTAGATCAAGCGTCGCGTTCCCTGGAATGGAAGGCCTTCCATCAGGCGAACAGGCAGTTGTCGCTGTTCTAGGCCTGTCGGGAGTTCACGCAGTTGGCACGGACGCCCGCCGTTACCATCGGCTTGGGCTGGCGAGGTTTGCGCGTCTTGGGCGCCGGAGGGCTGCGGCAGCCTTACCCTGACGCCTTATGCTGCCCAACCGCTGACATGGACAAGCGGCTCAAACCATTGGACGCCACCACCGACTCCAGCCAACTTTTGGCGTGAGCGTGAAGAATTATCTACACGAACTCTACACGGCATTTTTCAACGGAAAATTGTCCTTTTTAACAACAACCTATAGCCATCAAAGATGCTTATCTTTCTCCCACAGGGAGAGGGAAGGCGATGAAGGATAGGGCCGAGTTTGCTCGCGCTCTCCGTCAGCGCGAGACGCAAGCTGAGAAGCTTCTCTGGAAGGCGCTGCGCGGTGGCCGACTGGACGGACTGAAGTTTCGCCGCCAGCACCCTGTTGGACGCTATTTCGCCGACTTCGCCTGTGAGTCCTTGCGCCTCGTCATCGAACTGGACGGCGGGGTTCACGATCAGGACGACATCCACCTGAACGACCACATACGCCAGCAGGAAATCGAAGCCTCAGGTTGGTTTGTTCTGCGGTTTCGGAATGAGCAGGTTAGCGGCGCCTTGCCGTCGGTTCTGAATGCTATTTGCGCCCAAGTCCGAATGGCGGGCGCCCTAACCCCTCACCCTCCCACTCAACTGCGTTGAGCGGGCCCCTCCCTCTCCCTCTGGGAGAGGGGATCAAGCGGCCGGAATGGCCTTCAGGTCGGTGTCGATGGCGGCGATCTTCTCGGCGGTGATATTGCCCTGCGAGAAGGGGGCGACTTGGCGCAGGGTCATGCCCTTGAATTGGCCGTAGGCGGGGTGTTTGTCGATGCCCGGCAGATGCTTCTCAAGCACGGCCTTGGTCGCCGGATCGGCCATCAGGGCCTCGATCGAGCTTTCGATCGTGGGGTGGGCGGCGTGATGTTCGTGTTCCGGCGCGGGCGTCGGAGCGGGGGCGGGCTCGGTTGTCTGGGCCGAGGCGGCGCCGGCGAGGAGCAGGGAGGCGGTCGCGGCGGCGAACAGGGTCTTGGTCATCGGTCTCTCCATTGAGGCGAGACAAGTTGAGCGCGATTTCGCGACAAGCGAAAGACAGTCGCCGCCGCATCTAGGCGATCGAGATCGTATCCTTGTCCCTGTCCTTGTCGGGCGTGGGGCGCAGCAGCCGGCCGATGCGTTTCAGCATGTCCACCTCCACCTCGGCCTTCAGCACATAGTCCCGCGCGCCCAGTTCCAGAGCACGCTTGATATCCGCTTCGTTGCGACGGGCGCTGAGGACCATGACCCTTATATTCAGCCGAGCGTAGTCCTTCCTGATCGCGCCCAGCACGCCGAAGCCGTCGACGCCGGGAAGGCCCAGGTCCAGCACCAGGGCGGCCGGTTTGAGCAAGGGGATCTTCTGCAAGGCCTCGCTGCCGTTGTGCGCGACATGAACGTCGTAGCCCGCGGTGCCCAGCCGCATGCGCAGGACTTCGCGCACCAGACTGTCGTCCTCGGCGATCAGCACGCGTTTCCGGTCCGTCCACGTCTTCATCGATCAGTGTCCGCACAACAGCGAGTTGCGAAATCTAGCGTCTGTGCAACGGGATGCAAGCTGAGGCGTATGCCGGTGCTTGAGGCGGCGGGCGCCTCCGGGCTATAGCCGGAACCATGACCGACACTATCGACACCGCCTCCAGCACCAAAACGATCAAGGGCCGCACCGGCGATTGGGAAATCGTCATGGGTCTGGAGATCCACGCCCAGGTGGCGTCGAAGGCCAAGCTGTTCTCCGGCGCCGCCGTCGGCTTCGGCGCGGGACCGAACGAACAGGTGTCGCTGGTCGACGCCGGTTTCCCCGGCATGCTGCCGACCCTGAACAAACATTGCGTCGAACAGGCGGTGAAGACCGGTCTGGGCCTGAACGCGCAAATCAACAAGCGCAGCCAGTTCGACCGGAAGAACTATTTCTATCCCGACTTGCCGACCGGCTATCAGATCAGCCAGCTCTATTATCCGATCGTCGGCGAGGGCGTGGTCGAGGTGGAGGCCGAAGACGGCAGCTTCTTCAACGTCGGCATCGAGCGGGTGCACCTGGAACAGGACGCGGGCAAGCTGATCCACGACCTGTCGCCGACCGAATCCTACGTCGACCTGAACCGGGCCGGCACGGCGCTGATGGAGATCGTCTCGCGTCCCGACCTGCGCACGCCGGAAGAGGCGGTCGCCTACGTCAAGAAGATCCGGACCATCCTGATCTATCTGGGCACCTGCGACGGCGACATGGAGAAGGGCAATCTGCGCGCCGACGTGAATGTCTCGGTCTGCCGGGCCGGTAACTACGAGAAGTTCAAGGCCAGCGGGGACTTCAGCTTCCTGGGCACGCGTTGCGAGATCAAGAACGTCAACAGCTTCCGCTTCATCTCCCAGGCGATCCAGTACGAGGCGCGTCGTCAGATCGAGATCCTTGAGGACGGCGGTTCGATCACCCAGGAGACGCGGCTGTTCGACCCGACCAAGGGCGAGACCCGGTCGATGCGGTCGAAGGAAGAGGCGCAGGACTACCGCTACTTCCCCGATCCCGACCTGCTGCCTCTGGATCTGGAAGAGGCCTGGATCGCCGAGATCAAGGCGTCGCTGCCGGAACTGCCGGACGACAAGCGCAAGCGGCTGATGGCCGACTACGGCCTGTCGCAATACGACGCCATCGTGCTGATCTCGGAACAGGCCAAGGCCGATTATTTCGAGGCCGCCGCCAAGGGCCGGGACGCCAAGCTGGTGTCCAACTGGGTCACTAACGAGGTCTCGGCGCGTCTGGCGGCCGACAGCAAGGACTTCAGCGAGAACCCGCTGCCGGCGGCCCATGTGGCCCAACTGGTCGAGCTGATCGAGAACGGCACCATCTCGTCCAAGATCGCCAAGGAAGTCTTCGATCACGTGTGGAACGGCGAGGGCTCGCCGGCCGAAGTGGTCGAGAAGCACGGCCTGAAACAGGTGACCGACACCGGCGCCATCGAGAAGGCCGTCGACGAGATCATCGCCGCCAACCCGGACAAGGCCGCGGCGGTGGCCGAGAAGCCCCAGGCCATCGGCTGGTTCGTCGGTCAGGTCATGAAGGCCACCGGCGGCAAGGCCAATCCGGCGGCGGTCAATGACATCCTGAAGGCCAAGCTGGGTCTTTGATGCTTGGGGGCTGCGGCCCCCAAACCCCCGGCCGGTCGCTAACGCTCGCGACGCGGTCGCTCGCTGCTTGAGCGACACGCTTCAATAAATGAAGGCCCCGGAGAGTGTTCTCCGGGGCCTTCATGGTCTTGGCTACCAGCGCCAGGCGTCGCGGATGACGTCGATGATGTAGCCGTCGTAGTCGTCGATCAGATAGATGGTGTTGTCGACCATCACCCAGCGGGTTCCGGCGGGCGGATAGCCCAGGCCGTAGGTGCGCCAGTCGTCCAGCCGGTAACGCCAGAAGGTGTCCGGCAGATAGTCGCCGACCGACCAGTAGCGGCCCCAGTAGGAGCTGGGGACGCTGTAGTAGCCCCAGCCCGGCGCGAAATAGAAGCCGGTGCGGACGCCTGTATAGCCCCGGAAACGACGGTCGTTGCGCCACCAGTCGGAGCTGTGGTTGCGATAGAAGTCGCGTCGCCACTGGTCGCTGTTGAAGCGACGACGGAAGTCGTCGTGTCGGTCGCGGTTCTGGTTCCAGCCGGAGTTGGGCCGGTTCGGCCGGTTCGAGCCGTTCCAGCCGCTGTTCGGGCGGTCGGGGCGGTTCCAGCCGTTGTTCGGCCGGTCGGGCCTGTCCGGGCGTCCGCTGTCGGCGCCGGGACGATCCGGGCGGCCGCCGTTGGAGGGCCGATCCGGCCGGTCGGGACGGCCTTGACCGTTTTCAGGGCGGTCCGGTCTGTTCCATCCGCCGTTCGGACGATCTGGCCGTCCCCCGTTGTCGCCGGGGCGGTTTGGCCGTCCTTGGTCGGCGGGGCGATCCGAACGCGTCCAGCCGCCTTCCGGCCGGTTGGGGCGGGAGGGGCGGCTTTGGCCATTGTCGGGGCGACCGCCCGAGTTCGGCCTGTCGGAGTTCGGCCTGTCGGGGTTCGGCCGGTCGGGGCGCGACGACTGCGGCCGATCCGGGCTCTGGGGGCGAACTGGACGGATAGGCTGTTCGTCACGGCGCGTGCCTTCGGGGCGCGAGATCTGGGGACGTTGCGGACGCTCGCCGCGGTCGCGGTTGGGGCGTTCCTGGCGCGGTTCCGCCTGGTCCTGAGCCAGGGCCTGAATCGGGACGGCGAGGGGGCCGGCCACGGCGGCGATGGCGGTAAAGGCCATCAGGAGGCGTTTCATGGTCTTTCTGTTCCTGCACGCCGGTTTTCCGGCGGCTTGGGATGATGATCGCGCCGTGTCGATGAACCCTGGCTGAACAGGGTTTCGTATCGAAACCCTTCAGGAGAAAGCCCCGCCGGCGGACCGGCGGGGCCTTCAAAAACGGCGATGGCGGCCCTCAATAGACGTTGGACAGGACGCTGGCGATCAGGCCGGTGGCGACGGCGATCATCAGGATGTCGCTGCCGGCGTGGACGTAACGATAGCCGCGCGGGGCCTCGCGCAGGCCGTAGAAATACGGGTCGCGGACATAGTAGCTGCGGTATTGCGACGGCAGATAGCCTCCGGTCCGCCAGCGATAGCCATAGTAGCGCGGCTCGACCCGGTAGTATCCGTAGCTGGGCGCATACCAGTAGCCCGAGCGCGGGCCGTTGTAGCCTCGGAAATCCGAGCGGCCGCGCCACCAGTCGCGGTTGTTGCGATCCCAGCGGTCGTTGCGGAAATCGCGGCGGTCGTCCCGACGTTCGTCGCGGAAGTCACGGCGGTCGTCGCGCCGGTCGCGGCGATAGTCCTGGCGATTGTCGTAGCGGCCGTTGCGCCAGTCGCGACGGTCGTCCCGACGTTCGTCGCGGAAGTCGCGGCGATCATCGCGTCGGTCCTGACGATATTCGCGACGGTCGCGGCTCTGGGCCTCGGCCAGCATCGGAACGGCCGTGGTGGTCAGGGCGAGGGCGACGACGGCGGCCTTGGTGAGGCGGTTCATCTTCATGCTCCATTCTGGGCCGGCGACGGAAAGGACGACCTGGCCCGTTAATGACGTTGAAGGTCGGGCCGTGCGCCTGAACGCCTCCTGAACGGCCGTGTCAGGATTGAAGCCCGTCGACGGCGTCGAGGCTCGTCAGGCATGAACAAGAGATTTCCGAGAGATTTCAGAGATCTGAATCATCTTCGGAGTATTCATTTCTGCTTTACTAAAAAGTCCTGGCCCAGTTTTCGCCGTTAACTTTAACTTCAAACCGGCGGTATTTGATGCGGTTTCAGAGGCGGGCCCAGAAGGGCGCCCGTTCAGGAGATACGGTGATGAAGGCGCAAGAAATCGCGCAAGACCTGCAGGCCAACTCGGAAACCGAGGGCCTGCCCCTGCCGACGGTCGACATGACCGGCGACGACCTGTTCAAGCTGGGCATGATGTATTCGGCCGGCTCGGGCGGCTGCCCGATGGACCGGGTCTCGGCCCATATGATCTTCAATCTGGCCGCCATGAAGGGCTCGATCGAAGCGCGCGTCTATCGTCGCGAGATGAGCCAGGAGATGGAGCGGGAAGAGATCGCCGAGGCCCAGAAGGCCGCGCGCCAATATATCGACATGGGCGTGGTTCGTCTGGCGGCCTAAGCCGCCTTCAACCACCATTTAGAACTGTGCGTAGCCGTTGCCGTTCGACCCATTGATCGAATAGCTGAAGCCGATGGGCATGGCGGCGCGCACTTGAGTGAAGAAGGCGGCCAGTTCGCCCAGGGTCGTGCGCGGCACGTAGAGGATGTCGCCCCGACGCAGGGCCACGACCTCGCCGCGACGCGGACGCAGATCGACCACACGCAACATGCGCGATCCGCCGGGCCCGCGCCGGATCAGCGCCACGCGATCCGGCTTGCCGGACGGCAGGAAGCCGCC
The DNA here is from genome assembly GCF_044336875.1 of Brevundimonas sp. Classification (GTDB taxonomy): domain Bacteria; phylum Pseudomonadota; class Alphaproteobacteria; order Caulobacterales; family Caulobacteraceae; genus Brevundimonas. The sequence goes on along the minus strand of NZ_JBIIOP010000004.1, from coordinate 138,278 downwards.
GGCCTGGACCACGGCCTGATAGGCGTCCAGATCGCCGGTCATCTCGATCACGCCGGGGGTGCGGACCTCGCCGTCGACCCAGACGCGGATCGGGCCGGCCTGGCGCAGGGTCACCTCGACGACCGGCCGGATCAGCTGGGTCGAATAGGCTGCGGCGACCGCGCCCTGCAATTCTGAAATACTGCGATCCGCCGCCATGACCTGGCCGACCAGCGGCAGGGCGATGCGGCCGTCCGGCCCGACCTTAAGGGTCCGGGTCAGTTCCGCGGCCGTGGGCGTCGCCACCTCGATCTCGTCGCCGGGGTAGAGAAGATATTCCGGCTCCTCATCGCTCCAGTCGGCGAAGGGGATGTCCGGGAAGTCGCCGCGACCGGCGCGCTCGACGCGACGGTCCGTCTCGCCGGAGCGCGATACGCCGACGCCGCCGCAGGCGGACAGCGCCGCAGCGACCGATCCGAGGGCCAGCAGGAACAGTCGGCGATCTGGCGTCATGAATCGGTCTGGTCCGACGGAAAAGGGCGTTGACGCGCAACCTCGACCCTTATGGGTAACTATGGGTTAACGCCGGTGGGCGAAGGGTGGATTCGAACAAGTGTTTCAGGATTCGGCTCGCCAATGCGCTCGACGGCATACGTCACGACCCGACCGCGCTACGGTGTGCTGGACGTCGTCGGACTGCTGTTCCGCGAGCTGCTGCTGATGGTGGTCATCTTTCTGGTGATCTTCGTCCTGGGCGCGGCTGCCGCCTTCACCATGAAGAAGAACTACACAGCCCAGGGTGCGGTCTTCGCCGGGGTGGGCCAGGAATATGTCTATCAGCCGCGCGTCGGCACCGCCGAACGGGGCCAGGCGCCCCAAGGCGACGAGGTCGCCAACTCCGAAGCCGCCATTCTCAGCTCGGGGCAGGTCCGCCAGCGGGTGGTGGAGGCTCTGGGGCCGGCCGCCATCCTGGGCAAGGCGCCGACCGGATCCAAGGAGAGGGCCGAGGCGGCGGCGCGCAAACTGATCGGCGGCAGCCTGGGCGTGGCGACGGCGCCGGGCAGCGCAGTGATCCGCCTCAGCTACGAGGCCGACGATCCCGAGCGGGCGGCGCGTATCCTCAACACGGTGATCGAACAGTATCTGGCCTATCGCCGCGAGGTCTTTCAGGACAAGACCCCGGCCATTGCGACCCAGCGTCTGGCTTTCGAGGACGACCTCGATCAGGCGGATCAGGCCTACGAGCAGTTCCTGACGACCAACGACATCGGCGACTTCGCCGCCGCCAAGGCGACGCTGGCGGCCACCTATCAGACCGTCTTCACCGACCGGATGTCGACGCAGAGCCAGTTGAACCAGACCAGCCAGAGGCTGAATACTCTCGTGGCGCAGCAGGCGGGAACGCCGGCGGAAGTGGCCCTGCAGCAGGATCTGAACATCTCGGCCCAGGACCAGGTGCTGCAGCTGCGCACCGAGCGCGAGCAACTGCTGTCGCGCTATCAGGCCGACGCCCAGCCGGTGAAGGATATCGAGGCGCGGATCGGCCAGCTGCAGGCCTATGTCTCGACCGGGACGGCGGTAGGCCCCAAGGAGGTTCGCACCGGGCCGAACCCCGTCTGGACCGAGTTGGAGACGACCCGGATCAACACCCGCGCCGACCGTGATTCCCTGGCCGCGCGGCTGGCGGCGCTGGATCGCCAGCTGTCGGACATCCGGTCGCGCCAGGCACGGCTGACGGCGCTGGAGTCCGAGAACGCGACCCTGGCCGGCAATCGCGAGGTTCTGACCGCCAATATCCGCGAGTTCCAGCAGCGCGAGAGCCAGAGCCGGGCCGATAACGCTCTGGTCGCCGCCGGCGCCGACAACGTCACCGTCATCGAACGGGCCCAGCCGCCCTCGACCGGCAAAAGCCTGAAGGCGCCGGCCCTGGCCGCCGTCTTCCTGTTCGCCGCCTTTACGGCCCTGTGCATTGGCCTGCTGCGCATCTTCACGCGCCGCGGCTTCTCGACCCCGGCCTCGGTCGGGCGGACGCTGGACATGCCGGTCCTGGCCGTGGCCCCGGCGAAGGCGCACTAGGCCCGTGGCCGTGATAGGCTGCCTGCCTGTGGAGCGCGCATAGCGATTCGATGGTCGATCTGACATCCGAAATGGCCGGCCTGTGGGCGGCGCTGGGACCGGCGCCGGCCCACCGCGCCCGCGTGATCCAGTTCGCCTCGGCCGCGACGGGCGAGGGCGTCTCGACCGTGGCGCGCGAGTTCTCGCGTCTGGCCGCCGTACGCGCCCGCAAGCCCGTCTGGCTTGTCGACGGCGACCTGGCGCAGCAGGGCCAACTGGAAGCCATCGCCGCCGAACCCGATCGCTTTGGCCAGTTGGGCAAGCCGGCTCAGGCCTCGCCCGACGGGTCCAGCTTCTTCGTCGTCACCCCCGCGCCGACCGGTACGGACGGCAAGCCCGTGCCGTCGGCGCGCCTGCTGACGGCCAGGGCCTGCCTGGGCGGTCGGCTGTGGACGACACGGTTTCACATGGAGGCCTTGCGATCCGGCCACCGGGTCGAGGCCATAGGCGATCCCCGCTACTGGGACGCCCTGCGACCCCACGCCGACACCATCGTCATCGACAGCCCCGCCGCCGACCGCAACGACATGGCCATCATCCTGGCGCCCTTCGTCGACATGACGGTTCTGGTGGTCGCCGCCGGCAGCACGGCCGCCAATGAGCCGGTCATTTTGCGGGACGAGATCGAGGCCGTGGGCGGCCGGATCGCCGGGGTGGTGATGAACCGCTCGACCTACAAGCCGCCGAAATTCCTGGGGCGGCTGGCGGGCTAGTCTATTCGGCGCAGCATGGCCGCACCATAGAGTTTCGGTTCGAACCCCCTGGTCCACAACAGTTTGCCGAGGCCGCGAGCCATGCGGTCGAGTGTCTCGGCGCGCGAGGGGCGACCCAGGAGAGACAAGACCAGGGACGCCAGGCCCCAGACCCCCGCCTGTGCGGCCCCGATCATCATCCAGCGGGCGACGCCGAGCCAGTCGCGGCGGTCGGCGGCGATCTGGCTGGGGCTCTGGCCATAGGCGAAGGCGCGCAGCAGGGCATAGTTCAGGGTGGCGCGGTCGGGAGGCGCGAACTCGTCCACCCAGGCGTCGGCGGCCCAGCCGAACCGGCCGCCGCGCTTCTGCAGAGCGGTGAACAGCCGATCGTCCTCGCCGCCGGTCTCGTTCATGGCCGTGTCGAACGGAGCGTCGCCGGGCAGGGCCGTGGCGCGGACCATCAGGCTGTTGCCGCAGCCGTGGATGTCGCCGGTCAGGCCGGTCTCGGCCGGGCCGTCGCGACCGAAAAACCGTTCCAGATAGGCGGTGGTCCAGCCTGTGCCGTCGGGCACCCGCCCGCGAATGGGGCCGAACAGGACATCGGCGCCGGTCGCGGCCTGAGCTCTGAGTAAGGCGGCGAGCCAAACGGGAGAAGCGGCCTCGTCGTCGTCGAGGAAGGCGATCAAGGGGGCGTCCGTGGCGGCCAGGCCGATGTTGCGGGCGGTGGCGACGCCGGGAACGGGGGCGTGGGCGTAGGTCAGGGGAACGGGCGCCTCGGCCCGCAGGCGCTCGACCAGGGCGGCTGCTGAACCTTGGGGATCGTTGTCGGCGATGACGACGGCGGCGATCCGGTCCAGCGATCCGGTCTGGACGAAGACCGAGCGCAGGGCGCGCTCCAGCATCTCGGGGCGACGCAGGGTCGGGATGATGACGGCGACGTCTCTCATGGGCTCAGACCGCATCCGCATAGACGGCCGCGCGATACATGCGCAGAGCGAAGGCGCGGACCTTGGTCGGAAGGGCGGGCGACAGGGCCGCCCGCCGCATCAGGCGGCGCGCCAGCGGCAGGGCGGGCAGGCGTTTCAGGGCTCTCGCAGCCTTGTAGCTGGGATAGGTCTGGACGATCTGGGGATGAAGGGCGACCACCCGGGCGAAATTGACGGCGCCCTGGTCGAACTTGCGCGCCAGGTCCGCCACAGTGTCCAGTCCCATGTGGGTGGCGGGATTGTCGATGTGGACGACGTCGAATCGACGCGAGACCCGCATGGCCCATTCCACGTCCTCCCAGCCCCAGCCGGTGAAGCCAGGGTCGAAGGATTCGACCGCGAAGACATCGCGCCGGACCAGCAGGTTGGAGGTGTAGACGTATTTCTCGGGTGTTTTCGCGCGCTCGGACGCCGGAACGCACTCGCTGGCTCCGGACAGGGCGCGGTGGACGGCGAACCGCGCGTCGGTCGGGGCCTGGTCCAATGAAAACCCCCCGAAGGCGACCGCAGGGTCATCGCGTGCGATCAGCGCGATCCAGGTCTGGAGAAAGGTCGCGGCGTCCGGCTTCATGTCGCTGTCGAGGAACAGCCAGGTTCCGGCGCGGGCGGCGGTGGTCAGGCGGTTGCGACCCCGGGCGCGGCCCTCGTTGGCCGGCAGGCTGATGAGCCGGGCCGGCAGGGTCAGGGCGTCGAGCGTCGTTTTCAGTCGGGCGGTCAAGGCGGCATCGCCGGTGCCGTCGTCCAGAAGGACCAATTCGACCCGTCCCGCCAAGGCCGCGGCCTCCGTGTCCAGCCGGCGCAGCAGGGCCTCGGGGTCGTCGCGAAGGAAGGGCATGAGGACGGACAGGGCCGGCTGAGCCTGGGGCCAGCCTGGGTTGTCGTGGATGTCGGCGCGAGAGGCGGAACTCATGCCGGGGCGCTCCGTCGGGCCTGGATCAGGCGATTCAGCACGTCACGGACCCCGGCGGCGTTCAGCGTCAGGGCCAGGGCCGCATAGACGGCGCCGCCGACGCCAGCGTCCATAATCAGTTCCAGCAACCCGCCCAGCGGGGGGAGGCGCCAGACCACCAGCGCCATGCCGGCCGAGGCGACGCCGCAGCGGATCAGGGCCTCCCATGGAATGGGCAGGGCGATGGCGCGGCGGCTGATCAACAGACAGGCCGCCAGGCCGATGGCGAAGCTGACGGCGGTGGCGACGGCGGCGCCGGTCACGCCCATCCGGGGGATCAGCACCAGATTCAGGCCGATGTTGCTGACGGCGGGAATGGCCATGGTCACCAGCAGCAGGCCGGTCTTCTTGCCCAGGGTGAAGCCGAAGCCGAAATAATAGGCGATCAGACCGGACATGAAGGCCGAGGCGGCGATCCAGGGCGTGACCAGGGCGGCGGCGGTGCGCAGGTCCGGGCCGATCATCAGCTCGGCCAGGGGGCGGGCCACCAGCGACAGGCCGACGGCGGCGGGCAGGCCGATCAGGATCAGGGTCGACCCCTGTTCCAGGGCGGTGTGGCGCAGGGCCTCGCGCCCGCCGCGCTCCAGCGCCATGACCATGGCCGGCGCCCCGGCCGCACCCAGCCAGATGAACATCACGTCCAGGGTGCGGTTCGCCAGGCTGTAGCTGGCGTGATAGGCGCCGACCGCCGCCGCATCCATGAAGGCCGCCAGCAAAAAGCGATCCGTCGAGGCCAGGACCAGGGCCAATGTCAGCGACGCGGCGATCGGATAGCCGTAGGCGGCGTAGGCGCGCAGCCGTTCACGATCTACGGCGCCGCCGACCGAACGGCGAAGTTCGCCGGGCAGGATGAAGGGCAGGGCGAACAGGGGGGCGATCATCAGCCCCAGCATGGGCGAGGCGGCCCCGGCGCCGGCCAGGGCGAAACCCGCTCCGACCAGGAAGCCCAGGATGGCGACGAACATGTCGACCGAGGCGGCCTTCGACACCTCGCCCGCTGCGCGGTAACGCTCCTGCGCCAGCTTGGCCAGGTTGCGGATCGGCGCCCCGGCCAGGCCGAAGCCCACCGCCAGCTTGAAGGCCGGGGTCAGGGGCAGGAGCCAGACCGCGATCGCCGCGACCGGCACGAAGACGGCGATGATGGCGAACGAGGTCCGGTACAGACTGGCGAAATGCGTCGCCAGGCCCTCGGGGGTGCGCTCGGCCGCCCAGAAGCGGGCCATCGACGCCTCCAGCCAGCTGAAGGTCGCCGTATGGGCCAGGGTGGTGACGGAAAAGGCCAGGGCGTAGTGGCCGAAATCCTCGGGGCTGAGCAGGCGGGTGAAGACGACGATGGTCAGGAACCCGACCACGCCCTGGACGATCTGGGCCGGCAGATAGCCCCAGACGCCGCGCCAGAACATGCGCTTCTCGCTCACCTGACGGCCGCCCGGTCGCCCAGCAGAACCGGGATGGTGATCAGGATGATCCACAGATCCAGCCAGAAGGACTGACGCTGGATATAGTCGACGTCCAGCTCGACCCGGCGACGCACCTCCGCCTCGGTGTCGACCGGGCCGCGCGAGCCCTTGATGGCGGCCCAGCCGGTCATGCCCGGCTTGATGCGATGACGATGGGCGTATTCGGCGACCAGAAGGGCGGATTCGGTCTCGCCCGTCTTCATGCCGATGGCGTGGGGGCGGGGGCCGACCAGGGACATCTCGCCGGTCAGGACGTTGAAGATCTGGGGCAACTCATCCAGGCTGGTGGCGCGGATGAAGCGGCCGACGCGGGTGACGCGGTCGTCATTGGCGCTGACCTGGCGGCTGGCGGTGGCGTCGGCGGCGGCGTGGCGCATCGAGCGGAATTTCCACACCACGATGGCCTCCTGATTGAAGCCGTGGCGACGCTGGCGGAAGAAGATCGGGCCGGGGCTGTCCAGACGTATGGCCAGGGCGATCGCGGCCATGATGGGCGCCGCGACAACCAGGGCCATGCCGCCGATGGCGAGATCCTGCAGCCGTTTGACGAAGGCGCGGCGATCCGCATCGGCGCCCTGTCCAATCTCGGCCAGAGGCGCGCTGGCGAGACGGGTCAGAACGGCGTCGCGGCCGGTCTCTGAATCGACCAGGACGGTCAGGGGATTGGGCAGGGTCTCCAGCTTGCGGGTCAGGTCGCGCACACGCGGACCGCCCTCGGCGTCGATGGCCAGGACGATCCGGTCGATATAGGGCGCCATCTTGTGGGTCAGAAGCGCGTCGGCGCCGCCCAGCACCGGCACGCCGCCCAGGCTGTCGGGCGACCGGGCCAGGCGGTCGTCGAAGACGCCCAGGATGTTCAGGTCGCGCCGTTCCAGCGCGCGTTCGATCAGGGCCTCGGCGTTCCGGGTCGCACCGACGATGACGATATTGGGCGACAGGGCGCCCTGTCTGCGCCAGCGCGCCACCAGCATCAGCCACAGGGCGTGCAGGCCGGTCAGGGTCGCGGTGGCGGCGACGCCCCAGGGCACGACGGGACCCAGGCCCTTGCGGCCCAGCGCAAGACCGACGAGCAGAGCCGCGCCGATCGCCAGCACGCCTGCGCCAAGGATGCAGGCAATGTGGATCAGGGGCGCGAGGTCCCGGCCGAACCTGTAGAGGCCCAGACCGCGCAGCAGGGCCAGGATCGCCACTGCGCCGGTCGCCAGAGGAAGGATCGCGCCCAGGGTCAGGCTGTTCAGGTCGGCGGCGTCGAGCAGCCAAAGCGCCGTCACGGCCAGACCGGCGACAGCAAGGACATCCGCGGCGCGGAAATAATGGGCGGCCAGACGGACGCTGGACCGCTGACGAGCGTTCAACCAGACTTCCGGGCGGAACGGCCCCCGTTCCGCCTTTTGTGCAGCGCGATCTTTCGGCGTCGCCAGGGGCGGCGCGGCGAGGGGAGGGGCGCAGTCGGGCATGGGGATCCGTAGGTTCCGAACGACCCCGACTGTGCACGACCGGCCTCTATGTCGCGTTAACAACAGGGGTTTCGTTCGAACCGGATTGCACGAGGCGGCGACCTCCGCTATCGAGCCCTTCGCTGGAGACGTGGCCGAGTGGCTGAAGGCAACGGTTTGCTAAATCGTCGTACCCTGTAAGGGGTACCGAGGGTTCGAATCCCTCCGTCTCCGCCATTTTCCTAAAAGTGAGCAAAAACAACCGCTTAAGGCGGCCTTGAGGCGGGTTGTGTGACGCTTTGTGTGACACGCATTTGCTTGCCGATTGAGGGTTCAAGTTCGTCGAACACGGCGCTTGATTAGATAGGGACGCTATCGCGTACTTCATCGTCATGCGCGACGAGATCATCAGAGAGATTCGCAGGCTTTCAGCCGGGGCCGGCCAAGCCCCCGGACAGAAGGCATTCACTCGCGACACCGGCATTCAAGAGCATCAGTGGCGAGGGAAATACTGGGCGCGTTGGAGCGACGCGCTTCTTGAAGCTGGGTTTGCGCCTAACGAGAAAACTGGAGCGCTCGACAGCGATGCGGTCCTGATGACGGTAATACGCGCTTGCCGCCATTACGGACGGGTGCCGACGCGCGACGAAATGGATTTGCTGCGGCAGACCGATCCAGCGGTTCCAAGCAGCAATGCCATCGCGCGGCATTTGGGCGGGCGAGTGGATATGATCGAGACGATCCGGCGACGGGTCGAGGGTGACGACGGTTTTCGCGACGTTGCGGCGTTACTGCCAGCCCCATCGATGAAGCGGGCCGAGAAGGTCGTCTCTCCGTCGAGGGCGACGGAGGGCAGCGTCTATCTAATTAGGTCGGGGGATTTCTACAAAATCGGACGTAGCGACGATCTGGAACGGCGAGTGAAGGAAATCCGGACCGCTTTGCCCGACAAGGCGACGTTGGTTCACACGATCCGAACAGATGATCCGCCGGGGATTGAAGCCTACTGGCATCGTCGGTTTGCTGATCGGCGCGCTAACGGCGAGTGGTTCAAGCTGATCTCAGTGGATGTGTCGGCCTTCCGGAAACGGAAGTTTCAATGAGCGAACCGCGAAGTCATCATTCGAGTCCGTTGAAGGCAAACCTCGTTCCTCAGGAGTGGCGCGCGATCATCAGCCCGTGGACGCCGGATCGTGAGCTGGCGATGGTGCTGATGCTCCGCGCCTCTATTCTGTGGAGCTACAGCCATATTGAACGTCGCCTGATGGAGTTCGCTATCCTATGTTCCAGTACGCCCGAATATAGTGACGTTTCAGAGCGAGCGCCGTTTCGGCGGATCGCGAGAATAGCCTACTTGCGGAAGGTGTTGGAGCGGGATGGACCGTTGCAAAAGGTCTCGTCGCTGGGGGCGGCTATTCTTGATCGTTACGAGCAGAGTGCTGAAATCCGAAATCGCATGGCTCATGCCGATATCGATATGGTGGCGCCGGAGTTCACGCGCTTTATCGAAATCGCGATGGATGGGCAGGACATTACCGAGAGGTGGTTCAACTACTACCCTGGTGATCTTGAGCGACAGGCCGTGAAGGCAGCGCGGTTCAGCAAGGCCGTCCAAAGGCTCCACTATCGAGTTCTTCAAGCCAAGGAGGTCGACTTAGCCTCAACGTCGCGCGAGTAATCGACACGAGGTTCGGGGCTCAACTTCACCGCAGACGGCGGACGGCCCGCTCGGCGATCAAGGGGTGTCGTTCCCTAGAACTGAACGCCCCGCGTCAGGCCGCCGTCCACGGTCAGGTTCGTGCCCGTGGTGAAACTGGCCGCTGAGCTGGCGAGGAACAGCACCGCGCGGGCGACCTCGTCCGGGCGGGCCATGCGACCCAGCGGATTCATGGCCAGGCAATCGGCGAAGGTCTCGGGGGTCTCGCGCTCGATCCGACCCCAGACCCCGTCCTCGAAATAGACGTTCCCCGGCGAGACGGTGTTCACCCTCACCCCCTGAGGCGCGAGCTTCACCGACAGGGTCTTGCCGTAGTGGATGACGGCGCTCTTGATGACGCCATAGGGCTCGGCGAACATATCGACTTCACGGCCCGAGACGCTGGAGATCAGCACCACGGAACCCGCGTCGGATGCGACCAGCCAGGGCTGGGCGGCCTTGACGAAGGCGACCGTGCCGAGCAGGTCGGTCTCGATCGCCAAACGCCAGGTTTCCAGATCCGAACCGCCCGCTAGGGCGCTGACATTCGGCACGATGATGTCGATCCCGCCAAGCCAGTCGGCCGAGGCCTCGACCCAGGCGGCCAGAGCGACCGAGTCGGTGATGTCGACGACCGAACCGAAGGCCTTTTCGCCCAGGGCCGCCTCGGCCTCGCGCACCCCCGCCTCGGTGCGGGCGCAGAAGGCGACGGTCGCCCCCTCGGCCAGGAAGCCCTCGACGATGGCGCGGCCGATGCCGCGCGATCCGCCGCTGACCAGCACCCTGGCGTCCTTGAGTTGCAGATCCATCGTCGTCTCCCGCGTGTAATCCGGGCGGACGGTAGGTCGGCGGCTGTATTCGCGAAATTGAAAAGGCGTGAAGCCTGAATTCGGATTATGTGAACATATGAAGATCGACCAACTTCGCGCCTTCTGCGCTGTGGCCCAGACGGGGTCCGTCTCCGGCGCGGCGCGGGTGTTGAACCGGGTGCCGTCCGGGGTGACGGTGCGGATCCAGCAGCTGGAACAGGATCTGGGCTGCGAACTGTTCCTGCGCGACCGGCAGGGCATGTCGCTGTCGCCGGCGGGGCGACAGTTGCTGGACCATGCGCGGCGGATCCTGGACCTGACCGAGAGCACCCGGAGCCTGATGAAGGATGAGGACGTCGGCGGGCGGCTGACCCTGGGGGCGCTGGATGTTGTGCTGGTCGACTATATGCCCGCCCTGATCGGCCGGTTCCGGTCGCGTTACCGCGGCGTCGATCTGGATATCCGGCATCAGGCGTCGGAGGACCTGGTGCAGAATGTCGGAGAGGGGGCGCTGGACCTGGCCCTGACGGACGGGCCGGTGCGGTCGAACGCCCTGGAGAGCCGGCTGGCCTTCATCGACGAGATGCTGCTGGTGACGGAACAGGCGCATCCGCCGGTCGGCGGACCGGCCGAACTGGAGTGCGGGGAACTGTACGGCTTTCGCCACGACTGTTCGTTCCGCTTTCGCATGGACCGTTGGCTGACCGAGGGGAAGGCGACGGACCTGCCGGTGGTCGAGATCGAATCCTATCACACCATGCTGGCCTGCGTGACGGCGGGCATGGGGGCGGCCTGGATGCTGCGCTCGGTGCTGGAGACCCTGCCGGGCCATCAGCAGGTGCGGGTCCATTCGCTGGGCGAAGCGGGGCGGACCGAGATCCATTTCCTGTGGCGCAGCGGCCACCTGACCCGTAACGCCGAACGGCTGATGTCTGTCGCGCAGGAACTGGGCGAGGTTCGCCGCGCCCAGGGGTGGAGTCGATTGGGCTAGCTGCTGTTTGATCCGCAGGTTGCGGGCCGCCGATCGATCGACCGACATCCGATCGCTGCGGCTATGGGGAAGGCGAGGCGTCGGCTCGATCGCATCATCTTAAGCGTCGTTTCCGGGCGACCTCAGCCGATCGGGCTTCAACACGACGAAAGCAGCAATGTGGCCGCCGAAATGACGGATCGGCCGAGCGACCTGCCGTCTTGCGACCGGACATTGCGCGATATTCGCTTCGCGCTGTGGGCTCAGGGGTTTGAACGTGTCGGCCTGTGTGTCGATCCCGTCACTATGGACAAGTTCATTGCGCGATTGCGGTCAAAAACAAGGGCGCCCGGCAGCTGAGCTGTTCCTGCCAGTTTGGTGCAAGCTAGACGACGTAACGGTGACGATGTCGCGACATTGTGTCGTCGGTGCGGTCGTCGTGGGGGCGTCCCGCAGCCGATGCGGGTCGAGCGGCGGAGGTGATCTTTGCGCCGGCGCCGCCGGCAGGGGGAATGACGTGACTGCACGAGTGATGAGTACCTCAATGCTGGCCCTGATGCTGTGCGCATCGGCGGGCGGCGCCTGGGCGCAGTCCGCGCCGACGTCTACGGAAGCGACCCTCGAACAGGCGGCGCGAGAGGCCGCCGCTCAAGAGCGGACCCGTTCCCCGGAGAGCAACGACGCCGCCGTCGTTGACACGGTCGAGGTCACGGGCAGCCGTCTGCGCAACGGCAATCCGACCGCCAGCGTCATCGTGATCACCGAGGAAGAGATCAAGGCGCGGGGCGTGAGCAGCGTCGAGGATCTGATCCGCACCCTGCCGCAGAACGTCGCCACCATCGGCGCCATTACCAACGAACGCGGCCGCGGGCCGTTGATGGCGCGGAACGCGCCGGTCACCGCCATCGGCGCCCTGGGCGTCTCGGCCGCCAATCTCGGCGGCATGGGTGCGGGCAACACCCTGGTCCTGGTCAACGGCCGCCGTATCGCCGGGGCCGCCGGCATCGAGGACGGTTTCGTCAATCTGAACGGCATTCCGCTGAGCGCGGTCGAGCGCGTCGAGATCACGATGAGCGGCGCCTCGGCCATCTATGGCGCCGACGCGACGGGCGGGGTCATCAACTTCGTCCTGAAGAGCAACTTCACCGGCACCACGGTCACCGCCCAGCACGAGTATTCGAGCAATGACGCGGACACGGATCGGATCAGCGCCTTCTCCGGCTATTCTTGGGGGTCGGGCAGTGTTTCCGGCACGTTGAGCTACAGCCGCCGCATGCCGATCAACAACTACAAGTCCGGCTATTTCACCGAGGATTACTCGGGCTACTACGACGGCGATACGGCCTTCGACACGCGGAGCTTCTCGCGTGGGCTGCAGCCGGGCGTCATCGACACCACCTATTATGTCTATGACGAGAACTTCAACTCCACCCGGGTGACCCAGGGGCTGACGGTGCGTCCCGGCTTCACCGGGGCGCCGACCATGGCGGACATGATCACGGTCGGGGCCGAGGCCCTGCCGGACTATGTGCCGGAACTGGCCGGTCCCGAGACCGAGAGCTACAGCGGAACCTTCAACTTCCAGCAGAAGCTGACCAACAAGCTGAGCGTCTTCGTCGACGGCCTGTATAACCGGTCCACGAACGCCCAGGAGCTGCTGTACGACACGGGGCTGCGCCTGGATCTGGCGCCGGGGCAGGCCTATAATCCGTTCCCGGCCTATTATTTCAACACCTACTCGCCCGGCGCGACGGTCAACTACAGCCCGGCGGCCGAGATCGCCGCAGGCGAACTGCCGGTCGGCAAGGTCAGCAATACGTCCAGCAACTGGAGCATCAACGCCGGCGCCACCTACCAGTTCAACGCCGACACTAAGCTGGAAGTCACCTACACGACCTCCCAGTCGGACACCGACGGGCAACTGCCGCGTCTGGCCTCGGTGGTCTCCCTGATCGCAGACGCGACCTCGCCCAACGGCGTCCGGTGCGACAACTTCGATCTTCGGGAAAACCGGGTCACCGGCGCCGCGCGCGACTATCTGCAGTCCGTCTTCGATCGCCAGTGCCTGGCTCTGACCAGCAGCGATCCGACCCTGGCCATCAATCCCTGGAAGTCGGTCGCCGGCGGACCGGGCGCCAGCGTCGCCGACTTCTTCTATACGCCCGTCACCGAGGAGCGGCAGTCGCGCAGCGCCAACTGGCAGGCCCGTCTGAACGGCGTCCTCTACACCCTGCCGGCCGGCAAGATCTATTATGCGGTGGGCGGCGAGCTCTACGACGACGGCGTCGAGAGCAGCGAGGTCAGCTACCGGACCACGACGTCCGGCAGCCGTGACCGTTACGCCTATTTCGGCGAGATGAACCTGCCGATCTTCGGCGGGGACTTCTCCTTCCCCGGCATGCGTTCGCTGATGGTCAGCCTGGCGGCGCGTTACGACTCCTATACGACGGAGGGGCCGATCGGCACGGTCGACGGCATTCCCGCCGACGCCGGCGGCGTCCTGATCATTGCGGAGAACACCTTCGCGCGCACCACGCCGGCCTATGGCGTTCGCTGGGAGCCGTTCGAGGGTCTGTCCTTCCGCGGTCGCTGGACCGAAGGCTTCCAGGCTCCGCCCTTCACCCAGTTGTTCACCGCCGTCGGCGGCACGAGCTATACGACGACGATCTACAACGACCCGCTGTATCAGTGCACGACGGACTGCGCCTACACTTGGTCGCCGAACTCGTACAATGTGGTGATGCGAACCACGTCCAACCCGGATCTGCAGCCCCAGACCTCGACCCAGAGTTCGTACGGCATGACCTGGCGTCCGAAGGGGCGGCTGGACGGGCTGATGCTGGACATCAACTACAACCGCACCAAGATCGATAACGAGTTCGCCCGTACGAACGATCTGCAGACCTTCCTGACCCAGGCGCAGATCCTGCAGCTGGAGCAGTTCTATCCGCGCGATCCGGTGACCCATAAGATCCTGGAAGCGCGCAGCATGACCTTCAACATCCTGGGGTCGGAATATGCGTCGATCAACTACGACCTCAGCTATCTGTGGGTCACCAGCCGCGGCACGTTCGAGCCGAAGATCTCGTATCTCGACAATCTGAACGCTGAACGGCGCGCCTTTGCGGACGTGCCGGCCGCCTCCACCCTCGGCTATCTGCAAGGGCCCGACGACTATAAGATTATCGGATCTCTGGGTTGGTACTATCACGACATCAACGCGATGCTTTGGGCCAACTATATTCCCTCGTACACCAACAACTACGAGGTGAATCAGTATTCGGGCGTCATTGCGAACCTCGAGCGCTACAAGCCGGTCGACGCCAGCCTTACCATCGATCTGACGGCCGCCTGGCGGATCAGCAACGATGTGCGCCTGAACTTCGCGGGTCGGAACATCTTCGACGCCGATCCGCCGTTCGTGGTCGTGCAGGGCCGTCCGTACGACACCGGTCGCTACAATGCGGCAGGACGGACGCTGTCTCTGGAACTGCAGTACAGCTTCTGACGATCGAGGACCGGTCGCATCCTGGATGCGGCCGGTCTTTGGCTTTCGGCCGAAGCGGACGATAAGGGGCGACGGGCTTTGACGCCGCCGGGGTTTGTGTGATGCGACTGTTGCTGGTGGAGGATGACGCGGATGTCGCCGAGACCCTGGTGCTCTATCTGGAGAAACAGGGGTTCGTCGTTGATGTGGCCACCAGTCTGGCCATGGCGCGCGATGCGCTGGACGACGGCGGGTTCGATCTGGTCCTGCTGGACCGGGGGTTGCCCGACGGCGACGGGGTCTCGCTGATCGCCTGGGCCGAGCAGCGCAACCGGCGTCAGAGGTTCATCGTTCTGACGGCCCTGACCTCGATCGATCACCGGGTCGAAGGACTGGAATCCGGCGCCGAGGACTATATCGCCAAGCCCTTCGAGCCGCGCGAACTGCTGGCGCGGATCCGTACGGCGCTGAGGCGCACGATCGAGACGCGTCGTGAAATGCGCAGGTTCGGACCGCTGATGCATGATGTGGAAAGCGGCGTCTTCTTCATCGACGAGACGCCCCTGACCCTGCGGCGGACCGAGGCCCTGGTGCTGGAGGCGTTGATGGCGCGTCCCGGCGCGGTCGTTCAGCGCGAGACGCTGGAGTCGCGGGTCTATGGCTACGACAAGGTGGTCAACGCCAATTCATTGGAGTCGCAGATCTCCCGCCTACGGACTAATCTGGCGCGGCGCACCGACAAGGTGCGGATCCAGGCCGTGCGCGGCTTGGGCTACTGCCTGACTGGGGAAGGCTAAGCCCTTTCCGCAACTTCTCCAACCCTGCCAGTCTGGTGCAAGCCAGAGGTGCGATCTTCTTCTCATGGCTTACGAAACCGGATCTTCCATGGCGTCTCAAGACGATGTCGAACGCGCCCGCCGCGACGCGGCCGAGTTCAAGGAAACCTTCATCAGGATCCGCGCCGAGATCGGCCGGATGATCGTGGGTCAGGCGGACGTCGTCGACGGCGTCCTGACCGCCCTGATGGCCGGCGGCCATGTGCTGCTGGAAGGCGTGCCGGGCCTGGGCAAGACCATGCTGGTCGCCTCGCTGAGCCGCGCCATCGACCTGCCGTTCTCGCGCATCCAGTTCACGCCGGACATGATGCCGGCCGATATCGTCGGCACCACGGTCCTGACCGAGACCGAGGGCGGCGGCCATGAGCTGACCTTCCAGCAGGGACCGATCGTCTCGAACCTGGTGCTGGCGGACGAGATCAACCGCGCTACGCCCAAGACCCAGTCCGCCCTGCTGGAGGTGATGCAGGAGCGCCAGGTCACCGTCGGCCGCCGCACCATCAAGATGCCAGAACCCTTCTGCGTCATGGCCACCCAGAACCCGGTGGACCAGGAGGGCACCTATCCTCTGCCCGAGGCGCAGCTGGACCGGTTCCTGTTCAAACTGGTCGTCGGCTACCCGTCCGAGGCCGACTATCACGCCATCATCGACCGCACGACGGCGGGCCACGACGTGGTGCTGAATCCCGTCACCGACGCCGCGACGATTCAGCGGATGCGCGCCGTGGTGCGTCAGGTGCCGGTGACCGAGGCGGCTAAGGCCTACGCCATCCGTCTGGTCATGGGCACGCAGCCCGGCAGCGACTACGCCCCCGACAGCGTCAACCGCAGCGTGGCCCTGGGCGCCTCTCCGCGCGGGGTGCAGAGCCTGATGCTGGCCGCCAAGGTTCAGGCCCTGCTGGACGACCGTTTTGCAGTCAGCACTCACGACGTCGCCGCCGTGGTCATGCCGGTGCTGCGTCACCGCCTGGTGGTCAACTTCCACGCCCAGGCGAACAATCTGACGGCCGACGCCCTGCTCGAGGACGTCCTGGCCCACGTCAAACGGCCGTACGCAACCGACTGATCGCTCCAGCGCCAGTCTGCATACGGTCGCCGAAGCGCCGCAGGGTCCTGCTTTCCCTGCGGCGTTTTTTATTGCCCGGCTGCGTGTCGGCTCTGGCGTGAAGTGGCGGACCCAAGGTCCGCGCAAGGCCTGGTTCTGGCCTAGAAACGTTTGGCCAGTTGAATCTGGATCGACCGGCCGAGCGGGTCCCGATCGTCGCGGCCATAGCCCGGTGCGGCGCGACCGTCGCCGAGGCGCGCGTCGGGGCGGGTGTCGAACAGGTTGTTGATCTGCAGTGTGAGCTGACCACCGCCGGACATACGGCCCTTACCTGAGCCCGGCGTCGCAGAGGCCGTGGCGTCCGATCTCTGACGAGGCATCAGGACGAAGGCGATCCTGAGGTTCACCGTGGCCACGGCGTCGACTTCCAGATCGTTCGGGCCGGGCTCGTCGTTGCGGCGCAGCCGGTAACCCGACTGCCATTGTCCGGTGGCGTTCAGGCTCCACCGGCCGCGCATCGTATCGGCGTTCAGGTAGCTGGTCTGTCGCGAGCGGCCGGCGCCGACGCCGGAGAGGCGGTCGAGCACAGGGGCGCCGGGGCCGAACCGCGAGATGTCGCTGATCTGGTACGAATGGTTCAGGTTTATCCGCAGTCGCTGAGCGTCTTCTCCGGCAGACCACGGCAGCGGCAGATCCGCGTTCAGGCTCGCCGAGACCATGTCCGATGTGCTCGAGGCCAGGTTCAACGGCCTCTGGTCGATCGAGATCAGCCGCCCGTCGGCGTCGCGGATGAAGCGATCGGGGAAGGCGGCCTCCAGCGCCGGGGTGGGGGCGTCCAGTTGCCCCGGCCCGTCGCGCGTCTCGTTGCGCATATAGTTGAGGTTCATGAACAGCCGCTGGCCGGTGTAGGGGCCGGCGCTGACGCCGATGTTGAGGCGGTCGTTGCTTTGGGCGCGCAGGTCGGGATTGCCGCCCCGGATCGGAACCACCTGGACGGATTCGCCAGTGACCAGATCGAAGACGGTGATGGGGTCGCCATAGGTGAGGGGGGCGTACAACTGGTCCGTCGGCAGGGCGCTGGTCCCTGTGGAGAGACCGGTGTTGAAGCGAAGGCTTTGGAGGGGCGACCAGTTCAGGTCGAGGTCGACGCCCTGGCCGCCGCCGGACTCGCTGGAGAACAGATTGCCCGCGAGGCTGAGAGACAGATCGCCGGGGCCGGGGCGGCGCTCGCCGTTGCGATCGGTGCGGCTGAACAGCGGCAGGGTCAGGCCGCCACGGAACTGGGCGTTGCGGCTGATCCGGTCTTCGTCGTTCGGCGTCGCGCCGAGAGAGGCGCGCTCGACCTCGGACCAGCTGTGATTGAGGCCGACGGACAGATTGGCGCGAAGATCGCCGGCCGGCAGGGACTTCAGGCTGCGGTCTGCGGACAGGTCGGCGCCGAGGGACCGGGTCTGCTGGCGACTGTCGCTCAGGCCGTATTGTTCGGAACGGTTCAGGCCGCCGTTGAGCATGGCCTGGGTCTGCCAGCCCAGGATCGCGCCGTTCAGTCCGGCGTTGGCGGACAGTCCGTCGGACTCGGTCCTGTTGCCGGTCGGGACGCCGGCGAAGACGGCGACGCTGCGGCTGGACATCGACCGCGCATCCAGGCGCAGGCTGGAAGACCAGTCGCCGAACCTACGGCTGACGGCGGCGTTGACGGAGAGATTGCGCGTCTCGGGCCGAAGGGTGGTCGAACCGCTCTCATCGCCCGGTTGGCCCAGGGTGTAGCCGGAGCGTTCCCCGGCGCGCAGGCTGCTGGTGGAACCGGCCGCCCCGCCGAAGTTGGTGACGGCGCCGTCGTTCATCGACGAGCGGCGCAGGTCGCCCTGCAGGGTCGAGGTTCCGCCCGCCGTGGGACGAGAACCGCCGACCTGCATCGCCGTGCTGTCGAAGCGCCGCTCCATGACCAGGTTCATCACCCGTCGACCCGGAGGCTGCCCATACAGCGACGCCGCCTGAGGCGGCAGCAGCTCCAGCCGCGTCATGGCATCGGGCGGCAGGTCCAGGTAGATGGACGGGTCCGCCACCCGCTGTCCGTTGATGATGATGACGGGAGGATCGCGATCACCCGCGCGTTCCGAAGCGCGCGCGATCACCTCGTTGATGTCCCAAGCGGCGAGGGCGTCGATGGCGGCGCCGTCATACTCCTGTTCCGGCGGAACCCGGGCCGCGCCCCGCCGGGCGGTGACCTCGACGTCTTCCAGAACGGCGGTGGGCGGCGCGTCGTCCAGGCGCGGCCCGACCGTCTCCTGACCGGGCAGGGCGGCGCCGGCGAGCATGAGAACGAGGGAGGGCCAGGTCATGGGACGATGTTCCGTCGGGGAGGGGCGGAGCCGGCGGTTCGTTCGCACGATTCTGCCGAAAGGACATCCTGCGGTTGATGGATCCTATCTCAGGCGCTTGCCGTAGATGTCCCAGACCTCGACCGGACCCAGATTCAGGGCGCGGACCGAGGCCTCGATCCTGGACAGGTCGCCGACGACGACCCAGGTCAGTCGGTCGGGATGATAGGTCCGGCGCGACAGGGCCTGGACCTGATCCAGGGTCACGGCCGCCAGCCGGTCGCCGGATGAGGCGGCGCGGTCGTAGGGCTGGCCATAGGCGGCCGAGCTGACGATGGAGCCGAGGAAGGCGCCATTGCCCGTAAAGGCCGAGGGTAAGGCCAGGATGCGGGCCGTACGGTCGCGGTCGATCTCTTCCTGGGTGGCGGGACGGTCGCCGACATAGTCCGCGATCTCCTTGCGGACCTCGGTCATGGCCTCGGCCGTGTGTTCGGCTTCGATCGTGCCGCTGGCGGTGAAGACGCGCTGGCCGACCGGGGCGTCGGAGACCCCGCCGGTGAAGCCGTAGGTCCAGCCCTTGTCCTCGCGCAGGTTCATGTTCAGGCGGCTGTTGAAGCCGGCGCCCAGGACGGAATCGGCCAGGGCCTCGGCGGCGGACTGGTCGGGGTCGAAGGCGTCGACCACATGGCCGACCGTCAGACTGGTCTGGGCCGAGCCGGGGGCGTCGACTAGAATGACCCGGCCGGGCGCGCCGGTCGCCTCTGGAACGGTCGCCAGCGGGGTCGGCGTGACCGGACGCCAGTCGCCGAAATGCTTGCGGGCCAGGGTGCGGGCCTGATCCAGGGTGATGTCGCCGACCAGATAGAGGGTGGCGTTGTTCGGGCCCAGTTCGTGGTCATGGAAGGACTGGATGGCGTCGCGCGACACGTCGGCGGCGTCGGCGCGGGTGCCGATCCGTCCGCTGCGGTGGCCCTCGCCCCAGATGGCGCGGGCGTAGACGGGGCCGGCGGATTCGATCGGATTGCGCTCATAGGCGTCGAACTGCGGGCCGACGCCTTCCAGACCCCGGTCGATGTCGCGCTGGGGATAGGCGGGGTGACGCACCACTTCGGCGGCGAGGGCGAAGCCTTCGTCGAGTTTGGCCTCCAGCATCGACCAGCTGACGCCGCTCTGGCGGGCCTGGGCGCCGCCGTTGATGCCGACGCCGATGCGCGACGCCTCGCGGGCCAGCTGTTCGGCGTCGTAGCGGCGGGTGCCGGCGGTCATCAGGCTGAAGGCGCGGGCGGCCGTGCCGCGACCATAGGCCTCTTCAGCCAGGGATCCGGTGGCGAACTGCAAACTGGCGTCGACGACGGGCAGATTGGGACGGCGCGCCACGACCAGTTTCATGCCGTTGGGCAGGGTGGTCTCCTCGACCGCCGGGAACTGGATCTTCGTATCGGCGGGGCCGGGATCGGGCATCCTGGTCGGGTCGGCCAGGGCCGAGGCGTCCGGCGCAGCGACCGGGGCCGGCGACGGCGCCTGGATCAGTTCGTAATAGGGACGCGACAGGGTGCGGGCGGCCAGGTCACGGACCTCGTCGCGGTTTACGTCGACGATCCAGTCGCGCTGTTTCAGGAAATAGGTCGGGTCGCCGTGGGTGACTTCGCCGTCGGCCAGCCAGGTGCCGATGGCGTTGCTGTTCTCGATCATCCGCAGCAGGGACAGGTCGGTGCCGGTGACGACTGATTCCAGCCGTTCGGCCTTCGGGCCCGTGACGTAGAAGTCGGCCAGAACCCGGTCGACGGCTGCGTCCGCCGTCTCGGGCGTGACGCCGGGCTTCAGCTGGACCGACAGGCTGAAGGCGCCGGTCAGCACGCCCTCGCTAACGCTGGCCGAGACGCCGGTCGCCAGGTCCAGATCCTCGACCAGGGCGTCGTACAGGGGCGTGCCCTTGCCGCCGGCCAGGCTGCGCGCCGCCAGCTGCAGCAGGGTGTTGTCGCGCGAGGCGCCGTTGGACAGGGGCCAGGTGCGGGTCAGGGAGGCGACGGGGATGTTCTCATAGACGACGTCGCGGCGGATGTCGGGGATCGACGGCGTCCAGCGTTCCGGCCGGCTGATCGGCTCGCCCTGACGCACGCCGCCGAAATAGCGGGCGACCTTCTCGCGGGCCGTCGCCGCGTCGATGTCGCCGGACAGGACCAGGACGGCGTTGGAGGCGCCGTAGTTGGCGTCGAACCAGGCCTTCACGTCCTCGACGGTGGCGCGGTCCAGATCCTCCATCGAGCCAATGGTGGTGTGGGCGTAGGGGTGGCCGGCGGGATAATAGCTGCGCAGGAACTGGGCCTCGGACGCCTGGCCCGGACCCAATTCACCCTGCCGTTTCTCATTCTTGACCACGGCGCGTTGTTCGTCGAGCAGGGCCTGGGTGATGCCGTTGCCGAAGTCGCCCATCCGATCCGCCTCCATCCACAGGGCGCGGTCCAGAGCGTTGGAGGGCACAGTCTCGTAGTATTGCGTGTAGTCAGTCGAGGTGCTGCCGTTCATGCCGGTGGCGCCGACAGCCTCCAGAGGCGGGAAATATTCGGTCGGCCGGTTGCGGGTGGGCTGGAACATCAGATGTTCGAACAGATGGGCGAAGCCGGTGCGGCCTTCAGGCTCGTCCTTTGACCCGACCTTGTACCAGACGCCGACGAAGACGGTGGGGACGGTATGGTCGGTATAGACCAGTACGGTCAGGCCGTTCGGCAGGGTGAAACGCTCGTAGGGAATCCGGACCTTGCCCAGTTCGGCCCGGGCCTGGGTTGCGGCCTGGCTCGCCGCCTGGGCCAGGGCGGTCGTGGAGCCGCCGCACAGCAGCAGGCCGGCGAGGGCGACGCCCGCCGTCGTCTTGACGAATGAATGCACGGTCGATCCCCGAAATATCGCGTTCTGGACGACCACCAAACATGCGAAGCTTGCCCCAGCCTTGCCGGATCGGGGGCCGCGCGCTTTCGTCTGTGCCCGGACGCCCCGTAAGGTTGGTGCAAGCTGCCCGGCCTACGGATTTCAGGGTGTTTCGCGTGTGCGGTTCGGGTTGGGGCGGATGATCCAGGGAGGCGATACGGGGCTGCGACTGCGTCTGGACGCGCTCGAGGCCAAGGGGCTGCGATTGATCCTGGATCAGGCGCGTCGCCAGGCCGTGTCGCGGGCGCTGGTCTGGGCCGCGCCGGCCTCGGCCGTCGGCGGCCTGGCCTTCGCGATTTCCGCCCTGTTCGTACGCCCGTCGCCTGTCGTGGGTGCAGTCGCGATCTGCCTGCCGCCGATCATCGCCGGTTTCGTGATCTATCTCAGCGCCCGCAGGGCCCTGGTCGCCCACCGCAGCGCCGCCCTGGCCCGGATGGACCAGAGATTTCGCATCAAGGACCGGATTCTCACCGTCGACGAGTTTCTGCGGGTGGCGGATCGGTCTCCCTTTCAGATCGCCGCCCTCCAGGAGGCCTCGCCGTGGCTCGAGCGTGCGGCGATCGGGACGGTCGCTTCGACGCCGCCGCTGACGGTTCGACCGTCCCGGCTGTGGCTCTGGCCAGTGATCGCCCTGATGCTGTGCGCGTCGGCCTTCTTCATTCCGCGCCTCGGATCCGTTCCCGCGCCGATCGCATTCGAGGCGGATGAGGGGGCGAGCGTGGCGGTGGTATCGGGCGCTGCGCTCGAACCCGGCGCTTCGCCGTCGCCCCGTCTCGTTGAAGCGAACGCCGCGCGGGCCGTCGCCGCACGTAATGGCGGCCAGCCGGGACTGGCGGGCGAAGGGGAGGGCGTGTCGTCGATCCTGCGGCGGCTGACGTCCCTGCTGAGTCCAGATCGAGGGTCGGCCGGAGGGCCGCGCGCGTCCGGCAAGCCCGGAGCGGCCGGAGAGGCGGCGGCGGGCGGCGGCGAGAGCGCCGGGCGCGGCGCGCAGGGCGCCGCCGGACGCGGTGGTTCTCGCGGCGCGACGGCGGGGGAGCCCGAGGCGGGTCGTCCCGAAACCGATGACCGGACCCCGAGCGGCCAGATCGGAAACGAGGATCAGTCCGACACGGCCTCCGCGCCCGCCAGCAGCGGTCAGTCCGCCGGCGGCCGTCAGGACGCGCCTTCGGCCCGGCAGGCGGAACCACCCCAGTCCGGATCCAACAACAGCCAGAGCGGCGAGGGCCAGGAGCCCAGCGGGCGCAGCCGGCGCGGCGATCAGGGCCAGCAGGGCGGCGAACAGAGCGGCGGCCAGGGCGAATCCGGCCAGCGCAGCGGCGCCGACGCCGGCGCCAAGAAGGGACGGGGCGTGTCCAGCCTGCTGCTGGCCACGCCTATGCAGGATCGTCTGTCCGGCATGGTCAGCCCTGGCAGGACCAGCACCACGACCCGCGACGGCGCGCCCCAGGCCTTTCCCGTCACGCCCGGTCAGGCCGGCGACCGCGGCGCGGCGCAGGGCGAG
The DNA here is from genome assembly GCF_044336875.1 of Brevundimonas sp. Taxonomy (GTDB): domain Bacteria; phylum Pseudomonadota; class Alphaproteobacteria; order Caulobacterales; family Caulobacteraceae; genus Brevundimonas. The sequence continues at coordinate 115,071 of NZ_JBIIOP010000004.1, read as the reverse complement.
GCGTCGCGCACGGCGCCGCGCGTGACCTCGGCCCAGGACCAGCGGCTGACGCGCGACTATTTCACCCGACGCAACGCGAGCGGAAACTGAGATGCTGTTCCGCAAGCGCGCTGCGGGCGCGCCCGCCGCGCCCGTCGACGATCTGGCCCAACCCTTGAGCTTCGAGGCTCTGTTTGACCCGGTCTTTTTGGCCGGGTTGAAGCCCTTTTCCCTGCGGATAGCACGCGCGCAGAAGGGCGGGCGTCTGGCCGAACAGCGCACCAATGCGCGGGGCCAGGGGTCTGAGTTCGCCGACTTCAAACCCTATGTCGCCGGCGACGATCTGCGCGCCATCGACTGGAACGTTTATCGCCGTCTGGGCAAGGTCTTCGTGCGGGTGTTCGAGGAAAGCCAGGACATGCCGGTCTATGTCCTGGTCGACCGGTCGCGCAGCCTCTACGTCGAGCGGCCGCCGCGCATCCACGCCGCCCAGCGCGCCGCCCTGGCCCTGTCGGCCGTGGCCCTGGACCAGCACGATTCCGTCGGCCTGTTTCCCTTCTCGGACACGATGGAGATCGAGTTCCGCGCCGTGTCCGGCAAGGCCGGGCTGGCGCGCGTGGCCCATAGTCTGGCCGGCTACGAGGCGAAGGGCGGCACCGGTCTGGCGGCGGCCCTGATGCATCTGGCGGGAATGCGCGTCCGCCAGGGTCTGGTGATCGTGATCTCGGACTTCTTCGACGAGGCGGGGATCGAGGCGGTGGTCAAGGGGCTGGAGCGGTTGCCGCACCGCCTGCTGCTGGTGCAGATCGTCAAGCCGCATGACGCCGATCCCGAACGCCATCCTGATCTGAACGGCGACGTGCTGATGGACGACGGCGAGGCGCCGGCGCCGGCCTCCCTGACTATCACCCCGGATCTGATCGCCCGGTACAAGGCGGCCTATGGCGTCTTCGACCGGACCCTGGTCGACTTCGCCCGGGCGCGCGGCGCGGGTCTGGCGCGGATCGACGCCGATGCGCCGGTCATGGAGCAACTGGCGGTCCTGTTCGAAGGCGGAGCGGTCCGGCTGTGAGTTTCGTGTCGCTTCCCCTCTGGGCCGTTCTGGCCGGCGCCGGCCTTCTTGCGGCCCTGCTGTTCGCGCTGCAGATCCTAAAGGCGCGCCAGAAGCGGGTGCGAATCGCCGCCGCCGGCCTGTGGGCCCAGGCGGCGCGCGTCGCGCCGTTGCGGGTGTTCCGCCAGAGGTTCCAGCGCTGGCTGGCCTATCTGCTGATCCTGGCCATCGCCCTGCTGCTGTGGACGGCGGGGGCGCGGCCGGAGCTGACGCCGGATCGCGATGCGGCGCGCCATGTCTTCTATCTGGACGCCTCGGCGGGGCTGACCGGACGCGACGACTTCCAGCGCGCCCGCCGCGCCCTGATCGCCGACGTGCGCGCGACCGAGCCGTCGCGCCGGGCCGTCTATCTAGGCGACGCGACGGGCACGCCCCTGCTGCGGCCCGGCGAGAACATCGCCCTGCTGACGCGACGTCTGGACGGGGTGGAGGCCCAGACCCGCCCGTCCGGCTTCGCCCGGTTCGTCGCGGCCGGTCCGGTCGATCCGATGGCGGTCCCGTCGCAGGGCGAGCGGACCGTCGTCCATTATTACGGCGCCTGGTCGTCCGGCGTGGCGGCGCGCCCGGCGACGGGAACCGATCTGGTCTGGGGCTATCTGGCCGAGCCGGTCACGGGCAATCGCGGCGTCGTGGCCCTGGGCGCGCGTCCGGCGGCCTCGGGCGCGGCGGATCGCGCCGATATTCTGGTTCAGGCCGTGGACGCGCGCGGCGCGGCCCTGTCGGCCGAGGCCCTGAGGTTCAGCCGCGACGGGCGCGACCTGTCGGTTCAGGCGAGCGTCCTGCCGGGCGGGGCGCTGATGATCCGGGACGTGGCGGCGGACGGAAGCCTGTTCGCGGTGCGGCTGGCGCGCGGCGACGACTTCCCCGCCGACGACCGGGCGGCGCTGAGATTGCCGTCGCGCGGCGTGCTGAAGGTGGCCCTGTCGGCCGGAACGCCCGCCGCCCTGCGGCAGGTGGTGCGGCTGGACGCGGGCCTGACCGAGGTCGCGGCCGATCAGGCCGATGTGGTGGTCCGTCGCGCCGGCGAGCGCTTCGGCGCTGGCCGGCCCGCCCTGGTCCTGACCGGGACCGACGGCCCGGCCTTCCGCCTGACCTATGGCCAGGCCGAGGACGCGCCCGATCTGGCGGCCGACGCCGAGACCCTGGGCCTGGCCGACCTGGACGCCGCCGCCCTGGCCCAACGGACCCATCGCGCCGTTTCGGTCGAGGCCGGGTCCGGTCCGCGTCGCAGCCTGTCGGTCTGGTCGGTCCTGTTCGACGACGGGCGCGGCTTCACTGCCTCGGCCGACTTCCCGGTCTTTGTGTCCCGCTCGCTGCGCTGGCTGTCCGATCCCGAGCCGTGGATCCCCTATGCGGCGGCGGGAACGACCCTGGTCGATCAGTCGGACCTGTATGGTCTGGCGGCGGACCGGCGCATCGCCGCGCGCGCCCTGAACGGCGACCTCCATCTGGGCGCGGCGGGCGAGACCCGGATCGGCGACCTGTCGACGACCGTCTCCCTGCTGGACCGGACCGTGACCCTGGATGCGGCCCGTCCGCGACCGGCGGACGTCGTGGTCGTGCCGGTGCGCGGTCCGGCCGTCGACCTGTTCTTCAGCCTGCTGGTCCTGTTGGCCGGCCTGTTGCTGCTGCTGGAATGGCGGCTGCATCAGCGCGGCGCCCTGGCCTGAGATCCCGATCGTGTCCCTGACCTTTCTTCATCCCGAGGCCGGCTGGCTTCTGCTGCTGCTCCCCGCCTTCTTCTGGCTGGGGCGCAAGGCCGCGCCGGTGCGGCTGGGGCTGCGGCTCGCCGTCTTTACGGCCCTGATCGCCGCCCTGGCCCAGCCCAGCCTGATCCATCCGGGACGCGGCGCGCCCCAGGTCTTCGTCGTCGATCAGGGCGACCGCCTGTCGCCCGCCGTGCGCGACCAGGTGCGCGAGGCCGTGACCGCCGCCGTCGCCCGTCGCCGGGCGGACGGCCCGGTCGTCGTGATCCAGCGCGGCGGCGAACCGCTGAAACTGAAGGCCGACCGTTTCGTCCGCCTGGGCGAGACCGGCGGCGACGGCTCCCTGACCCAGGCCCTGGGTCTGGCGCTGGATGTGTTCCCGCAAGGATCGCGCGGGCGCGTCACCCTGATCAGCGACGGGCTGAGCCCGGATCGCGACTGGGGCCGCACCGTCGAGGGCCTGCTGTCGCGCGGCGTCGCCGTCGATACGGTGGCCCTGGCGGCCGGGCGTCAGGACGCCTTCATCGCCCGCGTCGCGGCGCCGGTCGTCGGCGCCGGCGAACGGGCGTCGCTGCAGGTGCGGCTGGAAGGGGCGGGACAGGGGCTGACCCTGGCCGCCTTCGACGGCGAGCGTCGGATCGCCGCCGTCGGTCCGTTCGATCTGGACGGCGGCTTTGCGGTTCCCCTGTCTCTGCCCGGCGCGGCGGCGGGCTATCGTTCACTGCGTCTGGAGCTGTCGCGCGACGGCGCGGTGGTCAGCCGGTATCAGACGGAACTGGCGGTTCAGGATCCGCTGCGGCTGTTCTACGCCAACGGCCGTCAGGCCGGGGCGGGCGCCGCCCTGCAACGCCTGCTGGGCGACGGGGTGCGGGTCGAGGCGCGCGATCCCTCGACCCTCGGATCGGTCGATCTGGCCGCCTATCGCGCGGTCATGCTGGACGACGTGCCGGCCTCGGTCCTGCCGGCGACGACCCAGGCCCGCTTGCTCGATGCGGTGCGCGGCGGCGGTCTGGGGTTGGCGGTCTCGGGCGGGGATGCGGCCTTTGCACCGGGCGGCTATGCCGATACGCCGCTGGCGGCGGCCCTGCCGGTCGAGATCAAGCAGGACGAACTGACCGAGGACCCCAGCGTGGCCCTGGCGATCGTCATCGACACCTCCGGCTCGATGCTGGGCACGCCTCTGGATCTGGGCAAACAGGTCGCGCGTCTGGCCGTGCGCAAACTGACCCCGGCCGACAGCGTCGGCGTGGTCGAATTCTACGGCGGTCGTCAGTGGGTCGCCCCGATGCAGCCCGCCCGCGACATCCCCGAGGTCGAGCGCGCCATCGGCCGGGTCCAGGCTCAGGGCGGCAGCGAACACCTGTTCGGCGCCCTGCAGGAGGCCTACTACGGTCTGCAGAACACCCAGGCCCGCTATCGCCACATCCTGGTCATCTCGGACGCCGGGGTGAACGCGGACCGCTATCCGCAACTGATCCGCCACATCGCCGACGATCAGGTCAGCGTCTCGACCGTCCTGGTCGGGGGCAGCACCGAGGGCGAGGCGCGGATGGCCCAGTGGGCGCGTCTGGGACGTGGCCGCTTCTATGTGGTCAATGACGAGTTCAACCTGGTCGAGATCAATCTGAAACAGCCGCAGCAGAAGCCCGAGCCGGGCGTGAAGCGCGGCGGCTTCGCCCTGGCCGCCTCGGCGCCGGCCTATGGCTGGAGCGATCTGGCCGCGCCGCCGCCGGCCCTGGACGGCTATGCCCAGGCGGGCGTGCGGCCGCTGGCCGACACCCTGTTGCGGACGGGGACCGGCGATCCGGTCCTGGCCAGCTGGCAGTGGGGCGCGGGCAGGGTGACCGCCCTGATGACCGAGCCGGTGGGCGCGGGCACGCAGAGCTGGCGCAACTGGTCCGGCTATGGCGACTGGCTGCGGCGGCTGATCGCGCGCACGGCGGATGCGCGCCCCGATTGGGACGTGCGTCTGGGCCGGGCCGGCGGACAGGTCTCGGTCGTGGTCCAACGGGTGCGCGGCGCCGGAGACGACGCGCCGACCCTGCGGCTGCTGGGCCAGGACGGCGGCGCCGGCCGCGATCTGACGCCGGTCGAGCGCGCCCCCGGTCTGTTCACGGTCGCCGTCGATGTCGCGCCCGGCCGACCGGTGCGTCTGGAGGTCCGCGACGCCGACGGCGTGACGCGCGCCGCCCTGCCGGCCTTTGCGGGCGGCGATCTGAACCGTCCCCTGTCTGAGGCCGACGCCCTGCCGCTGGACCAGCTGTCGCGTCTGACCGGAGGCGAGGCGCTCGACACGGTCGCCGCGCTTGCGTCCCGACCGGCCGTCAGGGGCGGGGAGGCGGCGGCGCTGGACCTGTGGGGCTGGCTCTGCTGGCTGGCCCTGTCCCTGTATCTGGCCGAAATCGTCTATCGTCGCTGGCCGCCCCGGCGGACCGTCGCGGGAGCCTGACCGATGAACCTCCGCTCCCGATCCCTGTTCCTGGCCCTGGGTCTGAGCCTGGGCGGCGTCGCGCCGACGACAGTGCTGGCCGCCCCCCAGGTAGAAGCGTCCGGCGCCCGTGTCCCGACCACCATAGAGCCCGGTCTGCTGGGCGCGGACCGGCTGGATTTCGCAGCGGCCGATCGTCTGTACGCCCGCGCCGTGCTGGCCGATGATCTGGCTGGCGTCATGGCGCGTCTGGACGCCCTGACGGCCTCGCCGGACCAGGCCGCCGCTTGCCGCGCCGCCGTGCTGAAGGCCGTGCTGCAATGGCGCGACGGTCAGGCCGAGGCGGCGGGCGATACGGTGGCGGCCGCGCTGGCCCAGTGCGAGACGACCGACGCCCTGCTGCTGCGGGCGCGCCTGCTCGACGTCCAGGGCCAGGCCGGCGCCGCGACGGGCTTTTACGAACGCGCCCGGGCCAAGTCCGGGGATGCAGCCGAACGGAGCATGATCGACCGCAGGCTGGCGGTGATCGGCGTGACCGGTCGTCGTCCCGACGCTCTGAAGGACCTGGCTGAGGCCGGGCCCGAGGCGGCCAATCGCGCGGCGGCCGTGCTGGGGCTGCTGGGACGGTCCGACGACGCCCTGGCCCTGTATCGGCCCTCGGTGCAGGGCTATGCGGTGGCGATCCGGCAGGCGGACTGGGCGATCACGGCGGGCGACCGGGCGGTCGCCTCCGCCGCCGTCTGGCGCGCCTTCTCGGCGGCGACGACGCCCGAGGACCGGCTCTACGCCCTGGCCCTGCTGGTCGAGGCCTATCGGACGCAGGACGATCTGGCCGGGGCGGAAGCCGATCTGGCCTCGCGCCCGCGCGGGCCGGAGGTGGACCAGACCCGTCTCGACGTCATGCTGGAACTGGGCCGCTATGACGCGGCGGTCGCCTTCGTTCAGTCAAGCGGCGGGGCGGCCCTGCGCGAACGACTGCTCGGCGTGCTGCGCGCCGCCGGCCGCACCGACGAGGTCGAGGCGGAATACGCCCGGCTGATCCGCGCCCAGCCGGCCGAGGTGCGCTGGTCGAACGATCTCGCCGCTTTCCATCTGCAGCGTGGCGATACAGACGGGGCGGTTCAGGTCTATCGCGCCTTTTTCGCCGCCAACCGCGACCGGCCCGAGGCCCAGATCGAGGCGGCGCGCCGGATGATCGCCATGGGCTTGGGCGACCAGGCCCGCGCCCTGCTGGGCGACGCCGGCGCCCGGCCCGAATTGGCCGTGGCCGTGCGACGCTTCGAGGTCGAGATCGCCATCGACCAGGGCCGCGACGCCGAGGCCGACGCCGGACTGAAGGCCCTGCGGGCTCTGCGGCCGAACGACGTGACGACCCAGCTCGCCGTGGCCGAGGACTATGAGCGTCTGGGTCGTCAGGATCAGGCGCTGGATACGCTGCTGTCGATCGAGCGGGCGGGCGGCGTGCTGGACGACGACCAGCAGGCTCATATCGCCGAACTGGCCTATGCCGCCGGACGGCCCGAAGAGGCGCTGGACCGCTGGCGCACACTGTGGGCCCGGACCCAGCTGCCGGCGCGCAAGACCTATCTGCAGCGGCTGATCATCCGCGCGGCCCAGAGGCTGAACCGTCTGGACGTCATCGGCGACGAGCTGGAACAGCGGATCGTCGCCGGCACCGCCGACCAGGGCGAGGTCAATCTGCTGGTCGAGATCCGTATCGCCCAGCAGGACGGCCCCGGCGCCGAACGTGCGGTGCGGACCTATGCCGAGCGGTCGAGCGCGGGAGAGGTGCGGACGCTGGAGCAACTGGCCTCGGTCCAGGCGCGGATGCGCAACTATACGGCCCTGAACCAGACCCTGGGGCGTCTGGCCGATATCGACCCGGCCAATGCTGAAGCCTATCTGCGCCGCCTGATCATCAACATCCTGCGCTTCCCCGATCCGGCCGAGAGCGAGGCTGCGCGCAACGCCCGGATCGACGCGTTTCTGACGCGGATCCAGTCCGCCGGACGGCTGGACGGCGCCGACGCCGCGCGGTTCGCCGCCTCGATCTACACCTCGGGCTATCGTCTGGACGAGGCCCTGGTCCAGCACCGGCGCGCCCTGGCCCTGGCGCCGAACGATGTCGACGCCCTGCTGGAATATACGGCAGCCCAGAAGGCGCGGGGCGACGTCGCCCAGGCCGCGACCCTGCTGCAGTACAAGGCCGAGACGGCGACGGACGAGGCGAGTTTCGTCGCCGCCGTGAACGGTCTGCTCGACACCCTGGCGTCCGGCGGCGATGGCAGTTCGCCCGTGCCGGCGGACCTAGTGCAGGCGCGTCTCGGCTGGGCCCGACGCGCGGCGCTCGAGCGGATCCTGACCTATGGCGACGACGTGCGCCTGTCGTCCCTAGTCGGGGACGTCAGCCAGGATCGCGGCGATTTCGACACCCAGTTGCGCGCGCTCCAGTCCTCGCTCGCCGTGGCGGGGGACCAGAAGCCGGCGGTGCTGCGCCAGCTGATCGCCCTGACCTCGCCCAGCGAGAGCGGATCCGGCGATGCGGCGCGCAAGGTCGTCTACGGTCGTCGTCTGGTCGCCATGCGCAAACCCTATCCGCCCGAGGTCTATGCCGACCTGGCCCGCGCCTTCCTGGAACAGGGCGACGTGGCCGGCGCCGAACGCGCCTTCGCCCTGATGGGCGACATGGGCGGGCTGGTGAATGTCGAGGGGCTGCGCGGCGAGGCCTATGCCGCCGTCGGCCGCAACGGCGACGCCCTGGCCAGCTATCGGCTGGCCCTGCTGCAGGATCAGGACAATCTGGATCTGCTGTCGCGGACGGCGGAGCTGATGGAGGCCGAAGGTCAGGGCGACGAGGCGAGCGGCCTCTACTGGAAGGCCCTGAACCTGCTGATCCAGCGCCAGCCGCCGCGGCTGGTGGGCGATGCGCCGCCCAATCTGGATGCGGCCCAGTATGGACCGACCGTGATCGAAGGCCTGTTGCTGACCTGGCCGAAGGCGAACGACGCCGACCGGCTGGCCAGCTGGCGCGCGACCTTCGACGCCGCCCAGGCCTCGGCCCAGGCGCCTGACCAGGCGGACGGGGATGGGCCGAAGCTGGCCGATGCGCCGCGTCTGGCCCTGGCCGTGACGGTCAACCGGCGCCTGGCCGCCGCCCTGGACAGGCCCGCCTTGGCCCAGGCCGAGGCGCCGCTGCAGGCGATCTACGGCGGCGATCCGGCGTATCGACGCGCGCTCGCCGGCTATCAGGCCGATCCAGCGGCGGCCCAGGTCCGCGACCAGACCCGTGACCGGCCCCTCGACGACCTGCGTCGTCAGGTCGCCCGGAGCGAGGAGTTCGAACTGGATCTGGTCCTGGCCTTCGAGGCGCAGGATCGTGAACGCATCCGCGCCATGACCGCCCAGGCCATCGCCGAAGACGCGCCCTGGCGCGCGGCGCGCGAACGCGGCAATGAGGGCGCCCAGCCCGAGGGCCTGATCGTTCTGCTTATGAAGGCTGCGGACTTCGGTTCGCCAGCCGTGCTGCGCGACGACATCCTGCCGCCGCTGCTGGCCTCCGGGTTCAGCGACGCGGTCTTCTTCGATCTGTACCGGATCGACCCCGAACGTCTCGGCCGGTTCGAGACGGCGGCCGGGCGGCGGCTGATCGACGACGAGAGCCTGATCCGCTTCCTGGTCACGCGCGGCGGGGACCCCATGCCGACCGGCGGGGCGGCGTCGCGCCGACGCGGCGGCCCGAGTCCGCTTCAGCAGATGGCGGCGCGGTTCGACGAGGACCGGCTGGTCGGCTTCTACGAGGCCCTGGTCGAGCGGATGGAACAGGCCGGCGAGGTTTCGGGATTGCAGGAGGCCATCGCCGCCTATCTGCTGGATCGTCCGCTTTCGCCGGCGCGGCGCGAGCGTCTGCAGACGGTGCTGATCCGCGACATCAGCGGCGATCGTCCCAATGCGGACAACAGCGTGACGACCTTCACCGGCCTGCTGCTGCGGCTGGATGCGCCTCAGGAGAACCGGCCCGTCCTGCTTCAGGCGGCCCGTGCGGCCGCCGTGCGTTATCCGGACGGCGCGCGCCTGCCGGAGGTGCTGAGCGCCTGGTTCGCCGGAGACCGCGCCGCAAGCTTCGAGGCCCTGACCGCCCTGATCGAACAGGCGGACGCCCAGAACAACATCGGGCTGCAGACCCTGCTGCGCACCCGTTTCGCCGCCGAACGGCAGGCGGCCTTCGACGCCTTCCTGGCCCGGCCCTCGGCCACGCGCGAGGAGACCGCGCGGTTCCAGCGGCGCTTCCTGGGCGGGGCCTTGAACCAGACCGCGGTCGATCCGGCCGTGCTGGCCGCCTATCGCCGACTGGTCGCCTTCGAGCCTGGCAATACGGCCTATGTGGCGGCGCTGATGACGCTGCAGGCTCGCTCGGGCGACTTCACCGCCTTGGTCGAGACCGCGCGGCCCTATGTCGAGGGCCATGTCGAGGACCAGGAAGCGGCCACGGTTCTGGGGCTGGCCTATCGTCTGACCGGCGACGAGGCTGCGGCGACGCGGGTGGCGCAAGCCTCGAGCGTGGATTTGGACGACGCCGACTGGATCAGCCAGTTGGCCACGCGCGCGTCACAGCCGCGTTCGGGCGCGGGCGACATGCTCGGCGCCTTCGGCCCGGCCTGGGACGCCTACCAGAACCGTTTCCCGGACGCCCCGGCCGTGCGCGCCCTGGCCCGGCCGGAACAGGAATGGTCTCCGGTCGAAAACACGGGGAGTCGTCCACTGGACCGCCTAATCACAGGGCCGGAGGGGGCGGATGCGGCGCACGACATCCTGCGCGGCCTGTGGCGGGACACCGTGTCTCGCGGTCGTGAGGACGGGGATACGGCCGCACGCCAGGCCCTGATCGACTCCCTGGCCGATCCGGTGGCCGCCCAGTACGATTCTCGGGTCGCCGAGGCGCTGGTGCGTCGGTCGGACCTCACTGCGGAACTGGAAGCGGAACTCGCCGTCCTGTCGCCTCAGGCCCAGGGTCGGCAGATGCGGCTCTACGCCCAGGTCGCCCGAGGGCTTCTGGCCCAGGGCGCTGGAGCCTCGCGTCGCACGGAACTGGAGGCGGAACTCGGAGGCGACCTCATGTCGGTTCACGACCTGTCCCTCTATCTGGCCCTGGTCAACGAGGGTCCGGCATCGCTCGACGCTGCAACGCTCGAAAACGTGCAACAGCAGTTACGGGCCACGCCGTCTCCGTCGGCGGGTCTGCGACTGGCGGCGGCGCGTGCGGCGGCGCGGGCCGGCGATCTCGAGGCGACGGAAGGTCTGCTGCAGGCAGCCTTGCTGCAGGCCCTCTATCCGTCGCCGTCGACCTATCTGGAGCCCGGCGATCCGCCGTTGGCGCCAGCCGCCTTTGTCGACGTGCTGTCGTCGCTGCCGGATCCTTCTGACAGGCGTCAGGCCTATGACGCCTTGCAGGCGGTCCTGGAGCGCCAGTCCGAGCGGGCGTCGATCTCCCGCTTCGGAGACTTGCCGCCCCTGCCGCAGACCGGGACGCCGTAAGGGCCGTTTCGCCGGGGGACGCATCGGTCTAGGCTGCAAGCGGCGCCGACAGGCGAGGAGGACGGTTTGGGCTTCAATCTAAGGACCCTGCATCGGTCGATGTTCGGCCAGATGGCCCTCATCACCATTCTGTTCGTCGGGTTCGGGGTCTATTTCTTCACCATTCGTCCGCTGCTGTCGGTCGAGCCCAGCGGCGTGGCGGATCCTCTGGATCGGACGGCGACGCGCGCGTCCGAGGCGCTCAGCCGCTTCGCCTTCGCTGAACGGGAAAAGCCCGGGTCGGGCGGCGATCTGGCCGCGGATCCGGCGCTGCGCGACATCCGCGTCCATAATCCGGACTTCCGCTATTTCGTGCGGGTCAACGGTCGGGACTATCGGCAGGGGGACGGGACGCCCTTCTTCATCAGCCTGGCCTTCGATCGACTGGAGCGCCAGAATTTGTCGGCGACCTATCCCGACCTGTGCGTGAACACGGCGCGCAACGACATCGGCGGAAGCGGGAAGAGCTTCCTGGCCTATGCCGATTGCGGCGGTCAGCGCAGCTATTACGAATATGCCGGGATCCAGCACGCGACCACCAGCGCGGCGGCCAGTTCGGCCCAACTCTACGGCAAGTTCATCTGGAGCTACGGCGGGCTGTTCCTGTTCACCGTCGGGGCCGCCTTCGTCGTCTTCGCCGTCATCCTGCTGGTCAATATGTGGCGGATCAGGCGGGTGGCCGCCATGGCGCGCGATCTGGATCCCGACGATCTTCAGGGCCTCTTTCCCGAGCGAGGCCTGCCGCTGGAGGTGACGCCCCTGGTCACCGCCCTGAACCAGATGATCGTGCGGGTCGACGAGGCGCAGCGACGCCAGCGCTTCTTCCTGTCGGCGGCGGCGCATGAGATGCGAACCCCCCTGACCGTCCTGCGCACCCGACTGGAGATCATGGACGACGGGCGGCTGAAGGATAAGCTGATCTCGGACGTGCGCCGTCTGACCGATCTGGCCAACAAGCTGCTGACCCTGATGACCATCGGCGAGGCGGAAGAGGCGATGCGCGAGACCGATCTGGTCACGGTGACGGGGCGGGTCGTCGGCGAACGCGAAACGGTGGCGCGTCGGCGCGGCCTGGACCTGGTGTTCGAGCGCGAGGTGACGCGGCACGTCGTCTGGGCCGACCCTGGCCTGGTCGAGACCGCCATCGGCAATGTCATCGACAACGCCCTGTCCTTTTCCGCCGAGGGACAGAGGGTGACGGTTCGCCTCGACAAGGCCGGCTGGGTCCGGGTGCGTGACCACGGACCGGGCATTCCGCCCGAACAGATCAAGGACCTGTTCGAGCCCTTCACTCGTTTTTCCACCGGTCGGTCGGGCTATGGGCTGGGGCTGGCCATAGTGAAGGCCGTGATCGATCGGCACGAAGGGCTGGTCGAGGTCACGGCCCCGCCCGGCGGGGGCGCCGAGGTCGCGCTGCGGTTCGAGCCCTTGTCGGATGCCATGCTTCAGGGGTGAGCGGGGCGCCAGCTTCCGATCAGCTTGCCTCGTTAGGCTGGGACAAGAATCCGGAGCCAGCCCATGTTCGCCGCCGCCCTGTCCGCCCTGTCCCTTGCCGTCCAGGCGGCGCCCGCTGCCGCGCCCGCATCGGATACGGCCACGGTCGCAGCCGCAGACGCAGACGTCCGGGCCGTCGTCCATACGCCCCTGTATCGCGATACGCGTGGCCGGCCGACCATCGACACTCGGTTCAACGGCCAGCCGCCGGTCAGGATGGTCGTCGACACGGCGGCCCAGATGAGTCTTGTCGGTCAGCCCCTGATTCAGGAACTGGGTCTGCCGGGACTGGGCGAGGGGATGACGGTCAACGGCGTCGCCGGACAGACCCAGGCGGAACTCTATGGCGTGGACCGGTTCGCCACCGATCTGTTCGATGTTGAAGGGGTGGCCCTGCTGGCCATGCCCAACGCCAATGTGACCGAGGCGCGCGGCATCGTCGGCATGGAGATGTTCTCGCAGGGACGGTTGGAGTTCGACCTGACCGCCAATCGTCTGACCCTGGGCCCGTCGGCTCGGCCGGACGGCTTCGTTGCGGTGCAGGGCCGGCTGAATGAGGCGGGGCTGTTGACGGTGCCGGTCGAGATAGACGGGGTCGCCTTCGACGCCCTGGTCGATACGGGAGCGGGCGTATCCGTCGCCTCTGGCGGCGCTCTGCGCGCGCTGGGCTGGTCAGACGACGATCCGCGTCTGAAAGCCGCCGGCACGATCCGGGGCGCCACCCAGCATCAGACGGCGATCCGTTCAGGACGGGTGGGACGGATAAAGCTTGGGCCGGTCAACTTCCGCGACATCGACCTCATCTTCGCTGACGCGCCGGCGACCGCAGAGACGCCGATCGCTTCATCGGAAGAGGCCGCCGGGCGCCCCAGCCTGATTCTCGGGTCGGACCTGCTGAATGCACTACAGGCGTATGCGATCGATTTTTCGCAGGGACAGCTGCAAATCCGAGTGCCGACGGCAAACTAGGCGCCGGTCGGTCGACCAGGCCTGTCGCGTGAAGCCCCGCCGCAGCGCCGCCACTTTGCCCTCAGGTCCGCGCCCATTCTTCGATGACATGGCGCGAGAGGATTTCCAGACGTCGCTCCACGGTCATTTCCCCAGGGGGCAGATTGAGGATCAGGTGGTGCACGCCCGCCGATCGCATCCGGTGCAGTTCTTCGACCAGCGCCCTGGCGCCAGCACGTAGGCCCAGCGGAACGGGCTCGGCCGGTGCGTCTGCATCGGGTGACAGGTCCACGCCCATGGCTACGGTGAAACTGCGGAAACGGTCGGGCGCGTGACGCTCCACCGCGCGCCTCCAGAGGGCGTGGCGATCCCGTTGCACCTCGGGCGGTCGATGATAGGTCGCCCAGCCCTGGGCGTTGCGGGCGATCCACTCTAGGGTCTGGCCGCTGGAGCCGATCGCGATCAGCGGCATCTCGGTCAGGGGAGGCGGGCGGAGCGCATAGGCCACCTCGGGATCGCCCTCGCCATCAAGACGCTGGGGATGGGCGAGAGCCGACGCGAGCCGGGCCCAGTGGTCGCGGAACCTCTCGCGGCCCTGGTCGCGAGGAACGTCGAAGGCGGCGAACTCCTCGGGCCGGTCGCCAGACCCGAGGCCGAGAACGAAACGACCGCCGGAAAGCCGATCAAGCGAAACGGCGGCCTTGGCGACATGGAGCGGGTGGCGCAGCGTCAGGACCGTGGCGGCCGTGCCCAGGGCGATCGTCCGGGTCTTCGCGGTGAGCGCGCCCAACATGACGAAGGGATCCGGATGTCCGAAGTCTTCCGGGTACCAGTCGCCGTTCAGGGGAACGTCGCGGACCCACAGGGCGTCGAAACCGGCGGCCTCCGCCAGACCGGCGATCTCGACCTGACGCCTGAGATCGACTTCACCGGAGGCGACGGTTCGCAAGGGCAGTGCGAGACCGAGGCTCATTTGATCCGGCCGGAACAGCCGGGCGGCGATCGACGAGTTTTGAACCATTGGCGGAATGTCTCGAACGACGGCGGGCACGGGTCTGGAGGCGTTTCGCCGTCCATATGGGGTTCGCGCGCCCGCGCCGCCGCCCGCAGGACGAATAATACGATGCGCCGGATGTCAGTCGGTGGCGTCGATCGACTGAAGGACAGCGTCGGCGCGTTTTTCAGGTCGTATGTAGATGGAGGTCAACTGGGCATGGGCCGTCTTGAGCTCGGCCTCGATCGCCTCAATCACCGTCTCGGCCTGACCCAGGGTCAGTGTATCTTCGAAGTCGGCGCTGACGGCGACGAAGACGGCGTCGGGCGCCGTGTGGATGGTGCGGACGTGATTGACGCTGGTGATCTCCGGGCGGGCCGCGATGCGGTCGCGGATGTCGGCGATCAGGACGGGATCGGCGCTCTCGCCGATGAGCAACCCCTTGGCCTCGCGGGCCAGCAACAGCGCGACGACACCCAGGATCAAGCCGATGAGGATCGAGGCCAGGCCATCTATGCGAGGGTCGCCAAGGGCGTGGCTGGCGAACACGCCCAAGGCGGCGACAGCCAGCCCGAGGAGGGCGGCGCTGTCCTCGAACAGGACGATGAAGCCGGCGGGATCTTTGGATCGCCGGATGGCGCGCCACCAACTTGCGCCGTGACGCTTGGTGTCGAATTCACGCACGGCGATGATCCAGGATCCGCCTTCCAGAAGCGCGGCGACGGCCAGAACCACATAGTTGATCGTCGGATCGCGCAACGGCTCCGGGTCGCGAAGATGCATCCAGCCTTCATAGACCGACACTCCGGCCCCCACGGCGAAGATCAGGATGGCGACGACGAAGGCCCAGAAATACAGCTCGCGGCCATAACCGAAGGGATGGACCGCGTCGGCGGGACGCTTGGCCCTGTGCTGGCCATAGAGGAGCAGGACCTGGTTGCCGCTGTCGACGAGGGAGTGGACGCCTTCGGTCAGCATCGACGATGACCCGCTGATCCCCGCCGCGACGAACTTGGCGACCGCGATCCCGAGGTTGGCGAACAGGGCGGCGAACAGGACGATGTTCGCCCGGATGGGCGAGGGGGAAGGCGTCGTCGCAGCGTCTGTCATCTGGGAATCCTGCGCCCAGCCGGCCGAGGTTGCAGCCGACGATGGAGCGAAAAAGAGAACGGCCTTGAAGCGAACCACAGCGCTCGGGGCGTGGGTGGAATGATACGGCCGCGCTGCGGTTCCGGCCGTCGTGGCGGCAAGGTCCGGTCGGGCCGATACTGCGCCGAACGGATCAGGCTTGTGGCTTTCCGATCTGTCCGACGACGCTCGGGGCCGACGGCCGGCGTCTGATCGTTTGAGGCGTCAGCCCTCAGTCGGACGGCGCTCGCACGTAGATCGGGTTGGAATAGATCCACACTATGTCGCTCTTCGCCTGAGGAAGGCTGCGTTTCGGGGCGACGATCTCGACCCGATAGACGCCGGGTCGGGCGTCTTCGTAGTCCAGGCGGCTCGCGCCCGGCGGGCTTGTCGCCACGGCCTGGCCGTTACGGATCAAACGGATGACAGCCTCCAGGGCGCGTGTCGCTTCGGGCGCGTCGACCCTGAACCGCCTGACCGGCCCCGCCGTCACCTCGTCGCCCATCTGCGCGTCGACAGTCGCGTCGGCCTTCAATGCCGAAAATCGAAACCCTCTGCCCACCCCGATATCGTCGAGCGACACATAGATACGCCCGGCTCGAATGCTCGACAGCACCAGCGCACGGTCATGCGTCAACCGCCCGGTAAACGGCTCCTGGGTGAGGATGTGGTTGCGCGCCAGGTGCATGATGTCGGCGGCGGGCGGGAAGGGCAGGCGCAGGCTGTTGGTCACCTCTACCGCCTGATGGATATCCGGCGCATAGACGCCGACCATGCGGCGGCGCGGCGTGATTTCATCCCACAGCGTCAGCGTCGCTTGGGGCCGCGTGGCCAGCCGCATGTAGGCGGATCGCCCGACGTGAGCTTGGGGCCGGTCCCCGGGGGCAAGGATCCGGGGGCGGATCCTTGCTTCTCAGCCAAGCCGATCTTCAACGACCCGGTCGGCTGGGGCGACGGCTCGACCTAGACGGAATCGCTCGTCGGACGCGATAGGGCGGCCCGCTTCCGTTGGCCGCCGCCGACACGTCCTGCAGGTGGATTCCCGGCACGGCCGTACGGCCTGGAGATGCGACGCACAGGCAAGGCGACGCCGCCGGCCAGTTCCAGACCCAGGGCGCGGAGCCAGACCGCGATCTCCTCGATCAGTCCGTCGTCATGGACGGCGTTCGTCAGGCGCGTCTCCTGATCGACCAGGCTCAGCACCGGTCGCGCCGCCGCGCGTTGAAAACAGGTCTGCGCGCCTCGCGTGGAATAGGCCGCCAGAATATGATCAGTTTGGACGGAATGGGCGGGAAGAGGTTCTCGGCAAACATCATTAGGGCCACGCCCGCCACGCCGGTCAGGGTCAGAATCTGTACGATGATGTCGAACATGCGTGACGCCGGATTCGTGGGAGACGGCTCGGCCTAGGCCTGGGTACTTACGCCTTGTCTGACGGGCGCATTAATTCGGTACGCAGCGAACGGCGGATGTGCAGCGGGACAACCGAATGTTCGGCCAGTTCGCCGCGTAACCAAAGGGCGCGCAGGGCGTTACGGCTCAGCCAAACATGTGATGAGAACAATGAACCTACACGGCGCCGGCGGGTCTACGCAGCAGGCGCGATTTGGAATCGACGGTCTGGACGACGTTCTGGCCGGCGGTCTGGAGCGGGACCGCGTCTATCTGCTGGAAGGCGCGCCGGGTACGGGCAAGACGACGGCCGCGATGAGCTTCCTGCTGGAAGGCGCGCGCGAGGGCGAGGCTGGACTTTACATCACTCTTTCGGAGACCGAGGACGAGTTGCGTGGGACGGCGACGTCGCACGGCTGGTCTTTGGACGGCGTAGACATCTTCGAGCTGGTGCCGCCTGAGAGCCTGCTGGACGAGCAGCAGCAGCAAAGCCTGCTGTATTCGTCGGACCTGGAACTGGGCGAAACGACACGGATGATCTTCGAATCCGTCGAGGCGAGGCGGCCGCGACGCGTCGTGATCGACAGCCTCTCTGAAATCCGGCTGCTCGCCCAGAGCTCGCTGCGCTATCGTCGGCAGGTCCTGGCGTTGAAACACTATTTCGCCAAGCACGGCGCAACTGTGCTGCTGCTTGACGACCTCACCACGGACATCAACGACAAGACTGTGCACAGCGTCGCCCACGGGGTCATCCAGTTGCAGGAACTGGCGCCCGAGTACGGGGCCGAACGCCGTCGGGTTCGGGTCATAAAATATCGCGGTCGCCGGTTCCGTGGCGGCTATCATGACTTCACCATCAAGACGGGCGGCCTGGACGTCTATCCGCGCATCGTGGCCTCGGAACATCGCACCGGGTTCGAGCGCAGTCTGATGTCCAGCGGCGTCGACGAACTGGACGCCCTGCTGGGCGGGGGTATCGAACGGGGATCGAGCGCTCTGGTCCTGGGGCCTGCGGGTACCGGTAAGTCGCTGTTCGCGATCAATTTCGCCGTCTCCGCCGTTGCGCGGGGCGAGCGCGCGGCCCTGTTCATCTTCGACGAGGAACTGGGGCTGCTCTATGATCGGATGAAGAAGCTGGGCATCGACCTGGAGGCGATGCAGGCGGACGACGCCCTGGTCGTGGAACAGATTGACGCGGCCGAGCTGTCGCCGGGAGAATTCTCGTCGCGAGTCCGTCGCTGCGTGACGGAGCAGAAGATCCAGACCGTCGTGATCGACAGTCTGAACGGCTATCAGGCGGCCATGCCGCAGGAGCAGTTCCTGGTGCTGCATATCCATGAACTGCTGCAGTATCTGAACCGCCAGGGCGCCTCGACCTTCCTGACCGTCGCCCAGCACGGTCTGGTCGGAGAAATGAAGGCCCCGGTCGACATCACCTATCTGGCGGACACTGTGGTGCTGCTGCGCTATTTCGAGGCCTTGGGACACGTGCGACGGGCCGTTTCGGTGATCAAGAAGCGTTCTGGCGAGCACGAGAAGACCATTCGAGAGTTCACCATCGGGGCCACGGGTCTGACCCTCGGTGAACCGTTGAGCGGCTTTCAGGGCGTGCTTCGCGGCGTGCCCAACTTCGTCGGCCAGGGCAGTGGTCTGCTCGGCGAAGCCTCAGCATGAGCGACGGCGGCGCCCTATCGCAGAGAGCCCTCATCCTGGCGCCTTCGGGGCGCGACGCCGTCATCGCAGCGACGATATTGATAGAGGCTGGCGTGCCGGCCCTGGCGTGCCGGGACCTGCCCGACCTGCTGCTTCGTATCGGCGAGGGGGCGGGCATGGCCGTGGTCGTCGACGAGGCGATGCGGCATAGCGACGTCTCGCCCCTGGCCCACTGGATCGAGGGACAACCCTCCTGGTGCGATTTTCCCTTCCTGTTGCTCACTCAGCGGGGAGGCAGCGTCGAACGTAATCCTTTCGCCAGGCGGCTGTCCGAGACCCTGGGGAATGTCAGCTTCCTCGAACGGCCCTTTCATCCCACGACCCTGGTCAGCGCCGTGAAGACGGCTTTACGTGGGCGCAGCCGGCAATACGAAGCGCGCGAGCGGATCGAGGAGATCCGCCGCGGGGAGGCGCTGCTGGAACGGCGGGTGACCGAACGCACGGCCGAACTTGAGGCGGCCAACCGCCAGCTCGCCGCCCAGATCGTCGAGCGGGAGAAGATCGAGACGGCGTTGCGCCAGGCCCAGCGGCTGGAGGCTGTCGGCCAGCTGACGTCGGGCGTGGCCCACGACTTCAACAATCTGCTGACTGTCGTGCTCGGCAATGTCGAGCAGATGAAGAAGCAGGAGACGGACGTCCGCAAGCAGCGCCGGCTGTCGATGATGGAGGAGGCGTCGCGTCGGGGCGCGCGGCTGACCGCCCAGATGCTGGCCTTCTCGCGTCGCCAGAAGCTGGAGCCGCGCTCAGTCGACCTCAACGACACCGTGCGGAGCATGCGGGACCTGCTCCAGAGCACGATCGGCGGCAGCGTCCTGATCCGCGAGCCGGAACTGGCCGACGCGCTGTGGCCCGCGATGATCGATCCGACGCAGATCGAGCTGGTGATCCTGAACCTGGCCATCAATGCGCGGGACGCCATGGACGTCGGCGGCACGCTGCTGATCCGCACCGAGAACGTCGAGACCGGCGCGCCGCTTTCGGCCGAGGATCCACCGGCCGGGAGGTTCGTCATGGTCTCGGTCACCGACAACGGCTCGGGCATGACGGACGAGGTGTTGGCCCGGGCGTTCGAGCCCTTCTTCACCACCAAGGACGTGGGCAAGGGGTCCGGCCTGGGGCTCAGTCAGGTCTTCGGTCTGGCCAAACAGTCGGGTGGCGGCGTCAAGATCGAGACCAGGGTCGGGGTCGGCACCACGATCAAGATGTTCCTGCCGCTGGCCGAGGCGCCGCCGGTCGTGGATCTGAGCGCCGACTTCCGGCTTCCCCAAGCCCACGCCGCAAATGTGGTGATCCTGGTGGTCGACGACGACGACGCCGTACGCGAGGTCACCTTGGGTTACCTGCAGGACCTCGGATACGCCGTACTCGAGGCCGGCAGCGGCGGGGCGGCGCTGGAGATCTTCGAACTCCGCAAGGATATCGAGGCGGTCATCCTGGACTTCGCCATGCCGGGCATGAACGGCGCAAATCTCGCTCGCGAGATGCAGGCGCGCCGCCCCAAGGTGCCGATCCTGTTCGCGACCGGATATGCAGATGCGGAAGCGCTAGCAGCCGCGCCGGAAGAGCGCGTCATCCGCAAGCCGTTCGAACAGGTCGAACTGGCCGAGAAACTGGCCAACGCCTTCTTCCACGTGAGCTGACGCGGCCATCCCGACCTTGATCGATACGCCGACGTCCAGGCCCAACCTGACCGGCCGTTCCGCCGGCCTTTGAATCCACCACCGTTCCGCTGGCTTCCGAACCGGCGATGACGATCTGACGGATCTGTCGCCTGATCGTTCAATCGCGGTGGTATGGTCCAAGACCGGCGCGTGTGAGCTGGCCAGTCTGTCGCTGTCGATTACGGGCGCGGCCGCACCGCGTGATCCCTCATCGGAACCAGTGCAATGACGGCTTTCGTATCCGACTCCTCCCCCGCGTTCCCGCTTCAGGCCTCCAGGCGCGGCCTTCTGGCCGGCGGCGCGGCGCTAGGACTCTCCTCCCTCGTTCCATCCCTGGCCTCGGCGGCGTCTTCGCCCGCCGCGGTCTTCCCAACCGGAGACGACACCATGTCTTACGTCACCACCTCGGACGGCGTTGAAATCTTCTACAAGGACTGGGGGCCCAAGGACGCCCAGCCCATCGTCTTCCATCACGGCTGGCCGTTGAGTTCGGACGACTGGGACGCCCAGATGATGTTCTTCCTGCTGAACGGCTATCGCGTCATCGCCCACGACCGACGTGGTCATGGGCGGTCGACCCAGGTGTCCGACGGCCACGACATGGACCATTACGCCGCCGACGTCGCGGCGGTGACCGAACATCTGAACCTGCGCAACGCCGTCCACATCGGCCATTCGACCGGCGGGGGCGAGGTCGCCCACTATGTCGCGCGTCACGCCGACCGGGTGGCCAAGGCCGTCCTGGTCAGCGCCGTGCCGCCGCTGATGCTGAAGACCGCCGCAAACCCGGGCGGCCTGCCGATCGAGGTGTTCGACGGCTTCCGCGCCAGCCTGGCCGCCAACCGGGCCGAATTCTATCTCGCCGTCGCCTCGGGACCGTTCTACGGCTTCAATCGTCCGGGCGTGACGACGATGCAGGCAGTGGTCGACAACTGGTGGCGTCAGGGCATGATCGGCGGCGCCAAGGCCCACTACGACGGCATCAAGGCCTTCTCGGAAACCGACTTCACCGACGACCTCAAGGCCATTCAGGTCCCGACCCTGGTCATGCACGGCGACGACGACCAGATCGTTCCCTATGCCGACGCCGGCCCGCTGTCGGCCGCCCTGCTGAAGAACGGCACGCTTAAGACCTACGCCGGCTATCCGCACGGCATGCTGACGACCCACGCCGATGTCCTGAACCCCGATCTGCTGGCCTTCATCAAGTCCTGAGCTTCGCGCCTGACGACGCCGCCCCGCAGCGATGCGGGGCGGCGTTTCGTTGTCCGGCCAGAACCTAGAGGTTGGTCCGCGCCAGTTCGATCACTTCGTCGCCCCGGCCGCTCATGATCGCCTTCAGCATGAACAGGCTGAAGCCCTTGGCCTGTTCGGCCTTGATCCTGGGGGGGATGACCAGTTCCTGGCTTGCAGTCACCACATCGACCAGGGCCGGGCCGGGATGGGCCAGGGCCTGGGTCAGGGCGTCCTCCAGCAGATCCGACTCTTCCACCCGGAAAGCCTTGATCCCCATGGCCGTGGCCATGGCGGCGAAGTCGGGGTTCTGCAGGTCCGTTCCGGTGTCGAGGAAGCCGGCCGCCTTCATCTCCATGGCGACGAAGCCCAGCGCCCCATTGTTGAACACCACCAGCTTCAGCGGCAGGCCCAGCTGGGTCAGGCTGATGAAGTCGCCCATCATCATGGTGAAGCCGCCGTCGCCCGACAGGGATATGACCTGCCGTCCAGGGGCGGCCGCCTGGGCGCCGATGCCCTGCAGCATGGCGTTGGCCATGGAGCCGTGGTTGAACGACCCCAGCAGGCGGCGGCGGCCGTTCATCTCCAGATAGCGAGCGGCCCAGACGGTCGGGGTGCCGACATCGGCGGTGAAGACGGCGTCGTCGGCCGCCAGCCGGCTGAGGGTCTTGGCCAGATACTGCGGATGGATCGGCCGTCCCTTGGGGGCGGGGCGGGCCAGGTCGTCCAATCCCTTGCGCGCGTCTCCATAGTGTTTTCGGGCGGCCTCGAGAAAGCGTGACGGCCGTCCCGATCTCAGGTGCGGCAGCAGGGCGCCGACCGTCTCGGCGACATCGCCGACCACGCCCTGCGCCAGATGGGCGCGCTTGCCCAGGGCCGTCGGATCGCGGTCGATCTGGATGATCTTCGCGTTCGTCGGATAGAAGTTGCGATACGGGAAGTCGGTCCCCAGCATGACCAGGGCGTCGCAGGCCATCATGGCGTGATAGCCGGACGAGAAGCCGATCAGCCCGGTCATGCCGACGTCATAGGGACTGTCCCATTCGACGTGTTCCTTGCCGCGCAGGGCATGGACGACCGGCGCCTGCAGCGCCTCGGCGAGGGCCAGGACCTGATCATGGGCTCCGGCGCAGCCGCTGCCCGCCAGTATCGTGATCTTGCCGGCGTCGTTGAGAAATTCGGCGGCGCGCGCCACGTCCGCAGGGTTGGGATTGATGCGCGGTCGCCCCGGCGGGCTCCAGTCTGGGGACGCGCCGTCCGGCGCCTTGGCCAGGGCCACGTCGCCGGGCAGGACAATGACCGCGACCCCGCCCTTGCCGACGGCGGTGGTCAGGGCGCGGGCCAGAACGCCGGGGATCTGGGCCGGATTGGACACCAGTTCGCAGAAGTCGCTGCATTCCCGGAACAGCTCCTGCGGATGGGTCTCTTGGAAATAGCCCAGGCCGATCTCGGAGGAAGGGATGTGTGCGGCGATGGCCAGGACCGGGACCCGGTTGCGGTGACAGTCGAACAGGCCGTTGATCAGATGCAGATTGCCGGGCCCGCAACTGCCGGCGCAGACGGCCAGTTCGCCCGTCACCGCAGCCTCGGCTCCGGCGGCGAAGGCGGCCGTCTCCTCGTGGCGCACATGCATCCAGTCGATGTCGCCGAACCGTCTGAGACTGTCGTTGAGGCCGTTCAGGCTGTCGCCGGTGACGCCCCAGATCCGGCGTACGCCGGCGTGGGACAGGGTCCTGGCGATCAGGTCAGCAACGGTCATCGACATCGGGCCACTCCGCTTGAACATCTCCGTCGATGTCGACGGATGGACGGTTCAGGTCTTGAACGAATACGCGCAATCCGGATCGGACGTTCAATGGCGGCGTTCGTCGAGACGCGCCCATTTAGCAATTGGTCCAGCCGGCGCCTCTATTGCGACCCCTGGCCGTATGTGGGAAAGGCCTCGCGCGGTTTGGCGGGCCGATGGCCGGTCTTGTCGCGACAGGATCAAGGAAGGCCGTCCATGCTGGAATCATATCGCACCCACGTCGCCGAACGCGCGGCCCTCGGCATTCCGCCGCTGCCCCTGTCGGCCCAGCAGGCCGCCGAACTGATCGAACTGATCAAGTCGCCCCCGGCCGGCGAGTCCGAGCAGGAGCTGCTCCACCTGCTGGCCCACCGCGTGCCGCCCGGCGTGGACGACGCCGCCAAGGTCAAGGCCTCCTTCCTGTCCGCCGTGGCCCACGGCGACTTCGAGGTCCCGTCGATGTCGCGCGAACGCGCCACCGACCTGCTGGGCACCATGGTGGGGGGCTATAACGTCAAGCCGCTGATCGACCTGCTGAACGACGAGGTTGTCGGCGCCGTCGCCGCCGAGGGTCTGAAGAAGACCCTGCTGATGTTCGACTTCTTCCACGACGTCGCCGAACTGGCCAAGTCCGGCAACGCCAACGCCCAGGCCGTGCTCGAATCCTGGGCCGAGGCCGAGTGGTTCACCTCGCGCGACAAGGTCGCCGACAAGATCACCGTCACCGTCTTCAAGGTGACCGGCGAAACCAACACCGACGACCTGTCGCCGGCGCCCGACGCCTGGTCGCGTCCGGATATTCCGCTGCACTATCTGGCCATGCTGAAGAACGCCCGTCCCGGCATCACCCCGGAACAGGACGGCGTGCGCGGCCCGATGGCCTTCATCGAGGATCTGAAGGCCAAGGGCCATCTGGTCGCCTATGTCGGCGACGTGGTCGGCACCGGTTCGTCGCGCAAGTCCGCGACCAACAGCGTGATCTGGGCCACCGGCCAGGACATCCCCTATGTCCCGAACAAGCGGTTCGGCGGCGTGACCCTGGGCGGCAAGATCGCCCCGATCTTCTTCAACACCCAGGAAGACTCCGGCGCCCTGCCGATCGAGGTCGACGTCACCCAGCTGAACATGGGCGACGTGATCGACATCTATCCCTACGAGGGCAGGATCGAGCGCGACGGCGCCGTGGTCGAGACCTTCGCCCTGAAGAACCAAGTCCTGCTGGACGAGGTCCAGGCCGGCGGCCGCATCAATCTGATCATCGGCCGTTCGCTGACGGGCCGCGCGCGCGAAGCCCTGGGCCTGGCGCCCTCGACGGTCTTCCGCCTGCCGGTCGAACCGGAAGACACCGGCAAGGGCTACACCCTGGCCCAGAAGATGGTCGGTCGCGCCTGCGGCCTGCCGGAAGGCCAGGGCATCCGGCCCGGCACCTATTGCGAGCCGCGCATGACCACGGTGGGGTCGCAGGACACCACCGGTCCGATGACCCGTGACGAGCTGAAGGATCTGGCCTGCCTGGGCTTCTCGGCCGACATGGTGATGCAGTCCTTCTGCCATACCGCCGCCTATCCCAAGCCGGTCGACGTCAAGACGCACCGCGAACTGCCGGAGTTTATCTCGAACCGCGGCGGCGTGGCCCTGCGTCCGGGCGACGGCGTGATCCACTCGTGGCTGAACCGCCTGCTGTTGCCCGACACCGTCGGCACCGGCGGCGACAGCCACACGCGCTTCCCGATCGGCATCTCCTTCCCGGCCGGTTCGGGCCTGGTGGCCTTCGGCGCCGCCACCGGCGTCATGCCGCTGGACATGCCTGAATCCATCCTGGTCCGCTTCAAGGGCGAACTGCAGCCGGGCATCACCCTGCGCGACCTGGTTCACGCCATCCCCTATTACGCCATCAAGCAGGGCCTGTTGACGGTGGCCAAGGCCGGCAAGATCAACGCCTTCTCGGGCCGCGTGCTCGAGATCGAGGGCCTGCCCGACCTGAAGGTCGAACAGGCTTTCGAACTGACCGACGCCTCGGCCGAACGTTCGGCCGCCGGCTGCACGGTGAAGCTGAACCAGGCGCCGATCATCGAATACATGACCTCGAACATCGTGCTCATGAAGAACATGATCGCCGACGGCTACGCCGACGCCCGCACCCTGCAGCGCCGGATCGACGCCATGGAGGCCTGGCTGGCCGCCCCGACCCTGCTCGAGGCCGACGCCGACGCCGAATACGCCCATGTCATCGAGATCGATCTGGCCGACGTGACCGAGCCGGTCCTGTGCGCCCCGAACGACCCTGACGACGCCCGCCTGCTGTCTGAGGTTCAGGAGACCCCGATCGACGAGGTCTTCATCGGTTCGTGCATGACCAATATCGGCCACTTCCGCGCGGCCTCGCTGCTGCTGAAGGGCAAGAAGGACATCCCGACCCGTCTGTGGGTGGCCCCGCCGACCAAGATGGACGCCGCCGAACTGACCAAGGAAGGTCACTACTCGACCCTGGGCGGCGCCGGTGCGCGGATGGAAATGCCGGGCTGTTCGCTGTGCATGGGCAACCAGGCCCAGGTGAAGGAAGGCGCGACCGTGGTGTCGACCTCGACCCGCAACTTCCCCAACCGTCTGGGCAAGGGCTCGAACGTCTATCTGGCCTCGGCCGAACTGGCGGCGGTGGCCTCCAAGCTGGGCCGGATCCCGACCGTGGCGGAATATATGGCCGAGATGGGCGTGATCGCCGAGGCCAGCGACGAGGTCTATCGCTACATGAACTTCGACCAAATCCCGGAATACGCGGACCGCACCGCGGCCGAGTGATGGGGCAGGGGCGGGCGTGAAATCGCGCCCGTCCAGCGGCGGCGCGGGCTGTACCGCCTAGGCGGCGTCGGCCGCGCCTCCCTGTCCGAAACCGGCGTCCACCAGCCCGCGTACGCGGGTGAAGGCGGCCGAGGCGCCGTCCATGACGCGGGCCTCTTCGTCATCCGTCATTTCGGGGGCGTCGAGGACGGCGGTGAAGCTGCGCCATTGGTTGGCGCGTCCCTCGGGCGATGCGGCCAGATGTCGGGCGCCGAACTCGTCCGACAGACCCAGCGCCGCCGCCGCCTTGATCAGGAAGGCGGCGCCCAGGTTCGAACCCTCGGCCACATAGAGCCACCCCAGGGCCGTCGGCAGGTCCAGCGCCTGGCCCGCAACGAAGCGGGGGCGCGCGGTTTCGTCGGCCGGATCGGCCCCTAGGTCGGCCAGATCGGCCCTTACCTGATCATAGCGGCGGCGTTCGGCCAGGTCGGGAAACAGGGCCGTCAGTTCCGGCGCTTCATACAGGGCGGCGATGTCGCGGTGGAACAGCTGCTGGATGCGCAGGAACTCGACATAGGTCTCGCGACTGCTGAACGGCTTGGCGGCCATGATGGCGTTGTCCAGCCCTTCGTGGACTCCGTGGCTGGCGGCCTTCAGTCGCCTGGCGCGACTTGGTTCAGCTTCAGTCATGGCGAGCCTTGTAGCCGTGGGTCTGACGACCCAGTCAGTTCGATATTGGCGCCGACGGAGGATGATCCGCAGCGGCGCGACGTCGCGGGATATGCGCGTCGGGTAGGGTATCTGCGAGGCGATCGCAAGTATCGAATACCGTCGGGCGAGGGGGCGAGCCCTGAAACAAGAAGGCCGGCCGCCTGTCAGACGACAGGACAGCCGGCCCCGGTCCTTCACCGGTCCGAAAGCAGGATCAGAGGGTGAAGACCAGCTTGAGCCCGCCGACGACAATGCCGTCGCGGTCGGCCTGACCGCCGGGGTTATGGATATACTGAACGCCCGGCCGCACGGTGACGGCGGGGGTCAGCTTGTAGCCGTAGTTCAGTTCGAAGGCGTATTCCGTGTCCTGCGGATCGCCGACGCGCAGGCCGGCGTCGTTCTGGGCCTGCTGGGCGTCGGTGACCCGGCCGTTCACGATGGCCGCGCCGACGCCGAAGGTGACGTCGTCCTTGGCCCGGCCGGGGATCAGGCCGGTGTAGCTGAGGATCACCGCCGTCTTGGCGCGCAGCCTGTTGGTCTCACGGTCGGCGACGGCCAGATTGCCGACGATCGAAAGACCATGCGAGCCGTCGGTCTGGGGCGCGATCAGCTGTTGCTGGACATTGGCGTGGACACCGGAATGATGACCTTCGCGGGCGAAGGCCAGGCCGGTGACGGCCTGATAGTCGCCGTTCACATCATAGGCGATGTTGTTGGAATCGCTGGAGTCGTACCAGCCGCCGATCTTGTAGGTTCCCGGCAGGTCATTGTTGGCGCCGAACTTGGGCGTCCACTGCAGTTCGCCGGCGTAGATGGTGCCGGTCGCGCCCTGGGTGCCCAGATAGAAGCCGCGATCCTCGCGCAGATTCTCGGGGTTGGATTCGATCACGCCCAGATTGAGGTGCAGCTCGGGGGTGATCCGCTGGCGCAGACGCGCGCCCCATGAACTGACCGGCATATTATAGAGATAGCCGCTGACGATCTGGCTGGAGGCCGGGCCGCACAGGATCAGGTTCATCACATTGCCGCAGGGCGTGGCGCCGAAGTCCTCGCCGTGGGTGACGCGGCCGACCTTCAGGGCGGTGGCGCCGTCATTGAAGCTCTGCTCGTACCAGAGCTGACCGAGACGCCAGATGGTGCCGCGCCCGTAGATGGTCTGGACCGGCTGGAGCAGGCCCAGGTTGACGTCGTTGGCCAGGCTGTTGCCCTGGCGATTGAAGATGGTCGCCTGGATCTTGCCGCCGGGGACGCCCCAGGCCTTTTCGGTGTCGATGGTGGCGCCCAGGAACAGCTGGCCGGCGGCGCGGCTCTCGTCGCGCGTGCCGCCGTTGAAGTTGTGAACCGCGTCCACGACCTCGTTCAACGTGAAGGTCACGCCATTGTCCGCCAGACGCGTGCGGGCGCCGCCCCAGTCGCCGGTCAGGGCCGGGCGGTCCCACAGGCCCGGCTGGGTCGCGGCGGCCGGGGTGACCGCCTGCGGCGGTACATTGGCGGGCGGGGTCTGGGCCTGCTGGGCCTGGGTCGAACCGGCGGAGATCAGGGCGGCGGCGAAGGCGCCGCCACACAGGGCGAGAGTACGGGTAGTGGTCATGCGATTGTTCCTCCCAATGCATGAAGATCGACGGCCGGCGCCTTTGCGGCGCTTTGATTGGCGCCGGCGCGGGCGGCCTGAGACCCCGCGCCGGCGTTCTGGATCAGGCGGCCTGAGAGGCGTCCTGCGCTTCCAGCAGCTTCTTGACCTCGGCCTTGGCGACCTTGCCGTAGCCGGACTTGGGCAGGGCGTCCCAGAACAGCACTTCCGTCGGGATCTTGTAGCGGCTCAGCTTGCCGTCGAGGTGGCTCAGCACCGTCTGGGCGTCAGCCGAATGGCCTTCGCGGACGACCAGGATGGCCACGCCGCATTCGCCCCATTTGTCGTGCGGCACGCCGACGACGCAGGCTTCCGAGATGGCAGGATGGGTCAGGATCGCTTCCTCGATCTCGCGCGGATAGACGTTGGACCCGCCCGAGATGAACATGTCCGACGCCCGGCCGGTGATGTAGAGAAAGCCCCGGTCGTCCAGGTGGCCCAGGTCGCCGGTGTGGAACCAGCCGTCCTTGAAGGACTTCTCGTTCGCCTCGTCATTCTCGAAATAGCCGAGGAAGACGGCCGGGCCGCGCACGCAGATTTCGCCGGTCTCGTTGGCCGACAGACGCTTGCCGTCGTCCGACAGTATGGCGATGTCCATGCCGGTGCGGGGCAGGCCGCACGAGCCGATCGGATAGGCGGCGTCGTCCTCGACCGTATGCAGACGCGGCGGCAGGACGGTGATGTTGCCCGTGACCTCGCCCAGACCGAAATACTGGACCAGAACCTTGCCGAGCTTGCGCAGGGCGTGCTGCTGGTCGGCCCGGTACATGGGCGCGCCAGCATAGATGACGTAGCGCAGCGAGGAATGGTCGTAACGGTCGACCGCCTCGTGCTGGGTCAGCATGGTCAGGATGGTCGGGACGGTGAACATGTTCGTCACCTTGTGCTTCTCGACCAGTTGCCAGGCCTCTTCGCAGTCCAGACGCTCGGTGGCCAGAAGCACGCTGGCGGCGCCCTTGGCGACCTGGGTCACGGCGTGGATGCCCGAGCCGTGCGACAGGGGGGCGACGACCAGGGAGACATCGTCCTCCGTGGTGTCCGGCATCAGGTCGCACAGGTGGTTGACGGTGACGAAGGCCATCTGCCCGTGGGTCAGCATCCCCGCCTTCGGACGGCCCGTGGTGCCCGAGGTGTAGAAGAACCAGCAGACGTCGTCGCGGTCCACGTCGGCCAGTTCGACATAAGGCGCGCTGGCGTCGGCGACCAGGGCCTCCCAGTCCTCGCCCGGCGCCCCATTTCCGTTCGGGGAGGCGCCGATCCAGAAGACATTCTCGCAGGCCGTGTTGGCTTCCTTCGCCGCCGCCGCGTGATCGGGGAAGCCGGTGTCGAAGATATGGGCCGAGGCGCGCGACGAGGACGCCAGATAGGCGACCTCGGGCGGGGTCAGGCGGAAGTTGGTCGGCACCCAGACCGCGCCCAGACGCCAGCAGGCCCACTGGGTCTCGAACATGGCGTTGCAGTTGCGCGAATGGACCAGGACGCGGTCGCCCTGTTTGACGCCGCGCGCGGCCAGGGCCGAGGCGGCGCGGGTGACGCGGTCGTTCAGCTCGGTCCAGGTCCAGACGCGGTCGCCCTGGATCAGGCCGGCGCGGTCGCCGAAATGCTGCGCCGCATGGACCAGCATCGAGGCCAGGTTGCTGGTGGGGATGGTCATGCTTTGATCGGCTCGAGGATGGAGACGTAGTTGGCGACGGCGGCGCCGCCCATGTTGAAGACGCCCGCGACATCGGCCTTGGGCAGTTGCATGTCGCCGGCCTCGCCGGCCAGCTGCATGGCGGAGATGACGTGCATCGAGACGCCGGTGGCGCCGACCGGGTGGCCCTTGGCCTTCAGCCCGCCCGAGCGGTTGACCGGCAGACGGCCGTCGGCCTGGGTCCAGCCCTCAAGCGCGGCGCGCGCGCCCTGGCCCTGCGGCGTCAGGCCCATGGCCTCGTATTCGATCAGTTCGGCGATGGTGAAACAGTCGTGGGTCTCGACGAAGGACAGGTCGTCCAGCTTCAGGTCCGCGATCTCCAGCGCCTTGGCCCAGGCCTGGGCGCCGGCCTCGAAATGGGTCGGGTCGCGGCGCGACAGGGGCAGATAGTCGTTCAGGTGAACGGCGGCGCGCCAGCGGATCGCCTTCTTCATGCTCTTGGCGGTCTCTTCGTCCGTCAGGATCAGGGCGGCCGCGCCGTCCGAGATCAGCGAACAGTCGGTGCGCTTCAGCGGGCCGGCGACGAAGGGGTTCTTCTCCGACTCGTTGCGGCAGAAGTCGAAGCCCAGGTCCTTGCGCATCTGGGCGAAGGGATTGTCGACGCCGTTCTTGTGGTTCTTGGCGGCGATGGTGGCCAGGGCGTCCGACTGGTCGCCGTGCTTCTGGAAATACATCTGGGCGATGCGACCGAAGGCGCCCGCGAAGCCGGCAGGGATGTCGCCCTCTTCCTTGCGGTAGCTGGCGCCCAGCAGGACGTCGCCGGCCACGGCGCTGGTGGTGTGGGTCATCTTCTCGGCCCCGACGACCAGGGCGAAACGGCCCCGACCGGCGGCGATGAAGTCGCGCGCCTGGAAGACGGCGGCGGCGCCCGAGGCGCAGGCGTTCTCGACGCGGGTCGCCGGCTTGAAGCGCAGGCCCGGCACGCTGTGCATGGCCAGGGAGGAGGGGAAGTCCTGTTTCGAGAAGCCGGCGTTGAACACGCCGACGAAGACGCCGTCGACCTCATCCTGCTGGATGCCGGCGTCGGCGATCGCCTGGGCGGCGACCATTTCGATCAGGCTTTCGACGTCGGGCGCGTCATGGAGTTTTCCGAACGGGCTGTGGGCCCAGCCGACGATGGCGGCTTCAGTCATGAAGTTTTCCTCAGGCGTACAGGGGGACGCGCCTGTTCGGGCGCGGGGGAGGCGATGTCCGGGCGGGCGAGGCGCAGCGACAGTTTCTGCGCCTCCTGCTGGAGAATGGGGCCCAGTTCGGCGCGGCGGGCGTCGCCCAGCCGGGTCTCGATGGCCGAGATCGACAGGGCGCCGACGCAGTCGCCCTCGGGGCCGATCACGGCGACGCCGATGGCCCAGCTGCCGGCCAGCAGCCGGCCGGGATTGAAGGCGAAGCCGGCGGCGCGGGTTTCGGCGACGGCGTCGCGCAGGAACTCGGCCGTGTAGGTGGGGTAGGCGGAGGCCAGTTCAGGGGCGATGGACTCCAGGATCCGCTCGACCTCGTCGTCGCTCATGGCGGCCAGCATGGCCAGGCTGCCGGCGCCGACGCCCAGCGGATGGCGATCGCCCGCCTGCAGGACGTGGGTGCGGATCGGGAAGGCGCCGTCCAGACGTTCCAGGCAGACGGCGTGGCCGTCGCGCGGCACCGACAGGAAGACCGTGTCCTGGCTGGAGGCGGACAGGCGTTGCAGCGCGCCAGAGGCCAGGCGGTGGATGCCGAACCGTTCGGTGGCCAGGACGCCCAGGACGAAGGCCTCGGGGCCGAGGTGGTACAGGCGGTCCGTGGCGCTCTGTTCGATGAAGCCGTTCCGCTCCAGCGCCTTCAGCATTCTGTGGGCGGTCGGCTTGGCCAGGCCGGACTGGCTGACGATGTCGGCCAGGCGCAGACCTTCCTTCGAGCGCGAGCCTACCAGGCGCAGGATTCCTAGCGCGCGGTCCAGCGCCTGTGCGCCGTCAGCCTTGATTTCGACGTCCGTCATTTCAAACTCCCAAATGGTCCATATATTGGACTCTTATATAGGCATTTCTGGACCGGAAACTGAACCGACTTATTTTCCCTGTCAAATGGGCATTTGAAGAAAGTTAAAAGGTCCAAATAGTGGACCGGTAGAATATTTTTGCGCATTTGCGGTTGTTGGGGTGGTTCGATTACGGTATTCCGTATTCCATCATGACCCATGCGATGAGCTCGATCAGCGCCGCCCCCATGCTCGTGGAGCAGGTCTATCAACGGCTGCGGGCGGCGATCACGGACGGCTCCCTGGCCCCCGGTCAGCGGGTGCGTCAGGGCGAGCTGGCGGAATATCTGGGCGTGTCGCGCGCTCCGATCAGTCACGCCCTGCATCTGCTGAAACACCAGGGGCTGGTGATTGAATCCGGCCGTCGCGGGGTGGAGATCGCCCCGCTGGACGCCGACCAGTTGCGCGACGTCTATCAGATCCGCGCGGCGCTCGATTCCCTGGCGGCGCGCCTGCTGGCCCAGAAGTTCGCCGACGGCCGCGTGTCGGACGCGGACGCGCGCCGGCTGGACGCCGCACTGGCCGCCGGCGACGCCATCCGGCCGAAGACGCCCTTGGCGGAGCGGGCGGCCCTGGACGTCGCCTTCCACCAGGTCGTTTACGGCCTGTGCGGCAATCCGACGATCGAGGAGACGCTGGCGCCCCTGTGGCCCCACATCCAGCGGGCCATGAATGCGGTCATGGCCGTCGACGAAATTCGCACCCGCGCCTGGCAGGAGCACGCCGAGATCGTGCGCCTGATCCGGGCGGGGGATGCGGAAGGCGCGGCCTCGGCCGCCTGGAGCCATGCGGCCAAGGCCGGCTCCGAAACCGAGCAGAGACTGAGGACTGCGCAACCGGCGTAAAGACCGGCGCACAAACAACAGCAATCAAAGGAGAAACGCCATGAAACTGACCCAGGAACAGATCGAGCATTTCCGCACGGAGGGCTATATCTTCATCCCCGAGGCCTTCACGCCCGAGGAGGTGGAGGTGCTGCGCGAAGCCGCCGCCGACGTCTTCGCGCCCGAGCGGCCCGAGATCTGGCGCGAGAAGTCCGGGGCGCCGCGTACGGCCTTCGCCTGCCACACCTACAACAAGGCCTGCGAACTGCTGGGCAAGCATCCGCGACTGGTGGAGCCGGTGGCCCAGGCCTTCGAGGAGCCGGTGTACATGCACCAGTTCAAGATCAACGCGAAGGCGGCCTTCACCGGCGACGTCTGGCAATGGCACCAGGACTTCGTGACCTGGCACAACGACGACGGCATGCCCGAGCCGCGCGCCATGAACATCGCCGTCTTCCTGGACGACGTCCTGCCGATAAACGGCCCGCTGATGTTGGTCCCGCGCAGCCACGAGAGCGGCGCCATCGAGGCCGGCCACGACACCGAGACCACGGCCTATCCGCTGTGGACCCTGGACAACGACACGGTGGCTGAGCTGGTGGAGCAGGGCGGCATCGTCGCCCCGACCGGCAAGGCCGGCGGCCTGCTGATGTTCCACGGCAATCTGGTCCACGGCTCGGCGGGCAACATCACGCCGTATCCGCGCAAGATCGTCTATCTGACCCTGTCGGCGGTCTCGAACGCGATCACCAGGCCCACACGGGCCGAATACATCGCCCACACCGACTTCACCCCCATCGAGCCGGTCGCCGACGACGCCCTGGTCCAGTACGCGCGCAGCCAGAAGGTCGCCGCCTAAGTCACGCTGCCAAAGAGTATGGACGCGGGAGCGGTCGCGAACCGCTCCCGCGTCTTGTTCAAAAACAAGAAGACGCGAGGAGACGCCCATGGGCGAGAGAATGAAGGAAAAGGTCGTCCTGGTGACGGGGGCGGGTTCGTCCGGGCCGGGCTGGGGCAACGGCAAGGCGGCGGCGGTCCTGTATGCGCGTGAAGGCGCCAAGGTCTTCGCCATCGACCTGCGGATCGAGGCCGCCGACGAGACCAAGGCCCTGATCGAGGAAGAGGGCGGCGTCTGCGAGACCTTCGCCTGCGACGTGTCGAAATCGGATCAGGTCCAGGCCATGGTCCAGGCCTGTATCGACGCCTTTGGCCGCATCGACGTGCTGCACAACAACGTCGGCATCTCCGAGACCGGCGGCGCGATCGACGCCTCCGAGGACAGCTGGCACAGGCTGATCGCCATCAACCAGACCAGTGTCTTCCTGACCTGCAAATATGTCCTGCCGCACATGGTCGCCCAGCAGAAGGGCTCCATCGTCAACGTCGGCTCGGTCGCCGGCACGCGCTGGATCGGCTTCCCCTATGCGGCCTATACGGCGACCAAGGCGGCGGTCATGGGCCTGACCCAGAACATCGCCCTGCAGCACGCCAGGGACGGCATCCGCGCCAACTGCGTCCTGCCCGGCCTGATGAACACGCCCCTGATCAAAGGGGCTCTGACCAGCGGCTACGACGGCTCGTTCGACGACATGGTGGCCAAGCGCGACGCCCAGTCCCCGACCGGCAAGATGGGCGACGCCTGGGACGTGGCCTACGCCTCGCTGTTCCTGGCGTCGGACGAGGCCAGATACGTCAATGCGACCCAGATCGTGGTCGACGGCGGCCTGACCGCGCGCTGCGCCTGATCGAGACTCCATGACCGCCCTGCTCAATGTCGTTCTGCCCGTCTTCGCGCTGATCGCGCTGGGCTATCTGTGTCGGCGGGTGAACATCCTCGGCCCGGCGGCGGTCACGGAGATCAATCGTTTCGTCGTCTGGCTGGCCCAGCCGGCGCTGCTGTTCGGCATCACCGCCAACGCCCACTGGTCCAGCTATCGGCTGGACTTCACCCTGGCCATGGCCGGGGCCCTGGTCGGGACTTTCGCTCTCGTCCTGGCCCTGACCTGGCGCAGGCTGGGGGCGGGGGATGCGGTGGTCGACGCCCAGAGCGCGGCCTACGCCAACAACGGCTTCCTCGGCATTCCGCTGGGCCTGCTGGTGTTCGGCGACTGGTCGCTGCCCTTCTCGGGCGTGTCGGTGATCCTGACGGCCTGCGTCCTCTACGCCCTGGGCCTGATCGGGCTGGAGATGGCGCGCGCCCACGGGCACGGGCTGGGCAAGGCGATGCTGAAGGCCGGCGGGGCGGTGGTGCGTAATCCGATGATGATCGCCCCGGCGCTCGGTGCGGTCTTCTCCACCCTGGGGCTGAAACCGCCCGAGGGTGTGACGACCCTGCTGGAGCTGCTGGCCGGCGCCGCCATCCCCTGCGCCCTGGTCGCCTTGGGCCTGTTCCTGGCCGAGAACGCCAAGGCCGGTTTCGGCGACTGGGCTTGGGCGCCCCTGACGGCGGCCAAGCTGGTGGTCCAGCCGCTGATCGCCTGGCTGATCGCCGGGCCGATCCTGCACGCCCCGTTGCAGGTGGTGCAGATGGCGGTGCTGATGGCCATGATGCCGACCGGCGCCGGCCCCTTCATGCTGGCCCAGGTCTATGGTCGCCGTGGCGCCGTGGCCTCCCAGACCATTCTGATGACGACCGTTCTGTCGATCGTCTCCATCTCCGTCTATCTGACCGTGATCCGATGAATACTCATGTCCCGACCGTCGCCGTGGCGAACCCGCCCCTTCCGTTCGAGTCTCTGATCGAACGGCTGAAGGCCGTCGTCGGTCCGGCCCATGTCATGACCGACGCCAAGGCCACGCGCCGCTACAGCCGGGGCTATCGCTTCGGCGAGGGCAGGGTGGAGGCGGTGGTGCGGCCTGGCTCCCTGGTCGAACAGTGGCGCGCCTTCAGGGCCTGCGTCGAGGCGGGGCGGATCGTCATCATGCAGGCCGCCAACACCGGCCTGACCGGCGGCTCGACCCCCGACGGCAACGACTACGACCGGCCGGTGGTGGTCATCTCGACCCTGCGGATGACGGCGGTGCATCTGATCGAGGAGGGGCGTCAGGTCATCTGCCTGCCCGGCGCCTCGCTGGACCAGTTGGAGCGGATGCTGAAACCGTTGGGTCGCGAGCCCCATTCGGTGATCGGCTCGTCCTGCATCGGCGCCTCGGTCGTCGGCGGGGTGTGCAACAACTCCGGCGGCTCGCTGATCCAGCGCGGTCCCGCCTACACCCAGATGGCTCTCTACGCCCGTGTCGGCGCCGACGGCCGGGTCGAACTGGTCAATCATCTGGGCGTGGCCCTGGGCGATGACCCCGAGACCGTTCTGGCTCGCGTCGAGGCGGGCGACTTCCAGCCCGGCGAGATCCTGGCCGACACCGGCCGTCAGGCCTCGGACGGCGACTACGCCCGCCGCGTCCGCGACGTCGACGCCGACAGCCCGGCGCGGTTCAACGCCGACCCGGATCGCCTGTTCGAGGCTTCGGGCAGCGCGGGCAAGGCGGTGGTCTTCGCCGTGCGGCTCGACACCTTCCCGGCGGCGGGCGAGACGGGCGTCTTCTACATCGGCGCCAACGACCCGGCGGTGCTGACGCGGATCCGGCGCGACATCCTGAGTGGTTTCGAGCATCTGCCGGTCGCCGGCGAATACATGCACCGCGACTGCTACGACATCGCTCGGAAGTACGGGAAGGACACTTTCCTGGCCATCCGCACCCTGGGCACGGGCCGGATCGGCCAGCTGTTCGGCCTGAAGTCGCGCTTCGACGCCCTGGTCGAGGATTTGGGCTTCCTGCCGAAATACCTCGGCGACCGGTTGCTGCAGTTCGCCAGCGGCCTGTTCCCCGAGCACCTGCCGGCGCGGATGAACCAGTATCGCGACCGGTTCGAACACCATCTGATGCTGAAGATGTCAGGCGCGGGCGTGGAGGAGGCGAGGGCCTATCTGGCGCGGACCCTGACCGACGGCGATTCCGCCTTTTTCGAATGCACGCCGGACGAGGGGGTGCGCGCCTTCCTGCACCGGTTCGCGGCGGCGGGGGCGGCGGTGCGCTACCGCGCCGTCCATCATCGCCAGGTGTCGGACATCGTCGCCCTGGACATCGCCCTGCGCCGCAACGACCAGGACTGGATGGAGGTTTTGCCCGACGATGTGCAGCGGCCCATCCTGAAGAGCCTGTATTACGGCCACTTCTTCTGCCACGTCTTCCATCAGGACTATATCGTCGCCAAGGGCCACGACCCGATCGCCCTGGAGCACCGGATGTGGGATCTGCTCGATCAGAGGCGCGCCGCCTATCCGGCCGAGCACAATGTCGGTCACCTCTACAAGGCCGCTCCGGCCCAGACCACCCATTTCAAGCGGCTGGACCCGTGCAACTGTCTGAACCCCGGCATCGGCATGACCTCGCGCCGCGCCGAGTGGGTCTGAGACCCTATTCCGCCGCGATGGGGGCGGCCAGGCCCTGGGCCACGAAGCCCCCGTCCACCGTCAGGACATGGCCGGTGACATAGCTGGCCTCGTCGGACAGCAGGAAGACGGCGGCCCCGGCCATTTCCTCGGGCGAACCATAGCGTTTCATGGGCACGCGCCGGCCCCATTCCTCGCGGGTCTCGGCCGAGTGGACCTGGGCCACCAACGGGGTCTCGACCGGGCCGGGCGCGATCACGTTCACACGAATGCCGAACTGGGCCAGATCGACCGCCATCACCTTCGACAGGGTGATGACCCCGCCTTTGGAGGCGCCATAGGCGCTGCGGCCCGAATTGCCCAGAATACCGGACACGCTGGCGATATTGACGATGGAGCCGCCGCCGGTCGCCTTCATCGCCTTGGCCGCCGCCTGACCGATCAGGAAGCTGCCGCGCAGATTGACGGCGATGATCTTGTCGAAGGCGTCGACAGGGGTTTCTAGGAAGGGTTGTTCCCGCGCGATGCCGGCGCTGTTCACCAGCCCGTCCAGCCGGCCGTGCCTGGCCACGATGGCGTCGATGGCCGCCTGGACCGAGGCGGCGTCCGAAACGTCCAGCTTCAGCGGGGCTATGGCGGAATCGCCCAGTTCGGTCACGTCCGTCGACAGGTCGCCGGCGATCACCACGGCGCCCTCGGCCGCCAGCTTCTCGCACGCCGCCGCGCCGATGCCCGACAGGCCGCCGGTCACAAGCACGACGCGATTATTCAGACGTCCAACCATGATTCATCCCTTGAATGCTTATTGGTCCATTATATGGACTGTGAGTGCGCCAATATTTCCTAATGTTATCGGCTTGCGTGTCTTAATCGTGCTGCTAATAATGGCAATATAGAAACAAGTGGTCCAATATATGGACCCAAAGGGAGATTTTGATTTGGCCGATCGACTTAGGCTTATTCCCATTGGAGCGGTGCGTTGAGCGCGCCGCTGATCGAGACCCGCCGCGTCGTCCACCCGGGCGCCTCGCGCTTCGGCCGCGTCCTGACCGCCGTTGGCGAACACTCCCGCCAGTCCCTGGGCTCCATCCATGAGGGTGAGACGATCCAGGTCGGCGTGGAACGGCTGTTCGCCGCCCTGGGCGAAGTCGCCGGCGGGTTCAGGCTGATCGGCGGACGTCTCGATCAGGCCTTCTATCACGTCGCCAAGCCGCGCGACGACAGTCCCCGCGCCGTCGAATACGGCGCCCCCATCCAGATCGAGGGCGGGGCCGCCGTGGTCGCCGCCTCGGGGTCGTTCGGACCGTCCCTTTCGGGCAAGCCGCTGTTGCATCTGCACGGCGCCCTGGCCGACGACCAAGGTCGCGGTCACGGCGGCCATCTGAACGTGGAACAATGCGTCGCCGGCCCCGGCGGCGTCCGCGTCCATCTGATGACCGGCTCTGGCTTCCGCCAGGCCGCGGATCCGGAAACCCGCTTTTCCACCTTCTTCCCAGTATCCGAGTCGCATCATGAACCCGTCGGACATCACTGACATTCGCACCGGCCGTCTCGCCACGGTGCGCCTGGGGCCGAATCAGGACCTGGTCGAGGGTCTGCAGCAGGCGGCCGCCGAACTGGGCTTCGAACGCGCCCTGGTCCGCAGCGGTCTGGGCAGCCTGAACGACGCGGTCATCGAGACCGCCTCGGGCGAGCCCAAGGTGCTGAAGGGGCCGGCGGTCGAGATCCTGACCCTGTC
Organism: Brevundimonas sp.; assembly: GCF_044336875.1. Taxonomy (GTDB): domain Bacteria; phylum Pseudomonadota; class Alphaproteobacteria; order Caulobacterales; family Caulobacteraceae; genus Brevundimonas. The sequence goes on along the minus strand of NZ_JBIIOP010000004.1, from coordinate 76,151 downwards.
GGGCGAGATCGCCCTGGCGGACGACGCGGTTTCGGCCGGCGTCTCGGGCGTGGTCGGCGAGACCAGCGGCGCCGTCTGGGCCGGTCGTTTCGTGGCGGGCCGCAATCTGGTCTGCGTCACGGCCGAGATCGTGATCGAGGAAGTCGTCGAAGGCGCCGGGCGCGCCGCCGCCTGACATCAATCAATAGTCGCGCCCGGACATTGCCGAGCGCCTAGAACGGACGAACCGGCCGCCAAGAGCCGAGTCGTCGAGGAAAGGACAGGAAGAGGCCATGATGAATCTCAATCGCCGCATGCTGCTGGCCGGAGGGCTCGTCGCGCCCGCCGCCCTGGCGGCCTGCGGCAAGGGGCCTGACGCGGAAATCGTCTGGCGCCTAGCGACCAATCTGCCCATCACCCACCCGCTGAGCGCGCGGATGAAGGAGGCGGCTGACCGTGTCTATCAACAGTCGAACCATCGCCTCCTGATCGAGGTCTATCCGTCCAGCCAGCTGGGCTCGGACGCCGACACCCTGGCCCAGGTCCGCGCCGGCGCGATCCAGATGCTGTCGATCTCGGGCCTGATCATGTCGATCCTGGTGCCGGTGACGGCGCTGAGCGGCATCGGCTTCGCCTTCACCGACCGCCAGCAGCTGTTCGGCGCCATGGACGGCGACCTGGGCGATGTCATCAAGAAGGGCCTGGCCGATCACCACCTGATCACCACGCCCAAGGTGTTCGAGAGCGGCTTCCGCCAGATCACCACCAGCACCCGCCAGATCAATTCGCCCGCCGACCTGCGCGAGATGAAGATCCGCGTGCCTCTGGGCGCCCTGTGGACCTCGATGTTCCGCTCGTTCGGATCCTCGCCCACCTCGATCAATTTCAACGAGGTCTATTCGGCCCTTCAGACCCATGTGGTCGAGGGCCAGGAAAACCCGCTGGCGGTGGTCGACACCGGCAAGCTTTACGAGGTTCAGCGCTACTGCGCCCTGACCAATCACATGTGGGACGGTTTCTGGCTGCTGCAGAACCAGGAGGCCCTGGAGAAGCTGCCGGGCGACCTGCGCGACCTGGTCCAGCTCGAATTCTCGAACGCGGCCGATCTGCAGCGCGCCGACCTCGCCGTCCTGGCCGAGACCCTGCCGGCCAAGATGCAGGCCGAAGGCATGACGCTGAACACGCCGGAGACCGGCGTCTTCCGTCAGGCCCTGCGTGACGTCGGCTTCTACGCCCAATGGAAGGAACGACTGGGCGACCAAGCCTGGCGCACGCTCGAAAACGCCGTGGGAGGCCTGGCATGAGCACGACGACCATTCCCGAAGACGGCCTGATCGAGGGCGTCGTCCCTGTCGAGGCCCCGCGTTACACGCCGCTGGAGCGCATCCTGCAGCGCATCGTCGAAGTGCCGGCGGCCATCATCGTCCTGACCGAGATCGTGCTGCTGCTGACCAGCGTGATCTTCCGCTTCTTCCTGCACAATCCCATCGTCTGGGCCGACGAACTGTCGGGCATCCTGTTCCTGTGGCTGGGGATGCTGGGCTCCGTCCTGGCGCTGCAGCGCAGTCAGCACATGCGTCTGACGACCATCGTGTCGCGCGTGCCGCCCAGGATGAAGGCCTTCCTGCAGACCCTGGCGGTCGCCGGCCCGGCCCTGCTGCTGATCCTGTTGATGCCCCACGCCATCGAATACGCCTATGAGGAGTCGATGATCTCGACCCCGGCGCTGGGCTGGTCGCTGGGCGTGCGCGCCTCGGCCATTCCGGTGGGGCTGGGCCTGATGCTGATCGTCTCGATCATCCAGTTGCTGAAGCACAATATGCGCGACATCGGCATGGTCGTGGCCGCCTTCGCGGTCGTCGCCGGCCTGCTGTGGCTGGGCGCGCCGGTGCTGCAGGAGATGGGTCACACCAGCCTGATCCTGTTCTTCATCGTCATCCTGCTGGGCGGCGTGGTTCTGGGCGTGCCCATCGCCTTCGCCTTCGGCATCGCCACGGCGGCCTATCTGCTGACCATGACCGACGCCCCGCTCCTGGTCATGACCAGCCGCATGGACGAGGGGATGAGCTCGCTGATCCTGCTGGCCGTGCCGCTGTTCGTCTTCCTGGGCGCCTTGATCGAGATGACCGGCCTGGCCACCGCCATGGTCAGCTTCCTGGCCTCTCTGCTGGCCCATGTCCGCGGCGGCCTGAACTATGTGCTGCTGGGCGCCATGTATCTGGTCTCGGGCATCTCGGGCGCCAAGGCGGCCGACATGGCCGCCGTCGCCCCGATCCTGTTTCCGGAAATGCGCAAGCGCGGCGCCGACGAGGGCGAGATGGTCTCGCTGCTGTCGGCCTCGGGCGCCATGTCCGAGACGATCCCGCCGTCCATCGTCCTGATCGCCATCGGTTCGGTGGTCGGGGTGTCGATCAAGGCCCTGTTCGTCGGCGGCCTGCTGCCGGCCGTGGTCATGGCCCTGGCCCTGTGCGTCATCGCCTGGTTCCGCGCCCGCAAGGAGGACATGAGCCAGGTCAAGCGTCCGACCGGCAAGATGATCGGCAAGGCCTTCCTGATCGCCCTGCCGGCCCTGCTGCTGCCTGTGGCCATCCGCTTCTTCGTGGCGGAAGGCGTGGCGACCGCGACCGAGGTCTCGACCCTGGCCATCGCCTACGGCGTCGTCGTGGGGATCATCTTCTACCGCAAGTTCGACGTGAAACGCCTGCCCAAGATGCTGTCGGACACGGCGGCCCTGTCGGGCGCCATCCTGCTGATCATCGGCGCGGCCTCGGCCATGGCCTGGTCGCTGACCACCTCGGGCTTCTCGCGCGATCTGGTGGAGATGATGTCCAACGTCCCGTTCGGCGTCTTCGGCTTCATGGTCGTGTCCATCGTGATGTTCATCATCCTGGGCTCGATCCTGGAGGGCATCCCCGCCATCGTCCTGTTCGGGCCGCTGCTGTTCCCGGTGGCGCGCGGGCTGGAGATCAACGACGTCCACTATGCGATGGTCGTGATCCTGGCGATGGGCATCGGTCTGTTCTCGCCGCCCTTCGGCGTCGGCTACTATTCGGCCTGCGCCATCGGCAATGTGAACCCGGACGCCGGGCTGAAGAAGATCTGGCCCTATATGGGCGCCCTGATCGTCGGCCTGATCGTGGTCGCGGCCTTCCCGTGGATCTCGACCGGCTTCCTGCCCAGCAAGTAGGCCGCACCTCTTCTCCCCGAAGCGCGCGCCCCGTCCTTTTCGAAGGCGGGGCGCGTTGCGTTTCGGAGGGGTCAGTCGCGGATGAAGTGCGGTACGAAGCGCGAGGTGTTGCGGGTGATCCGGCCTGTATCTTCGCGCAGACTGATGCCCGCCGGTTCGGTCCCGACCACCCAGGATCCGACGATGACGTGATTGCCGTCGAACAGGGGGGGATTGCAGAGGGCCTGACGGATGTAGCGACCCTCGCCATAGCCGCCGTCGACGACCTCGGCCGTGCTCAGCCCCTGGTCGATCAGTTCGACATTGTCGCCCTCGCGCGAGAACAGGGGCTTGCGGACATAGGAGGCGCCCAGCGCCGCCTCCGCCGGATCGCCCTCGAAATAGGATTCCAGCAGATTGGGATGGCCTTTGTGCCGCTCCCACAGCAGGGGCAGGATGGCCTTGTTGGACAGGATGCTCTTCCAGGCCGGTTCCAGAACGGTGACCTCGGCGGTGGGCAGGGGGGCGGCGTATTCGTCGCGCAGCATCTGCTCCCACGGATACAGCTTGAACATCGCCTGGATGATCCAGTTCTCGTGGTCGACGAACCGGCCGTCGGCGTTCAGGCCGATCTGGTCGATGGCGACGAACTGGGGCTCCAGCCCGGCCTGCTGGGCCAGGTCCTCCAGGAAGCGCACCGTCTGGCGATCCTCGACGAAGTCGGCGTCCGAGGCGAAATGGACGAAGCCGCCGTTCGGGAAGATGGCGCGGAAGCGGTCGACCAGCTTCTCGTGCAGGCTGTTGAACTGGTCGGCGTTGGCGGGCAGGGCGCCGGCCTTGATCTGGTCTTCCAGCCACAGCCACTGGAACACCGCCGTCTCATAGATGCTGGTCGGGGTGTCGGCGTTGTATTCGTACAGCTTGGCCGGGCCCTGACCGTCATAGGCGAAGTCGAACCGGCCATAGAGGGACGGATCGCCCCGCTTCCAGCTGTCGGCCACATAGTCCCGCATCGGCTCCGGAATATCGAGCTGCTCCATCAGCCGCTCGGACTGGATGGCCTCGTTGACCAGTTCCAGGCACAGACCGTGCAGTTCGGCCGTCGGCGCCTCGATCCCGTCCTCGATCTCGGCCAGAGAGAAGGCGTAGGTCGCCGTCTCGTCCCAATAGGGTTTGCCGTCGGTATGGCGCCAGGTGAAGCCGAGTTCCTCGGCCTTGGCGTCCCAGTCGGTGCGGGGATCGAAGCGCAGACGCTCCATGGTCAGGCCGGGTCTTTATCGGGCGTAGACTGGCCGATGCGCGGCGTGACCACGGTCACCTCCGGCTGGCTCAGGCGGGTCAGGACGTCGTCGGCCGACGAATGGCCGGGCAGGATGCCGGCCTCGCGCAGCTTGGCGTCCAGATCGGCGCCGGTGCGGCGGTCTTCCAGGGCCTGACTCGCATTCAGTTTTTCTTCCTGAATGGCCTGGCGCTGCTTGATGCGCTGCAGGCTGTCGGCGGCCGAGCCGATGCGCGACTGGGCACCGGCCGAGTTCAGGGCCACCGAGGTCTGGGCGCGCTGGACGGAGTCGTTGACCTTGACGATGTCGATCTCGCGACGGAGCGTCTCGATCTTCTGGTCGGTCGAGGCGATGGCCGTGCGCAGGCGCGTCTCGGCCGTCTTCATGTCCTCGATCAGCGGGCCGCGGCTGGTGATCTCGACCTCCAGTTCGGCGATGCGGCTGGCGACCTCGCGGGCCAGGTCGGTCTTGCCCTGGCCCAGGGCGCTGCGGGCCGAGCTTTCGTATTTGGCGATCTGGTCGCGGAAACTGGCCATTTCGTTTTCGGCCATGCGGCGGCGCGCCACCAGGCCGGCCAGGTCGTCGCGGGCCTTGCCCTGGGCGTTGTCGGCGTCGCGGATTTCCTGGTCGAGGATCTTCAGCGCATTGGCGTCGACGACGCCCTGGGCCGCGTCATGGGCCGAGCCGCGGAACAGCGCGGAGAGTTTTCTGAGCATGGACATGGTCTGGCTTCCGGATCAGGCGGCGTCGGCGCCGAAGGTTTCACGCAGTTCGGTGGCGTCGATCGCATTCTCGGCCAGGGTGCGCAGTTCGATGAGGATGGTCTGCAGCGTCGTCTTGCAGGACAGTTCGCCCATCAGTTCATACACGTCTTCGCCGCCGACGTTGGTGATGGCGAAGTTCGACAGCGGCACCACGCGCTGCGCCTTCAGCAGGAATTCGTTGAAGGCGTGACGGTCGGTCTGTTCCGACACGGGCCACAGCAGGACCGAACAGACGATCTGGGCGCTGCCGACGCTCAGATAGACCGGCAGGTCGCCGTATTCGTGCATGGTGGCCAGCAGCACCGGCTCGGCGCCTTCCAGCACGCGCAGGGTCATCTCCCCGTCGCGGGTCAAGGCGGACTCGTCCAGCGCCGCCTTGATGGCGGGCACGGTCCAGGGGGTTTCGATCACGGCGTCCATCTGATGGTCGTCTCCAGGGGTGAAGGAATCGGAAGTGGGGCGGCGCGGCCGTCCGGCAAGGCTTCGCCCAACAAGGGGGGGGGCGCGCGTGGAGTCTGTGACGATGGCGTGGACGGCGGCCTTCACGTCCTCGCGCGCAGCCTCGGGCACCCACAGCTCCAGCTTGACCAGGCCGGCCTCGCGACGCGCCTGTCGCCACGCCCGGATACGGTCGTTTGCGGTGGCGGAGGAGGGCGGGGCGCGGTTTGGCATGGCGTTACATGAAACGCGTAACATGTATGCTTGACTTGAGGCAAGATAGGATGGAACTTCGCCCCATGAACCGCATCATTCGGTCGCATCGCCTTTGCCTGCTCGCCCTCGGCGTGCGTCAGGCCTAGATAGTCGTCCATGTTCAAGAAGCTTTTCGGATCGCCGGACAAAACCGCCCCCGCCAACCGGCTGGCGACGGTGCGCAACATCACCGTGGGCCGCACCGTGTCGCTGGACCCGCTGGCCTGGCGACGACTGGGCGACGAGACCCATTTCACCTTGGATCGCGACGTTCTGGACATTTCGGCCCAGGGTCTGGTCAGTCTGGACGGGGGACAGTTCGTCCACCGCTTCTACACCGACGACCACGTCATGCTTCAGGCCATGAGCGACGACGAGGCGGGGCTGGAAAGCTACGACTTCAGCCTGTTCATCCCCTGGACCTCGGCCTATCCGCCGGGCGAGCGCGAGCGCCGCATCTGGCGCGACCGTCTGTCGGCCCCGGTCTTCCACGGCGCCGCCGAGGAACTGCCCGACTATCCGCGCTTCTGGTTCGCCGAGAGCGACGCGATCCAGCCGCCGGTGACCCTGTGGGAGACCATCTGGGACGACCGCGCCGCGACCGAGCCTTATGCGAAGATCTTCCAGACCTGCATGTTGTATGCGCGCGAGCTGGCGGACGGACGGGAACTGATGATCGCCCTGGAGCAGCAGCCCGAGGGCGGCGAGACGACACACGAGATCATGATCGGCATTCCGCTGGAAATGGCCGAGTTCCGCGCCTGAGCGCGCACATCGAGGGGCAAGACTAATGTTCGACTGGTTCGTATTTCAGCAGGGGGCGATCGCCTTCCTGATCGCCTTCGCCGTCGCCGGCGCCTTCACCCTGGCGTTCAAGCTGATCTATCAGTGGGTCACGCCGTATCACGAGCATACGCTGATCCGCGAAGGCAACACCGCCGCCGCCATTGCGCTCGGCGGCGCCCTGATCGGCTATGTCCTGCCCCTGGCCTCGGCCCTGTCGCACACGGTCAGCCTGGCCGAATTCGCCGCCTGGGCCCTGCTGGCCGGGATCATCCAGATTGTGGTCTTCGTCACCATCAGCCGCCTGGCCTTCCGCAACCTGGTCGTCCGCATCGAGGCGGGCGAGATCGCCGCCGCCGTCTATCTGGCCTCCATATCCATCTGCGTCGGCCTGCTGAACGCCGCCTGCATGACGTCGTGACCGCCATGACCGATCCCAAAGACCTGCCCCAGACCACCACCATGCGCCGGCTGAAGCGCTCGCGCGTCCTGCACGTCAGCAGCCTGATGGCTACGGCCAGCTTTTCGCTGGCCGCCTGCGGTTCGCCCCAGGTCCAGGCGCCTCAGCCCGAGCCGGAACCCGCCCTGGCCTATGCGACCCTGGATGAGTGCCGCGCCGCCAATGACATCCCTGACGACCAGTGTGACGCGGCCCTGGCCAAGGCCCAGGAGGAGGCGGCCAAGACCGCGCCCCGCTACGCCACGCGCGAGGAGTGCGAGGGGCAGTGGGGGCCTTCCCAGTGTCAGCCCAACAACCAGGGCGGCAACGGCTCCTTCTTCACCCCGTTGCTGGCCGGTTTCGTCGTCGGCCAACTGCTGAACGGCGGCGGCTATCGTGGCGGCGGTCCGCTGTATCGCGACCGAGAGGATCGCTATTCGAACGGCTACGGCGGCGGCTACACCTATCGCGACTACCGCACCGGCCGCACCGTCACCAACGCCCGCGAACACGGCGACGTGGTCCGCCAGGCCCCGACGCGGGTGCAGAGCCGCACCACGGTCGTCTCGCGCGGCGGGTTCGGCGGCGGCGGACGCAGTTACGGCGGCTGACGCCCGCCAGGATGACGCAAGACAGCGGCCCGCCGGCTTTCCGGCGGGCCGTTTTTTCATGGGCGGGAGGTCGAACGCGACAACGCCGTGAAGTTTGAATGAAAAGGACTGTCACACGTTGAGGGGGCCTGAACCCGGGTCGTTGAAGCGCCTAGAACTCACTGGGGGCTACCAAATGAAGAACCGAATTCTGGGCACCACCGCCTTCGCCATGCTGGCCGCAACGCCGTTTGCAGCCTTCGCGCAATCGGCCGATACGACCGTCGCCGACCAGGCGACCGTCGTCGACGAAGTGGTCGTCACCGGCACCTATCGCCGCAGCCTGCAACAGGCCGTGGACATCAAGCGCGACACGGTCGGCTTCTCGGACTCGATCGTCGCCACCGACGTCGCCAACTTCCCGGAACAGAATCTGGCGGAAGCCCTGCAGCGCATCCCCGGTGTGACCATCGAGCGCAACCGCGGCATCGGCAGCCGTGTCAGCGTGCGCGGCCTGCCGACCGACTACACCTTCGTCACCATAAACAATCTGGCCACCGCCTCGGGCTCGGGCGGGCGCGACGTCCAGTTCGACATCTTCGCTTCGGAAATCATCCAGCAGGTGACGGTGCAGAAGTCGCCGCGCGCCTCGGACGAAGAGGGCGGCATCGCCGGCACGGTCAATATCTCGACCGCCCGTCCGTTCGACTATAGCGGCCACAAGCTGGTCGGCTCGGTCGAGGGCGCCTACAATTCGATCTCGGAAGAGGTCGATCCGAAGATTTCCTTCCTGGCCTCCAACACCTGGGGCGATTGGGGCGCGCTGGCTTCGTTCTCGACCGCGCGTCGCAGCAACCGCACCGACTCCAACTCGGGCATTAACTTCCGTCCGGTCACCCGCTTCACGACCATGGGCAGCGGTCGCGGCGCCCAGGCTGTCGCCGTGCTGGCGCGTGACGCCGGCGTGGTTGTGCCGGTTCCCAACGACAAGGCCGTCACCGACCGGATCGTCTTCCAGGACAAGGTCGGCGACCGCGCCTACATGAATGTCCAGGACCAGTGGGGCGCCACCCTGGCCCTGCAGTACAAGCCCTCGGCCAACTTCGACCTGTCGTTCGACGCCATGCTGGGCGGGTTCGACACCAACGAGGACGAGTATGATGCGGCGGCCTATTCGGCCTCCAGCCGCTCGACCCTGGAAACCATCCACGAATACGACGACACCACCCTGGCCGACCAGGGCCTGATCGTGCTGCGCGACGTCTCCTACACCGCGACCCAGCACGAAATGCTGAGCAAGGAATATATCAACGAGACCGACTACGCCCAGTTCGGCGCCGAGATGAACTGGCGCGGCGCGGACTGGAAGCTGCACGGCCTGGCCGGCTATTCCGGCGCCGAGAAGACGCTGGACTACGCCAATCTGAAGCACGTCGCCTATGCGCCCTCGCGCACCCGCTGGACGGCCGATGGCGGCGAGACGATCCAGAGCGCCAACTCCGGCGGTTTCGACATGTATTCGTCGTTCGACCGCTATCTGTTCGAGGCCTACGAGACCTCCTTCGAGAAGATCCAGGACGACAAATATGTCGCCCAGCTCGACTTCACCAAGGACTTCAGCCTGGACTTCTTCCCGGCCCTGACCAGTGTCCAGGTCGGCGCCCGCTACACGGACAAGTCCAAGGAGCGCCAGTACGGCGCGCTGAACATCCAGGGGTCTGGGGCCGGTCTGACCAACTACATCGGCCGACCGATGTCGCAGAGCGAACTGACGTCGATCGGCGACCTGGTCCCCGGCGGCGGCTACAGCATCCGTGACATCACCTGGAGCCAGGTGTCGAACGACTACGCCCGCCGCACCTTCCGTTATGCGGGCTTCTCCACCCCGTTCGATCCGGGCCAGTATTACGAAGTGTCCGAACAGGTCGCCTCGGCCTACGCCATGGCCAATCTGGACTTCGACATCGGTGCGGTGCCGGTCGCGGTGAACGGCGGCGTTCGCTACGTCGATACCTCGATCACCTCGTCGGGCTTCCACCAGGTCCAGACCCCGACCGGCGGCACCGCCTATACGCCGGATCCGGTGTCCAGCGACGGCAGCTATGACAAGTTGCTGCCCAGCCTGAACTTCACCGCCGACCTGACCGACAGCATCGTCTTCCGCGGCGCGGCCTCGGAAACCCTGATCCGTCCAGGCCTGACCGATCTGGCCTACAAGCGCACGGCCAGCTGGAGCTCGTTCCGCTTCACGGACGGCAATCCGAACCTGAAGCCGACCTACGCCAAACAGTGGGAATTGGGTCTGGAGAAATATCTGCCGGAAGGCGGTCTGCTGGCGGTGTCCTACTTCTCGAAGACCATCGAGGGCGTCGTTCGCCAGGCCCTGACGGGCACGGTGCCGGACGTCACCGTCTATAACGCCAACGGCTCGGTCAACGGGATTTACGACTTCGACGTCTACAGCCCGATCAACGAGCCGGGGTCCTACGACGTCAACGGTGTGGAACTGGTCGCCATCGTGCCCTTCGGCGTCTTTTATGCGCCGTTGGAAGGCTTCGGCGTCAACGCCAACTATACGATGCTGGACAGCTCGCTGACCGGCTCGTCGGCCCTGGGCATCCCGACCCCGCCCATCGGTCTGGCCGACAACACCTACAACGTCACCCTGTTCTACGAGAACGCCCGCTTCCAGGGGCGCGTCTCGTATAACTACAAGGACGCCTACGTCGAAGGCATCGGCTACGAAATGTACCCGATCACCCGCGACGGCTATGGCCAGGTCGACCTGTCGCTCAGCTACAACCTCAGCGACCGCGCCCAGATCAGCCTGGAAGGCATCAACGTCACCGACGAAGCGACCACCGGCTACACGATGGATCCGTCCTTCCCGACCATGAACGAGAAGTCCGGACGCCGAGTGTCCCTGGGTCTGCGGATGGAGTTCTGATCCATTTACCGGACGCCATGCCATGTTGAGGGGGGCGGTCGATCCAGGTCGGCCGCCCTCCGCTGGCCAGCCGGCGACGGGGGCGGCGACGGGAGACGTGTGTCCCGGATGCGCGATCATGGCCGTCGTTTCGATCTCGACCTTGGGCCGGCCTCTTGATCCCCGAGAGTCCGACCTGGCGCGACGTCCCCTCCAATGGAGGGGACGTCTTCGCGCGTCCGGCGCCCGCATTGCGCGGGGAGGGGGCGCCCATGGCGCTTGACCGCCTCGTCGCCGAACTGCGTCGCGACCTGATCGGCTATCTCCAGAGAAAGGGGCAGTCGGTCGAGGACGCCGAGGATGTGGTCCAGGAAGCCTTCGTGCGCTTCCATCGCGCCGGTCATGACCTGACAGGCGCCGACGCCCGGCCTCTGCTGTTCGTCATCGCCCGCAATCTTCAGACGGACCGCTGGAAGTCCGCCGGTCGCAAGGGCGTGCGCGGCGTGGACGACATCCATGCCCTGGACGCCGGCCCGCGCGCCGTCGCCGCCGAGGCGCCGAGCGCCGACCAGCATCTGATCGGCCGCCAGAACCTGGCCGCCGCCGCCGCCGTCATCCGGGGGCTTCCGGCGCGCACCCGCGACGCCTTCCTGTTGCACCGGTTCGAGGACCAGACCTATCGCTAGATCGCCGTACGCCTGGGCGTCTCGGTCAGCATGGTCGAAAAACACATAGCGGAAGCCCTCCGTCAGCTGAAGAATTCCCGGGATGACTGAGGTGTCTCACGCGCGTGTCGTTGTGAAGGGTGAAGGCGCCGGGCCCACCGCCTGTCGTCACGCACCAGAGAGTTTCGTTCGCGCATGATCCAGCGGCTGACCGCCCTGTTCGACCGCCGGCCGCAGACGGCCGAAGCCTGGCTTGCGCGCCTGCGTCGGCCGCGCGTCGGCGCGCGCGACCAGGCCGCCTTTCTTGAGTGGCTGGAACAGGACGACGACCATCTGCGTCAGTATGAGGCCGCCAAGCTCGGACTGGCGGGCCTGGCGCCCCTGGCGGGCGCCTTCCACGGCGACCTGGCGCGGTTGCGGGGGCGGCGTCCATCGGACGCCGGGCGTCGCGTGCTGATCGCCGGCGGTCTGGCGACCGCCGCCGCCGTCACGGCCGTGGTGGTCTGGCCCGGACTGAAGGCGCACCACGTCGGCGTCGCGCCGCGTCTGTACGCCAGCGCGCCGGGGCGGATCGTCGATGTCGCACTGGAAGACGGCTCGCGCGTCACCCTGGATGCGGATTCGTCGATCCAGGTGGCCTTCGCCCGGGACGTCCGCCGCGTGACCCTGCTCCGGGGCGCGGCCTATTTCGACGTCGCGCACAATTCTGACCGCCCCTTCCAGGTCTCTGTCGCCGATCGTCAGGTGATCGTGACCGGCACGCGGTTCGTCACGGCCCTGCGCCGCGACCGGGCGGAGGTCTCCCTGCTGGAGGGCCGTGTGGTCATCGGCCGCCACGACGCCGCTCGGTCGCGCGCCGTCGAACAGGCGGTCGCGCTGACTCCCGGCCATCGCGCCGTCTTCACGCCCGGCGCCGAGCGGCTGGTCCTGTCGCGCGCGGACGTCGAGGCTGATGCGGCCTGGCGCGAGCGTCGTCTGGTCTTCCACGACGCCTCCCTGGCGCAGGTGCTGGACGAGGTCGGCCGCTATGTCGACACGCCGATGGTGCTGGCTGACCCGGCGCTGGGCAGGGTGCGTGTGACGGCGGTCCTGCCGCTGACCGGCGAGGCCCCCCTGCTCGAGCGGATGCAGGCCCTGCTGCCGATCTCGGTGGAGCGGACGGCGGACGGGCGCGCCCTGGTCCGTGCGGGCTGATCCGCGCCGACGGACGCCCATCGTAGAGCTGTCACGCCGGCGCGCTAAGGGGCGGTCTCCGATTGTTCGCCCTCTTGTCGCAAGGCCCGGCACGCTTGACCCCGTCCGCTCCATCGCTGCCGCCTGGTGCGCGGCGGAGCATTGCTGTCGCCGTCGTCGCGTCGCTGATGGCCGCCGGCTGGTGTCTGCCGGTCCAGGCCCAGGCCCAGGTCCAGGACGGCGCCCAGAGCTTCGACATTCCCGCGCAGGATGCGCGCCGGGCCCTGGTCGATCTGTGCGTCGCGGCGGGCTGCGAGGTCGCCTTCGTCACCCCGCCGGGGCGTATGGCGCGAAGCCACGCCGTCCAGGGGCGGATGTCCTGGCGCGCGGCGGTCGCCCGTATGCTTGAGGACACCGGCCTCAGCTACCGGTTTGTCGGCGCGCGGGGCGTCCGCGTCTGGGCCGAGGCCCGACCCGCGGCGGTCGCGGAGACTGCGGCGGACCCCGCAGAGCTGGAATCGATCGTCGTGATCGGGCGGCTGTCGGAACAGATCGAGGAGTCGCTGCGGCGCAAGCGCGAGGCGGACGTCATCTCCGACAGCGCCTCCTCCACCCGCATCGGCGAACTGCCCGCCGCCAATCTGGCCGAGGCGCTGCAGCGCGTGCCCGGCGTCGCGATCGAGCGGGAGGTGGGCGAGGGGCAGTTCGTCAGCGTGCGCGGACTGGGGCCGCTGTTCCAGTCGGTGACGCTGAACGGCGCCCCTGTGGCCTTCAACGAGAACATCCGAAACTCGACCCAGAGCGGCCGCCAATTCCGGTTCCGCGCCCTGTCGGCGGACCTGCTGGCGGGCGCGCAACTGACCAAGTCGGCGACGCCGGACCTGATCGAGGGCGGCATCGGCTCCAATATCGATATCGAGACCATCGGCGGTCTGGACGGCGATCCTTTCCTGAGCCTGCGGGTCGGGGCGGCGACGGAGGCGCGGGCGCGCGATCCGCGCCTGGACCTGTCCGTCGCCGGGCGGGTCGTCGCGGACGACGGCGCCTGGGGCCTGGTCGGCGGCCTGTCGCAGGAGGGACGCTCGGTCGTCTATGACCGGTTCCAGACCGGCCGCTATCTGCCGGTGACGATCGACGGGCGGACGGTCCTGGCCCCCGGCGACCTGCGCACAACGGTCGAGCGCGAGGATCGGCTGAGGCGAAGCCTGTTTCTGGGCGGGGAATGGCAGGCGGCGCCGGCCGTTCGCCTTCGGTTCGACAGCCTGGTCTCCACCTTCGACAACACCATTCGCGAGGATCGGCTGGCCTATGGACTGGGCCCCCGCCTCGAAGGCGCGGGCGCGACCGTCCGCGTCCAGGACGGCGTCGTGACCGCCGGAACGGTCTCCGCCGGAAGGGTGGACAACAACACGGAATTTTCCGAACAGAACCATCTGAATTTCGTCGTGTCCGGGGGGGCGGATCTCGCCCTGGGCCTGTGGACCGCGACGCCGCGCGTCAGCATCTCCCGGGCCCGATCCCGCCTGGACACGCCGCTGCAGCGCATCTCCTTTCACTCGCGCCTTCCGGTCGCCTATCGCTTCGACCAGCACGACGCCGCGTCCACCAGGACTGCGACCCTGCTGGAGACCGATCTGGACGTCGGCGATCCGTCGGCGATCGAACTGCAGAGGTTCGGCGTCCGCGCCATCGACTCGGTCGACGACGACCGGACCGCCCTGGTGGACCTGAGACGGGGACTGGATGTCGACGTCGGCGGGGTGAGCATGTTCGAGGTGCGGTTCGGCGCCCAGTTCAGCGACCGGGGGCGGGATTATCAGCGCCGCGACCGCGAGGCCGAGCTGCGGCCCGGCGCCGTCGTCATCCCCTTCCATGGGGCGTGGGTTCCGGCCGGCGTCTTCGACCCTCTGATCGACCGCCATCCGGGCGCCTGGATCGTGGCGGACTTCGACGCCTTTCAGACCGCCTTCGTCATTCCGGGCGAGGTCGACGGGGTTCGCGTCACGCCCGACGACCTGACGCCGACGGGCGCCGACCGCCAGAACTCCTACGAGGTCGGCGAACGGGTCGGGGCCGTCTATGGCCGGGTGGATTTCGAGGGGGCGGTCGGCGCCGCGCCCTTCTTCGGCAACGCCGGCCTGCGCCTGGTGCGGACCCGCACGACGGTGCGCGGGGCCATGCTGGGGATCGATGCGGCAGGCGCGGCGGATATCCGCGACGTGGCCTATGCCGGGTGGGACACGCGCCTGTTGCCCAGCGCCAATATCGCCTTCGACCTGGACGATCATCGCCGGCTCAGGCTCGCCGCCTCGCGCACGCTGACGCGGCCGTCGCTGGCGGACCTGCGGCTGGCCACGGCGCCGGCCAGTTCCCTGGTCTCGGCCATCTATGACCGGGGCCAGGCCGAGATCGACGACCCGTCGCCGGGCGCCCTGTTCAGCGGCGTCGGCGGCAATCCGGCGCTGCGGCCCTATGTGTCGACCAATCTGGACGCCTCCTATGAATGGAGCTTCCCCCGCGGCGCGCTCAGCCTCGCGGTCTTCCACAAGTCGATCGACGACTTCATCGGCCTGGTCGCCGCGCCCGAGACCCTGGTGTTCGAGACCCGCGCCGGTCCCCTGGTCCGGGCCGAGGTCCTGATGTCGCGCCCGGCCAATCTGGGGCGGGCGGTCAGTCAGGGTGTGGAGCTGGGGCTGCACCGGCGCTTCCCGTCAGGCTTCGGCCTGTGGGCCAGCGCGACCCTGACCGACGGCCACGGGGCCGACGGCCGCACTCCCCTGGCCGGGGTGTCGCGCCTGGCCTATTCGATCAACCCCTTCGTCGAGCGTGGGCCGGTTTCGGCGGGCCTGTCCTGGTCCTGGCGATCCGCCTTCCGATCCGAGGCCGACATGCAGGGCGGGGGCGTTTCGGACTTCACCGTCGGCGCGGCCGGCTATCTGGACGCCCAGGCGACGATCGACGTCGGCGCCAATGGGCAGCTGGTGATCGCGGCCTCGAACCTGACCGACACGACCGACCTCGCCTACGAGCACGACACACGCCGACTGCTGCAGCTGGGCCGTGTCGGACGCAGCCTGACAGTCGGTTTCCGCTGGCGTCTGCCCTGATCGCGACGCGCCATTTCCTTCTCTACGACCCAAGGAGTCTCTCATGTTCAGTCTGATAGCCGCCCTGCTGGCGGGATCCGCTCTGGCGACCGCCGAACCCCCTTGCGACCCGGCGGCCGCAGACGTGCGTGCGGCGGGCGGCGACGCCTGCGCCCGTGTCTGGATGGATCGCACGCTGCACATGAACGATCTGACGGCGGTCGGAACCCACAACAGCTACAAACTGCCCATTCCTGCGGTCGAGATGGCGGCCATGGTCGCGGTCAATCCGCGCGCGGTCGGGCTGGACTACGCCCATCGGCCGCTGGTCCAGCAGTTGGACGCCGGCGCGCGCCAGATCGAGATCGACGTCCTGAACGATCCCCAGGGCGGTCGCTACGCGCATCCGCTGTCCGCCCTGGGACGGCCGGGCCAGGGGGCGCTGGCGGACCCGGCCTTCGCCCAGGCCATGGCCCGGCCGGGCTTCAAGACCCTGCACATGCCCGACGTGGACTTCCGCAGTTCCTGCCTGACCTTCGTCGCCTGCCTGACCGAAATCCGCGACTGGTCGCGCGCCCACCCCGACCATGCGCCGATCCTGATCATGCTGAACGCCAAGACCGGCGCCGCCTCAATGCCGGGCGGGGTCGCGCCGCTGGACTTCGACGCCGCCGCCTGGGACGCGTTGGACGCCGAGGTGCGGGCGGTCTTCGACGCCGACCGGCTGATCACCCCCGATCAGGTCCAGGGACGTCACCCGACCCTGCGCGAGGGCGTGCTGGCCGGCGGCTGGCCCAGCCTGGGCGCCGCACGGGGCAAGGTCTTCTTCGCCCTGGACGAGGGGCCGGAAAAGGTCGCCGCCTATCGCGGAGGCCGTCGCTCGCTGGAAGGCCGGGTCTTCTTCGTCAACACCGACGAGGCCAGTCCGGCCGCCGCCTATCTCACCCTCAATGATCCGGTGGGCCAGCAGGACCGCATCCAGGCGGCGGTCCGCGCCGGCTTCATCGTCCGCACCCGCGCCGACGCCGACACGGTCGAGGCCCGCGCCGCCGACGTGACGCGCCGCAGCGCCGCCTTCGCCAGCGGCGCCCAGTATGTCTCGACCGACTATATGTGGGCCGATCCGCGCTTTCCGACCTATGCGGTGCGGCTGACGGGCGGGGACGCCGCCGTCTGCAGCCGGGTGCGGACCGAAGATCGCTGCAACGGCCTGGCCGCCGATCTGACCGAGGGGACCTCGCCGCGCGGCTATCTCGCCGCCGGGGCGCGACCTGATCTGACCACGGTCCTGGCGCCGCCGCCCGAGCCGGGCTCGCCGCGCGACATCGCCAACGCCGGCGTCTTCCAGCAGACCCGCGCCCTGCAGGGCACGCCGCGCTGGGCCCTGGCCACGGACGATGTCAGCGGCGACGCCTATCACCATTTCGCCCAGGCCCTGGGCGTCCGACTGACGCCCGAGACCGCGCCGATCCTCACGGCCCTGCTGGATCGGTCGGGCGCCGACCGGTCGGTGGTCGGCGACGCCAAGACCCACTGGGGCACGAAACGCCCCTATCTCGGCGGTGACCAGCCGATCTGTGAAGCCAAGACCGATCATCTCGCGGGCAATCCGGACTATCCGTCCGGACATTCGGCGCACGGCGTCCATGTGGCCATGATCCTGGCGGAACTGGCGCCCCAGCGCGCCGACGCCCTCTATGCGCGCGGCCGCGAATTCGCCGAAAGCCGCTACATCTGCGGCTCGCACAGCTACAGCGCGGTCGAGGCCGGCATCCAGTCGGGCATGGTCATCTACGGCGCCGAACAGCGCTCCGACGCCTTCCGACGCGACATGGAGGCGGCCCGCGCCGAGGTCCAGGCCGCTCTGGCCCGCGCCGGCGTGGCCCGCTGAAAGACGCGGGGTCCCGCCGCCGGTCAGCCGGCCGGCGGGGCCCCGCGCGGCGCGGCGTGCTTGAGCGGCGCGACGCGGATGCGCATCCGCGTCATGTCGGCCGAATAATGTGTTGGATCAGGGGGGTCTCGTCCCGTCGTCTCTCGATTTCGAGAAGACGAGGTGAGTGGCGGAGAGGGTGGGATTCGAACCCACGGTACCCTTCCAGGCACGCCGCATTTCGAGTGCGGTACATTCGACCACTCTGCCACCTCTCCGCGGTGCTCAGGTCGCTCGGTCGAAGCGAGCGGCTTCTCTAATGGCAGCCGCGCCGTATCGCAAGCGCTCTGTGAAAGAAATCGGACGCTATCTTTGCGCGGGCAGGGACAGGCCCGGCGCCGCCCCTGTCTGAGGGTCCACGCCCTTGAATCGAAACAGTTCGGCGGGGCGCCCGCCGGTGGCCGACGACAGCTGCCCCGTGGGCTCGACCAGGCCCGTGCGTTCGACGCCGCGACGGAAATTCTGCTTGTGCAAGGTCAGGCCCGACACCGCTTCGGCGGCGGCCTGGAGTTCCGACAGGGTGAAGGCGCCCGGGGTCAGGTCGAACAGGACGGGGCGGTATTTCAGCTTGCTGCGCAACCGGCCCAGGCCGGTCGCCAGGATGCGCCGGTGATCCGAGCCCATGGCTAGGCCGGGAAGGGGGGCTTGTCCGGCGGGCGGCGTCTGTCCCGCATCACGCCAGACCTCGGCGACCAGTCGCGCCTCGTAGAGAAGTTCATAGCGTTCCAGGACCCGCTCCTCGTTCCAGCGGTGCTCCGGCGTCAGGGCGAACAGGGCGCGGGCCCGGGCCCGGCGACGGTCGTCATCGCCGGCCCAGGCGGTCAGGCCCTCGACCAGGGCCGCATTCGGTCCGGTGTTCAGGGAAAGGTCGCCGCCCCGCCGGTCCTCCCACGGGAAGAAGTCGAACACCCCGTCCCAGCGGGCGTCGTGTGTCTGGCCCTCGGCGGCGTCGGGCGTCAGGGCCAGATAGCCGACCGAGACGTCGCGCCTCTGATCCGGGGCGGCGCGAGGCGACGCGCGGCCGGCGTCGCCGAAGGTGTAGAGCTGTTCCACGAAGCCCAGGCGGAATCCGGTCTGGTCGGTGACGAAATCGCGCAGGGCGCGTTCGAACGTCCGGTCGCGCGCCGGGTCGAACGGGCCGAAGGGCAGGGCGCGGGCGCCGTCCTCGGCCCGGGTGGTCAGGACGACGGCCTGGCGATCCTTCAGCGTCATGACGACGACCGAAAGTCCGATCCGCACGCCCTGATCCGCTGGTTCCGCCATGCCTGTTCGGTATGCCCCTATTCCGTGTGCCAGGCGTCGTCGGCGGGCAGCAGGCCGACCGCCTTGGCCAGGACTTGATACCGCTCCAGATAGCGCGCCTGGGCGACGGAGGCCGGCTGGGGTTCGATCGCCAAGCTGTAGCCTTCGGGCGGGGCGCCGAAGATGCTCAGGGATTCCTTTTCGTTGAAGCCGGCCAGCTGGGTCGCCTCGAAGAAGGCGCAGGCCCGGTCGGCCTTCTTGATCAGGGTCTTGATCGTCTGGGGCGTCTTGGGCGGCAGGCCGTAACGGACGTGGATCGCCGCCTCCAGCCGGGCCTCGAAATCCTTGTAGCCCGAGCCCAGCGCCGCCTTGAACGGCGAGATCATGTCGCCGATGACATATTCGGACGCATCATGCAGCAGGGCCGCCAGGCGCCATTTCGGGTCCAGGCCCGGCTTTATATGGGCCGCGATCTCCTCGACCACGACACTGTGCTGGGCCACGGAGAAGGCGTGTTCGCCGATCGTCTGGCCGTTCCAGCGCGCCACGCGCGCCAGGCCGTGGGCGATGTCCTCGATCTCGATGTCGAAGGGCGAGGGATCGAGCAGGTCCAACCGGCGACCGGACAGCATGCGCTGCCAGGCGCGGACTTCGGTCTTCTTCTTGGGGCGCTCGGCCAAATCTTCGATCCTGATCGCTTGTGGGCTGGTCAGGTGACGCAAAGCGGGCCGGGGATCAAGGCGTGGAACCCGGTCAGGTCCGGATCGAGGTGGAAAACCCGTCAGTTTCCGACGTTCAGGGCGACCAGATCCCTGGCGGCGTCGAACACCCGGTCGTTGCGGGCCTTGGAACGCACCGTGGCGACGACCAGGGGGCCGCCGGCCGGGCCGCGGGCCTCGAACCCGACCTGACGCCAGGCGCCCGCCTCGACCTGGTCGTCCGCCAGGATGAAGGTCATCCGCGTCGCGTCGCCCGGCGCCCGGGTGCGGACCTGGGTGGTCTCGCCGTTGTTCTGGATCTGGACGCTGCTCTTTTCGGTCCGCAAACCCTGGCCGTCCCGCGACTGGATGTTGATGCCGGCGATGCGGACCGTGGCGTTGTCGCCCTTGGTCTCGATATGGATCCCCGGCAGGCTGACCGTGGCGTCCTCTCCCTTGGCCTGGATGTCGACGCCGGGCGCCTCGACTGAGGCCTTCTCCTCGCCGCTCTCGTTCTGGCTGGCGTTGATGCGCACGGCCGCCTGCGGCATCTCGGCCGAGATGCGGCGTTCGAAGTCGCTCAGCACGTCCTCGGCCGGACGGTCGCCCAGCTTGATCAGATACAGCACCACCTCCGAACCGCGCGGCCCGCCATAGGTGCAGGCGCCGCCGCCGGGATCCGCCGAACCCTTGCGGGTCAGGACGCCCAGAGTGTCCGGGCATTGCAGTCCGTCGACGACCTTCAGCACGCCGCGCGGCGAATTGTCGGGCGATGTGGTCGTGGTGGTGGTGATACGGACCGCATTCTCGCCGTCGCAGGCGGCCAGGCCGGCGGTCAGGCCTGCGGCCATCAGGCCGGCGGTCAGAAGACGGTACGGGACGGTAACGCTCATGGTTCCTATTGTGGGCCGCGCGGGCCGATGATCCAGTGAAATCGCGGTAATGCGGCGGTCGTCGCCGTCGCCGTCAACTGTCCGATCGGCGCCGTCGACTGTTCTCGGGAACATTCGCCCGGGTCAGCCGCCCGGACGACCGCCCTCGCGCCGGCCCAGGAAGGCCAGACGTTCGAACAGGTGAATGTCCTGCTCGTTCTTCAGCAGGGCGCCGTGCAGGGGCGGGATCAGCTTGTTGGGCGTCTTCTCGCGCAGGGTCTCGGCGTCGATGTCCTCGACCAGCAGCAGCTTCAGCCAGTCCAGCAGTTCCGAGGTCGAGGGCTTCTTCTTCAGGCCCGGCGTGTCGCGGATCTCGTAGAAGGTCTTCAGCGCCTCGGCGACCAGGCGCGGCTTGACGCCCGGGAAGTGGACCTCGACGATGGCGGCCAAGGTCTCGGCGTCCGGGAAGCGGATGTAGTGGAAGAAGCAGCGGCGCAGGAAGGCGTCCGGCAGTTCCTTCTCGTTGTTCGAGGTGATGATGACGATGGGCCGGACCTCGGCGCGGATCGTCTCGTCCGTCTCCTGGACGTAGAACTCCATCCGGTCGAGTTCCTGCAGCAGGTCGTTGGGAAACTCGATGTCGGCCTTGTCGATCTCGTCGATCAGCAGGACGGGGCGGGCAGGGGCGGTGAAGGCTTCCCACAGCTTGCCCTTCTTCAGATAGTTGCGGACGTCGTTGACCCGCTCGTCGCCCAGCTGGCTGTCGCGTAGCCGGCTGACCGCGTCATATTCGTACAGGCCGTTGTGGGCCTTGGTCGTCGACTTGACGTGCCAGGTGATCAGGGGGGCGTCGAAGGCCTTGGCGATCTCGTAGGCCAGGACGGTCTTGCCCGTGCCGGGCTCGCCCTTGATCAGCAGGGGGCGTTCCAGCGCCACGGCGGCGTTGACCGCCACCTTCAGGTCGGCGGTGGCGATATAGCGATCTGTGCCTTCGAACCGGCTCATGAAAAAACCCGCTCCATGAATGTCATGAAGCGGGTTAGCGGATCAGGCGGGGCCTGAACAGCAATCAGGTGATGTGCTTGGCCGAGACCGGGTCGCTGGCGGGGAAGGTTTCCTCGATTCCCTCGTCGACCAGGGCTTCCTCCCGGCTCTCACCGGCCTTGGCCTTGTCCAGTTGATCCGGCTTGCCGTCTTCCGCTGCGATCCGCTTTGCGTGCGGGGTGTCGGTCGAGGCGTCAGTCTTGGCGTGGGAATTGTCCATGTCGTCTCCTTAGCGGGAGGGGGTGTCGACGCCCGGTTCGGGCGCATACCCCAGATCCTCGATGTCGTCGTCATCAAGGCGTTTGGCTTCCCAATGGGCGGCGCTGGCCTGGGCCCCGCGCTCGTTTTCCATCAGGCCGGAATAGACGAGTTCGACCTCGTCTTCGGCGCGCTGGTCGTTGCCGTCGGCATCGGTCTGGTTCTGGCGTTCCCCGTCCACGCCCAGCAGGGCGTCGGCTTCGCGTTCGATCCCGTCGAGAGCCAACTGGTCGTCGATGTCGAGATCATCCTCGTCGAACGCGTCCTCGTCGGCGTCGCCGTCGGCCTGGGTCACGTCCAGAACCTGATCGGCCTCGTCCAGCAGAAAGTCGCCTTCGCCTTCGTCGTCCAGGTGGGTCTCGTCGAAGGTTTCCGACTGTTCCTGGTCGTCCTGGTAATCATTGTCCGGCATGGTCGCCTCCTCTGTCGCAGAGGAAACGTCGCGCCTGGTTAGGTGTTCCAGCGAGCCCAAAGGACAAGGGATGGTTAACCCCTCCGGCGTTAAGATCCGACTCATCAGGGCGGTCCATGATCGATCGGCGTCGCCTGTTGGGGAGTACGGTCGTCCATGGCCTTGAAACTGTCGCTGAAGCCCGGCGAAAAGTTCGTTCTGAACGGCGCAGTGGTCCAGAACGGCGACCGTCGGGGCGTGCTGATTCTTCAAAATCGCGCCAGCGTGCTGCGCGAGAAGGACATCATGCAGGCGGAGGAGGTCACCACTCCCGCCAAACGCATCTATTTCCCGATCATGATGATGTATCTGGACGAGGCTTCGGCGTCGAAATTCTATGACGAACTGGCCTTGCGCATCACCGAGTTCATGGGGGCGACCCGCAATCCCGATATCCTGGCCGAATGTGTTTCGGCTTCGCGCCATGTGCTGGCGCGGGAATACTACAAGGCCCTGATGTCGGCCCGTAAGATTGTCGATTACGAAGAGAAGGTGCTCAATGTCGCTTCAGGCGTACACAGCGGCGGCGACGCGGACTGAGTCGCCTCGCGACCTGGAATACCGGCTCTTCGGTCAGGTCACGCGCGCTCTGGTTCATGCCTCTACGGTCGACGAGCGTGATCTCGCGACGCGCATCGACGCGCTGGATTGGAACCGGCGCCTGTGGTCGACGCTGGCCAACGACTGCAGCGATCCGGCGAACGCCCTGACCAATCCGCTTCGCGCGCAGATCATTTCGCTGAACCTGTTCG
The DNA here is from genome assembly GCF_044336875.1 of Brevundimonas sp. GTDB lineage: Bacteria > Pseudomonadota > Alphaproteobacteria > Caulobacterales > Caulobacteraceae > Brevundimonas. Next base: position 53,360 of record NZ_JBIIOP010000004.1, on the reverse strand, counting down.
TCAGCCGTCATTCCTCGGCCGTGATGCGGGGGGAAGAGAGCTTCCAGGATCTGATCGACATCAACCGCATGATCATGCAGGGCCTGTCCGGCGGGGCCCAGCAGGCGGCCTGACCCGCCTCTGTTCACGAAATCGCGAAGCCTCTTGGCGCAAGGCCTTGAGGCGTCTTACCTTTCGAGTCCCTGTTTAACAGTCGAAAGGAGGTGATCCAGTGTCTCATTGTCATCAATCGCGTGCGGTGGCCGCGACCCTGGTCCTCGGAGAGGTCCGGGCCTGATCCTTTCAGGCTGAGTGTTGTGGTCCGGCCGTTCGCGGTCAGACAATGAAGGGCCGTCGCGGCGACGCGGCGGCCCTTTTGTCTGGGGCCAGTGGAATGGGCTCAGTGGAAGATGCGGGCCAACCAGCCGCCGATGTGCTGGGTGATCTCGAACACCGTGCGCCAGATCAGGAACAGGTAGAGGCCGCAGGCGCTGGTGGCGAGCGCGCCCAGCAGGATGGCGATCCCGTCCCTCTGCATCATGCCCAGGGCGAAGAAGACCAGGGCGATGCCGGGCAGGGCGTCGCCGAACGGGATCGGCAGGGCCATGATCAGGGCCAGGATGACGCAGATCAGTCCGGTCACGGTGTCGGCTATGTCGCCTGTCAGGAACGGAATGCGCGGCCGGGTCAGGTTCTCGACGTAACGCACGGCCTTCATGATCCGCGACACCCCGGCGCGATAGGCCGGGCGGCTGATCGAGGCGTTGAGCGCCCATTTCGGAAGCCAGATGGCGTCGCGCTGAAAGGCCAGCTCCAGCGACATCAGGATGATGGGCACGGCGAAGACCGCCTTGCCGCCGGGCGGCCAGGGCAGCAGGGCCAGAAGCGACAGGATCAGGATCATCGCCCCGAAACCGCGCTCGCCGAAAGCGGCGACCAGCTCCTCTAGCTTCAACTTGGGGTCGTCGCTCCGCCCCAATTCCTCGATGACGTCCGAGAAGCGTCTGAGGTCGTTCTGACTGTCGGAGGCGGGCATCACGAACGGCGCTCGGCTAGGGGTTCGAGCCATGTAGGCGAGCCAGGGTTTCCCCGCCACTTACAGATTGGCCAGAAACCCGAATAATCGCGCCGGACGCGACTATTTTTGGTCGACGTGTTCAGGTTTGCCCTTCCGCTTCGTATGGGCGAAGTCCTCGAGCTGTTTTTCGGTCATGGATTCGACCATCGACCTGGATGCGCCCTTCAGCTTCGACCTGGGCGTGTCGCCGCGCTTGGCGGACAGGGCGGCCCCGGCGGCCTTCTGCTGGGCGGCGGACTTGGCGGGCATGGCAGGTCTCCTTCCACTGGAAGGAAGGCCTCAACTCCCCAGCAGTTCCCGTCCGATCAGGAAGCGACGGATCTCGTTGGTGCCGGCGCCGATGTCGTAGAGTTTGGCGTCGCGGACCAGCCGCTCGACAGGCCATTCCTTGGTGTAGCCGGCGCCGCCCAGGGCCTGGACGGCCTCCAGCGTGACCTTCACCGCATTTTCCGACGCCAGCAGTATGGCGCCGGCGGCGTCGTAGCGGGTGGTCAGGCCGGCGTCGCAGGCGCGGGCGACCGAATAGACATAGGCCCGCGCGCTGTTCAGGGCGACATACATGTCGGCCACCTTGCCCTGCATCAGCTGGAACGAACCGATGGGCTTGCCGAACTGTTTGCGGTCGCGGACATAGGGCAGGACCACGTCCAGCGCCGCCTGCATGATGCCCAGCGGCCCGGCCGACAGCACCGCCCGCTCATAATCCAGACCGCTCATCAGCACGGCCGCGCCGCGCCCTTCGCCGCCCATGATGTTCTCTTCCGGGATCTCGCAGTCCTCGAACACCAGCTCGGCCGTGTCCGAGCCGCGCATCCCCATCTTGTCCAGCTTCTTGGAGACGCTGAACCCCTTCATGCCCTTCTCGACCAGGAAGGCGGTGACGCCGCCGTTGCCTTCGCCGGTGCGGGCATAGACGATCAGGGTCTCGGCGTGGGGCGCATTGGTGATCCAGAACTTGGTGCCGTTCAGGACGTAGCGGTCGCCGACCTTCTCGGCGCGGGTCCGCATCGACATGACGTCCGACCCCGACCCGGCCTCGGACATGGCCAGGGAGCCGACGTGTTCGCCGCTGATCAGCTTGGGCAGGTATTTCTGCTTCTGTTCGGCCGTGCCCCAGCGGCGGATCTGGTTGACGCACAGATTGGAGTGGGCGCCGTAGCTGAGCCCGATCGAGGCCGAGGCGCGCGACACCTCCTCCATCGCCACGACGTGCTCCAGATAGCCCAGGCCCAGGCCGCCGAACTCTTCCTCGACGGTGATGCCGTGCAGGCCCAGTTCGCCCATCTCGGGCCACAGGTCGCGGGCGAAGCTGTTGGTTTCGTCGATCTCGGCCGCGCGCGGCGCCAGGCGGTCGGCGGCCCAGCGGGCGGTCGTGTCGCGGATCACGTCGGCGTTCTCGCCGAGGCCGAATTCCATGGATTGGGGCGCGAAGGGAATGCTCATGCCCGATGGCGTAGCATCGCGCATTCCCTTTCGCAAAGAGGGCTTAAGGCTGGTCGGCCCGGCCCCAGCGCTGATACAGGTTGTAGCCCGACACCCCGACGCAGGCCAGGGCGATCAGAGCCAGCACCCAGCCGATCAGCACCGTGTCGCCGGCGTTCGACTGAGAGGCCTGACGGAAGGCGGCCATGGCCGCGCCGAAGGACAGCATGCCGATGGCGCCCATCACGAGGAAGGTCAGGGTCTCGCTCCAGTCGAAACGGCGCGGCGCCTCGGCCTCGGCTTCCGTCTGTGTCTGAAGGCTCTCGCCCTGCGCCGCATCGGCGTCGAACAGGGGCGCCTGATCCAGATGGGCGAAGCCGTTGGTCTCGGGCCAGACGAGGCGATGGGGCGGCGCGGCCTGCAGCAGGCCGGGGGCTTCGGTCAGCACCAGGCTGGGCGTGTCGGTTTCGGTCATGGCGGCCGGGATGAAGACCGGCACCTGGACGGGCTGGTTCGGCAGTTCGACGAAGGCCGGCGTCGCCTGGGGCTGCGAGGGCTCCGGCTCGGCGGGCGCGGCGACCGTGGTCGCCGGGGCCGCGTCCTCGGGAACCGCATCCGGTTCTTGCGCCTGGGCGTCCATCGGGGCGGGTTCGGCCTCTTCGGCGAGCGTCGGATGGTTCAGGTCATTGGCGGCGACGATCTCGATGACGGATTCGCCGGCCGGCTCGCTCGTCTCGTCGTCGCTCGCGGCGATGGCGGGGGTGAAGCCGGAAAGGGGACCGATCGCGCGCATGGCGTAGGGCGAATAGAAGGCGGCCACGCTGTTCGTCGCCGCGAGTTGCAGCTTCGGAAGAGCGTCGCCGGGCTCGGACGTCGGCGCCGCATCCTCGACCCTGGCGTCCTCGACCTCGGCCGGCGCCTCGCTCGCCGGCGCGTCATCCGTCGCGGTGTCCGCCTCCGGTTCGGGGGCGGGGATAGGGGCGGGGGCAGGGACGGGCGCGGGGCTCAACTCCGCAGCCTCGGCGTCGACCGGTTCCGCGGTCTCGCCCAGCAGGGTGGCGACGGCGGCTTCGCGCGTCATCGGCGCCGTGTCCTGGACGGCCGGGAAAGGCGCCACGTCGACGGCCTCGAACGCAACGGCCTCGGTCGTGTCCTGCGTGGCCTGCACCAGGGTGGCGGTCGGAGGCGGCAGGGGGGCGGCCAGCAGATCGGCCAGGGATACCGGTGCGTCGGGATTGGCGATGAAAAGGGCGCGTTCGGCGGCGCGGCGGCGCGGCGGCGTGGCGATCTCGCTGTCGTCCGCCCAGGACGCCAGGGCTTCCGCGGCCTCGCTCGGCGCGCCGGCGTTCAGGCGCGCCAGGACGTCCGATGTCCTGAAACGATCCACGCCGACCGAGAAGGCGAAACTGGCCAGGGCGTCATACTGGTGCTGATTGAGCGAGGTCTGGACCTCGTCGACCGCCTTCACGACCGGGATCAGGTCGTACTGCAGCAGCAGTTCCGCGTCGCTTTCCGAAACCGTCAGCCCGTCCCGTGCGGAGGCGGTATGGCCGTAGCCGATCGTCCAGCGACCGTCGGCGCGCTGGATGGCCCGGGGGCGGAAACCCTCGAAGCTCTTGATCAGAATGACTCCCTCTCGGGAAATCTTGGTCGGTTTCAACGTGTCAGACAAAATTGTTGCCCCAAAACGAGACGACGGCGCGGCCCTGGGCCAGGCCGCCGCAAGCATGAGGCCAGTCTTTTATGGTAAACGGATCAAGCTTTACAGCAGGACGATCGTCGCCAGACCCAGGAAGATCAGGAAGCCGAAGAAGTCCGTGGTGGCGGTGACGAACACCGCTGACGACACGGCGGGGTCGAACTTCAGCTTCGACAGGGTGAGGGGCGTCAGCACCCCGATACAGGCGGCGACCAGCAGGTTCAGCACCATGGCGGCGGCGATGACCAGGCCGATCTTCCAGTCCTCGTCGCGGAACCAGACGCCGGCGGCCAGGCCGATGAGCGGGGCCAGGATCAGTCCGTTGGCGGCGCCGACGAACAGTTCGCGCAGGAAGGTCCGCATGGCGTTGGCCGAGTTCAGCTCGCGCGTCGCCAGCGCCCGCACGGTGACGGTCAGGGCCTGGGTGCCGGCGTTGCCGCCGATGGCCGAGACGATGGGCATCAGCACGGCCAGGGCCACGATCTGCTGGATGGTGGCCTCGAACAGACCGATGACGCTGGCGCCCAGGGCGGCGGTGGCCAGATTGATCGCCAGCCAGGGCACGCGACCGCGCACGATCTCGGACACGGACGAGCCGCGATCCTCGTCGGCGACGCCGGCCAGACGCAGGATGTCCTCGCGGTTCTCTTCCTGGATGATGTTGACGATGTCATCGACGGTGATCTGGCCCACCAGACGACCCGCCGCGTCCACGACCGGCGCGGAGATCAGGTGATATTTCTCGAAGATATAGGCGACCTCTTCCTGGTCCTGGTAGACGGCGATCTCGTTGATCGGCTCCATCAGGTCGGTCAGGGCGGTGCTTCGGGCGGCGCGCAGCAGGCCGCTGATGGGCACGCCGCCGACGGGGCGGTTCAGGGGGTCGACCACATAGATGTCGAAGAAGAGTTCGGGCAGGTCGTCGCCCTGTTTGCGGATGTGGTCGATGGTGTCGCCCACGCTCCAGAACTGGGGCGCGGCCATGACCTCGCGCTGCATCAGGCGGCCGGCGGACTCCTCGTCGTAACCCAGGCTGCTCTCGATGGCGGCGCGGTCGACCTCGGGCATGGCGGCCAGGACGCGTTCGCGCTGGTCGTCCTCCAGATCCTCGACCACCGCGGCGGCGTCGTCGGAATCCAGTTCCTGCAGCGCCTCGGCCAGGGTGCCGTGGGGCACCCGCTCCAGCACCTCTTCCCGGATCCCGTCGTCCAGTTCGGGCAGGGTCTCGGCCAGCAGTTCCGGCGGCAGCCACAACACCACGACGGCCCGGTGTTCGGCCGTCAGAAAGCCCATCAGGTCCGCGACGTCGGCGGGGTGGAGATCCTCCAGCAGCGAGCGCAGCCGCATCCCGTCGCCGTCGTCGGCGGCGTCCACGACTTTCTCGACGAATTGAGGGGTGAGGACATAGTCCTCGTCCAGGGCGGCGTGGTCTTCGTTCTCAGGCGCTTCGGCTGGAGCGAAGGCGGAATCCGTGGTGCTCACGTTGTCGCCTCCCTTGGTATGTCCAGCCGTAGTTAGCCGATGAATCGCCCTGTTTAGCCAGATGGTGCGGTCGAGAAGACTCGAACTTCCACGGGTTGCCCCACAGCGACCTCAACGCTGCGCGTCTACCAATTCCGCCACGACCGCTCGCATCGGAGCGGCGGCGAATAGACGAAGCCGCCGGAAAAGGAAAGCCTCTCTTTTCAGACCCGTCGCGGTTTGCGCGTTTCGGCCTGTGGATGGCTCAGGCCGAGCCGGCCATGAAGTCGTAGACGTCGGCGGGCCGGGTCACGGTGATGGCGATCCGGTCGTCCCGGATCTCGATCTCGCCGCGCGCGACCGGATGATTATTGGCCAGGATCCAGACTTCGTCGCCCTCGGCGGCGTCGAGCGGAATCACCGCGCCGCGACCCATGCGCAGCAGTTGCGACATCGGCAGCACCATCCGGCCCAGCACCACTGAGATTTCGACGTCGACGGCGTTGATCTGGGACACGGGCGCTCTTTCACTTCGAGGCGGTCCCTTGCGGAAACCCCTCGGGCTGCACATTGAAGCCTCATGCTTTCCGACCCGTTAAATACCGACCTGCTGAAACTGCGCCGCGAGGACGATCGACCCGTCGACTGGGTCGTGGCGCCGGGCCATGTCGACTACGCCGCCGCCGAAGCCTTCATGGAGGCGCGGGTGGCCGCCATTGCGGCGGGCGAGGCGGGCGAGATGATCTGGCTGCTGGAGCATCCGCCCCTCTACACGGCGGGGGTCTCGGCCAGGGACGAGGACCTGCTGGATGCGGGCCGCTTCCCGGTCCACCGGACGGGACGGGGCGGGCAGTTCACCTATCATGGCCCGGGCCAGCGGGTGGCCTATGTGATGCTGGACCTGAACCGGCGCGGCAAGGACGTGCGGGCCTTCGTGCGCGGGCTGGAGCAATGGCTGATCGGCGGTCTGGGCGAGTTCGGCGTCAAGGCGGACGTGCGCGACGGCCGGGTCGGGGTCTGGGTCGAACGCAAGGGGCCGGGCTGGTCGCGTGAGGACAAGATCGCCGCCATCGGGGTCAAGCTCCGCAAATGGGTCAGCTTCCACGGCGTCAGCCTGAACGTGGAGCCGGACCTGGACCATTTCGGCGGCATCGTGCCCTGCGGCATCCAGGAACACGGCGTGACCAGCCTGGTCGACCTGGGGGTGCTGGCGACGATGGACGAGGCGGATGCCGCGCTGAAGACCAGCTTCCATCGGATATTCGGTCCGACGACGGAAATAATCCCGTCTTCCTGAGCCGCGCCTCTTCGCCGCATGAGGGGCGACAATCGGGCGAAAGCACGGTCGCAGGGCTTGGCAAGCGTGGGAGGCTTAAGGTTTAACCACCGCACCCAAGCTTACAGACCGAGCCCAGGAGCCCTCCATGAACCGCCTGATCGCCGCCGCCTCGGCCGCCGTCATGACCCTGACCCTGGCCGCCGGCGGCGCCGTGGCCCAGGACTTCCGCGCCCTGGCGCAGCAGGATCTGCAGGCCGCGCACGACGCCCTGGCCCAGAACCATCCGGCGGCGGTCATTCCCGGTGCGCCGGGCGAGGCCTTCCGCAGTTGGATCGACACCGGCCTGGCGGACGCGACCAGCAAGGTCGGCCGCGTCAACAGCGGCGACAGCCATGCCTATCTGATGCGCTACTACGCCAACGGCTTCCGCGACTCGAACATCGCCATCCGCCCGACCTATGAAGGCCTGGGCCCGTATTTCGCCACCAGCTGGCCCGGCGTGGCCACCGCCTGGCGCAACGGCGAATATGTCGTCTCCTATGTGAAGCCGGGCGTGCGCAATGTCCCGCCGGTCGGCGCCGTGCTGGTCGACTGCGCCGGCAAGAGCGCCGCCGATCTGGCCGGTGAAAAACTGGATCGCTGGGAAGGGGATCTGACGACCGAGGCAGGCCGCGTCCGCACCGCGCCTTACCTGCTGTGGAACCGCAACAACCCGTTCGTGACCGGCGTGCCGTCGCTGTGCAAGTTCAAGGTCGGCCGTCGCGACCGCGAATTCCAGCTGCAGCCCCAGCCCGTCGACGCCGCCAGCCTGGAAGCCGCCTATCGCGCCACCGTCTATGTGCCCGGCGCCACGCCTCTGGCGGTCGAGACCGTCGATGGCCGTCCCTGGATCAACGTCCACACCCTGGCCGACGACGCAGCCTGGGACGCCTTCTTCGCCGCCGTCGAGGGCCAACTGCCCGCCATTCGCGGCGCCCAGGGCCTGGTCATCGACCTGCGCGGCGCCAATGGCGCATCCCTGAACGCCACCAGCCGGGGCTATGGCCTGGCCAACCGCATCTGGACGCCCGAGTTCACCGTCAGCCGCCAGCCGGAGGCGGGTTCGATCACCTATCGCGCCACGCCCGAGAACCGTCGCTGGTTCGCCGACACCCTGGGCCGGATGCAGGCCGATCCGCGCTTCGTCGCCGAATCTGGTCCCGTGATCGAACAGACCCAGGCCATCGTCGCCGCCTTCGATTCGGCCATCGCCGCCGGCCAGCCGACCTTCACCATGGCCGGGCGCGCGTCCGTGCCGGACACCGGCGCGGCCAATCCGGTCGCCGGTCCGGTGGTGGTTCTGGTCGACGGGGGCTGCACCAGCGGCTGCCTGGACACTCTGGACCTGCTGACCCGCCTGCCGAACGTGCGCCTGGCCGGATCGGTCACGGCCGAGGACTCGATCTTCATCGAGCCGACCGTCCTGCGCCTGCCGTCGAACTATGCCGACCTGACCTATGGTCACAAGGCCTGGACCACCCGCCAGCGCGGCAATGACGCGCCCTTCACCCCGGCCCAGGGCCTGGCCTACACCGGCGATGCGACGGATGAAGCCGCCGTACGCGCCTGGGTCGGCACGCTGTTCCAGTAAGACTGTTCACTTGAGAAGAGGCGAGGGGGCGGGCAGGGGTGGAACCTCGGCCCGCCCCTTCCCATTTGCAGACCATGACCGAACTCGCCCCCACACACGACGACCTGCGCTCGCCCTCGGGCTATGACCTGACGCCGCCCAACCCCGAGGAGCGCGCCCGGCTGGAAGCCGACCTGAACCCCGAGGAAAAGCGAGTCCTGCTGTCGCACGGCACCGAGGCGCCCTTCTGCGGCACCCTGCTGGGCGAGAAGCGCGCCGGAGTCTTCTGCTGCCGCGAATGCGGCCTGCCCCTGTTCAAGAGCGGGACCAAGTTCGAGAGCGGCACCGGCTGGCCCAGCTTCACCAAGCCGGTGGACGAGAGCCATGTCCACGAGATCCGCGACCTCAGCTACGGCATGATCCGCATCGAGACCCAGTGCGCCCGCTGCGGCAGCCACCAGGGCCACGTCTTCCCCGACGGTCCGCCGCCGACCGGAAACCGCTACTGCATCAACTCGGTCGCCCTGTCGTTCGTGGCCGAGGGCGAGCCCCTGCCGGACCCTTTGCATCGGGGCGACGGAAACGCCTGACCTTGGCCTTAATCGCCGTGCTAGGATGATGGGGAACGGAGACGTGGGATGCTGATCGCAGGACTCTTGGCCGGTATGGCGCTGATGGCTTCGGACGGGGATCCGGACGGCGTGGTCACGACCGCCCCGTCCAACGCCCCGACCCTGGCCCAGGCCCTGGCCGCCGCGCCCGAGGCCGCCGTCGCCGCCCCCACGGCCCAGGACGCCCAGCCCCACGGCCTGACTACCGAACAACAGATCCAGCGCTGGATGGACAACCGCACGCCCGGCGCCAGCTTCCAGGAACCGGCCGACGCCGGCCCGCGCGACGATCGCCAGATGCACGGCATGGTCGAGGCCGGCGTCGGCACCGGCGGCTATCGCAGCTATGGCGCCGCCGTCTCCCTGCCGGTCGGCGAGAACGGCCGTCTGGATCTGGCCTATCGCGAGGGCCGCAACGAGCCCTGGGGCTATGGCTACGGCTATGGCGGACCCTATGGCTACGGCCTGCGCGGGCCAGGCCTCTATTCGCCCTACGGCGGCTGGCGCGGCCGGGGCTACGGCGGCGATTCGACCAGCAAGACCCTGTCGATGGGCTTTAGCTGGAGCAAGGATGATGCGGACAGGGACCGCGATCCGTACCGCCAGGGGCTGTCGGCCTACGACTGAGGCAGGCGGCTTCGGGGCCGGTTTCAGGCTGGAAGCCTAGGGCGAAGGTCGACCTGTAGCGGACATTCGGTAGCAATCGCTGGGTTTCGACGTCTATGGTCGGTCATGGCCGACTGTGGCCCATCGGAGCCTTGCCGTGCAGATCGCTGTGCTCACCTTTGACGGCTTCAACGAGTTGGATTCGTTCATCGCCGCCGGGATTTTAAACCGTATGCGAGCGAAGGGTTGGGGTGCGTACATCACTTCACCCACGCCGGAAGTCACCTCCATGAATGGTGTAACCGTCCGTCGACAGCAACCGTTGGAGTTCGCCGCCACTGCTGACGCCGTCCTGATCGGAAGCGGCGTCAAGACCAGAGACGTCGCGAAAGACCCGGTCATCCTCGGCCAACTCAATCTCAATCCGGCGAGGCAACTGATAGGGGCGCAATGCTCCGGAACGCTGCTGCTGGCGAAGCTGGGACTTTTGGGCGGACTGCCAGCCTGCACCGACCTCACGACGAAGCCGTGGGTTCTGGAAGCGGGTGTCGATGTAATTGACGCGCCATTCGTCGCCCATGGGAACGTCGCGACTGCCGGGGGTTGCCTCGCATCCCAATACCTCGCGACTTGGATGATCGCACGAATGGCTACGGTGGAAGATGCGATGGAAGCGATCCATTACGTCGCTCCCGTTGGAGAGAAAGATCGATACGTCACTCAGGCTATCGATGCGGTCCGCCCGCATCTGCTGGATTGCGCTGTGCACGCCGCTTGAGCCAAGCTCCGCTTCTCACCCCTGGCTGAACTTCCGGGCGCCCGCTTGAAACGGCGGAGGAGAGCCGCTTGCGCTCCCAATTCCGAAAGCGAAAGCCCGCATTTTCAGTCACCTGGAGTGCGGGAACGGTAATCGACCTGGCGCCTTCCAGGGCCGTGCGATGATGAACGCATGGTTTGCGAAAGCGTGAAATTCCTCCGTCAACTGCGCTCCTTTGCGCATTGCACTGGTTCTGACGGTGCAAGTGCAATTTCCCGGCGCTCGATTTCGGACATTTCGGACGTTTCGGACACTTTTTCCAACCCATCCCGATTCCGTCATCTTCGCCCTCGTGGCGAGGATCCAGACCCCCGGTGGCTCCAGAGGATGTCAGGCCGAACACCGGGCGCATGGATCCCGGGGACGAGCCCTGGGATGGCGGAAAGAAGGATTGCGCGCACTGTCTCGCCGCCGATTTCGGACATTTCGGACAGTTCGGACACTTTTTTCCGGCTCGCCCTCCGACGAAAGCCCCAACCCCCCGCCGCTACATCCTCAACGCGCGGGCGTGTCCGAACCGCCTGTCTTCCGCACGAACACCCATCCCACGGTCGTCGCGGCGAAGAAGGCCAGGGCGATCCCCAGGAAGGTCCAGCCCGACATGACCACGGCCCAGCCGCAGAAGCCCAAGCCGCCCAGGGCGGCGAGGCGGACAGGCCAGCGGTCGCTGAAGCGCAGCATGGTGACGCAGCACAGGCCGTAGACCACCAGGAACAGCACCGTGGTCGCCCCGATCAGCAGGCTGAACTGTCCGGCCAGACGCGGCTGGGCGCTGATCAGCACCATCAGGGTCATCAGCCCGCCGTGGATCAGGGGATTGGCCGGCGGCGTCAGGGCGCCCCGGCCGAAGACGCGGGGCAGGAAGCCCTGGCGGGCGCCGGCGCGGGCGGTCTCGCCGGTCAGCATCATCCAGCCGCCCAGGGTGCCCAGGGTCTTGGCGATGGCGCAGACGGCGACGAAGCCCGCCGCCCCGCCGCCGATCACCCGGGCGGCGACATCGGCGAAGGGGCTGCTGGATCTGGCCAGCTCCGTCGCCGGGATCACCCCGAAGATGGCCGCGCTGACCGCGATATAGATGACCGCCGCCAGACCGACGCCGACGAAGGTGGCGCGCCCCACGTCGCGCTCCGGATGCTTCAGGCGCTGGGCGACGACCCCGGCGCTCTCGAAGCCCAGAAAGGCCCAGAAGATCAGGGCCATGGAGGCGGGGACGCTGGACGCCAGACCGGCGCCGTCCGGCGACCAGGAGGCGGCGAAGACCTGGGGATCGAAGGCCAGGGCGCCGGCGATCACGGCGATGGCCAGGGGAATCAGGCCGATCCCCAGCGACAGGCCGCCGAACCGGGCCACGGCGCGCGGCCCGGCCATATAGAGGAAGGTGGTCAGCCACAGCAGGGCGATGTTGCAGGCCACGCTGGGCCAGCGCTCGGCCAGCATCGGGAAGAAGTGGGCCAGATAGCCGGTGGCGGCCACGGCTATGGCCACATTGCCCAGCCAGTTGCCGACCCAGTAGCCGATCGAGGCCTGATAGCCGAAGAATCGCCCCAGCCCCTGTTCGGCATAGCCCGACAGGCCGTCTGCGGCGGGCAGGCGTCGCCCCAGTCCGGCGAAGACCCCCGCCAGCAGCAGGGCCCCCAGGGTGGCGACCACCCAGCCGACCATGCTGGAACTGCCGACCGAGGCGAGAGAGGCGGGCAGCAGATAGACGCCCGATCCGATCATGTTGCCGGTGACCAGCAGGGCGGCCAGAACCCAGCCCAGCTTGCGCGGTTCGGTCGACGGCGTGTCGGTCATGGCGTTCGGCTCCTGATCGGCCATAGCAAAAAGGCCCGGCTTTCGCCGGGCCTTTTCAGTCTCAGATGGTGCCGCCGGGGGGAATCGAACCCACGACCTCAGCCTTACCAAGGATGCGCTCTACCACTGAGCTACGGCGGCCCCGACTGAGGAAGCGGCCGTATAGCCAAAGGTTTCCGGCGTGGGAAGCGCCTTTTTGATCCTGCGAAAGAAAGTTTGGACATGGCCCGGGATCGCGGCATCATTCGGCCATGACTCGCCCCCCGCACGACGCCGACACCCCCTCCGCAACTGCCCAGGCGACGCCGCCCGCCGAATCGGGACCGGAGTTCGAGATGGCGCGGGCCAAGGCCGAGAAGGCGATCCGCCTGGCCTCGGCGCTGCGGGCCAATCTGCGGCGACGCAAGGCCCCGGCGCGGACGCCGGCCGCGCCTCGCGACAGCAACTGATCCCCGCAACGCAAAGTCATCGGGCCGTAAAGGCCTGACCCTTTGGCAAGCGCCCGGCGGCTTGCTAGATACCCAATCCCCCCGAAGCGTTTCCTTCGGGCGCGCTCAAGGACGACATGGACAGCATCGCCATTCAGGGCGGCGCCCAGCTTTTCGGGGACATCCCCGTCAGCGGCGCCAAGAACTCCGCCATCAAGCTGATGGCCGCCTCGATCCTGACGGATCAGCCTCTGCTGCTGACCAATATGCCGCGCCTGGCGGACACCCGGTTCCTGGGCCAGTTGCTGCGCCAGTTCGGCATCGAGGTGACCGAACGCGACGGCGCGGACGGGCAGGAGAGCCTGTTCCATGCAAAGGAACTGACCTCGACCTTCGCCCCTTATGATCTGGTGCGCCAGATGCGGGCCTCGTTCAACGTCCTGGGCCCGCTGCTGGCCCGCACCGGCGAGGCCAAGGTGTCTCTGCCCGGCGGCTGCACCATCGGCGCCCGCCCGGTCGATCTGCACCTGCAGGCCCTGACGGCCCTGGGCGCCGAGATCGAGCTGGAGGAGGGCTATGTCACCGCCCGTGCGCCCAAGGGGCTGCAGGGGGCGGAGATCGAGTTTCCGTTCGTCTCGGTCGGTGCGACCGAACACGCCCTGCTGGCCGCCGTGCTGGCCCAGGGGACGACCGTGCTGCGCCGCGCCGCGCGCGAGCCCGAGATCGGCGATCTGGCCCACTGTCTGACGGCGATGGGCGCCAGGATCGAAGGCATCGACACTGATGTCCTGACCATCACCGGGGTCTCGTCGCTGAACGGGGCGACCTGGTCGGTGATTCCCGATCGGATCGAGATGGGCTCCTACGCCGTCGCCGCCGCCATGGCCGGGGGCGAGGTGCGCCTGACCAAGGCGAGGGCCGAACTGATCGGCTCCCTGACCGACAAGATGATCGAGGCCGGCGTCGAGGTGTCGCCCACCGCCGACGGCGTGGTGATCAAGCGCGATCCGAAGCAGCGGCTGAAGGCCGTGGATGTCGAGACCGCCATCTATCCCGGCTTCGCCACCGACCTGCAGGCCCAGTTCATGGCCCTGATGACCACGGCCGACGGCGTCAGCACCGTGCGCGAGACCATCTTCGAGAACCGTTTCATGCATGTGCCGGAACTGGCGCGGCTGGGGGCCGAGATCTCGGTCCACGCCGGCGAGGCCCAAGTGCACGGGGTCGAGAGCCTGCGCGGCGCCCAGGTGATGGCCACCGATCTGCGGGCCTCCATGTGCCTGGTCATCGCCGGCCTGGTCGCCGAGGGTGAAACCACTGTCGGCCGCGTCTATCATCTGGATCGCGGTTTCGAGCGTTTGGAAGAAAAGCTCGGCGCATGCGGAGCGGATATCCGGCGGATTAAGGGAACGGGTGATGAGCACTGAGATCGACGGCGTCATCCCCGAAGCCAAGGCGCCGGTCGAGCCGCTGCGCCTGCTGGCCGAGGACGCCGACGATCTGCAGATCATCTCCGCCGCCCTGCAGGACGCCATCCTGCGGCCCGTCGACATCGTCTGGGAAAAGCAGGCCCGCACCCTGACCATCGCCTTCAGCCGCTTCTGCTGGGAATGCGGTGAGACGCGGGTCATGTCGGCCATGCAGTTCGGCGACGTGCTGGCGGTCAAGAGCCGGCGCCTGTCGCGCAGCCCCGACGCCTCGCTGGAGCTCCTGGCCCTGGACTTCATGCCGACCGAGGCGCCGAGCGGCCGGGTCATCCTGATGTTCGCCGGGGGCGGGGATCTGCGGATCGACGTCGAATGCCTGGATGCGGTGGTCACCGACATCTCCGAGCGGTGGCCCGCCCGGATCGCGCCGACCCATCTCGACGCCCCCATAGACGAAGGGAATGCGGCATGAGCGGTCCCCACAAGCTGGTCTCGGTCGAACTGGATGCGGCGACCCTGCCGGCGGCGACGGCCGAGATCGAGCACGAGCGCCGCGTCGCCATCTTCGACCTGGTCGAGAAGAACAGTTTCGAGCCGGTCGGCGCCGAAGGCGGTCCCTACAAACTGAAGCTGTCGCTGCAGGACAATCGCCTGGTGTTCGACATCGACGGCGACGACTTCACCCGCACCTACGCCATCAGCCTGACGCCCCTGAAGGGGGTGCTGAAGGACTATCTGCTGATCTGCGACAGCTACTACGAGGCCCTGCGCGGCTCGTCGCCCAGCCAGATCGAATCGGTCGACATGGGCCGGCGCGGCCTGCACAACGAGGGGGCCGAACAGCTGAAGTCGCGGCTGGAAGGCAAGATCGTGGTCGATCACGAGACGGCGCGGCGCCTGTTTACGCTGCTCTGCGCCCTCTACCGTCGCGGCTGACCTCGACTATCTCTGCGTTTTGGGGCATTAGGCCCCTCCATTCCGCCCCTCGCGCCCGCCCGGCGTGGGGTCGAACGCATATTCAACGGGCGTGAGAGGCCGCATGGCTAAGGAAGAACTGCTCGAGTTTCCCGGCACCGTCAGCGAACTGCTGCCGAACGCCACCTTCCGCGTGACGCTCGAGAACGACCACGAGATCATCGCCCACACCGCCGGCAAGATGCGCAAGAACCGCATCCGCGTGCTGGCCGGCGACAAGGTCCTGGTTGAAATGACCCCCTACGACCTGACCAAGGGTCGCATCACCTATCGCTTCAAGTAAGTGGCTGCGGGTAGACCCGAACTGGTGCTGGCCTCGGCCAGCCCGCGCCGCATCGAACTGCTGGCGCAGGTCGGGATCACGCCCGACCATATCGACCCCGCCGACATCGACGAGACGCCGCTGAGGGGGGAGACCCCGCCGCGCCTCGCCGAACGTCTGGCCACGTCCAAGGCCCGGGTGGTCGCCGACCGGCGGCCCGAGGCGGTGGTCATAGCCGCAGACACCGTCGTCGCCGTGGGCCGTCGCTTTCTGGAGAAGGCGGCCGACGAGGCCGAGGCGACGCGCTTCCTGAAGCTGCTGTCCGGCCGCAATCACCGCGTCTTCACCGGTGTCGCGGTCATCCGCGACGGCAAGCTGTCGTCGCGCGTCAACGAGACCCGCGTCACCTTCAAGACCCTGTCGGACCACGAGATCGCCACCTATGTCGCCGGCGGCGACTGGCGCGGCAAGGCGGGGGGCTACGGCATCCAGGGCCCGGCCGGGGCCTTCGTGCAGCGAATCGTCGGCAGCCATCCGTCGGTGATGGGCTTGCCGGTTTATGAGGCCGTCCAGCTGTTGAACGGCGTCGGCTGGCGCGCATGACCGGCGCGGTCGAGGTCTTCCTCGACGAGACGCCGGGCGAGACGCGCGGCGCCGTCTTTCGTGACGGCCGCTACACCCATCTTCTGATCCAGCGCGAGACGGATATTCCGCAGACCCGGCTGGGCGCCCGATCCGTGGGGCGGGTGATGGAGGTCAGTCCGGGTCTGCGCGGCGCATTCGTCGACATCGGCGCGGACGTTCCGGCCTTTCTGCCCTTTCCCCGCAACGATCGTCTGACCCAGGGCGAACGGCTGGAGGTCGTGGTCACGGCCGAGCCGCGCGCCGGCAAGGGCGCAGTCGTGCGTCGGCTCGGGGCCGGGGAGGGGGCGCCCCGCCTGCTGCTCGCGGCGCCGGATGTCTCCGCCCGGTTGCGTGAAATCGCGCCAGGCGAGGAATCAGTGACTGGCCTCGCGGCCATCGACGCCGTGATGGAAGCCGAGGAGGAGGCGATGGGGCGTCGTCATCTCTTTCCCGCCCAGGGAATCGACCTGTCCGTCGAGCGCACCCGCGCCCTGGTGGCGGTCGACATCGATCATAAGCCTGCGGCGGGGCGGGATCCGAAACAGGCGCGGGCGGCGGCGAATCGCGAAGGTCTGAGACAGACGGCGCGACTGATCGGTCTGAAGAACTGGGCCGGACTGATCGTGATCGATCTGGTGGGCGACGGTCAGGACGCCGAGGCCCAGGCCAAGATCGCACGGGCTGTCTTTGCGGACGAGCCCCAGGCGGTGTTCGGTCCGGTCAGTCGGTTCGGCCTGTTGCAGCTGTCTCTGCCATGGAGGCGCGCGCCGATCGAGGACCGCCTTCTGGACGCGGACGGGCGGGCGTCGCTTCAGACGCGGAGCCTGTCGCTGGTGCGGCGGGTGCGGCGCCGACTATTGTCCGACACCCTGTCGCCCCGTGTGATGGTGCGTTGCGCGCCGGAGGAGGCGGTCGTCGTGGGGCCTCTGACGGCTCGACTGGGACCGCGCGCCGTGATCCAGGCCGACGCCGCCGTGCTCGCCGGGCGCGGCCAAATAGAAGAGAACTGAGCCATGGCGTCCTGCCCCATCTGCCGCAAGTCCGAACCCGATCCCAAATACAAGCCCTTCTGCTCGCGCCGCTGTTCCGAGGTCGATCTTCAACGCTGGTTCACCGGCGCCTACGCCATTCCGGCCGCCTTGGACGAGGGCGCGGAAGATGATGGCGAAAACGACTGAAACGACGCTGGACAGGCGGAAAAGCCTCGCCTATAGACCCGCCTCTCGCGACGCCGCGTCGGCGCCTGGATAGCTCAGCTGGTAGAGCAGCGGATTGAAAATCCGCGTGTCGGTGGTTCGAACCCGCCTCCAGGCACCATCTTTCGTGATTGCGTGCGACCACTCCCAAATCCTAATCGATCAAGTCGTCCTTCCTGCGAAGCGCGATGTTTTGTCGTATCGCCTGCAATCCGTCGGGGGTGGATGATCTGCGAAACACTCTCAGCGGAGTAAAAAACTGCACAGGAATGCGGTTTTCGAACAAGCTTGCGCTAAACGGCGGGAAAACATCATGAAAGTGTCGCATTTGGGCGGCCGCGCGGTAGAAAGGAGCAAGACTTGCTCCAACTTCGCGCCTGGGATGAAATCGGGCGGTAATCCCTTGACGCTCCGGTAAGGGTTCGCCAAAGGGGTTGAGACGCTCTCCCAAAAAGGCGTCAGACGGATTCTAGGAGGCGTGTTCTCCGGCGGTTCGAACATCGGAGGCGGTACGGGCGACCGGACGCGTCTCCATCGAAGAATTCAGCGGTCCCGGTGATCCCGATGGGACATGGGGCGTTGAAGGAAACATTTCAGGTTGGGGGGCGGCTCTTTGACACGGCCGCACCTTTGGTTCCACGAGTCAGACCAAGCAGGAACTGGCGAATTATGCTGAACAGCAAAAAGACGAACATCCTTCTCGCCATGGCCGGCGCCGCCGTGCTGATGGCGAGCTCGCCGGTCCTGGCCCAGGCCCCGGCCGAGCCGACCCCGGCCGCCGCGCCCGCCGCTCCGACGGCGATGGCCCCGGCCGCTGACGCGGCGAACCCCGAAACCGTCGGTGAAGCCGCCGGCGGCGGTCACGGTGGCGGCATCACCCCGATCTCCATGTTCATGGAAGCGACCGTGGTCGTTAAGGTCGTCATGGCCGGCCTGCTGCTCGCTTCGGTCCTGTCCTGGACCCTGCTGCTCATTAAGATCTTCGAGTTCGGCTCGCTGAACCGCAAGACCGACACCTTCCTCGAGAACTTCCGCGGCGCCCGCACCATCGCCGACATGCGCGCCATCGCGACGCAGGAAGAGTTCGACGGCAACCCTCTGGCCGACATGGCCGCCGCGGCGACCGAAGAAATCGAAATGTCGCGTCAGGCCGGTCTGTCGGTCACCGGCGATCACCTGGACTCGGCCCTGGGCCGCGCCACCGCCGCCGTCTCGGCCGTTCAATCCGGTCTGGCCAAGCGCCTGTCGGGCGGCCAGCAGTTCCTTGCCTCGGTCGGCTCGATCGGTCCGTTCGTCGGTCTGTTCGGTACGGTTTACGGCATCATGAACTCCTTCATCGGCATCGCGGAATCCAACACGACCAACCTGGCCGTCGTTGCTCCGGGTATCGCTGAAGCCCTGCTGGCCACCGGTATCGGCCTGTTCGCCGCTATCCCGGCCGTTGTGTTCTACAACTACTTCAACACCCGCATCGCCGGTTACGGCACCCGCGCCGACGGCTTCGCCGCTGAGCTGCTGAACGGCATCTCGCGTCAGCTCGACAAGGGGGCGTAAGACGGATGGCCGCCAAGATTAAATCGGGCGGCGGCGGCAACCAGGTCGAGGCCAACAGCGACATCAACGTCACGCCTTTCGTTGACATCATGCTGGTCCTGCTCATCATCTTCATGGTTGCGGCTCCGCTCGCGTCCGTGTCGGTGCCGGTCGAGTTGCCAATCGCCGTCGCCAAGGCGGCTCCGAACCCGCCCAAGCCGGTCTATATCTCGATCCAGAACGACGGCGACGTCTTTGTGGGCGACTTCCAGACCGACGTCGGCTCCCTGGGCGCCGATCTGCTGGAGCAGATCGGTTCCCGGAACCCGGCCGATGAGCGGATCTTCATTCGGGGCGACCAAAACACCCGCTACGGCGACTTCATGCAGGTCATGAACGCCTTGCAGGATAACGGCTTCTACAGCGTTGCACTGGTCGGCGAAGACCAGGCGACGAGCTAGAGCGCGGAGATAGTATGACAGACGTCGAATATCATCGCAGTCGTTACGACGTACCCAAGGCCAAGGGCTTCATGGGGGTTTCGTACCCCGTGCTGATCGTGTGCCTGCTGGTCGTCACCATCCTGTTCGCTCTGCTGATCTTCTTCTTGCAACAGTCGAAGTTCAAGCTGAAGGAGTTCAACTACGTCGACGAGTCCGTCGAGGTCGAGTTGGTCGAGCCGGTTCCGCCGCCTCCGCCGCCTCCGCCCCCGCCGCCTCCACCGACGGACACGCCTCCGCCGCCGAAGCTTCAGGTGCGCGTGCCCGCGCCGATCCCGAACGTCGTGCCTCCTCCGCCGGTGAACATCACGCCGACGAAGAAGGAAGACCGGGTCGAGTACACGGGTCCGCCCGTGGTGGTCCCCGGACCGCCGCCGCCTCCGGCTCCTCCGGCTCCGGCCCGTCCGGCGACGATCACGAGCGTTTCGTGGTCGCGTCAGCCGCAGCCCGAGTTCCCTGAGCGCGCTCAGGAACGCGGTGTCGAAAGCGGTACGGTGACCCTGCTCTGCACCGTGGCTGCCAACGGCACGCCGACGAACTGCAGCGTGGTATCGGAAACGCCAGCCGGCGCAGGCTTTGGTCAGGCTGCTCTCCGCTCCATGCGGTCGGCGCGGTTCTCTCCGGGTACGGTCGATGGTGTGGCCCAAGGCGGCCAGGCCCGCTTCACGGTTCGCTTCCGTCTCCAGTAGGCGAAGCGCATTCCGACGAGACAGAACGCCCCGGTTTCGACCGGGGCGTTTTTCTTTGTCCGGAGCGTAACGACCGCTTGATCCCCTGCCGCAGGCCCGGTAGAGAACGCGCCTCGCGATGCGCGGGCCGCCTTAGCTCAGTTGGTTAGAGCGCCGGTTTGTGGAACCGGAGGTCCTCAGTTCAAGCCTGAGAGGCGGTACCATCGCAAAGCGCGGCCGGGCTTGAAGCCCGCCGCCGCAGCGACCATCTCCTGATCGTCGGCCGGCTTGGTCGATCCCCCACATTGACAGGAGAGCGCCCAATGAAGACGCGCAAGCTGGGCCCGAGCGGTCCCGCAGTTTCGGCCATAGGCCTGGGCTGCATGGGTATGAGCGCCTTCTATGGCGGTTCGGATGAATCCCGATCGATCTCCGTCATCCACCGCGCGCTCGACCTGGGCGTCACCCTGTTCGACACCGCCGAGATGTATGGCCCCCACACCAACGAGGCCCTGGTCGGCAAGGCGCTCAAGGACCGGCGCAATGAGGCCTTCATCGCCACCAAGTTCGGCATCAACTACAACGCCGACCGTTCCAGGCTGATGGTCGACGGCAGCCCGGCCAATGTGCGCCGCGCGATCGAGGGCAGCCTGAAGCGGCTCGGGGTCGATCACGTCGACCTCTATTATCTGCACCGCGTCGACCCGGATACGCCGATCGAGGAAACGGTCGGGGCCATGGCCGAACTGGTCAAGGAGGGGAAGGTGCGCTTCCTGGGTCTGTCCGAGGCCGCGCCGGAGACCCTGCGCAAGGCCCATGCGACCCATCCGATCACCGCGCTGCAGACGGAATATTCGCTGTGGACGCGTGATCCGGAGGACGAGTTGTTCTCGGTCGTGCGCGAACTGGGGGTTGGCTTTGTGCCCTACAGCCCATTGGGCCGAGGCTTCCTGTCGGGCGACATCACGTCCATCGACGATCTGGACGCCGACGACTTCCGTCGCACGAACCCCCGCTTCATGGGCGAGAATTTCCAGAAGAACCTGGACCTGGTCGAGGCGGTGAAGACCATCGCCGCCGACAAGGGGGTTACGGCCGCCCAACTGGCCCTGGCCTGGGTCTTGGCTCAGGGGGAGGATCTGGTTCCCATCCCCGGCACCCGCCGTGTCGCGACCCTGGAGCAGAACGCTGCGGCTGTGGATTTGGTGCTGACGCCCGAGGATCTGGCGCGGATCGAGGCGGTCTTCCCCAAGGGGGCGGCGGTCGGTCATCGCTACGCAGAGGCGGCGCGGTCGGCCCTGAACCGCTGAGACTCGCGGATCGCCGCGCAAGTATGAAAAAGGCCCGGTCGGATCTCTCCGGCCGGGCCTTTTTTCCGTCTGGAACCGAGGCCTACTGGATGCGGGTCCAGGTCTGGGTCTTGCACAGGGGAGCGACGACGCAGCCGCGCAGACGCAGGCTGTTGTCGTTGGTCATGGTGATGGTGCCGCGATAGGTGCGGCCGTCGGCGGGGTTGTAGACCGAGCCGTTGCCCCATTCCGTCGGGCCGCCCGTGAAACCGGTCAGCATGGGCAGGTTGCGCAGGGTGCGGTTCCGCTGTGCGGCGTCGCGATTGTGCTCATCGCGGGCGTTGGCGTCAGCCCGGATATGGTTCGAGGTCACCAGAGTCCCGCACAGGGCCTGGCCGCAGCGGGCGATGCGCACCTGGCCGCCATTGGTGGGGGTCTGCCACAGGCCCGTCGGGTCGCCGGCCAGGGCCGGGGAGGCGAGGGCGGCCGCCAGGGTGGCTGCGGCCAGCATGATCTTGGTCTTCATGGTCGTTCCCTATGTTCGAGCCGGTCTGGCGGCCCGTTAAGCGACAGGGTGATCCGGGTTTCGGTTCAAAACAAGGCTGAATGCACAACTTATCGTCAATGAAAACTGGACCTTAGGTAAGCTTTTCCGCGAGGTGACAAAGGTCGCATTGACGGGCGGTTTCGCCGGGCGTCTGATCCATTCAGACAAACGCCTGGGAGACACCATGGGCGAGCGAACGGGAAACGGCCACGGAAGCCTGATCAAACAGGCGCTTGACGACGGAGCGGGCGCGGCGCGATCGGCGCTGGCGGCGTCGTGGCGTCGGTCGATGTCCCTGTACGGGCTGGATCCCGAGGATGGGGGCCGACCCGACACCCTGACCGAACAGCAGCTGCGGGAGGCGCGTCAGGCGATGGAGCCGATGACGCGCGCGGCCCAGGCGGTGCTGGACCGGCTGTTCCTGGCGGTCGGGGACACAGGCTGCTGCGTCCTGCTGACCAATGCCGACGGGGTGCCGGTCGAGCGTCGCGGGGCGGCGGCGGACGACGAGACCTTCCACCGTTGGGGCCTGTGGCCTGGCGCCGTCTGGTCCGAGGCGGTCGAGGGCACCAACGGCATCGGCACGGCCCTGGCCGAACACCGCCCCCTGACCATCCACCGCGACCAGCATTTCCACACCCGCAACACGGCCCTGAGTTGCACCAGCCATCCGATCCACGACCCGATGGGACGGCTGGCGGGCCTGCTGGACGTCTCGTCCTGCCGGGCCGACGCGACCGAGGGCGTGCTGGGCCTGATTGCGGCGGCGGTGGCCGACGCCGCCCGCGCTATCGAGGCCCAGACTTTCCGCCAGGCCTTCAGCCAGGCGCGGATCGTCCTGGCCGGGGATCCGGTCGAGCGCAACACGGCGGCCCTGCTGGCGGTCGACCGGGACGATCTGGTGATCGGCGCCACGCGGGCGGCGCGCCTGGCTTTAGCCATCACCGACGAGCGTATCGCAGGCCAGTTGGCGGCGTCCGAGGTGCTGGGCGCCGGTGCGGTCGAGGCGGACCTGCTGGAGGCCGAACGCGGGGCCGTGCGCCGGGCCCTGGCCCTGAACGGCGGAAACGTCTCGGCCGCCGCGCGCGCCCTGGGCGTCAGCCGCGCGACCCTGCATCGCAAGCTGCATCGTCTGGGCCTGGCGAACGAACCGAACTGACCGACCTGTCGCAGTCCTGCGACAGGTTTGCGCTGCAGCATGAGACGCCCGTCTGGCGCATCGGCCGATCCGGGCCGAGCTTCCGGTCCCAACGACGTCGACAATCGACGCCCGAGGAACCGATAGGAGCGTATAATGACCAAGCCCGAATTCGTCCGCGCCGCGACCCCCAAGTTCAAGCCGCGCTATGACAACTTCATCGGCGGACAGTGGGTCCCGCCGGTCAACGGCCGCTATTTCGAGAACACCTCCCCGGTGAACGGCCGCGTCCTGTGCGAGGTGGCGCGCTCGGACGCGGCCGACGTCGAGCTGGCGCTGGACGCCGCCCACGCCGCCAGGGACGCCTGGGGCAAGACCAGCGTGGCAGCCCGCGCCCTGATCCTGAATCGGATCGCCGACGTGCTGGAGGCCAATCTGCAGGCCGTGGCCGAGGCCGAGACCTGGGACAACGGCAAGCCGGTGCGTGAAACCCTGGCCGCCGATATTCCCCTGGCCATCGACCATTTCCGCTATTTCGCCGGCTGCATCCGGGCCCAGGAAGGCGGCATCTCCGAACTGGACAATGACACGGTCGCCTATCACTTCCACGAGCCGCTGGGCGTGGTCGGCCAGATCATTCCGTGGAACTTCCCGATCCTGATGGCCGCCTGGAAGATCGCCCCGGCTCTGGCGGCGGGCAACTGCATCGTGCTGAAACCGGCGGAACAGACCCCGGCCTCGATCCTGGTGGTGATCGAACTGATCCAGGACCTGCTGCCCGCCGGGGTGCTGAACATAGTCTCGGGCACGGGGATCGAGGTCGGCGAGCCGCTGGCGACCAATCCGCGCATCGCCAAGATCGCCTTCACCGGCTCGACCGCCGTCGGTCAGAAGATCATGGAATACGCGACCCGGAACATCATTCCGGTGACCCTTGAGCTGGGCGGCAAGTCGCCCAACATCTTCTTCAAGGACGTGATGGACGCCGACGACGCCTTCCTGGACAAGGCGCTGGAAGGCTTCGCCATGTTCGCCCTGAACCAAGGCGAGGTCTGCACCTGCCCCAGCCGGGCCCTGGTGCACGAGGACATCTATGAGGCCTTCATCGAGAAGGCGATCGCGCGGGTGAAGTCGATCAAACAGGGCGACCCGCTGGACCCGAACACCCAGGTCGGCGCCCAGGCCTCGGACCAGCAGCTGAAGAAGATTCTGGGCTATCTGCAGATCGGCAAGGACGAGGGCGCCGAGGTCCTGACCGGCGGCGAACAGGCGGTGCTGAAGGACGACCTGTCCGGCGGCTTCTATATCGAGCCGACCGTGTTCAAGGGCGACAACACTATGCGGATCTTCCAGGAGGAGATCTTCGGCCCTGTCCTGGCCGTGACCACCTTCAAGACCCTGGAGGAGGCGATCGCCATCGCTAACGACACCGAATACGGCCTGGGCGCCGGAGTGTGGTCGCGCGACATGAACACCGCCTATCGCGCCGGCCGGGCCATCCAGGCCGGGCGGGTCTGGACCAACTGCTATCACCAGTATCCGGCCCATGCGGCCTTCGGCGGCTACAAGAAGTCGGGCATCGGGCGCGAGAACCACCGGATGATGCTGGACCACTATCAGCAGACCAAGAATCTGCTGGTCAGCTACAGCCCGGACAAGCTGGGCTTCTTCTGACCTGGATCAAGGACGGCCGGTTCCCGACCGGCCATCCTCTGATGACGCGCTGATCGACCTTTTCCAGCGCGTACCTCCCCCCAAGGCGGGCGGGCCGGTCTCCTGCTTCCGGTTCGCTCGCCTGTCTACAGCGCGATCAGCCGATCAGCGTCAGCCACTCGTCCTCGGTCAGCACCTGGACCCCGTGCTTCTCGGCGTCTTTCAGCTTCGATCCCGCGCCGGGGCCGGCGACCAGATAGTCGGTCTTCTTCGACACCGAGCCCGAGACCTTGGCGCCCAGGCTTTCGGCGCGGGCCTTGGCCTCGTCGCGGGTGAAACGCTCCAGCGCGCCGGTGAAGACCACAGTCTTGCCGGCGACCGGGGTGTCGGACTTGGGGCGTTCGGCGTCGACGATCTCCGTCAGTTCGGCCTCCAGCGCCTCGACGACCTGCAGATTGTGCGGCTCGTGGAAGAAATGGGCCAGGGCCTCGGCCGCGACCGGGCCGACGCCGGTGACCCCGGCGATTTGGTTCAGCATCTCGGACGGGCCTTCCTCGCGCGCGATGCGGGCCAGTTCGACCAGGCCGGACCAGTCGTCGGTCATTGTGGCCAATGACCGGCGGGCGGGCGCGGCCATGCCGGGAAAGGCCTGGCTGATCTTCATGTCGAGGGTCGCGTCGGGCCAGGGATCGGCGGCGGGCGGCGCCGCCTCGGCCATCAGGCTCAGGACACGCTGGGAAATGGCATGAGCGCCGGCCAGGGCGACCCAGGCGCTGGTGGGTATGCCCGAGGCGGCCTGGAGACAGGCGGCCTTCAGCGCGGCCCAGCTCTCGAAGGCGCGGGCCAGGACGATGGAGGTCTGTTCGCCGATGTCGCGGATGCCTAGGCCGAACAGGAACCGGTCCAGCGATATGACGCGCCGGGCGTCGATGCCGGCGACCAGATTGCGGATGCTGGTCTCGCCGTAGCCGTCCTCGCGCTCCAGTTCGGCCAGTCGCGCCGTGTCGCGGGCCAGGCGGAAGATGTCGGCGGGCTCCCTGATCCAGCCGCGGGCGTTGAAGGCGACCAGCTGTTTCTCGCCCAGGCCTTCGATGTCGAAGGCGCGGCGGCCGACGAAATGCTTCAGCCGTTCGACGATCTGGGCGTCGCAGATCAGGCCCCCGGTGCAGCGGCGCTTGACCTCGTCCCCCTCGCGCACGGCCTCGGAGCCGCAGACGGGACAGTGGTCGGGGAAGGCATAGGGGACGGCCTCGGCGGGACGCAGCTCGGGCAGGACGCCCAGGATCTGGGGGATGACGTCGCCGGCGCGCTGCAGCCGCACCGTGTCGCCGATCCGCACGTCGAGGCGTTCGATCTCGTCCTCGTTGTGCAGGGTGGCGTTGCGGACCACGACCCCGCCGACCGTGACCGGATGCAGGCGGGCCACCGGGGTCAGGGAGCCGGTGCGGCCGACCTGGATGTCGATCCCCTCCAGCACCGTGGTCGCCTGCTGCGCCGGGAATTTGTGGGCGACGGCCCAGCGCGGGCTGCGGGCGACGAAGCCCAGGCGGCGCTGCCAGTCGATGCGGTCGACCTTGTAGACCACGCCGTCGATATCATAGCCCAGCGCCGCGCGGTCCCGTTCCAGTTCGCGATAGACGGCGATCAGCCCCTCGGCGCCCTCGACCCGGCGCGAGCGGTCGTTGACCGGGAAGCCCCAGGCCTTGAGCTTTTCCAGCGCCTCCCACTGGGTCTCGGCGAAGTCGCTGGAGTGTTCGCCCCAGGCGTAGGCGAAGAAGGTCAGGGGGCGTTTGGCCGTGATCGCCGCATTCTTCTGGCGCAGCGACCCGGCGGCGAAGTTGCGGGGATTGGCGTAGGTGCGGCGGCCCTCGGCCTCGGCGGCGGCGTTGAAGGCGGCGAAGGCGTCGTTGGGGGCGTAGACCTCGCCCCGGACCTCGATCCGGTCGGGCCAGCCGTCGCCGTCCAGGGTCTGACGCACGGCGGGGATGGTCTTGAGATTGGCGGTGACGTCCTCGCCGGTGCGGCCGTCGCCGCGCGTGGCGCCGACGCTGAGCCTGCCGTCGACATAGAGGAGGTTGGCGGACAGGCCGTCGATCTTGGGTTCGGCGACGAAGGCGATGGGCTCGTCGGCCGGCAGTTTCAGAAAACGGGCGATCCGGGCCACGAAGTCGCGCACCTCGCCTTCGTCGAAGGCGTTGTCCAGCGACAGCATAGGCACGCCGTGACGGACCTCGGCGAACTGGCTGGAGGCGGCGGCGCCGACCTTGTTCGACGGGGAGTCGGCGCGGATCAGGTCGGGGAAGGCGGTCTCGATCGCCAGGTTGCGGGCGCGCAGGGCGTCGTAGTCGGCGTCGGAGATTTCGGGCGCCGCCTCGTTGTAGAGGGCGTCGTGCCGGGCCATCTCGGCGGCCAGCCAGGCCAGGGCCTCGGCCGCCGTCTCGGCGTTCAGGTCTTCGAGGGGCGGGAAGGGGGGAATCGCGCTGGACATGTCGCCCCTCATTATCACCTGTCGCCATGACCTGTCGTCGGCGAGGCGGGGGGCGGTTCGGGATGCTGCGGCCAATCGTCCGGATACGGGCTGACGCTAACCAAACGGCACGCTAGGTTGCGGGATCGCCTGCAGGAGTCTTCCATGCCGACCACCCTCCGATCCCTCGCCCTCAGCGGCTGCGCCGCCCTGGCCCTGGCGGCCTGCGCCACGCCGACGACGGCCCCGGATGTCGAGGCCGACACGGGCGCGACGCCGCCCTCGGTCGACTACGCCCAACTGCTGGACGACGTCCGCATCCTGTCGGCCGACGACATGGAGGGGCGCGGCACGGGCACGCCGGGCGGCGAGAAGGCGCGGGCCTATGTGGTGTCGCGGCTCGAGGCCCTGGGCGTGGCGCCCGCCTCGTTCGGCAGGCTGCAGCCGTTCGAGATGACCGGGCGATCGCCGGACGGTCCCGTTTCCTTCCGCGGCGCGAATGTGCTGGGCCTGATCCCCGGCACGCGTGTCGGCGACCGCTATATTGTCGTCACCGCCCATTATGATCATGTCGGTTCGCGCGAGGGGCAGATCTACAACGGCGCCGACGACAACGCCTCGGGCGTGGCGACCTTGCTGGAACTGGCCAGGCGGCTGAAGGTCCAGGCGCCGGAGCACAGCGTGCTGTTCGTCGCCTTCGACGGCGAGGAACGGGGGCTGCTGGGCGCGCGGGAGTTCGTCAAGGCGCCGCCCGTGCCCCTGAGCTCCATCGCCCTGAATCTCAACTTCGACATGACCTCGCGCGCCGAGACCGACGGCCATCTGTGGGTCACCGGCACCTATCAGCATCCGAACCTGCGCCCGATCCTGGAGACGGTGCCTGCCTCGGGCGCAATCTCCTTCGCCTTCGGCAAGGACACGCCCGAGGACAAGGGCGAGGACAACTGGGTCGACTCCTCCGACCACGGCGTCTTCCACGCCATGGGCCTGCCCTTCATCTATATGGGCGTCGACTATCACCCCGACTATCACCGCCCCAGTGACGACTTCGAGCGGATCACCCCGACCGCGTTCCAGGGGGCGACCGAACTGGCCATCGCCGGATTCCACGCCCTGGACCGGTCTCTGGACCGCTGATGCGTCGGCTTCTCGTCCCGGCCATGGTCTGCCTGGCCGCCCTGGCCGGCTGCGAGCGACCTGAGGCGACGTCGTCTCCGGAGTCGCCTGCTGCACCCGCAGCCGAGGCGCGGTTCCGACATCGGCTGGGCGGCGACATCTCGGGCGACTACCGCCCGACGGGGGATCCGTCCGGGGCCTGGCGGGTCGACGGCCTGTTCATCGGCCAGGTCTCGGCGTTCGACGCCTGGGCGGCCGGGCGTCGTGACGCCTCGCCCCTGATCCTGACCCTGTCGGGACCGAGCGGGAAGGTCCAGGTCCTGCCGCGCGCCTATGATCTGACCGACCAGACCCTGCATATGGTGGGGGCCATGCCCGATGGGACGAACGTCACGCTCGACGCCCGCATCGACCAGGGCGCCCTGGCCACGGCGCGCCGCAATCTGGGCGACCGCACGCCCGTCGTGGTCGGCGCGGCGACGGTGGGCGAGCAGCGGCTGTCGTTCAGCCTGGGCTGGTGGAACGGCGACTGATCAGGCGAAGGCGCGCGCCAGCAGCCATCCAGCGGCTGCGACCAGGGCCCAAAGCAGGACCCCAAGGCCGATCATGACCACGATCGATCTGCGTCCGGACCAGCGGGGTTCGGGCGTTGACGGCTCGACCAGTCGCAACTGGGGCCGGGGGCGGGATTTCAGATCATCATCGGGCTGCACAATGCAACCTATGGTAGTTGTATGGTTGAGGTCAAGGAAGAGCCTATCTAGGTTGGTCGCGCGGTAAACGTTCCTAGGGTTGATAATAATGCAACCTTGAGAAATAGTCCGGACGGGGGAGGGCGGGACATGACGACGGTGGAAGCCGCGCTGCGCCGCATGAAGGGAGGACGGCCTGTCCAGGCGGTGGACAGACCCACGGGCGCGGGGCTGATCCGCGCCATGGATGTGGTGATTTCGCTCGCGTCTCTGGTCTTCTTTCTGCCGACACTCCTCCTGATCGCCCTCGTGGTCCGGATGCAGGACGGCGGGCCGGCGCTGTTCCGCCAGAAGCGGATCGGACGCTCCGGCGCACAGTTCGACTGTTTCAAATTCCGGTCGATGGTCGTCGACGCCGAGACCCGGACGCCCGATCCGACCGACCCGGACTGGGCCGCGCGGCGCAAGCTTCGCCAGGATCCGCGTGTGACGCCCGTCGGACGAGTCCTCCGGCTTTCCAGTCTCGACGAGCTGCCGCAGCTGCTCAATGTGCTGAAAGGCGACATGTCCCTGGTCGGGCCGCGTCCGATCGTGCCGGACGAGGCGATACTGTATGGCCGCCGGTTCGCAGCCTATTGCACCGTGCGTCCGGGCCTGACCGGCCTGTGGCAGGTGTCGGGCCGCAACGACGTCGCCTATCCCCGGCGGGTCGCCATGGACGTCTGGCTGGTCCGCAATCTGACGCCGCAGACCTATCTGGTCCTCATCGCCCGTACGGTTCCCGCGATCCTGAGACGGGAAGGCGTCTACTGACGGTAAGTGTGACGTTTGATCGGCAAACAGATCGCTTTTCGTAAAAGAGATTCCAATCTTCCGCAAAAGCTCCGTTGAACCTTCACCGGAAGGCGCAAGCGACGTCACGCCACATCCCTAATGACTGCAGCCGGGCAGGAGGGGCGGATGACGTCATTGCGGTCGGGCATGAGGCTCGGGCGTCCCCTGCCGTAGCTCTTTGACCAGACACGGTGGACTGATATGACCGGCCTTCAGATCAAAACCCTGCTTGTGACGGCGGCCAGCGCCCTCGCGCTCGCCGCCTGCGGCTCGGCGGAAGTGGCCTCGCCCGGCGAAGGCGATTTCGGCAACGGCGGCGGTACGCCCCCCACCAATCCCGGCAATCCCGGCGCCCCCGGCACCCCTGCCGCCAGCTGCCCGACCGGTCTGATCGATGTGGGTCTGGTGGGCGGCGCGACCCTGCGCGCTTGCCAGCTGCCCGCCACCATCGAAGGCAACCTGACCCTGGCCGACGTGGCCGGCACGGTTTATGTGATCGCGGGTGGGACCCAGGTCGGTCGCGACCTGGGCGTCAGCGGCAACCTGCCCACGGGCGTGCGCGGTCAGCTGAACATCGAGCCGGGCGTCGTGCTCATGGCCGCCGGCAACGGCGACTATCTGCTGATCAATCGCGGTTCGCAGATTTTCGCTCAAGGCACCGCGACCAACCCCATCATCTTCACCAGCCGCCAGGACATCGACGGTTCGACCAGCGACGTTTCTCAGCAGCAATGGGGCGGCATCGTCCTGGCCGGCCGCGCGCCGCAAGCCAACTGCGATCTCACCCAAGCCGAGCCGGTCTGCACGGGCACGGTTGAGGGCACCAATGCCGGTTTCGGCGGCAATGTGCCGGCCGATAACTCGGGCATCTTGCGTTATGTTCAGGTCCGCTATTCCGGCTTCGTCGTCGGTAACAACAACGAACTGCAGGCCCTGACGCTGGCCGGCGTCGGCTCGGGCACGACGGTCGAATATTTCCAGTCGTACAACAGCTCTGACGACGGCATCGAAATCTTCGGCGGCAACGTCAACCTCAAGCACATCGTCATCAATGGCGCGGACGATGATGGTCTGGACACCGACACCGGCTGGCGCGGCGGCGCCCAGTTCGGCATCGTGACCCAGCGTGACATCGCCACCTCCTCGAGCCGCAGCGCAGGCTTCGAGTTCTCGTCGGCGCCGACGACCGTTCCGCTGGCTTCGCGTTACGTCTCGCAGCCCAAGATCTCCAACTTCACCCTGGTCGGCCGTCGTGCGCCGTCGCTGGACGCGCACACCGTCGCTCACTTCGACCAGGGGACGGACTCGACCGTGATCAACTCGGTCTTCACCAATGGTCCGGGCGCCGCCTCCAGCTGCCTGGACATCGCCGACCCCGACACCGCGACCAGCACCCCGGTCTTCACCTCGGTGTTCATGTCGTGCGCCTCGCCGTATCGCCCGGCGAACACGGCCCGCACCCAGCCGATCTTCACGAGCGGCACGGGCAACACCGCCAACGGCACGTCGACCCTGACGGCTCCGGCCGGCGCGACCATCGCCAATCAGCTGCTGACCTTCATCAACGGCGCGAACGAAACCGGCGTGACGGCTGTGGATGCGAGGACGGTCTACAACTGGTTCGAGACCACCACCTACATCGGCGCCGTGCGCAACGCGCAGGACACCTGGTGGGCGGGCTGGACCTGCGGCCTGCAGGCCGGCTCCAGCTGCCAATACTGACGAGAGAAACGGCGGCGGTCTTCGGGCCGCCGCCGACCTTTCCGACCTCTCGTTGACCCCTTCAAGGCGCAGAATATGAAGAAGCTCTCCCTGACCCTGACCGGGGTCCTCCTGGCCAGCAGCGCGCTGATCGCGCCGGCCCACGCCATCGCCCAGACCGACCCGGCCGCCGCGCCCGTATCCGGTGCGCAGGACGCCCCGTCGGAACCGCAGGACGTCGGCGAGATCGTCGTTCTGGGCCGTTACATTCCCGAACCCAATCGCGAGACGGCCGAAGTCGCCTCCTTCCTGACCAGCGAGGATCTGGAGCGGACAGGGGACAGCAACGCCGCCGCCGCTCTTACGCGCGTCACCGGCCTGTCGATCGTCGAGGGTCGCTTCATTTATGTTCGCGGCCTGGGCGAGCGCTACTCGTCCGCCCTGCTGAACGGCTCGCCCCTGCCGAGCCCCGAGCCTCTTCAACGGGTCGTGCCGCTGGATCTGTTCCCCTCAAGCATCCTTGAGAGCGTGACGGTCCAGAAATCCTATTCCGCCGACTTCCCGGGCGAGTTCGGCGGCGGCGTCATCGATCTGCGCACCATCGACGCCCCCCGCGAGCCCTTCTTCAATTTCCAAGCTTCGGTCGGCGGGAACACCGAGACCAGCGGCAAAGACAATCTGATCTATTTCGGCTCGCGCACCGACTTCCTCGGCTTCGACGATGACACGCGCGAGGTTCCCGGCCTGATCCAGCTCGCCTTCGACCAAGGCCAGCAGATCAACGGCGCCAACTTCGACGACGAGACCCTTCAGGATATGGGGCAGTCGTTGGTCAATGCGCCCCTGCGCCTGATCCAGCGTCAAACCACGCCGGCCAACTTCGGCCTGTCCGCCGCCGGCGGTACGACGGTCGATACCGAGATCGGCGAATTCGGCGTCTTCGCCACCGCCAGCTATGACAATAGCTGGAGCGGCCGTGACGGCGTGCAGCAGGAAGCGCAGTTCTCGGGCGACGACCTGGTCCTGCGCAACGACTACAATGTCGTCTCCAACCAGAACGACGTGCAACTCAGCCTGATGGGCGGTCTCTCCTGGTCCAACGTCGATCACGAGGTGAAATGGACCAACTTCTACGTCCGCAGCACCACAAAAGAGGCGCGGATCAAGGAAGGTCAGGACTTCATCACGACCCAGGACTACCGCACCGACTACACCGAGTGGTTCGTGCGCCAGCTGTTCACCACCCAGTTGGCTGGCGAGCATGACTTCCTGGACGGGGCGCTGGAGTTCGACTGGCGCGCCGCCTATGCGAAAACGTCGCGCGATGCGCCGTACGAGTCGCGCTTCTCGTACAGCAAGGACGCGGTGGGCGAGTATCGCCACGAGATCCAGGACGACCAGATCTCCTTCAGCGAGCTGGACGACGATGTCGTTTCCGGCGGCGCCGACGTGAAATACCACCTGCCGCTGTCGGACGCGCGCGAGGCCATCTTCAGCGCCGGCGTGGCCTCGATGGAGAACAACCGTTCGGCCGAGCGCCATGACCTGCTGTTCTTCGCGCCGAACGGCCTGACCGACAGCCAGATTCACTCTCGCGTCGACTATCTGTTCTCGGACTACAACATCAATCCGAACACGTTGGTGCTTCAGGAAATCGGCGGCCGCAACGGCGCCGGCGCCTATGACGCCGACCTGAAGGTCAATGCGGTCTACGCCATGGTCGATGCGGAAATCATACCGCTGATCCGCACGGCGGTGGGCGTCCGCTTCGAGGACGGCAAACAGAGCGTCACGCCGCGGGACCTGTTCGGGGACGGGACGACCTTTACGTCGACCGAGATCAACGAGGAGTACGTCCTGCCGTCGGCGACGGCGACCTGGAATTTCGCGGAAGACCAGCAGGTCCGTCTCGGCGCCTCGATGACGATCGGCCGTCCTCAGTTCCGCGAGCTGGCGCCGCAGGCCTATACGGATACCGAGACCGACCGGACCTTCATCGGCAACCCGTATCTGGTCGATACCGAGATCACGAACATCGACGCGCGCTACGAGTGGTATTTCGCCAATCAGCAGTTCGTTACGGCCGGCGTCTTCTACAAGGATCTGACCAAGCCTGTTGAATCCATCATCATCCAGGTCGGCGATCAGAAGCAGCAGTCGTATCTGAACGCACCGTCGGCCACGATCATGGGCGCCGAGTTCGAGGTGAAGAAATATTTCGAGTTCCCGGATCTGACCACGCCGTTCCTGGCCAATAAGCGCTGGCTGGTTCAGGCCAACTACACCTATTCCAACTCGGAAATTAAGGTCGGCGGCGACGACCGCGTGCGCACCATCAACGGCGGCGGCGTGGATGAGGCGGCCACCCCCTATCTGATCGACGGCTCTCGTCTGCAGGGTCAGTCGGACCATGTCGCCAACGCCCAGTTGGGTTGGGAAGACGACGCCGCTCGCTCGCAGGCGACGCTGATCGTCAACTACGTCAGCGAGCGGGTCACCGCGCGCGGCGCGGGCCTCGGCGCGGGTCGGGAACCTGACTATGTCCAGGAGCCGGGCGTCTTCCTCGACTTCGTCTACCGCAAGGATTTCACTGTCCTGGGCGGCCGCGAAATGGGTCTGGGCATCGAACTGCGTAACCTGCTCGGCACGGACTTCGACGAACACCAGGAACTGGGCAACACGATCCGGGTCAACAACTACGACCTGGGCCAGAGCGCCTCGATCAGTCTGACCGCGCGCTTCTGATCCCTTAAGACGGCTGACCGCATCGCGACCGGGAGGTTTTCGACCTCCCGGTCGTTTGCGTTTATTTCGTCCGATATCGTCCCAATCGTCACGACATCTTCTCAGTGTCTTCACACTCCGGTGAGGCCCGCATACGGACGATTGTTCTAAACGCCGTGCGTGGCCGTCGGGGGCCCGGCCGGGCATGGCGTCGTGATCGCTGCTTTCCGCAAATTAAGCCTGTCCGCCGCAGTCGAGTCCGGCCGTCGCCTGTCGCTGACTCGTCTGTCGCTGACTCGCCTGCCGCTGCGTCGCCTTGCCGAGGGGCTGCTGATCCTGCTGCTTCTTGTCCAGGCGGGGCGGCTGATCTGGCTGTTCGCCGGACCCCAGCCCCGTTCCGAGCACGCCGGCGTATCGATCCCGGCCCGACCGGTGGACCTGAGCATCCTGTCGAGGTTCGACGCCTTCTTCCGCACGGGCGGGCAGGGCGCCCTGGCCGGAGCCTCTGGCGCCGAGGCCAGCCAGATGCGGCTGTTCGGGGTCCGCTCCGATGGCGTCGGCGGCGGGTCCGCCATCATCGGCCTGCCTGACGGCCGCCAGGTCTCGGTCGGCGTCGGCGAGGAGGTCGAGCCCGGCCTGACGCTGAAGGCGGTCGGTCCCGACTTCGTCACCCTGGCGCGCGGCCAGTCGCTGAGCCGCCTCGAATTCGCCGAGGCGCCGGTCGGCGCCGCCGCGCCGCCGCCGCCGCCCGCCACGCCTCAGGTCGTCGCTCCCCCCGCCGCCGCGCCGGCCTCTTCCCAGGGCGCGGTGGTCGATCCTCAGCGGCTGATGGCCCAAGCTTCGCTGCGGCCCCGGATCCAGGGGCTGGGCGTCAACGGCTTCACGGTCTCCTCGGCCGGCAATGCGTCGGAGCTGCGCAGCGCGGGGCTACGGGCCGGCGACGTCATCCTGTCGGTCAACGGCGTAGCCCTGAACAGCCCCCAGGCCATCGGAGCCCTTCGTGGCCAGCTGGCCAGCGCCCCGTCGGCCGAAATCCAGTACGAGCGCGCCGGCGAGACGCGCACCACCACCATAAGGACGCGTCCATGACCGCCTCTCTGCGCCACCGCCTGCTGCGTTCCGGCGTCGGCGCGCTCGCCGCCGTCCTGGCTCTGCAGGGGCCGCTGGCGGCCGCCCCCGTCCTGGCCCAGGAGGCGCGCCAGACCCTGAACGTCCAGGGCGCCGACATTCGCGCCTTCATCCAGGATGTGGCCCGCACGACGGGACGCACCTTCATCGTGGACCCGGCCGTGACCGGTACGGTGACCGTGACCAGCGACAGGCCCCTGGGGCGCGCCCAGCTGTTCGAGGTCTTCCTGTCGACCCTGCGCGCCAACGGCCTGGTGGTCACCCCGACCCAGTCAGGCGCTTATCGCATCAGCCCGGCCCAGGGCGCGGCCCAGGGGCCTTCGACGGTTGGCGCGGAACGGTTCTCGACCGAGGTCTTCCAGCTTCGCAACATCGACGCCGCCTCGGCTGCCGAGACCATCCGGCCCCTGGTCGGCGCCCAGGGCCAGGTCCTGGCCAATCCCGGCGCCAACAGCGTGGTGGTGGCCGACTTCTCGGACAACCTGGCTCGCGTCCGCTCGCTGATCGCCCGCATCGACGTCGACCGCTCCAGCTACGAGGTCGTGTCGCTGGAGAACGCCTCGGCGCGTGAGATCGCCGGCGTGCTGCAACAGGTCATGTCGGCGCCCGGCGGGTCGGGGCAGGGGATGGTCACCGTCACCCCGGTCGAAAGCTCCAACTCCATCGTCCTGCGCGGCGACAGCCAGGCTCTGACGCGGGTGCGGGGCCTGATCCACGATCTGGACGGCCGCTCGCGCGCCAGTCAGGACGTCAATGTCGTCTTCCTGGAGCACGCCAACGCCGAACAACTGCTGCCGGTGCTGCAGCAGGTGGTGGGCCAGCCGGTGACCGCCTCGACGGGCGACAGCGGCCGGCTGCGGACCGCGCCGACCGGATCCACGACAGGCGCGTCCAGCGGCCTGTCGCGCACCACCTCCAGCCTTGGCGGCGAAAGCGGTTCGGAAAATGGCGCCATCGGCTCGACCACCGTCACCGCCACCGGCCAACGCGCCACCATCGCCCGCTTCCCCGGCGCCAACGCCCTGGTCATCTCCGGCCCGGCCGACATGCAGCGGACCCTGGCCGATGTGATCCGTCGTCTGGACGTGCGCCGCCAGCAGGTGCTGATCGAGGCCATCGTCGTCGAACTGAGCGACAACGCCGTGCGCGAACTGGGCGTGCAATGGCTGTACGGCGGCGAGAACGGTCTGGGCGTGACCAACTACTCAAACAGCTCCGCGCCCATCCTGCCCATCGCCGGGGGCCTGGCCTCGGGCCAGCTGGATCAGGATGATCCGCTGCGCGAGCAGTTGCAGAGCCTGGCGCTGAACAGTCTGCTGGGCGCCAACGGCTTCGTGGGCGGGGGCGGCGGCAAGGTCGGCGACGGCCTGTTCGGCTTCATCATCAACGCCGCCAAGACCGACGAGGGCTCCAACTTGCTGCAGACGCCGTCGATCATGACGCTGGACAACGAGGAAGCCACCTTCCTGGTCGGGCAGGAGGTGCCCATCACGACCGGATCGACCCTGCTGGACGGCCAGTCCAATCCCTTCACCACGACCGACCGCAAGGACATCGGCGTGCGCCTGACGGTCAAGCCGCAGATCAACGCCGGGGGCTCGATCACCCTGACCCTGCGCCAGGAGGTCTCGGCCATCAACGGCGTCCTGACCAACGGCGCGTCGGACCTGGTGCTGGACAAGCGCGAGCTGGAGACGACCCTGGTGGTCGACGACGGCGACATCGCCGTCGCCGGCGGCCTGCTGGACCAGAACGACCGGATTGCTGTCGACAAGGTGCCTGGGCTGGGCGACATCCCCGGCGTCGGGGTGCTGTTCCGTTCGAACAGCCGCCAGCGGGGACGGACCAATCTGATGGTCTTCCTGCGCCCGACCATCATCCGCACCCCGGCCGAGGCGCAAGGCCTGGCGGCTGATCGTTGGGGCTATATGCGCGCCCAGCAGCAGGCGGTGCAGCCGGATCGCGAGCCGAGCCTGGACGCCCTGGTGCGGGATTACATGCGCACCCAGGCGCCGGCCGCCCCGACCACGGGCGAACCGATGGTCATCGCGCCCACGGCTCCGATCGCCCCGGTCGAGACCGCGCCCCTGCCGTCGGCCGGATACTGATCCCGTGATCACCCTGGTCAGCCCCAGCCTGCCTTACGGCTTCGCCAAGCGACACGGCGTCCTGCTGCTGGACGCCGGCGACGTG
The DNA here is from genome assembly GCF_044336875.1 of Brevundimonas sp. Classification (GTDB taxonomy): domain Bacteria; phylum Pseudomonadota; class Alphaproteobacteria; order Caulobacterales; family Caulobacteraceae; genus Brevundimonas. The sequence continues at coordinate 15,910 of NZ_JBIIOP010000004.1, read as the reverse complement.
GCGCGCGTCGGGTTGCGCGAGGGCGCCGATCCCAAGGGCCTGATCGAGGCGCGTCGCGTGCTGGGCCGCCCCCTCGCGATCGAACCTCTGGGTCAGGCCGCCTTCGACCGGCAACTGTCCGAAATCTACGCAGGCGACCATCTGGCGGCCACGGACGGGGACGATCTGGATATGCCGGCCGGGCTGGACAGTCTGATCGACGACATTCCTGCGGCGGCTGACCTGCTGGACACGGCCGACGACGCCCCGGTGATCCGCCTGATCAACGGAATCATCGCCGAGGCGGTGCGGACCGGCGCGTCCGATATCCATCTGGAGACCTACGAGAGCGCGCTTCTGGTGCGGATGCGGATCGACGGGGTGCTGCGCGAGGCGCTGAGTCTGAATCCGCGCATCGCCCCGCTGCTGGTGTCGCGGATCAAGGTCATGGCCCGGCTCGACATCGCCGAAAAGCGCACGCCCCAGGACGGGCGCATCCCGCTTGCCCTGGGCGGCAAGACGCTGGACGTGCGGGTTTCGACCCTGCCGTCGCGCGGCGGGGAACGTGTGGTGCTGCGGATCCTGGACAAGGACCAGGCGGGCCTGACCCTTGACCGTCTGGGCATGGCGCCCGACGCCCTGACGGCTTTCCGCACGGCCCTGGCCGAGCCCAACGGCATCATCCTGGTCACCGGCCCGACCGGCTCAGGCAAGACCACCAGCCTCTACGCAGGCCTGTCGCTGCTGAATGACCAGACCCGCAATATCCTGACGGTCGAGGACCCGGTCGAATACGCCATCGACGGGGTCGGCCAGACCCAGGTCAACACCAAGGTCGGCATGACCTTCGCCGCCGGGCTGCGGGCCATACTGCGTCAGGACCCGGATGTGGTCATGGTGGGCGAAATCCGCGATGTCGAGACGGCGGGCGTCGCCGTCCAGGCCGCGCTGACGGGGCATCTGGTCCTGTCGACCGTCCACACCAACGACGCGGCGGGCGCCGTGACGCGTCTGCGGGACATGGGGATCGAACCCTTCCTGCTGGCCTCGACCCTGCGGCTGATCGTGGCCCAGCGGCTGGTGCGGCGGCTGTGCGAACACTGCCGCACGGCCGAGGTCGCGGACAAGGCGACGGCCAAGCTGATCGGCGCCAAGGCGGGCGTCCGCGTCTGGCGGCCGCACGGCTGCGCCCATTGCGGTTCGACCGGCTATGTCGGTCGCGTCGGCCTGTACGAGGTGCTGAGGATCGACGAACGGGTGCGTCGTCTGATCGCGGCCGAGGCGGACGAGGACGCCATCGTCGCCGCCGCCTTCGCCGAGGGCGGAACCCTGTCCGACCGGGCCCGCGCCCTGGTGCTGGATGGCGTCACCTCGGTGGAGGAGGCGGTCCGCGTCGCCCGCCAGGAGACGGCGTCCGATCCGGCGGAGGCGGCCTGATGGCGGCCTTCGACTATGTCGCCGTCGACGCGGCCGGCCGCACCGTCACGGGCGCGATCACGGCCCCCGACGAAACCGGTGCGCGCGGGCAACTGAGCCGCCGCCGCCTGATGCCGCTGGAACTGACGCCCGCCCGGATCGCGCCGCGCGCCGAACGTGGGATGGTCAAGGGCGGCAAGCTGAACGCCAAGACCCTGGCCCTGACCACGCGCCAGTTGGCCACGCTGATCTCGGTCGCCCCGGTCGAGGAGGCGTTGCGAACCCTGGCGCTTCAGGCCGACCGGCCGAACGTGCGGCGGGTGCTGGAAGGCGTCCATTCGGGCGTGATGGAGGGGCGGCGTCTGTCCGACGCCATGGGGCTGCAGGGCCAGGCTTTTCCGCCGCTGTATCGGGCCATGGTCTCGGCGGGGGAGCAGTCGGGCGCGCTGCAGCCGATCCTGGAACGCCTGGCCGACGGGCTGGAGCGGGATCAGCAGGTGCGGGGCAAGGTGATCACCGCCGTGGTCTATCCCTGCGTCCTCGCTGTCGTGGCCCTGGGCGTCATCGGGGCCCTGATGACCTTCGTCGTGCCCAAGGTGGTCGACCAGTTCGAGAGCATGAACCAGACCCTGCCTCTGTTGACCCGGCTGGTGATCGGCCTGTCGGACCTGATGCGGAACTGGGGCTGGCTGGGGCTGATCCTGCTGGCGGGGGCGGCGATCGGCGGCGTTGTGGCGCGGCGTTATCCGACGGTCCGGCTGCGGCTCGACCAGACGATGCTGAAACTGCCGGTGGTCGGCCGGCTGACGCGTGACCTGCACGGCGCCAGGATGGCCCGCACCCTGTCGACCATGATCGCGGCGGGCCTGCCGGTGCTGGAAGGCCTGACCATCACTGCCCGCACCGTGTCCAACATGGCCCTGCGCCGCGCCACCGAATCCATGGGCGAGGCCGTTCGCGAGGGCGGAGGGCTGTCGGCCGCCATGCGGCGCGCCGACGTCTTCCCGCCGCTGCTGGTCTATATGACCGCCTCGGGCGAGAGCAGCGGCCGGCTGGAGCCGATGCTGGAACGCGCCGCCGACTATCTGGAGCGCGAATTCTCGACCTTCACCGCCGTGATGCTGAGCCTGCTGGAGCCGGCCATCATCGTCGTCATGGGCGGGGTCGTGGCCCTGATCGTCCTGTCGATCCTGCTGCCCATCCTTCAGATCAACACCCTGGCGATGGGGTGAGGAGTAGTGTGATGAAAACCGTAGAAAACCGCGACAAACGTCTGAAACGTCAAGGGTTTACGCTTGTAGAGCTGATGGTGGTGATCGTCATCATCGGGCTTCTGGCCACCGTGGTCGCCATCAATGTCCTGCCCAGCCAGGATCGCGCCATGGTCGGTAAGGCCAAGGCAGACATCTCCGTTCTGGAGCAGGCGGTCGAGACCTATCGGCTGGACAATCTGAACTTCCCGACCGACCAGCAGGGTCTGCAGGCTCTGGTCACGGCGCCCGCTGGCCTGGCCCAGCCCGAACGCTATCGCCAGGGCGGCTATGTGCGCCGCCTGCCGGAGGATCCCTGGGGCAATCCCTACCGCTATCGTCGCCAGAGCGCGCACGGCCAGCAGTTCGACGTCTACTCCCTCGGGGCGGACGGCAAGGAAGGGGGCGAGGACAATGACGCGGACCTCGGCAACTGGCAGGGCTGATCGCGCTCAAGCGGCGGGCCGCCGCCCGACGAGGGCCGGCGCAAGGAAAAGGGCGGGGTTCACCCTCGTCGAACTGATGGTCACCGTCGCCGTCATCGGACTGGCGGCGGGGGCTGTGGTGCTGTCGATGCCCGATCCGCGCCCGGCTGTGGGGCTTGAGGCGGAACAGTTCGCCGCCCGCCTGTCGCGAGCGCGTGAAGAGGCCATAATGACCAACCGTCCGGTGGCGGTGCAGGCGGACGCGGCCGGCTACGGGTTTTCCAGCTTCGACGGCGTGGAGTGGGCGCCCCTGGGTGGCGTCTTCGTCGCCCGCGCGTGGAGCGAGGGCGTCGTCACCCCGCGCGGTCCGGTCCGCATCGTCTTCGACCCGACCGGCGTGGCCGATCCCGCCGAGGTGCGGCTGAATCGCGACAACCAGTCCCGCACGGTGGTGATCGACGGCGCGGGCGAGGTGTCGATCCATGGTTGATCGCACCCAGGCGGCACGTCCCTGCAGGGCGAGAAGTAGCGCACACGAGCGCCCAGGCTTCACGCTGATCGAAATGCTGGTGGCTCTGGCTGTCTTCTCTTTGGCGGCCATGGCCCTTCTGAATTTGTCTGGGGAGAGCACCCGGTCCGCCGTGCGGGTCGAGGCGCGCACCCTGGGCGGGGTCGTCGCCGAGAATATCGCCGCCGAAGCCATGATCGCCCCCAGCCTGCCCGTGGGCCAGGTCGAAGGCGAAACCCGTATGGCCAATCGTGTCTGGCGCTGGCGTCGCGTCGTCAGCGGCGCCGAGGCGCCGGGCGTGGGCCGGATCGACGTGCGGGTCTTCACCGACGAGGGCCAGGTGGCGGATCGGGTCCTGTTCCGGGCGGCCGGGGCATGAGCGGTCGGCGCGACAGGTCAGGCCGTGGGGCCAGGCGCGGCTTCACCCTGGTCGAGGTGATGGTGTCCCTGGGCATCTTCGCCCTGCTGGCCGCCGCCGGCGGCCTGGTGCTGAGCCAGACTATCGACACGCGTTTCGCCGTTCGCGCCGAGACCGACCGCACCGGCGACCTGCAGCGGATGCGCGCCCTGCTGAAGGCCGATCTGGCCCAGGCTGCGCCGCGCCGGACCCGCGCGCCGACGGGCCGCCCCCTGCCGCGGGCCCTGATGGGGCAGCAGACGCCGGGGGATCCGATCCTAGTCCTGGCTCGCAACGGCTGGTCCAATCCCGAGGGGGCGCCTCGCCCGTCGTTGCAGCGGGTCGAATACCGCGTCGTCGAGGGACGGCTGGAGCGGCGTGTCTCCCCCTATCTGGACGGCGCCCGCTCCGGTCCGCCTCAGATCCTGTATCGCGGGGTCGCGGACGTCGCCGTCACCTTCATACAGGACGGAGCAGAAGCCCCGGCCTTTATCGCCTCCAGCGACCGCCCTCTGCCGGATGCCGTGCGGATCGTCATGACGCTGGAGGGGATCGGGCCGGTGGATCAACTGTTCCTGGTGGCGTCGGCATGAGGCGCCCGACGTCGCGTGAGGGCATGGCCCTGCTGACCGTCCTGCTGCTGGTGGCGGTGATGTCGGTCGTGGCGGTCGCCATCCTGGACGACGTCCGCTTCTCGGTGCGCCGCACCACCAATGCCGAGACTCAGGCCCAGGCCCAGTGGTACGCCGCCGGGGCCGAGAGCCTGGCGCGACGCCAGATCGCCGACCTGACGAAGGCCGATCCCGTTCGCACCCCGCTGGAGCCGCGCTGGAACGGGCGGGTGCTGGAGTTTCCGGTCGAGGACGGATCGATCCGCGCCGTGGTGACCGATGGCCAGGCCTGTTTCAATCTGAACTCGTTGGTCTACGGCCAGGGCGAGGATCTGTTCGCCCGGGCCGAAGGGACGGCCCAGTTCGTCGCCCTGGGGGCGGCCCTCGGCCTGTCGCGCGCCCGGATGGCGGCCGCCGCCGCCGCCCTGACAGACTGGATGGACGCCGACGCCGAGACACAGCCCAACGGCGCCGAGGACGCGCGCTACGCCGGGCTGTCGACGCCCTATCGCACCGGCGGGGTCATGCTGGCCGACGTCAGCGAGATGCGCGCCGTGGCCAATGTCGATGCTGACCTGTATCGCCGCCTGCGTCCCTATCTGTGCGTCCTGCCGTCCACCGCGCCGGCGGCCTTGAACGTCAACACCCTGTCGCCCGCCGAGGCGCCGTTGCTGGTCATGCTGACGCGCGGAGCGGTAGGTCTGCAGCGCGCGCGCGCCGCCATCGCCGCCCGCCCGGCCCTGGGGTGGGCCACGGTCGACGCCTTCTGGGCGCAGCCCGTACTGAAGGACTTCACCCCCGATGACGAGATGCGCGGGCAGGTCTCCCTGCTGACGCGCTATTTCGATCTTCGGGTCGATATCGATTACGGCGGCGCCCATGCCGTCCGCTCCGTCCTGATCCACGCCGCGCCGGACGGCGGCGTGCGCACCGTCATCCGCCGCTGGACCCCCGAAGAATGAGCCAGACCCGTATCGTCATCATCCCCCCGGCGGCCTCGATGCCGGCGCCCTTCCTGACGTTCGACGCCGGGGGACGGGTGCTGCAGCGCGGTTCCTTGCTGCTCAATGATCCGGCGACGACGCCCGATGTCCGCACGGTCGCCGTAGCCCCGGGCGCCGATGTGCTTGCGCGCTGGCTGACCCTGCCGGTCGGCGGCGTGGCCCAGGTGCGCGCGGCCGCCCGTTGGGCGCTGAAGGACGATTTGGCTGGCGATCCCGAACGCACCGTCGTCGCGCTGGGACCTGTGATGGGCGACGCGCCCCGCCTGGCGGTCGCCGTCAGCGCCAGCCTGCTGGAAGCCTGGATCGACTATCTCGCCGCCCTGGGCGTCACGCCCTCAGCCGTGGTTCCGGACTGCCTGGTCCTGCCGACGCCGGACGGGGATGGGTTGAATGCGGCCGTCTTCGGCGCGGACATGGCCCTGCGCGGCGCGACCTTCGCCGCGACCCTCCAGCCGGATCTGGTCGAGCCCATCGCCGCCGGTCGCCCCCTGATCCGACTGGACGACGCCGAGACCCTTGAGCGACTGCTGGCGTCCGCCGCCGTCGCTCCCGCTGTCGACCTGCTGTCCGGCCTGGAACGTCGACGCGAGCTCAGGACCGGCGGCTGGCGACGGGTCGCGGCCCTGGCGGCGGCCCTGGTCGTCTCGCCCCTGATCCTGACGCTGGCGGCCGGCGCGCGCGACCAGATCGCCGCCGACCGGGCCGAACGCCAGACCCTGGCCCTGATCGAACAGGCCCTGCCGGACGCCGCCCGCACGGCCGATCCGGTTGAGGAGGCGCGCCGCCTGCTGGCCGTCGCCCCGCCTCCGGGCGGACTGGCGACGGCCTCGGCCGCCCTGTTCGCCGCCGTGGAACAGGTCGAGGGCGCCGAACTGGACAGTCTCGGCGCCGACCCGGCGAAGGGTGTCCGCGCCACCCTCAGCTATCCGGCCTTCTCGGACCTGGACACCATCCGCAACGCCCTGGCCGCCTCGGGTCTGAGCCTGTCCGACGCCTCCACCGTCGAGGACGGCGGCCGGGTGGTCAGCGAAGTCATCGTGGGAGCTGCCGCATGAACGGCCTGATATCGCAAGCCGCTGCCTGGTGGGACGGCCGCACCCTGCGTGAGCGTCGGATGCTGATGGTGATGGGGCTGGCCGTCGCCGCCGTCCTGGTCTGGCTGCTGGTCGTGCGCCCGGCCTGGGCCTGGCGCGCAGACGCCGCAGAGGCGCGCGCCGTCGCCGAGGCCGATCTGGCCCTGGTCCGGACGGCGACGGGGCGTCTGTCCGGCGGTGAGACAGACGCGGAGGTCGATGTGTCGGCTGTGGTGGCCGAAGTGTCCGCCGCCTCGGCCTTGACGCCGGTCATGGGCATGTCGGCTGACGGCGGCCTGGGCTTCAGCCTGACCAATGTCTCCAGCACGGCGGCCTTCGGCTGGCTGGGCGCGCTGCATGAGCGCAAGGTCGAGACGACGACGCTGAACGTGATCGAGAACGCGGATGCGACCATCAGCGTCGAAGGCGCGCTCCGGGCTTCGGGTTCAGCGTCCGCGGCGCCCGCGACCTGATAGCCTCGATCGGTCACAGATCCATGGCCGAGCGGAGGGGCGTCATCCTGCGGGCGTCGCCCCCGAAAGGGGCCTTGCGAGCAGGCCGAGCACCCGCAGAGGCCTTGTTTTCGGGGCGGGGGCGCCCTCATGTGCCGGCATGAGAGCGACGGGCGCCGCAGCGGGCGATTTCTTCGGGTGCGGTCGGTGGATTCGTTCGATGTCGGGCGCGTTTTGGCTCGCCCTTCTGGGCGTGGTGACGAGCCTCGTTCTGGCGGGCTGTGGCGAAGAGCCCGACGGGCCTGCAACGGCGCCGCGCACCCGCTGGGCTGCGGGTCGCGAAGGGGCCCTGACCATCTATACGAACACCAGTCTGATGGGGCCGGTGCTCGAGGCCTTCAATCGCCGCTATCCGGAAATCCACATCCGGCTTGAGGACATGAACTCCACCCGGATGGCCGACCGGGTGGTGGCCGAGGCCGGCGGGCCGGGCGCGGATCTGGTCTGGAGTTCGGCGATGGACGTCCAGATCAAGCTGATCAACGACGGCTACGCCCAGACCTACCGTTCGCCCCACCGGGCGGCGCTGCCGGATGGTTCGATCTGGCGCGACCAGGGTTTCGGTCTGACGGCGGAGCCCGTGGTCTTCGCCTACAACCGCCGCCTGTTGCCGCCCGAACTGACGCCTCGCAGCCACGCTGAACTGATCGACCTGTTCGAAAAGCACGGCGAGGTCTTCCGGGGGCGCACCACCATTTATGACGCGGAGCGCAGCGGCGTCGCCCTGATGCAACTCTCATCGGATGTGCAGATCTATCCTGACGCCTGGCGGCTGGTGGAGGCGCTGGGCCGGACGCGCCCACGGCTGGACACCTCGGGCCAGAGGATGATGGGGCAACTCGCGGACGGTCGGGTGCTGTTCGCCTACAATATGAACCAATCCTATGGAGAGACCTGGGCCGCCCGGGATCCCGACATCGGTCTGGTCACGCCGACCGACTATCATCTGTCGGTGTCGCGGGTGGCCTTCATTCCTCGAAACGCGGCCCATCCGAACGCCGCCCGGCTGTTCCTCGACTTCCTGCTGTCGAGGGAAGGGCAGCGCGCGATCGCCCGTATCGGCGTACGCCCGGTGCGCGACGACGTGGAGGCGACGGAACGTCCCGTCGTCGCCGGGGTTCATGTAGTCCGCGTCGGCCCCGCCCTGCTGGCCAATCTCGACCGGATGCGTCGCGACCATCTGTTGACACGCTGGAACCAGGCGATGGCGGGCTCGCCACGCGCGCCGCTGGATCCGAACGCCCCCTGAGACCGTATCCTGTGGATAAGTTTCGACTGTCCGGATCTGTTGTTTCTGTCACCAAGCCGTCACCAAGGGGCCGGGTTGCCGCCCATATTGGCATTAAGCCGCTTATCGAGCGCAGCGTGGGAAAATTATACCCCAATGTCACGAAAATGAGGTGGAAAGACGCGTTAAAGCGGGATTTGACACGGTATCGCGGCGCAATCTTACTGGTGTTGCAACGCGGGAGAGTTCGATCTCATTGGATCGACGCCGAAGGCGCAACCGCCCCGGAAACGCTCAGGCAAACGGACCGTGTCGCACGAGGAACGCTGGAGAGAAGGGCGGCCCGAAAGGGGCGTCCTCGCCGAAGGAGAAAGGGCTGCGGCCCGAAACTCTCAGGCCCGATGACAGCGGGGGCGAAGGTAAAGGGCGCCGTCAGAGCGCCGTCTGCATCCGATTTCCCCGGGGGGGGACGTCGTCGTCCATAAGGATTTCGTCTTGTCCAAGTTCTCGTACCGCCTGACCAGTTGCTGCAGCGCCGTCGCGCTGCTCGCCACCGCCGGGGCCGCCATGGCCCAGGCTCAAACCTCCACCGCCGCAGACGAGTCCGACTCTCTGGGCGAGATCGTCGTCACCGCGTCGCGGATCGACCGCGCCGGCTTCCAGGCGCCGACCCCGACCGTCCGCCTGACCGCCGAGGATCTGTCGGTCGGCGCGCGCCAAAACATCGCCGCCGCCCTGAACGACATACCGCAATTCAAGGCCTCCAGTTCGCCCCAGACCAGCGGCACGAACACCGCCGCCGGTTCTGCGCCAGTCGATCTGCGCGGCCTGGGCGCCAGCCATACCCTGGTGCTGATCGACACTCGTCGGGCCTCCAGCGACAATGACCTCAACAGCATTCCGACCGTCTTGGTGAAGAGCGTGGACGTCGTCACCGGCGGCGCCTCGGCTGCCTGGGGGTCGGGCGCCGTCGCCGGTGTCGTGAATATCGCCATCGACCGGAATTTCACCGGCGGCAAGCTGGGCGCCGAATACGGCATCTCGTCCTATGACGACGCCGAGCAGGAACGCTTCGAAGGCGCCTGGGGCACGGCGTTCGCCGGCGGTCGCGGTCATTTCGTGATCGGTGGCGAATATCTCGATAACGAAGGTGTCACCCCTAAGGATTCTCGCCCGAATGTCGGCAGTTGGGGGCAGGTGTCCACCAACGACGGCACCGGACGTTTCGTGACCGTGCCGAATGTCGGCTTCTCCAATGCGGCCTACGGCGGCCTGATCATGTCCGGCGTCAATGCGGGCATGGTGTTCAATCCCGACGGCACCCTGCGTCCGTTCAACTACGGGACGGTGATCGGCGCCAATACGGTAGGCGGTGAAGGTCCCTCGAACGACAATCTGAGCCCGCTGGTCACGCCGCAGAGACGTTACGCCGCCTTGGCCAGCGCCACCTATGACATCACCGACAAGTTGCGACTGACTGCCGACGTCCGCCATTCGCGGATGTGGAACAACTACATCTGGTTCGGTGATCACAACCGCGGAAACCTGACGATCAGGAACGACAACGCCTTCCTGTCCGACACGATAAAGCAACAGATGGCGGCGGCAGGCCAGACCTCCTTCACCATGGGGCGGTTCAACTCAGATCTGTCCTATTCGACCATCGATTTCGAACGCATCAACACCCAGGCGACCATCGCGCTGGATGGTGAGTTCGGCGATAACTGGCGTTGGAGCGCCTACTACAGCCACGGCGAAGCCGACACCAACACCGACACGCCGGGCTTCCTGTTGCGTACCGAATATGCGCAAGCTGTGGATTCGGTGATTAATCCCGCTACCGGGCAGGCCGTCTGCCGCGTGACCCTGACCAATGCGAACTCGGGCTGTGTCCCGATCAACCTGTTCGGCCTGGGCGCGCCTTCGCAGGAAGCGATCGACTACGTCACGGGTACGCCGCAGCAACGCACCAACACCAAGCTGGATGTCGCCGGCGTCAGCCTCCGCGGCGAGCCCTTTAGTCTGCCGGCGGGTGATGTCTCCATCGCTGTGGGCTTTGAAGCGCGCAAGGAGCAGACCGACCAACGTGTCGGCGAACTGGACGCCGCCCAAGCGTTCCAGACCTTCAGCTTCTCGGCCATGTCGGGCGAGTTTTCGGTCAAGGAAGCCTTCGCTGAGGTGCTGATCCCGATCGTGAAGGACCTGCCGGTTCTGAACAATCTGGAGTTCAACGCTGCGGCCCGCATCTCCGACTACGACACGACCGGTTCGATCTGGTCCTGGAAGGTCGGCGCAACGAACGAGTTCTTCCCGGGCTTCCGGGGGCGCATCACCCAGTCGCGCGATATCCGTTCGCCCAATCTGAGCGAGCTCTATACGACGACGACGACGGGTTACAACAACATCAACGACCCGGTTAAGGGGCAGACCGTATACACGCTGAACAATGGCGGCGGAAATCCGAACCTGTCGCCGGAAACGGCTGATACGCTTACAGTTGGCTTTACCTATGCGCCGCCGTCCGTTCGCGGGCTTAATCTGTCGCTTGACTATTACAACATCGACATCACCGACATCATTACGACGATCGCGCCGCAGATCCTTGTGACCTCCTGCTTCAACGGCAACACCGCTTTGTGCGCCCAGATTGATCGTGACGCCGATGGCAATCTCATCCGCACACGGTCCACCTATCTGAACCTGAGCGAGTACCAGACGGATGGCGTCGACGCGGAGGCCTCGTACACCTCGCCTGCGGATCTGTGGATCCCAGGGGCGACAGGCCGTCTGAACATGCATCTGGCCGCGACCTGGGTAAACAATCTGTCGACCGGCGACGGAACCCAGTACGTCAAGTCTCAGGGGTATTCCTTCGGTGTCGGTGTGCCGGAGCTGCGCCTGAACGCTAGCCTCGGCTGGAAGGGCGAAGTGTTCGGCGCGAACTTGCGCGCTCGGTATATTTCGGCCGGCGTCTACAACACCTCCGTCAATATCGTGAACAACGACATCGACGCCTACACCTATGTCGATCTCGGGCTGACGGCCGATCTGGCGCACTACGGCGCAGACGGTGTGGAACTGTACGCGAACGCGACCAACCTGTTCGACAAGGATCCGCCCAACGGTTCGCTCTACTCCCCGTACTACGACGTGATCGGTCGGTACGTCACGGTTGGAGCCCGTTACCGCTTCTAGTTCAGGTAACGCGTTCCTGGTCGCCGGCTCCGCCCCTCTCCCTCCTATAGGGGCCGGCGACCCCTTCTTTCTCCCTTTCGAAGGGTCTGTACGATGATTTCTCGCCTTGCCTTGACCTTGGCGCTCGCCCTGTCGACTGTGCCAGCCGCTTTCGCGGAGGCGCCCAAACCCGCCGCCATCGTCGCCGACGGCCTGCCGGCCGTGCCGGACGATCTGGTCGCCGCGACCCAGCCCTATCTGCAGGCCAGACGCGCCGCCTTCCTGGGCTGGAACGCCGCCGATCATTCGATGCTGATCAAGACCCGGTTCGGCGCCACGGATCAGTTGCACACCGTCGCTGCGGCGAACGGCGACCGGACCCAGATCAGCTTCGAGGCCGAGCCCATACTGGCCGGCGCCCTTTCGCCCTCGGGCGAGACCCTGCTGGTCCAGAAGGACAATGGCGGGGACGAATTCTATCAGCTCTACACCCTGGCCGACGGCCGCCTGACCCGGATCACGGACGGCAAGAGCCGCAACTGGTTCGGCGCCTGGAGCCCCGACGGCAAACGGGTCGGCTACGCCTCCTCGCGTCGCAACGGCGCCGACATGGATCTGTATGTGATCGATCCGTCCGATCCCTCGACCGACCGGCTTGTGGCCCAGGTCTCGGGCGGCGGCTGGAACATCGCCGACTTCTCGAAGGACGGCGCCAAGGCCCTGGTGGTCAACCGGATGTCGATCAACAAGGCCGACGTCTATGAGATGGATCTGGCCAGCGGTCGGATGTCGCCGCTGAACGACACGGCGGCCCAAGTCTCCTACGTCGATCCGAAATATGGCCCGGACGGGACCATCTGGGTCACGTCGGACAAGGACTCCGACTTCCTGCGTCTGGGCCGGATGGGGCAGCGGGGCTTCACCCCGGTCACCACCGAACAAAGGTGGGACGTCAGCGACTACGCCCTGGCGCCGGACGGTTCGTTCGTCGCCTATGCGGTCAATGAGGCCGGGGTGTCCAAGGTCAAGGTCATGGACGTGGCCACCGGCGCCGTGCGCGCGGTGACCGGCCTGCCGAGCGGGGTGATCCCTTACAGCATCGGCCCGGCCATCGACATCGCCCCCTGGGGCGCGATCGGCCTGAGCCTGTCCTCGGCGCGCGTGTCGGGCGACGCCTTCTCGATCGATCCGACCAGTCTGGCGGTCACCCAGTGGACCCACAGCGAGACGGGCGGCCTGGATGCGGGGATCAACGTCGAACCCAAGCTGGTCGAGGTGAAGAGTTTCGACGGCGAGACGGTCTCGGGCTTCCTGTACCAGCCCGATCCGGCCAAATTCCCGGGCAAGCGCCCCCTGATCGTCGATATCCACGGCGGTCCCGAGGGCCAAACCCGTCCCGACTTCCTGGGTTCGCAGAACTATCTGCTGAACGAGCTGGGGGTGGCGCTGTTCTTCCCGAATGTGCGCGGATCTTCAGGTTATGGCGCGCGGTTCGTCAATCTCGACAATGGTCCGTTCCAACGCGAGAATTCGGTCAAGGACATCGGCGCCTTCCTGGACGCCCTGGAGGTCAATCCCGATCTGGACGCCTCGCGCTTCGCCGTCACCGGCGTCTCGTACGGCGGCTACATGTGCTACGCCACGGCCGTTCACTACAGCGAGCGGCTGAAGGGGGCGAACTGCTACGTCGCCATCTCCAACTTCGTCACCTTCCTGGAGAACACCCAGTCCTATCGCCGGGACCTGCGTCGCGTCGAGTATGGCGACGAGCGTGATCCGGCCCAACGCGCCCAGTTGCAGGCGATCTCGCCCCTGACCAGCGTCGACAGGATCACCATCCCGTTGCTGGTGGCCACCGGCGGCAACGATCCCCGCGTGCCGGCGTCAGAAGCCGACCAGATCATCAGCGCCGTGCGCGGTAACGGCGGCACGGCCTGGCATCTGCTGGCGCAGAACGAGGGACACGGCTTCCACAAGAAGGAAAACGAGGACTATTATTTCTGGACCAGCCTGCTGTTCTGGAAACAGACCCTGCTCGGCGAAACGCCCCCGCAGGACGCCCGGTAGGACGTGAACGGGCGGGACCGGTGATCCGGCCCCGCCGCTTCCCGAAAGACAGTATCCGCATGCATTTCTCCCTAGCCGCCCTCATGGCCGCGGCCGCCCTGTCGTGTGCGCCGATTTCGGCCGTCGCCGAGATCCTGCCGCCCGTGGCGACGGACCATCATGTCCACGTCCATTCGCCGGAAATCCTGGCGTTCCTGCCCGGCTATTGTTCCAGCCCCGGGCGGATCGGCGCCTGTGACGAGGCTTTCATCAAACCTCTCACCGTCGAGGACCTGCTGGCGGATATGGACGAGGCCGGGGTGCGGCGCGCCTATATGATGTCGACCGGCTATCTGGCGGAAAGTCCGATGATGGTTCCCGCCCGCCCGGACGCGGCGCAACTGCTGCACGCCGCCAACGCCTTCACCGTGGCCCAGGCACGTGCGCACCCGGACCGGCTGGTCGCCTTCATCGGGGTCAATCCGATTACCGCGACGGCGCTGCCGGAAATAGAAAGCTGGAAGGATGAGCCCTTCGCCGCCGGGGTGAAGCTGCATCTGACCAACTCGGGCGTCGATCTGCGGGATCCGGATCAGGTCGAGCATCTGGCGGCCGTGTTCCGCGCCGCCGCGCGAAACCACATGGCGATCATGATCCACATGCGCACCCGCGCCGAGGACTATGGCGCGCAGGACGTCCGGGTCTTCATCGACAAGGTCCTGCCTCAGGCGAGGGGCGTTCCCGTCACCATCGCCCACTCTGGCGGCTGGGGCGGCCTGGACGCCAATACCTGGGATGCGATGACGGCCTTCGCCGAGGCGCTGGAGGCGAATCCGGAACTGGGAGGCGATCTGCATTTCGATCTCGCGCAGGTCTTTGACGCCGACACCTCCGCCGAGGATCTTGCGCGACTGGCGGCCGTGATGCGGCGGATCGGCGTCGATCGCTTCGTTGCGGGATCGGACTGGCCGTTCTCCGGCGATCTGCAGGGTTATCTGAACGGCGCAATGTTGCGCCTGCCTCTCACGCAAGACGAGTTCGCTCGTCTGCGGCTGAATACTGTAGAGCCGATTCGTGGTTCAACCAATCACGATTAGACTTGGTTCCGTGACTTTGGCGAGTTAAGCATTCTTGGCGTTAACCTTCTGTTAAGATACTGAAAACTTAACAACTATACCCGTAGCGACCCTCAGTAGTTCTACCGAAGACGACCCGCGTTTCCCCAGCCCAGATGCAGGCTGGGACTTTGCCCCGAGCCGATTCCAAGGCCCGGGGCGGAGCTCCCTGACTGCTTGGGAGAGAAACGAAAATGCAAGACGTCGTCGCCACCGAACCGCTGAGGACCGAGGCCAAACTGACTGCCCGCGACGAGGTCGCGAGAAATGCGCCGACCGTGGATGCGCAGGGCGCCTTGGATGTTCGGGGTGCGCAGGACGTCTATCTGAACCTTCAATCTTCCGAAGTCGCCAGTCTGACCCGTCAGGGGGCCGATCTGGTCCTGGTCGACGCCAATGGCCAAGTGCTGCGCCTCGAAGGGTTCTTCGACGGAGCTGAGCCTCGCAAGCTGTTTCTCGAAGGCGACAATGACAGCCTGATGCAACTGGAAACGGCCGGCGCCCTATCGGACGGCCCGGTGGCGGTCGCCGCCGTGCCTCAAGCCGGCCTTTCGCCCTTCATCAGCCTGACGGAAGCCGGGTCTTCCGGCGTGGTCGGAGCAGCGCCGCTGGGCCTGGGCCAATTGCTGGGGCTCGGCGGCGGCGGCGCGGCGGCTGCGGCTGCGGCGGGCGGCGGCGGCGGTGGCGGCGGCAACGGGGGAGGCGGCGACAATCCCCCTCCGCCTGCAGACACGACGCCGCCCGCCGCTGCGGCCGGCCTGAGATTCAACGCGGCGGGCACGACCGTGTCCGGGACCGGCGAACCCGGGGCGACAGTGACCATCCGCAACGCCGCCGGCGCGGTGGTCGGAACCGGAACGGTCCAGGCCGACGGAAGCTTCACCGTCACCCTGCAGACGCCGCTGACCAATGGCGAAGGGGTCAATGTCACGCTGACCGACGCGGCCGGAAACACGTCGCCGGTCACCACCGTGACTGCGCCGGACAGCACCGCGCCGACGGCGCCGACCAATATCGTCGTGGACGGCGGATCGGCGAGCGGCAGCGGCGAACCGGGGGCCACGGTCACGGTCAAGGGGCCTGACGGCGCGGTCCTGGGGACCGGAACAGTGAATCCGGACGGCACCTTCTCCATTCCTCTGTCGCCCGCCCCCACCAATGGCGAGACCCTG
>NZ_JBIIOP010000027.1:0-27712 GCF_044336875.1 Brevundimonas sp. | reverse complement strand
GGGGGGGGGTAGGGGGTGTGGGGCGTGGGGGCGTCCCAACTGGGTTCGACGCGGGCGCTGCGTTCGTTGAGGCCGGGCAGGACTTGCGCGGCGGCGGCGGGCTGGGACCAGCCGGTCCAGCCGCTGTAGCCTGTCGCTCGAGGATCCGGCGCTCCCACACCCCACACCCCATCCCCCACGCCCCGCGAAAGCCCGGTGTGGGCCTGGAAGCCCGGCTGAAAACCGGCGAGGGCGTCGGCGGCGACCGTGGTCGAGGCGCGGTGGCCGGCGGCGTGCAGGGCGTGTTTCAGGGCGCCGACGATCAGGCCGCGCACCAGGGCGGGATCGCGGAACCGGACCTCGGCCTTGGCGGGGTGGACGTTGACGTCGACGAACAGCGGATCGATGTCGAGGAACAGGACCGCCGCCGGATGCCGGTCGCGGGCCAGGAAGTCGGCGTAGGCGCCGCGCAACGCGCCTTGCAGCAGCCGGTCCTTCACCGGGCGGCCGTTGACGAACAGGAACTGGTGGGCGGCGTTGCCGCGCGAATAGGTGGGCAGGCCCGCATAGCCGGACAGGCGCACCCCGTCGCGTTCCTGATCGATCAGCAGGGCGTTGGCCTCGAAGTCGCGGCCCAGCAGGGCGGACAGGCGGCGCAGCCGGCCCTCGTCGCCCGGATGTTCGGCGGGCAGGCGCAGGGTGACCTTGCCGTCCAGCGACAGGGTGAAGGCGACGGCCTCGTGCGCCATGGCCTGGCGCTTGATCTCTTCCGAAATGGCCATGGCCTCGGCCCGTTCGGACTTCATGAACTTCAGCCGGGCGGGGGTGGCGTAGAACAGGTCGCGCACCTCGACCCGGGCGCCGTGCGGGCCGGGGAAGGGGGCGGGGGACAGGGGGCGATGCTCGCCGCCCTCGACCTGGATGGCCCAGGCGTCCGAGGCGTCTCGGGAACGGGTGGTGATCGACAGCCGGGCGACCGAGCCGATCGAGGGCAGGGCCTCGCCCCGGAAGCCCAGGGTGTGGATGCGCAGCAGGTCCACGTCGCCGGCGTCGTCGGGCTCCAGCTTCGACGTGGCGTGGCGTTCGACGGCGAGGGGCAGTTCGTCCTTCGGGATGCCCTTGCCGTCGTCGGCGATCAGGATGCGCGACAGGCCGCCGCCGTCGGCCTGGATCTCGATATTGGAACTGCCCGCGTCGATGGCGTTCTCGACCAGTTCCTTGATGGCGCTGGCCGGGCGCTCGACCACCTCGCCGGCGGCGATGCGGTTGACGGTTTCGGGGGAGAGACGACGAATGGGCATGAGACCCGGGAAGATAGGGGGCGCGGGGGATTCGCGCCACGCAGGTTGAGGCGGGGGCGCGCACTCATCCCCCTTCTTCCTGTGGGAGAGGGTAATTGATCCGGGTAATATTGACTCTGGTATTTCACCCGGGTAATTCGCGGCGAACTTCAGGAGCCAGACGATGATCCCCACGCCCGAGATGAATTGCGCCGCCTTCGCAGGGACCGAGCTGCTGGGGCGGGGGCGGCCGCACGATGTGATCGCGGCGGTCAAGGCGGCGGCTGACGCCGGCCAGGACGTGCTGGTGTTCGACCTGGCCAGCGGGCGAACGGTGGAGTTCGATCTGCGCGGGGACCTGGCCGCCGTGACGGGGCGGTTGCCGCAGGAGACATCGATCCAGGATGAGGCGGCGAAGAAGGGGCCGGGGCGGCCGAAACTGGGGGTGACGGCGCGGGAGGTGACCCTGTTGCCGCGTCACTGGGACTGGCTGTCCGGACGGCCGGGCGGGGCGTCGGTGAGCCTGCGCAAACTGGTCGAGGCGGCGATGCGGGAGGCCGAGGGGCCGGACCGGATGCGGACGGCGCGCGAGACGACCTATCGTTTCATGACGGCGATGGCCGGGGATCTGGCCCATTACGAGGCGGCGACGCGGGCCCTGTTCGCCGGGGACCGGGCGGGGTTCGCCGCCGCCGTCGCCGACTGGCCCGAGGGGGTGCGGGAGACGGCGCAGACGATGGCCGAGGACGGCTGGCGCTGAAGATCCGGGACTGAGGTTCAGGCGTCGGCGGTCTGGTCGGCGGCCTGGACGATGACGCGTTGCAGGGCGGCGATCTCGATGGGCTTGCGCAGCACGCCGTCGGCGCCGGCCTTCATGTAACGGGCCATGTCGTCGTCGAAGACATTGGCGGTCAGCATCTGGATCGAAGCGCGGGGACGGGCGGCGGCGGCCTCTTCGGCGCGGATGGCGACGACGGCCTCGACCCCGTTCATCACCGGCATCATCACATCCATCAGCACCAGGTCGAAGCTGGCGGCGCGCAGGGCCTCGACCGCCTCCCGCCCGTTCTCGACCAGGGTCAGGTCGACGCCGAAGGGCTGGAGCAGCAGGGTCAGCAGGGTGCGGTTGGCGGGATGGTCCTCGGCCGCCAGGATGCGCAGGGGCCGGTCGCCGTTCTGGACAGCGGGCCGGACGACGGGGGCGGGGGCGGCGTGGAGCTCGGCGCGGTCGGCGGTGAAGCGGAACCAGAAGACGGCGCCGTGCGGCTGGGCCGCGCGGACGCCCAGGGCGCCGCCCAGAGCCTGGACGCTGGCCCGGCACAGGGCCAGACCCAGGCCCGAGCCCCCGGCGGCGCGGCCGGCGGCCAGCTGCTCGAAGGGCTGGAAGATGCGTTCGCGCTCGTCCTCGGGCACGCCGGGGCCCTGGTCGTGGACTTCGAAGTCCAGGTCGATGCGGCCGTCGGGGGCGGGCAGGGCGCGGGCGCGGATGCGGATCACGCCCTGGGGCGTCAGCTTCAGGGCGTTGGACAGATAGTTGATCAGCACCTGTTCGACGCGGGCCTCGTCGGTCAGGATGACGAAATGCTCGGGCGCGCCCTGTCGTTCGATCTCCAGCCTCAGGCCCAGTTCCTCGACCCGCGCGCGCCAGACGCGGGCGATGGCGTCCAGCCGGTCGGCGACGTCGACCGGCGCCAGGCGCAGGTCCGACTGGCCGGACTCGATCTTGGAAATGTCCAGCGCGCCGTTCAGCAGGCGAAGCAGCATGCCGCCGGCGTCGGCCATGTCGTCGATCACGGCGGCCTCGGCCGGGGCGCGGGTGCGGCCGCGCAGCACCTCGGTCAGGCCCATGATGACGTTCAGGGGGGTGCGGACCTCGTGGCTGATCATGGCCAGGAATCTTGACTTGGCCTGGTTGGCGCGCTGGGCGGCGGCGTGGTCGATCTCGGCCTGGGCCAGGGCGGCCTGGAGATCGCACGAGCGTTCGGTCACGGCGACCATCAGTTCGACGGTCTCGCGGTCGCTGCGCCACTGGCGCCAGGCGGCGCTGACCACGCCGAACACGAACAGGGCGACGCTGAGCTGAAGGGCGAAATTCTCGGGCGCCTCGGCGACGGTGATCCAGCCTATGGCCAGGGACGGCATGACGACGGCGGCGGCGAAACTGAGACGGCTGGCGTGAACCTGAAGCGCCCCGACCATCAGCACCCCGCCGATCAGCAGCAGCAGATTGATGTGATACTCGGGCCAACCGTGCCAGACGGCGAGGAAGAAGAGGCTGTTGTGCAGGGCCAGGCCGAAGGTGATGGCTTCGGTGCCGCGTCTGAGGATCGGCTCGGCGCGGGGCGCGGCGGGATCGGCGCGCACCCCCTGGATCATGCGCCACAGGATCACATAGAGGCCGGCCTGGATCGCGGCGAAGCTCAGCGCCCAGTCCCAGCCCAGCTTCCACCAGGCCAGGGCGATGATGGCGCCGACGGCCGCCAGCCGCACCGGGAACATGTCCCTGTACCGCTCGGCATAAGCCCTGACATACTCGGCTTTGTTGACCACACGAACGTCCCCCGTCGAAATCGCCCTTAGCCGACGGAGTTTAACGAGGGATCAATCGGACGTTGCTTTTTGGCGTAACGGCGGTCGTCATCGGGGCGTGGGCCGGCCGGTTCCGGCGGCGCCGTTCACCATGGGGCGTCGGCCGTGATCAGGCCAAGGGCGGCGTGACGGGGTGGTCGCTGACGTCGTGGATGAGCCGGTCTTCCCTGGCGGGTCCGGTCGCCCGGGCCTGCGCCGCCATTCCTTTTGTCCGCTCATCCCGGCGAATGCCGGGATCCGGATTGCAGATTCGCTCTCAGATTGTAAGGCCTGGGTCCGGATCCGGGCCCCGGCGTTCGCCGGGGCGAGCGGAAAAGAAAACTACCCCACCTTCACCCGCGTGGCGGCTTCCGGCAGGTCCTCGCCGAAGGCGCGCTGATAGAACTCCGCGATGGTCGGCCGTTCCAGTTCGTCGCACTTGTTCAGGAAGGTCAGGCGGAAGGACAGGGCCAGGTCGCCGCCGAAGATGATGGCGTTCTGGGCCCAGGTGATGACCGTGCGGGGCGACATGACGGTGGAGATGTCGCCGTTCATGAAGGCGTTGCGGGTCATGTCGGCGACGCGGACCATGGCGGCGATCTGACGCCGGCCTTCGGCGGTGGCGTACTCGGGCGCCTTGGCGGCGACGATCTCGGCCTCGACGTCGTGGTCGAGGTAGTTCAGCGTCGTGACGATGTTCCAGCGGTCCAGCTGGGCCTGATTGATCTGTTGCGCGCCGTGATACAGGCCCGTGGTGTCGCCCAGGCCGATGGTGTTGGTCGTGGCGAACAGACGGAAGAAACGGTTCGGGCGGATGACGCGGTTCTGGTCCAGCAGGGTCAGGCGACCCTGGGCCTCCAGCACGCGCTGGATCACGAACATCACGTCGGGGCGGCCGGCGTCGTATTCGTCGAAGACCAGGGCGACCGGGCGCTGCAGCGACCAGGGCAGGATGCCCTCGCGGAATTCGGTGATCTGTTTGCCGTCCTTCAGGACGATGGCGTCCTTGCCGACCAGGTCGATACGGCTGACGTGGCTGTCCAGGTTGACGCGGACCAGGGGCCAGTTGAGGCGGGCCGCGACCTGTTCGATATGGGTCGACTTGCCGGTGCCGTGATAGCCCTGGACCATGACGCGGCGGTCGAAGGCGAAGCCGGCGCAGATGGCGATGGTGGTCTGCGGGTCGAAACGATAGGCCTCGTCGATCTCGGGCACATGGCTGTCGCGCTCGGCGAAGGCGGGCACGGTCATGTCGCTGTCCACGCCGAAGGCCTCGCGCAGCGTCACGCGGCGGGCGGGCTCCAGCGTCATCAGGGAATCGGGCGTAGCGTCGAGCGGGGAGGTCATGGAAAAGCGATTAGCGTAGGTGGATTGCGGGGTCGAGACCGATCCTCCACCGCGAAGCGGGGGAGGGGGACCGCGAAGGGGTGGAGGGGGCGAACCCAGCACCGAATCCGGATCTGCCCCTCCACCGCCTGCGGCGGTCCCCCTCCCCGTGAAGGACGGGGGAGGATCCTTATTTCGCCGCCAGCTTCACATCCACATTGCCGCGGGTGGCGTTGGAATAGGGGCAGACCTGGTGGGCCTTTTCGATCAGGTCGTCGATGACGGCCTGGTCCAGACCGTGGTCGGAGACGGTCAGGTCGATGTCGAGGTTGAAGCCCTCGCCGCGCGTGTTCTTGCCGAAGCCGACGCCGGCGGTGATCTTGGTGTCCGGACCGACGGGCGAGCCGGCCTTGCCGCTGACCAGACGCAGCGCGCCCAGGAAACAGGCGGCGTAGCCGGTGGCGAACAGCTGTTCGGGATTGGTCCCGTCGCCGCCCTTGCCGCCCATTTCCGCCGGGGTCGAAAGCTTGACGTCGATCTTGCCGTCGTCGGTGGTCGAGCGGCCGTCTTCGCGGCCGCCGCCGGAGGCGGTGGCCTGGGCGCGATACAGAACTTCCATGGGGGGCTCCTGTGTATTGGGAAGCTTGAGATAGGGGCTTAACGGAAGACGGAAAGGGGGCGTTGCACGACTGCCCTAGCGTTTTGGGGGCGACGCGGGCTAAAGCACCCTTTCGGGGCGCGTCGTCGGAGTACGCAGTGAAGATTGCCGAACGCTGGTTCGTGTGGGCGGGCATGGTTCTGCTGGGCGGCATCGCCCTGGCGGGGTTGGTGGTCGCCGTCTATGCGGCGTGGCTGTTCCACGACCTGCCGGACGCCTCGGAGTTGGCCGATTATCGGCCGCCGACGGCGACGCGGGTCTATGCCGGCGACGGCACCCTGATCGGGGAGTTCTCGGACGAGCGCCGAATCTACGTCTCCTACGACCAGATCCCGCTGACGGTCGTGCAGGCCTTCCTGGCCGCCGAGGACCGCAACTTCTTCCAGCACGGCGGCATCGACGTGTCCGGCATCGGCCGGGCCTCGATCAAGAACATCTTCAACCTGGCGTCGGGACGCCGGCTGGAGGGCGGTTCGACCATCACCCAGCAGGTGGCCAAGAACGTCCTGCTGACCAACGAATCGAGTCTGAACCGCAAGCTGAAGGAAGCCATCCTGGCCAATCGCCTGGAGGCGACCCTGTCCAAGGAGCAGATCCTCAACCTGTATCTGAACGAGATCTTCCTGGGCTATCGCTCGTTCGGCATCGCCTCGGCCGCCTACAATTATTTCGGCAAGTCGCTGAACCAGCTGACGCCGGACGAGGCCGCCTTCCTGGCGTCCCTGCCCAAGGGACCGAACAATTATCACCCGAAACGTCACCCCGGCGCGGCCAAGGGCCGGCGTGACTGGGTGCTGGGCGAGATGGAGCAGAACGGCTGGCTGACGCAGGCCCAGCTGGTCGAGGCGCGCGCCCGGCCGCTGATCGCCCGCGATGCGCCGCAGCGGTCCGACTACAAGGACGCCGACTTCTTCGTGGAGGAGGCGCGGCGCCAGGCAGCCGCCAACCCCGATTTCGGCGAACAGCTGCGCGCCGGCGGCTTCTATATGCGCACGACCCTGGACCCGACGCTGCAGACGGCGGCGCGCCAGGCCCTGATGCTGGGTCTGGAAAACTACGACCGTCGCCACGGCTGGCGCGGGGGCTGGGGCACGACCGACTTCGCCGAGGGCTGGCAGGCCGCCGCCCTGAAGGAACAGGCGCCCCCCGAACGCCGCAGCTGGCGGGCCGCCGCCATCGAGAGCGTCAGCGGAAACACCGTGCGTATTCGCACCGCGAGGGATGACGAGACCGGAACCCTGATCGCCGCCGACGCGGCCTGGGCCAACGCCAATCGCCAACTGCGCCGCGGCGAGCTGATCTTCGTCGAGCCGCGCAACGGCCAGTTCGCGCTGAAACAGGTGCCGCGCGTCAATGGCGCCCTGGTGGCGGTCGAGCCGCAGTCGGGCCGGGTGCTGGCCATGGTGGGCGGCTATTCCTACGCCCTCAGCAGCTTCAACCGGGCGACCCAGGCGCGGCGTCAGCCCGGATCCTCGTTCAAACCCTTTGTCTATGCGACGGCGCTGGAGGGGGACTTCACCCCGGCCTCGATCGTTCTGGACGCCCCGATCAGCTTCGCCGGCGGCGCCAACGGCCAGCGCTGGACGCCCGAGAACTACAGCCGTCAGTATTACGGGCCGCAGACGCTGCGGCGCGGGCTGGAGCTGTCGCGCAACGTCATGACCGTGCGCCTGGCCCAGTCGGTCGGCATGAAGAAGATCGTCGACCAGGCGGACAAGATGGGCATCCCCGGCCTGACGCCGAACCTGTCGGTGTCCCTGGGCGCCGGCGAGGTGACGCCGCTGGAGATCACGGCCGCCTATTCCGCCTTCGCCAACGGCGGGCGGCGGGTCAGCCCCTATCTGATCGACTATGTCCAGGATCGTGACGGCGAGACCATCTTCCGCGCCGACAGCCGCAGCTGCCGCGACTGCGGCCGGGGCTTCTCGGGCCAGGAATCGCCGCGCCTGCAGCAGCGCGGCACCCAGGTCATCGACCCGATCACCGCCTATCAGATGAGTTCGATGCTGGAGGGCGTGGTCCAGCGCGGCACGGCCGCCAGCGCGCGCGGCCTGGGTAACTGGGTCGCCGGCAAGACGGGTACGACCAACGAATACCGCTCGGCCTGGTTCGTCGGCTTCACCAGCGACATCGTGGTCGGGGTCTTCATCGGCTTTGACGACAACCGCTCGCTGGGCTTTGGCGAGACGGGCACCACGGCCGCGGTGCCGGTGTTCATCGACTTCATGCAGACGGCGCTGAAGGAACGGCCCGCGCGTCCGTTCGTGCGGCCCAAGAACGCGGTCTTCCGGACCGTCAACGGCATAGAGGAAGCCTTCCGTCCGGGCACGGAGCGCCAGGCGCCCCCGCCGGTCCAGGCCCCGACCCAGCCGGTCGGACCCCAGAACTATTACGAGGTGATCCGGCGCGAGCAGGAGGCCGCCGCCAGCGGCGCCAACGCCCCGCCGCCGCCCGCCGCCGCCCCGCCGCCGAAGAAGGCGCCGGCCGAGGACTTGAGTGGATTGTACTGAGGCTCTAGTACCCACCCTCCGTCATCCTCGGGCTTGTCCCGAGGATCCACCGGTGGGCCGCATGAACCGCAGGATGGTTCGACGACATCGCCAGCCTGGTGATTTCGAGACTGCTCCTACCGTGGGTCCTCGGGACAAGCCCGAGGATGACGATCATTAATTGCTGTCGCTGGAGATTGCGATGAGACCGGATGTCGAGGCCATGAAGGCCGACATCGAGCAGAGCGTCGCTCTGCTCAGGAGGCGTCTTTGACTGGGATGTCGCTCTAAGAAAGCTCGATGAGCTGAATGCGCGGGTCGAGGACCCGACGCTGTGGGACAAGCCCGACGAGGCCCAGGCCGTCAGCCGCGATCGCTCGCAGCTGGAAGCCAAGATCAACACCATCAAATCCATGGAGCAGGACCTCGAGGACGGGGTGATGCTGGCCGAGATGGCGGACGAGGAGGGCGACGAGGCCGCGCTGGAAGATGCGCGCGCGTCTCTGCGCGGCATCAAGGAACGCGCCGCGCGCGCCGAGCTGGAGGCCCTGCTGTCCGGCGAGGCCGACGGCAACGACGCCTATCTGGAAGTCAACTCCGGCGCCGGCGGCACCGAGTCCAACGACTGGGCCGGGATGTTGCTGCGGATGTATTCCCGCTGGGCCAAGGCGCATAACTACGAAGTCACCATCGAGGCGCACGAAGAGGGCGAACAGGCGGGGGTCAAGTCGGCCACCATCCTGATCAGCGGCCCGAACGCCTATGGCTGGCTGAAGTCGGAATCGGGCGTCCACCGCCTGGTGCGGATCAGCCCCTATGACGCGGCGGCCAAGCGTCACACCAGCTTCGCCTCCATCGGGGTGTCGCCGGTCGTCGACGACGCCATCGAGATCGACATCAATCCGTCGGATGTGCGCACCGACACCTATCGCGCCTCGGGCGCCGGCGGTCAGCACATCAACAAGACGGACTCGGCCGTGCGCCTGACCCACGTCCCGACCAATACCGTGGTGGCCTGCCAGGCCGGCCGGTCGCAGCACCAGAACCGCGAACAGGCGTGGAAGATGCTGCGGGCGCGCCTGTACGAGCTGGAACTGCAGAAGCGCGAGGCGGCGGCCCAGGCCCTGGCCGACGCCAAGACGGACATCGGCTGGGGCCACCAGATCCGGTCCTATGTGCTGCAGCCGTATCAGATGGTGAAGGACCTGCGGACCGAGGTCGAGACCTCGGACACGCAAGGGGTGCTGGACGGCGACCTGGACGCCTTCATGGGCGCGGCCCTGGCCTCCCGGGTCGGCGAAACGCGCGGATCCAGCGCCGACGCCTGATCGGCGCCGCGACGGTCCACGGATACGAAGAAGGGCGGCCCGGGTTCCGGGCCGCCCTTTTGTCGTCAGGGCTGACGGATCAGACCGTTTCCTTCGCCTCGACGACCGGCGCGGTTTCCGGCTTCGGAGCGGGGGCGGCCTGCACGACGGGCGCGACCGGGGAGACGGCGGCCGGGGCGGGGGCCTGACGCTGGCCCTGGGCGACGCGGCCCTGGAAGAAGGCGCCGACGTCGATCGCCAGCTGTTCGGCGGTGATGTCGCCGTCGACATAGGCGGTGGCGACCAGCTTGACCTGCTTGCCCTGGACGCCGCCGACGACGCGGCCGCGCACCTCGATATAGTCCGCCTGGACATTGCCCTCGACGGCGCCGGTCTCGCCGACGATCAGGCGGCCGACGCGGACGTCGCCCTTCACCTGGCCGTCGATCTGCAGGTCGCCGCCGCCCGCGACATTGCCTTCGAACACCAGGTCCGACGACAGGGTCGACAGGCCGCGGCCGTTCGGGACGGCGGACGGCGCCGGCGCGGCGGTGCGCGACGCGGACGGCATGTCCGGCAGCGGCGGAATGACCGGGGCGGCCGGGCGGGCCGACGGCGTCGGGGCGGGTTTGCTAGTCTTGTTGAACAAGTTGATCTCCTGCTCTGAGGAAGCGTGCGGGGTTCTGTGGTCGGCCGTTCAGCCAGACTTCGTAATGGAGGTGGACGCCGGTGGACCGGCCTGTCGTTCCCATCGCCCCGATACGCTGGCCCAGTGCGACCGACTGGCCGGGCTGGACCCCGAGGGCGTTGAGGTGGGCGTAGCGTGTCTTGAAACCGCGCCCATGATCTATCTCGACAGTGTTGCCATAGCCTGAACGGACCCCGGCGAAAGCGATCACCCCCGGCGCGGTGGCGTAGATCGGCGTGTTCAGCGGGGCGGCGAAGTCCTGGCCCTGATGCACGGCGGGACGGCCGTTGAACGGGTCGAACCGGACGCCGAAGCCGGAGGTGGTGCGCGATTGCGTCGGGCGTTTGAACGGCAGGCCCTCGGCGGCGTCGGCCAGGGCGCGCATCTCGTTCAGATTGGTGGCGGCGTGGCGGATACGGACCGCGAAGGGCTCGTCCACATCGAGGATGGCGGCGAGGGCGCGGGGATCGCGCGCCTCGACCAGGGGGCCGCCCAGGGGCTCGGACGCGGCGGCGTAGGCGGCGGGGTTGAGGCCGGCCAGACGGAAGGCCAGGCGCAGTCGTTCGGCGCGGGTCTGGGCGAAGGTCTCGGCCCGGTCCAGCAGACGTTCCTGGTCCAGACGCACCGCCATGATGCGCTGGATCGGGCCGCCCGCGTTGGGCGAGACGGTGGGCGCCAGGGCGCGCTGGGCGCCGTCCACGCCGTGGAAGTCGATCATGACATTGGTCAGGGCGGCGTGCCGCCGCTCGATCATGGCGGCGGTCTGGTCCAGCGAGCCGCTGGTGGCCGACATGCGCACCATGGCGCTTTCCAGTCGGGCCTGCAGGTCGGCGTTCAGCCGTTCCGAGGCCGCGCGGGCGCGGACGACCTCGGAATCCGAACGGTGCCGGGCGACGATGTCGAACAGGAAGGCGCCGGACGAGACGAGAGACCAGGCCACGGCGACAAAGGCGACGGCGCCGAACATGACCTGACGGCGACCGGTCAGGGCATAGGCCCGGACCTCGTCATGACTACGAAGATAGAGGTAGCGGACGGGCAAAAAACGCTCGAGCCACGACCGTCCCTGCGATGTTTCTTCCGCACCCATTACGCAACGCCCCCACGTCGAGGCGAGGTTTATCCGGCGCAATGGCGACAGCGGCAAGATGATTTACGTCTTGTTAACCCTGATTTCCGGCTTTCAGGGTCGGGATCACGACATTGTTGATTGGAGTTCCCGCATGAGGGGAAATCGTCACTTCCGATTCGCGTGATGGGCGGGGTCTTCGCGCAGGCCGATCCTCAGCGGAGGGCGCGGGTTGCGTCCAGCACGGCGGCGGCGTGGTCGGCGACCTTCACATTGCGCCAGGCGCGGGCGATGTTTCCCTGCGCGTCGATCAGGAAGGTGGCGCGCTCGATGCCCATATATTCTCGGCCGTAGAGCTTCTTCTGCACCCAGACGCCCCAGGCCTCGCAGGCGGCGCCGTCCTCGTCCGAGGCCAGGACGACGGCGAGATCATATTTGGCCTTGAACCTGTCGTGCTTCTTCACCGTGTCCTTCGACACGCCGATGACGGTGGCGCCCAGGGCGGCGAAGTCGGCGGCCAGGGTTGTGAAGTCCTGGGCCTCGCGGGTGCAGCCGGTCGTGTCGTCCTTCGGATAGAAATAGACGACGGCGGGCTGACCTTTCAGGGCGGCGAGGGAGACGCGTCCCCCGCCGTCCGTAGGAAGATCGAGGGCGGGGGCGGGTTGGCCTTCGGTGGCGGACATCAGACGGGTTTCACCAGAACGATCTTCTTCTTGCCGGCGGCCAGTTTGACGACGCCGTCCTTCAGGTCGGCCTCGGACAGCAGCTGGGCGCCGTCGGAGACCGCGACGTCGTTCAGGCGCAGACCGCCGCCCTGGGCCAGGCGGCGGGCCTCGCCGTTGGAAGCGGTCAGGCCGGCCTTGGTCACGACGGCGGCGATCATGGCGCCATAGACCTCGGCGGCGGGCAGTTCGACGGTCGGCAGGTCGGCGGACAGCTGGCCCTTCTCGAAGGCGCTCTCGGCGGCCGCGCGGGCCGTGGCCGCAGCCTCGGCGCCGTGCAACAGGGTGGTGGCGGCGTCGGCCAGGGCCTTCTTGGCGTCGTTGATGGCGGCGCCCTCAAGCGCCTCGAACGCCGCGATCTGATCCAGCGTCAGGTCGGTGAACAGGCGCATGAAACGGCCGACGTCGGCGTCCTCGGCGTTGCGCCAGAACTGCCAGTAGTCGTAGGGGGTGAGCTGTTCGGCGTTCAGCCAGACGGCGCCCTGGGCGGTCTTGCCCATCTTGCCGCCAGAGGCCGTGGTCAGCAGGGGCGTGGTCAGGCCGAAGGCGGCCTTCTGGTCCACGCGGCGCACCAGATCGACGCCCGAGGTGATGTTGCCCCACTGGTCCGAGCCGCCCATCTGCAGATTGACGGCGTGGCTGCGATTCAGCTCCAGGAAGTCCACCGACTGCATCAGCATGTAGTTGAACTCGAGGAAGGTCATCGGCTGCTCGCGTTCGAGCCGCAGCTTGACCGAGTCGAAGGCCAGCATCCGGTTGACGGTGAAATGGGTGCCGAAGTCGCGCAGGAACTGGATGTAGCCGTAGGTCGACAGCCAGGCGTCGTTGTCGACCATGACCGCATCGGTCGGACCGTCGCCGAAGGTCAGGAATTTGGCGAAGACCGTCTTGATCGAGTCGATATTGGCCTGGATGGTTTCCTGGGTCAGTTGCGGGCGTGAGGCGTCCTTGCCGGTCGGGTCGCCGACCTTGGTGGTGCCGCCGCCCATCAGGACGATGGGCTTGTGCCCGGCCTGCTGCAGACGGCGCAGCATCATGATCTGGATCAGGCTGCCGACATGCAGCGAGGGCGCCGTGGCGTCGAAACCGATGTAGCCGGCCACCACGCCCGAGGTCGCAGCCTCGTCCAGTTCGGCCGGATGGGTGACCTGGTGGATGTAGCCCCGCTGTTGCAGGGTGCGGAGGAAGTCGGACTTGAAGGCTTGATCGGTCATGGCGGAGGCTCCGTTAGCAGGGATGCCGGCGGGCGTCTCGGGATTTGCGCGCCGGAGGTGCGGCGCAGGTTCGCGGGCCGCTCGCTCAGATCAGCGGGCGGTAATACAGGCCGGTGGCGGTGCGGGCGGCGAACATGGCGTCTGGATAGGGCCAGGCCTTGATCCGCGTCAAGGCTGGGATACGAAGGTCGGATGCGTCTGCCCCTGATCCCGCACCCGACTTCGACCCACGCCGGTCTGACCCTGGACGTCGAGGCGCGCCGTTCGGGCGGGGTGCTGAGCCTGGAGTTCGATCTGGCGGGGCCGGTCGAGACGGTGCGCTGGCCCGAGGCGGCGGCGCGGGTGCACACGGACGAGCTGTGGCGGACCACCTGTTTCGAGGCCTTTGCCCGGACCGAGGGCGGATACGTCGAATATAATCTGTCGCCGTCGGGCGGCTGGGCCGCCTATCGGTTCGACGGCTATCGCGAGGGGATGCGGCGGCTGGAGATCCCGGCGCCCTTCATCGTCACCCGGACGGCCCAGGGGCGGTTCGTGCTGACGGCGGACGTCGACCTGCCCGAGGATGCGACGGGTCCGGTCGGTCTGACGGCGGTGATCGAGCGGTTCGACGGCGCGATCGCCTATTGGGCGCTGGCCCATCCTTCGGATAAGCCGGACTTCCACCACTCCGGGTCGTTCGCCGTTACGCTCTAAAGAACGTCATCCTAGGCCTTGTGCCTAGGATCCATACGCCCGGTGTCGCCAGTTTGCCTCCGCTTCGTGAACCGGGATTCTGGATCCCAGGCACAAGGCCTAGGATGACGGAATTGAATGGGGCGGGGCGGGTTGTGAGCGGCGTTGGCGTCGGGCATGGCTGAGCGACCGAGTCTTTGGAGCCTGTCATGAATTTCGGCCTCGACCGCCTGCTGTCCGACGACGCCCTGCGCGCGCAGCTGAAGGGGCGGCGCGTGGCCCTGCTGGCCCATCCGGCCTCGGTGACCAGGGATCTGACCCACGCCGTCGACGCCCTGGCGGCCTGTCCCGAGATCAGGCTGAGCGCCGCCTTCGGGCCGCAGCACGGGATGAAGGGCGACCTGCAGGACAATATGATGGAGAGCCCGGACTATCGGGACCCCGTCCACGGCTTCCCGGTCTTCAGCCTGTATGGCGAGGTGCGCCGGCCCAGGGACGAGTGGATGGAGACGTTCGACGTCATCCTGATCGACCTGCAGGATCTGGGCTGCCGCATCTACACCTATGTGACGACGCTGCTGTATGTGCTGGAGGCGGCGGCGAAACACGGCAAGACGGTCTGGGTGCTGGACCGGCCCAATCCGGCGGGACGGCCCGTCGAGGGGCTGACCCTGCGGCCCGGATACGAGAGTTTCGTCGGCGCAGGGCCGATGCCGATGCGGCACGGGATGACCATGGGCGAACTGGGCCTGTGGTTCATCGATCAGTTCAAGCTGGACGTCGACTATCGCGTGATCGAGATGCAGGCTTGGGCGCCGGAGCAGGGGCCGGGCTTCGGCTGGCCGCTGGGCGAGCGGTCCTGGGTCAATCCCAGTCCGAATGCGCCGAACCTGAGCATGGCGCGCGCCTATGCGGGGACGGTGATGCTGGAGGGGGCGACCCTGTCGGAAGGGCGGGGCACGACCCGGCCGCTGGAGCTGTTCGGGGCGCCCGACATCGACGCCCGCGCGGTGATCGCCGAGATGAAGGCCCTGGCCCCGGAATGGCTGGAGGGCTGCGTGCTGCGCGACATGTGGTTCGAGCCGACCTTCCACAAACACGTCGGCCAGCTGTGCAGCGGGGTGCAGATCCATGTCGACCACCCCGGCTACGACCATGCCGCCTTCAGGCCGTGGCGGGTGCAGGCCCTGGGGTTCAAGGCGATCCGGCGGCTGTATCCCGACTACGACCTGTGGCGCGACTTCCCCTATGAATACGCCTTCGGGAAACTGCCGATCGACGTGATCAACGGCGGGCCGGGGCTGAGGGAATGGGTGGACGAGGCGACGGCGACGCCGGCCGATCTGGACGCCCTGACCAGGCCGGACGAGGCGGCGTGGGAAGAGACGCGACGGCCGTTCCTGCTGTATTGAGTGACATAAGAAAAATCTATTGAGCTGGCGCAAATAAGTGATTGGGCTTATTGTGTGCGGTGCGGTAGGAGTGAGTCCTCCTAACCACCCCAGCCGATGGATTTCACATGGCCCTCATCAACACGACGATCAAACCCTTCACGGCGACCGCCTACAAGGAAGGCAAGTTCGTCGACATCTCCGACGCCGACGTCAAAGGCAAATGGGCCATCTTCTTCTTCTATCCGGCCGACTTCACCTTCGTCTGCCCGACCGAGCTGGAAGACCTGGCTGACTCCTATTCGACCCTGCAGGGCCTGGGCGTCGAAGTCTTCTCGGTCTCGACCGACACCCACTTCAGCCACAAGGCCTGGCACGACACCTCGCCCGCCATCGGCAAGATCAACTACTATATGGTCGGCGACCAGTCGGGCACGATCACCAACAACTTCGACGTCATGCGCCCGGGCGTCGGCCTGGCCGACCGCGCGACCTTCCTGGTCGATCCGGAAGGCGTGATCCAGTTCATGGAGATCACGTCGGAAGGCGTGGGCCGCAACGCCGCCGAACTGCTGCGCAAGGTCAAGGCCGCCCAGTATGTCGCCGCTCACCCGGGCGAAGTCTGCCCGGCCAAGTGGGAAGAAGGCGAAGCCACCCTGGCCCCGTCGCTCGACCTCGTCGGCAAGATCTAAGACTGAACTACGCCTATCGGGTCCGGCCTTGGCGCCGGACCCAACCGGCCCCCGATCTTCGGGCCGGAAGACCCGCGCAGACCTCGCCCCGACGGGCTCGAAGGCGGCGCATATTCCCATTCATTTCGAGGAGCCCGCCATGCTGGACGCCAATCTGAAAACTCAGCTCGAGGGCTATCTCAAGAACATCGTCCATACGGTCGAACTGGTCGCCTCGCTGGGCGCAGGCCCCAAGTCGCAGGAGCTGAAGGCCCTGCTGGAGGACATCGTCTCGGTCTCGCACGGCAAGGTCGAGATGGGCCGCGACTATGACGACGAGCGCCAGCCCAGCTTCCTGATCCGCCGCAAGGGGACGGACATCGGCGTGCGTTTCGCCGGCATTCCCCTGGGCCACGAGTTCACCTCGCTGGTGCTGGCCCTGCTGCACGTCGGCGGCCACCCGTCCAAGGCGGCGCAGGACGTGATCCAGCAGGTCAAGGACCTGGAGGGCGACTATGTGTTCGAGACCTATTTCTCGCTGTCCTGCCAGAACTGCCCCGACGTGGTGCAGGCCCTGAACCTGATGAGCGTGCTGAACCCGCGCATCAAACACGTCGCCATCGAGGGCGGCCTGTTCAAGGAAGAGGTGGACGAGCGCAAGGTCATGGCCGTGCCGACCGTCTTCCTGAACGGCGAACTGTTCGGCCAGGGCCGGATGGAGCTGGAGCAGATCGTCGCCAAGATCGACAAGGGCGCCGAGAGCAAGGCCGCCGAGAAGATCAAGGCCAAGGATCCGTTCGACGTCCTGGTGATCGGCGGCGGTCCCGCCGGGGCGGCGGCGGCCATCTACACCGCGCGCAAGGGCATCCGCACCGGCATCGCCGCCGAGCGGTTCGGCGGTCAGGTGCTGGACACCATGGCCATCGAGAACTTCATCTCGGTGCCCCACACCGAGGGGCCGAAACTGGCCGCCCATCTGGAACAGCATGTCCGCGAATACGAGGTGGACATCATGAACCTGCAGAAGGCGTCCAAGCTGATCCCGGCCAAGGTTCCGGGCGGTCTGCACGAGGTGGTGCTGGAGAACGGCGCCAGCCTGAAGTCGCGCACCGTCATCCTGTCGACCGGCGCGCGCTGGCGTCAGATGAACGTGCCGGGCGAGGACCAGTACAAGAACAAGGGCGTGGCCTATTGCCCGCACTGCGACGGGCCGCTGTTCAAGGGCAAGCGGGTGGCGGTGATCGGCGGCGGCAACTCGGGCGTCGAGGCGGCGATCGATCTGGCCGGTCTGGTGGCCCATGTGACCCTGATCGAATACGACAGCGAACTGCGGGCCGATGCGGTGCTGCAGCGCAAGCTGGCGACCCTGCCGAACGTGCGGATCGTCACCTCGGCCCTGACCACCGAGGTGCACGGCGACGGCGAGAAGGTGACGGGCCTGTCCTACAAGGACCGCAACTCGGACGCCCATCACGACGTCGATCTGGAAGGAGTTTTCGTCCAGATCGGTCTGGTGCCGAACACCGAATGGCTGCACGGGGCGGTGGCCCTGACGCCGCGCGGAGAGATCGAGATCGATCATCGCGGCGAGACCAGCCAGCCGGGCGTCTTCGCCGCCGGCGACGTGACGACCGTGCCCTACAAGCAGATCGTCATCGCCATGGGCGAGGGGTCGAAGGCCGGTCTGTCGGCCTTCGACTACATGATCCGCACGGTTCCGGCGGAAGAGGCGGTGGAGGCGGCGTAAAGCCGCCTCTTGCCTGCAGATCTGGAGGTTGTGCCTGTCAGGCTTGGGTCGCTAAGAATGCCAGATGCCTGACAGGTCCAGATTGCAAAAAGCGCTTTCGCGACAGCTCAACGCCAATGCAAAGATTTGTATGGCGTGGTCTAGTGTGGCCGCCATCGGCTGTGCGGCCATGGTGATCTGGTCTCTTGTTGATCAGATCGATCCGTGGACGCCTGTCTTGGGCGTAGCTGTATTCGTCGCCGCAGCGGGCGTGGCGTTCATCGTGATGAAGCTGACCAGGCCCAGAGCGTAAGGTGCAACTCAGTGCAGCTTCAGCCGCCCGGAGACGCGGCGGTGGAGCAGGCGGGACAGGGCCAGCAGGGCGGTGCGGCGCACGCCCAGGATGGCGCGGTGGTGGTCCAGGTGCAGGGCCATATAGGCCCATTTGGCGATCAGGCCCTCGATCAGGAAATTGGGGCCGGCGAGGCTGCCCATCAGGGAGCCGACGCCCTTGTCGCCGCCCAGGGACACCAGGGATCCCTTGTCGTGATAGACGTAAGGTCCGTGATCGTGGGACGGGTCCGTCAGGGCCTTGGCCAGATAGGCGGCCTGCTGGGCCGCCGCCTGGGCGCGGGCGGGGACGGGGCGGCCTTCGGGGCCGGGGGCCTCGGCGCAGTCGCCCATGGCGTAGATCCCCGGCGCCGAGGTGCGCAGGTGGTCGTCGACGACGAACTGGTTGATGCGGCCGGTGGTCAGGCCCAGGTTCGCATTGGTTTCGGCCGCCTTGACCCCGGCGGCCCAGACGATCAGGTCGGCGGGCACGTCGCCGCGCGAGGTTTCCAGCCGGTCAGCGTGGACGGCCGCGACCTTGGCGTCGGTCAGCAGCCGGACGCCCTTGGCCTCCAGCGCATGGGCCGCCTTGGCCGAGACCCGTTCGGGCAGGCCGCCGAGCACGCGGGGTGCGGCCTCGATGATGGTGACGTTCAGGGCGAACTGCTGGGCCTCGGTCAGGCCGGCCGACAGTTCGTCATGGCCCTCGATCAGTTCGGTCGACAGTTCGACCCCGGTGGCGCCGGCGCCGACGATGGCGATGTTCAGCGCCCGCTCGTCCGAATAGGCCGTGGCCAGGAAGGCCGAGGTCAGGCGCTTGTTGAAGGCCTCGGCGTCGGCGACGTCCTCCAGCAGATGGGCGTGTTCCGCCGCGCCGGGCGTGCCGAACAGGTTCGAGCCGCTGCCGATGGCCAGGACCAGGGTGTTGAACCGCAACGTCCGGGGCGGGACCAGGACCGCGCCGTCGTCGTCGCGGATCTGTCCCAGGGTCAGGGTCCTGGTCGCCGGATTCAGGCCGATCAGATCGCCGAAGGCGAAGCTGAAATGATTGCGGCGGGCCAGGACCGGATAGGACAGACCCTCCTGGTGCGAATCCAGCGAGCCGGCCGCGACCTCGTGCAGGCTGGGTTTCCAAAGGTGGAAGATGGAGCGATCGATCAACAGAATCCGACGGCGCCCCTCACGCGCGCCGAGCTTGCGCCCCAGGCGTGCGGCGAGCTCCAGCCCGCCGGCGCCCCCGCCGATGATGACGATGTCGTGGACGATCTCGAGGGTCTCGGAGGCGGGAATCTGGCGGCGCTCGGTCATCGGCCTGAAATAGTGTGCAGTGCAGCAAAGGTCCAGTTGGTGGAACTTTTTAAGGGTGCAGGGCGGTTTGTCGCGGGCCCGGCGGAGAACCCTCGCCTGGCTTGACCGTTGGAACGGGGCGGACCGGGCCCCTCTGGCGATCCTCCCCGATCGTGATGTCGGCCGCTGCTTGAGCATGACGGAGGTTGATCGTGGAAATTCTGCTGGCCGATTGGCTGGGCAAGCCTGCCTGGATGTGGCTGGGATTCATGGGCGTGGTCGTGACGCTGCTGGCGCTGGACCTGGGCGTGCTGAACCGCAAGGACCACGAGATCGGGGTGCGCGAGAGCCTGAGCCTGTCGGCCATGTATATCGCCATCGCCCTGGCCTTCGGCGGCTTCGTCTGGTGGGAGCTGGGGTCCGAGAGCGGGCTGGAATATGTCACCGGCTTCTTCATCGAGAAGAGTCTGGCGATGGACAATGTCTTCGTCATCGCCATGATTTTCGGGGCGTTTTCGATCCCGCGCCTCTATCAGCACCGGGTGCTGTTCTGGGGCATTCTGGGGGTCATCCTGCTGCGGGCGGGGATGATCGCCGGCGGCGCCGCCCTGGTCAGCCGGTACGAATGGGTGCTGTACCTGTTCGCGGCCTTCCTGATCTTCACCGGGATCCGGATGTTCGTCTCCAAGCACGAGACGGAGCAGGACATCGCCGACAATCCGATC
The DNA here is from genome assembly GCF_044336875.1 of Brevundimonas sp. Classification (GTDB taxonomy): domain Bacteria; phylum Pseudomonadota; class Alphaproteobacteria; order Caulobacterales; family Caulobacteraceae; genus Brevundimonas. Next base: position 7,607 of record NZ_JBIIOP010000027.1, on the reverse strand, counting down.
CTGAACTGGGTGCGGCGGCATGTGCCGGTGACCCAGGAGCTGCACGGCCACGCCTTCTTCGCCCGCGAGAAGAACAAGGCCGGCAGGCTGGCGCTGCACGCCACGCCGCTGTTCCTGGCCCTGGTGACGATCGAACTGGCGGACGTGGTGTTCGCGGTGGACAGCGTGCCCGCCATCTTCGCCATCACGACCGATCCCTATATCGTCTACACCTCCAACATCTTCGCCATCCTGGGGCTGCGGGCCCTGTATTTCGCCCTGGCGGCCGTCATCAATCGCTTCGCCTATCTGAAACAGGCTCTGGCGGTGCTGCTGGTCTTCATCGGCGGCAAGGTGTTCGCCGCGCCCCTGCTGGGGCTGGAGAAGTTCCCGCCGGTGATCTCGTTGGGCGTGACGGCGGTCATATTGGCGGCGGGGGTCTTCTGGTCGCTGTGGAAGACGCGGGACCAGACAAGCGCGCCTTAAAGGGGGGGGCGTCAGCGCTTCGAAGGACGCTCAGGCCTCGATCGGCACGACAGGCACGCCCATCATCCGAGCCGCAGAGGCCAAGCCGTCGTCAAAGGTGGCCAGGGTCAGGCCGAAGTCTCTCGCTATGGCCAGGTGCAGGGCGTCGCCGGCGCGCAGGTTGGTGGCCAGGGACTGGACCAGCCGCGTGGCGGACAGGAAGTGGTCTTCGGTCACTGGCGCGCGAGCATAGGAATTCGAGAGGGTCTTGATCTGACGGGCGAGGTCTTCGAAATTCGCTTCGGTCAAATGGCCCGTCCGCACCTTCTTGGATAGGCCGGAAAGCGTCTCGACGATCGTCCAACTGCTGACGGCGACGTCAAATCGTTGGTATGCCGAGATCAGGTTGCGGGCTTCTTCCGCTCTCGACTCGTTGGTCAACGAGGCCACAAGCAGGGACGCGTCCAGATAGAGACTCAATATTTGGCTTCGTCGCGGAGGCGACGGAAGAAGTCGCCAGCGCTTTCCGTCTGGCGCGCCATCTTGCTGCTGGTTGCGGCGACAGAATCCCAATCGAACGGATGGGGATCGCTAGGCGGGATCAGGCGTCGCGGAGCCGACGTAAGGCGCGCGGCGACGCGCCCGTCGACGACGATCTCGACATCTTCGCCAGACTCCGCCCGAGACACGAGCTCGGCGAGATGAGAGGCGGCATCCCTGACGCTGACCCTGTCCATGCATCCCTTTTACCAGACAAAGGATGCTGTCGTCATCTTGAACGCTTTAAGCCGGGTTTTCTTCCAGCCGCTTGTCCAGATAGGCGCCGACGCGACGGTCGACGGCGTCCATATGGTCCTGCCAGAAGTGGCTGGCGCCCTCTTCCAGTTCGTAGTCGATGACGATGCCCTTCTGGGTGCGCAGCTTGTTGACCACGCGTTCGACCTCGACCGGCGGCACGATGGAATCGGCCGTGCCGTGCAGGAACAGGCCCGAGGCCGGGCAGGGGGCCAGGAAGCTGAAGTCGTACATGTTCGACGGGGGCGAGACGGAGATGAAGCCGTCCGTCTCCGGCCGGCGCATCAGCAGCTGCATGCCGATATAGGCGCCGAACTGATAGCCGCCGACCCAGGTCTGGCTGGCGCCGGGGTTGTTCGACTGGAGCCAGTCGAGGGCGGTGGCGGCATCGGCCAGTTCGCCGATTCCGGAATCGAACTCGCCCTGCGACTTGCCCACGCCGCGCGAATTATAGCGCAGGGTGGCGAAGCCGCGCTGCTGGAACAACTGGTGCAGGGTGACTGCGACCGGGTTGTTCATGTGCCCGCCCGCCTTGGGGTGGGGGTGCAGAATCAAGGCGATCGGTGCGTTCGGGCGTTTGCCCGGGGAATAGCGGCCTTCGATGCGACCGGAGGCGCCGGGCAGGATGACTTCAGGCATAGGGGCTCTGGAATCCGTTCAACTGTCATTTCGCGAGTGCGTAATACTTGACCGCAGAGGTGGGACTTTCTAAGTCCCCTCGCAAGCGGGCTGCCTTTGCGAAGGCGCGGGTTCTAGCACAAGAGCCCCGAAAAGCGCGCAATTTTTGAGGGTGCGCAATGCGTCTGTCGACCAAGGGACGATACGCCGTGATGGCGATGGCCGATCTGGCGAAGAACGGACGCGGCGAGGGCGGCGAAATCCGCGCCGTTTCTCTGGCCGAAATCGCCGCGCGCCAGGAGATTTCCCTCAGCTATCTCGAGCAGTTGTTCGCCAGACTTCGCAAGAGCGATCTGGTCAAGAGCGTGCGCGGACCCGGCGGCGGCTATCGGCTGGCCAAGGGCGCGCACGAGACTGTCGTCGCCGAGATCGTGCTGGCGGTGGACGAGCCGATCCGCGCCACGCGCTGCGTCGCCCACGGCACGCCCAAGGGCTGCATGCTGGCCGGCGAACGCTGCATCACCCACAATCTGTGGGAAGATCTGGGCGACGAGATCCATCGCTATCTGGCCGGTGTCTCGCTGGAAGACGTGGTGATGAACCGTACGGGCCAGCGCCGTCGCAACGTCGAACCGCCACAGGCCGTGGGGGTGGCGGCATGAGCGCGATCTATCTGGATTATAACGCCTCCGGTCTGGTGCGACCCGAGGTGCTGGAGATCATGACCAGGGCCCTGGCCGACAACGGCAATCCGTCGGCGGTCCATGCGGCCGGACGGCGCGCGCGGGCGCGGGTCGAGACGGCGCGGGCCCAGGTCGGGGAACTGGTCGGGGCCGATCCGACGGCGGTCGTCTTCAACAGCGGCGGCACCGAGGCCAACGCCCAGGGCATCGCCAGCGCCCTGGCGGCCGGGTGCGAGCGGCTGATCGTCTCCGCCACAGAACATCCGTGCGTGGCCGAGACGGCGGCGAATGCGGGCGCGCCCGTCGAGGTGCTGCCGGTCGATGCGAACGGGGTGATCGATCTGGCCTGGCTGGCCGAGGCGCTGACGCGTCCGGGCCGGGCCGTGGTCGCCATCCATCATGCCAACAACGAGAGCGGCGTGATCCAGCCCGTCGCCCGGGCCGCCGCCCTGGTGCGGGCGGCCGGGGGCTGGCTGCACGTCGACGCCATCCAGTCGGCGGGCAAGATTCCGGTCGATATCCGGGTGCTGGACGCCGACAGCCTGACCCTGTCAGCGCACAAGCTGGGCGGGCCGCAGGGCGTCGGCGCCCTGATCTTCAAGGAAGGCGTGTCGGGCGTCCGCATCCTGCACGGGGCCGGGCAGGAGCGGGGCCTGCGCGCCGGGACCGAGAATACGCCCGGCATCGCCGGTTTCGGCGCAGCCGCAGACTGCGCCGGGCGGGATCTGGAGACGATGCAGTCTCACGTCGGCTGGCGCGACGCCGTCGAGGCCCGGGTGAAAGCCGCCGGGGCGACCGTGATCGGCGCCGGCGTGGACCGTCTGCCCAACACCCTGTTCATGGCGGTCGAGGGCTGGGACAGCCCGCAACAGTTGATCACCCTCGATCTGGCCGGGGTCATGGTGTCGGCGGGATCCGCCTGTTCGTCGGGCAAGGTCAAACCGTCCAAGACCATCGCCGCCATGGGACTGAAGGCTCTGGCGACCGGGGGCGTGCGCGTCTCCGGCGGCTGGGGAACGCAAGAAAGCGACTGGGACCGGTTCGCCGACGCCTGGGTCGCCGCCTACACGAAGCATAAGACACGCGCCGCAGAGCGCGTGAGAGAGGTCGCCTGATGGCCGCCGTCAAGGAAACCATCGACGCCGTCGCCGCGCTGGAAAAATACGCGCACGGCTTCACCTCGGACATCGAGCAGGAGTTCGCCCCGCGGGGACTGAACGCCGACATCGTCCGCTTCATCTCCGAGAAGAAGGGCGAGCCGGAATGGATGCTGGAATGGCGTCTCGCCGCCTATGAGCGCTGGCTGGCGATGGAAGAGCCGACCTGGGCGGCGGTGAAGTACGAGCCGGTCGATTATCAGGACCTGTTCTACTATGCGGCGCCGAAACAGAAGGAGGGACCGAAGTCGCTGGACGAGGTCGATCCCGAACTGCTGGCCGTCTACGCCAAGCTGGGCATTCCGCTGAAGGAGCAGGAGGTTCTGGCGGGGGTGCAGGGCGCGCCGCGCGTCGCCGTGGACGCCGTGTTCGACAGCGTGTCGGTGGTGACCACCTTCAAGGAGGAGCTGTCGAAGGTCGGGGTGATATTCATGCCGATTTCCGAGGCCTTGCGCGAATATCCTGATCTGGTGCGGCAATATCTGGGGTCGGTGGTGCCGGTCTCGGACAACTATTTCGCGGCCCTGAACAGCGCGGTCTTTTCGGACGGGTCGTTCGTCTACATCCCGCCGGGCGTGCGCTGCCCGATGGAGTTGTCGACCTATTTCCGCATCAACGCGAGCCAGACCGGCCAGTTCGAGCGGACCCTGATCATCGCCGACAAGGGCTCCTACGTTTCGTATCTGGAGGGCTGCACGGCGCCGATGCGCGACGAGAACCAGCTGCACGCCGCCGTGGTCGAGATCGTCGCCCTGGACGACGCCGAGGTGAAATACTCCACCGTCCAGAACTGGTATCCCGGCGACGCCGAGGGCAAGGGCGGCATCTACAACTTCGTCACCAAGCGCGCGGACTGCCGCGGCGACCGGTCGAAGGTGTCCTGGACCCAGGTCGAGACCGGTTCGGCCGTGACCTGGAAATACCCGTCCTGCATCCTGAAGGGCGAGGAGAGCTCGGGCGAGTTCTATTCCATCGCCATCACCAACGGACATCAGCAGGCCGACACCGGCACCAAGATGATCCACCTGGGCAAGAATTCGAAGTCGCGGATCATCGCCAAGGCGGTGTCGGCGGGCAAGTCGGACTCGACCTATCGCGGCCTGGTCTCGGTGCATCCGAAGGCGACGGGGGTGCGCAACTTCACCCAGTGCGACAGCCTGCTGATCGGCAAGGACTGCGGCTCGCACACCATCCCCTATATCGAGGCCCGCAACGGCTCGGCCCAGCTGGAGCACGAGGCGACGACGACGCGGCTGAGCGACGACCAGATGTTCTACGCCCAGCAGCGCGGCCTGTCGCAGGAGGAGGCGGTGGCCCTGCTGGTCAACGGCTTCGTCCGCGACGTCCTGCAGGAACTGCCGATGGAATTCGCCGTCGAGGCGCAGAAGCTGGTGGCGATCAGTCTGGAAGGGAGCGTGGGGTGAGCAAGCTTCAAACCCTTACGCACTCGCTCAGGCAGGACGTCGATCCGTGCTATGTTGAAGGCAGGAGAACGCCATGACTGCTGTTCGCAAGCCTGCCTTCCAGACCTACGATATCCAGCTGGATGACGAAATTGTCGATCGGCTGCGGCGTCTTGCCGCGCAGACCGGCGATACGGTGGAGAACCTGATCGTTTCGGCGGCGCTGGATTATGCCGATCGGGGCCTTTCGCCGGCCAACGCCTGGACCGAGGAAGATCGGGCCGAGATCGACGAAGGTTTCGCTCAGATCGACCGTGGCGAGGTGTTCACTCAAGAAGAGGTCGAGGCTCAGATCGACGCCGTGCTGCGCTAATGGCGAAAGCCATCTGGTCGGCCCGGGCGACGCAGGAATTCAAGGATCTGATCACCTACCTGAAGCAATACAATCCAAAGTCGGCGGCCCAGGCCGCGAGCGAGATCAAGTCGATATCGAGATTGCTGGCCCGCCGACCGTTCCTGGGGCGACCAGGACAAGGCGAAGGCGAGCGGGAGTTCAGCGTGACCGATTGGAACAAGGTTTTCGTCTATCGCGCCACGCCCGACGGCATCGATATTTCAACGCTGCGCGATCCGCGTATGCAACCCAAACAAGACGATACGGACGCCTAGAACGACTATGCTTTCCATCAACAACCTCCACGTCTCCGTCGGCGACAAGCCGATCCTCAAGGGGCTGACGCTCGAAGTGCCGGCGGGCGAGGTGCACGCCGTCATGGGGCCGAACGGGGCCGGCAAGTCGACCCTGGGCTACGCCCTATCGGGACGGCCCGGCTATGAGGCCACCGAAGGCGCGGTCCAGTGGGCGGGCGAGGATCTGCTGGCGCTGGATCCGGCCGAGCGGGCGGCCAAGGGCGTCTTCCTGTCCTTCCAGTATCCGATCGAGATTCCCGGCGTGCCGGCCCTGACCTTCGTGCGCACGGCGCTGAACGCCCAGAAGCGCGCGCGCGGCGAGGAGGAGGTGGCGGCGCCCGCCTTCCTGAAGCTGGTCCGCGAGGCGTCCAAGGCGCTGAGGATGGATTTCGACATGCTGAAGCGGCCGCTGAACGTCGGCTTCTCCGGCGGCGAGAAGAAGCGGATGGAGATCCTGCAGATGGCCCTGCTGGAGCCGTCGCTGCTGATCCTGGACGAGACCGATTCCGGCCTGGACATCGACGCCCTGCGCATCGTCTCCGAAGGGGTGAACGCCCTGCGGTCGCCCGAGCGGTCGATGCTGGTCATCACCCACTATCAGCGGCTGCTCGACTATATCAAACCGGACCGGGTCCATGTGCTGGCCGGCGGCCGGATCGTGGCCTCGGGCGGACCCGAGCTGGCCCTGCAACTGGAGGCGGAAGGGTACGACAAGTATCTGCCGCCCGTTCTTGAAGGCGCCGCATGAGCGCCCAGTTCAACATCGACCTGACCGACGCCTCGACCTTTCCGTCGCGGCGGACGGAGGCGTGGAAATACAGCGATCTGAAGCGGTATCTTCGCGAGGCGCCGCAGCCGTCGCCGACGGCCGCCGTCGGCGCGCCGGGCGCCTTCTACGATCTGGGCGGTGAGGCCATCGTCTTCGCCAACGGGCGCGCCGTGGGCGTGACCGACTTCATCGCCTCGGGCGAGCAGACCCTGCGGCTGCGCTATATCTCCGACGCCACGGGCACGGGCCATACGGCCGGGGCGCGGGTCTCGGCGCGGGCCGGGGCCAAGCTGCTGCTGCTGGAGACCCACGAGGGCGCCGGCTCGGCCTATGTGGCCCATAATACGCTGGAGCTGGACGTGGCCGCCGGAGCGGAAGTCACGCGCATCGTCTTGGTCGAGGAGCCGGAGGACGCCATCTCGGTCGCCGAGGCCCATGTGAAGGTCGAGGCGGGCGGCGTCTATCGCCAGACGGTGATCGCCACCGGCGCCAGGCTGCAGCGGATCGAGACCCGCATCACCCATTTCGCGCAAGGGGCGCACGTCCAGGCGGACGGCCTGTATCTGCTGAACGGATCGCGCCATGTCGATCTGACCAGCGTGGTGCGCCACATGGAGCATGACGGCACGACGTCGCAACTGATCAAGGGTGTGGCGCGCGATACGGCGCGCGGCGTCTTTCAGGGCAAGATCATCGTCGAGCGCGGCGCCGACGGCACCGATGCGCGGATGGGCCACCACGCCCTGATCGCCAGCGAGCGGGCCGAGATCGACGCCAAGCCGGAACTGATCATCTACGCCGACGACGTGCAGTGCGCGCACGGCAATACCGTGGGGACGCTGGACGAAAGCGCCCTGTTCTACATGCAGCAGCGCGGCATTCCGGCCGATGAGGCCCGCGCCCTGCTGACCCAGGCCTTCCTGATCGAGGTCGTCGACCGGATCGAGCACGAGGGCGCGAGAGAGGTGGCGCGGGAATGGCTGACGGTCCGGTTGTGAATAATCCTCCCCCATTGGGGGAGGGGTACCGCCCGCAGGGCGGTGGAGGG
>NZ_JBIIOP010000013.1:0-91127 GCF_044336875.1 Brevundimonas sp. | reverse complement strand
CCTTCCAGCGATCCCAGATTTCAGCCCGCTGGGCCGCCGAGTAATAGATCCGCCGCCGCTGCTTCATCGCCCACGCTCCATCTCCGAAGAAAAGTTAGCGTGTTGCGGTCACCGGTTGAGCCCACCGTGGTTAGCGGACGTTGATCGCGGTAGGCGTTCGGGACCCGAAGCGGCAGAGTGAAATGCGCTGGTATTATCCTCTCTTCGCCTGTGCGGCTGTCCTTCTCCTTGTAGGCGTCGCCCTCGCACAGCTTTTTTGGCCGCTGCTTTTTCTCGGCCCGCTTTTCTGGATGGTGATGGGAAACTCGCTTCGGTGTCCCCGCTGTCGAAAGCACATCACGGACACAGGGAAGGGCTACGTCGCGCCTTGGCTACGAACGCCTGAAAACTGCGTAGGGTGCGGACGCCGGAAAGACGACATTTGGCCTTTCCAATGGGCACTTCGCCCGGAAACGGACCATCGCAAGAGCCGCTAAGGGTCGATTGGCGAAATAGGCGTCCGCCCCAAACTGGACATTGGCTCAATCGCTCGCGCTGACACCTTCCTTCCCCCGTTGAGAGATGGCCTTCGCGAACCATCCACTGTGTCTCCTCCCCGTCGCGTAGCGATGGGGAGGTGGCGCGGCGCGTCTTCGGCGCCGTGACGGAGGGGTTCTTAGAGCGCGAAGAACGGAAGTCCGTGGGGCTTCAAGAGCCCCTCCACCGCTTCGCGGTCCCCCTCCCCATCTGCGATGGGGAGGAGACGTCGAGGCGGCGCCCCTAGGTCCGTTCCAGAAACCGCAGCGCCGTCAGCACATGGGTCTTCACCCCCAGGGGCAGGACCTTCTCGTTCGGCGAGAACTCCGGTGAATGGTTGGGCGCAGAGGTCGCCGGGGCCACGCCGTCCGGGCTGGCGCCCAGGTGGTAGAAGACGCCCGGCAGGGCCTGCTGATAATAGCTGAAGTCCTCGGCCACCGTGGTCGGGGGCGTGGCGGGGTCGACCCTGCCCTCGCCCGCCGCCTCGGTCAGGACCGGCGCCAGCCAGGCCGACAGGGCCGGGTCGTTGAAGACCAGGGGGGCGGTCATCCTGACCTGGAAGTCGGCGGTGGCGCCATAGGCCGCCGCCACATGGTCGATGGCGGCGTCGGCCCGTTCGATCAGGGCCGCGCGCTGGGCCGTGTCGAAGGTGCGCAGCGTGCCGGACAAGGTCGCGCTGTCGGGGATGATGTTGTAGCGGACGCCCGCATTGACGGTGGAGATGGTGAACACCGTCGGGGTGGTGGTCGGGTCGACCGTGCGGGCGGTCAGGGTGTTGACCGTCTCGATCACCTGGCCGGCGACCGCCACCACGTCGATCCCGCGCCAGGGCCAGGCGCCGTGGGTCTGTTTGCCCTTCAGAGCGATATCGATCCGGTCGGAGGCGGCCATGAAGCCCTGGGGCCGGTAAAAGACCGTGCCCGCTTCGCCCGGCACGACATGCAGGCCGAAGACGGCCTCGGGCTTCGGATCGTTCAGCACCCCCTCCTCGATCATCAGGGCGGCGCCGCCCTTGGGCTCGCCGGGAGGGGCGCCCTCCTCGGCCGGCTGGAAGATGAAGACCACCGTGCCGGAGATCCGGTCCTTCATCCCGGCCAGCACCTCGGCCGCCCCCATCAGCATGGCCATATGCATGTCGTGGCCGCAGGCGTGGGCGACGGGGACCGTATTGCCCATGTATGTCCCGGTCGCGGTCGAGGCGAAGCTGAGCCCCGTCGCCTCCTGCACCGGCAGGGCGTCCATGTCGCTGCGCAGGGCCACGACCCGGCCCGGCCGGGCGCCGCGCAGGACGCCGACCACCCCGGTCTTGCCGACCCCGGTGCGGACCTCCAGCCCCAGGGACCGCAGATGGGCGGCGATGGTCTCGGCCGTGCGGGTCTCGGCGAAGCCCAGTTCGGGATGCTGGTGGAAGTCGCGGCGCCATTCGACCACCTCGGGCAGGACCGCCTGGACGGCGGCGTCCACGGTCGCCGCGTCGACGGTATGGGCCCCCGTTTCCTGAGCATGGGCGCCGCCGGTCGCGCACATCAGGGCCAGGGTCGAGACCAGGATCGGGGCGGCGATCAGGCGGCGCATGTGAAGCTCCCGTGAAATTGCGTTCCCGGCCATCAGAGGGCGCCCGCCTCGCTTGTGCAACGACCCGCGCTCGACGATCATCGAATCATGGCTGTCGAAGACTTCAAGAGCGCGAAGACCGAGTGGAAGGACGTGGTCCTGGTCTGCCGCAAATGTTCGAAGAAGCTGGACGGCGGCTTCGGTCCCGACGGCGACATGACGCTGAAGAAGGCGCTGCGGAAATATCTGCACCTGAAGAAGGGCAAGAAAGGCCGCAAGAGCGGTCTGACCGTCACCGGCGCCGACTGTTTCGACATCTGCCCCAAGGGCGGGGTGGTCGCGGTCAATACGGCCCAGCCCAAGAAGCTGCTGATCATTCCCGCCGGCGCCGACCTGTTCGAGGTCAAGACGCGGCTGGGTCTGGACGACGGACGACGGCTGAAGCTGGTCCAGCCGGACGGCCAGCGGGACTGAACGTCTTCCTTCCGCCGCCAAGCCGTGCCAGATCGGCGTCATGGACGACACCAAGATCGAGAAACGCGCCGGCGTGCAGGCGACCTCCGACCGGCTCTGGGAGCTGGTGTCGGACCTGTCGCGCTGGAACGAATGGAACCCCTACGAGACCGAGGTCGAGGGCGCCATCGCCTATGGCGGCCGGCTGTCGATGACCGAGGCCTTTCCCGGCCAGCCCCAGCGTCAGGCAGCGGCCGCCGTCGCCGAATGGCGGCCCTATGTGCGGCTGGTCTGGACCGAGAACCGGGGCTTCCTGTTCCGCACCCTGCGCTATATCGACATCGAGGAGCTGGAGAAGGGCAAATGCATCGTCTCGTCCGGCCACAAGTTCGCGGGCCTGCGCGGCGAGCTGTTCCACGACAAGCACCGCCCGGCCCTGCGCGAGGCGCATCAGGCCATCGTCGACGGGCTGAAGACGGCGGCTGAAACCTAGTTCTTGGCCATCGTGTCGATGATGTTGAGGACCGCCGGCCCGAGGATGACGATGAACAGGACCGGCAGGAAGAACAGGATCATCGGCACGGTCAGCTGGGCCGGCAGGGCGGACGCCTTCTTCTCCGCCGCCGACAGACGCAGGTCGCGGTTTTCCTTGGCCATGACCCGCAGGGCCGAAGACAGGGGCGTGCCATAGACCTCGGCCTGGGTCATGGCCACGGTGACCGACTTCACGCCGGGATGATTGGTGCGCTTGCCCAGGTTTTCATAGGCGATGCGGCGATCCGGCAGATAGCTGAGCTCGGCCGACAGCAGTGACAGCTCCTCGGCCAGTTCGATCGAGGACGACCCCATCTCCTGGCTGACCTTGGTGATCGCCGCCTCGATGGACATGCCGGCCTCGACGCAGATCAGCAGCAGGTCCAGCGCGTCCGGAAACGCCAGCATGATCGAGGCGCGGCGCTTGTCGATGCGGTTCTTCACATAGAGGTTGGGCGCGTAGAAGCCCGCGACCGCCGCGAACATGCAGGCGGTCACCTTCAGCATGGTCGGCCAGTCCACGATCTTCATCACGAACATGTAGAAGGCCGTGACCAGCAGGAAGACGAAGGGCGACGTGAAGCGGAAGAAGTAGAAGGTCGTCAGCGGTCGCGGCCCGCGGTAGCCGGCCTGAGCCATCTGATCCGCCACCTTGGGGTCTTCCAGCAACTGGGTCAGGTTCAGCCGGTCCACGACCCGCTTCTTGAAGCCTTCATCGTCGGTGTGGCGCAGACCGCCCGGCCCGGACTGGATGGCGGCGCGCGAGCGGCGCTTCAACTCGTCGCGCCGTTCCGAGACGGCCTTCATCCGCTTGTCCAGCTTCACCCCGCCCGTCATCGACGACAGCAGGGTCAGGACGGTGGCGAACACCAGAATCCCCACGCCGATGCTGAGCAGGTTCTGCGGGTCGGTGATGAAGCGAATGAAGCCGTTCATGACGCCGCCTCAGATCTTGAACGAGATCATGCGCTTCATGACGAAGACGCCGGTGGCCATCATCAAGGCCGCCAGGAGCAGGAGCGCATTGCCCCGGATGTCGGTGAACAGGGCCATCATATAGGCGGGGCTGGTGAACATGACCATGCCCATGACGGCCGGCGGCAGGCAGGCGATGATGCCGGCGGAGGCCAGGGCTTCGGACGACAGGGCCTTGACCTTCTCGCCCATCATCCGGCGCGCACGCAGCACCGTCGACAGATTCCCCAGGGCCTCGGCCAGATTGCCGCCGGTCTTCTGCTGGATCGCGATGACGATGGTGAAGAAGCGCAGTTCCGGCGTCGGTATCCGTTCGAACATCTTCTCCAGGGCCTGTTCCAGGGTCATGCCCACGCCCAGGGCCTCGACCAGCTTCTTGAACTCCGGGCCGAGGGGGGCGGGGCTCTCGCGGCCGATGATCTTGAAACATTCGTGGACGGGCAGGCCCGACTTGATGCCGCGCACGATGACGTCCACCGCATTGGGGAATTCGAGGGAGAATTTCTTCATCCGTCCCTTGGCGATGAAGCCCACAACCCAGCGCGGCAAGCCCAGGCCCACGCCGAAGCCGAGCCCCAGCGCCAGGAGGATGTGCAGGCCGAACGCCAGGGCCGCGATCGCGGCGACGAGCCCGACCACGCCGCTGATGATGTAGAAGGTCCGCACACTGATCGTCAGCCCGGCCTGGCGCAGCTTCGCCGCCATGTTCGCACGCGCCTTGCGGTCGCGGCGATCCGCTTCCTGAAGCTGGGCCATGATCTGCTTGCGCCGGGCTTCGGGCGTATTGGCCGCAGCCGCAGCCGCCTTGCGCGCCAGCGCCGGATTCTTCTTGCCCTCGCCCAGGGCCTGGGCGCGCTTGACCGCCTGATTGGACGAATCCTCACCGCCGACGAAGACCCAGCCCAGGCCGCCGATGGTGATGAAGGCGAGGACCGCCGCGAGGATCGGAAGCATGGCCCCTACTCCGCCGCGTCGAGGGCGTCGGCCAGCTCGCGCTCCAGCCCGTAGTAGCGGGCGCGGTCCCAGAAGCGGGGACGGGCGATGCCGGTCGAGCGGTGACGGCCGACGACCTTGCCGTGCTCGTCCTCGCCGGTGATGTCGTAGACGAACAGGTCCTGGGTCACGATCACATCGCCTTCCAGACCCACGACCTCGGTGATGTGGGTGATGCGGCGCGAACCGTCGCGCAGGCGGGCGGCCTGGACGATGACGTCGACCGAGCCGACGATCATCTCGCGGATGGTCTTGGACGGCAGACCGTAGCCGCCCATGGTGATCATCGACTCCATCCGGCTGATGGCCTCGCGCGGGGAGTTGGCGTGCAGGGTGCCCATCGAGCCGTCGTGGCCCGTGTTCATGGCCTGGAGCAGGTCGAAGGCCTCGGGGCCGCGCACCTCGCCGACGATGATCCGCTCGGGACGCATCCGCAGGCAGTTCTTGACCAGGTCGCGCATGGTGATCATGCCCTGGCCTTCCAGGTTCGGCGGCCGGGTCTCCAGACGCACCACGTGCGGCTGCTGCAGTTGCAGTTCGGCGGCGTCCTCGCAGGTGATGACCCGCTCGGTCGGGTCGATGAAGGCCGTCAGGGTGTTCAGCAGGGTGGTCTTGCCCGACCCCGTGCCGCCCGAGATGACCAGATTGCATCGCGAGGCGCCGATGACGCCCAGGACGCGCGCGCCCTCGGGACTGATGGAGGCGTACTCCACCAGATTCTTCATCGTCAGCTTGTCCTTCTTGAACTTCCGGATCGTCAGCGTCGGGCCGTCGATCGCCAGGGGCGGGGCGATGACGTTGACGCGCGAACCGTCGGGCAGACGGGCGTCGCAGATGGGGCTGGATTCATCGACGCGGCGGCCCACCTGGGACACGATCCGCTGGCAGATGTTCATCAGCTGGGCGTTGTCGCGGAAACGGACATTGGTCAGCTGAACCTTGCCGTTGACCTCGATGAAGACCCGGCCGGCGCCATTGACCATGATGTCGGCGATGTCGTCGCGGGCCAGCAGCGGCTCCAGCGGACCATAGCCGAGGACGTCGTTGACGATGTCCTGGACCAGATGCTCCTGCTCGGCGACCGACATGGAGACGTTCTTGATCGCCACCAGTTCGGCGACGATGTCGCGGATCTCTTCCGACGCGGCCTTGGTGTCCAGCTGGGCCAGCTGGGCCAGGTCGATGGTGTTCATCAGCGCGTTGAAGATGGTGGTCTTCGTGGCGTGATAATAGTCGCTCTGTTCGCGGACGATCTCGGCGACCGCCTGGGCCTTCTTCAGCTGGTCCAGGCCCGCCGTGGCCTTGGGGCCGGGCGCGCCGGCGGCCGGACGCGGCGCTTCCGGCTTGGGCTTGGGCCGTGCGGCCAGGGCGTCCAGCCGGTCGGCCGTGGGCGCGGCGGCGGGGGCTCCCGTCTGGGCGGGCGCGTCGGCGCGGGCGAAGGCCTGGGCGTCGGGTTCGAAATCATCCTCGCCGACGAAGGCGAAGGCCTCGGCCTGGACGCCCTGCTGCGGCTGGCGCACGTCGCCGAACGCCGCAGCGCGCGCGCTCTCGGACGCACCCGCCTTCTGGGGGGCGGGACGCATCGGCGCCGAGGCGACGCCGGGCTGACCTGTACGCTTGCCGAACACGCGTCAGCGTTTCCTGAACATGGAGGCGAAGAGAGACTTGGATTCGGTCGTGGACGCCGTCTTGGGCGGCTTGGCGGATTTCGCCGCCTTGCCCGGCTTGGCCTTGGGACCGGCGACGACCGGCAGTTCGCGACGCGACACGATCTGGGCCAGGGTCTGGAAGGCCTCGGCCGCCTTGGTCTTGGCCCCGGCGTCCAGGATCATCTGGCCGTTGTTGGCGGCCGCGCCGAAGGTCTTGGCGTCGAACGGGATGATCAGGCTGGGATGAACGCCCAGGGCGGCGCCGAAGTCCTTGGCCGGGATTTCGGGGCGCCCGGGCACCCCGACCTGGTTCAGCACCAGGCGCGGCGGCGCATCGTTCGGGCGGCCGGTCTTGATCAGGTCGATCATGTTCTTGGCGTTGCGCAGCGAGGCCAGGTCCGGCGTGGCCACGATCACCACCTCGTCGGCGCTGATCAGGGTCTGGCGCATCCACGGCGACCACAGGTGCGGCAGATCCAGGATCACGAAGGGCGCGGTCGAGCGGATCCGGGTGGTGACCTCCTCGAAGGCGTCGGCCGAGATGTCCCAGTCGGTGTCCAGGGTGGCCGGGGCGGCGAACAGGCTGAGCTTGTCCGTGCAGCGGACCATCATCCGGTCCAGCAGGGTCGAGTCCAGCCGGTCCGGCTGGCCCAGGGCGTCGGCGACGCCGTTCAGCGGATCCTGGTTGAAGTCCAGACCGGCGGTGCCGAACGGCAGGTCGTAGTCGACGATGACCGTATTGGCGCCGATCCGTTCCGAAATCGCATAGGCGGTGTTGTGGGCCACGGCCGAGGCGCCGGCCCCGCCGCGCGCGCCGACGAAGGCGATCGAGCGGCCGACGAAGGGCTGGGCCGGGTCGTTGAACAGGCCGCCGATGGCCGCGATCAGCTGCAGCGGCTGCAGCGGACCGACCAGATATTCGCTGACCCCGCGCCGCATCAGTTCGCGGAACAGCAGGATGTCGTTGGTCGGGCCGACGACGATGACCTTGGTGCCCGCGTCGCAGACCTCGGCCAGCTGGTCGACCTCCCAGAGCAGGCCCTCGGGATCCTTCAGGCATTCGACGATGATCAGCGGGGGCGTCGGCTCGTGATGATAGGCCTCGACGGCCGCCAGCACGCCGCCGATGCGGATCTGGGTCGTGGCGCGCGACAGGCGGCGATCCTGGGCGGCGCGCTCGGCGGCGGCCAGGGTGTCCTGACGCTCGGCGAAGACGTGGATGGCGATGCGCGGCACCGACACCTCGCCGATGGCGCTGGCCGGGGCCAGGCCGGTCGAGGCCAGGCCGGCCGAGGTCAGGCCGGTCTCAGACGCCAGGGTCGGGGCCAGGGTCGATTGGGCCTGGGCCACCATTTCGCCGACGGGATTGAACCCCGGCGCCGCGGCGGGCTGGACAGACGGCTGGATCGGGGCGGGCTCGACCGCAGAGGTCGTGAACTGCAGCGGCGTCTCTTCCGCCTCGGCGGGGAAGGCGTCCGGGTCCGAGAAGTCCATGTCGACGTCGAAGGCGTCGTCGAAGGTTTCGAAGGTGCGAGGGGTGGAGGTGCTCATGAACCTAATCCACGGCCGTCGCGACGCGCGCGCTGTCGACCAATGTCTCTACAACCGCCGCCGTCTGCTCCCCGGCGCGATACTTGTCGAAGACCACGGTGCGGCGTCCCGCGTCGGCGGGCGTCATGGCGCGCGGCGCCACGATGTCGCGCGGGTCGGCGATCTGGGCGGCCAGGTTGGCCGTCACGGCGCAGCCGAAGTTGGAACCCGACATATTGTCGCCCGTGCGGCTGAGGTTGCCCCAGGTCTGGCCGCAGCGGGGCACGACCGCCTGGACGGTTTCGAAACCGACCAGAACCGGCGCGCGGGGGTCCGGCCCCACATAGCTGGCCATCCGCAGGCTCTGGGCCGGCAGCCCCATCCGTTCGAGAGCGGCGCGGATGTCATAGGCCCGCTGGCCGGCCACGGGATCCCCGCCCGCAGGCGCCTCGATCACGAGGGTTCCGGCCCCTGCGAGGGAGAAGCGCTGCGCCAGGTCGCGCAGGGCGGCGTTCTGGTTAGCCGACAGACCGTCGTCATGGACGGAAAGGGCGATCCGATCCAGGTCGGCCTCGACCTGCAAGCCGTAGCGGGACGTCGGCGTCAGCGGCGCCGCGCCGCCCAGACTGGCCGGGCCGCCGACGCAGCCGGTCAGGCCGGCCAGGGCGCCGGCGATCGCCAGCGAGGAAATGATCGTCTTGGAGGATCGGATCATGGGCCTACTCGATCATATAGCCGACGGCGCCCTGCCACGCGGCGCCCTGCTGGGCGGAGGGGGCTGGCGATCCGTAGATCTGGTTCAGTTGGCCGAACAGAATGGTCTGCGAGTCGCTGGCGATGCGCAGGCCGTCGGCGGGGGTTTGCATACGGTCGGGCGAGGTCGGGCTGACGATATAGGGCTCGACGATCACCACCAGTTCGGTCTCGCCATTGAGGAAGTCCCGCGACCGGAACAGCGATCCCAGCACGGGGAGATTGGTGACGCCCGGCAGGGAGTCCACGGTCTGGCGAGTGCTTTCCTGAAGCAGACCGGCGATCATCATCGACCCGCCGGACGGCAACTCGACGGTATTTTCGCTACGCCGGACAGTCAGGCCCGGCAGGGTGATCGACGAGGGCGTGCCAGCGCCGATGGTGAAGCCGCCCTGTTCCGTCAGCTCCGACACCTCGACCTTGACCTGCAGAGAGATGCGACCTTCGGACAGAACCACCGGCCGGAAGGACAGGCCCACGCCATAGGGCTTATAGGTCACGGTGATGGTGCCGTCCCGGTCACGACCGGTCGGCAATGGAAATTCTCCGCCTGCCAGGAAGTTGGCGGATTCACCGTTCACCGACGTCAGGTTCGGCTCGGCCAAGGTCCGCGCGAGACCCACGCGCTCGAAAGCTTCGAGGCACCCGGTCGCGTTTGTGCCCGTCATGGTCTGGAAGGCCGTCGAGGCCACACTCTGGATGGCATTGGAGACCGAGCTTCCAATGCTCGATCCGAGGCTGGACCCTACGGACGAGGTGCCGGGAACCGTGATGATATTGCCATTCACATCGGTCACATCGACTGTGGTCGGAAAAGGCGCGCCCTGCCAGGCCTGCGTGTCCGTCCGAGTAGAGCTGGATCCAGTTTGGCTGCCCGTCGAATTGCTATTCGAGTAGTTCGTCGTCCGACCGCCCGCCTGACCGTAGCAAAGCGAACCGCCCCCGGCCGCCGTGCCGTTGACGCCGTAGGTGTTGGCCCGGTTGAAGCCGTAGGAATGGATGCCCGATCCCTTCAGGATATCGGCGTTGAACCCCAGTTGCTTCAGGCTGCTGCGCTGAACCTCGACCACGCGAACCTTCAGCGTCACCTGGTCCGATCCGGCGACGCTGATCATGTTGATCACCTTCTCCGGGGCGGAGACGAAGGCGCGGGCCACCTGGGCGGCCTGGGCGGCCTGGGTCGGAGAGACGGCGACGCCGGTCAGGATCACCGTGTCGTTGACGGCCTCGGCGTGGATCTGGCCGCCCGGCGCGATACGGCCCAGCGTATCCTGCAGGGCGCTGGTGCCGGCGTCGACGCGGACGCGCAGGCTCAGGATGGTGCGGCCGGCGGCGTCCAGGAAGACGGCGTCCGTCTCGCCCGGCGCGACGCCGATGACGGTGATGCGGCGCGGCGAGTGCAGCATGGCCTCGGCCACCTGCGGATTGGACACGATCACGTCGCGAGCGTCGGCCGGCAGATCCACGGCGAAGGAGGTGCCGCGGGGCAGATTAATCAGTTGCGGCGCGGCGCCCATCGACACCGCCGCGCGGGTCTGGGCGACGCCGGGCGCCGGGACGGCGGCGAGGCCGGCCAGCAGGACGCAGGCGAGGGCGGCGGTCTTGCGCATGGGATTCTTTCTCACGGCGTCACCACGACTTCGGGGTCGCCGCCGCGATAGACGCGGACGCTGTGGGGCTGGCCCCGGGGCGATCGGGCCGCACCCGACGGGCCGGCCGTGTCGGCATAGGAGCGCAGGGAGAGCGAGAGTTCGCCCTCGGACTTGGCCTGGGCCAGGACCACCGCGTCCTGGGGACGAACCTCAAGCGTCGCGGTCGCACCGACCACGGCCTGTTCCTCGTCGGCGGCGCGCGTCGACTGGTCGATGGCCAGAACCTTGACGTTCTGCATCACGGTGGCCGAGGAGAATTTCGCCCGGGCGCTGGCGCCGCCGTCCACGCCTGCGGCGTTGGCCTCGTTCTGCGTGGTGAGCACCACATCGACCCTGTCGCCGGGCAGGATGAAGCCGCCTGCGGCGGATTCCACCGTCACGGCGATGGCCATGGCGCGCATGCCCGGCTCCAGATAGGCCGCCAGATAACCGCTGTCGCCGGCGCGGACGATCTTGCGCGCCACGATCGGCTCTCCGGCCAGAATGGGTTCGCGCACGACCGAGCCGAGGTAGTCGGACTTGGCGCCCGGGCCGGCGAGCTGGGTCGCCGCCTGGGCGACACGCTCCACCGCGCCCTCGGCCTTTTCGGAGGCGGTCGTGGGGGCCGGCTTGGGGGGAATGGGGGTGGCGCCGTCGGTAATGAAGACGGGATTGACCTGGTCGACGGGCCAGTCCTTCCAGGCGAGATCCGCCTCGGTCAGGCGCGCGCCCGGCTCCAGATCCTTGGCGGCGACCAGAACCTTGGCCATAGGCCGTGTCTCGACAGGCGCGGCGGCGGCGGGCGCCGCGGGTTCGGAACCGTTGCCCATCGCACGGACGACCAGGGCGAGGCCCAGGGCCGAGACGGCGGCGATGCAGATGACGGCGATACGAGCGGGCTTCATCCAAAGGTCTCCGGCAGGCGTGGAAACCCGGACACGATCTCCGTCGCCCTACCGTTAACGATCATGAGGCCGGCGGGTTAATGCTTCCTAAGCAGCCGCATCCGGCTCTTTGCGGCCTCTATCCGAGGGCCTTCAGCAGAAGCGCGCTTTCCGGGAAGGCGATCAGGGCTCCGATGGCGATGGCCACGCCGTACGGAATATCGCCTCTAGGCTCCAGCAGCCGGGCGACCCAGCCCGAGGCCGGGGTGAAAGTCTCGACCATCGGATAATATTGACGCGCCGCGAGAAGCAGCAGGCAGAACAGTCCGCCCACGACGCCGGTCCACAGGATGAACGGCGCGACGCTCCCCAGGCCCAGCCACAGGCAGGCGATCGCCAAGGCCTTGGCGTCGCCGCCGCCGATCCAGTTCAAGGCGAACATGGCCATGCCGACGACAAGGGCGGCCAGGCCCACGCCGAGGTGAACGGCGATCTCCATCGGGGGCAGCCCGACCAGCAGGGCCGCAGGGAAGAAGGCCGCCAACAGGATCAGGGATATCCAGTTGGGAATCCGCATCGTGATCAGGTCGTGCAGCCCGGTCACAATCATCAGGATCGGGAAGGCGCCGATAAGGGGAAGAGCCAGAAGGTCCATGCGCCCAACATCGCCCTGCCGCGTTAAGTTCAGGTTGCCGCGCCCGCAAAAGAAAAGGGGCCGAGGCTTTCGCCTCGACCCCTTCCCGCATCAGACAGTCGGCGCTGGCTTAGCCGGCGGTGCCCTTGCCGGTCAGCGTGCCGGCGAGGTTGCTGAAGACGGTCTTCAGGTTACCGCCCAGCAGGGTGACGGCCGAGATGATGGCGACCGAGATGAGGGCGGCGATCAGGCCGTATTCGATGGCCGTGGCGCCCGATTCGTCCTTGGCGAAGCGCGAAACAAACTTGGTCATGGGTATTTCCTTTGATTAAAAAGTCCAGCGAGCAACTTGGCGGGGGGAGCCGGTAGCCCGCTTGACCCCCAAACGCAGGATCAAAATGCCCGACGCGCGTTAAGGCTGAGTCACAAGTCGTGGTTACCCACGGATTTACCAAAGAAAATTTGCCTGAGACCGCTTCAGCCTTTGTTGAGGAACCTCGGGTCATCATGCGGGCGTTCGCGCTCAAGCGCGCAATTGAGAAGAGCCGCCGATGCCCCGCCCCCTCCTCGTCCTCACGGCCGTCGCCCTGGCTTCGGCGTCGATCGCCGCGCCCGTCGCCGCGCTCGCCCAGAGCGGCGCCCTCAATGTCGAGATCGACCGTTCGGCGCGTGTCCAGCTCCGCGGCTCGGCCTCGTCGGTCATTGTCGGCAACCCGCAGATCGCCGACGTCACCGTCGTCGACGCCAACACCCTGTTCATCGTGGGCAAGGGCTATGGGGTGACGGAAGTCGTCGCCGTCGACGGCGTCGGCCGCACCCTGTTTCAGCGAGAAGTGGTCGTGACCGGCGGATCGACCGGTTCCGTTCGCGTCTGGCGGGGCGGTCAGGCGACGGAAATGGCGTGCGGCGCCTCATGTGTTCCCAGCGTCCGCGCCACCGCTTCGACCGGCGCATCGCCCGTCGCGCCCTGATCGCCGTGTCTCGTGAACCTCGGCAGGGCGGCGGGATGAGCCGCGCGCGCAAGGCGCGCGAAGGCGCCGCCGCGCTGGAGTTCGCCCTGATCGCCACCCCCTTCTTCCTGCTGCTGTTCTCGATCTTCCAGCTCGGCCTGGTCTTCGTCATCGACGCGATCGCGGAAAACGCCGTGCTCAAGGCCAGCCGCCTGGTGCGAACGGGCCAGGCCCAGGCCCAGGGGTTTGACGCCGGCAAGTTCAAACAGGCCTTCTGCGACGAGATGAGCGTCTTCAAGAGCGACTGCGCCAGCCGCACCACGATCGACGTGCGCGTGGTCGCCCGTTTCTCTGACAACACCGATCCCCCCAGAAAGGAAAACGGGGAGCTGGACCTGTCACAGATGAACTACGACGGCGGAAAGGCCCAGGATCTGGTCGTGGTGCGGATCTGGTACAAACAGCCGATGATCGTCCCCTCCCTGACCCAGGCCGTCACGAGCGCCGGGGCGGGTCAGATACTGATTTCCACGGCCACCGCCTTCCGCAACGAGCCCTTCTGATGAACCGGTCCACGATCGCCCGACTGGCCAGGGACGACAGAGGCGTGTCCGCGGTGGAATTCGCCCTGATCGCGCCCGTCATGGTGCTGCTCTACGCCGGGGCTGCGGACCTCTGTCAGGGCTATATGGCGTTCAAGCGGACCAGCCATGTCGCCGCGGCGGTCGCGGATCTGGTGTCGCAGTCTTCGACCATCACCAAGGCGGAGATCGGCA
The DNA here is from genome assembly GCF_044336875.1 of Brevundimonas sp. Taxonomy (GTDB): domain Bacteria; phylum Pseudomonadota; class Alphaproteobacteria; order Caulobacterales; family Caulobacteraceae; genus Brevundimonas. The sequence continues at coordinate 77,295 of NZ_JBIIOP010000013.1, read as the reverse complement.
AGATCTTCGAGGTCGGCCCCCTGATCATGGCGCCCTTCGGCCAGACCTCGATGGAGCAGAGGGTCAGCAGCGTCTCGCGCGTGTCGGCGACCCAATATACGCTGAACTGGAGCCGCAGCTGGGTTCCGAGCGGTTCGACCGGAAGCAAGCTGAACAAGCCCCTGGTGATATCGGACGCCAAGATTCCAACCGACATGCTGGCCACGAACGGCGCGTCGGTCATCGTCGCCGAGAGCTATTACAAATATTCGTCGCCGTTCCAGAAATTCCTTCCGGCCGCGGAGTTCACCCGTCGCGCCTATCTGAACCCGCGCGACACGACCGTCATCACCTGTTCGGACTGCTGATCCGTCAGGGCGCGGCGCAGGGCCGAAATCTTCGCCTCGGTTTCGGCCAGTTCCGCCTGCGGATCGCTGTCGGCGACAATGCCCGCGCCGGCCAGGGTGCGGAACGTCCAGCCTTCGCCCTGATGTTCGAAGGCGGCGGTGCGGATCAGGACCGAGGCGGTCAGGCCGCCGCCCTCCTCCAGGATGAACAGCGAACCGCACCAGGCGCCGCGCGGCGGCTCCAGGGCGGCGATGACCTTCATGGCCTGATGCTTGGGCGCGCCGGTGATCGATCCGGGCGGGAAGGTCGCCGCCAGCAGATCGGCGGGCGCGACCCCCGGCGCGGCCCGGCCGACGACGGTCGAGACCAGATGATGGACGGTCGGATGGCTCTCGACCGCGAACAGCCGCTCGACCGCGACCGAGCCGACGCGCGAGGCGCGGGCCAGGTCATTGCGCATCAGGTCGACGATCATCAGGTTTTCGGCCCGGTCCTTGGCGCTGGACAGGAGGTCGGCGGCCAGGGCCGCGTCCCGGACCGGATCGGTCGACCGGGGCCGCGTGCCCTTGATCGGCCGGGCCTCGATGCGGCGGCTCTCGCCGTCCAGCGACAGGAATAATTCCGGCGAATTGGACACCAGGGCCCGGTCGCCGATCCGCCAGAAGGCGCCATAGGGCGAGGCCCGCCCCTGCTGCAGACGCAGGAAGACGTCGAACGGATCGGCCCCGGGCTTCAACGCGCCGCCCCAGGCGCGGGCGATATTGGCCTGGAACAGCTCTCCGGCGGCGATGCGGACCACGACCTCGGCGACGGCGTCGCGGTAGGCCTGGTCCCCGGCCTCGGCCGTGAAGTCCTGCGCCGGCGCCGGCGGGGTTTCGGGCGGGCGGGCGGCGGACAGCCAGCCGACGGCGCGGTGGGCGGCGGCCTCGGCCTCGGCCCGGGAGCGGCCCCGGCCGACGACGCGGACCCGGGCCGCGTGATGGTCGAAACTGAGCAGGGCCGGATAGCGGGCCAGCATCAGGTCGGGCCAGACGGCGTCGCGGTCCCCCGTCGCCGGTCGCGCCCCGGCGTCATAGCCGGCCAGACCGACCGTGCCCGCGCCCCAGGCCGGGTCGCGCAGCGGATCGAACAGGGCCGTTTCCCGCGCGCCGACATGGACCCGGTCCGGCGTCGCCGCCACATGGGACCAGCGCCCGCCCGGTCCACCGTCGGACAGCAGGGCCAGAGCGCCGTCTTCCCCACCGATTCCGGCCGCGACGGACAGAGGTTCCGTCCACGGATGATCGCGAACCACGACATGGGCCAGAACGTCGCTCACGCCGACAGCCGCGCCTCGATGCGTTGGCGCAGGGCGTCGTCCACCCCGACCGCGTCGCGCAGATAGGCGTCCAGCGAACCGTGCCGCGCCTCCACCTCGGCGAAGGCGGCTTCCAGATAGGCCGCCTCGACGCCCAGGAAGGCGACCACGGCGTCGTCAGAGGCCAGACGTCCGGTTCGCTGGTGCAGTTGCTTGGCGATGGCCGGCGCCCGCCCGACCAGATCGACCGCCGTATTGGTCAGCAGATAGTCCTCGACCATGTCGTCGCGATGCACGCCCAGCAGATGATGGGTCAGGGCCGCCAGGAAGCCGGTCCGGTCCTTGCCCGCCGCGCAATGGATCAGCACGGGGCGGTCCTGGTCGCCCAGGGCTTGGAAGTAGCGGCCGAACACCTCCAGATGCGCGGCGTCGAACGGCAGGCGGCGATAGGTGCTGTCCATGAACCGTCGCCCGGAATTGGGCGTCAATTCCTCGGTCTTCAGGAAGGCGATGTGGGGCGCCTCGGCCCCGTCGTCGACGCCGCCCTCGATCACCAGGGCGTCGAAGCCCTCGGGTCGTCGCGACGGCTGGTCGCGCCGTTCGCCGGGGCGGCGCAGGTCGACCACCGCGCCCAGGTCGAAGACCGCCAGGGCCTGCAGGTCGGCTTCGCTGGCGCGGGCGTGATGGCCCGAACGCAGCAGGCGGCCGGGACGCACGCGTCGCCCGGCCGCCGTGGCGTAGTCGCCATAGTCGCGGAAGTTGTCGATGGCCTCGAAGGCGTGGAGACGGGGGCTCATGCCCGCCTTCTAGAGCCTGATCGGCTGAAGTGGAATCGCTTCGCGATTCCGCTGACGCCGTGAATCAGGCTCCAGAGTCATGCTGGACCGAAATCTGAGATCAGTTGGCCGGCGGCCAACTGATCCGATTTCGGTCTAGCGCGCCGGCAGCAGGCCCGCCATGGCGTCGAGATAGGCCACGAAGGCGGCGCGCCCCGTCTCGGTCAGACTGGCCTCGGTCAGGGGCTTTCTCCCTGCGAAACTCTTGGTCACGGCGACGAAGCCCGCGTCTTCCAGTTTCCGCAGATGGACCGACAGATTGCCGTCCGTGGTCTGCAGCCTGGCCTTCAGCGTATTGAAGTCGGCGGAGTCCGCGCCGGACAGATAGGCCATTATGCCCAGCCGGATCCGCCCGTGGATCACCTCGTCGATCCGGCCGATGTCGAAGTCGTCGGCCATCAGACGATCTCCGATGGTTCCTGCCGCATCAGGATCAGGCCGGGGATCAGGGCCACGGCCATCAGCACGACGGTGAAGACCAGATAGATGGCCGGACTGTCGATGAACCAGGCCACGCCGACCGCGCCGGCATAGGACAGCAGGGCGGTCAGATTCATCCAGCGGGTCCGGGTCATGGCCGCCCCCACCATCCAGGCCGAGCCATAGGCGACCAGCACCACGGTCGGCATCGCCGCCATCCAGCCCCAGTCGCCGCTCTTCACCGACAGGGCCACCAGGCCCAGCCAGGTGACGAAAATGCCGTAGCCGACGCCGGTCCAGGCCGCGCCGACCGCCTTGTTGCCCGCCGACTGGCTGCCCGGCTGGCCCTTCTGCCGGTTGGTCAGCACGGCCAGAGCGACGGCGAAGACCACGCCGGCCCCGATCCACAGCCACAGCTGCGCCCAGGGATTGACGTCGATCAGACCCGACTGGATCGCCCACTGGCCGACATTGGCGGACCCGAAGATCACCGCCGCCGCGACGAGGAAACGTCCCGCCAGCAGCGGCGCGTGCCGACCCTCGTGGGCCAGGGCCCGCATATAGGCGATGTCGTCCTGGATAGCCTGCGTCTCGCGCGTCATGGCGCCCTCCTCCTGAAATCCGATGATCTCAGGGTGGATGAATTACTTTATTTTGTAAAGTGCTTTTTGAGAGCAGTCTCCTCCTCATGAAATGGGGAGGTGTCGCGGCGCTTCTTCAGCGCCGTGACGGAGGGGTTCTTCACGCGCGAAGAACGGAAGTCCGTGGGGCTTCAAGAGCCCCTCCGTCTCTCCGCTGCGCTCCGAGCCACCTCCCCGCAAAGCGGGGAGGAGACGCCCCAGGCGATCACCGGAACGGCGGCTCGTCGAAGGCGCGCAGCTTGCGGGAGTGGAGCTTCGCCCCCTCGTCGCGCATCAGGTCGACCGCCTGGATGCCGATCTGCAGGTGTTCCGAGATCGAGCCTTCATAGAAGCGGTTGGCCTGGCCCGGCAGTTTGATCTCGCCGTGCAGCGGCTTGTCCGAGACGCACAACAGGGTGCCGTAGGGGACGCGGAAGCGGTAGCCCTGGGCCGCGATGGTGGCGCTTTCCATGTCGATGGCGACGGCGCGGCTCTGGTTGAAGCGCAGCGCCGACTTGGAATAGCGCAGCTCCCAGTTCCGGTCGTCGGTGGTGACCACCGTGCCGGTGCGCAGACGCAGCTTGACCTCGTCGCCCGGCATTCCGCTGACCGACTTGGTCGCGTCATAGAGGGCGCGCTGGACCTCGGCGATCGACGGGATCGGGATGTCCGGCGGCAGGACCGCGTCCAGCACATGGTCGTCGCGCAGATAGGCATGGGCCAGGACATAGTCGCCGATGGTCTGGCTGGCGCGCAGGCCGCCGCAGTGGCCGATCATCAGCCAGACATGGGGGCGGGTCACGGCCAGGTGGTCGGTGATGGTCTTGGCGTTGGACGGGCCGACGCCGATATTGACCAGGGTCACGCCCTTATGGCCCGGCGCGGTCAGGTGATAGGCCGGCATCTGGTGCTTCTTCCAGGCCGTGTCGCTGATCGCCGCCTCGGGGTTGGGGGTGTCGCGGGTGATGACCACGCCGCCGGCGCAGGACAGGGTTTCGTAGGGGCTGCCCGGCGTCTTCAGCTGTTCGATGGCCCAGCGCACGAACTCGTCGACATAGCGATTATAGTTGGTGAACAGGACATAGGACTGGACGTCGTCGACCGGCGTGCCGGTGTAGTGCCGCAGTCGCGCCAGGGAGAAGTCGGTCCGCAGCCCGTCGAACAGCGACAGGGGCAGATCCTCGCTGGGGTCGAACAGGCCGTCGGCGATCTCGTCGCCGATATGGGCCAGGTCGGTGGTCGGGAACCAGCGGGCCAGGGCCGCCGTCATCGACCGGTCCAGCGCGACCTCCAGCCCGTCGGTCACATAGGGGAAGGGGATTTCCTGACGCGAGATCTCGACCTCGAACGTCGCCTCGTATTCCCGCTCCAGCAGGTCCAGCTGTTCGGTCAGATAGGGGCGGAACAGGTCCGGCCGGGTGACGGTGGTGGAATAGACGCCCTGTTTGGAGAGGCGGGCGTAGGCGCGCGGCTCCAGGTCCTGGGGGCGATCCCCGTCCCAGCGGATGCGAAGCTCGGGATAGGCGAACAATCCTTCGGCGCGTTTGACCGGATCAGGCCGGGCGCCGGTGTTGACGAAGTCCCGCACGGCGTCGCGCAGGTTGGTCACGGATTGATTGTAGAGGGTTTCGAGGCGGTCCAGCGCCGCCTGTGCTGTCATCTTGTCTGTCATGACTTCCTCTAGCGGAGCTTCGCGGCTTTGGCGAGGCGCCCGCGATCAAGCTCGATTTCGCTGCATTGCAGCAATTTATGACAGACGGACGGTTGCGGCAGGCGGTCGCATGGCGCATCTGGCCCGGATGACCTCATCCCCCGCGCCTGCGCCCGTCCAGAAGCCCGGCTTCGTCGAATTCGTCTGCCTGGTCGCCGCCCTGATGGCGATGAACGCCCTGGCCATCGACTCCATGCTGCCGGCCCTGCCGCACATCGGCGCCGACCTGGGGGTCCAGACCGCCAACGGCGTGCAGTGGGTGGTGACCGCCTATCTGCTGGGCTTCGGCGCGGCCCAGCTGGTCTATGGCCCCCTGGCCGACCGTTATGGCCGCAAGCCCGTGCTGATGATCGGCGTCGGCATCTATGTGGTCTTCAGCCTGCTGGCGACCCTGGCCCCGACCTTCGACGCGCTGATCGCGGCGCGGATCGGTCAGGGCCTGGGCAGCGCGGCGACGCGGGTGCTGGTCGTCTCCATCGTCCGCGACCGTTACAGCGGACGTGACATGGCGCGGGTCATGTCGCTGAGCTTCCTGGTCTTCCTGGGCGTGCCGATCCTGGCGCCCTCGGTCGGCGCCCTGATCATGCAGTTCGGCCCGTGGCGCTGGATCTTCGGCGTGCTGATGGCCTTCGGCCTGTCGGTCATGCTGTGGGCCATGATCCGCCTGCCCGAGACCCTGCACCCCGAATACCGCCAGCCGATCCGCATGGGCCGCATCCTGTCCGGCTTCCGCGAGGCCGTCACCAACCGGGTGTCGCTGGGCTACACCCTGGCCATGGGGGCGCTGATGGGCGGGCTGTTCGGCTTCATCAACTCGGCGGAACAGATCTTTTCCGACGTCTTCCACGCCCGGGCCGCCTTCCCCCTGGTCTTCGCGGCCATCGCGGGCGGCATCGCCATCGCCTCGCTGCTGAACGCGCGGCTGGTCGGGAAGCTGGGGTCGCGGCTGATCTCCCACACGGCCCTGATCGGCTTCATCGTCATCGGCGCCGTCCACGCCGCGGTGGCCATGGCGGGCTTCGAGAACATCTGGACCTTCGGGATCCTGCAGGCCATGACCATGTTCTGCTTCGGCCTGATGGCGGGCAATTTCGGCTCGATGGCCATGGAGCCTATGGGCCATATCGCCGGCACCGCCTCGTCCGCCCAGGGCTTCCTGTCGACCATCATGGGCTCGCTGGCCGGTTTCGCCGTGGGTCAGCAGTTCAACGGCTCGACCGTGCCGATGATGGTCGGCATCACCGGCTACGGGCTTCTGGCCCTGGCCGTGGTCCTCTATGCCGAAAAGGGCCGCCTGTTCCGCTCGCACCATCTGCCGCCGGTTCAGGCGACCGCCTGAAAGGACGGGCGAAAGGCTTGATCTTTTCGTCGTTTCCGCGCGTTCTCCGGGCCGATTGTCCCGCTTAGCGTCAGGAACTGCGATGAAGCGCAAAACCCTCGCCCTCGTCTCCGCCCTCGCCCTCGCCGCCGCCCTATCTGCGAGTCTGGGCGCCTGTTCCGCCACGACCGGAGGAGGCTCCGCCATGATCCCGCCCGCCGTCGCCCCCGCGCCCGGGCCCGAGGCCGTCGACAGCCACACCTACGCCCGGCCCGAGATCGCCCGCGTCGTCGACGTGGCCCTGGACCTGACGGCCGACTTCGACGCCAAGACCCTGGCGGGCACGGCGACCCTGGACATCCTGGCCGCCCCCGGCGCCAACGAGATCATCCTCGACATCAGGAACCTGGACATCAAGGATGTCCGCGACGCCGCCGGCCAGCCGCTGCGCTTCGTCACCGGCGCCGATGACGCCATCAAGGGCCAGCCCCTGACCGTCTATTTCCCGGCCTTCGCCCCGAACGAACGCCGCAAGATCACCATCACCTATGCGACCCGCCCCGACGCGGCGGCCCTGCAATGGCTGACCCCGGCCCAGACGGCGGGCGGCCAGAAGCCCTATCTGTTCAGCCAGGGCCAGGCCATCCTGACCCGCACCTGGGTGCCGACCCAGGACAGCCCCGGCATCCGCCAGACCTATTCGGCCCGGATCGTCGCCCGCGACGACCTGACCGTGGTGATGAGCGCCGACCACCTGACCCCGAACGGCGAACCGGCCGGCGCCGGAATGAAGGCCTGGCGCTTCCGGATGAACAATCCGATCCCGCCCTATCTGATCGCCATCGGCGTCGGCGACCTTGCCTTCGCCCCGTTCGACGAGCGCACCGGGGTCTGGACCGAGCCCAGCCGCCTGCGGGCCGCCGCCTGGGAGCTGGAGCCCACGGCGGCCATGGTCGATGCGGCCGAGAAACTGTACGGCCCCTATCGCTGGGGCCGGTACGACCTGCTGGTCCTGCCGCCCAGCTTCCCGTTCGGCGGGATGGAAAACCCCAAACTGACCTTCGCCACCCCGACCATCATCGCCGGAGACCGGTCGCTGGTGTCCCTGGTCGCGCACGAACTGGCCCACTCCTGGTCCGGCAATCTGGTCACCAACGCCACCTGGAACGACTTCTGGCTGAACGAGGGCTTCACCTCCTATTTCGAGAACCGGATCATGGAGTCGATCTACGGCTATGATCGTGCGGTTCAGGAACAGGTCCTGGCCTGGGACGGCCTGCAGGACGAGCTGAAGTCCCTGCCCGCCGCCGACACCCGCCTGCACCTCGACCTGACCGGCCGCGATCCCGACGACGGCATGAACACCATCGCCTATGACAAGGGTTCGGCCTTCCTGCGCACCATCGAACAGACCGCCGGACGCGAGAAGTTCGACGCCTGGCTGCGCGGCTATTTCGACCGCAACGCCTATCGCCCGATGACCACGGCCATGTTCCTGGAGGACATCCGCGCCCATCTGGTCAAGGGCGACGCCGCCCTGGAAAACGCCCTGCAGCTGGACGCCTGGGTCTATCAGCCCGGCCTGCCGTCGAACGCCAAGGCCCCGGTGTCGGACGCCTTCACGCCCGTGGACGCCGCCGCCGTCGCCTTCTTCAAGGACAAGGGCCCGGCCTCGGCCATTCCGTGGACGGACTGGAACACCCAGCAGCGCCAGCGTTTCCTGGGCTGGCGCCCCGAGGGTCTGCGCAGCAACGCCGACTGGCTGACCGCCGCCCAGCTGGCCGATCTGGAATCGACCCTGAACCTGGCCAACGAGGGCAATACCGAACTGACCTTCGCCTGGCTGCAGATCGCCCTGGCCCACCGCTATCAGCCCTCGGTCGCCACGGCCGAGAAATTCCTGACCGGCCAGGGCCGCCGCAAGTTCGTCCTGCCCCTGTTCCAGACCCTGTGGAACGAGGGCGACTGGGGCCGCCCCATCGCCCGCCGCATCTACGCCGAGGCCCGGCCCCTGTATCACCCGGTCACGGCCGGATCGGTCGATCAGCTGGTAGGACGGCCTTAGTTGAAAGACCCTCTCCCGCTTGCGGGGGAGGTGTCGCGGCGATCGGCGCAGCCGATCCAGCGACGGAGGGGGGAAGTCTTCTTTCCTAGAGAGGAAACTTCCCCCATCGTCAGGCGTGTCGCTGCGCGCCACGGCCTGACACTTCCCCCGCACGCGGGGGAAGGTCTGCGCCGGATCCATATCGCGTTGCAGCACGCACCCCCATCGGCTATCCCGCCGACACTGAATTCCACTGGAGCTTTCCCATGGCTGACCTGGCCCCCGGCGTCGTGACCCTGTTCGGGGGTTCGGGCTTCATCGGGTCGCAGGCGGTGCGCGCCCTGACCCGTCGCGGCTGGCGCGTCCGCATCGCCGTGCGCGCGCCTGTCCAGGCCATCGAGGTCCAGACCTCGGGGGATCCGGGCCAGATCCAGTTCACCCGCTGCGACGTGACCAATCCCGCCGATGTGGCCGCCGCCCTGCGCGGCGCCGACGTGGCGATCAATCTGGTCGGCGTCCTGCACGACGCAGGCGGCAAGCGCGGCTTCAAGACCGCCCATGTCGAGGCCGCCCGGAACATCGCCGCCGCCGCCAAGGCCGCCGGGGTCCAGCGCCTGGTCCAGGTCTCGGCCATCGGCGCCGATGCGAACAGCGCCTCCGCCTACGCCCGCTCCAAGGCTGAGGCCGAGGCCGAGATCCGCGCCGTCTATCCCGACGCCGTCATCCTGCGCCCGTCGGTGGTGTTCGGCGCCGGCGACGGCTTCCTGAACCGGTTCGCCAATCTGGCCGTCGCAGCCCCGGTCCTGCCCCTGTTCGGCGGCGGAACGACGAAGTTCCAGCCCGTCTATGTCGGCGACGTCGCCGAGGCCATCGCGCGCGGCGCGACCCGCGCCGATGCGGCCGGCCGCACCTTCGAACTGGGCGGCCCCGCCACCTACAGCCTGCGCGACGTGCTGGAGCTGGTGCGCCGCGAGACCGGCCGCGACAAGCTGCTGGTCGGCGTGCCCTTCTTCGCCGCCAAGATCCTGGGCTCGGTGTTCCAGACCGTGCGCCTCCTGGGCCTGACCCCGCCCCTGACCGTCGATCAGGTGACGATGCTGGAAAGCGACAATGTCGTCGCGCCGGGCGCCCTGACCCTGGCCGATCTGGGCGTGGTCCATCCGACCAGCCTGGAGTCCATCGCGCCGTCGTACCTGTGGCGCTACCGCGTCGGCGGCCAGTTCGCCGAGTCGCCCGCCCACTGATCCGTCCCCATTCGATTGGACCGTCGGCCGGATTCGCGGCAGGCGGTTCTTCGTTTTCGGGAACAAATAGTGCACAACTCAAGGATGCCGGACACGCAGCCCCAGCCCTCTTCGACGGACATGCCCGACCTTAACGACGCACGGGCCCTGCTGTCGCGCGTCTGGGGCCATGCCGACTTCCGGGGTCTGCAGAGCCGGGTGGTCGAGCAGATCCTGTCTGGGGGCGACGTACTCGCCGTGCTGCCGACCGGCGGCGGCAAGAGCGTCTGCTATCAGATCCCCGCCATACTGAGGCCCGGCCTGGGCCTGGTGGTCTCGCCCCTGATCGCCCTGATGACCGACCAGGTCGAGGCGCTGAAACAGCAGGGGGTGGCCGCCGCCCGGCTGGATTCCGGCGTGTCGCTGGACGAGCGGTCGGCCATCTGGGCGGCGGCGCGGTCGGGCGATCTGGATCTGTTGTATGTCTCGCCGGAAGGTCTGGCGGCGGGGGCCATGATGGACCGGCTGGCCGAACTGCCGCTGAGCCTGATCGCCATCGACGAGGCCCACTGCGTCAGTCAGTGGGGCCACGACTTCCGGCCCGACTATCGCAACCTGGGTCTGCTGGCCGAGCGGTTCCCGGACGTGCCGCGCATCGCGGTGACCGCCACCGCCGACGCCCGGACCCGCGACGACATCCTGCGTTCGCTGCGGCTGGAGGGGGCCCAGGTCTTCGTCGACAGTTTCGCCCGGCCGAACCTGCAGCTGTCGGCCGAGCGCAAGGAGAGCGCCTCGCGCGCCAAGACCGACGCCCGGGTCATCGAACTGGTGCGCGAGCGGCGCGGCAAGTCGGGCGTGGTCTATTGCGGCAGCCGCGACGGCTGCGACCGGGTGGCCCAGGCCCTGCGCGACGCCGGGACCAACGCCATCGCCTATCACGCCGGCATGGATACGCGCGAGCGCGACCGCCGGCTGGAGCGGTTCCTGGCCGAGGAGGGCGCCGTCATGGTCGCCACCATCGCCTTCGGCATGGGGGTGGACAAGGCCGACGTCCGCTTCGTCATCCACGCCGATCCGCCGGGGTCGCTGGAGGCCTATTGGCAGGAGATCGGACGCGGCGGACGCGACGGCGAACCGGCCGAAGGGATCACCCTGTACGGCCCGTCCGACATCGCCTGGTCGCTGCGCCGGCTGGACAGCCGACCGATGGCCGAGGAGGTCAAACAGGTCCAGGTGCGCAAGACCCGCCAGCTGTTCGCCATGCTGGACGGCGCCGTCTGTCGCGCCCAGGCCGTTCGCCGCTATTTCGGCGAGCACGACGCCGACCGCTGCGGCGTCTGCGACATCTGCGGCGACCCGCCCCAGCTCTATGACGCCACCGTCCCGGCTCAGAAGGCCCTGGCGGCGGTGCAGCGTCTGGGCGGCCGGTTCGGGCGCAACCGGGTGGTCGACCACCTGACCGGCCGGACCAAGGACGTCCAGCCGTGGGAGCAGAACCTGTCCACCTGGGGGATCGGGCGGGAGATTTCGCTGACCAGCTGGCGCGAGATCGTCGACCACCTGCTGTTCGAGGGGCTGCTGGTCGAGGATCCCAACGACGGCAAGCCCCTGGTCGGGCTGGGCGATTCCGAGGCGGTGCGGGCGGTCTACAAGGCCGAACGCCAGATCGAGGTGCGGCGCGCGCCGTTGCGGGCGGACGCCGCTCCACGTCGTCGCGACCGCTCGGGCGAGGGGCGCAACGCCGCGCTGGAGACGATGGACGCCGACGTCCGCGCCCGGTTCGAGGCCTTGCGCGCCTGGCGCCGCGACCGCGCCTCGGAACAGCACGTCCCGCCCTATGTCATCTTCCAGGACAAGACCCTGCTGGAGATCGCCCACGCCGAACCCGGCGACCTGGCCAGTCTGGGGGCCATCTCGGGCGTCGGTCAGTCGAAGCTGGACCGGTACGGCAAGGGGGTGCTGGAGACGTTGGCGAGGGGCCAGGATTCCGACGAGCCGAGGCCGTCCGACATCGTCGATCGGGCGCGCGATCTGCGGCGCGACATGAGCCTGCCCGAGGTTCAGCTGTGGCAGGCGCTGAGGGGCGAGAAGCTGGGCGGCCTCAAGTTCCGCCGCCAGCATCCTATGCCGCCCTATGTGCTGGACTTCTATTGCGCCGGGGTCCGACTGGCGGTCGAGATCGACGGGGACAGCCACGAAGGCCGCGCCGCGCAGGACGCGCGCCGCGACGCCTTCATGCTGGACCAGGGCATCCGCACCCTGCGCATCCCGGCGCGCTCGGTCCTGAACGACATCGACGCCGTGACCGACCACATCCTGCGCGAGGCGCGGGGCGGTTCGTAAAAGACCCTCTCCCGCGCAGCGGGGGAGGTGGCCCGGCGTTCGCGAAGCGAACCAGGGTCGGAGGGGGAAGTCTTCTTGCTGAAGCAAGATGAACTCCCCCCATCGTCAGGCGTGTCGCTGCGCGCCAAGGCCTGACACTTCCCCCGCAGGCGGGGGAAGGTCTTATCCCAAAAACGTCCGGACGGCGGCCTGGAAGCGGTCAGGCTGGTCGATCATGACCTGGTGGTCGGCGCCCTCGATACGGACGAAGCGGGCAGGGCGGCGCAGGTCGGAGAAGCCGTAACGATACAGGCCCTCCAGCCGGTTGCGCGGGCTGTTCGCATCGGGGGTCCAGCCATAGACCACCGTCACCGGGGCCGTGATCTCGCGCAGGCGGCGGCGCAGGTCGACGGTCAGGGCCTCGTACAGGCCCTGGGCCAGGACGCGGCGGTCGCCGCCCTGAAGGCCCAGGCCGTCGAACACCATGTCGCCGGCCAGGCCGAGGTCGCCGCCCAGGGCCGAGACCTGGCTCTTCAGCGCCTGGTCCCCGAACAGCATCAGGGCCTGATAGCCCAGCCGGGCCAGGGGCTCGACCTCGCGCGCCGTGACGCGGGAATCGACCAGGGCCGGGAAGAAGGGGGCGGAATCGACCACCATGACCCGACCAACCCGGTCGCCCAGGTCGGCCGCCACCCGCAGGGCGATCTGGCCGCCCAGGGAGTGGCCGATCAGAGCCGGCTTCTGCAGCCTCTGCTCGCGGATGAAGCGTTCGATCTCGGCCGCCGCCGGGCCGGCCAGACCGCCGCTGGCGTTGGCCCCGATGTCGGTGGAGCCGAAGCCGCGCAGGGTGACCAGATGGACCCGGTAGCGGTCGTCCAGCCGGTCCGCCGTCGACCGCCAGGCCGCGCCGGTCGAGCCCAGCCCGGGGATGAAGACGATGTCGGGGCCGGAGCCGCGCGTCTCGACGATGATCCGGTCCGAGCGGAAGGCGGGGGCGAAGCCCTGCAGCAGGGGCGGCTGGGCCTGGGCCGAGGTCTGGGCGGCGGCGAGCGACGGCAGGGCGACCATCAGGGTCGCGAAAAGGGGCAGGAGCAGACGGATCATGATCCGCCCCTAACGCGGGATCGCGGCGATCGGTTGACCGATCACCGGCCCTTGAAGTCCGGCTTCCGCTTTTCGACGAAGGCGGCCATGCCCTCCTTCTGGTCGTCGAAGGCGAACAGGGAGTGGAACAGGCGGCGCTCGAACCGGACGCCCTCGGCCAGGCTGGTCTCAAGGGCGACGTTGACCATCTCCTTGTTCATCATGACGGCGAGCGGGCTCTGGGCCGCGATCTTGGCCGCCGCCTCGCGGGCCTCGTCCAGCAGACGGTCGCCGGGGACCACGCGGCTGACCAGGCCGGCGCGTTCGGCCTCGACCGCGTCCATCATCCGGGCGGTCAGGATCATGTCCATGGCCTTGGACTTGCCGACCAGGCGGGTCAGGCGCTGCGAGCCGCCGATGCCGGGAGCCACGCCCAGATTGATCTCGGGCTGGCCGAACTTCGCCGTCTCGGAGGCGATGATGAAGTCGCACAACATGGCCAGTTCGCAGCCGCCGCCCAGGGCGAAGCCCGAGACGGCCGCGATGATCGGCTTCCTGAACCGGGTGATCCGGTCGTGGCCCAGGGCGAAGAAGTTCGCCTTGGTCATGTCGGCGTAGGTCTGGCCCGCCATCTCCTTGATGTCGGCGCCGGCGGCGAAGGCCTTGGTCCCCGAGCCGGTCAGGATCAGGCAGCGGACGCTGTCGTCGCCCTCGACCGCATCAAGGAAGGCGGCCAGTTCGCCGAACAGGGTCAAGTTCAGGGCGTTCAGGGCCTCGGGCCGGTTCAGGGTGACGACCGCATAGCCGTCGGCGTTCCGCTCGATCAGCAGGGTGGAATAGGCGTCGGCCATGGGCGTTTCTCCTTCGTTTCGGCGGTCATACAGGGCCGGGGATCAGGGCGGAAGCGTCGCGGCGGCGCCGGGACGACGGGCCGCGCGCTCGGCCCGGCGGCGTTCGGCGCGGTTCAGCGGAGAGGAGTCCGATTTCGACTGTCCTTCCCTCCCCTTCGCCGCCTCGTATCCGGCGCGCGCCTCCACCCGCTGCATGACCTGCGTCAGGGCGGCCAGCTCGTCGGCGGCGACGTCGGCCCGGGACAGGACGCGGGCGCGGCGCTCGTTGCGGACCTGCTGCAGGGCGGCCAAGGCCTCGGCCTCCACGCCGCGGGCGGAACGGGTCATGGCGCGCATCCGCTCGGCGCTCTGGCGGTCGATCTCGCGGTCTTCGGCGCGGGCGGCGTCGGCCATGGCGGCGTGATGGCGCATCCAGCGCAGGGCCTCGGCGACCCGGCCCTGGGCCTGGGCGTGGGCCGCCCGCTTCCAGGCGTCGGCCATCAGGGCGGCGCGGTCGGGGACCGGGGCCTGGGGATCATAGGGGTCGGGGGCCGGCCCGGCGGGGACGTCGACGCGGCGCCAGCAGCCCTTTCTGGCGCGACGCCAGAAGGCGGTCTGGCCCAGGCCCAGCCGGGCGCAGACGGTCTCGGCCGTATGACCCTGCTGGTAGAGGCTCCGGGCCTGATCCCAGAGGTCGGCGTCGTAACGGCGACGCGGCGAAGGCGGCGGCGAGAGATCGGTCATGGACCGAAGCCTGACGCGCGCCTGCGTCAAATCCGGTCGCAGCGTCTCAGCGGCGCGGCAGCAGATAGAGGGTCGTCGCGAACCGGGCCAGTTCGGACAGGACGACGCAGCCCATCAGGAGATTGGCCAGCAGGACCAGCAGATTGGCCGGGATCGCGACCCGCAGCAGGGCCTGAATCGCCCCGCCGCCGAACAGACCGAAACAGAACAGGGTCGCCGCCAGGGCCGCGACCAGGCCGATCAGGGCCATCAGCGACAGATGGCTGGCCTCCAGGGCCGCGCGTTTTTCGGCCGCCCCCTCGCGCTGGTCGCGGCGCGGCAGCAGCCGGGCGATCAGATTCAGCACGCCCTCGGCGACGCCGATCAGCAGCAGGCCCAGGACGAACAGGCCGCCCATCTCGCCCGCGAAACCCTCGCGGTTCAGCCCGCCGTCGATCACGGCCGAGACCAGCACCCAGGCATAGAGGCCCCAGACCGCGACGGTGACGAGGATGGCGATCCAGAGGTGGCGCTGGCGCAGGGTCATGTCGGGGATGTGGCACGACCGACGGGGCGGAAGGAAGGCCGACAGACCAACCATTTCGGCCAGCTCCAGCATACTTTTCCAGTCTCTTCCTGTGCTCATATCCAGCGTACGCAGATCGCCTTCTTGTAGACGCCCAACCGGCTCTCACCATTCGAAAATCAGAACATAGAGAGTGTTGTCGCCACTTGGCCTCGCTCGCCACCTTTGGCAATGATCTCGAGATGCTATGCACGGCCTACTCCACCACGAACTAGCACCGATCGAAACTTCCCACGGTCGAGAACTCTTGTCAGTTGCTCTTACGAAAGATGCACGGTACGCCTTGGCCAAACCATTAACGTGATATTCCATGCCTGACGCCCAGATTTCGCTTAGAGACTTCAACACATTTGGTGACGTCGCCGCCGAAGACGACGCCGTTCTAGATTACTTCCTCGCCACAAAGGCGGTTGGGAGCATCGAGAACAGTACGGTGTTTATGGCGCTTGGCCGGAAGGGAACTGGTAAAACGGCACTAGTTCGTTATTTCACCGAAGGTGCGGCGAAACATCAGTCTTCTAAGCCTTTGAATCTCAGGGGATACCCGTGGAAAGTGCACGCCGCGCGGATCGATCATGGGGCATCCGAAATTGAGGCGTATGTGTCGTCATGGCGCTATTTAATCGCTGTAGAACTAGCCTCACTGGTTCTCGCCCATCCAGACTCTTTTAGGAGCTTGCACTCAAAGTCATTGGCTCAGTTTCTAAAAGATAACTACGGCGGAATCACTCCAAACCTTGGAGAGATTTTAAGACCCGCGAAGCTTATTTTATCCAAGCTGTCTTTGTCTCCATCAGTTATGGGAAACGCACTTGGCGGCATTGATTTAGACAGAAAGGGAAAAGATCGAGACTTCGGTCTAGAAATGAACGCCCTGACCTCAGCAATCATGACCTCAGTCATCGAGGTAGCAAAGGATACCGGCCAAAGACACTTAACTTTGCATTTCGACGAACTTGATCAAGGAATGTCTAGACTAGAAGACGACCGGGCACACATGCTCGTGGGACTTATATTGGCAGCTCGTGATGTTCGTCGAAACGGCGGCACAGAAGACGTTGCCATCTCCCCAATTGTCTACCTACGAACCGACCTCTGGGAAGAGCTGCAGTTTTCGGACAAAAATAAAATCACGCAAACGGTGGCACTCCACATCGCCTGGAATCCCACCAATCTGCTTGAGCTAGTCGAAACCCGCCTTAAGGCAAAACTCGGCCCTCATGCGCTGTGGACGGACATTGCCGAACCTGATTTGATGCGCGGGTCTCAAAAGAAATGGGATCACATCTTGGCGCGTACATTCCTCAGACCAAGAGATGTTATTCAGTTTCTAAACATAATACTAGCCGAAGCTAAGCGCCGAACCGAAGACCCGCTCCATCTAACCAACCCAGATATCGTTAATTCTAGGGATGAGTATTCACGATACCTGAAACAAGAGCTTGACGATGAGATAGGATCTCACTGGCCCGAGTGGGAAGAAGCACTTCGCGCCCTGTCAGCAATAAGCACAATAACGTTCGAACGAAAAGAGTTCGAAAAGGAGTATGGATCAAGAAAATCAAGCAAAAATCAGGTAGAAGCAGAAGAAGCTTTGGCGCTCCTCTACAGATTTTCAGTTATTGGATATGATCGTCGCAGCGGCTATGGCGGATCTTCATGGGCATTCCAATACACAGACCCTGAGGCCGGTTGGGATAGCGCCGCCAATCGATTCAAGGTCCATCTCGGCCTCAAAGAATATGCGAAACTTCGAGAGACGAGAGCCTAGCTGCCATGGACGAACCGCTCACAATTTAAGGCTGAACACCTCCATCACACAAACCCTATAATCTCACCTCCCCTGACAGCTCGGGCAGTAGAAGGTGGACCGTCCGCCCTGGACGATGCGGGCGACGACGGCGGTGCAACCCTCGCCCCGGCAGGGTTCGCCTTCGCGGCCGTAGACGTCGAACCGGTGCTGGAAATAGCCCTGGCCGCCCTCGGCGTTGGCGAAGTCCTTCAGGGTCGAGCCGCCTGCGGCGATGGCGTCGTTCAGGACGTCGCGGATGACCGCCGTCAGGGTTTCTAGCCGGCCTCTCGACAGTTCGCCCGCCGCCGTCAGGGGCGAGATGCGGGCGCGGTACAGGGCCTCGCAGACATAGATGTTGCCCAGGCCCGCGACGATACGCTGGTCCAGCAGGCTGACCTTGATGTTCTGGACCTTGCCGGCGAAGGCCTCGGACAGGTGGGCGCCGGAGAAGCCGTTGCCGAGGGGCTCCGGCCCCAGGCCGGCGAACCAGGGGTGGGCCTCGACCGCCCCGGTCGGGATCAGGCCCATGAAGCCGAAACGGCGGGCGTCGGCGTAGCCGATGCGGGTGCGGCCGCCCGGTCCTGACGAGGGGGTGGCGCAGGCGCTGAAATGTTCGTGCTTGCCGGCGATGGGGGCCGGTTCCTCGAACTCGCCCAGCTGGCTTCCGTCCAGGGTGAAACGGCCGGTCATGCCCAGATGGGTGATCCAGGTCTCGCCGGTCGACAGGGGCATGAGCAGATATTTGGCGCGGCGGTCGACCCGCAGCACGGTCGCCCCGTCCAGCCGGTCGACGAACCGGTCGGGGAAGGGGAAACGCAGGTCCGGGCGGTTGATCCGCACATGGCTGAGCCGCGCGCCCTGCAGCACCGGCGTCAGGCCGCGTCGGACGGTTTCGACCTCGGGAAGTTCAGGCATGGAGAGGGGATAGACCGGCTGTGGGGCGTCGCCAAGCGGGGGTTTGGGGGGTGGGGTGTGGGGGGGGGGGTTTGGGGACAAATCGGTTCGTCGGAAAGCAGTCGCCACGCCCTACACCCTACACCCCATGCCCCATGCCCCACGCCCCGAACCCCACACCCCACACCCCACACCCTATCTTCCGTATACGGATCGACAGCAACCCCGCCGACACTCCGCCCTCATCCGCACGACACAGGCGGCGGGTATGAGGGGCGCCGACGACCATCCGGGGGGACGATCGTGACCGACTTCACCGCAGTTTCCGCGCCGCAGACCGTCCGGTCCGGCGCCCGGGCTTTCGCCCTCGGTCTTCCTCGCCTGCCGCGCCTGTCCAGCGAGGAGGCGGCCATAGCCGCCGCCGCGACCATCGTCGGGCTGAGCGCCGCCTTCCTGATGTTTCCGGGCGTCGATCTGGCGGTCAGCGACCTGTTCCACCGGTCGCGCGACGGCTTCTTCCTGTCCGACAATCCGGCCCTGCGCGCCCTGAGGAAGAGTTCGACCTTCGTCATGTCGCTGATGCTGCTGGCGGCGATCGGGCGCTGGATCTGGCGGGTCGTGCGGCGGCGCAAGGCCGATCTGGCGGCGCGGCGCGCCCTGTTCGTCATCGGCGGCCTGGCCCTGGGGCCCGGCCTGGTGGTGAACAGCGTCTTCAAGGAACTGTGGGGCCGCGCCCGGCCGGTGGACGTGCAGGTCTTCGGCGGTCACGACGCCTTCACCGCCGCCTGGGCGCCCAGCGATGCCTGTCAGTCCAACTGCTCCTTCATCTCGGGCGAGGGCGCCGGGGCGGCCTGGATGGTGGCCGCCGCCCTGGTCCTGGCGCCGCGCCGATGGCGGCCGGTCGCGGTGGGTCTGGCCCTGGCCTATGCGGTCAGTCTGTCGGCCAACCGCATCGCCTTCGGAGGTCATTTCCTGTCCGACGTCCTGCTGTCCTGGGCGGTGACCGCCCTGGTCCTGGTCCTGCTGTATCGCGGCATGAAGACCGGATTGGCCCTGATCCGGCGAGGCCGGACGCGCCCGGCGCTTCTGACCGCCGCCTGAGGCGCCTCGCCCGAGACCCGTTGCCGCGCGCGACAGAATGCGCTTACGTCCGCCGCGAACGTGGGGACTATCCGATGACTGACGCCGCCGCCGCCCCGAAGGGCCGGCTTGAACTGACGCTCCGCGCCCTGGTGCTGGGCTGTCTGCTGGCGGTGATCTTCACCGCCGCCAACACCTATCTGGGCCTGCTGGTCGGACTGACCTTCGCCTCGGCCATTCCGGCGGCGGTGATCTCGATGGCGGTGCTGCGGGCCTTCCGCACCTCGACCATCTGGGAGAATATGACCGTCCAGACCGTGGCCTCGGTCGGCGGGGCCATGAGTTCGATCATCTTCGTCCTGCCGGGCCTGGTGATGATCGGCTGGTGGCTGGAGTTTCCCTTCTGGCAGTCGGTGGCCATCTGCATCCTGGGCGGGGTGCTGGGGGTGACCTTCTCGATCCCGCTGCGGCGGGCCCTGGTGACCAACGGCGGCCTGCCCTATCCCGAGGGCGTCGCCGCCGCCGAGGTGCTGAAGGTCGGCTCGCGCGGGGCCGAACAGACCGAGAGCGCGGTGCGCGAGAACAAGTCCGGCCTGTGGGTCGTGGTCGCCGGCGCCGTCGTCTCGGCCGGATACGCCCTGCTGGTCGCGGGCCGGGTCTTCGCCGGCGAGGCCGCGAAATTCTTCAAACTGCCCGCCGCGCTCGGCGGGGGCGCCACCGGCATGGGCTTCGGCATGCAGTTCGCGCTTCTGGGCGCCGGGCATCTGATCGGCCTGACCGTGGGTCTGGCCCAGCTGTTCGGTTTGGTCCTGGCCTGGGCCATCGCCGTGCCGATCCTGACCAGCCCCGACACCGTGGCCTGGCTGACGGCGCACGGGATTCCGTCGATCGCCTCCACCCTGCCCGCAGGCGCGCCGGCCGAGGAACTGGCGAGCACCGTCTGGGCCCGCGAAGTGCGGTTCATGGGGGCCGGCGTGATCGGCGTCGCCGCCCTCTGGACCCTGGTCAAGCTGGCCGGGCCCCTGATCGGCGGCCTGACCTCGGCTTTGGCCGCCAACGCCAAGCGCGCCCACGGCGAGGTGCTGGAGCGGACGGAACAAGACCTGCCCATCAGACTGGTGGGCGCGATCTCGGTGGTCTGCCTGGTCGGGATCGCCGGCCTGCTGGCCTGGTTCGCCCAGAGCGCCCCGGCCCTGGCCGGTTCGACCCCGCTGCTGGTGATCGGCGGCCTGGTCTATGTGGTGCTGATCGGTTTCGCCGTCGCCGCCATCTGCGGCTATATGGCCGGGCTGATCGGCTCGTCGAACAGCCCGGTCTCGGGCGTCGGCATCCTGGCCATCATCATCGCCTCCCTGCTGATGCTGGGGGTGATGGCCATCGCGGGCGTGCCGGCCGATCCGTCGATCATCGCCTTCGCCCTGATCGTCACGGCCGTGGTCTTCGCCGTCGCCGTCATCGCCAATGACAATCTGCAGGACCTGAAGACCGGCCAGCTGGTCGAGGCCACGCCCTGGCGTCAGCAGATCGCCCTGATCGTCGGCGTGGGCGCCGGGGCCATCGTCATTCCGCTGATCCTGAACCTGCTGAACCAGGCCTTCGGCTTCGAGGGCGGCCCGCCGGCCATCGTCGAGGGCGCCAAGACCCTGGCGGCGCCCCAGGCCACCCTGATCTCGGCCCTGGCGCGCGGCGTCATCGGCGGCGACCTGCGCTGGGACCTGATCGGTCTGGGCGCGGTGATCGGCGTGGTCATCATCGTGCTGGACGCCGTCGTGTCCAAGGCGACGAACGGCAAGGTCAAGCTGCCGCCGCTGGCGGTGGGGATCGGCTTCTATCTGCCGGCTGCGGTCACGACCATGCTGGTGATCGGCGCGGTGTCGGGATGGATCTACGACAAGGCGGTCTCGTCCACCCGTTACGCCGATGTGGCGCGGCGGATGGGGGTGCTGCTGGCCTCGGGCCTGATCGTGGGCGAGAGCCTGTTCGGGGTCTTCACCGCAGGCGTCATCGTGGCGACCCGCGACGACGCGCCCTTCGCCATGCTGCCCGAAGGTTCGGCCTGGCCGGCCATGCTGGCGGGGATCGTGGCCTTCGCGGCGGCCGTGTTCGGCCTGTACGCCTGGACGCGGAAGCTGGCGGCGAAGGTCTAAAGACCTCTCCCTCCCCCAGCGGGGGAGGGGGGCTGAGCCGAAGGCGAAGCCGGGTGGGGGCGGCAGGGCGACGTCCCACAGATCTGTCTTTGATTAGGCAGGTGCGGCCTTGCCGGCCGCCCCCACCCGGTCGCTTGCGCGACCACCCTCCCCGGGACGGGGAGGGAGAAGCCGGGGTCAGCGTCGGGTCGCGACCATCATATAGTTGATGCCCGCATC
Source organism: Brevundimonas sp. (assembly GCF_044336875.1). Classification (GTDB taxonomy): domain Bacteria; phylum Pseudomonadota; class Alphaproteobacteria; order Caulobacterales; family Caulobacteraceae; genus Brevundimonas. The sequence continues at coordinate 55,823 of NZ_JBIIOP010000013.1, read as the reverse complement.
GTCGCTCTGGCTCCAGCGGTCGTTCAGCGGGTCGTAGTTCAGGCCGTAGGGGCCCTCGACCGTGACCGGTTCCTGCGACAGCATCGACCGGATCTCGTCGGGTTTCAGGAACTGGCGCCAGTCGTGGGTGCCCGGCGGCACCCAGCCCAGCACATATTCGGCGGCGATCTTGCCCAGGGCCAGGGACTTCAGGGTGCGGTTCAGGGTGGCGACCATCATCACCCCGCCCGGCCGGACCAGACGCGAACAGGCGCGCACGAAGGCCTCCGGATCGGCGACGTGTTCGATCACCTCCATGGTCAGGACCACGTCGAACGGGCCGACGCCCTCGGCCTCGATCTGTTCGACGGTGGCCGGGCGATAGGCGATGTCCAGGCCGACCATCTCGGCATGGGCGCGGGCGGTGCCGATGTTCTCGGTCGAGGCGTCGACGGCGGTGACGGCGAAGCCCATCCGCCGCATCGGCTCGGCGATCAGGCCGCCGCCGCAACCGACGTCCAGCAGGGTCAGGCCCTCGAACGGACGGATGGTCCTGTCGTCGCGGCCCAGGCGGGCGCACAGCTGTTCGCGGATCAGCTTCAGCCGGGCCGGATTGAAGCGGTGCAGGGGAGCGAACGGCCCGTGCGCGTCCCACCATTCGGCCGCCTGGGCCGAGAAGCGGGCCACGTCGGCCGGGTCGATCGATGCGCCGCGAGCGGTTTCTGACGATTGCATGGAGCGGTCGTGTCAGCGCACCAGGATCACGTCAATCCCCAGATCCAGCCGAGCCCACAGCCGGTCGGCCGTCAGGACGGGCGCGCCTTCCCTTTCCGCCAGGGCCAGACAGGCCCGGTCGCCCAGGGACAGGCCGAAGGCGGCGGTCAGGGGCGCCAGCCGCCCGGCCCGGTCCGCCAGGGTCGCCTCGAACGGCGCGATCTCGCAGCCCAGATAGAAGGCGCGCGCCGGATCCAGCCCGCGACGGACCAGGTAGCCGATCACCTCGGCCAGATTGACCGCGCTCATCAGGCCCGTGGCCAGATGGGGGGCCGTCGCCTCGGCGCCCGGCTCGCCCATCAGAAAGGCCAGGGCGGCGGAGGCGTCCACGACATGACGAACGCTCATCCCCGGTCGTCGAATTCGCGCATGGCCTCCAGTCGCCGCTCGGCGATCAGTTCGTCGACGGCGCTGGGCTGGATCCGCGCCCGGTCCGCCGCCGCCCCGGCGTCCATCAGGACCAGATCGCCGTGGAAATTGCGTGCGACGAAGACCGCGCCAGGCCGCACCCTCCACGCTTCGGGCAATGAAATTCGGCCCTGGTCGTCGACCACCAGGCGCTGTGGAAGGGGAGTCGCCTGGTCGGCGAAGGGACGGCCGTCTTCCGACACCCCGCGCGCAGTCGCCGGCTTCCCGTCCGTCGGTTCGCCCGCCCGCCCGGCCCGCACGACCCCGGCCCGCACGACATTGGAGACGAACTGGTCCTTCACCCCTACGCGACGAGCGATGTCGGCCTGGCGGAAGCCGTGCGCCGCCAGGCGTCGAATGCGGGCGGACTTGGTCGGAAGGTCGTCGATCCGGACGTCCTCGATCCGCGCCTCGCTCGGAACCCGGGTCGCCCGCGCCCGCCGCGCCCGGGCCTCGTCCGCGACCAGAACCTGGCGCACCTGCTGATACGACCGGTCCACCGCGCGCGCGATATCGGCCCGATCCATCCCCTGGGCCGACAGGCTCCTTATCTGATCGGATATGGAGGGATGTTTCTTCATGGTCATGAAGTTACTTCAAATCCCGCAAAGCGACAACGGCGACATTGTTAAGCCGGGCGAGGCTGGGTAGAAGCACGGGATTCAGACGGTTCGCGAGTTCCCTCCCCCATGACACGACTGGTGATGAAGTTCGGCGGCACCTCCATGGGCGACCTCGAACGGATTCGTCGTGCGGCGCGGATCGTCGCCGCCGAGGCCGCCCAGGGCAAGAAGATCGCCGTCGTCGTCTCGGCCATGGCCGGCAAGACCAACGAGCTGGTCGCCTGGACCGACGGCGCCGGACAGGCCGCTGCGGGCCTGCCCCTGTCGGACGACGAATATGACGTGGTGGTCGCCTCGGGCGAACAGGTGACGGCCGGCCTGCTGGCCATCACCCTGAGGAACATGGGCCTGAACGCCCGGTCGTGGATGGGCTGGCAGGTGCCGATCGTCACAGACGAGGCCCACGCCCGCGCCCGCATCATCGACATTCCCGGCGAGAAACTGGGCGCCGCCGTCGACGCGGGCGAGATCGCCATCGTCCCCGGCTTCCAGGGTGTGACGACCGAGGGCAAGATCACCACCCTGGGCCGCGGCGGCTCCGACACCTCGGCGGTGGCGGTGGCGGCGGCGCTGGAATGCCCCTGCGACATCTATACCGACGTGGACGGCGTCTATACGACCGACCCCCGTATCGAGAGCCGCGCGCGGCGCCTGAACAGGGTCTCCTACGAGGAGATGCTGGAGATGGCCTCCCTGGGGGCCAAGGTGCTGCAGACCCGCTCGGTCGAGCTCGCCATGGCCAAACAGGTGCCCGTGCGCGTGCTGTCCAGCTTTATCGAACCTGACGAAAACGGCGCCCTGCCCCACGAGGCCGGCACCCTGATCTGCGACGAGGAGGAGATCGTGGAAAAACGCATCGTGTCCGGTGTGACCATGAGCCGTGACGAGGCCCGCATCACCCTGCTGGGCCTGTCCGACCGCGTGGACGCCCCCGCCGACGTCTTCACCCGCCTGGCCGAGGCCAACGTCAATGTCGACATGATCGTGCAGAGCCAGTCTCGCACGGCCGGGGCGGTCAATCTGACCTTCACCACGGGACGCCGCGACGCCGTGCGCGCCGCCGACCTGATGAAGGCGGCCCAGGCCGAGATCGGCATCGAGGAGATCCGCGTCGACGAGGACGTGGCCAAGGTCTCGGTCGTCGGCGTCGGCATGAGAAGCCATGCGGGCGTGGCCCAGACCATGTTCAAGGCCCTGGCCGACAAGGGGGTCAAGTTCCAGGCCATCTCGACCTCCGAGATCAAGATCAGCGTTCTGATCGATGCGGCCTATGCCGAGCTGGCCGTGCGCGCCCTGCATTCGGCTTACGGCCTGGACGCTGTATAGGTGATTTGAACAGGGCGCTTTCTGCGCGGGAGCCACGATGCCGGCAGGCGGCGCGATGACCAGGGGACCACGGATCCTCCTGCGCCAGATCCGCGAGGCTCTGGGCGGGGCCGGCGCAGGCGCGACCCCGGCGCAGGACCGTCTGAACATGGTGGTCCGCATCATCGCCCGGTCGATGGTGGCCGAGGTCTGCTCCATCTATCTGCGGCGCGCCTCGGGCGAGCTGGAGCTGTTCGCCACCGAGGGCCTGAACCCCGACGCCGTGCACAACACCCGGCTGCGGCCCGGCGAGGGCCTGGTCGGCGAAGTGGCGCGGATGGCCCAGCCGATCAGCCTGTCGGACGCCCCGACCCATCCGGCCTTCTCCTATCGTCCGGAAACGGGCGAAGACCCCTATCACGCCTTCCTGGGCGCCCCCCTGCTGCGCGGCGGCCGGGCCATCGGCGTCCTGGTCGTCCAGAACCGCACCGAGCGGCGCTATGACGAGGAAGAGGTCGAGGACATCCAGACCATCGCCATGGTCCTGTCCGAGACGGTGTCGTCCGGCGAACTGCTGGACCAGGACGAGCTGCGCGACGTCGAACTGGCGCCCCACCGGCCCGAACGGCTGAAGGGCCAGAAGTTCGGCGACGGCCTGGCGGTCGGCCAGGTGGTGCTGCACGAGGCGCCCCTGGCCCCCGAGAAGCTGCTGAGCGAAGACCCGGCGATGGAGGAGGCGCGGCTGAAACTGGCCCTGGCCACGCTGAAGACCGGCCTGGACGCCATGCTGGACAAGGGCCAGGGCCTGGCCGGCCCCTCGTTCGAGGTGCTGGAAACCTATCGGATGTTCGCCGACGACCGGGGCTGGAACCGGTCGCTGGAGGAGGCGGTGCGCAACGGCCTGACCGCCGAGGCGGCGGTGGACCGGGTCCGCAACGAACACCGCGCCCGCTTCGCCCAGGCCCGCGACCCCTATATCCGCGAGCGGCTGCACGACTTCGAGGATCTGGCCAACCGGCTGCTGCGGGTGCTGGCGGGGGACAAGCCGGGCGAGCGGTCCCTGCCCGACGACGCCATTCTGGTGGCGCGCAACCTGGGGCCGGCCGACCTGCTGGAATATCCCCGCGACAAGCTGAAGGGCCTGTTGCTGGAGGAAGGCTCGGCCGCCAGCCACGCCGCCATCGTCGCCCGCGCCCTGCAGATCCCGTGCGTCGGCCGTCTGATGGGTCTGCGCGACCGGCTGTCGGAAGGCGATGTGGTCATCGCCGACGGCGAGACCGGCGAGGCCTATCTGCGCCCCCGCCCCGACATGATCGAGGCGGTCCAGTCGCGGATGGCCGTGCGCGACCAGCGCCGCGCCGAGTTCGCCCAGCTGCGCGACACCCCCGCCGTGACCCTGGACGGCCAGCGCATCACCCTGCTGACCAACGCCGGTCTGGCGGTGGATCTGGAGAATCTGAACGAGACCGGGGCCGAGGGCATCGGCCTGTTCCGCACCGAGTTCCAGTTCATGGTCTCGGACGAACTGCCCCGGCTGGACGCCCAGACGGCCCTGTACAAGCTGGTGCTGGACGCCGCCGGCGACCGACCCGTCACCTTCCGCACCCTGGACATCGGCGGGGACAAGGTCCTGCCCTATCTGGAGGCCGAGCGGGAAGAGAACCCGGCCCTGGGGCGTCGCGCCATCCGCCTGGGCCTGGACCGGCCGTCCCTGCTGCGGATGCAGCTGCGCGCCCTGCTGACGGCGGCGGCGGGCCGCGAACTGCGCGTCATGTTCCCGATGATCGCCACGGTGGACGAGTTCCGCGCGGCGCGGGAGCTGGTCGACATCGAATGCGCCTGGGCCAAGCGGCGCGGCCGGGCCCTGCCGGCCCTGCTGCGCGTCGGGGCCATGATCGAATGCCCGTCGGTGCTGTGGCACCTGGACGCCCTGCTGCCCCTGACCGACTTCGTTTCGATCGGCACCAACGACCTGTTCCAGTACATGTACGCCGCCGACCGGACCAATCCCCTGGTCTCGGACCGTTACGACCCGCTGTCGCCCCCGACGCTGCGGGCGCTGCAGGCCATCCAGAAGGCCTGCGCCGACACCGGCACCCCGGTCTCGATCTGCGGCGAGCTGGCGGGGCGGCCGCTGGAGGCCTTCGCCCTGATCGTCCTGGGCTTCACCCGTCTGTCGGCCCCGGCCGGCGGCGTCGGCCCGGTCAAGCGGATGATCCTGTCGGCCGATCTGGCGGCGGCGCGGCGCGGCATGACCAATCTGCTGAACCTGTCCACCGGCTCGGTCCGCAACGAGATCGAATCCCTGGCGCGCAAGCTCAACGTCGTCGCCTGACGACAACCGTCGCGCGCGCTGCAACGCGGCGAACGCGTTGCCCCGGCCGCCATTATGGTTTATCCACAGGACGCATAGGATCGGCCTCCGGGGCGGGGCGAGCCTGCTCACGAAGAATGCTATCGGACGGGTCCGTTTTGAGTACGGGGCGGCGCAAGCCCGTCCCGAGTGCGAGGTCAGGCGTCATGGCGCTGGATGCGGGGCGCGCCCCGGAAGAGTTCAAGTCTGATCCGGACTGGAAGGACGCCGCGCCTTCCATCGCCGAGGCCGCGACTCTGGGCGACGGCCTGCGTCGGGCGCGGGACCTGTCGGGCAAGTCGATGGCGGAACTGTCGGCCGAGACCAAGGTCCACCCCCGCTTCCTGACCGCCCTGGAACAGAACGACTGGTCGTCCCTGCCCTCGCGCGTCTTCGCCATCGGCTATGTGCGCGGCTATGCGGCGGCCCTGGGCCTGGACGAACAGCTGGCCGTCGAACGGTTCAAGCGCGAGAGCCCCGACACCTCGGCCCCGCTGAAGGCCCCGATCGGCATCGCCTTCGAGGACGTCAAACGCCATTCGCCGCGCATCATCGCCGGCGTCGCCATCGTCGCCGTGGCCATCATCGGCTGGAACGTCTTCCAGCGCGTCAGCCTGAGACAGGCGCCGCGCCCGTCCGACATCGCCGCCGTGCCCGAGAGCTGGCGCCTGGGCGACGTGCCGGGCCAGGGCGCGATCCAGAGCGGAGCGATCGACCTGGGCGCGCCCGAGGCGGCGCCGCGCGACCAGACCACGCCGGCCCTCTATATCACCCCCGGTCTCGAGGCCGAGCTGACCGGCGTCGATCCCAATGATCCGGCCGTGATCGCCGCCATCGAGGCGGCGAACAACGCCCCCGTCCAGAAGGCCTTCAACCCGCGCGGCGCCGTCTATGGCGCGGCGGCCACCGCCTCCCAGGTCGTGATCCAGGCCAAGAAGGCCGGCGCCCTGGTCGTCCGCCTCGGCGACGGACAGGCCCTGTTCGCCCGCCAGATGGCGCCCGGCGAGGCCTGGCGCGCGCCCATGGGCGTGGCCGCCACGGTCGATGTCTCGGACCCCGCCGCCTTCGACGTCTATCTGAACGGCGAGCATGGGGGCGTTCTTCCGGCCGTCCTGACCCCGCTGAGCCAGCTGAACAGCCGCGCCGCCCAGATGGCCCACCAGATGGCCGAGACCCAGGCCCGCCTTCAGGCCCAGGCCGCCGCCGCCCGCCTGGCCCAGCAGGCGGCCCAGCAGGCCGCCGTTCAGCCGACGTCGACGACGACTTCGCCAAACTGATCGGCGCCCCGTGGCCCCGCCGGCTTCATCGGCCTATATGTGGCTGCGATGAGCGATCACACACACGTCCGCCCCTGGCGCCATATCGAGCGCCGCAAGAGCCGCCAGATCCGCGTCGGCTCCGTCCTGGTGGGCGGCGACGCCCCGATCAGCGTCCAGTCGATGACCAATACGCCGACGTCCGACGCGGCGGCGACGATCGACCAGATCCGCCAGCTCGAGGAGGCCGGCGCCGACATCGTCCGCGTCTCCTGCCCCGACGTGGAGTCGACGGCGGCCTTCAGGACCATCGCCCGCGAGGCCAAGGTTCCCTTGGTCGCCGACATCCATTTCCACTACAAGCGCGGCATCGAGGCGGCCGAGGCGGGCGCCGCCTGCCTGCGGATCAATCCGGGCAATATCGGCAGCCCCGACCGGGTGCGCGACGTGATCCAGGCCGCCAAGGATCACGGCTGTTCGATGCGGATCGGCGTCAACGCCGGCTCGCTGGAACGGGAGCTGCTGGAGAAATACGGCGAGCCCTGCCCCGACGCCATGGTCGAGAGCGCCCTGAACCACGCCCGCATCCTGCAGGACCACGACTTCCACGAGTTCAAGATCTCGGTGAAGGCGTCCGACCCTTTCCTGACCGTGGCCGCCTATCAGCAGCTGGCGGAGGCCATCGACTGCCCCCTGCACCTGGGGGTGACCGAGGCCGGGCCGCTGCGCACCGGCACGATCAAGTCGGCCATCGGCATGGGGTCGATGCTGTGGGCCGGGATCGGCGACACCATCCGCGTGTCGCTGGCCGCCGATCCGGTCGAGGAGATCAAGGTCGGGTTCGACATCCTGAAGTCGCTGGGCCTGCGCCACCGGGGCGTCAACATCATCGCCTGCCCGTCCTGCGCGCGTCAGGGCTTCAACGTCATCGAGACGGTGGCGGTGCTGGAAGAGAAGCTGGCCCATATCTCGACGCCGATGAGCCTGTCGGTGATCGGCTGCGTCGTGAACGGTCCGGGCGAGGCCCTCTATACGGACATCGGCTTCACCGGCGGCGGCAAGGGGGCGGGCATGATCTATCTGAACGGCAAGATCGCCCACAAACAGGCCAATGACGGCATGATCGACCACATCGTCGGTCTGGTCGAGGAAAAGGCCGCCGAGCTGGATGCGGCGCGGGCGGCTGCGGAAATCGGGGCGGCGCCGAACCCCGCGCTGGAACCCGCCGAATAGGCAGGGTCCGGCGGCGGGCTCGGCCGCCTCAGATGATCTTGAACAGCCGCAGGGCCTGGTAGCCGGCCGACAGAAGCACCACGGCGCCGACGCCGTAGGTCAGGATCTGGCGCGGGGCGACGCGGGCGATGATCCCGGCGAAGGGCGCCGCCGCCAGACCGCCCAGGATCAGACCCAGGATGGCGGTGGCGTGGGTGGCGAAACCCTCGGCCTGGTCCCAGTGGCCCGTCAGCAGGGCCGCCAGGAAGGTGGCGGAGATGGCCGCGGTGACGAAGAATTCCGCCGTATTGGTGGTGCCGATCGACATGCGCGGATCCTGGCCGGCGCCGACCATGGTGGTGGTGACCGTCGGGCCCCAGCCGCCGCCGCCGATGGCGTCGAAGAAGCCGCCGACCAGGCCCAGCGGACCGGCGAAACGGGTCGGGAAGATCCGGTCGCGCGTCTTCTTGGTGGCGCGCCAGATGATGACGCCGCCCATGATCGACAGATAGGCGGTGATCCACGGCTTCAGCACGTCGCCGTCGATACTGGTCAGGACGAAGGCGCCGAAGCCGCCGCCCACGACCCCGCCCAGGGCCAGGGGGATGAACAGTTTCCAGTTCACGTTCTTGTTGGCTGCGTGCGACCCGGCCGACGCCGCAGTGGTGAAGACCTCGGCCGCATGGACGCTGGCCGAGGCGGTTGCGGGCGGCACGCCGAACGACAGCAGGACGGTGGACGAGATCACCCCGTAGGCCATGCCCAGGGCGCCATCGACGATCTGGGCCAGAAACCCGACGAACAGGAAGGTGATGAAGTCTTGCATGGCCGCTCCGAAGGTCGTCGAGGTTGCGTTTTATTTTCCTAGTGGGTCAATAGGAGAAGAACTCGACGCCGCTTGCAGAAGGGTTCGCGCCTCGAACACCGCCGCGATGGCGTCGCGCCCGTCCTGCAGCACCGGCTGCAGCGGGCAGGTCTCGACATCCGGGCAGGTCTCGCACGGGCCATGGGCGGTGCGGGACGCGCAGGGCGCCAGGGCCAGCGGTCCCTCCAGCGCCCGGATCACATCGGCGAAACTGATGGCGTCGGCCGGCGCCGCCAGGGCGTAGCCCCCGTTGCGCCCCCGCCTGGACACCAGCAGATGCCGGCGTCGCAGATCCAGCAATATGGCCTCGAGGAATTTGCGCGGCGCCGTGGCGGCCTCGGCGATCTCGCCTATGGTCGCCGGCCCGCCCCCGGGCAGGCTCGCCAGGTGGATCATGGCGCGCAGGGCGTAGCGGGACCGGTTCGACAGCATCCGCCGTGATCGCGCGCCCGCGCGCCGGACGCAAGACGCGGTTCGTCGACCGCGCCGTCTTCGACCCGACCGTCACCCCTTGTGGCCCAGTCGAGCCACCGCCTCCAGGATCTGGGGGCCGGTATAGGGTTTCAGCACCAGGGCCTCGGCCATGTCGGCGTGGCGGGCGGCGGCGGTGACGTCGCCGGAAATGAAGATGACCCGCACGTCCCACCGCCCGGTCAGCACCTTGGCCAGTTCGACCCCCGTCATCTCGTCCGACAGATTGATGTCCAGCAGGGCGGCGTCGATATGGTGCAGGGCGGCCGCAGCCTCGGCCGCCGCCGCGCTGTGGAAGGGGCCGACGACGCTGTGACCGGCCTCGGTCAGCAGTTCGGTGAGGTCGGCCGCCACCTCGGCGTCGTCCTCGACCACCAGCAGGGTCAGGGCCTCGACCTCGCCCCGCAGGACGGCGTCCTCGGCCGGGCGCGGGGCCTGGCGGGTGACGACGGCGCGCAGGTCGCGCCAGACTTCCGTGGACGGACGATCGGTGTCCAGATCATAGATGGCGGCCATGGCGTTCAACTCCCGGGCGTCTTCTGGTGAAAGGTTTCCGCCGGTCTCGACCAGGCGGGTGTCGTACAGGCGGCACAGGCGTTCGACGCTGTCCGCCACGTCATCGGCGGACGGGACTTCGGGCGTCGAGGGTGGCGGGCGATCGAACATGGCGTCCTCCTCACGGCTGCTCGGCGGCCAGCTAAACGGTTAAGACGGGCTTCGTAACCGCGCCTGACGCCATCGTTATCCCGGATCACAAACCCGGCGCCGGACCTTGAACGGCGGCGGTGATCGACAGCACGCCCCCCGGCGCGCTAAGGACGGCCCTCCCGTTCTCCAGGATTTTTCCGCCTTGCGTCTGCCCCAGGCCCGTCTCGATCAGGTGCTCGACCGCTTCCACCAGGTGGAGGCGCGGATGGGCGCGGCCACCGACGGCGCCGAGATCGTGCGCCTGTCCAAGGAGCACGCCGAACTGAAGCCGGTCGCCGACGCCGTCCAGGGCCTGGCCCGCGTCCGCGCCGAGATGGCCGATCTGGAGGCCATGGCCGACGACCCCGAAATGGCGGCGATGGCCGAGGAGGAGCTGCAGGCGCTGAACGACAGCCTGCCCGGTCTGGAACGGGACGTGGCCCTGCTGCTGGCGCCGCGCGACGCCGACGAGAACGCCTCGGCCGTGCTGGAAGTGCGGGCCGGCACCGGCGGGGACGAGGCCGCCCTGTTCGCCGGCGACCTGTTCCGGATGTATTCGCGCTACGCCTCGACGCGCGGCTGGCGGATCGAGCTGGATTCGGCGACCGAGGGCGACGCCGGGGGCTACAAGGAAATCATCGCCACGGTGACCGGCGACGGCGTGTTCGGCCGGCTGAAGTTCGAGAGCGGCGTCCACCGGGTGCAGCGGGTGCCGACGACCGAGGCCGGGGGGCGGATCCACACCTCGGCCGCCACCGTCGCCGTCCTGCCCGAGGTCGAGGACGTCGAGATCGAGATCCTGGACAAGGACATCCGTATCGACACCTTCCGCGCCTCGGGCTCGGGCGGGCAGCACGTCAACAAGACGGACTCGGCCGTGCGGATCACCCACCTGCCGACCGGGATCGTGGCCACCTCGTCGGAAAAGTCGCAGCACGTGAACCGCGACAAGGCGATGCGGAACCTGCGGGTGCGGCTGTACGACATGCAGCGCCAGGCCAAGGACCTGGCCCGCGCCGACTCGCGCAAGTCCCAGGTCGGGTCGGGCGACCGGTCCGAGCGGATCCGCACCTACAACTTCCCGCAGGGACGGGTGACCGACCACCGGATCGGCCTGACCCTGCACAGCCTGCCGCAGATCCTGGAAGGCGACATCGACCCGCTGCTGAACGCCCTGATCGCCGAGGACCAGGCGGCGCGGCTGGCCGATCTGGAAGCCGAGTTCAGCTGACGGGCGGTTGGGCGACGCCTGTTTTGCAGGCAAGCCGCCCTGGCGCCCATCGCTCTGCAGGGCGAAGGCCCGGCTGGTTCGGACATCGGCGCCATGTCAATGTCCGGCGATGCAGATGTGGCTCGCCATTCCGATCATGCTCGGCCCAGTCGTGGCCCATTGGCTTTCGATCGCCGTTGCGGCCCGTCGCCTGCCGCGCGAACGCCGTCGGATAGGCGACACCCGGCCCATTCCGGAACTATTCGATCCGGCGACTTCACACCGCTGGCTCGGGATCATTCTGGAGGAAAAGACGGCGGACTACTCGCCATCAACAAGGCGCGCCTTCGGAATGGCGAGAGTGAGCCTCTGCTTGATTCCGCTCGGTTTCATTCTGGCGATGGCCGTCGCGAACAGCGGGCTTGGATCAAGACCGGAGGCTCCGCCCCGATCCGGCCTTCCCCCCGTTACGCTGAAGATCGACCCCGATCGGGCGGCGCGAAGCCTGAAAGGGTGAGGGACGGACGTCAGTCGGCGGCCGCGGCGTCTTCGAGCCTGCGACGGCTGACGCCGACGGAGAGGGCGGACCCTCATCCGTCTCGCTGCGCGAGCCACCTTCTCCCCAGGGAGAGGGAAGCCGGGGCCTAACGCAGCAGGCCCATCAGAGGCATGAACAGGACCAGGGCCGTGACCGCCGTGAAGCCGGCGAAGGCGTGGACCGAATGGCGGCGGCCGGCGGCCGACAGGAGTTCGCGCGGCCAGGCCCAGCGGCTGGCCCAGAGCAGATAGCCGGCCTGGATGGCCCAGCCCGCCATGAAGGCCACCACGGCCCAGGCGCTGAGCAGGGACAGCATCACCCCCGCCAGCAGCACCATCAGGCCGCCCAGGGCCGTGACCATCTCCACCACATGTTCGGTCAGCGAGATCGGCATGAGGCCCGACAGCGCCCTTTGCAGACGCCAATTCAGCCAGGCCTGATGCATCAGCATCAGCCCCGCCCCGACATAGAAGATCCCGATCGCGCGCGCCGCCCATTCCATGGCGGGATTATGGCCATTCTTTCAGCCGGCTGTAATCTGTCGAAATCGACAGGGACGCATGATCCGTGCGCGCCGACGCCCGCAAGACACACTCGACGATATTCGAACGGCGCCCGTCGGCCCAGGTTCAGCCCGCCTCGGCGGCCAGGGCGCGCCGGACCGCCGGGCGGTCCTGCATTCGGGCGTAGTGGTCGGCGACCCTGGGGAAGTCGGCGATGTCGACGCCGTCGCTCTCCAGCCAGCCGGCGAAGGTGAAGAGATAGGGGTCGGCGACGCTGTAGGCCTCGCCCATCACCCACGGCCCCTCCAGCCCGGCCTCGATCAGGGCGAAGGCGGCGTGCATGTTCTCGGGCACCTTGGCCTGCATGGTCAGGATGGCCGCAGGGTCGTCGCTCCACCGGCCGGCGCGCGGCCGGTGGGCGTGGGCGACGTGGACGGTCGAGGCCAGATAGAGGTTGAAGGCCTGCATCCGGGCGAAGTCGAAGGGATCGGTCGGGGCCAGATCCTTGTCCGGCGCCAGGGCCGCGACATGGGCCAGGATGGCCGGGCTTTCGGTCAGGACGCCGCGCGGCGTCACGAGCGCGGGGACGCGGCCCTTGGGGTTCAGCGCCAGGAATTCGGGCGTGCGCTGCTGGCCCTGGGCGAAGTCGACCAGGGCGACCTCGAAGTCCAGGCCGGATTCCTCCAGCGCGATATGGCTGGCGCGGCTGCAGGTTCCGGGGGCGGTGTAGAGGGTCAGCATCGGTCGGTCCTGCCGTGTCGCGAGGGCAAAGAAAAAGGCGGCGAGAGCCTCGCCGCCTTTCTCGTTCTTACAGGTCCAGCAGGGCGCGCTGGGGATCTTCCAGCAGTTCCTTGATGCGGACCAGGAAGGTCACGGCTTCCTTGCCGTCGACGATCCGGTGATCATAGCTGAGGGCCAGATACATCATCGGACGGATCTTGACCTCGCCGTTGATGGCCATCGGGCGCTGGACGATGTTGTGCATGCCCAGGATGCCCGACTGCGGCGCATTCAGGATCGGCGTCGACATCAGCGAGCCGTAGGTGCCGCCGTTGGTGATGGTGAAGGTGCCGCCCTGCATCTGGTCCATGGTCAGGGCGCCGTCACGGGCGGCCTTGCCCAGGGCGCCGATGCCCTTTTCGATACCGGCCAGCGACAGGGTGTCGGCATCGCGCAGGACCGGAACCACCAGACCCTTGTCGGTGCCGACGGCGACGCCGATGTCATAGTGGTTCTTGTAGATGATGTCCGTGCCGTCGATCTCGGCGTTGACGGCCGGGAGCTCGTGCAGGGCCGCGACGACGGCCTTGGTGAAGAAGGACATGAAGCCCAGCTTCACGCCGTGGCGCTTCTCGAACACCTCTTTGTACTGGGCGCGCAGGGCCATGACATTGGTCATGTCCACCTCGTTGAAGGTGGTCAGCTGGGCGGCCGTGTTCTGGGATTCCTTCAGGCGACGGGCGATGGTCTGACGCAGGCGCGTCATCTTCACCCGCTCCTCGCGCGGACCGACGGCGCGCGGGGCCGACGGGGCGGCGGCGGCGGCGGGAGCCGGAGCGGCGGCGCCGATGGCGGCGATGGCGTCAGCCTTGGTGATATTGCCCTTGGGCCCGGTGGCGGCGATGGCCTTCGGATCCAGATTGTTCTCGCCCACGACGCGGGCGACGGCCGGCGACAGGGTCTCGTTCTTCGAGCCCGAGACCTGGGCCGAACCGGTGTTGGCCGGGGCGGCGGCCGGAGCCGGAGCGGCGGCGGCGGGCGCAGCGGCGGCGCCGGACCCCGAGATCGAACCGATCTTCTGGTTCGGGGTGACGGTCGATCCTTCGTCGGCGGCGATGGTCAGGACGCCGTCGGCCGGAGCCGAGACTTCCACGGCGACCTTGTCGGTCTCGATCTCGACCAGCAGTTCGTCCTTCTTGACCGCGTCGCCGGACTTCTTGAGCCACTTGCCCATCGAGCCCTCGGCGACGCTTTCGCCCATCACCGGCACGGTGATGTCGATGACGGCGGCTTCGGCGGCGGGGGCCGGAGCAGCGGCGGCCTTGGTTTCAGCCTTGGCGGCCTCGGCCTTGGGCGCGGCGGCGGGCTTGGCGGCGGCGCCGCCTTCGGTCACCGAACCCAGGACCGTGCCGGGAACGACGGTGTCGCCCTCGCCCGCATTGATCGCGCCCAGGACGCCGTCGGCCGGGGCCACGACTTCCAGCGAGACCTTGTCGGTCTCCAGTTCGACGAGCAGTTCGTCCTTCTTGACCGCGTCGCCGACCTTCTTGGTCCATTTGGCGATGGTGGCTTCGGTGACGGATTCACCGAGGGCGGGGGTCAGGATGTCGGCCATGTCAGGTCCAGCTGTCTCTAGATCGGTCTTTAGGATGTATCAGGCGAAGGCTTCGGTCGTGAAGGCTTCCAGTTCCTTCAGGTGTCGGCTCATCAGACCGGCGGCGGTCGAGGCCGAGCCGGGGCGACCGACGTAGCGGGCGCGCTTGGAGGCGACGTCCAGCTTGTCGAGCGTCAGCTCCAGCCACGGATCGACGAAGGTCCAGCCGCCCATGTTCTTCGGCTCTTCCTGGCACCAGACCACTTCCGCCTTCGGGAAGCGGGCCAGTTCCTTGCGCAGGGACTGGATCGGCCACGGATAGAACTGCTCCAGACGCAGGATGTAGACGTCGTCGACGGCCTGGCCGTCCTTGGCCTTCTTCTCGCGCGCGTCCAGCAGGTCGTAATAGACCTTGCCCGAGCACAGGATGACGCGACGAATGTCCTTGTCCGCCTTGATCTTGATCCCGGCGACGTCGGGGCGCGTCTGGGCGTCGTCGTGCAGGACGCGGTGGAAGGACGAGCCCTCCGCCAGATCCTTCATCGACGAGACCGCCTTCTTGTGACGCAGCAGCGACTTGGGCGTCATCAGGATCAGCGGCTTGCGGAACGGCCGGTGCATCTGGCGACGCAGGATGTGGAAATAGTTGGCCGGGGTGGTGCAGTTGGCGACCTGCATATTGTCTTCGGCGCACTGTTGCAGGAAGCGCTCGAGGCGGGCCGAGGAGTGTTCCGGACCCTGGCCCTCATAGCCGTGCGGCAGCAGCATGGTCAGGCCGCTCATCCGCAGCCATTTGCGTTCGCCCGAGCTGATGAACTGGTCGATCACCACCTGGGCGCCGTTCACGAAGTCGCCGAACTGGGCTTCCCACATCACCATGGTGTTGGGGTCGGCCAGCGAATAGCCGTACTCGAAGCCCAGGACCGCCTCTTCCGACAGGGCCGAGTCGATGACCTCGAAATTGGCCTGGCCTTCGCGCAGGTTGTTCAGCGGCATGTACCGCTCTTCGGTGGTCTGATCGATGATGCCCGAATGGCGCTGCGAGAAGGTGCCGCGCACCGAGTCCTGGCCCGACAGGCGGACCGGGAAGCCCTCGTCGACCAGCGAGGCGAAGGCCAGGCTCTCGGCCGTGGCCCAGTCCAGGTTCTCGCCCGAGGTGATGGCGTCGCGACGGCCGTCATAGACGCGCTTCAGCGTCTTGTGCATGTCGACGCTGTTGGGGATGGTGGTCAGGCGGTGACCCAGGTCCTGCAGCCTGGCCAGCGGCACGGCGGTGTCGCCGCGCAGTTCCGCGTTCGGGGCCTGGAAGCCCTGCCATTGTCCGTCCAGCCAGTCGGCCTTCTCGGCGGACCAAGTCTTGCCGGCCTCGAACTGCTCGTCGAGGAATTTTTCGAACCGCTCGATCTCGGCGTCGACCTCGGCCTGGGAGATCACGCCCTCGGCGACCAGACGCTGCGAATAGAGTTCGCGGGTCGAGGGCTGGGCGCGGATCTTCGAATACATCAGCGGCTGGGTGAAGGTGGGATCGTCGCCTTCGTTGTGGCCGAAGCGGCGGTAGCAGAACATGTCCACCACCACGTCCTTGTGGAATTTCTGCCGGTATTCGGTGGCCACCTTGGAGGCGAAGACGACCGCTTCGGGATCATCGCCGTTGACGTGGAAGATCGGGGCCTGGACCATCAGGGCCACATCCGACGGATAGGGCGACGAGCGCGAGTTGCGCGGGCTGGTGGTGAAGCCGATCTGGTTGTTGATGACGAAATGCAGGGTGCCGCCGGTGCGGTAGCCCTTCAGACCCATCAGGGCGAAACATTCGGCCACGACGCCCTGGCCGGCGAAGGCGGCGTCGCCGTGGATCAGCAGGGGCACGACCTTGGAACGGTCCAGCGCCCACTGGCCTTCCGGCACGCCCTCGTTGGCGGCGCGGATGTCGAACGCCTGTTTCGCGCGGGCCTTGCCCAGCACGACCGGGTTGACGATTTCCAGGTGGGACGGGTTGGCGGTCAGGGACAGGTGGACGTGGTTGCCGTCGAACTCGCGGTTCGACGAGGCGCCCATGTGGTATTTGACGTCGCCCGAGCCCTCGATGTCGCTCGGCACGGCCGAACCGCCCTGGAACTCGTGGAAGATGACCTTGTAGGGCTTGCCCATCACGGCGGCGAGCACGTTCAGACGGCCGCGGTGGGCCATGCCCAGCACGACCTCGTCGACGCCCAGCGAACCGCCGCGCTTGATGACCTGCTCCAGGGCGGGGACCATGGCCTCGCCGCCGTCCAGACCGAACCGCTTGGTGCCGGGGAAGCGTTTGTGCAGGAAGCGTTCGAAGCCCTCGGCCTCGACCAGCTTGGACAGGATGGCCAGCTTGCCTTCCTTGGAGAAGGCGTTCTGCTCGAACTTGTCGGCGCCCTCGAACCGCTGCTGCAGCCAGGATTTTTCTTCCGGCTCGGCGATATGCATGAACTGGATGCCGACCGTGCCGCAATAGGTGCGCTTCAGGATCTCCAGCACTTCGCGGATGCTGCCGGTCTGCAGGCCCAGGACGCCGTCCAGGAAGATCGGACGGTCCAGGTCGGCGGCGGTGAAGCCGTAGAATTCCGGCGTCAGTTCCGGGTTGTCGACCGGCTGTTCGATGCCCAGCGGGTCCAGTTTGGCCTGCAGGTGGCCGCGCACGCGATAGCTGCGGATCAGCATCAGGGCGCGGATGGAATCATGGGCGGCGGCGCGGATGACGTCGGCCGAAACCTCGACGGGCGCAGCCTTGGCGGCCGGCGCAGCAGCGGCGCCGGGCTTCTTGGGATCGGGCTTGGGAGCGGGCCAGCGGCCGTCGAAGACGGCGGTCGCCTCGCTGGGTTCGGTGGCCGCGCCACGGCCCCAGGCGCCGGCCTCGGCCGAGGCCTTCACGCTGGCGGCGTTGTCGCGGAGCTGGTCGAAGAAGGCCTTCCATTCCGCCGAGACCGAGCCGGGATCATTGGCCCATTTCTCGTGCAGCTCCTCGATATAGGCCGCGTTGGACCCGTAGAGGAAGGAGGTCTCGGCAAAGACCTGGTTCAGCCGACCGGCATCGTCCGCCATCGTTTCGCAATCCCTAGAACCCTTCCGGACACATCTCCGTGAGGGGCGCGCCCGTCATATAGGCCCGCTTTCCTTATGGGTCATGACCGAAACGGGGCAATTCGGTGAGAAATTGGTCGCAGCCCCAAAGAAAAACGCCCCCGGTCGAAACCGGGAGCGTCGTTCAGAGCCTAATCGGCATTTTTTCTCCCTCCCCGTTCGGGGAGGGTGGCCGAGCCGAAGGCGAGGACGGGTGGGGACGGCCGATCGACAGCCCACGGACCGGTCTCGTCTCCGGCGGATGCGGCCTTGCGGCCGCCCCCACCCCGTCGCTGCGCGACGACCCTCCCCGGGACGGGGAGGGAAAGGCTCGACGCCGCTTGCGGGCCTCAGCCCTTCAGCACTTCCACCAGGGTCTTGCCCAGGCGGGCCGGCGATTCCGACATGCGGATGCCGGCGGCTTCCATCGCCGCGATCTTGGATTCCGCATCGCCCTTGCCGCCCGAGACGACGGCGCCGGCGTGGCCCATGGTGCGGCCCTTCGGCGCCGTACGGCCCGCGATGAAACCGGCCATCGGCTTCTTGCGGCCCTTCTTGGCTTCGTCGATCAGGAACTGGGCGGCGTCTTCTTCCGCGCCGCCGCCGATTTCGCCGATCATGATGATGGATTCCGTGGCGTCATCGGCCAGGAACATTTCCAGCATGTCGATGAACTCGGTGCCCTTGACCGGGTCGCCGCCGATGCCGACGGCCGTGGTCTGGCCCAGGCCTTCGTTGGTGGTCTGGAACACGGCCTCATAGGTCAGGGTGCCCGAACGCGACACGATGCCGACCGAGCCCTTCTTGAAGATGGAGCCCGGCATGATGCCGATCTTGCACTCGTCCGGGGTCAGGACGCCGGGGCAGTTCGGGCCCAGCAGGCGCGACTTGGAGCCTTCCAGGCGACGCTTGACGTTGACCATGTCCAGCACCGGGATGCCTTCGGTGATGCAGGTGATGAAGGGGATCTCGGCGTCGATGGCTTCGATGATGGCGGCGGCGGCACCCGACGGCGGGACATAGATCACCGAGGCGTCGGCGCCCGTGGCGTCCTTGGCTTCGGCGACCGAGGCGTAGATGGGCAGGGTTTCGCCGTGCGAGCCCGTCCAGTTCGTGCCGCCCTTGGTCGGGTGCACGCCGGCGACCATCTTGGTGCCGTGATAGGCCAGGGCCTGTTCGGTGTGGAAGCCGCCGGTCTTGCCGGTCAGGCCCTGGACGATGATCTTGGTGTCTTTGTTGACGAGGATGGACATGGGTCTATCGATCTCTGGAATGTGTCAGTCAGCAGGGCGGTAGCGGGCTGGGCGCGAAGCCTCAGCCGACCGCCGCGACGATCTTCTGGGCGGCGTCGTCGAGGTCGTCGGCGGCCTGGATGGTCAGGCCCGACTCGTTCAGGATCTTCTTGCCCAGCTCGGCGTTCGTGCCTTCCAGACGGACGACCAGCGGCACCTTCAGGCCCACTTCCTTGACGGCCGCGACCACGCCTTCGGCGATGACGTCACACTTCATGATGCCGCCGAAGATGTTGACCAGGATGCCCTGGACGGCCGGGTCGGCGGTGATGATCTTGAAGGCCGCCGCGACCTTGTCCTTGCCGGCGCCGCCGCCGACGTCGCAGAAGTTGGCCGGCTCCTTGCCGTACAGCTTGATGATGTCCATCGTCGCCATGGCCAGGCCGGCGCCATTGACCATGCAGCCGATGTTGCCGTCGAGGGCGACATAGGCCAGGTCCCATTCGGACGCTTCGATTTCCTTGGCGTCTTCCTCGGTCTCGTCGCGAAGTTCCTTGATGTCCGGGTGACGGAACAGGGCGTTGCCGTCGAACGAGACCTTGGCGTCCAGGACGCGCAGGTGGCCGTTCTCCATGACGATCAGAGGATTGACCTCCAGCATCGCCATGTCCTTCTCGACGAAGGCCTTATAGAGGATCGGGAACAGCTTGGCGCCGTCGGCGGCCGCGTCGCCGGTCAGGCCGTAGGCGGCGTTGATGGCCGTGACGTCGGCGTCGGTGACGCCCGTAGCGGGGTCGATGGCGATGGTGACGATCTTCTCGGGCGTGTCGTGGGCGACGGCCTCGATGTCCATGCCGCCTTCGGTCGAGACGACGAAGGCCACGCGGCCGACTTCACGGTCGACCAGCAGCGAGCAATACAGTTCGCGGTCGATGTCGGCGCCGTCCTCGATATAGAGGCGGTTGACCTGCTTGCCGGCCTCGCCCGTCTGGGCGGTGACCAGGGTGTTGCCCAGCATTTCCTCGGAATGCTTGACCACGTCCTCGATCGAGAAGGCCAGGCGCACGCCGCCCTTGGCGTCGGCCGGCAGTTCCTTGAACTTGCCCTTGCCGCGGCCGCCGGCGTGAATCTGGGATTTCACGACATAGAGCGGGCCAGGCAGTTGCTTGGCGGCGGCTTCCGCCTCCGAAGCGGAGGTGATGGGCACGCCCTCGGCGACCGGAGCGCCGAAGCCCTTGAGAACCTGCTTGGCCTGATATTCGTGAATATTCATGGAAACCGCCGCAATCTGTGCTGGGAGAGTTGCGGGCTTATAGTCCCCGGCTGTTCGCGGGTGCAACAGCCGGGGGTTATGCTTTTCGTCTATCGGTCCAGAGCCCGATCGGCTGAGGCGGGGGCGGACGGCGTCCCCCCTCCGATTTCGGTCAGTCGACCCAGTCGCGCTTCAAAGTGCGCGAGGCGCCGATCAGCAGGACCGACGCCAGCAGATAGAAGCCCATGCCCGTATAGATGGCCCAGCGCAGGCTCTCCTCGCCGAAGGTCGGGGCCAAAAGATCGCTCATCCAGCCGAAATAATAGAAGCCGACCGCCAGCCCGAGCAGATTGTTGATCAGCAGGAACAGGGCCGAGGCGGTCGAGCGCATGGCCGCCGGCGCCAGATGCTGGACCGCCGCCGTGATCGGCCCCAGCCAGGCCAGGTTCAGTCCCGTCGGGATCAGGAAGATGAAGAAGGCCAGCACCAGCTGCTGGGTGCTGGACCCGCCGCCCGGCAGGACCAGGCCGATCAGCCAGGGCGAGTTCATCGCCAGGATGAAACAGGGCGCCGAGATCAGGAAGGCGATGGCCGGGGTCAGGGGATAGGCCCCCTTGCCCTTCTTCGACAGCCGGTCGGCGATGGCCCCGCCCAGCCAGATGCCCAGCATGCCGCCGATCAAGGCGATGCCGGAATAGTACCAGCTGGTCTGGCGCAGGCTGAGGTCGAAGCTGCGCATGAAGAACAGGGGCAGCCAGCCCGCCACGCCGTAGCCGCACACCGAGGACGAGGCCGCGCCCAGGGCCAGCAGCCAGAAGCTGCGCTTGGGAATGACCACGGAGGCGGTGCGTCGCGCGATCCGCAGCGACACCCCGATGACCAGGGCCAGCAGGCCGGCGAAGCCGAAGACCAGCGGATTGCCCAGCGACGTCCCCAGCAGCCAGGCGCCGGCGGCCAGCGCCAGCAGGCCGGCGCCCAGGCCGAGCATGATCTGCGCCGCGATCCGGCCCACGCGGTCCGACACCTCGGGCGCCGCGGCGAGGGCCGCCATCTGGGCCTCGGTCTTGACCGCATCCGTCCCGCCCCGCCTCGGATCCCTGACCGTCAGCCGCAGCAGGGGCGCGACCAGCACCCCGATCAGGCCGACGACGATGAAGGCGGTGCGCCAGCCATAGGTCGCCGCCAGCAGGCCCCCGACCAGGGTGCCCGCCGCCGTGCCCAGGGGAATGCCGAAGGCGAAGGCGGCCAGGGCGCGCGCCCGCTGCTGCGGCGGGAAATAGTCCGAGATCAGCGAATAGGCGGGGGCCACCCCGCCGGCCTCGCCCACGCCCACCCCCATCCGGCACAGGAACAGCTGTCCGAACGACCCGGCCAGGCCGCACAGGGCGGTGAAGCCGGACCAGACCGCCAGGGCCCCGGTCATGATCCAGACCCGGCTGAACCGGTCGGCCAGCCAGGCCAGGGGAATGGCCAGGGTCGAATAGACCGAGGCGAAGGCGATCCCGCCCAGAAGGCCGAACTGACGGTCCGACAGTTCGAACTCGGCCTTCAGCGGCGCGGCCAGGATGCCGATGATCTGGCGATCCAGGAAGTTCAGCATGTAGATCAGGATCAGCACCGCCAGCACATAGAAGCGGTAGCCGGGACGGTGCGGGGCCTGTTCGGCCGTCGGTACGTCGGTGGGCGCGTCGGTCGTCATCGGCGTTTTCCCTCGGTCTCGTTCTTATTGTTGGGGCCAGCCTAGCCATAGGCCGGGCCCGAAAGCAAAGGGGCGACGGCCCTGAAACCGCCGCCCCTCGTCATTGACCGCTCCGCAGGATCGGTTCGCCCTAAAACTTCAGCCCCAGGGTGGCGGTCACGGTGCGCGGCGGGCCGTAGAAGGCGATGATCGAGTCGCCGGTCAGGGCGCCGGGGAAGGTATAGCCGCCGACCTTGTAGCGTTCGTCGCCCAGGTTCTTGCCGTGGACGCCGAAGGTCAGGCGATCGTCGGCCGAGGTCCAGACGATGCTGGCGTCATACATCCAGTAGGCGCCCTGATCGAGCAGGGGGGCCGGGGTCTCGAACTGCTGGTATTCGCCGCGATAGGCGATCGACGGGATGACCGCGATCGAGGCGCCGTTCTCCATGAACCAGGTGTAGGTCGCGCCGATCGAACCGGTCCATTCCGGGGTGTTCTGGAAGTCGCGCTGGGACGAGACGTCGACGAAACAGCCGACCTGGGTCGGGCAGGTCGCGTTCAGCGGACCGGTCGGAATATAGGCCAGGAACTGGTCGAACTGGGCGTCGATATAGCTCAGCGAGGCGTTCAGGGTCAGGGCGTCGGTCGGGCGGAACCGGCCCTCGAACTCCCAGCCGCGGATCGACGACGAGCCGACATTGTCCACCACCGAGGCGACGGTGGCGCCGGCCGGATACTGGGTCGTGATCTGCTGGTCCTCGTAGCTGGAGTCGAAGACGGCGGTGGCGAAGGTCAGGCGACGGTCCATCAGCGAGCCCTTCAGCCCGATCTCGTAGGTCTCGACGGTCTCGGGATCATAGCCGTTGACGGTGGCGGGATAGAGGACCGCGTCGCCGCGCATGTCGAACCCGCCCGACTTGAAGCCCTGCCCCCACGAGGCGTAGGCCGTCAGGTCCGCGCCGAACTTGTAGCTGATCGAGGCGCGCGGGGTGAATTTCTCGAAGTCGCGGGTGCGGGTGTAGTTGGTGCGCGGCCCGCCCAGCGGCACGGCCGCCATATTGCCGAAATAGGGGCTGCGGATGCCCAGATACTGCTGACGGAAGACCGTGCCTTCCTTTTCGTCCCTGGTGAACCGGCCGCCGACCGACAGCGACAGGGCGTCGGTCAGGTCGTAGCTGAAGTCGGCGAAGGCCGCATAGCTCCTGGTGTCCACCGAGCCCGAAGTCAGGGTGGTCAGATTGGCCAGGCCGACGACGGTGTCGAAGGCGCCCGAGGCGGTGGCGTCCATATAGAAGACGCCGGCGACCCCGTTCAGCCGGCCCGCGTCGATCAGGACCTGGAATTCCTGGCTGAACTGGTCGTCGTCATAGGCGGCCGGGATGTCCAGGATCGGTCCCGGCAGGTTGTCGAAGTCGATATTGCCGCGCGTATAGCCGTCACGATAGGCGGTGACCGACTTGAACGTCAGCATGTCGTTCATCCGCCACTCGCCCGTCAGCGACAGGCCGCGGGTCTGGACCTTGTTCTTGTCGCCGGCGCCCGCATTGGTGTCATAGGGGTCCGACGGCGCGGGGGCGACCTGGCGATGGCCGTGGCGGGCGTTGGAGTCGTCGTTGACGATGTCGCCGGCCAGGCGGAAGAACAGCCGGTCCGACGGCGTCCATTCGGCGCTGCCGCGGAAGGCGGTGACGTCCTTGTTGTAGTGGTCGTTTCCGGTGTTCAGATTCTCGCCGTAGCCGTCGCGCAGATACCGGGCCAGGGCGGCCGAGGCCTTGAACTGGTCGCTGAACGGCAGCTCGGCGCTGGCCACAACGTCGCGCTGATCATAGCTGCCGTACGAGGCGCGGATCCGGCCTTCCGGCTGGGTCGCATCGATACGGCGGGTGACGTATTTGATCGCGCCGCCAATGGTGTTTCGCCCGTACAGGGTGCCCTGCGGACCGCGCAGGACCTCGATCCGCTCGACGTCGAAGATGTCCAGCACCGCCGCCTGCGGGCGAGCCACATAGACGTCGTCGATATAGAGGCCGACGCCCGGATCGAAGCCCCACAGCGGGTCCTGCTGGCCCACGCCGCGAATGAAGGAGATCAGGGTCGAGTTCGACCCCCGCGCCGCGTTCAGCGTCAGGCTGGGGGTCGAGCGCGCCAGTTCGGTGATGTCCTGGGCGCCGCGCGCTTCCAGCTGCTCGCCGCTGACGGCGGTGACGGCCACCGGCACGTCCTGCAGGCTTTCGACCCGGCGCCGCGCGGTGACGACGATGTCGTCGACCTGAGACGCGTCCTGGGTGTTGGCCGCCTGATTATTGGCGGCCTGGGCCGCCGTTTCCGTATCCTGGGCGGCCGAGGCCCCCGCGAGCACGCTCCACGCCGCGCCGGCCAGCAGCGCGCACTTCACATGATGCTTCATGATCCTAAACCCCTTTGTCGTTTCCAGCCCGATTGACGCTTTTATTCAGCGTTCAATGATTTTCACGGAACCTGACCCGGATCGGCCCCGCTGTCAAACGATCACCGTTCCCTTGCGTCATCCGGTCGCCGCCCGCGGCGGAAGGCGGGCGCCGTTGCGCCGACGTCGCCGCACGCCTAGCGTCACCCCCATGAGCAAGCTTGACGCTTCGACCGCCGCCCCCCGCCCCGTCGCCGCCGCGCGACGCAGGACGGGCGTGGATGCGGCGACCGCCCCCACGCCGGCCCGACGCGGCCGCCCGCCCAAGACCCAGGCCAAGGCGGCCGGCGAGACCCGCAACCTGATCCTGGACGCGGCCGAGGACCTGTTCTCCAAACACGGCTTCTACGGCGTCACCATCCGCGAGGTGGCGCGCGAGGCGGGCGTGGATACAGCCCTGGTCCATTACTATTTCGGGGCCAAGCGCGACCTGTTCGACGCCGTCTTCCTGCGTCGGGCCGAGGTCTGGAACAATGACCGGGTCGCCGCCATCGACCGTTACGCCGAGACCGCCGGCGCCGGCATGACCCTGGAAGGGCTGCTGGAGGCCTTTCTGCGGCCGCCGTTCGAATGGTCGCTGAAGGGCGGGCCGGGCTGGAAACACTATGCCGCCCTGGTGGCCCAGACCAACGCCAATCCGACCTTCGGCGGCGAGACCATGGCCCGCTATTTCGACCCGGCCATCCGCCGGCTGATCGAGCTGATCGCCGTGGTCCTGCCCGAGGCCAGCGAGGTCGACCTCTATTGGGGCTATCACAATCTGTCGGGCGCCCTGACCCTGACCCTGGGCGAGACCGGGCGTCTGGACCGACTGTCCGGGGGACTGGCCCGTTCCGGCGATCTGGAGACCGCCGGCGACTATATGGTCCGGTTCGCGGCGGCGGGCTTCCGCGCCGTGGCCGGAACCTCGCCGAAGACCTGAAGATAAAGATCATGACCGACGCCCGCGCCGAACAGCGCCGAACCTTCCTGCGCGGCCTGGTGGTCGCCGTCCTGGGCGGAATCTTCCTGGCCACCACCGGCGCCTTCGGCAGCGCGGGCGCCCCCTATGGACAGCGCCTGATCTACTGGGTCGTGCTGATGATCCTGGGGGGACTGTGGGGCCATCTGTGCGGCCGGCTGGTCACCCGTTTCCTGGACGTGGACGAGCGGCCCTGGCTGGGGGTCGCGGTCATGACCGCCGTCATCACCGGCCCCATGTGCGCCATCGTCTGGGCGGCGACCGGCCTGTTCTTCAACCAGCGCCTCTATCCGCTGGCCGCCCTGCCCCAGCTGCTGGTCCCGGTCCTGGCGGTGACGGCGGGGGTGACGGCGGTCAACATCTTCCTGGGCCGCGCCCGGCCGATCCAGACCCATGCGGCGCCCGCCTCCGAGCCCGCGCCCCGCCCCGCCCGCTTTCTCGACCGCCTGCCGATGAAGCTGAGGGGGGCGACGATCCACGCCGTCCAGGCCGAGGACCATTATCTGCGCATCCACACCGACCGGGGATCCGACCTGATCCTGATGCGGTTGTCCGACGCCGTGGAGGAGCTGGACGGGCTGGAAGGCGCCCAGACCCACCGCAGCTGGTGGGTGGCCCAGGCGGCGGTGCGCGGCGTCGACCGCAACGACGGCCGCGCCACCCTGACCCTGGTCGACGGGGTCAGGGTTCCCGTCAGCCGCCGCTACGCCCGGACCCTGCGCGAAGCCGACTGGTGGTGAGGCCTCACCCCGCCGGCTGACCGGCGGCGGGGCCGCCGCCCGCCGAGATCCAGGCGTCGACCTGGTCTTCCAGCACGTCCAGCGGCAGGGCGCCCGAACCCAGGACCGCGGCGTGGAAGTCCTTGATGTCGAAGCGGTCGCCCAGGGCGGCCTCGGCGCGGGCGCGCAGTTCCTCGATCTTCAGCTCGCCGATCTTGTAGCTGGTCGCCTGGCCCGGATTGGTGATGTAGCGCTCGACCTCCTTTTCGATGTCGCGTTCGGACAGCAGGGAGTTCTGGCGGAAATAGTCCATCGCCTGTTCGCGGCTCCAGCGCTTGGCGTGCAGGCCGGTGTCGGTGACCAGACGCACGGCGCGCCACAGCTCGGTCGAGAGCCGGCCGAAGTCGGAATAGGGATCCTGATAGAAGCCCATCTCCTTGCCCAGCTGTTCCGCATAAAGCCCCCAGCCCTCGGTATAGGCGCCGTAGAAGCCGCCGAAGCGGCGGAAGCGCGGCAGGCCCTCGATCTCCTGGGCGTAGGCGATCTGGAAATGGTGGCCGGGGGCCCCCTCGTGATAGCTGATCCCCTCGATCTGGGGCTTCAGCACCTGGGTCATGTCCGACAGATTGACGTAATAGATGCCCGGTCGCGATCCGTCCGGCGCCGGCGAGTTGTAGAAGGCGATGGAGGCCGTGGCCTCGCGGAAGGGCTCGACCGCCCGCACCTCCAGCGCCGCCTTGGGCAGGGTCGAGAACCACTGGGGCGCCGCCGTCATCACCTGGGCGATGAAGCCGCGCGCGTCGGTCAGATACTGTTCCTTGCCCTCGGGCGTGTTCGGATACTGGAAGCGCGGATCGGTCTTCAGGAAGACGAAGAAGTCCTGCAGCGAGCCGGTGAAGCCGACCTGGGCCTTGATCGTCTCCATCTCGGCCTGGATGCGCGTCACCTCGTCCAGACCGATCTTGTGGATCTGGTCGGCGGTCAGGTCGGTGGTGGTCGAAAGCTTCAGCCGCGCGTCGTAATAGGCCTGGCCCTGCGGCAGCCGCCACACCCCGCCGTCGCTGTCGGCCATCGGCTGGACCTCGGCTAAAGCCGTCAGCACCGTGTCGAACCCGGCCTTGTAGGGGCCGGTCAGGGCGGCGCGCGCCGAGGCCAGAAGCCGGTCCTTCGTCGCCTGATCCGCATCGAGGGCGGCGACCTTCTTCTGGAAGTCGGCCCAGACCGGATTGTCCGCGCCGCCGTCGAAGGGCGCGCCCGAAATGACGTTGCGGGTGTTCTCGATCGAGGGTTCGAACACGAAACGGGGCGAGACCACGCCCGCCGCCGCGCGCTGGCGCAGTTCGTCGGCGACCTGGTCCATCTGGCGTTCGGCCTCGACCAGACGGGCGACATAGGCCTCGGCGTCCGCCACGCTGGAGACGCGGTGGTTGTTGATCATGAAGACCGGCAGGCTGGTGGTCGGATTGCCGTTGGCGGCGAACTGGAAGCCCCAGTCGCGCCACCGGTTCGACAGCCGCGCCTGCTGCACGCCGTATTCGAACATCCGCCACGACAGCCGGGCCTGGGCCCCCAGCTTCTCGGGATCGAACTGGGCCTTCATCTGCGCCAGCTGGGCCTCCTGCAGGGCCAGGGACCGGGCGCCCGCCGCGTCCGAGACGTCGTCCAGCTTGTCGTAGTCGGTCTTCATCCCCAGCGAGGTCATCTGCTGCGGGCTCAGGGCGATCCGGGCCTGGAAGGCTTCCTCGAAGAAGGCGTTCAGCCGGGCGTCCTCGCTCTGGACCCCGCTCTGGGCCCCGCTCTGGGCTTCGGGCGCAGGCGCCGCAGTAGGAGCTTGCGCCAGGGCCGGAACGGCGGACAGGACCGCCAGGACGGCGGCGGACGAGATCAGAAGACGACGCATGGAAAACCCCTCGGAAAACACCGACGCACCTTCAGGGCGGTCGCCGCCCCGCGCAAGCCGCTCGAACGGCTCCAGACGTTTCGTCGCGGCGCCATGCAACCCAAGGCCACGCTTGGCGTTCAGCAGGGAGCTTGACCATAAACAAGGGGTTCCCACCATGCGCAAGATCATCGCCCTGTCCATCGTCGCGGCCGCCCTGGCCGTGTCGGCCTGCAACACCATCTCGGGCGTCGGCCGCGACGTCTCGGCCGCCGGCTCGGCCGTCAGCCAGGGCGCCGAGAGCGCCAAGAACTGATTTCGGCCCAAGCCGAGAGCTGAAGGGCCCGTCGGTTTCCGGCGGGCCTTTCTCGTATCCGTCGCGTGACGGTGTTAGCCTCGGCCTCACCCCCCTTCAGGAGACGGACCATGGGCTTCCTCGACAATGTGATGAACGGCCTGGGCGACGATGCGGCGGGCGGGATCGGCGACCTGCTGAAGGGCCAGGGCGGCGTCGGCGGCCTGGCGGAGAAGTTCGGCCAGGCGGGCCTCAGCGACGTGGTCGGCTCCTGGGTCGGAAACGGCGCCAACGCCAATATCTCGCCGGAACAGATCGCCGCCGTCATCGGCCATGGCCCCATCGCCGACCTGGCCGCCAAACTGGGCGTCTCGCCGCAGCAGGCGTCCGAAACCCTGGCCGGCCTGCTGCCCGAGGCCATAGACCGCCTGACCCCCGGCGGTCAGATCGACGGCGCCGACGACCTGCTGTCCAAACTGCCGGGCGGCGTCGGCGACATGATCGGCGGTTTCCTGAAGCGCTAGGGTCTATCTCGCCCGTCGCGTCTCGACGGTCAGTCTGATCCACTCGAACACGCAGAAGGCGACTGCGATCAGACCGATCGCGGCGGCGAACTGGAACATCGGCGCGAAACCGGCGCGGTCGACAAGTTCGCCCAGGGGCGCACGCCCCAGGGTGCCGATCAGCAACGCCAACGAGGTGAAGACGGCGAACTGGACCGCGCCGAACAATCGGTTCGACAAGGCGGACAGATAGGCGACGAAAGCAGCTCCGGCGAAGCCGCCGGCGATGTTCTCGCCAGCGATGGCGACCATCAGCCGCGCGAGTGCGTCCCCGATTCCGAAGGTCGCGAACAGGCCGTAGAGCCCGGTGGCGCGCATGAAGGGATCGATGACGGGCGCGCCCAGGGCCAGATCCATCATCAGCAGATTGGTCGCAGCGCTCAGCACGGCTCCGATCAGCAGGCAGGGCATACGGCCGATGACCAGCAGGGCCCAGCCGCCTAGGCCGATCCCCAGCAGAGTCATCACGACGCCGAAGGTCTTAGACGCGAGCGCGACCTCGGTCATCGTCCGCCCCAAGGCGCCGCCTTCTGTCCCGAGATAGAAGGGATAGGCGAACGGGCCCCATACGCCGTCGGTGATGCGATAGCTCAGGATCAGCCCCAGAACGACCAGCGCGCCCCAGCCGAGCCGCCCCATCAGCTCGACCAGTGGAGCCAGGATGGCGTCATAGAAGCGTTCGGCCAAGCCGCCGTGGGACGGCGCTTCTGTGGATGTCGAACGGCCCCTCCACACGAGAAACCCCGCCAGTCCGGCCGGCAGCAGCACCGCCGCCGCGACGATCCACGATCCCCAGGTCTGAATGAACTCGCCTGCGCTGGGCGCGGGTGTGGTCGTCAGGGCCACGACCATGAAACGGACCAGCATGAAAGCCGCCCAGGCCCAGGCCAGGAGGGTGACGATCAACGCCATCCGCCGCAGGCCGGGCGTGGCGACCCGCTCCCGCGCGATGGCTTGGCCCGCCGCCGTAACGGGCTCGGGCGCGATGAGCGCGCCGAGCAGGCCCAGCCCCATCAGGCCTGCGCCGATCAGGAAGGTCGCCGGCCAACCCAGGTTGTCCGCCAGGACCAGGGCGCCGGCGCCGCCGACCAGGGCCGCCGTGCGGAAGCCGAGCTGATAGACCGCCGACAACAGATCAACCGGCGCACGGTCATCCGCAGCCTCGATCCGCCAGGTGTCGATGACGATGTCCTGGGTCGCCGAGGCGAAGGCGCCCAGAGCCGCAGCCAGCGCTAGGGCGCCGATGGCGCCGGTGGCCGGATGGGACAGGGCGATGACCACAAAGGCCAGGGCCAGTACGATCTGGCACGTCACCATCCACGACCGCCTCTGTCCCAGTCGGCCGATACCGGGCAGGCGCAACCCCACAGCCGGCGACCAGAGGAACTTGAACGCGCCGAACAGGCCGACCCACGACAGGACGCCGATGGTCGCCACGGACACGTCGACCGCCGAAAGCCAAGCGTTCAAAGTGCCGAACAGCATGGCGAAGGGCAGGCCGGACGAGAAGCCCAGCAGCAGCATCGCCAAGGTGCGCCGTTCCCGGAAGGCGGCCTTCAGCACGCCCAGTCCCTTGGGTTGCGGCCGCAGGGCGGCGACTTCGGCGGCGGGGGTGGGCTGATCGGTCATGCACGGCTCCGGCGGCGGCCGGAAACGCGGTCGCCTAGACTCAGCCGACCTTGGCGCGGATGTCGCGCTTCGTCCAGCGGGCCAGGGCGGCGCGCAGGGCCTCGGCGTCCAGCGGCTTGACCAGATGGTCGTCCATCCCGGCCTCCAGACACAGGCGGCGGTCCTCGGCGAAGGCGTTGGCGGTCAGGGCCAGTATGGGGGTCGCGTCGCCGGCGGCGCGGATGGCGCGGGCGGCGGCGGGGCCGTCCATGCCGGGCATCCGCATGTCCATGAAGACCAGGTCGTAGCGGGCGCGCTGAAGGGCGGCGACGGCCTCGTGGCCCGTCGCCGCAGTCTCGACCGTGCAGCCCTCGCGGCGCAGCAGGGTGCGGGCCAGAAGGGCGCCGACCGGATTGTCCTCGGCCAGCAGCACCCGCACCCCGGCGAAGCGGACGGGGGCGACCCGGTCGTCCTCGGGCGGAGCGACGCCGCTGGGCGCCCCGAGGTCGCTGGCGGCGGCGCCGGCGGCGGCCAGCACCCGCTCGGCCAGGGAGGCGCGGCGCAGCGGCTTGATCAGATAGCCGTGAAAGCCGGCGGCGCGATAGCGGGCGATCAGGTCGCGTTCCGACGGTTTCAGCAGGACGATGCCCCGCCCCCCGCCTTGAGCCACGACGTCGGGCAGAGGCGCCAACTCGCCGGCGGGCGCGCCGGAAT
This sequence comes from Brevundimonas sp., assembly GCF_044336875.1. Classification (GTDB taxonomy): domain Bacteria; phylum Pseudomonadota; class Alphaproteobacteria; order Caulobacterales; family Caulobacteraceae; genus Brevundimonas. Next base: position 24,888 of record NZ_JBIIOP010000013.1, on the reverse strand, counting down.
GGTCGATCAGGCAGACCGCCGCGCCGTCGGCGACCTTGCCGCCGGACGCCTCGATCTGGGCCCTGGCCGCGGCGAGGACGAAGGGTTCGGGCGAGAGGACGGTCACGACCTGGCCCTTCAACGGCGTGTCGCGCGTCCCGCCCGAGAGGGGGGCGACGGCCTGAAACCCCGCCTCGAAGCGGAAGCGGGCGCCCCCGCGCGGGTCCGCCCCGTCCGGCCGGTCCTCGACCGTGACCGTTCCATCCATGGCGCGGGCCAGTTTGCGCACGACCGCCAGCCCCAGACCGGCGCCGTCGTGGCGTACGGCGTCGGAGGAGTCCGCATGGCCGAACTCCTCGAAGATGCGGTTGCGGGCCTCGGGCGCCACGCCGGGACCGGTGTCGTCGACGATGAAGGCCAGGCGCGGCCGGGCGGGATCCGCGTCGGCGCGCTCGACCGAGATGAGAACCCCGCCGGTCTCGGTGAATTTCACCGCATTGCCGGCCAGGTTGAACAGGACCTGACGCAGACGGCCCTCGTCGGCCATGACGTCCGGAGCGTCGGCGGCGACCGACCAGACGATTTCCAGCCCCTTGTCGTGGGCGCGCGGGCTCAGCAGTTCGGCGACGCCGCGCACCAGCCCCTCCAGATCGACCGGGGCCAGATCGAACTCCAGCGCCCCAGCCTCCAGCCGCGCATAGTCCAGCAGGTCGTTGACCAGGCCCAGCAGGTGTTCGGCCGACTGGCGCGCATTCTCGGCATAGGCGCGCTGGGCCCCGTCCAGCCGGGTCCGCTGCAGCAGGTTGATCATGCCCAACACCCCGTTCAGGGGCGTGCGCATCTCGTGGCTCATCAGCCGCAGGAACTGCTGGGCCGGGTCGACGGCCGGAAGGGCCGCAGCCTCCGCCGCCGGGGTTTCGACCGTCCTGGTCTCGATCTTCTGGGTCGCTGCGCGTCGCGCCATGGTCGCCTCTTGGTTGGCGGCGAGCCTAGAGGCGGCGGGTTAAGGATCCCTCCCATCCGCTCATCCCCGCGAAAGCGGAGGTGGAAGATTCAGGAATAGAGGAAGGGCGCCTGCACGGGGCTGTCCTCCCGCATCCCGAACGGCGCCTCGCCCCGGGCGGCGACGCGGCGGTCGAACTGGGCCTCGGCGCCGACGGTGTTGCGGCGATAGATCAGGGCCTCGGCGATATGGCGGCGCAACACCCCGTCGCAGCCGTCCAGATCGGCGATGGTGCGGGCCAGACGCAGGGTCCGGGTCCAGCCGCGCGCCGTCAGCCCCCCGGCCTCGCCCGCCCGCATCATCAGCATCCGCCCCGCCTCGTCCGGCCGGGCGAACCGGTCCAGCGCCTCGCCCGAGGCCCGGGCGTTCAGCCCCTGCGAAGGATCGAGGCCGGCGGCCCGCGCCCGGTCTTCCTGCATCGCGCGGGCGGCGGCGACCCGCGCCCTGGCCTGGGCCGTGCCCTCGGCGGGCGGGGGCAGGGTCATGTCGGCGGCGGTGACCGGCGGGGTCTCGACCGTCAGGTCGATCCGGTCGAACATCGGGCCGGAGATGCGGTTCTGATAGTCGCGCTGGCAGCGCGGGGCCTTGCCGCAGGCGCCCCGGCCTAAACCGCCGATCCCGCAGCGGCAAGGGTTCATCGCCGCGACCAGCTGGAACCGGGCCGGATAGCGGATATGAGCGTTGGCCCGCGCCACCACGATCTCGCCCGTCTCCAGCGGCGCCCGCAGCGAATCCAGGGCCTGGGCCGAATATTCGGGCAATTCGTCGAGGAACAGGACGCCGTTGTGGGCCAGGGAGGCTTCACCCGGCCTGGCGCGATGCCCCCCGCCGGTCAGGGCCGCCATCGAGGCCGAATGGTGGGGGGCGCGGAACGGCCGGTCCCGCGTCAGGGCGCCCCGCTCGATCAGGCCGGCCACGGACCAGACCATCGAGGTCTCCAGCAACTCCTGCGAGGTCAGGGGCGGCAGCAGGCCGGGCAGCCGCTGGGCCATCATCGACTTGCCCGAGCCGGGCGGGCCGATGAACAGCAGATTGTGGCCCCCGGCGGCGGCGATCTCCAAGGCCCGTTTGGCGCTCTCCTGTCCCTTGACCTCGCGCAGGTCGGGGACGACGCCTCCGGTCGCCAGCGGTCCCGGCGCGGGCGCGCGCAACACCTGCGTCCCCTTGAAATGATTGACCAGGCCGATCAGCGAGCGCGGCGCCAGGATCCGCGCGCCGCCGGCCCAGGCAGCCTCGGGTCCCGTCGCCTCGGGACAGATCAGGCCCAGGCCCATGGCGTCGGCGGCGACGGCGGCGGGAAGCGCGCCCCCCACCCGCGCGATCTGTCCGTCCAGCCCCAGTTCGCCGATGGCGGCCCAGCCGTCCAGGGCGTCGGGCGCGATCACCCCCATGGCCGCCATCAGGGCCAGGGCGATGGGCAGGTCGAAATGACTGCCCTCCTTGGGCAGGTCGGCAGGGGCCAGATTGGCGATGATCCGCGCCGCCGGAAGGGCCAGGCCTATGCCGGAAAAGGCCCCGCGCACCCGTTCGCGGCTCTCGGCCACCGCCTTGTCGGGCAGGCCGACGATGGCGAACAGCGTCTCGCGGTTCTGGCCGACCAGCTGCACCTCGACGTCCACGCGTCGGGCCTCAACCCCGTCGAAGGCGACCGTGACGACTCGAGCAACCATGACGCGTCTCCCGTGCAATCAGGAGAACAAATCACGAACTATGGCGACTGGCAAGCGCCGTGTCGGATCAGGGGCGCTCGGCCTCGGGCGCCAGGGTGTGGATCACCTCCCCCGCCGCGTTCAGGAATTCGATGGCGCCATAGCCTTCCGGCGTGACGGTCAGGCGCAGTCGAGGGCGGTCCGCCTTGTCGGCCAGGGCAATGGCGGGCGTGCCGTCGGCCGCGACATCCAGCCGGATGCGCGTCGCGGTCTCGACGCCGGGAACGAGTCGGTCGCCCAGGGCCGGCTCGCGGATCAGCGGCGGGGCCTGGTTGATCGAGAAGCTGACCGCGCCGTCCGGGGAGACGCGCCAGCCGATGGCGTCCATCGCCGGATGATCCAGCGCCAGAACCGCCATCCCGCCGTCCACGTCGGCCGTGCCGAAGCCGCCGCGTTCGCTGCCCTTCTCGTCGTAGAGGATCAGGCCCGAGACATTGAAGGCGCGCTTGTACTGGATCCCGTCGATGATCGGCGCCGGCGTCTGACCGGCCAGGGTCATGCGGATCACCCCGTTCTCGTCGACGATGTCGATGCGCCGCGCGGTGATCCGGTCCTGATCGGGCGTTTCGACACGGGTTTCCGGCGTGCGGGTGGCGATGACCTGTTCGAGCGCGGCGACGGAGGGACGCCGCGGCGGCGCGTCCCCGGACTGGGCGAGCGCGTTCGAGGCGAACGCGAGACAGGATGCGACGGCGGCGGCCGGAACCGCGATGGCGAACCTCATGGAAATCCCCCTGCTGATGCGCCTCTCAGCCGGCGCGCTTCTTCTCGATGACGTCCCACATCAGGGCCGTGGCGTCGATACCGGTGAATTGTTTCAGCTGCTGGGCGCCGGTGGGCGAGGTGACGTTGATCTCGGTCATCCAGTCGCCGATCACGTCGATGCCGACGAAGATCAGGCCGCGTGCCTTCAGGGTCGGGCCGATGGCCTTGCAGATCTCCAGGTCGCGCGGGGTCAGTTCGACCGGCGCCGCCGTGCCCCCGACCCGCAGGTTCGAGCGCACCTGGTCCTTGGCCGGGATGCGGTTGATGGCGCCGACCGGCTCGCCGTCGATCAGGATGATCCGCTTGTCGCCCTTGGACACGGCCGGGATGAATTTCTGGATCACCAGAGGATCGCGCGAGCCCATGGCGTGGATCTCGACCAGAGCGTCCAGGTTCGGATCATCGGCCTTCAGCCGCACCACGCCCGAGCCGGCGGCGCCGTGCAGGGGCTTCAGCACCACCTCGCCGTGACGGCGGTGGAAGTCGGCCAGCTGCACCGGATCGGAGGTGATCAGGGTCGGCGGGGTCAGGTCGGGGAAGCGGGTGACCAGCAGTTTCTCGGGCGCAGACCGCACCTCGGCCGGGTCGTTGACCACCAGGGTCGTCGGGTGGACCGTCTCCAGCAGATAGGTGGCGGTGACATAGGCCATGTCGAAAGGCGGATCCTGACGCATCAGGATCACGTCCACGTCCTTGCCCAGGTCCAGACGCGCCTCGTCGCCGAAGGTCACATGGTCGCCGACCGTGCGCCGCACCGTCACCGGGCGGGCGCGGCAATAGAGGCGGCCCTCTTCCAGCGCCAGGGTGCGGAAGTCGTAGACCCACAGGCTGTGGCCCCGCGCCTGCGCCGTCTCGGCCATCAGGAAGGTGGTGTCCGAGGCGATGTTGACCGCCTCGATCGGGTCCATCTGGATGGCGACTTTCAGGGACATTGTTCTTGGGCCTATCGCGCTTCGCGCTACTTGAGGCCCGATGGGCGCGCAGCGCCCGGGGCCAGGATGTTTGGTGTCGTGAGGGGTGGGCGATCAGCCCAGCTGACGGGCTTCCTCGGCCAGCATGATCGGCACGCCCTCGCGGATCGGATAGGCCAGCTTGGCGCCGGCCGAGATCAGTTCGTTGGCGTCGCGGTCATAGGTCAGCTTGCCGCGCGTGACCGGGCAGACCAGCACCTCGAGCAGGCGGGGATCGACGGAGACCGGCGTATTGAAGGCGTCACTCATGGCGTTTTCCTGAAAGCGTGGCCGCTTATTGCATGGAGGGCGCGGCGTCGTCACCGGCGTCGGCGGCGTCGATGCGCAGGAGGGCGGTCAGGGCCTCGGCGCGCTGCATCATGCCCATGGCCTCCAGCAGGGCCTGTTTCTCGGCCGGCTCGAACGGCAGGGCCATCGACAGACTGTTGACCAGGGCCTCCATCGGGGCGGTCTCGGCCGTGTCCCAGTCGATGTCCAGCGCCCGGTGGGCCATATAGACCCGCAGGGCGTCGAGGAAGGCGTGGCGGTCGAAGTCCGGCTCCTCCGGCGGCGGGGCCAGGTCGGACTCATAGGCCTCGAAGGCGGCGCGCACCTGACGATAGGGCGATTTGGACGGCAGTTCGGCGGCGATGCGGAATCGCGACACCCCGGTCAGGGTGATCAGATACCGCCCGTCCGAAGTCTCGGCGAAACTGGTGATCCGCCCGGCGCAGCCGACCGGCGACAGGCCCGGCAGGGCCGGAACCCCGCCCGTGGGCTGGACCAGGCCGATGATCCGGTCGCCCGCCATGGCGTCGTCCACCATGTTCAGATAGCGCGGCTCGAAGATGTTCAACGGCAACTGTCCGCGCGGCAGGATGATGGCCCCGCCCAGCGGAAACACCGGGATCACCTGCGGCAGGTCGAGCGCCCTGACATAGCCCTGGGGCATCTTTTCTCCTTGGCCTGTCGCCCTTCGGGCTGTTTGAGGCCGTTTCCGTGGGCCTATCGCGCCTGGCGCTACTTGAGGCCGTTTCCGTGGACCTATCGCGCCTGGCGCTACTTCAGGCCCGGTTGGTCTTATTAAGAAAACAGGATCGACGACAGGCGGCGGCGGCCGTCCTTGGCCACGTCGGAACTGACGCCCGCCGCCTCGAAGATGACCAGCAACTGTTTGCGCGCCGCCTGTTCGTTCCACTCGCGGTCGGCCTTGATGATGTGCAGCAGATTGTCGACCGCGCCCTTGAAGTCGCCGGACGCGCTCTGGGCCTCGGCGAGATCGAACCGCGCCTGGTGATCGTTCGGATCGGCCGCGACCCTGGCCTCCAGTTCGGCCGAGGCGCCGGAGGGGGCCTTGGCCGCCAGGGCCAGTTGGGCGCGCACGCTCTGCACCGCAGGCTCCTTGGAGTCCTGGGGGGCCATGGCGATGGTCTGGGTCGCCTGTTCGGCGTCGCCGCCCGCCAGATAGACCCGCGCCATGCCGGCGATGGCCTTCTCGTTCTCGGGCTCGATCGACAGGACGTGGGCGAAGGCCTGGGCCGCGCCGCCGAAGTCGTTCAGCCCCAGGGATTCCTCGCCCAGCTCCAGCAGCTGGGCCGTCTCGGTAGAGCCGCCCTGACCGCCGGTCAGCTTGTCGATGAAGGCCTTGATCTGGCTGTCGGGAATGGCGCCCTGGAAGCCGTCGACCGGCTGACCGTCGACGAAGGCGTAGACGGTCGGGATCGACTGGACCCGCAGCTGGCCCGCATAGGCCGGGTTGGCGTCGACGTCGATCTTGACCATCTTCACCGAGCCCTTGGCGGCGCGCACGGCCTTCTCCAGCGCCGGGCCCAGGGTCCGGCACGGCCCGCACCAGGTGGCCCAGAAGTCGACGATCACCGGCTGGGTTTTCGACGCCTCGATCACGTCGGTCATGAAGGAGGCGTCCGTGCCCTCCTTGATCAGATCGCCGGAGAGGTCGGGGGACAGGGTCGGATCGAGCAGAGTCATGGCGGGGTCCGTGCAGAGGTCGGTCAGGTTCAACGGTTCAGATGGCGTCGGGATGCGTCGGCATCAAGCGCATAAAACGGCGCAGGCCCGCTTTCGCCGCTTCGGACGGATCAAACAAACTACGGAAAGGGGCGCAGCACCCATCAACTGATCTCGATCAGACGACATCCGTCGCCTGGCTGGATGCTGACCCGTGTCGCCACATGCGGGGTGACATAGCCGCCAAGGCCGGCCTCACCGTTTCGGCAGCGCACTTCGACGGTCCCTTCCAGCCGGGGAACGGCGTAAAATCGGTTGCCGGGCAGGCGATGAAGCGGTTGAGCCCGACCATCGCTCGTGACCAAACGAGCAGACGCAGCCTTCTGGTCTGGATCCAGCACGACGACCGAACCGACCAGTTTGGCGGCGAGGGCAGCGGTCAGGAGCACGGCCGCAGCGATTCCGATCCCGTAGACTCGTCTCACGACAGATCCCCCCGTCTTCGAAGTCAGATTTCTGCGACTGTGGATCGGCAGGTTTGCTCTGTCGAGCGGCTAGGACCGCTCCAAGCTTCACTCCGCCAGTGCCTCGAAATCCACCACGACAGGCTCACGCCCCAGCAACTCCAGCACCTGCCGGAACGCCGCCTGATCCAGAGCAGTGGTCGCCGTATTGGTCAGGGGGTGGAAGTTGACCGTCTCCGCCTCCCACAGCCGCCGGTCCAGCACGAAGGTCACGCGTCGATCCAGGTCGTTGATCAGGCCCAGGGCCGTGACCGATCCGGGGCGAACCCCCAGGGTCTCGAACATCAGGGCCTCGTTGCCGAACGACAGCCGCCCCGAGCCCATGGCCCCCGCCGCCCGCTTCAGGTCGATCACCGTGTCCTGACGCGCCGAGATCAGCCACAGCCGGCCCTTGTGGTCCTTCAGGAACAGGTTCTTGGTATGGGCGCCGGGCAGGTCGGCCTTCAGCTCCAGCCCCTCCTCGACGCGGAAGACGGCCGGGTGGTCGTGGGTGACGTGATCCACCCCGTGCTCGACCAGCCAGGCGGTCAGGCGATCACGGTTGAAGGCGGGTTCGGTCGTCATGGTTGAGCCGTGGGGTTTCGGGCGTTAGGAGGGATTCCATGGTCGATACCGTCAAGACACGCCCGCCGGAACTGGAATGCTATCCGATGTCGGCCCGGCCGCCGGATCTGGTGCCTGGTCGTCAGTCGCGCGACTGGATGGACGCCTTCATCAGTCGCCACCCCTATCGCTGCCTGCCGCTGAACATGGCCAACACCACGGGGTGGGAAATCCTGTGCCCGTTCGCCTTCTCGGCCGAATGGAACGGCGGCCCGCGCCAGGAAGACATCGTCATCACCCCGGACCGGCCCCAGCACGATCTGGACCATTTCGTCACCTCGCACTTCTCGCGCGGCGTCCTGACCCTTCACCCCCAGTATCTGTTCCGCACGCCGCCCGGCTGGGGGATGATGTGCTCGGGGTCGCCCAATCATGTGAAGGACGGAATCCAGCCGCTGGTCGGCCTGATCGAGACCGACTGGCTGCCCTTCCCCTTCACGATGAACTGGATCTTCACCCGGCCGGGCCGGATCAGGTTCGAGAAGGGCGAGCCCTTCTGCTTCATCAATCTGATCGAGCACAAGAAGGTCGAGCAGTTCCAGCCGGTGATCCGCACCCTGGAATCCAATCCGGTGATGAAGGGCCAGTTCGAGGCCTGGAACCGCGCCCGCACCGACTTCAACCAGCGCCTGGCCGGCGGCGACCCCGACGCCGCCAAGGAGGCCTGGCAACGCTACTATTTCAAGGGCGAACTGCCCGAGAACCTGGGCGCAGCGCCGCAGACCCATTCGAACAAGCGCCGTCTGAAGGCGCCGCGGATCGGCTGACCGTTCCTTACCACCGGCCCTGACCGGACGGCGGTAATCATGCCTCCCTCGACGGAGGAATGAACCATGACCGCCACACGCCGGGCCGCCTCGGCCCTGATGCTTAACTTGGGCCTGATCTTCGCGACCAGTCCCGCCAAGGCCGACGCCCGGTCTTCGAAAGGTTTCGTCGTCCCCGCCGGCCAGGACCGGGGACAGGCGCCGGTCGTCCTGTTCGGCGCCAGTCTCAATACGGTGAAGGTCTCGGCCGCCGACACCGCCGGACGGTTCTCGCTGTTCGAATACGAGGGGGCCGTAAAGGGCGGCCCGCCGCTGCACCTGCACGAGGACCAGGACGAGATCTTCTATGTCCGCGAGGGCGAGTACCTGTTCCAGGTCGGAGAGGAGCGCCGCCGTCTGGTCGCCGGCGACACCATCTTCCTGCCGCGCGGCGTGCCTCACGCCTTCGCCCAGTTGAGCGAGCGAGGGCGGCTGGTCTTCATGTTCACGCCCGCCGGCGACATGGAGGCTTTCTTTCGTGACCAGGCGGGTATGGGCGCCGGTCCGCCCACGCCGGAGGCGGCCCAGGCCTTGTTCTCGGCGCATGGGATGCGGGTTGTCGGCCCGCCGCTTCCGGTGGAATGATGGCCGGTCCGCTTGCAGCGGGCCCAGTCCAGGGGGAGGAGATGACGGCGCATTTTCATTTCGTCCCGCCTCATCCCGCCCTGGCGGGTCTGATCCGGCGTCACCAGGTCATTCGACTACGTTTCGCCTCTCAAGGCGACGAAGGCGGCGCGACGCCCGTCAAACCCTATTGGCCCCGTCCCGCTGCGGCCCTGGCCTTCTATGTGCGCGATCCGGAGACGTTGTGGTCGCCGCTCGATCCGACGCCGCGCATCAAACCCAGAGCCGTGGTGATCGGACAGCCGACGACCCTGACCTGGCGTCAGGGCGGTGGCGACTTCAGCGTCTATCAGATCGAATTCGAGCCGGGCGCGCTGTACCGGCTGATCGGCCTGTCGCTGGAGGAACTGACTGACGGGGATGTCGACGCTCAGGCGGTCTTCCCGCCCGACTTCGCCGAGCTGTTGCACAGGATCGAGGATGCGGACGACCCGACGACCATGATTCAGGCGGCGGAATCCTATCTGGGCCGGTTGTGGACGCGGCGCGACCGGCCAGTTCTGGCTGTCGATTGGGTCGCCAGTCGCCTGATTGTTCGACCCGAGGCCGGTCTGGACCGATTGGCGTCGAACGCCGGCCTCAGCCCGCGCCAGATGCGGCGTGATTTTGGCGGAAGGCTCGGGGTGTCGCCCAAGCTTTTCGCCCGCATCGCCCGCTTTGACGCCCTTATCCGACTGCGCAACCAGCGGCCGGAACAGGACTGGTTGGAGGCGGCGCTAGGCGCCGGCTACTACGACGACCATCATCTGAGGCGGGACTTCCGTCTCTTCGCAGGCGTCAGTCCGACCCGTTTCCAGCAGATGGAGGCGGAATCTCCCGAGCGCCGGTTCGGCTATCGGGAGACCTGATCTCAGGCCGCCGGCCGCGTCACGCGCGCGCCGAGGTTTTGGACCACTTCGCGGGCGTCGAAGGCGTTGGGGTCGTTGGCCGGCTTGGGGCCGCGTCCCAGGATGATCTCGGACGTGGCTTCGAACCGGTCGATCTGGCGCACGTCGAAATCGTCCGCGCCCCAGGGGCTGCCCCAGCGATCCCACGGGCTCCAGAAGCCGCCGCGATAATAGCGCCACGACGGACCCCAGTAGGGGCTGTAGAAACCATAGCGCGGACCGAACGGATCCGGCGAGCCGACGTAGCGGGTGTCGCGGTCGGTGGCCCGGTTGACCGTGGCGAACCAGTCGTAGCCGCTCTCTACCGTCAGTTCGGCCGAACGCAGCAACAGGCCCATCTCGACCTGTTCGCGCGAGGTCACCGAATTGCCGGAAAAGCTGACGCGGTAACGATTGTCCTCGACCCGCTGTTCGGCATAGCCGCCGCGCTGGCCGTTCAGGCCGGCGGGCTGATAGGGGGTGGCGGTGGCGCAGGCGGCCAGGGCCAGTCCCGCGACCATGGTCATCGCCAGGGCCTTGAGTGGGAGGGCTTTCATGAAATCAACTCCTTGATCGCCCCATGGGGGCGCGCTGGCGGCTGAACGGCGCATGAACGGCCACGTTCCCTGCCAATCTAGGAAGAAGCTGAGCCGCGTCTAGAGCCTCGATACAATCAATACGGCGGCGGCCATCAACAGGATGCCGACGAAGACCCCGAAACCGCGCCGGAACCGGGACTGCTGCATCCGGCGCGACAGGGCTGCGCCGGACAGGGCGTAGGCGCTCATCGACATCATATCCATGCCGATGGCGGCGACGGCGAACAGGGCCATCTGCGACGCGACCGGCCGGTTCACATCGACGAAGGGCGGCAGGACGGCGGTGAAGAACAATATGGCCTTGGGGTTGGCGATCTGGACCGCAAAGCCGTCGACGAAGGCGCTGCGGCCCTTGCGCACCACGACCTTTTCCGGATCGGCGGCGGTGCTGAAGGCCCCGCGCAAGGCCTTGAAGCCCAGCCAGGCGACATAGAGGGCGCCCAGGACGGCGATGATCTTGAAGGCCTGGGGGAAGGCCTTGACCAGGGCGCCCAGGCCCAGGGCGGCGGCGCCGAACCAGACCAGGGTGGCGCAGTTCATGCCGACGACCCCGATCAGGGCCGAGGCGCGGCCTTTCTCGACACCCGTGGCGACCGCGAACAGGTTCGCGGGTCCGGGCGTGATCGCCATGACCGCCATCACGCCCAGGAAGGTGGTGTAGAGGTGCGGATCGACAGGCAGGGCGGTCATGCGGCGTCGTGTCGCTGCGATCCGCCCGACGGTCAAGCCATCAAGCGGTCGGGCGTTCCGGGGCCTCGGGCGGTTCGGGGGCTTCCGGCGGTTCCGGCGCCTGCTCGTCCTGGGCGACCGCTTGCTCGGCCTGGTCGAGGGCGTACTGGGCGATCAGGCCGTAGGTTTCGAGCTGTTCAGGGTCGGGATTGGTCCAGGCGCTGTTGCGGGCGATGCCGGTTCCGGCGGCTATGCCCTGCTGCATGCCCTCCTCCATCGCCCGCTGGACCTCGGGGTCGTTCAGGGCGTCGGCGACCAGGGCGTCGATATCGATGTCCTTCAGCGCGGCGGCGGCGATCTCGGAAGCCTGTCTGGCGGCCTCGGCGGTGAAGGCGGCCACATCCGGCGCATATTCGGACCAGAGGGCGGCGACGCGGCGACCGCGTTCGCTCTCGCTCAGGCTCTCGTCCGCGGAAATGGCTTCGGCGCGCGACCCGAAGGTCTCCATCCGCGCCTCGAAGGATTGCGAGGCGGCCTCCAGCCTGGCCTCGGCGGAATGCGGGCCGGGCGCCGCGTCCTGGGCGAGCGCGGAGGACAGGGGCAGAAGCGCCAGGGCGGCGGTGAGGCTGAGCGCGCGGATCATGGGAACAGTCCCCGTTGATGACCCGTGCAAACTCCGCCCAACGCCGCCCCGTCTCAAGTGAAATCGCGGTAAGGCGCGGGCGGCCCTACTGCGGCGTCGCCGGAGCCTCGGCCGGCGCTGCGGCCGCCGGGGCGGCGGCCTGGGCGGCGATGGCCTGCTGAACGCCGGCGCGAATCTGGTCGGGCATGCTGCGGATCCGCTCGCCCACGGTAGTCGCAGCGGCGAGCATCTGGTCCTTCTTCTCTGCGTTCTCGGGCTTTTCGGACTCGGCCTTCAGGAAGGCTTCGACCTCGCCGCCGAAGGTGGTCATGGCCGGCGCATAGCGGTCGATGACGGTGTTGGTCTCGGCGGTCTTGGCGGCCGCGTCCTTGCTGTCGTCCTCGACGACGGCCTGCAACTCGGCGCTCATCTGTTCGATCTGGGCCTCGAAGGCCTGACCCTTGGCTTCCAGAGCGGCCTCTTCCGGGCTCTTCGGGGCCTCGGCCGGGGCGGCGGCGGGCGCCTGGGCCGGCGGGGCCGGCGGGACGGTTTCCTGGGCCAGGGCGGGGGCGGCGAAGGCGAGAACGGCGGCGGCCGCGGCGGAAGACAGAAGACGCATCGGGGAGATACTCCGGACAGGGCGGCCATGGCGCCGCACAAGCGGGTTGTAACGCGAAACCGGTCCGCCGTGTTCCCTCAGACCTCGAAAACCCGATAGGGCGTGTCGCCCAGGGTCCGCAGAACCGGCAGGGCGACATTGTAGACGGGCACGCCCCTGTTGGTCCGCCCCTCCGCGCCGCCGCGATGGGCGTGGCCGTGCACGACCAGGCTGACATTGTCGTAGCGGTCGATGGTCTCGGCGAGACGCGACGAGCCCAGGAAGGCGTGGATCTCGGGCGGTTCGCCCATCACCGTCTCGACCACCGGCGCATAGTGCAGCAGCACGACCGACCTTTCGGTGCGCAGCATCCGGATCGAGTTCTCGATGGCGTTGGCGTCCTCCACCGCCTCCTGCACGAACCGCTTGATCGAGTCCTCGCCGAACGAGCTGAGCATATAGCGGCCGAAACCGCCGACGAAGCCCTTGCCGCCGGCGAAGCCGACCCCGTCGATCTCATAGGCCTGGCCCGTCAGCATCTGCACCCCGGCGTCGCACAGCATCTGGGTGACGTGTTCGGGCTGGCCGCATTCGTGCTCGTGATTGCCCAGCACCCCGACCATCGGAATCTTGCACAGACGCAGATCCTCGAGCAGCCGCTCGACCTCGGGCGTCTTGCCGTAGTTGGTCAGGTCGCCGCACAGGCACAGGACGTCGGCGTCGTCGGACACCCGTTCGAACAGTTCGGCGTAGGGCCGCTGGGACGTCTCGCCGACATGCAGGTCGCCGACGGCGGCGACGCGCATCTTCCGGGCGGGGCCGGCGTCGAGACCGGGCTGGGGAGTCTGGGGGTCATCGGCCATGGGATGTTCCTTTGGTCAGCGAGCCGGGCGTTCAGTGAACCGGGTCGTGGCGCTCTTCCAGCCCCTTGCCGACCACGTCGCCGAAGCCCCATTCGGCGACGTCGGCGACATAGTCGCGCGGGCTGAACAGCCGGCCGCGACACACTTTCACGCGCGGCGCGGGCAGGTCGATCTGGGCCGTCAGCCTCTGGGTCAGCTCCTCCATCAGCCAGCGCGGCACCCGATCGCGCTCGGTCGGATAGGCGAAGCGGAAGTTGAGCAGATGGCTGGCCAGCACCTCCCAGTAGAGGTCCATCTGGTCCAGCAGGCTCTTCCAGTCGATGGCGTCCGACTGTTTCAGGATGACGTGGTTCACGTCGGCCCCGTCGTAGCGATAACGGTCCTGGATGAAGACCTTGGACAGGATCAGGGCCGTGGGCGGGGTGATCTTCACCTCATGGCCGTAGACGGTGATCGCATCCTCGCTGAACCAGCTGTCGGACACGGCGATGGTGCCGTTGGACATGGCGAAGATGACGTCGAAGAAGTGTTTCTCGTCCTTCCAGACCTTGGCGATCCAGCGCTCGTCCTCGACGTCGGTCCGGTAGCCGCGCGCCTGGAAGAAGGCCAGGATCCGGGGGTAGTCGCCGGGCTTGCAGAAGACGTCCAGATCCTTGGTCGGACGACGGATGCCCGTATAGGCCGTGACCGCATAGGTGCCCGACAGCAGGAAGGGGATGCCGCTCTCCTTCAGCAGTCGCAGGCTCTCCTCGTAGAAGGCCAGGGCGTCGGGCGGGGGCTCGAAGGTCGGTTCGGCGATGACGTCGGACATGGGTTCGCCCTCCATGGCGAGGGCAGGAAAACGACGCGCCCCGGCGAGGGTTCCTCAGACGGAGGTCTCCGGAATTCTACCTAGTTGTCACAGAACGGGATTCTTAAGACCTGGGCTCCACCCTGCGGCCATGGGGAAAGTCAGAAAGACTTTGGGACGTGGGCGCTGGCGGTTTTTCCGCCATGACGCGGGTCAGGCGGCGGGTCCGCCGGCCTGGGCCTATGTGCTGCTCTTCGTCGCCGCCCAGATCTTCGGCCAGTGGAGCGTCTCGGTGCTGCACGCCACCATCATGTGGCCCGCCAACGCCATACTTCTGGCCGCCCTGCTGCAACTGCATCGACACAAGGCGATGGGCGTCCTGGCCGCCTGCGTCGCCATCAATCTGGTCAGCAACATCATCCGCGGCGACCCCGGCGTCTTCGCCGTCACCAATGTCGCGCTGAACCTGCTGCAGGTCGCCGTCGCCGTCGTCCTGGCGCGCCGCCTGTGCGGCGCCGCCCTGGACATGCGCCGCCCGGGCCGGCTGTTCCGCTTCGCCGTCGGCGCCGTGGTCCCCGCCGTCGCCGTCAGCACGGCCCTGGCCGGCCTGATCGCCATACTGGCGGGCCGCATGCCCCCGGGCACGCTGAGCTTCCGCATGCACCACCTGTTCGACATGGAACTGCTGGCGATGATGATCGTCACGCCGACCCTGCTGCTGCTCGCGCGCAACCACCGTTTCCGCGACGACGCCCACGCCTCGCGCGGCGAGTTCGCCGCCCTGGTCGGTCTGCTGGTCGTCGCCTCCGCCTGGGCCTTCGGCCAGACCCTGGCGCCCATATTGTTCATCGTCTTCCCGCCCCTGATCCTGCTGGCCTTCCGCCTGTCGCCGCCCTGGACCGCCGGGGCCGTCATCCTGATCGCCCTGATCGGCGGAGCCGCCACCGTCACCGGCCACGGCCCCGTGACCCTGACCGTGCTGAGGCCCGACACGGCCCTGGACGCCATCCCCACGGTGATGCGCCAGATGAACGTCTTCCACCTGTTCCTGCTGGCGGTGGTGGGCACGGCCCTGCCGATCACCACCATGTCGACCGAGCGTCGCCGCCTGGTCGCCCGCCTGCGCGCCCGGACCGAATCCGCCCTCGCCGCCCAGGCCCGCGCCGAAAAGGCCGACGCCGCCAAGTCCCGCTTCCTGGCCCTGATGAGCCACGAGATGCGCACCCCGCTGACCGGCATCACCGGCTACGCCGACCTGCTGTCGCGCCGTCCGGGTCTGGACGTCGAGGGCCTGCGCCAGGTCGAGGCCGTGCACCAGTGCGGCGAGGCGATGCTGCGCCTGATCGAGGACCTGCTGGAGGTCTCGCGCGGCGGAGACGAGGTGGCGTTGAAGCCCGTCGATGTCCGGGCCCTGATCGAGGAGGCCGTGGGCCCCGCCCGCGAATGGGCGACCGTCCGCGGACTGGACTTCGCCGTGACCGTGACGCCCGCCGCCGAGGGCCAGGTCCTGACCGACGGCCGCCGCCTGCGCCAGATCCTGCATCACCTCGGCGCCAACGCCGTGAAATTCACCGGCAAGGGCGGCGTGCGGATCGAGGCGGACCGGATCGGAGAGCGGCTTCGCTTCACCATCAGCGACACCGGTTGCGGCATGACCGAAGACGTCCTGGCCGGCATATTCAGCCTGTTCGAACAGGCCGACGCCACCACCAGCCGCGTCCATGAGGGCGCCGGGGTGGGCCTGGCCCTGGCCAAGAGCCACATCGACCGCCTGGGCGGCGCCGTCGCCGTGGAAAGCGCCCCGTGGAAGGGCACGACCTTCACCGTCGACATCCCCGCCGAGCCGGTCGAGATCGCCGGGGCGAGCCGGTCGGCGCCGCTGGAGGAACGTCGGATGCGGGTTCTGATCGTCGACGACCATCCGTCCAATCGCGACCTTCTGCGCATCATGCTCCAGGCCGCCGACTGCGAGACCGTCGAGGCCTGCGACGGCCAGGAGGCCGTGAACGCGGTGGCCTCGGCCAACTTCGATCTGGTGCTGATGGACGTGCGCATGCCGGTGATGGACGGCGTCGCCGCCACCCGCGCCATCCGCGCCATGGACGGCCCGGCCGCCGAGACCGCCATACTGGCCGTCACCGCCGAGGCCATGCCCGAGGACGCCGCGCGCTGCATCGCCGCCGGCATGGACGCCCACCTGGCCAAACCGGTCACCCAGGCCCGGCTTTACGACGCCATCAACGCCGCCCTCGACGCCGCCGCCGACCGCGCGGACGAAGCCCAAGCCGCCTGAAAAAGGGCCGCCTGAAAAAGGGGCCGCGGCGCAAGCCCCGCGGCCCTTGTCTCCCTCAGTCCCGACCGATCACCAGGTCAGGTTGACCCGGGCGTAGGCGAACCGCCCGTTGAAGCCGAAGGGCGAATTATAGGGATAGCCCAGCACCCCGTTCGAGTTCAGCGTCGCTGGCGTCGCGTCGGGATATTCGTCGAACAGATTGTCCACCCCCAGGGCCAGGCCGACCCGATCGGTCAGCTGATAGCGGCCCTCCAGATCGACCACCGTCTTGTCGCCGGTGCTGTAATCATTCGCCGGCGTCGAGCCCGGCTGCAGCACGTCGCCGTAATAGGTGGCCCGCAGCGTCGCGCCCCACTTCTGCAGACGCCAGTCGGCGGCGGCCGAGACCTTGGTGTCCGGCGTCCCCTGTTCGACGGTCAGGATGCGCTGGCGGCCGAACAGGGTGTTCGACAGGCCGGTGTCCAGCGACACGTCGTTGAAGTTGGCGGCCACGGTGAAGTCGAAGTCCCCCACGGTCTCGGTCGGCAGACGATAGCGGCCCACGACATCCACCCCTTCCGTCGAGGTCGAGACCCCGTTCAGGAAGAAGCGCGCCGCCTGCACGCCCAGCGGCGTCAGCAGGGCGGGGTCGCGGATCAGCTCCGACAGGACGATCTGGTCGTCGATGTCGATCTTGTAGGCGTCGACGGTCAGGTCGAAGCCGCCCAGCCGCACCACGGCCCCCAGCGAATAGTTGGTCGAGGTCTCGGGCTTCAGCGGCCGTCCGCCCAGGGCCGTCCCGACCGGGCTGACCGACGGGAAGGTGCCGGTCTCCACCACGGCGCCGTCCTGGATCACCGACGAGGTCGAGGTGAAATAGGACTGCTGCAGCGACGGCGCCCGGAAGCCGGTCGAGACCGAGCCGCGCAGGGCGAAATTGGGCGTGAAGTCATAGCGGGCCGACAGCTTGCCGGTCTGGGTGTCGCCGAAGTCGGAATAGTCCTCGAACCGCACCGCCCCGGCCACCGTCAGCTTGTCGGTGATCGGCAGTTCGATATCGGCATAGGCGGCGAAATTGTCGCGATCGACGTCCACCTCGTTCGAGGGCTGGAAGCCGGGGAAACCCTGGGCCCCGCCGGTCAGGGCGGTGTTCGCCCCCAGCGGCCCGCGATTGTAGCTTTCCGGCTGTCCCGCCTCGATCTGGTAGTTCTCCCAGCGTTGCTCCAGGCCCCAGGCCAGATTCAGCGGACCACCGGCCAGACCGGCCTCGAACTGGCGGCTGAAGTCGGCGCCCAGCACCAGTTGGTCGTAGATCAGGCTGCCGGAATCGAAACTGGTCGGCGAGGCCGCCCCGTAGGTCGAGTTCAGCGTGTCCTCGGTCCGGAAGTCCAGGGCGTTGCGGCCGTAGACCAGGCTGAAGTCGGCGTCCCATCCGGCGATCTCGCCGCGCAGGCCGCCGGCCAGGGACGCGTCCTGCGAATTGACGGCGACCTTGGGCAGGAAGCCGTTCGGATAGACGGCCGTGACGTTGTTGATGTTGTCCGACAGGCGCGGGAAGGCCGCGCCTTCGCTGTCGCGGTCCTGATAGCCGGCCCAGCCATAGGCTTCCCAGCCGTTCCCCAGCCCCTTGCCGGCGTTGGCGAAGACCGTCCACTGTTCGACGTCAGGATCGCCGAAACGGGCGGTGATCGCGCCATTGGCGGCGGCGCGGGGATCATAGTCGGACCGGTTGGTCGATTCCCGGTTCAGATATTCGGCCGACAGGGTCAGGAAGCCGTCGTCGCCCAGAGAAAAGCCCTGCCAGGCCGAGGCCGTCACCGTGCCGCCGTCCTGTTCGTCACGCTCGCCGCGCGCCGTCTCCACCGTGGTCAGATACTGGCCGTAGGTGACATTGGCGCCGCCGCCGCTGGAGGCCTCCTTCAGCCGCAGGTTCACTACCCCGGCGATGGCGTCCGAGCCGTACTGGGCCGAGGCCCCGTCGCGCAGCACCTCGACCCGGTCCAGGGCCACGGTCGGGATGGTGTTCAGATCGACGGCGGCCGAGCCGCGCCCGACGACGCCGTTGGTGTTGACCAGGGCCGAGGCGTGGCGGCGCGTGCCGTTGACCAGCACCAGGGTCTGGTCGGGCGACAGACCGCGCAGGGTCGCCGGCCGGATCGAGTCGCTGCCGTCATTGGCCGACGGACGCGGGAAGGTCAGGGACGGCACGGTCTGGGCCAGGGCGGCGGCGAACTCGGTCGTGCCCCGGTTCTGCAGGTTCTGGGCGGTGATCACGTCGACGGGCGCCAGGGTGTCCAGGCGCGAGCGATTGGCGACGCGAGTGCCGGTGACGACGATTTCGTCCACCGTCGTGGCCTCGTCGACCGACGGGACGTCCTGGGCGAAGGCTGGTGCGGCGCCCAGCAGGGCGACAGCGGAGACGGTGGCGAGAAGGACGGGCGAAGCCGTCCGCAGGGAGGAGCGCATTGAGAGATTTCCTGATGTTTGTTCTTGGCGCGAACAAGCGCGCGGGCCGGCGCGCTGGGCGTCCGGCATGGGGATGGATCTGACGGGGGGCCTGGAGAGCGGCCTCAGCCGCTACATCGTCCGTCGACCTGCGAAAGGGTCGAATATGGCAGGACTATGGGCATCGTCGTCTCCGACCGCGCGGTCAGGGGGGGATCGCCTCGCGGTCATGGCCATATCAGGGCGGAGATGCGGCGGGTCAATCCATCGCCAGGGTCAAGTTTGCTGTCGCGAGTGGAGAGAAATTCTATCGAATGAGCGAATGCTCACCCCTCCCATCCCGTCTCGAACGGGTAGCGTTCGGCCCAGAAGTCCTGCAGGGCCGGCAGGGCGTCGACCCGTTTCACCACCTCGGCCATCTTCGGCGCGGCGCGATAGAAACGACCGCGCCTCGGCCCCCAGCGGCTGACGACCGCCACATACAGGTCCAGCACCGTCAGGGTGTCGCCCAGCAGGAAGCGGCCCGGCTCGACCTGTCCGTCCATCGTCGCCCAGCACTCCAGGATCCGGTCCTCGGTCCGTTTCAGCAGACGCGCCTGGTCCCCGGCGTCCTCGCCCGCCAGTCGCGACGGCGCGTCCCGCACCCAGTACATCGAATAGATGGCCGCCGGCACGAAACACATCCAGCGCAGGAACTGGCCGCGCCAGGCGTCGTCGGGCGCCGGCGCCAGGCCGGCCTCGGCCCGTCGCGCGGGATGGTGACGGTCCGCCAGCCAGATCAGTATGGCGGCGCTCTCGGTAAGCACCTCGCCCTCCGGCGTGACCAGGGCCGGCAGCTGCCGCATCGGATTGACCGGCGCCACCTTGTCCCGCTCGGCGTCTCCCTCCCAGGTCGGGGCCTCGACCACGGTGAAGGCCAGGCCCAACAGGGTCAGGGTCGCCTCGACCGGAACCGATCCCGACCCCGCCGCGCCATAGACGGTGAAGCTCATTCCACGCTCCTCGAATGTCGTCTCCTGCCCAGGGCCAACGCGCCCGCGTCTGAATCGCTGCCGGTCTCCGGCCAAGCCGGCAAGATGGGTCCATCCCCAGACCCGTCCCCAATTTCCTGAGGCAGAACCACAACATCTAGCGGGTAGGACAAAATGTGATCACCATATAGGTGAATTACGACTTGGCGCCGGGACCGCCGAGTCGCATGGTGAACCCCTCTCCGGAATCGCTCTCTCAGGTCCAGTTCGATGAACGCCATCACCCCGATCATCCTCCCCGAGCGCGCAGGTCTTCTGACCCCGTCCGCCGCCTACAAGCCGTTCCGGTATCCGTGGGCCTTCGACATGTGGAAGAAGCAGCAGCAGGTCCACTGGATGCCGGAAGAGGTGCCGCTGGGCGAGGACGTCAAGGACTGGGCCTCGACCCTGAACGACGGCGAACGCAATCTGCTGACCCAGATCTTCCGCTTCTTCACCCAGGCGGACATCGAGGTTCAGGACAACTACATGGAGCGCTACGGCCGGGTGTTCAAACCGACCGAGGTGAAGATGATGCTGGCCGCCTTCGGCAATATGGAGACCATCCATATCGCGGCCTACGCCCTGCTGCTCGAGACCATCGGCATGCCCGAGAGCGAGTTCGGCGCCTTCATGGAATACGAGGCCATGCGCGACAAGCATGACTACATGGGCCAGTTCGGCGTGGATTCCGACGCCGACATCTGCCGGACCCTGGCCATGTTCGGCGGCTTCTCGGAAGGGGTGCAGCTGTTCGCCTCGTTCGCGATGCTGATGAACTTCCCGCGCCAGAACAAGATGAAGGGCATGGGCCAGATCGTGTCCTGGTCGGTGCGCGACGAGAGCCTGCACTGCGAGGGCATCATCAAGCTGTACCACGCCTTCAACAAGGAGACGGGCGCCGTCACCAAGACCGTGGCCGACGACATCGTCGACTGCTGCAAGACCGTGGTGAACATGGAAGACAAGTTCATCGACCTGGCCTTCGAAATGGGCTCGGTCCAGGGCATGACGCCCGAGGACATCAAGCAATACATCCGCTTCATCGCCGACTGGCGCCTGCGCCAGCTGAAGCTGCCGGAAGTCTATGGCGTGACCGAGAACCCCCTGCCCTGGCTGCAGTC
Organism: Brevundimonas sp.; assembly: GCF_044336875.1. Classification (GTDB taxonomy): domain Bacteria; phylum Pseudomonadota; class Alphaproteobacteria; order Caulobacterales; family Caulobacteraceae; genus Brevundimonas. Next base: position 4,099 of record NZ_JBIIOP010000013.1, on the reverse strand, counting down.
GCTGCTGTCGGGCGTCGAACACGCCAACTTCTTCGAGGCCCGCGCCACCGAATATTCCAAGGCGGCGACGCAGGGGAACTGGCACGGCGCCGACGGCGTCTGGACCGAGTTCGACCGGATGATGGCCCGCCGCGACATGAGCCTGGTCGCGGGCTGAGCCGCGACCAGGGGCGCCGTTCTAAAGCGGTGCGGCGCCGATCTGTTTGAGGATGCCAAGCTCGTCGGAGCTACCCCAGCGTTCGACCATCTTGCCGTCCTCGAACCGGCCGATCTGCAGGCCGCGAATCTCGACGGCCCTGCCGGTCGGGGCCACGCCCTGGAAGTCGCCCTTATGGGTGCCCGTCAGCGTATAGGCGAAGGCGACCTGGTCGCCCTCGCTGACCAGGGTCTTGGGTTCCACCTTCAGGTCCGGGAAGGCCTGCCGCATCTCGGTGAAGAAGGCCTTGAAGCCTTCCGGCCCCGCGCCCTGACCCGGTGCGGGGTCATTATCGACGCAGCCTTCGGCGACCACCTCGTGAAAGGCGTCAAGGGCGCCGGTGTTGACGATCTCGCCGAAGCGTTTGGTCGCGTCGATATTGGCTGTGGTTTCGGCCATTGTGTCTCTCTTGCGCTGGGGTTCGCCAGAGACAACCGTCCGATCCATCGAAGGTTTCAGCTCGACGTCGGCTTATCGCGGTGCGGGAGGCGCGCAGGCCGTCCGCACCCCCGACTGGCAGAGCCGCACCCGCTCGCGCCAGGCGGCGTAGTCGCGGTCGTACTGATCCTGGGCCGCGCGGGTCGCCTCGGCGTCCGCCCGCGCCCTTTCCTCGCCCTGGCGCACCTCGATCTGATAGCGGGCCAGGGCCGCGTCGTGCTCCAGCCGCGCCGCCGCATCGGCCTGATCGGCCAGGCCGTTCTGGGCCGCGATCTCGGCGTTCAGCGCCCGGGTTGTCCGCAGCTCGTCCTCGGTCTGTTTCGCGTCGTCGGCCCGGTGATAGGCCTCGCCGCGCGCCCGCTCCAACGCCTCGCGCGCCGCCGGATCATCGGGATCGGGCAACGCCCTCTGGTCACGATAGGGGTCCGGCGCAGCATAGGGCGCGGCCTGGCCCCCCGTCTGTCCCGCCGTCTGTCCCCCCGTCTGGGCGAATGCCTGGGTCGCAACGGCGCTCGCAACCAGCAGTACGGCGGCCAGCGAAACACGGCTGTCCATGCGGCTCTCCTCGGGTCAAGACCTGTCCTGCCGAACCTTGGCCATGTCGCGGTCCGGACCGCAATAACGCCGCATCAACGAAAAGGTGGCGCGCGGCCTGGCTTCGCGGCATGGTCTGGACCTCTCCGACGCCCCCGCCACCGAGCAGACGCCATGATCCTCACCACCACGTCCGGCGACTTCCCCATCCCCGCCGAGGTCGCGCGCCAGTTGCCGAACGTCCCGGCCCTGCCCGATACGGCCGCACCCAACGCCAAGCTGCAGATCGAGGATTTCCGCCACTGGCTGGACGCCTCGCCCGAACACGCCATCGATTATGAACGGCTGCGGCGCTGGCATCTGGTCCAGGACGAACTCGCCGCCCAGGCCAAGGCCGAGAACCGACCGTTCGTCGTCTCGGACGACGGGCTGGAATAGGCCCTAGGCGGGCAGGCGCAGTTCGAACACCGCGCCCGTCCCTTCGCCGGGGACCAGCCGCAGGTCACCGCCGTGCAGGGCCGCCAGCTCGCGCGAGATGGTCAGGCCCAGGCCGGTGCCGTCCGAACTCTTGGAGCTGACGAAGGGTTCGAACAGCCGTTCGGCCAGGCGCGGCGGAATGCCCGGCCCGTCATCGGCGATGCGGACGACGCACAGGCCGTCCTCGCCGAAGGCGCTGACCGTGATCGCACCCTTGCCGCGCCGCTCGGGCGGACGTCCGCCGTCGGCCTCGATCGCCTGACGGGCGTTGCGCATCAGATTGACCAAGATGCGATACAGCTGGTCCGGGTCGGCCTCGACCGCGAACCGGGCCGGGATCTGTTTGACCAGCTTGACGCCGTCCGGCTCCAGCCCCGCGTCCTCGGCCGCCAGGCTCAGGGCGCTGGTCAGGACCACGCGGGTCTTCTGCGGCGCCGGCTCCTCGCTCTTGCCGTATTCCAGCACATTGCGCGACAGGCTGGCGGCGCGGCTCAGCGCCCGCTCCAGCCGGGGCAGGGCCTTGGCCACCTGGGGGTCGGCCGAGGTCGCCAGCCGCTCCGACGCCATCTGGGCCGAGGTCAGCATGTTGCGCAGGTCGTGATTGATCTTGGCCACCGCCTCGCCCAGGGCCACCAGACGGGCGCGCGAGCGCAGGGATTGACGCACCTCCTCCTGCATCCGCGACAGTTCGCGCTCGACGCGGCCGATCTCGTCGTGACGGTCGGACGGGGCCTCGGCCTCGCTCTCGGGGTCGGCGGCGAACCGCTCCATCGACCGGGTCACCCGGCGCAGCGGGCGCAGCACCAGGAGGGCCAGACCACCATAGAGCAGCGCCCCGGCCGTCAGGGACACCAGCAGGGACACCAGAAGGCTGTTCAGCAGGAAGGCCTTCAGCTCCAGCTTCAGCGGCTGGGCCGGGGTGACGATCTCGATGAAGTCGCCGGACCGATAGCGCGGCTTGGCCTGGACCCGCAGCGACCGGTCGGGGTGGCCGAACAGGGTGCGCCAGGGGTCGGTCAGGCGGGCCCAGTCGTTCCTCTGGCGCAGGTCGATCAGTTCGGGCGCGCGCGGCAGATTGGGGGCCTGCAGCAACAGCCGCCGCACCCCCTGTTCGGTCAGGGCCACGGCCTGGACCCCGCCGATCCGCATCAGCTCCGCCGCCGTATCGTCCTCGACCGCGCTATAGGGCAGGGCCTCGACCCCCACCGAGGCCAGTTCGGCGGCCTGCAACCGATCCCGTAGCCAGCGTTCGTGGAAGGCCGCCAGATTGGGGGCCATGATCAGCCCCTCCACCGCCAGGGTGAAGGCTACGGTCAGCAGCAGCAGCCGCGACGACAGCCCGTCGGGCGCGCGGGGCTGCAGCCGCTCGCGCCAGGTCTCGATCCCCTCGGGCGACAGTTTCAGCGCCGCGGCCGCCTTGTCGAACAGCGCGCTCATGCCGGCGCCGCCCCCACGCCGCGCCGGGCGCGGATCATCTGGAACAGTTTGATGCCGATGGGCAGCAGCAGGGACAGGAAGACCACCCCCATCAGCGGCCAGAAGAACTGGTGCAGCAGCAGCGGCAGGTCCGGCCGCACCCCCGCCCGCAGCAGATCGCCCAGCTGCGACCCGATCCAGGTGTAGATGAAGGTGGACGGCAGCAGGCCGACGAAGGTGGCGATGACATAGGGCCGCAGGGGCACCGCCATCATCCCCGCCGTGGCGTTGACCAGGACGAAGGGCACGCTGGGGATGATGCGAAGGGTCAGAAGCGTGGTGAAGGCGTTGCGGTCGATCCCCTTGGCCAGACGGTCCATGAAGCCGGCGTCGGCCTCGAACTTGGCGCGCAGCCAGGTCCCGATCGAGGTGCGATAGACCATATAGATGACGACCGAGCCGATGGTGGCGCCGGTCGACTGGGCCAGGGCGCCGACATAGGGGCCGAACATCATCCCGCCCAGCAGGGTCAGGAAGACGGGGCCGGGAATGGTCGAGGCGGTGGCCAGGGCGTAGACGGCGACGAAACCGGCCAGGGCGATCCACCAGTGTTCGCGCGCATAGGCCTGAAGGTTCAGTCCGTGCTCGCGGATCAGGTCCATCGACAGATAGCGGTTCCAGCCCAGGGCGAAGAAGGCGGCCACCAGGCCGGCGATGGCCGCGAGCGGCAGCAGCCGCAGGCCCCATTCCTTCGCCGTTCGTTTCGCCATCTGGCCTTGATCCCCGAATTGCCGTCCGAGCGTTGACTCGCGCGGACATGCGACTTATACGCCCGCCCTTCCTGCGGCGGACGCCTCTTGCCCCGTCGCCCAACCTTTTAACGTCAGGAGCCGACCGTGAAGCGGACCTATCAGCCGTCGCGACTCGTGCGCAAGCGCCGTCACGGCTTCCGCAGCCGGATGGCCACCAAGAACGGCCAGAAGATTGTTGCGCGCCGTCGCGCCAAGGGCCGCAAGCGCCTGACGGCGTAAGCGGCTC
>NZ_JBIIOP010000033.1:0-11666 GCF_044336875.1 Brevundimonas sp. | reverse complement strand
TGGCCGACAGGCCGCCGGCCAGCGCCGTCAATGCGATCCGGTCCTCTTCGGCGACACGCGCCTTCTCGGCCTCGTTGGCCAGGCGCTCGTTCTCGCTCATCGAGCGGTGAGACGCCGCCTCGGCCTCGACGCGGACCTTCTCGATGGCGGCGTCGCGGAAGGCGACGATGGCCTGCCCCATCTTGCCGAACTCGTCCTTGCGGTCGGCGCCGATCACCTGGATCGACGTGTCCCCGCCCATCAGCTTCTGCATGTAGCCGATCATGCCCAGGGTCGGGACGACGATGGAGCGGGTGGCGATCACCCCGACGATGACGGCCAGCACGATGGCGACGGCCAGACCGGCGCACAGGGCGACCAGCGCGGCCTTGGCGGCGGCGGCCTGGGCTTCGCGGGCGGCGTCCAGGGCGATCTGGTTCGTCGCCTTCAACTCGTCGACGGCGGCTTCGATCGGCTTGATGAAGGTGTCGGCCACCCCGCCTTCGCCGACCATGGCCTCGGCCTCGGCGGTGCGGCCTTGAGCCACCAGCGCCTGACCGGCCTTGACGACATTGGCGTACCAGCCGTCGCTGGCCTGGATCGCCTTGTCGATCGGCGCCCGGCGCTCTTGCGGCAGGTCGGCGCGCAGTTCCTCCAGCGCCTTCTTGAACTCGTCGCGATGCCCGTCGATCCGTTCCAGATAATAGGGGTCCTTCGACAGCAGATAGCCGCGATAGGAGTTCTCCTGTTTCGCCAGCCGGTACTCGGCGCGGGCTGCGGCCCGGTTCATCGCATTCTCGGCGCTGCGCGCCTTGTCGGCGTTTTCCAGCGCCAGAAGATTGGTGATCACCACGGCGCCCATGACGACAATCGCCGCCAGCACCAGCGCGAACGCGGCGAACAACTTTCGCCCGACAGGCATGTTTTCGATGAACTTCACGCGGAGCCCCCCCAAGGTCTCAGTAAGATTGAGCCGCCTGCGGCGAGCCCGCTGCGGCAAGATCCAGGGCCGCCGCCGTCCTCGTCCGCCCGTCCCGCATCGATCGGCGATACGCCGATCGCACAGGCGCAGCGGCGGCCTGGGCGCGAGAGAAGGACTTGAGAGACATCATCGACCTTGGAGCATCTGCATTCTGCTCAACGAGGATGAGATGATGATTAATATTATTCCTGAACCGAGACTTAGGTAGGATTGCGTAACAATGGTCTGGTGAAACGCCCTATCGACTACCGAGAGAGGCAAACCCATATAGTCGAGCGCGAAACAGCACCCCCTCCGTAATTAAAACGCAATAATACGTACTTTCCCCTAAGGTAGGGGCTGCTATAGATTGAGTCAGAAAAGCGGCACTGGTGCGCCTATGATGATTTCGCCATCGCGAGATCCCGAATGAAGCGAATGCGTACGGCGGACCTTGCCGAGACCGGTCTGCCGTGGCCTTTCGCGCGACTTGCGAGAACCTGGTGGGGGGGCGTGTTGTTCGGCGCCGCCTCGGTCGCCATTGCGGTCGGGTTTCGCGCCCTGTTGGAACCCCTGGGACATTTCTACTACCTCCCCATGATGGCGGCGGTGATGGTGTCGGCCCTGCTCGCGCATCGCAGCGCCGCCGTGACCGCCGTCGCGCTTTCCCTGATCTCCAGCCTGGTCATCATTCCCCGCGCCGGCGCGCTGGACGCGGCCGCCAACGCCATCCTCTTCGTCGTGGTGGCCTCGAGCATGGCCGAGGTCTGCCACCGACTGATCGCCGCCCTGGACCGATCCCGCGCCCTGTCGCGCGACCTGATGGCGCGCAGCGCCCTGCTGGACACGATCCTGACCTCCATTCCCGTCGTGACCCTGGATCAGGACAGCCGCATTCTCCGCATCACCCCGGCGGCGGCGGACCTGCTCGGCGTCGCGCCGTCCGACGCCCTGACCCGCCCCTTCCAGAGCTTCGCTCCCGACTTCGACATGACCATCTTCGCCGCCGTGGCCGAAGGCGGCGTCGCCCCGCCTCCGGCCGCAGGCCACTGGTCGGTGCGGGGCCCCGGCGGGGAGACTGTGCCGATGACGATCCATGCGAACCGTCTCGGCGAGGAAGCCGCCCCGGAACGCCTCGTCCTGTCGCTGGCCGACCAGCGCCAGGCCCTGGCGGCGCGCGAACGCACCCGCGAGCTTTCCGGCCAGCTCAGCAGCGTGTGGCGGCTGAACTCCATGGGCGAGATGGCGGCGACCCTGGCCCACGAGCTGAACCAGCCGTTGACGGCGGCGACGGTCTATCTGCACGCGGGCCAGACCGACATCGCCCGCGCCGGCCCGATCGGGGACAGCGCCAGCCGCGCGCTCGACCTGGCCAAGACCCAGCTCCTGCGCGCCGGCGACATCATCCGCCGCATGCGCGAGCTGATCGCGACCGGCGCCCAGAGCCTGGCCGACGAGCGCGTGTCCTCGATGATCGACGACCTGACGCCGATCTTCCACCTGATCGGCAAGGACACCGGCGTCACGATCCGCATCGACGTCCACGACATGGAAGACCGGGTTCTGGCGGACCGTATCCAGATCCAGCAGGCCGTCGCCAATCTGGTCCGCAACGCCGTGGACGCCGTGACGGGACACCCCGACGGACTGGTCTCCGTCACCGGCCGCAGCCTGCCCGGCCGCGCCTACGAAATCCGCGTCGAGGACAATGGTCCCGGGATCGCCGAGGATCAGATGGATCGGATATTCCAGCCGATGACCACGACCAAGGCCGGCGGCATGGGCCTGGGCCTGTCCGTCACCCGCTCGATCGTCGAGAGCCACAACGCCGCCCTGACCGTCGGCCGCAGCCCCCTGGGCGGCGCCGCCTTCTCCTTCAGCCTTTCACGTGTCTCGGAGCTTGAAGCCGCATGACCCAACATTCCGTCTTCGTCGTCGACGACGATCAGGCCATGAGGGACTCCCTGCTGATGCTCCTGCGCGGCGAGGGCATACGCGCCCGGGCCTTCCCCAGCGCCACCACCTTCCTGGACGCCCTGCCCGAGGAAAAGACCGCCTGCGTCATCACTGATCTGCGCATGCCGGGCATGGAAGGGACCGAACTGATCGATCAGCTGTCCGTCCTGCGCGGCGAGACCTGGCCCGTCATCGTCATCACCGGCCATGCCGACGTGCCCCTGGCGGTCCAACTGATGAAGAGCGGCGTCGTCGACTTCATCGAGAAGCCCTTCGACCCGAACCGCATCCTGGAATCCGTGCGCGGCTGCCTCAGCGCCCTGGAAAGCCGGGGCGCCGAGCGCGAGGCGCGCGACGCGGCCGCTGCCCGCCTGGCCACCCTGACGCCGCGCGAACGCCAGGTCTTCGACGCCCTGATCGACGGCAAGTCGAACAAGGAGATCGCCATTGTTCTCGACATCAGCCCCCGCACGGTCGAGATCTTCCGCGCCAAGGTGATGCAGAAGATGCAGGCCACCAGTCTGTCGATGCTGGTCAAGATGGGCCTGACGGTCGGAGAAGCCTGAATCCCCTCTTGAGCCCGGCGACGATCGTCGCCACCTTGCGGGGGTCATGAGCGACCGGTCCGCAGGCTTCGCCCCTTCCCGCGTCACGGCGGTCCTGGGGCCCACCAACACCGGCAAGACCCATCTGGCGGTCGAGCGGATGCTGGGTCACGCCTCGGGCATGATCGGCCTGCCGTTGCGCCTGCTGGCGCGCGAGATCTACGAGCGGATCGTCAGACAGCGCGGGGCCGCCGCCGTCGCCCTGATCACGGGCGAGGAAAAGATCGTCCCGCCCCGGCCCCATTTTTTCGTCTGCACCGTCGAGGCCATGCCTCTGGAGCGGACGGTCGAATTCCTGGCCATCGACGAAATCCAGCTGGTCGCCGACCCCGAGCGCGGCCACGTCTTCACCCAGCGGCTGCTCCATGCGCGCGGTCGGTTCGAGACCATGTTCCTGGGCGCCGGGACGATGGAGCCCCTGATCCGCCGCCTGGTCCCCGACGTCGAGATCGTGACGCGCGACCGGCTGTCCACCCTGTCCTACGCCGGGTCCAAGAAACTGACCCGCCTGCCCCGCCGCAGCGCCATCGTCGCGTTCAGCACCGAGCGGGTCTACGCCATCGCCGAACTGATCCGGCGCCAGCGCGGCGGCGCGGCCGTGGTCATGGGCAGTCTGTCGCCCCGCACCCGCAACGCCCAGGTCGCCCTGTACCAGTCGGGCGAGGTCGACTTCCTGGTCGCCACCGACGCCATCGGCATGGGGCTGAACATGGATGTGGACCATGTCGCCTTCGCCGGCCTGCGCAAGTTCGACGGCAGCCGCACCCGCTGGCTGCACGCCCACGAGATCGGCCAGATCGCCGGCCGCGCCGGCCGCCACCTGCGCGACGGCACCTTCGGGGTCACAGCCGAGGCCGAGGATCTGGATATCGACCTGGTCGAACAGGTGGTCGAGCACCGGTTCGACCCCGTGCCGACCGCCGAATGGCGCAACGCCCGGCTGGACTTCGACACCCTGCCCGACCTGCTGCGCTCCCTGACGGTGACGCCCGGCGTCGGCGGCCTGACCCTGACCGGCGAGGCCCTGGACGAGACCCTGCTGCGCCGCCTGGTCAAGGACGAGGAGATCGCCCGCATTGGCCGCTCGCGCGGCGCGGTCATGCGGCTGTGGGAGGCCTGCCAGCTGCCCGACTTCCAGAAGACGACGCTGGACGAGCACGCCCGCCTGGCCAAGGACGTCTTCCATGCCCTGACCGGCAAGCGTGGTCGCCTGACCGACGACTGGATGGGGCCGCGCTTCGCCTTCGTCGATCGCGACGACGGCCAGATCGACCAGCTGTCGGCCCGGCTGTCGGCCGTCCGCACCCTCTCCTACATCGCCAACCGCCCCGACTGGGTCCATGACGCCCAAGCGTGGCGCGACAAGACCCGCGCCCTGGAGGACCGCCTGTCGGACGTCCTGCACGAGCGGCTGACCGCCCGTTTCGTCGATCGCCGCACCACCGCCCTGATGCGCGCCCTCAACGTCCGCGACGACACTTTCGCGGGTGTCGCCGACGACGGCGAGGTCACCGTCGAGGGCCAGGTCGTCGGCCAGCTGGAAGGCGTGCGTTTCCAGATGGAGAAGGGCGCCTCGGCGCTCGAGGACCGCACCCTGCGCCAGGCCGCCGTCCGCGCCGTCACCCCCGAGATCAACCGCCGCCTGGGTCGGCTCGCCGCCGAGACCGACGAGGCCTTCGCCGTCACGCCCGACGGCGCGGTCCTGTGGCGCGGCGTCCTGACCGCCCAGATCCAGGCCTCTCCCGCCGGCGCCGATCCCTTCTCGCCCCATGTCCGTCTGCTGGGCGAACTGGGCCCCACGCCCGCCCGCGAGCGGGCCCAGCGCCGCATCGAGGCCTGGCTGGCGGGCGAGGCCGGCCGCGCCCTGCGCGACCTGCGCCGCCTGCGTCAGGCGGTCGAGAGCGGCTCCCTGAAGGGCCTGCCGCGGGGCGTCGCCTTCCGCCTGATCGAGGCCGGGGGCCTGATCGACCGCCGCGACGTCGAACGTGATCTGGCGGCTCTCAGCCAGGTCGAGCGCCGCACGCTCAAGAGTTTCGCCATCCGCGTCGGCGTCCATTCCGTCTGGCTGCCCGGCCTGCAGAAGCCCCGCGCCCGCCATTTCGCCCAGGCCTTCGTCGCCGCCCCCCTGATCCCCGCCACGCCCGACCTGATCCCGACGCCGACCGAGGCCCCCTCGCCCCGACTGCTGTCGGCCCACGGCCTGCGCCAGGCCGGCCGCTGGCTGGCCCCGGTCGAGACCCTGGAGAAGATGGCCGAACTTCGCGCCGCCAACCACGGCCGCCTGTCCGACGCGGCCCTGGCCGACCTCGGCTGGACCGCCGATCAGGCGAAACAGGTCATCGCCGCCCTGAAGACCGAACGGGCGAGAATGCCCGACAAGCCGGGCGCCGCGCCCAGGCCGCAGAAGGACTCGCCCTTCGCCGCCCTCGCCGCCCTGAACGCCCCGCCCCCGGCTCGCCCGCGCAGACGCCGGTCGAAGAAGAGGCCCCCGGCCGAAGGTCAGTCCAAGGCGGCCTTGTGACCGACTGGGCGGCCGCCGCCGTCCCCGCCGAGGACCTGACGCCCCGGATCGTCGTCGCCGACGGCCGGATGCGTCTCGACCTGACCACGGCGGATCCCGCCGTGGGCCTCGACTTTCCCTGGTGGGACCGGATGTCCGACCTCGCCGCCTTCGCGGACTGGCTGGGCCGGGACGATGCCCCCGACTTTTCCGACGCCGACCAGGGCTGGATCTTCGACGCCGCCCGTCGCGACGACCGTCTTTGTTTTCGTCAGGGCGATCTGGACACAGGCGAGATCTTCGCGACGCTCAGCGTCGATCGCGCCGTCTTTCTGCAACGGTTCCAGACGGCGCTGGCGACAGCCCCCGCCTGACCCTGCCGCCGCCATGACACGCCGTGCCTGCATGACGGTCGCCGGAAGCAGTTGCCTCAGCCTCTGGACTTGGCTGCCCGCTCCATCGTCGCCCCCCGCAGGATCTTCGCGATCACGAAACCCGCCAGGGCGCCCGCCACACCCGGCCAGATCTCCAGGACGAAAGCAGGGACCAGCGACGACCAGACGCCCCATTCCCGATAGCCAGAATGGCCTTCTCGCGGCGTCAGGACGTCAACCCATGCAAACTGGAGAAACCCGCCGCCGCTGAAACCCGATGGAATGGCCACGGCCGTGAGCAGCGCCCGGTCGGGCCAGATCAGACCGCAGATCAGGCCGGCCGCGGCGATGCAGGCCTGCTGCTGCCGGACCATCAGGAACGGGAGGTCGGAAGTGGAATAGTCCGTCGTCCAGAACAGGGCCAGATAGGCCAGATAGGCGCCTATCGACGCAAGGATGATCCCCGCCACAGGCGGGGCTTCATGCGCGATACGCCAGCCCAGGGCGGTCGCGAGGCACCCCGCCGACCAGGACAGGGCCTGCCTTGCGTCTCCGACCATGCTGAACTCGCCCTGCATCGCCGCCTTCCAGTCATCCCGCGACGCCGGCGCGATCCTTCTTGCCAAGCGCATCATCCCCTGCGCTGCGGACAACATCAGGTTCATGCTGGCGACCTCCCCAGGATCAGCGAAGACGACGTCCCGGAAGCCTCGCGAAGGGCTGACCTCCCGGCGCCGGTGATGCGGTAGGCATGCCGAGGCGGCCGCCCCGGCCTCTCGGGCTCGAGCCACCGGCTCTCCAGCCAGCCGCGCTCCGCGAGCCGGATCAGGATCGGATACAGGCTCCCCGATTTCAGGCCCGTCGCGACAGATATCTCCAGTCCATAGAACCAATCATCCGGCTGCTGGACCAGCAGCGCAAGGACGGCGAGGGTCTGCGGAGAAGGACGACGGGCGCGGTTCATACAGATAACTCTACATATATCGACCTTTATGTTCAACCGTCGTTCTCAAAGGCGTTCGGCCGCCTTAGAACCCGCCCTTGGTTCCCGATTTCAGCCCGCGCACCTCGTCCTCCGGCAGGGCGCGCTTGACGCTCAGCATCTCGTCCGCCGCATGGGCGTCGGTCAGGCGGAACGCCCGCAGTTCTCCGCCCGCGTCGGCGTGCAGCAGCTCGACCGCCGCCCCGGACGCATTGGCCTCGCGCGCCAGGCGCAGGGCGCACTGGAAGGCGGCGGCGCGCGTCGGGAACCGCCCCAGCTGACGGCGCTCCGACACCACCCGCCAGTCGGTCCCGCACAGCAGGATGGCGTAGCGCACCACCTTGCCCGTCGCCGCCGGCGTCTCTGTGGCGGCCAGGGGGAAGTCGAGGAAGGCGGTCTCGGCCTGGGCGGCGTCGACCATGTCCGGATCGCGCTTCTGGGCCCGGTCGAACAGCAGCCGGGTCACCGCCTTGCGGTCCACGGCCTTCGAATAGAGATAGCCCTGACCCAGGGTGCAGCCGAACCGGCGCAGCTGTTCGGCCTGGGCCTGGGTCTCGACCCCTTCGGCCACCACCCGGATGCCCAGTTTGGCGGCGATGGTCAGCAGGCCCTCGACGATGGCCGCGCCCCGGCTGTCCGGCTCCATCCGGGCGACGAAGGACTTGTCGATCTTGATGATGTCCACCGGCACCGACAACAGGTGGGTCAAAGAGGCGAAACCGGTGCCGAAATCGTCCAGCGCCACCCGCAATCCATTGGCGCGCATGGTCTGCAGCTCGCGCGCCACCCCGTCGCCGTCCTGGCCCATATAGACGCTCTCGGTCACCTCCAGGATGACGTGCTCCAGCGAGACGTCCTCGCGGGCGAAGGCCTCGCGGATCGCCTCGTGCAGCCTGCCCCCCTGGAAGTCGGCGGACGAGGCGTTGATGCCGACGTGCTGGAACCAGATGCCCTGGTCCAGCCAGGCCCGCACGTCGCGCGCCACGATGTCCAGCATCCGCCGCGTCAGCCGCGTCGCCGTATGGACGTCCGAGGTGGCCTCGAAATAGTCGCCCGCCGCAATCACCTCGCCCGTGGCGGTGATGACCCGGAACAGGGCCTCCAGCCCGACGATCTCGCCCGTGTCGATCCGCACGATGGGCTGGTAATAGGCCTCGATCCGGTCTTCGCGCAGGGCCACGCCCACGTCGCGGATGGCGCTGAGCCGCCGGGTCATGGTGGTGCCCAGGCCCGGCGAATAGGCGACGAAGCCGCCGCGCTGGGTCTCCTTGGCGTGATACAGGGCGAAGTCGGCGTTCTGGCGCAGTTCGTCGGCCGTGGTCTCCGCCCCGGCGGTCGCCCCGCCGATGGTGGCGCGCGGAAGGGTCAGATGGCCGTCGCAGTCGACCGGATCGGCCAGATTTTCCAGCACGCGGTCCGCCAGGCCCCGCAGACGGTCGGCGTCGACCGCCCCGCCGCCGATCAGTATGGCGAACTCGTCCCCGCCCAGGCGGAAGGCGCGGTTCGGCGCCGCGCTCTGTTCGATCCGCGTCGCCGCCGCCTGGATCAGGCAGTCCCCGGCCCGGTGGCCGAAGGTGTCGTTGACGGTCTTCAGATTGTCCAGGTCGATGATCAGCAGGGCCGAAGGCTTGACCCCGCTCGCCGCCATCCGGTCCGAGGCCGCGTTGAACGCCGCCCGGTTGGGCAGGCTGGTCAGCATGTCGCGATAGGCCAGCCGGTGCTGGGCCGCCGCCTGCTGATCCCGCTCGATGGCGATGGCGCACAGGTGGATGCTGGCCTGGACGATCTCTTCCTCGCGCGCCGTATGGCCGCGGATGTCGCGGAAATAGAAGGCGAAGGCGCCCAGAACCCCGCCGTCGCGCCCGACGATGGGCGTCGACCAGCAGGCCTTCAGCCCGATGGACAGGGGCAGGAAGGCGTAGTTGGCCCAGCGCTCGTCGGTGGCGATGTCGGTGACCTCGACCGAACGCCCGGTATGCATGGCCGTGCCGCACGACCCCATGTTCGGACCGATCGGCAGACCCTCGAAGGCGGCGCCGAAGGTGGGCGGCAGGCTGGGGCCGGCCAGCGGATGCACGCAGCCCTCGGCGTCCAGCGTCAGTATGGAACAGACCACGTCGGGCAGCAGCGCCTCGACCCGTTCGCACAGGGCTCTCGCGGTGACCTCCAGCGGCTCCCCCCGGGCCACCATCTCGAGGATGTCGTTCTGCAGCAGAAGCATTTGGCTATTCCACCCGATTTTGGATGGAGCATCGGCCATTCGCATTAAAGGCAAACTACGGGTTGTGATTAACCGCGACCACAACCGCAAAGCTTGGCCTGGAGGACCCGCCAGACGCGAACCCCCGCGCCCCGATACGGCGCCGAACCAATGTGCGAACGATAAAACATCGTTTTTTCAATGGGCTGAATCGCGAAGCCGGCCGCCCGCCCGCCGCCGCCGGGACGCATCCCCGTCAGCGCCGCCCGGTCCGCCCATCCTTAACCCGGCCCTAGGCCGCCTCGGTCTCGCTCGGGGCACAGACCGCCGGCGTCGTCTCAAGCCCGCGTTCGCGCTGATAGGACTCGCCCCATTCCCGCAGGGTCAGCAGCACCGGCGCCAGGCTGCGGCCGAACTCCGTCAGCTCGTATTCCACCTTGGGCGGGACCTGCGGATAGACATGGCGCACGATCACCCCGTCCGCCTCCAGCTCACGCAGCTGCAGGGTCAGCATCCGCTGGGTCGCATTCGGCACCCGCCGGGTGATCTGCATGAAGCGCAGCTTCTTCTCCAGCAGATGGAACAGGATGATCGGCTTCCACAGGCCGCCGATGACCGACAGGGTCACCTCGACGGCGCAGCCGCTCTTGGCGTCATGCCGCTTGGGTCGCATTTCATACGTCCATCAATGATAGTACCTGTCATCATTGTACCTTCTTGCGTCCTTGACCGTAAGCGCCAGTTTCAGGGTCCATTCCCCCGAACGGAGACTTAGAGACATGAGCAGCATCAAGGCCCTGGTGGCGAACAAGACGGGCGACACGGTCCAGGCCCAGGTCGTCGACTTCGACGAAGCGAACCTGGGCGAGGGCGATGTGACCGTCGCCCTCGAATGGTCGACCATCAACTACAAGGACGGCCTGGCGCTCAGCGGCCTGCCGCGCATCATCCAGTCCTATCCGATGATCCCCGGCATCGACTTCGCCGGCGTGGTCGAGGCCTCCGACAACCCCGCCTTCAAGCCCGGCGACCGGGTCGTGGCCAACTCCTGGGGCCTCAGCCAGAGCCACAACGGCGGCTACGCCCAGAAGGCGCGCGTCCCCGCCGAATGGCTGGTCCCCCTGCCCGAGGCCCTGACCACCCGCCAGGCCATGGCCATCGGCACCGCCGGCTATACCGCCATGCTGTGTGTCCTGGCGCTCGAACACGGCGGCGTCACCCCTGACAGCGGCCCCGTCCTGGTGACCGGCGCCAACGGCGGCGTCGGCTCGGTCGCCATCGCCCTGCTCAGCGGCCTGGGCTATCGCGTCATCGCCTCGACCGGCCGCCCCCAGGAGGCCGACTATCTGAAGTCGCTCGGCGCGTCCGAGATCATCGACCGCGCCGAACTGTCCGAACCGGGCAAGCCGCTGCAGACCGAACAATGGGCCGGGGTCGTCGACTCCGTCGGCAGCCACACCCTGGCCAACGCCATCGCCCGGACGAAATATCGCGGCGTGGTCACCGCCTGCGGCCTGGCCCAGGGCATGGACCTGCCCGGCAATGTCGCCCCCTTCATCATGCGCAACGTGACCCTGGCCGGCATCGATTCCGTCAACGCCCCGACCGAGGCGCGGCTCGAGGCCTGGAGCCGTCTTGCGCGCGACCTCGACCTGGCCAAATTGGAGTCTGCGGTCGTCGAGGTTCCGCTCGCCGCCGTGCCCGATGTCGCCGCCAGCATCCTGAAGGGACAGGTGCGCGGCCGCACCGTGGTGAACCTCAACGCCTAGGGGACTGATTGCTGAATGACACAGACGGACGCGTCCTGCCGCATCGACATCTGGCTGTGGCGCGCCCGTTTCGTGAAGACCCGGGGCTTGGCCGCCGCCCTGGTCGAGCGCGGGGCGGTGCGGCTGACGCACAACGGCGTCCAGACCCGTCTCGACAAGCCCAGCCGCTGCGTCCACCCCGGCGACACCCTGACCTTCGTCCAGGACGGGCGGGTCACGACGCTGCGGGTGGAGGCGATGGGCGAAAGGCGCGGGCCCGCCGAGGAGGCCCGCGCCCTCTACTCCGTGGTCGCGGGCGGTCCCCACCGCCGGCGCCCGCACGGCGTTCTGGTTGATTGTG
>NZ_JBIIOP010000006.1:0-190458 GCF_044336875.1 Brevundimonas sp. | reverse complement strand
ACGCCTCGTCAGGCCGCGACAGGTCTTACTTCTTGATGGCGAACTCGCCCTCGATGTGCAGCTTCACCTCGTCCGACACGGCCGGCACGGCGTAGTTCACGCCGAAGTCCGAACGCTTGATGGTCGCCTCGCCGTCGAAGCCGGCCTTGTAGGCGCCCATGACTTCGCCTGCGCCGTTGAAGGTGACGGCGATGGTGACGGGCTTGGTCACGCCCTTCAGGGTCAGATCGCCGACCACCGTGGCCTTGCTGGCGTTCGACGGATCGACCGTGACCGAGCGCGAGACGAAGGTGGCGTTCGGGTGGTTGGCGGTGTCGAAGAAGTCGGGCGTCTGCAGGTGGGCCTTCAGGCCGTCGCTGTTGGGCGCCACGTCCGTCAGGGGGATGGTGGCGGTCAGGGTGCTGGCCGACGGATTGGCCGGATCCAGCTTCAGCTCCGCCTTCACATTGACGAACTGACCCGTGTAGGTCGACAGGCCGAAGTGGGTCACCGACCAGGTGATCTTGCCGTGGCTGGCGTCCAGGTCATAGGCGCCGGCGGTCACTTCCGACGGGGTGGTGGTCAGGGCCGACTGGGCCACGACCGCGCCGCCGGCGGCGAGGCTGACAGCCAGGGCGCCGGCGAGGGCGTATTTCATGAAGGCGGAGCGCATGGAGGGTGTTCCTGTTGCGGAAATGAATATGCAATCACTACAGTTGCGATTAAGCCTGACTGTTGTCAAGTCGCGTCAGACCGCCTTGCGAACGTCTCTCGCCTTAAGCCCTGCTGTTGACAGTTGGTTGCGTGGCCGCCATGTCGCAGGCCTCCCGCTCACAGCCTCGACCCGTTCCTCCGCCCAATGACCTACATCGTCACCGACGCCTGCGTGAAATGTAAGTTCATGGACTGCGTGGAAGTGTGTCCGGTCGACTGCTTCTACGAGGGCGAGAACTTCCTGGTCATCGCGCCGGACGAGTGCATCGACTGCGGCGTCTGCGAGCCGGAATGCCCCGTCGACGCCATCGTCCCCGACACCGAGGACGAGCCGGACGGCAAGTGGCTGCAGATCAACGCCGAATACGCCAAGTCCTGGCCCAACATCACCGTCAAGGGCACGCCCCCCGCCGACCGCGAACAGTTCGAGCGCGAGACCGGCAAGTACGAGAAATACTTCAGCCCCAAGCCGGGCAAGGGATCCTGATTCCACAGGGACTTTCGGCCCCGCTTGCGGCCAAAAGCTTAAGCTCGAACGATCGCAAATCCACGTCCGCCCTGTGGACGTTTTGAAATTCCGTCATTTTGTGATAGGTTCTGTTTCATTGGATCGGGCGGTCCGCGAAATCCTCGCGCCGCCCGTGTTTGCGACAGAATCCCGCCCACAGACGGGATCGGCCAGAGGTTTGGTGATCCGTTTCCGCATTTGACGTCCTGCATCATCCCGACCGACGGAGCGATCCGCCGGGCGAGATCCTGTTTGCGTTTCCTGCGCCTTCGCGTCGCCCGGCCCTGACCGGGAAAGGACGAATATGACGAGCAAGACTGGTCTGGAGTTCAAGGTTGGCGACGCGGTCGTCTATCCGGCGCATGGCGTCGGCAAGGTCGCGGCCGTCGAGACCCAGGAAGTCGCGGGCATGTCGCTGGAAGTCTATGTCGTGACCTTCGACCACGAGAAGATGACCCTGCGCGTCCCCACCAAGAAGGCCGCGACGGCCGGCCTGCGTTCGCTGGCCGCCGACGACGTCGTGACCAAGGCCCTGACCACCCTGAAGGGCCGCGCGCGCATCAAGCGCACCATGTGGTCGCGTCGCGCCCAGGAATACGAAGCCAAGATCAACTCGGGCGACCTGATCTCCATCGCCGAAGTGGTCCGCGACCTGCACCGCGCCGACACCCAGCCGGAACAGTCCTATTCGGAGCGCCAGCTCTATGAATCGGCCCTGGACCGGATGGCGCGCGAAGTCGCCGCCGCCAACAAGATCGACAAGGACGCCGCCGTCGAACTGCTGGCCAAGTCGCTCAGCGCCAAGAAGCCGATCCCGACCGCCGAAGCCGCCTGAGCTTCAGCTATCGGACAACGAAAAGGCCCCGGATCGCTCCGGGGCCTTTTTGTTTTGACCGGCATCAAGGCGGGCCGCCTGCGACTCCGTCCTGATCCCCCCGGAACACGGAGCCTGATCATGACCGACGCCGCCGCCCAGACACCGCCTCTGGGCTTCTGTCACATCCGCCTGGAACTGGCCCGCGAGCCGCTGAACCCCGGCGGCGATCCCGAGGTGGGCTATGATATTCTCGCGCCCCTGACCGCCGAGCGCCGGCTGGACGCCGCCGTCTGGCGCGAGGCGCCGGAGAAATGCCGCGTCCGCCGCTTCTCCCATGGGGCGACCCTGACCTTCGGCCGGTTGCGCCATGCGGGTCCGGACCGCTGGTTCCTGGACTTCGAGCCGGGCGTGGAAGACGACGTCCACGGCTTCCGCCTGTCGGACGAGACCTTCGAGACCGGCGAATACGTCAGCCTGGCCGCAGGCGACCAGACCCACACCTATGTGGTCGCCCGCGCCGAGCCGGTCTGAACCTTCGATCTGCGGCCTCAGAAATATTCCGCGTTCGCCGGGCACTGGGCGCTGATGCGGTGCGCCGTGATGCTGGCGGGAATATAGGGGGTGCCGCGCACGATCTGGGCCCCGCCGCGGAAGCTGAAGCTGGTTTCCGTATAGGCACCGTTCAGCCGCACATTGATGCGGCGGCCCTTCCTGTCCTGGCAGGTGCCCTCGAAGCGGGCGTTGCCGTCGCCGACCACCCGGGTCGGATAGGTGCAGCGCCACTTGTTGGTCGACAGGCCGCCGAAGAAGCGGTTGATCTCGCTGGGCCGCACGCATTTCTGCAGGGTGTCGCGCTGGCCCACGGCGCTGGTCGTATATTCCCAGTAGCCGGGCAGAACCTCCGCCTGGGCGGCGGTCTGGGCGGGCGCGATGGCGGGCGAGGCCAGCATGAAGCCGCCTGCGACGACTGGCGCGAGAACGGCCAGCGCCCTCCTGGGCAGGCGATCGATCAGGGACGGACGGGACATGGCGGCCTTCTGTTCATCTGGGGTCTTCATGATATGACGCATACAGCACGTCATTTGAATGACGCCTGAACGAACGCGTTCCCCGGCGTGCAGACTCGACGGGCGCGAAACCCGACCAGACTCAGCTTGACGCCGAACCTCGTCTTCCCTTATACGGCCCCCTCTCGCGCGGGCTACCTCCCGCGCGTACCTGTTTCATGCGTCTTCTCCCAGGTTTCGGGCCGGACGCCGCACCTTAAGGATCTGACGATGTCGCGTCGTTGCGAACTCACCGGTATCGGCCCGATGGTCGGCCACAACGTGAGCCACTCGAACATCAAGACCAAGCGCCGCTTCCTGCCGTCGCTGAAGACGGTCAAGGTCAACTCGGAAGCCCTGGGTCAGACCTTCTCGCTGCGTATCTCGAACGCCGCCCTGCGCACCCTCGACTACAAGGGCGGCCTGGACGCCTTCATCGTCAAGGCTCGCGACGAGCAGCTGTCGATCGCCGCCCAGCGCATCAAGCGCCAGGTCCGCGCCAAGCTGGCCGAGCAGGCCGCCGCCTAACCAGCGACGACAGAACGATCTGGAAGAGGCCGGTGGAAACACCGGCCTTTTTCTTTGCGCCCTTTCGCGCTCGCGCTAAGCCTTCCCCCGCCACGCCGAAGGGAAATCGATGCGCACCAAGCTTCTGATCGCCGCCGCGAGTCTGCTGACCCTGACCGCCTGCGTCACCGCCCCGACCCACGCCGTCGAGATCGCGCGCGAATCCACCCCCTACACCCTGGCCACCGACCAGCCGCTGACGGTCGAGCAGCAAGCCATGCGGTTCGACAAGGCCGACCTGACGATCAAGCTCCTCCCCGCCGACAAGGCCATCGAGGCCGTCGCCGTGCTGGACTTCACCGCCAGGGCCCCGCTGGACGCCCTGGTCGTGGACCTCGACACCCTGCTGCCCATTTCCTCCGTCCAGATCGACGGTGTCGAACGCGCCGTCGACCAGTGGTCCAATCCCGAGGGCAAGCTGACCGTCCGCCTGCCCCGCCCCCTCGCCGCCGGCGAGACGGTGGCCCTGCGCGTCGCCTATGCCGGCAAGCCCCGCGTCGCTCCGCGCGCCCCCTGGGACGGCGGCTTCGTCTGGTCCACCGCCCCTTCGGGCGAGCCCTGGATCGCCACCGCCGTCCAGGGCGAGGGCTGCGACATCTTCTGGCCCTGTATCGACAGCCCGCACGGCGAGCCGGGCCGGGTCGATCTGCACATCACCGTCCCGTCCGACCTGTCCGCCCCGTCCAACGGCCGTTTCCTGGGCAAGGTCGATCACGGCGACGGCTGGACCACCTGGAACTGGTCTGCCAAGTCCCCCAACACCTACGCCATCGCCCTGAACGTCGGCCCCTATGAAGAGATGACGGGCGAGTACCGCAGCCGTTTCGGCAATGTGATCCCGATGAACTACTGGCATCTGAAGTCGGACACGCCCGAGCAGGTCCAGGCCCTGTTCGCCCAGTTCCCGCAGATGCTGGACTTCTTCGAGGCCAGCGTCGGCCCCTTCCCCTTCGGCGACGAGAAGATGGGGGTGGTCGAGACCCCGCACCTGGGCATGGAGCACCAGACCATCAACGCCTATGGCAACGGCTACAAGATCGACGGCCGGGGCTATGACTGGCTGCTGCAGCACGAGTTCGCCCACGAATGGTTCGGCAACCAGCTGACCAACCAGAACGCCGACGACATGTGGCTGCACGAGGGGCTGGGCTCCTACATGCAGCCCCTCTACGCCCGCTGGCTGCTGGGCGACCGCTACATGCAGCGCGAACTGGCGGGCCAGCGCGAGGGGCTGATCAACAAATACCCCGTGGTGTCCGGCACGCCCAAGACCGAGGACGAGGTCTACAAGGGCGACGTCGGCCCCGGCAACGACATCTATTCCAAGGGCTCCCTGATCGCCCATTCGCTGCGGATGCTGATCGGCGACGCGGCCTTCCACGAGGCGATCACCCGGCTGGTCTATGGCCGCCCCGATCCCCGGCCGGGCAATTTCCAGCCCCTGTACCGTTCTACCGACGACTTCCTGACCATCGTCAACCAGGTGACCGGCCAGGACTACGTCTGGTTCTTCAAGGGGTATCTCTACAACGCCGCCCTGCCGGTCCTGAACCAGACCCGCGAGGGCGACCGCCTGAACCTGCAATGGACCACCGGCGACGGGACGGTCTTCCCCATGCCGGTCGAGGTCGAGATCGACGGCGCGCTTCAGACCGTGCCCATGACCGACGGCCGGGGCGCGATCACAGCCCCCGCCGGCGCCCACGTCCTGATCGACCCGCAGAACAAGGTCTTGCGTCAGTCTGACGTGGTCGACGCGCTTCAGGCCTACAAGGCGGCGCAGAAGCCGAAGACCTGATCCTTCTCCCCCTGGGAGAAGGTGGCCCGAAGGGCCGGATGAGGGTTCCGCCGGTGGGCCAGGGCGCATGATCGCCCCCTCACCCTTTCGCGCCAGAACGACGGCTTCGCCGCCGTGCGCTCAAGCCCTCTCCCACAGGGAGAGGGCAAGGATCAGGCCGTCTCCACCGTCACCGACTGGCGCACGAACTGGCAGCGCTCCTGGGTCGTCAGGAAGGCGATGTCCGCCGCGTCGCGGCCGCAGGCGATCCGCACCAGACCCTCGACCTGGGCCAGGCCGGTCGCGTCGACCAGCCACCAGCCGTTGTCCAGCCAGACCTCGAAGATGGCGTGGAAGTCGGGCGGGGTCAGATCGAAGGCGTAGGCGCTGACCGCCCGCGCCGGAATCCCCGAGGCCCGGCACAGGGTCATGCCCAGATGGGTGAAGTCGCGGCACACCCCGGCCCGGTCGATGAAGGTCCGCGCCGCCGTGGTCTCGGTGTCCGACACCCCGTGTTCGTAATCGACGTTCCCGGTGATCCAGTTCAGGATGGCCAGAACCCGCGCCCCGCCCGCCGTGTCGCCGAACTCGCGCGTCACGAACCGGCCGAACTGGTCCGACGGGCAATAGCGGCTGGGCTGCAGATAGGGCAGGACCTCGGCCGGCAGCTCGCCCCAGTCGTGTTGCGCCACCTCGGGCGGCAGGCCCTTCAGCACCCCGTTCTCGACCAGGGCCTCATAGGTCAGACGCACCTCGCCCTCGACGTGGCAGCGCAGGGTCCGGGCGCCGAAATCGACGTCCTCGTCCTCCTGGAACTCGACCGGCGGGTCGAAGGTCAGGGTCTCTTCCAGAATGTCCTGCCCCGGCCAGTGGGCGACCTGGATCTTGTAGATGGCGTCCGTCGGCGGATCGAAACGATAGACGAGCTCGGCGCGCACGCGCAGTTTCATGAAGGGGGGACCAGTCGAACAGGGGAACGGCGCCTCAACGCCATGCGACTGCGGCCGTTCCGTGTCCGACCGACGCATCGGTAATGTCCGGAACCGGACACTGTTGTCCGGAAATCGACAAGCCTCGACAATATGTTACGGTGAAACCCGTATGACCGCCCTGTCGCACCCTTTTCGACCTTCCCGGCGGGAACGGTTACGCTTCCGCGGCGTTGGCCAGTCCTGGGCCAATGTCGCGACGGGGGCGACGGCTTGCGCCGCAGTCCCGGTCCGCACGTCCCCCACCCTCAAGGCGGAAGCCCAGTACGCATGACCGACTCCGCCGTCCGTTCCGAGATCGATCTGACCGACTGCGATCGCGAGCCGATCCACGTCCCCCAGGCGATCCAGCCGCATGGCTTCCTTCTGGTGCTGGATCTCGAGACCCAGACGATCGAACAGGGCGCAGGCCTGATCGAGGACCTGACCGGCAAGACGACCTGGACGGGCCAGCCCGCCGCCGCCCTGCTGGGCGACGCGATCGGCCGCCGCCTGCGCGAGATGGCGCGGACCGAGGAGACGGGCTTCGCCGGCCGCTGGCGCGCGGTGAACCGGCTCGAATATGACGTCGTCGTCCACTTCACCCCCGGCCAGGGTCAGGGCCGTCCCCATGAGCGGATGGTGGTCGAGGTCGAGCAGAGCTCGCAACAGGCCCGGCTCGGCGTCGAACTGATCGCCCGCCTCGACGCCGCGGGCGCAGCCCTGGAACGGGCCGGCACGGTCCAGGCCGTGTGCGAACGCGCCGCCGACGCCTTCCGCAAGCTGACCGGTTTCGAGCGGATCATGATCTACCGCTTCCTCGACGACGAGGCGGGCCAGGTGGTGGCCGAGTCGCGCACGCTCGACACCGGCTCCTTCCTCAACCACCATTTCCCGGCGACCGACATTCCGCGTCAGGCCCGCGCCCTGTATCTGCGCAATCCGGTCCGGGTCATTCCCGACAGCCACTATCGGCCCCAGCCGCTGCGACCGATCGAACCCGGCGAGCCCCCGCTGGACATGAGCGACAGCGGCCTGCGGTCGGTCTCGCCGGTCCATCTGCAGTATCTGAAGAACATGGGCGTGCGCGCCTCGGCCTCGGTGTCGATCATCGTCGACGACGTCCTTTGGGGCCTGGTCGCCTGTCACAGCGCCACGCCGCAGCTGCTGCCCTATGAGCTGCGCGTCGCCTGCACCACCCTGGCCCGCACCCTGGCTCGCCAGCTGAAGACCAAGGCCGACGCCGAACTGTATCGCGAACGGGTCCGCCTGCGCCGTCTGGAAGACGAGTTGATCGTCCGCCTGCCGACCGATCGCAGCCTGGACGCCGCCCTGGCCGAGCGCTCCGGCCAGCTGACCGAACTGGTCGGCGCCGACGGCCTGGCCATCGTCCGCGACGGCCGGATCGCCTGTTTCGGCCATGCCCCGCCGGAAGCGGCCGTGCGCCGCCTGTCCGACTGGCTGGACCAGCAGCCGGGCCTGCGTCCCGTTTCGTCCAACGCCCTGTCGACCCTGGTGCCCGAGGCCGAGGCCTGGCGCACCCACGCCAGCGGCCTGCTGGCCGTGCGCCTGCCGGGCGACCAGCCCCTGTCCCTGCTGTGGTTCCGTTCCGAAATCCTCGAGACCGTGCGCTGGGCCGGCAATCCGTCGACGGCGAACAAGTCCGCCTCGGCCGCCGACGGCGCCCTGACGCCCCGCGCCTCGTTCGAGGAATGGTCCGAGACCGTGTCCGGCCGCGCCCGCCGCTGGAGCGCCGCCGCCGTGGAATCCGCCGCCCGGCTGCGCGACGCCCTGTCCGACTTCGCCGCCGTCAACCAGTTGCGCACCCTGAACCAGTCGCTGCAGGCCCGCCTGTCCGAGCGCGACCTGCGGCTGGAGCAGCAGCAGTTCCTGATGCGCGAGGTCAATCACCGGGTCCAGAACAGCCTGACCCTGGTGTCCAGCTTCCTGGGCCTGCAGGCCCGCGACCTGGGCGACAGCCCCGCCGGTTCGGCCCTGCAGGAGGCGCGGCGCCGCGTCCGCGCCGTCTCCACCGTCCACACCCGCCTGTATCGCGGCGACCAGGACACCACGATCGACATGTCCCGCTACATCGGCGAACTGGTCGAGGACCTGGGCGCCAGCATGGGCGCCGACTGGGCCGCCGTGATCGAGACCGACCTGGCCCCGGTCTGCGTCGACGCCGGCCGCGCCGTGACCCTGGGCCTGATCCTGACCGAACTGATCATCAACGCCCAGAAATACGCCTATGACGGCAGGCCGGGGCCGCTGCGCATCAGCCTGACGGAGGCCGACGACATTCTGCGCCTCGCCGTCGCCGACGAGGGCAAGGGCGGGCACAAGGCGGGCAAGGGCTTCGGCTCGATGATGATCGGCAGCCTGGTCGGCCAGCTGGACGGCGTCATCGACTATCGCGACCAGGATCCCGGCCTGGAAGTCGTGCTCAAGGCGCGGATCGACCCCCTGACCTGAGTGTCTGACCTAAGTCCCGTGGTCACGGGCCACGGTGCGGCGTAAGAGGCCCGCATGTCCCCCGCCTCCCGCGTCTTCTCCGGCGTCTCGCCGCGCGCCTTCGCCCTGATCGTCCTGCTGATCGCCGCCTGCGTCCTGGGCCTGGCGCCGATCCTGGTGCGTCTGACCGAGACGGGTCCGGCCGCCGCCGGCTTCTGGCGCTTCCTGTTCGCCCTGCCCCTGCTGACGGTGCTGGCGTCGCGCGAGCCGGGCGGGATCGCGACCCCGTCCAGATGGGCCCTGCTGGCCGGGCTGTTCTTCGCGCTCGACCTCAGCTTCTGGCACTACGGCATCGTCATGACCTCGGTCGCCAACGCCACGGTCCTGTGCAACCTGACCCCGGTCGTCGTCACCCTGTTCGGCTGGTTCGTGCTGAAGGAGACGCCGCACCGGCTGTTTCTGGTCGCCCTGGCCCTGGCCATGCTCGGCGCCTTCGCCATGGCGGCGGGGGCGGACGGCGGACAGGGGACCAATCCGCCGCTGGGCGACGCCTTCTCCCTGTCGGTGGCGGTCTGGTATTCCGGCTATTTCCTGGCGGTGAAGGCGGCGCGCGCCACGGCCGGCGCCATGCGCGTCACCTTCTGGGCCACCCTGCTGGGCGCGCCCCTGCTGCTGGTCGTGGCCCTGGCCCTGGGCGAGGACATTATCCCCGCCACCTGGGCCGGCTGGGCCGCCTGTATCGGCATGGGGGTGATGCATGTCTTCGGCCAGGGCGGCGTCGCCTGGGCCCTGGGCAAGCTGCCGGCCTCGATCACCGCCGTCACCATCCTGATCCAGCCGGTCGTGGCGGGCCTGCTGGGCTGGTGGATCTTCGACGAGACCCTGACCCCGATCCAGGCCCTGGGCGGCGCCCTGGTCCTCGGCGCCGTCGTGCTGGCGCAGAGGTCGCAGCGGGCCAAGCCCGCCGGGCTCAAGCAGCCCGAAGGGCGATAGCCCCGACAAACGGGCTCAAGCAGCGCGAAGCGCGGTAGCCCAGACAAAACGGGCTCAAGCAGCGCGAAGCGCGGTAGCCCAAGCCAACAAAGAAAACAGGCGCGGAAGCCGAAGCCGCCGCGCCTGTCTCTAAGCCTTAGAGGCTAATCGACTCAGAGAACCTTGAGGTCGATCGCCGAGGTCTTGCCGCGCTGGTTTTCCAGCTCGTATTCGACCTTGGCGTTCTCATCGAGGCCCTGAAGTCCGGCCTTCTGGACGGCCGTGACGTGAACGAACACGTCCGAGCCGCCGCTATCGGGCTGGATGAAGCCGTAGCCCTTGGTGGGGTTGAACCACTTGACCGTGCCGGTCGCCATGTCTGCGTCTCCGTAAACGCGCTTTTCCAGGCGGATCCCCCTCGAGGTGACCCGACAGCCCATCTGGACAGCTCGTTCAGGCGAAGGAGCGAGACGCGGGTGTGGACCCCACGCAAAATCCGGACTGTGCTGATGTTGTCACCCGGCTTTTCCGGTCGGTCAACAGCAAAGCGATTCGCGTAGAGGCTGATTCAACCTTAACGGCAGATACCCCGGTCGGCCCCGTCGACGTGCAGATGGTTCTCATGTGCGGCGTTATAGTCGGGCGTCAGCACCGTCGAGAACAGCCTGCAGGCTCCGTTTCGCACCTGATGCAGGAAGCGCGACCCCGGTTCTCCGGCCGGTCCCTGACCGCGCCAGTCGTTAAGCACGCTGACCGTCCGCCCGTCCTCCAGCGTCACCCCGGCGACGTCCAGCGCATTGGCCCGGGCGTGCTCGCTGGGCCGTTCGGTCGTCTCCTGAGAGCCGTAGATCCGGCGGCAGGAATAGGTCCCGTAGTTCTCGACCCGCGCCGGGGCGGACCCCAGGATGTCGCGCGCCGCCGGCTGCAGCACCTGCCGGTCCCAGATGACGTAGCGCACCGCCAGCGGGCACTGCATCACCACCCCGGCCGGGGCCAGGGGCGTCACCGCCCCGCCGGTGATCCGCACCGCGCCCCGCACCACGCAGAAGCCGCCGTCGTCCCGGTCCTGCGCCCGCTCGACCTGGACGCCCGCGTCGCGCAGGGCGGCCATACAGGCCTCGGTCGCCCCCTGGACCTCTTCCGGTGCGGCGGTCGTGGGAATGTCGAAGTCCGCCACCTTGGCCGCCGTCGCCCGCCCGACCGGATGGTTCAGGTCCAGCGGCTTCCACGGCAGGTCCTGCGGCGGCGCATACAGGTTCAACAGGGCGAAGGCGGCGCAGGCCAAGAGCCCCACCTCCCACAGCAGATTCCAGAAATCGGCGAAATCGCGCTTCATGCGGCCCCAGTCAGAGCCCGAAACGGCCCCGCTGGCAAACGCCGCGAAGCCCGATCCGTTCAGATCAATGCGCCCCAATCAATGCGACGACGACAGTTTCATCATCACCAGACCGGCCACGATCAGGATCGCCGCCCCGACCCGCATCGGCGTCAGGCTCTCGCCCAGCACGATGACGCCGACCAGAAAGGCCCCCACCGCCCCGATCCCGGTCCAGATCGTATAGGCGGTCCCCAGCGGCAGGGTCCGCATGGCCAGGGACAGCAGGCCGAAACTGGCGGCCATGAAGACCAGGGTCCCCACGCTGGGCCACAGCCGCGTGAACCCCTGCGACTGTTTCATCAGCAGGGCCCAGACGACCTCCAGCAGGCCGGCGATGATCAGATAGATCCAGGGCATGACGGCGTTCCTTTTCTTCAGGAAACGCCGGGCCGTCCCGGACTTGAAGACCCGCAGGCGCGGGCGAGGACGTGGCCTCTGCGGGGGTCATATAGAGACTTGAGAGCCGTCAGGCAAAGAACGCACGATCAGGGACAGGCGGGGAAATAACGGCCATCGATATCCGCGAGCGTATTGTCTGGCTTGACCTGCCAGACGACCGTCACCTCGTGATTGCAGACGCCCTGCACCCAATCCGCCTTGGCCTTTCGCCCCCGTCCGTCGATGGCGAACCCCTGGGTGTTCAGGACACCAAGCAGTTCCGCTTCGGCCGTTCCGACCGGAAAGCGGCTACGTAGGCGTGGAGGCCACTCATCGTTGGCGACCGAGACCACCAGACCCTCTGCGAGTTTCGGCGGCGGGGTCTCCCACCAGCATCCCCCCAGGGGAAGCGCCGCCGCCATGAGGGCGCTCAGGAGGACTGGAGCAGAACGCGGCCGACGGATATTCATCTCCCACTCCCGAACGCCCGCACCAGGCCCGGCATCAGCCCCGTCGCCGCCGCCCCCTCCCCCTGGTTGGTCAGACCGATGAAGGCCGCGCCCAGGCCCGGTGCGACGACGGCGGTCGCGTACCACATCGTATTCGACCCATCGTGGGTCAGGATCGGCCCCTTGGACCAGGTCTGTCCCGGCAGGACGATCCAACCCGCCCCGTAGGGCACCCCCTCGCCCGGCAGGGGCATGGCCAGGGTCGTGACCGTCTCCGGCTTAATCCACCCCGCCCCGTCGTTCAGGAAGACGCCCAGCCATTTGGCATAGTCGGCCAAGGTCATGTGCGCCGTCCCCGCCGGCCCCAGGGCCAGGGGATTGTCCGATCCCGGATCGGTCGGATCCATGGCGACCCTCTGGTCTCCGGCACCGACATGGCCCCAGACATTGGCCCCGCCCCCGGCGCTTTCGACCGGCCCGCCGAACCCGCCCGTCGTCAGGCCCAGGGGGCCATAGACCTCGGCCCGCATCGCCTCCTCCCAGGCGACGCCGGTGATCCGTTCGACGGCGGCGCCGACGATCATGTAACCGGCGTTGCTGTATTCATAGACGCCCCTGGCCCCGCTCGGCGGCGCGCCCAGCACCCGTTCGACCAGGGCCGCCCGCTGTTCCGGCGACGGACGCGGATCGTCCCGCGCCGTCATGAAGAAGACCATGCCCAGGGCGGCCGCATCCTTCACCCCGGCCCTGTGCCCCATGACGTCGCGGATCGTCGTCCCCGCCCAGGCCGGATCGATCGCCACGCCGGGAAAGACCTCGCCCAGCGGCGCCGACCACCGCGCCCGGCCCTGCTCGACCAGCCGCCCATACAGGGCCGCCGTCATCGCCTTGGTGTTCGACCCCAGGTGCCAGCGGTCGTCCAGGGTGGCGGGATCGTTCCCGCCGAACCGGCGCACGCCGCGAACGCCGGACCAGACCAGCCCCTCGCGCGTCACAACCCCGCCCGCCAGGGCCACCGGAGCCTTCTCGACGAAGACGGCGTCCAGAACGGCCTCGTAACGGGCCGCGTCCCGCGCCGAGGCGGGCAGGCCTCCGCCAAAGGCGGCGGCGGCGCCCCCGGCGGCCATTATGGTTCGGCGGCTCATCGGCATGAGGTCTCTCCCCTGATCGGCGTCAGACTAACCGCCGGACGCATGCGCCACACGTGAGAAGTTCGTCATCCCGCGTGGACGCGAGTTAATCGTCCGCCCCCTTTACTCGCGTCAAACTTGCAGCGCTTATCGCCACAGTAGACAGTACAGTCATCGGGGGATGGAATGCGGCGTTTGGCGATCGGCTTGGGATTTGCGCTCGTGTGCGGGGGCGCCGTTCAGGCGCAAGGTCAGCCCTCCGCCTCCCCGGAACCTCAGGACTGGGGCCAGGCGCTGCGCCAGGACGCCCAGGACATCCACGACGTCATCGCCGACTCCCACCCCGGCCCCGTCGATCCCGACAACCCCGGTTTCCACACCCTGCTGGAGCAGGGGCTGCAGACGGCCCTACACCGCGCCGAGACGGCCCGAACCTACGAGGACTGGTATTTCGCCCTGGGCCAGTATGCGGCCTCGTTCGACGACGCCCACCTGTCGCTTGGCCGGTTCCAGGCCAACCCCAATCCCTGGCGCATGGAATGGCCCGGCTTTCTGACGATCCAGCGGGGCGACGCCAATCTGGTCTCCTACAACCGCGATCCGTCCGCGCCGCCGCTCGGCGCCGAACTGGTGTCCTGCGACGGTCGTCCCGCCGAAGCCTTCGCCGCCGAATTCGTCGGGACCGGCGTCGGCCGCTGGAACCTGAAGGAGCGCCGCGAAATCTTCTCGAACACCCTCTTCGTCGATCAGACCAACCCCTATGTGCGTCGCGCCTCGACCTGCATCTTCCGGGTGGACGGCGCCGAACAGAGCTTCGACCTGCGCTGGCGACCGCTGGCCGACGCCGAGCGCGACCAAGGCCTGGCCACGGGCCGGAACCTGCCCTTCGCCCCTCCGATCGGACTGCGGCCCTACGGCGCGAACGGCGTCTGGATCAGCATGAGCAGTTTCGATTCCACGCGCGGCGGCGCCGCCGAAACCGCCCTCTCGGCCCTGGCCGACACCGTGACGGCCCAGGCCGCCGACCTACGCGACAAACAGGTCGTCGTCTTCGACCTGAGGGGCAACCAGGGCGGCTCGTCCATCTGGATGTCCGACATGGCCCGTGTCCTGTGGGGAGAGGACTGGGTCGCCGCGAACCAGACCCGCTCCCAGGGCGTCGACTGGCGCGCCTCCCAGGCCAATCTGGACGAGATCGCGTCCTACCGCACCCAACTGGCGGACAATCCCACCCTGCTCGCCTGGGTCGACGCGGTGGAAACGGGCCTGACCGGCGCGCGCGCGGCGGGCCGCCCCCTGTGGCGACAGACCTCGGACGACGCCCCGCCTCCCGCTTCCGCCAAAACCGAGATGCACGCCCGAACCTATGTCCTGACCGACTATGGCTGCGTCTCGGCCTGCCTCGACGCCGTGGACCTGCTGACCGCCCTCGGCGCACGTCATGTGGGACGGGAAACCTCGGCCGACAGCGTCTATATGAACGCCCGCGAGCAACGCCTGACCAGCGGCCGCGCCGCGATCGACGTGCCCATGAAGGTCTATCGCGGACGCAAGCGCGGCAACAACGAGACCGCCAAACCCTCCGCGACCTGGACCGGCGACCTGTCGGACACCGAGGGCCTGGAAGCCTGGATCGCGGACCTGGACCAGGCGCGCTGATCCCCGATCGCCGCACCGCTTGAACTCGCGGCCGCCCCGGCCCAGTCTCCGGTCATGGGAAAGAAATCAGACGCCTACGAAGCCGACCTCGAACGGCTGCAACTCGCCATCGTCAAGACCCAGGCCTGGACCATCGAACACGGTCTGCGGGTCGTCATCGTGCTGGAGGGGCGCGACACCGCCGGCAAGGACGGGGCCATCAAACGGCTGACCGAGTTCATGTCGCCGCGCCAGACCCGCGTCGTCGCCCTGCCCAAGCCCAGCGACCGCGAAACCAGCCAGTGGTATTTCCAGCGCTACGTCCCCCACCTGCCGGCGGCAGGCGAGACGGTCATCTTCAACCGCTCCTGGTACAACCGCGCCGGGGTCGAGCCGGTGATGGGCTATTGCTCGCCGGAACAGTACGCCCAGTTCATGACCGACGCCCCGCGCTTCGAGCGGATGCTGACCGACGACGGCGTGATCCTGATCAAGCTGTGGCTCGACATCTCGCGCAAGGAACAGGCGAAGCGGCTTAAGGAACGCCGCATCGATCCGCTGAAACAGTTCAAGCTGTCGTCGCTGGACGCCGAGGCCGAGGCCCGGTTCGACGCCTATTCCGACGCCCGTGACCGGATGCTGGACGAGACCGACCGCGACTTCGCCCCCTGGACCGTCATCGCCACCGACGACAAGAAGACCGCCCGCCTGAACCTGATCCGTCACATCCTGAAGGTCCTGGACCACACCGACGAGGTCGAGGCGCCGGACGAGGACGTGGTCTTCCCGGCGAAGAAGGCCAAGGGCAAGCTGGCCAGATAGGATAGAGAGCAGAGACGGCGTCTTCTCCCCATCGCAGATGGGGAGGGGGACCGCGAAGCGGTGGAGGGGTTCTTGAAGCCCCACCGACGTCGGGTCTTCGCGCTTTGAAGACCCCCTCCGTCTCTCCGCTGCGCTCCGCGACGGGGAGGAGACCCTCTGATCGCCTAATGACGCTGCCCTGACCCGAGGCTTTTCAACGCCTTGTCGCCCGCGCCCGGCATTCGACGCGGCGCCCGTCCGGCCCGTGATATACTCCCCGCCCCTTTCGCCGCGTTGGAGATTTCAGACATTTCGGACGTTTCGGACACTGTTTTTCCCGCACCCCGGACCGTCGGGCCCGATTTCGGACGTTTCGGACAGTTCGGACACTCCATTTTCCCGCCCCGCCGTCCGAATCCGCCCCGGCAGGTGACGAACCGCCCTCCAGCCCCTACCTATCGCCCATGACCGTTCACGCCTCCCCGCCGCCCATCCTCGACGCCGCCGGCGTCGACACCGACGAAGCCCTGTCGATCCTGAAGACGGCCCTGGCCGGCGCCGACGACGGCGAACTGTTCCTCGAACGGTCCGAGAGCGAGAGCCTGGTCTTCGACGACGGCCGACTGAAGTCCGCCGCCTATGACGCCACCGAGGGCTTCGGCCTGCGGGTCGTGGCGGGCGAAACCGCCGGATACGCCCACGCCAACGAGATCTCCGCCGCCGCCCTGCGCCGCGCCGCCGACAGCGCCGCCCTGGCCAAGGCGGGCCACGCCGCCGTCGTCGCTGACGGCCCGCGCGCCACCAACCAGAAACTGTATGGCGAGGTCGATCCCCTCGCCTCGCCCGCCTTCTCCGACAAGATCGCGCTTCTGGCCGAGATCGACGCCTGGGCTCGCGCCCGCGACCCGCGCGTGGTCCAGGTCTCGGCCTCCCTGGTGGGCGAGCGCCGCGCCATCGAGATCCTGCGCGCCGACGACCGGATGGTGCGCGACATCCGCCCCCTGGTCCGGCTGAACGTCTCGGTCACCGTCGAACAGGACGGCCGGCGCGAGAGCGCCTCGTCGGGCGCCGGCGGCCGGGCCGGGTTCGAGACCTGGGTCGCTCCCGAACGCTGGCAGGCCCAGGTGGACGAGGCCCTGCGCCAGGCCCTGACCAATCTGGACGCCATCGACTGTCCGGCGGGCGAGATGGACGTGGTCCTGGGCGCCGGCTGGCCCGGCGTCCTGCTGCACGAGGCCATCGGCCACGGCTTCGAGGGCGACTTCCACCGCAAGGGCTCGTCCGTCTTCAACGGCATGATGGGCAAGCGCGTCGCCGCGCCGGGCGTCACCGTGGTCGATGACGGCTCCATCGCCGGCCGTCGCGGCTCCCTGTCGATCGACGACGAGGGCACCCCGACCCAGCGCACCGTCCTGATCGAGGACGGGATCATGGTCGGCCTGATGCACGACCGGCTGTCGGCGCGTCAGCTGGGCGTCGCCGCCACCGGCAACGGCCGGCGCCAGTCCTTCGCCCATATGCCGATGCCGCGCATGACCAACACCTTCATGGAGGGCGGCCGGGACTCGAAGGCCGACATGATCGCCTCGACCAAGCGCGGCCTCTACGCCGCAAACTTCGGCGGCGGCCAGGTGGACATCACCAACGGCAAGTTCGTCTTCCAGTGCACCGAGGCCTATCTGATCGAGGACGGCAGGATCACCGCCCCCGTCCGCGGCGCCACCCTGATCGGCGACGGGGCCACGGCCCTGACCAGGATCCAGATGATCGGCGACGACTTCGCCTTCGACCCCGGCGTCGGCGTCTGCGGCAAGGCCGGCCAGGGCGTCCCGGTGGGCATCGGCCAGCCCTCGCTGAAGATGGGCGGACTGACCGTCGGCGGAACGGCGGTCTGAGCCGGGCGGAACCCTAGTCGCCGACGGAGTGTTTCCCCGCCACACTGGAGAGGAAACGTCTCAATGGCTACCGAACGTACTGTCGAGCATCCCGACGGCCGCATCGAACGCATCACCGAGAGCGACGCGGCCCCCGCCGCTTCCGGCCCCGTCATCGTCGAGCGCGGCCGCAGCGGCGGCGGCCTGGGCGGGATCGTCGCCCTGGTCATCGGCCTGGCCCTGGTCCTGGTCATCGGCTGGTTCCTGATGAACATGAACCGCAACGACGCCGTCGAATCCAACGCCGTCGCCGGCGCGGCCGAGAGCGTCGGCAACGCCGCCGAGAACATCGGCGACGCCGCCCGCGACGCCGTTCCGGAACGGGCTCCGGCCCCGGCCAACTAGGGGTCGAACCCAAGGAGGGTCAGGGTGCGGGCGCGGCCTTCCAATCGGGGCCGATGATCTCGAGGCCCTGGCCCTCCAACATATCCAGCACGCCGCCCGGCTCGGTCACCACGACCAGCGGCGCTATGGCTACGGTGGCGCCCGTCTGGGCCAGACTCTCCTCGACGGCCGTGTTCCAGATCCTGCGCAGCGTGTCCGACTGGCCCATGATCGAGAAGTAGGAACAGGCGTCGACGGCCTGCTGCAACGGCGAGCTCCGAAGGGCGGGAACGCGCCGCATCCGCCAGTCCTCGGCCCGCTTTGCTCCACCCTGCGGCCCCGCCTCCCCGGCGATCACCGCAGCGGCGATACAGTCACGATACTGTTCGGGCGGCGTGGTCAGGATCTTGTCGACCAGTTCGTCGCCCCGCAGCGTCCCGACCGCCCGGGCCGGGGTGCGGTTGGCCCGTGTCGCCCGCCGCACGACGTTGGCCGCCGACTGTCCGCCGCCCCCGCCGCCGATTTCCATCAGATCGTCCGCCAGCAGCCAGAAGCTCTGGCGGCTGGGTCCCTCGCCCGTCAGCGCCTCGACCCGCGCCTCCAGTTCCGGTGACAGATAGTCCGCGCTGGTCCGGCCGTCCGGCAAGCGGGTCAGGGTGCGAAACCGCCAGATCATTCTTCCGATATCGGCCAGGGATCCCCGCCCCTCGACCGGAAACAGCACCCGGTCCGCCCGGTCCACCGCCGAGACCAGGGCCTCGGTCCGCCACTCCATATCCTTGGGCAGGTCGATCGGCGTGACCAGGATCAGCACACTGTCGCCACGCCGCACCTGCCACATCGGCCCCTCGATCCGGCGCGCGCTGACGACGATCTCCTCGACCTCGTCCGACGCCGCTTCCGGAACCGTCTCCTGGGCGATTGCGCCGGTCGATACGGCGACGCAAGCCCAGAACCCCAAGAACCCCAAGAACAGATTGATCTTCGAATGGCGCATTACATGAGCCTAGATCGATTACTTGCAGTTACGTAATGAACTCCCTGTAATGATGGAGCCGATTTAATCCACCTTTCAGCCTTGTAACTGGAGATGAATGCGACGGATCGGCACACCTCTCGCCAACGAACCGAGGGGAAACCGATGACCAAGACCATTCTGCTGACCAGCGCCGCCGCCCTGTTCCTGTCCGCCGGCGCCGCCTTCGCGGGCGACACGCCGCAGGTCGCCGAGGTTCCGGTGCCGACCGGCCCGACCAACCAGGCGCCGCTGGCCGATGCGACCCAGCGCGGGGTGCTGGTCTTCACGCCCGACTTCTTCGCCGCTCAACAGCCCAACACCGCCCTGGACATGGTCAACCGGGTGCCGGGCTTCGATCTGGACGACGGGTCCGGCGCACGCGGCTTCGAGGGCGCGGTCGGCAACGTCCTGATCAACAACGCCCGCCCGGCGTCCAAGAACGACACAGGCTCCAACGTCCTGAACCGCACCCTGGCCCGCCAGGTCGAGCGGATCGAGCTGATCCGCGGCGGCGCGCCGGGCATCGACATGCAGGGCTTCTCGGTAGTGGTGAACGTCATCCTGAAGAAGGAGAGCACCCACCAATCGATCCTGACCTGGAACACCACCCAGTTCGAGGGCTCGGGCCAGGACCTGCACGGCGGCAGCTATCAGTTCACCGCCCGCGACGGCGACCGCAGCTGGGGCGTGACCCTGTCCGACGGGATCAGCATGAGCGACTCCAACGGCCCCGGCCGCCTGATCCGCCGCGACGCCGCCGGCAATGTCCTGCGCGACGAACAGACCGACACCGACGGCTACGGCGGCGGCAACTCGATCCGCGGCGTCTACGCCGGGCCGCTGGCCGGCGGCAAGATCGACCTGACCGCCCGCTACGGCATCAATGACTGGCAGGGCTACAACACCAGCGCCTCACCCGCGATGTTCCGCGAGAGCACCGACGCCGAGGACAGCGACGGCGGCGAGTTCGGCGTCACCTGGGAACGCCCCCTGAACGCGCGCTTCAAGCTGGAGACCCGGCTGATGCACGAGTTCGGCAGCTGGGACGGGGTCTCGACCTACAATGTCCTGAGCAATGGCGTGGACGCGCCGGAACAGGTCTTCGACTATTCGGGCGAAAGCTCCGAGACCATCCTGCGCGCCCTGATCCGCCACGAGCGGTCGCCCAAGCTGACGGTCGAGACCGGCGGGGAGGTGGCCTACAACATGCGCCAGACCGAACAGGCCTATACCGAGGGCGGCGTGGCCATTCCCCTGCCCAGCGCCTCGGTCAAGGTCGAGGAGACGCGCGGCGAGATCTTCTCCAAGGGCACCTGGCGGCTGCACCCCGACCTGACGCTGGAGGCCGGTCTGCGGCTGGAGGCCTCGACCATCAAACAGTCGGGCGATGCGGATCAGGAGAAGAGCTTCTTCTTCGCCAAGCCCCGCTTCCAGGCCACCTGGACGCCGATGCCGAACAACCAGATCCGCTTCCGCTTCGAGCGCGAACTGGGCCAGCTGGACTTCTCGGACTTCGCCGCCTCGGCCGACCTGAACGACCAGAACGTCTATGGCGGCAACGTCGATCTGGAGCCGGAACAGCGCTGGATCTCGCAACTGACCTATGAGCGCCGTTTCTGGGGCGACGGCATCGTCTCCATCGGCTATCGCCACGACGAGATCATCGACGCCATCGACAGCATCCCCCTGGCGGACGGCCTGTCGGCGGTGGGCAATATCGGCGACGGAACCCTGGACCAGCTGTCGCTCAACGTCCTGGTGCCGCTGGACAAGTTCGGCTTCAAGGGCGGGCAGTTCACCTTCCGCAACGACTGGAACAAGACCGCCGTCACCGATCCGACCACCGGCGACGAGCGCCCCATCTCGGGCGTGCGCGCCACCCAGGCCAATGTCGGCGTCCAGCAGGACCTGATGAACGGCAAGGTGCAGTGGGGGATCAACTGGCTGCCCTATCTGGGCCAGCCCAACTATCGCCCGGACCAGGTCTCGCGCTGGCGCGGCACGGACTATTTCGAGATGTTCGCCGAGTACAAGCCGACCACGACCCTGGCCATCCGCGCCCAGTTGAACCTGTGGGACGACTTCACCCAGCGCCGCACGGTCTTCGCCGACCGCACCACCCGCACGGTGGCCTTTGTCGAGGACAGCACGGCGGATCCGCGCACCTTCGTCTCGATCCGGGTCCGCAAGACCTTCTGAGGCGCGCGCCGTCCAGCAAAAAGCCCCGGCGTATCGCTCCGCCGGGGCTTCTTTCGTTTCGATCCTGAAGGATCAGCCGACGGTGGAGGTCCGCGGCGCGGCGATGTTGCCGTCTTCCTGACCACGATCGGTCAGATCGGGTCCGGGGTGGTTGTCGCCGTCGTTGATCCCGTTGGACCAGCCCTTGATGAAGAAGCTGGCGATCAGGAACAGGACGCCGGCGATCATGCCGCCCCAACCCAGTTTCTCGAACACGTCGAGCGAGGTCTGCAGCGCCAGGGCGGGGTTCAGAACCTCGCCGCCGACGGTTTCCGTGCCCGCCAGGCCGGCGATCCAGCCGCCGACATACTGGGCGATGGACGAGGCCAGGAACCAGACCGCCATCATGAAGCTGACCACCTGGGCCATCGACAGTTTGGTGATCTCCGACAGACCCACAGGCGACAGGAACAGCTCGCCCGTCGTGTGGAACATATAGAGCAGGGCCAGAAGCACGATGGGCATCTGGAAGGCCGAGTTGGTCAGGCCGGCGCCCCACACCACGACCATGAAGCCCAGGCCGACCTGCAGCAGGCCGAGGCCGAACTTGAAGGTCGGGTCCGGGTCACGCTTGGCCTTGCCCAGCTTGACCCACAGGGCGGCGAAGATCGGCGCGAAGATCAGGATGAAGCCGGCGTTGAACGACTGGGTCTGCGAGGCCGTCATCGTGGTGTCGATGAACAGGCCCTGGCCGACCAGGCCGGCGGCGGCCACCTGAGCCGGGGTGCCGAAGGTGAAGGGACCGAACTGAACGGCGGCCGACAGCAGGTTCAGGTCGACGTTACGGTCGGCGAACAGGTTCAGCGAGGTGCCGGCCTGTTCGAACAGGGTGAAGAACAGCACCGAGCCGAAGATCAGGACCACGGCCAGCATCATCCGCTGACGCTGCGCCCAGGTCTTGCAGATCGCCACCATCACATAGCCGATAAAGGCCAGGGACAGCACGGTCGAGATGCCCAGCACGGTGCCGACCAGGGCGTTGCGCTGGACCAGGAACCAGACCGGGACCACGCCCAGCAGGCCGAACAGATAGATCGAGTATTCGCGGCTGATCGGACCCAGCAGTTTGGTCTTGAGCTTGCCGGTCGCGGGGGGCTCGCCCTTGCCCTGCAGCAGGGGCTTGCCCAGGACGAAGACGATCAGACCCGCCAGCATGCCGACGCCGGCCAGGCCGAAGCCCGCCCACCAGCCGACCGTCTGACCCAGCAGCCCGCAGAGAACGGCGGCCCAGAACGAGCCGAGGTTGATGCCGTAGTAGTAGAGGGTGAAGCCCGAATCCCGACGCGGATCGCCCTGCGGATAGAGCTGGCCCACCAGGGTCGAGATGTTCGGCTTCAGGAAGCCGACGCCCATGATGATCAGGGAGATGGCCAGGAAGAAGACGTTCTCGCCGACCGGATCGCGCTGGGCTTCCAGTTCGTACGAACCGGCGGGCAGGACGGCCGGCAGGGCCGAGGTCGCGGGCAGGCCCTCGATGGCCAGGCCGCCGCCCTCGGCGGGGGCGTAGGCGTAGGACTGGCCGTCGACCACGATGCCGCTGACGCCGCTGGAGCCGCGGCCCTCGGTGGCGACCTGATAGGTCTGGCTGGCGTAGGTCAGAGTCTGGGTGGTGTCGCGGCCCTCGTAGGCCATCATGCCGTGACCGGCGACCAGCAGGACGGCGCCGAAGGCGATGGCCTTGCGCGTGCCGATGAAGCGGTCGGCCAGGATGCCGCCGATCAGGGGCAGCAGATAGACCAGCGAGGTGTAGGAGCCGTAGATCGAACCGGCCGCGCTGTCGCTGAACAGGAAGTGCTGGGTCAGATAGAAGATCAGCAGGCCGCGCATGCCGTAGTAGGAGAACCGTTCCCACATCTCGGCGAAGAAGCAGATGATCAGACCACGCGGGTGGTTCTTGAGAATTTGAAGAAGCACGGGAATGCCCGTGGCGAGGGTTATAAGCACCCCCACGAGAACGACGATGTTCATGCCTAACCTTTGATACGGAGCCGCTGCGGGCCCTCGGTCGCATTGAAGGGAGCCGACCATGTCGCCTCCCCGCCCCCTTGGCGAAGCGCAGAAAAGACCACCGGGCCCCTTCGTTTACAAGCGCTAACGCTCCGTGACCGGACGTCGCGGGGGCTCGCCCATCAAAAACAGGCCTAACGGAAGGTGAATTCCGGCGCGGTTCCTGCGTGTCACGCCTTCGAGCAGTAGCCCCGGTTCCAATATGGGCCGGTTGAGTATGGGAATGAGCGCCGATGCCCGTGCGGCCGATACGCGGATCCGACTATGACGCCTTGAACCGCCTGCATCGACAGGTGGGCTGGCCCGAGCGGTCTCAGGCGGGTTGGCGCTGGCTGGAGCAGAATCCGGCCCGGCTGGACATCGACGCCCCGGTCGGCTGGGTGGTCGTCGACCAGAACGACGAACCGGCCGCCATGCTGGGCAATCTGATCCAGCGGTTTCGCCACGGCGATCGCGTCCTGCACGGAGCGACCGGATTTTCCATTATCGTGCCGCCGGCGCGGAAAGGCGCCAGCCGGTCGCTGATCAAGGCCTTCCTGGCCCAGTCGGGCCTGTTCGCCCGCTATACGCTGAACGCCAATTCGCGGTCGGCGCCCCTGTACCGGCTGTTCGGGATGTCGCCCGGACCGGTGGAGACCCACGCGCTGAAACTGTCCTGGGCGGTCGATCGGCTGGCCTGTCTGAAGGGGCGGCTGTTGCGCAAACTGCTGGGCCACATCTCGGCCGAGGCGGCGACACGCCTGGGCGAGCGGTTGATGAATCCGCGCCTGTTCCGCCCCGGGCGACTGAGCCTGCCGGCGAACGTCGTGGTGCTGCGCGACGTCGGCGAGGGCTCGGCCTATGCCGACTTCTGGCGCGCGCTTGCCGGCGAAGGGCGGCTGCTGGCGGATCGCGGGCCGGAGATTCTGGACTGGCGCCTGTCGGATCCGGACCAGACGCTCGCCCCCGTCCTGCTGGGGCTGGAGCGTGACGGGCGGCTGGTGGGCGCGGCCACGGCCATGATGAACAAGACCAGCCTGATCGAACCGCCCTGCCTCGACATCGTCGATCTGGTGGCGCTGAAGAGCGCGCCCGAGGCGATCGAGGCGCTGGCGGGGGTGCTGATCGACAACGCCCGCGCCCTGGGCGCCGCCAAGGTGCGGCTGCAGGTGACGACGCCGGACATTCTGGATCAGCTTGGGGCCTTGGCGCCCAAGGCCCGGCGAGAGGGCGGCTGGGGTCATTGCCACGCCATCGTCGACGACCCCGCCCTGATCCAGTCTTGGGCGCCGACGCCGTTCGACGGCGACTATGCGGTCTGCGCCCGCGCCGTGCCCCTGCCCCGCGCCTGGCGGGCGCCGATCCGGTCCCAGGCCGGCCAAGCCCAAACGGGCCTCACGACCGGACCACGGTTCGTTCC
This sequence comes from Brevundimonas sp., assembly GCF_044336875.1. GTDB lineage: Bacteria > Pseudomonadota > Alphaproteobacteria > Caulobacterales > Caulobacteraceae > Brevundimonas. The sequence continues at coordinate 165,965 of NZ_JBIIOP010000006.1, read as the reverse complement.
CGCAGAATAGATCAGGTTCCGGGTCTGGACGAGGCGCAGCCCGGGCGACCGCAGTCGGCCCGAAATCCGGACGACGGCGTCAGGCGCCGGGGCGCGCCTTCAACTCGTCACGGATTTCGGTCAGCAGGGCCTCGGTCGCGGTCGGGGCGGCGGGGGCCGGATCCGGCTTGGCGGCTTCCTGACGACGCAGGCTGTTGATGCCCTTGACCACCATGAAGACGACGAAGGCCACGATCAGGAATTGGATCACCGTATTGGCGAAGGCGCCGTACTGGATGGCGACCTTCTCAATTTCTTCCGTGGCCGGGTTCTCGGGGCGCAGCACCCATTCCAGCTCGGAGAAGTCGATGCCGCCCGTCAGCAGACCGATCGGCGGCATGACGACCTGGTCGACCAGGCTTTTGACAATGCCGTTGAAGGCCGCCCCGATGATCACGCCGACCGCCAGATCGACGACGTTTCCCTTGACCGCGAATTCGCGGAACTCGGACAGCAGGCTCATTCTCTAATTCTCTCGGCGGTTAGGCGGCGTGTAATGCTCAGGCGTCTCCGGAAGCGTTCAGGCGCTCACGCAGTTCCTTGCCGCTCTTGAAGAAGGGGACGGCCTTGGCCGGAACCTCGACCGTCTCGCCGGTGCGCGGATTGCGGCCCACCCGGGCCGGACGCGAGCGTACGGAAAAGGCGCCGAAGCCGCGCAGCTCGACCCGGCCGCCTTCGGACAGCGCCCCGGTCATCTTGCCGAGAATGACGTTCACCAACCGCTCCACCTCAGCGTGGGTCAGGTGCGTGTTCTCGGCCGCCAGCTTCTCGATCAGTTCGGACTTGATCATCAGGGCCCCTGCCAGCTCGTGTTCGACGGGCCATCGCCCGAGGTCGATCCAGAAGCGACACCCTAACCTTCGCGCGGCGGACGAAAAAGCCCTTATCCGCCAATGATGCGCGGCATTCGCAAGATTTATGTCCGGCTCCGTGCATTCCGGTGTGCCAGATAGAGAAAGGGCGGCGGGATCGCTCCCGCCGCCCTTAATCCTTTTCGCTATCGCGAAGCGCGCGGCGCTTCGCTGCTTGAGCGAGGCGCCTTGCGCGGCCGCGGAGCGCAGAAGGCTCCGCAGCCTAAACGCTTAGTCCTTGGTGCCGGCGTTCTTCAGCGCGGCGCCCAGGATGTCGCCCAGCGAAGCGCCCGAGTCGGACGAGCCGAACTGTTCGATCGCTTCCTGCTCGTCCTTCATTTCCAGCGCCTTGATCGACACCGAGACGCGGCGCGAGGCCTTGTCGACGGCGGTGATCATGGCGTCGACGCGGTCGCCGACGGCGAAGCGTTCCGGACGTTGCTCGTTGCGATCGCGCGACAGGTCCGACTTGCGGACGAAGGCCGTGACGGGCGCGTCGTCTTCACCGAACTTGACCTCGATGCCGCCGGTCTCGATCGACGAGACGGTGACGGTGATCTGCTGGCCGCGGCGATAGGTGTCGCCCTCGCCGATCGGATCGCCGCCCAGCTGCTTGATGCCCAGCGAGACGCGTTCCTTCTCGACGTCGACGTCCAGGACCTTGGCCTTGACCATCTCGCCCTTGCGGTAACGCTGGATGGCTTCCTCACCCGACACCGACCAGTCGAGGTCGGACAGGTGGACCATGCCGTCGATGTCGTTGTCCAGGCCGATGAACAGGCCGAACTCGGTGGCGTTCTTGACTTCGCCCTCGACGGTCGAACCGATCGGGTTGTTGGCGACGAAGGCGTCCCACGGATTGTCCTGAGCCTGCTTCAGGCCCAGCGAGATGCGGCGCTTGGAGGCGTCGACATCCAGAACCACGACGTCGACTTCCTGCGAGGTCGAGACGATCTTGCCGGGGTGGACGTTCTTCTTGGTCCAGGACATTTCCGAGACGTGCACCAGGCCCTCGACACCGGCTTCCAGCTCCACGAAGGCGCCGTAGTCGGTGATGTTGGTGATGCGGCCCGTGTACTTGGCGCCGACCGGATACTTGGCTTCCACGCCGTCCCAGGGGTCCGACTGCAGTTGCTTCATGCCCAGCGAGATACGTTGGGTGTCCGGGTTGATCTTGACGATCTGGACCTTGACGGTGTCGCCGACGGCGAGAACCTGCGACGGGTGCGAGACGCGCTTCCACGACATGTCGGTGACGTGCAGCAGGCCGTCGATGCCGCCCAGGTCGACGAACGCACCGTAGTCGGTGATGTTCTTGACGACGCCTTCGCGGACTTCACCCTCTTGCAGCTGGCCGACCAGCTCCGTGCGCTGTTCGGCGCGGGCTTCTTCCAGGATGGCGCGACGCGAGACGACGATGTTGCCGCGCGGACGGTCCATCTTGAGGATGGCGAAGGGCTGTTCCTTGCCCATCAGCGGACCGACGTCGCGGACCGGACGGATGTCGACTTGCGAGCCCGGCAGGAAGGCCGAGGCGCCGCCCAGGTCGACGGTGAAGCCGCCCTTGACGCGGCCGACGATGGCGCCGTTGACCGGCTGGCCTTCGGCGAACACGACTTCCAGACGGGTCCAGGCTTCTTCGCGACGGGCCTTGTCGCGGCTGATGACGGCTTCGCCCAGGGCGTTCTCGACGCGCTCCAGGTAAACCTCGACGTTATCGCCGACCTTGGGCAGGGCGCCGTCTTCGCCTTGGCCGAACTCGCGCATGGCGATGCGGCCTTCGGTCTTCAGACCGACGTCGATGATGACGATGTCTTTTTCGATGCCGACGACGCGGCCGTGAACGACCTGGCCTTCGCCGAAGTCGCGGCCCTGGAGCTGTTCGTCGAGCAGCGCGGCGAAATCGTCGCGCGAGGGAGAGAGGGTGTCAGTCATGGAGCTGGGAAGCTTCCTGTAGGGGCTATGGCGCGCGACCGAACGGCCCCGCGCGAGGTGGAAGAAAAGGATAGGCAGGTCGTCAGGATGCGAGGTCGTTCAGAACGATCAGGACGCCCGCGGAAGCCGAGGATGGACGCGTTGGATTTGCGAAACGGGTCAGAGACCGTGTTTCGCGCGCGCCGCCTCGACGATACGGCGGGCCGCATCGAAGGCGGCCTCTATACCCATGTCGGTCGTGTCCAGCAAGACCGCGTCTTCGGCCTGGACCATCGGGGCCGCGCCGCGCCCGGCGTCGCGCTCGTCCCGACGCTGGATGTCGGCCAGCATGTCGTCGAAGGCGATGTCGATCCCGCGCGCGGTCAGCTGTTTCCAGCGCCGGGCGGCTCGGACCTCCGCCGTGGCGGTGACGAACAGTTTCGCCTGGGCCTCGGGAGCGATGACGGTGCCGATGTCGCGCCCGTCCAGCACCGCGCCCCCGGCCTGGGCCGCGAAGCTCTGTTGCAGGTCCAGCAGGGCAGCGCGCACGCCGGGATAGCCGGCGATCCGGCTGGCGGCCTCGCCCGCCTCGCCTGTGGTCAGGCGCGGATCCTCGGAGACCTCAGTCGCGTCCAGCGACCGGGCGGCCTCGGTCGCCGCCGCCTCGTCGTCCAGCGACCGGCCGGCCTCCAGCAGTTTGACGCCCACGGCGCGGTACAGAAGCCCGGTGTCCAGATGCGCCAGGCCATAGGTCCGCGCCAGCCGCGCAGCGATGGTGCCCTTGCCCGATGCAGCGGGGCCGTCGACAGCGATAATCAGAGGCATCAGGCGGCGGAATCCACGCGGACAGGGGCGAGACGAAGGCCCAGGGCCTGCATCACCTTGAATATGGTCGAAAGCTCGGGCCGCCCCTCTTCGCTGAGGGCACGATAGAGGGCGGTGCGCGACAGGTCGGCGTCACGGGCCATCTGGGTCATGCCCTTGGTGCGGGCGACGACGCCCAGGGCGTTGGTGATCAGGCGCGGATCGCCGAACTCGGCCGCCTCCTCGAAGGCGGCGATCAGATACTCCTCGACCGCTTCGGGCGAGTTCAGATATCGCGCGGGATCGAACGGGATCGTCGCCTCACTCATCTCGATACTCCGCGCGACAATCGCTCCAGACGGGTCGTGATACGGGCTGCGGCCCTCTGGTCTCGAAGGTTCAGCAGCCATCGGTCGAATGCGGAAGCAAACTCCAACTTGACGGCCCGATTGTCGTCCATAGGCGACACTTCGTCAAGCGACCCGCCCGCCCAGACCGTTCATCATCTCGACGAAGCCGGGGAAGCTGGTGGCGATCATGCCGGGTTCGTCGACCGAGACCGGGGCCTCGGCGGCCAGGCCCAGGACCAGATGGCTCATGGCGATGCGGTGATCGTGGGCGGTGTGGACCGTCGCGCCGCCGGGGACAGGGCCTCCGGTGACGATGAAACCTTCCGGCTCTTCTTCCACCGCAACGCCGCAGGCGCGCAGGCCGGCGACCATCAGGGCGATGCGGTCGCTCTCCTTGACCCGCATCTCGCCGACGCCGCGCATGACGGTGACGCCGTCGGCAAAGGCGGCGGTGGCGGCCAAGATCGGATACTCGTCGATCATCGAGGCGGCGCGGTCCTCGGGCACGACCACGCCCTTCAGCGTCGAGTGGCGGGCGGTGATGTCGCCGACATCCTCGCCGCCGGCCTCGCGCCGGTTCGAGATGGTCAGGTCGGCGCCCATCTCGATCCAGGTGTCGAACAGGCCGGTGCGGAGCGGGTTCAGCATCACGCCCTCGACCGTGACCTCGGATCCGGGAACCACCAGACCCGCCGCCAGAGGGAAGGCGGCGGAGGACGGGTCGCCGGGCACGGCGACGAAGGTTCCGGTCAGGGGCTGACCGCCGCGCAGCGTGACCTTCCAGCCCTCGCCCTGCTCTTCGACGCCGACCTCGGCGCCGAAGGCGCGCAACATGCGTTCGGTATGGTCGCGGCTCCTTTCCGGCTCGACCACCGAGGTGACGCCCTCGGCGTTCAGCCCGGCGAGCAGTATGGCCGACTTGACCTGGGCCGAGGCGACGGTCTGCACATAGTCGATGGATTTCAGGGCCCCGCCGGTCAGGGCCACCGGCAGCCGATCCTCGGCCGCCTGCCAGTCAAAGCCCGCGCCCATGTCGGCCAGGGGGCCTGTGACGCGCCTCATCGGCCGTTTCCGCAGCGACTGGTCCCCGTCGAAGGTCGCGGTCAGGGCGTAGCCGGCGGCGGCGCCCATCAGCAGACGCACCCCGGTGCCGGCGTTGCCGCAGTCGATCACGGACACGGGGGTCTTGAAGCCGCCGGCGCCCTGGATACGCCATTGGCCGTCCCCCAGACGTTCGACCCTGGCGCCGAAGGCCTCGACCGCGCGGGCGGTGGCCAGGACGTCGTCGCCCTCCAGCAGCCCCTCGACCTCGGTCACGCCCGAGGCCATGCCGCCCAGGATCATCGACCGGTGGGACATGGATTTGTCGCCCGGCGCGCGCACGGTTCCGGCAAGGGCGGTCGAGCGTCTGGAGGTCAGTTGGGAAGGCATTTTCACCCGCTTCAGGCTGCGTTCGCGAAAGGGCCGCGCGGGCGGCGCGAAAGATGGCTTTTGACAGCGGCTCCTAGGGGTGGCAAGGGACCGCCCCGAATTCAACCCGTTGTAAGGTTCCTAACGTGGCCAATCCCGAACTGGGCGCCAAGCAGGTTTGCCCGAACTGTCAGGCGAAGTTCTACGACCTGAACCGCCGTCCCGCCCACTGCCCGAAATGCGGCACCGACTTCGACCCTGAAGAGGCGATGAAGCTGCGCAGCCGTCGTGTCCGTCCCGGCTATCCGGCCGACGACGAGGACACGGAAGACCAGGTCAAGGACAAGAAGGCCGAGTCCGACGAGGACGAGGACGAAGAAGTCCGGGCTCCGGAAATCGACGAGGAAGGCCACGAGCCGATCCTGACCCCGGACGACGACGACGACGACGCGCCCGCCGATGCTTCGGAAGAAGCCGGCATGGGTTCGACCGACGGCGACGACGACCTGGGCGACGACGATGACGACTCCGTGCCGTTCATCGAAGACGACGACGATGACTCGATCGACGACGAGATCGCCAAGCCGTCGCGCGACGACGACTGATCTTTTTTGTTGCGTCTGCCGCGTTTCCCGCTAGAGGAAGCGCGGCAGGCAAACAGCCTTCTCGGACCACCGTTCGGTTTGAAATCGCTGCTGTTTTTCGCTTCCGGAACCGATGCGAAAATAAATGTCGAAACGGGCTTGATTGCAAAAAAGCTCTGACATAGGTTCCGCCGCCTCGCCGGGGGCCATCGCAAGATGAACCGGGCGAACCAGACCGCAAGGTCCGGGGCTTTAGCTCAGTTGGTAGAGCGCTTGCATGGCATGCAAGAGGTCAGCGGTTCGACTCCGCTAAGCTCCACCAGTTTCCTGAAGGCCGGTTGCGAACGCAGCCGGCCTTCTTTGCTTTCCGGCGCCGTCTCGTGGACAAACGCCGCATGACGCTGTCCCTGTCCGCGAACGAAGCCCGACGCATCGCCCTGACCGCCCAGGGCTTCAACGGATTTCGGGACCGAACCGAGATCGGGGCCGCCGCCCTGCACCGAGCGATCGACCGGCTGAACCTGCTGCAGGTCGACAGCGTCAATGTGCTGGTGCGCGCCCACTATATGCCCCTGTATTCGCGGCTGGGGCCGTATGGGCGGGATCTGCTGGACGCCGAGACCGTGCGCCGCCCGCGCAAGCTGTTCGAATACTGGGCGCACGAGGCCTCGCTGCTGCCTGTCGCGCTCCAGCCCTTGCTGCGCTGGCGCATGGCCGAGGCGGAACAGGGGCGCGGCGTCTGGAGTGGGGTCAGCCCCTTCGCCGGCGAACGACGCGCCGAGGCCGAGGCCCTGCTCGACCGGATCCGAACGGACGGGCCGCTGGCGGCTTCGGATCTGGGCGAACGGCCCGCGCGCAAGGGGATGTGGGCGTGGAGCGACGGCAAGAAGGCGATGGAATGGCTGTTCTGGTCGGGCCGGGTCACGGCCACCCACAGACGCGGCAGTTTCGAGCGGGTCTATGACCTGACCGAACGCGCCCTGCCCCGCGCCGTGGTCGAGACCCCGACGCCGACGCCGGCGGAGGCCAAACGCCTGCTGATCGAACGCTCGGCCCGCGCCCTGGGCGTGGTCACGGCGACCGACCTGCGCGACTATTTCCGCCTGTCGCCCCAGGACGTGCGCGCCGCCCTGCCGGATCTGGTGGAGGCGGGCGTGATCGCGCCCGTTCAAGTGCAGGGCTGGGGCCAGACCGCCTGGCTGCACCGGGACGCCAGGGCGGGGCGTCGGCTGTCCGGTCAGGCCCTGCTGTCGCCCTTCGATCCGCTGGTGTGGAACCGGGATCGGGCCGAGCGGCTGTTCGGCTTCATCTACAGACTGGAGATCTACACCCCGGCCCACAAGCGGGTGCACGGCTATTATGTCCTGCCCTTCCTGATGGACGGGGCCCTGGTCGCGCGGGTCGATCTGAAGGCGGACCGGGCGAGCCGGACCTTGAAGGTGCTGGCCATTCATCTCGAGCCCGGTGCGCCGGCGGCGACGCCGGAGCGGCTGGGGGAGGAACTGCAACTGATGGCCCGATGGCTCGGGTTGGACGAGGTGGGCCACGCCCCGTCGGGCGGATCGCGGGCGAATCTATAACTTTGGTGCGTTTTGCCCGGTCGGGCGCGGCGGGCGCGTGGACGAATCCCGGCGGGCGGTGAATCTGGCGGCGAGGTCGGGGCGCAGGGCTCCGGCAGACGAGACCGCCCCCGATGATGACCGACGGCCTGTATCATGTGGTTTTCCAGACCGCCTTCGGCTCGGGCTCGGGCGTGGCGACCCTGCAGGACGGGCGGCTGCGCGGCGGAGATGCGGACTATTCCTTCAAAGGGGTCTGCACCGGCGACAGCCGCCGGATCGTCGCCGAGATCCAGGTCGAACGCCGCAAACAGGGGCGCGGCGGACTGAGCGGCAAATGGCGCGCCATCGACATCCGGCTGGAGGGCCAGCCCGGCGTCAAGGCCTCGGCCATGACGGGAGCGCTGAGCGCCTCGCCCGACCTGCCGGTGGCGGCGGTGCTGACGCGGATCTCGGACTGACGGCGGCGGCGGGATCGGCTAGATGGTCCCGATGCGCCAGTGGACCATAGACGCCTTCGCCGCCCGCCCCTTCCTTGGCAATCCCGCCTGTGTCGTCGCCCCCGTCGAGGCCTGGGCGTCCGACGACTGGATGCAGGCTCTGGCGCGCGAGAACAATCAGGCCGAGACCGCCTTCCTGCGCCGCACGGCCGATCCGGCCGCCTTCGACCTGCGCTGGTTCACCCCGGCGACCGAGGTGGATCTGTGCGGTCACGCCACCCTGGCCGCCGCCCACGCCCTGTTCGCCGAAATGGGCGGCAAGGCCGAGGCTCTGACCTTTTCCACTCGATCCGGGCGACTGATCGTGCGGCGACAGGATCAGGGTTACGAGATGGACTTCCCCGCCGATCCGCCGCGCCGGATCGCGCCCCTGCCCGCCCTGACTGAGGCTCTGGGCGTGGAGCCGGTCGAGGTGTGGAGCGCCCGCTATCTGGTCGCCATCCTGGCCGACGAGACGGCGGTGCGGACGGTGCAGCCCGTCATCCGCGCCATCGCCGCCCTGGTCGGTCATTCGGTCGAGCCGGGTCAGGTGATCGTCTGCGCCGCATCCGATGATCCCGATTTCGACGTGGTCGACCGGTTCTTCGCCCCCGGCTGCGGGATCGACGAGGATCCGACGACCGGATCGGCCCATTGCATCCTGGCGCCCCTGTTCAGCGACAGGCAGGGCCGCGAGGAATTGCGCTTCCATCAGGCCTATCCCGGACGGGGCGGCGATCTGCAGACTCGGATGGCCGGCGACCGGGTGCTGATCCGGGGCCGGGCGATGACGGTGATCGAGAGCCTGCTGCGGGAACCTTGACCGTATGACGCGCGCTTGAGCCCCATGACCACCGCCGTCGAGAAGCTGAGCCTGCAGGCGATCGAACAGTCGCAGGTGATCCGCGTGGCGGGCGCCAGCCTGACGGTCGGGGGACTGGTCAGCGCGGCGGTGATCCTGGGCGTGACCTTCGCGGCCAGCTGGCTGGTGACCCGGGCCCTGCGCCGGGTGCGTGAACGGGCGGATCGCAGCCGCCAAGCCGTCTATCTGCTGGAGCGGCTGGCCGGTTACGCCATCATCGTCATCGGGGTGATGTCGGCCCTGTCGGCGGCGGGGGTGAACCTGTCGTCCCTGGCGGTCTTCGCCGGCGCCCTGGGGATCGGCGTGGGTCTGGGCCTGCAGGGGGTGGTCAAGGAGTTCGTGTCCGGCCTGTTTCTGATCTTCGACCGGATGGTGTCGGTCGGGGACTATATCGAGATCGAGGACATCGGCATTCGCGGCGCCATCATGGAGATCGGGCCGCGGGCGACGCGGGTCAGGACCAACGATAACGTCAATGTCCTGGTGCCGAACTCGCGCTTCATCGAACAGCCGGTGACCAACTGGACCCTGCGCGGCGACACCCGGCGCATCCATGTGCCCTTCGCCGTGGCCTATGGGTCGGACCGGGGCCAGGTGCGGGACGCGGTGCTGGCGGCGGCGCGGGCAAGCCCCTTCACCCTGCCCGAGACCGAGGCGAGGAAGAGCCAGGTCTGGCTGGTCGGGTTCGGCGACAAGGGGCTGGAGTTCGAACTTCTGGTCTGGCCCACGCGCGATGCGGTCAAACGGCCGGCGGCCATGCACGCGGCCTATACCTGGCTGATCGCCGACGCCCTGGACGGGGCCGGGATCGAGGTGCCCTTCCCCCAGACCGACCTGCGGATCCGCAGCGCCTTCGGCCTGGAGGGCGACGACGCCCTGCGCCGGCTGGGCTATGGCCGGGGGACCAAGCCGACGCCGGCCGCCCCCCAGGGCCAGACGGCTGCCAGTAACGACGCCGCCGAGGATCTGATGAAGGCCGAGGACGAGGAAGGGCCGCTGGAGCCCGCGCCGGGGCCGCCGCCGGGTCGGACGGGGGGTTAGGGGCCACCTGCCCAAGGACCGGGGGCTGTTCTCGGCTAAAGGCGGTTCGGGAGAGTCAGCCTCCCGGCGGCCCCTTCGTCGCGCTAGATTCCCAAATGCGCGTGAACGTACTCGACCGCCCGACCGAAGGGGATACCGGCCCGTTGAGCGATCGAAAGCGGGTGGTCGACCTGCTCCAGTTCGATGAGTGGCCTCAATCCGCCTGTTCGAGCATGTACGCTACACTTGAGGTTCAGGGTTTCAGGATAACCAGGCAGACTGTTGGCAAACCAGCCGAACATCGGCGGAAGCTCGATGCGGTCAGCTTCGTTCTCCTCCTCGAAGGTCGGCAGGTAACGGAAGAAGCTATCGCGGCTGAGGCTTGTCCAGACGCCGAAGCTGAGCACCCCGTCACGGTCCGTCAGTGGCACCTCCAGGACACCGCGAATGAAGTAGTGCTCGTCTTTCCAGATGCAGGTGTCGGTGGTCAGGTCGAAGTCCTCTGCCCGCTCCTGCTCGGAGGCCTGCTCCCAGACGAGCGGAGCAGATGCCACTACCGCCGGCAGATCATCGTGGGTCTCGCCACAGGTGGGGCAGATCCAAGATCTAGCCGCCACGGCACGGCGCCCGGCCAGGCGGTCAAATAGGCGGCGCACAAAGCTAGCTGTCATGACCCTAATGTTTGCCCTCACTCCCGAAGGGACGCCAGCCCGGAACTAGACATCCGCACCGCCGGCAAAGGGTCGCGCAGCGCATTTGCCCCGCCCGAGAGCAACCGATCTCAACCTTGCGCCTTCACCCTCAGCCGGAAGGCGTGCAGCAGGGGTTCGGTATAGCCGTTCGGCTGATCCACGCCCTCGAACACCAGGGCGCGGGCGGCCTGATAGGCCAGGCTGGCGTCGGGGTCGGGCGCCATCGGCCGATAGAGGGGATCGCCGGCGTTCTGGGCGTCGACCTTGGCCGCCATCCGCCGCAGGGCGGCCTCGACCTGGTCCGGCGTACAGACCCCGTGCAGCAGCCAGTTGGCGATATGCTGCGAACTGATCCGCAGCGTCGCCCGGTCCTCCATCAGGCCGATGTCGTGGATGTCGGGCACCTTGGAACAGCCGACGCCCTGGTCGATCCAGCGGACCACATAGCCGAGGATGCCCTGGGCGTTGTTGTCCAGTTCGGCCGTCACCTCGTCCTCGGACCAGTTCACGCCATTGGCCAGCGGCGGGGTCAGCAGGGCCTCCAGCCCCGGCGTCGGCCGGGTCGCGACCTCGGCCCGGACGGCGAAGACGTCGACGGCGTGATAATGCAGCGCGTGCAGGGTCGCCGCCGTCGGGCTGGGCACCCAGGCGGTGTTGGCGCCGGTCTTGGGGTGGCCGATCTTCTGTTCCAGCATGTCGGCCATCCGGTCGGGCGCGGCCCACATGCCCTTGCCGATCTGGGCCTTGCCGGACAGGCCGCAGGCCAGACCGATGGCGACATTGCGCGCCTCGTAGGCGGCGATCCAGGCGCTGGACTTGATGTCGGCCTTGCGCACCACCGGACCGGCCTGCATGGCGGTGTGGATCTCGTCGCCGGTGCGGTCCAGGAAGCCGGTGTTGATGAAGACGATCCGGTCCTTCACCGCCTGGATGCAGGCGGCGAGATTGGCCGAGGTGCGGCGCTCCTCGTCCATGACCCCGACCTTGATCGTATGGCGCGGCAGGGCCAGCAGATCCTCGACCGCGTCGAACAGGCGGTCGGTGAAGCCGCACTCGTCCGGCCCGTGCATCTTCGGCTTGACGATATAGATCGAGCCGGTCGTGCTGTTGCCGCGCCCGCTGAGCCCCTTGTGCCGGGCGATCAGGCTGGTGACCACCGCGTCGAGGACGCCTTCGGGCGCGTCCCGGCCGTCGGCCAGACGCACGGCGGGGGTGGTCATCAGATGGCCGACGTTGCGGACGAACAGCAGGGAACGGCCCTTCAGGGTCAGGCTCGATCCGTCCGGGGCGGTGAAGACGCGGTCCGGGTTCAGGCGCCGGGTCAGGGTCTTGCCGCCCTTGTCGAAGGTCTCGACCAGATCGCCCTTCATCAGGCCCAGCCAGTTGCGATAGGCGACGACCTTGTCGGCGGCGTCGACGGCGGCGACCGAGTCCTCCAGATCGCAGATGGTGGTCAGGGCCGATTCCAGAACCACATCGGCGATGCCCGCCGGGTCGGAGCGGCCGATGGAATGGGCGCGGTCGACGATGACCTCGATATGCAGGCCGTTGTGGCGGAACAGGCGCGAGGTTTCCGTGCGCCCCACGAATTGGGTCGGTTCCTGCAGCACGACGGCGTCGATGTCGGTCAGATCGGCCCAGGAGCCCCGGGCCAGCGGGACCGCCTGATCCAGAAACGCCTTGGCGCGGGCCACGACGCGGGCGCCGCGTTCGGGATCGTAGCCGCCGCCGGCCGGCAGGTCGCCCAGAGCATCCGTGCCGTAGAGGGCGTCGTACAGGCTGCCCCAGCGGGCGTTGGCGGCGTTCAGCAGGAAGCGGGCGTTCAGGATCGGCACGACCAGCTGCGGCCCGGCCATCGTTGCGATCTCGGCGTCCACGCCGGTCGTGCCGACGGCGAAGGGCGCCGGTTCGTCGACCAGATAGCCGATCTCGCGCAGGAAGGCCTGCGACGCGCCGACGTCGTAGGGCTGGCCCCTGCGGGCGGCGTGCCAGTGGTCGATCCGCATCTGCAGGGCGTCGCGAACCTCCAGCAGGTCGCGGTTCTCAGGCGCGAACCGGGCGAACAGGTCGGCGGTCCCGCTCCAGAAGGCGGCCGCGTCCAGATCCAGACCGGGCAGCACCTCCTGCTCGATCAGGGCCGCGAGTTCGGTCGCGACCTGCAGTCCGGCGCGATCTTGATAGGACGTCATGGCGGCCTCTTCTCCGGCGGCAGAGGCCGGGCCTGTAACAATGCGTGATGACGTAAGCCGACCGCAAGGAGGTCCGCAAGGGTCACGTCGCGTCACCCCCTTCGCTTTTGGTCTAGGCGGCGGCAGTCTGATTAATCGCCGAAATCCCCACCCCGTATTCATCCCTAGCCGAAAGGGGGGCGGGCGCCGGCCCGGGGCCCTTCTGGCGCACCGCGTGAACCGCGCCTGTTTTCAACGGCATATGGTCGCGCTCGACCCTAGCCCGCCTTGAATTTCTGGTAGATTCCCCAGCTTGACCGGTCAGAAAGCCTTAACCGCGTCCGTGAACGGGACTGCAAGCGCGGGCGGTTAGTGTCGGGATACGGACGACATCCCGTCCGGTTCGCCAGAAGCGTTTCGCCCATGCTGTTTCTCCTGAACGACGTCGTGTTCGACCTGGACGAGGCCTGCCCGGTCACGGCCGCCGACGCGCGCCGGTTCGAGAAGCTGGGCTTCGACTATGTGCTGGAACTGGGCTGCGAACTGTTCGCCGAAGATCCCCTGCTGCACCGCACCGATCCCGCCCGGGCGCGCCGCCTGGCCTGGCTGATCGCCGAGCGCAGCCCCGACGTCAACGCGGCCCTGTTCGCCGCCCCCGCCGCCGCCTGCAATCCCGATCTCGTCGAGCCGCGCTTCTGCGCCCTGCCTGACACGGTCATGAAACAACTCCATCACAAGGGGCGTCGTCTCGACGCCGTCGCCGCCGACCGCGCGGTGTGGAATCGCCTCGCCGCCTAGTTCTCCCCCCCCTTCAGTTTCAGTTTTCGCCTGCAGCGGGCGACGGAATGACGCCGTCGCGCGACTGTGTATCCGTGCCCCAACCGTAGAGTTAGTGGCGTAAAGACCGAGGTTTCGATGATGACTCGCATCGCCGCCGTCCTGTTCATGATCGTGACCTGGTTCTGCGCGAGCGCGACCCAGGCGCAGGAATGGAAAAGGGCTGAAAGCCAGTCGTTCGTCGTCTATTCCCAGGGCGGATCCAACGCGGCCCTGACCCGCTACGTCCAGCAGCTGGAAACCTTCGACTATATGCTGCGGTATCGCAATCACCTGCCGCTGAACACGCCGCCCAAGAACAAGCTGCCGATCTATCTGGTGGCCAACAACGCCGGACTGGAGGCGATCAATCCGCATCTGGACCGGATGTACGCCGGCGCCTACTACCCCACCCTGGAAGGCATATTCGCGGTCACGCTGCGCAACGCCGACCAGGATTATATCTTCCACGAATACCACCACCACTTCGCCTTCCAGAACCGTGACGGCAGCAACCGTCCGGCCTGGCTGATCGAGGGGCTGGCCGAGTATTTCATGACCGTCAGGATCAGCGACCGCGTGGTCGAGATCGGCGCGGCCAATCCGGCGCGGCTGGCGCGGCTGAAACGCGGGCGCTGGATTCCGCTGGAGACCCTGCTGACCAACACGCCGGACAGCGCCCCGATGGGTCCCGACCGCGACAGCTATTATCCGGTCGCCTGGCTGCTGACCCACTGGCTGATGAACAGTCCTGACGGCATCGCCAAGCGGGACGCCTATATGGCGGCGGTCAAGAGCGGCGTCTCTCCGGTCAAGGCCATGACCGACGCCACCGGCCTGACCATGCCCCAGCTGGAAGCGGCCCTGCGCGCCTATCTCAACCAGCCGATGCAGACGATCCGCTACGAGGGCAAATTCCCCACGGCCCAGGTCACGGTGACGGACGTGCCGCGTTCCACCGGGGACGCCCTGCTGCTGGCCCAGCGCCTGAAGTTCGACCTGACCCGCCCCGAGCGCGCCCAGGCCCTGAGCGAAAGCCGCGATCTGGCCCGCCTCTATCCCGACGACACATTCGTCCAGCTGCAGCGCGCCCGGACCGAAATCGAATATGGCGATGGCGACGAGGGAGAGCGGATTCTGCGGACCCTGCTGAACCAGGACCCCGCCAATGTCGACGCCCTGCAGCTGATGGCCCACCGGGCCGAGCACCTGGCGCGCCAGACGCCGGCCGAGCGCGACGTCCACATGGATGAGGCCCGGACCTATCTCGCCGAAGCCTGCCGCGCCAATCCGAACGACGCATACACGCTGTACCTGATGGCCCACACCCGTCTGTCGGGCGGTGCGACGCCCGAGGAAGAGGATCTGCGGACCCTGCAGTCGGCCTTCAACCTGGCGCCCCAGGTGGCGGCGCTGCGGATCGATTACAGCGAGGCCCTGATCAAGGCGGGCAAACCGGACGAGGCCGTGCCCCTGCTGGAATCACTGGCCAACTCGCCCCACGCCGGCGTCGCCGCCCGGGTCGCCCAGGACATACTGAAACGCGCGCGCCGTCCCATGCTGGCGACCGACGCCGCCACCCAGGACATGGCCACCACCCCCGCCATAGACCACGCGGGGGCCTAGCCTCAGGGCCGGCCCGTCAGAAGGCCGAGAAGGCGACGTGCACCACTGTGGCGACGGCGAAGATGAAGCCGAAGCCCATCGCCAGTCCCAATGCGGGGTGCAGCCTGTGCGGGCGTTCGGGCGTCACGCGTTCGAGACCGGCGATACGGTCTTCCGGATGGATCACAGCCATCGTCTTTTCCTTTCCCTATGGGTCCCGGAAATTTCCGGGATGGGAGCGTCGGGCTCTGACGGCCTGATCGTCTCCTCAGACCCGACAATGACTCCAATAGCCCCGTCTGACGAGGGGTTATTTGATCTGGGACAAACCCACCCCAACGATTGAAATCAGCAGGGTGGCGCAACATCCCGCTTTACGGCCAAGCACAACCTCTGCGACTGTCGCGGTCAGTGGAGGGGTTATGAAATTCTCGAACTTGCGCGCCGGCGTCGCCGGCGCATTGGCCGGCCTCGGCCTGATGTCCACCGCATCCGCGGCCCATGCAGACTGGCTGCGCGCCGAGAGCGAACGCTTCATCGTCTACAGCGAAGGCAGCGAACGGTCGCTACGGGACTATGTCCGCAAGCTCGAGATGTTCGATCGCGTCATGCGGTTTCGGTCCAACATCTCCCTGTCCGAAACACCGCCGCGCAAACTGCCCATCTATCTGGTCGGCAACCGGGCGGGACTTCTAAAGGTTCGGACGACAGCCGCGCCGAACATCGTCGGCGTCTATTTCCCGACGGAGGAGGACATCTTCGCTGTGGCCATCCGGCGCGGCAACGGCGACGACATAGACGGCGACGACGTGCTGCTGCACGAATATGCCCACCATTTCATGCTGGGGAACATGCCCGGCGCCTATCCCGCCTGGTTCGTGGAGGGGTTTGCCGAATATTACATGACCGCCGAGATCGAGGAGAACGAGGTGGTTCTGGGCGGCTTCAACCAGAACCGCGCCTACTGGATCATGAACGAGAACTGGATTCCGCTGGAGACCCTGCTGCGGTCGCATCCCGGCGAGATCAGATCGAACAGCCAGCGCGCCACCTATTATCCCATCGCCTGGCTGCTGACCCACTGGTTCATGAGCGATCCGACCCGGGCCGGGCAGTTGCAGGCCTATGTGAACGACGTCGCCGACGGCGCCGACCCCGTGCAGGCGATGGAAGACGCGACGGGAATGTCGCTGAACGAGTTGCGGTCCGCCCTGCGCCGCTACACACGCGAACGGCTGGCGGCGACGAAAATCTTCGGCCAGTTCCCCGAGACGCCGGTGACCGTCACCCGCCTGCCCAGGTCGGCGAACGACCTGCTGCTGATCAATCAGAGGCTGAAGGTCGGGGTGCTGGACGACGATCGGGAAGCCCTGGGCCGGGAAGTGGCGCGGATCGCCGCCCGCCATGGCGACGATCCCCTGGCGCTGCTGGCGGCGGGCCACGCGGGGCTGCATTTCGGCGACCGGCCTGCAGGCGAACGCGCCCTTCTTCGACTGATCGAGATTGATCCCAACCATGTCGAAGCCTTGCAATTCCTGGCGCAGGAGAAGTTGCGCCAGGCGCGCGATGCCGAGGACGAGGCGCAGGAGACGGCGCTGAAACGCGAGGCGCGGGCCTATCTGGCGCGGGCCTATGCGGCCGGCGACAACGACTACCAGACCCTGGCCCTGCTGATCGAACTGCGTCAGGGCCAACCCGGCTTCCCCAATGACAACGACATGCTGACCCTGGGCCTGGCCCTCGACAGGGCGCCGCAACTGGCCGGCGTGCGCTTCAGCTACGCCAGCGCCCTGGCGGATCGCGACGAGACGGCCGAAGCCATCGCGGTGCTGCGCCCCCTGACCAACAATCCTCACGGCGGAGGCGCGTCCGAGTTCGCGGGCAGGATGATCGCCGCGCTCGAGGCCGGCGACGCCCTTCCCGGCCTCACCGAAGAGGCGGAGGCGGCGCAGATCAGCGAGAGCGAACCGGAGGGCGAAACCGGCGACGCCCCCGAAACCGCGCCCGCAGGCGAGCCGGAATCGTCTCCGACGCCCAGCAGCGAGTGACTTTCGGCGCGCGGCGGGGTAGTCGCGCGCCATGACACTGACACTGCCCGAAGAAGCGGCGCGCCGCCGGACCTTCGCCATCATCGCCCACCCCGACGCGGGCAAGACCACCCTGACCGAGCACATCCTGCTGGCCGGCGGCGCCATTCGCGCGGCCGGCGCCGTGCGGGCGCGCGGCGAGAACCGGCGGACCCGGTCGGACTGGATGAAGATCGAGAAGGAGCGCGGGATTTCCGTCAGCGCCTCGGTCATGACCTTCGAGCACGACGGCAAGATGTTCAACCTGCTGGACACGCCGGGGCACGAGGACTTCTCGGAAGACACCTATCGCACCCTGACCGCCGCCGACTGCGCCATCATGGTGCTGGACGCCGCCAAGGGGATCGAGCCGCAGACGCTGAAACTGTTCGAGGTCTGCCGCCTGCGCGACATTCCGATCATCACCTTCATCAACAAGCTGGACCGCGAGGCCCAGGATCCGATGGCGCTGCTGGACGACATCGCGTCGCGGCTGCAGCTGGACCCGGCGCCCATCTGGTGGCCAGCCGAGAGCGGCAACCGGCTGCGCGGCATGGTCGAGGTCGAAACCGGCAAGTTCCAGCCCTATACGCGCAAGGCCGCCGGTTCGGCCGAGGATCCCGAACACCCCGCGGCCCTGCCGCTGGACCAGGCGGCGCAGTATTTCGAGGCGGGCGAGCAGGACACCCTGGCCGAGGCCGTCGAACTGGTCGAGGGCGGCTATCCGGCCTTCGACCGCCAGGCCTTCCTGGAAGGCCATATGACCCCCGTACTGTGGGGGTCGGCCCTGCGCCACTTCGGCATCGACGAACTGCTGAAGGCCATCGGCGACTGGGCCCCCGCGCCCAAGATCATGAAGGCGAGGAAGGAATCCCCGCCCGAGACCCGCAACGCCCCCGTCCCTGTCGAGACCGAGGTCGAGCCGGGCGCCAACGAGGTCACCGGCTTCGTCTTCAAGGTCCAGGCGAACATGGACCCCAACCACCGCGACCGGATCGCCATGTTCCGCATGGCCTCGGGCGCCTTCAAGCGCGGCATGAAGCTGAAGGTGCAGAACACGGGCAAGTCGCTGTCGGTCAATGCGCCGATCATGTTCTTCGCCTCGGATCGGGAACTGGCCGACGACGCCTTCGCCGGCGACGTGATCGGTATCCCGAACCACGGGGTGCTGCGCGTCGGCGACAGCCTGTCGGAGAGCGGGGTGGTGCGGTTCGCCGGCCTGCCCAACTTCGCGCCGGAAATCCTGCAGCGGGTGCGGGTCAAGGATCCGCTGAAGGCCAAGCATCTGAAGAAGGCGCTGGAGGGTCTGGCCGAAGAGGGCGTGACCCAGTTGTTCCGCCCCGAGATCGGGTCAGACTTCATCGTCGGCGCCGTGGGCCAGCTGCAGTTCGAGGTCATGGCCGACCGCCTCGGCGAGGAATACGGGCTGGACGTGGTGTTCGAACCCAGCCCCTACGCCGAGGCGCGCTGGGTCAATGGGACCGATGCCGACATCGAGGACTTCAGCGGCAAATACCGGCCGCAGATGGCCCGCGACATCGACCAGGCGCCGGTCTTCCTGGCCAAGTCGAGCTGGGAGACCGGCTATGTCGGGGAACGTTTCCCGAAGGTGAGCTTCACCAAGACCAAGGAACGCGGCTGATCGTCAGCCGCGTTTTTCAGCCGCGCGCCATGGTGTCTTCGAGGATCTTGGTCGAGCGGGCCGGGCCGAGGTTGTAGCCCAGAAGGTTCCGGAACCGGCCGTCGGGTCCCATGATATAGACCTGCAGCGAGTGGTTCATCGTATAGCCCTCGCCCTCCCCGACCTTCTCATAGACGGCGCGGTAGGCCCTGGCCGCCTGGGCCACCTGTTCCGGCGTGCCCGTCAGGCCGATGGCCCCCTTGGGGAAGCCGTCGGACGACAGATAGTCCTTCATCTGCTGCGGCGTGTCGCGCTCGGGGTCGATGCTGACGAAGACGAACTGAACATCCTTGGCCTTGTCGCCCAGTTGCTGCTGCACCGCCGCCATCTCGGCCAGGGTCGTGGGACAGAACTCGGGGCAGTAGGTGAAGCCGAAGAAGACCAGGCTCCACTTGCCGTTCAGCAGGCTCTGGTCGACCGGCCGGCCGTCCTGGTTCGTCAGCTGGAAATCGCCGCCGATCAGGGGCTGGCCCGAGGCGCCGATCTCGCCGGTCGTCGGGGTCGAGCGCGCATTGACCACAACGATCGTCACTATGGCCAGGGCGGCGGCGATGGCGATACAGGCGCCGGCGAACAGCAGGATGGAACGACGCGGCATGACGGCCTCTCACGGAAAAGTCTGAGCCGGTCTATAGAAGGCCGGTGACCTCGACAGAAGACCGCATCGCGCCGCACTTCCCCGACGCACAGGCCCGGAACGGCCTGGGCTCGAACAGCCTGGCCCAGGACGCCCTGGACGGCTGGCGCGAGGCCCCGCGCCGGGGCCGCGGCTTCTCGCTGCGGACCCTGATCGTATTGCGCTGGCTGACGATCCTGGGCCAGAGCGCCGCGATCCTGACGGCGCACCAGGGCCTGCACTTCCCCCTGCCCCTGTGGCCCTGCCTGATCGTCATCGCCATCAGCGCGGCGGTGAATGTGGGCGCCATGGCGCGGGTGCGGCGGCTGGAAGCCAGCCTGCCCGATGGACGCACCACCGCCGTGCACCTCGGCTTCGACATCTTCCAGCTGGGCATATTGCTGGCGCTGACCGGCGGGCTGGAGAACCCCTTCTGCCTGCTGCTGGTGGCGCCGGTGACGATCGCGGCGGCGGCCCTGCCGATGCGCCAGGCCCTGTTCCTGGGCGTACTGGCCCTGATCGCCGTGGGCGTATTGTTCTTCTGGTCCGAGCCCCTGCCGTGGCGGGAGTACGAGGATTTCCACCTGCCCCAGCTCTATCGGCTGGGCATGGCCATGGCCCTGGTGACGGGGGTGGTCTTCACCGCCGGCTACGCCTGGCGGGTGGCGGCCGACGCCGAGAAGCTGGAACTGGCCCTGGCCACGACCCAGGACGTGCTGCAGCGCGAGCAGAGGCTGGCGGCCCTGGGCGGTCTGGCGGCGGCGGCGGCGCACGAACTGGGCACGCCCCTGGCGACCATCCAGGTGGTGGCCAAGGAGTTGCAGCGCGCCTCGGCGCCCGGCAGCGACGCCGCCGAGGACGCCGCCCTGATCCTGCAGCAGGCCGAGCGCTGCCGGGGCATTCTGACCCAGCTGTCGCAGCAGCCGGAGGGTGACGACGCCCTCTACGCCGATGTGGCGCTGAAGGCTCTGCTGGAAGAGGTGGTCGAGCCGCATCGGGGCTTCGACCTGGAATTCGAGGTGCTGGTGAAGACCCCGCCCGGCCAGCCCGCGCCGCGCGTGCGCCGGATGCCGGAGGTGGTTCACGGCCTGTCGACCCTGGTCGAGAACGCCGCCGACTTCGCCCGGACGACCGTGCGGGTCCAGGCCCTGGTCGACGCCGGCTGGATCGAGATCGACATCCTGGACGACGGCCCCGGCTTCGCCAGCGACATCCTGCCCCGGCTGGGCGAGCCCTATGTGACCAGCCGGCCCCAGGGCAAGGCGCGTCAGGCCCTGGCCGCCCAGATCGCCGCCGCAGCCCGCCCGTCCAAGCGCAAGCCCGCCGAGATGGAGGCGCCCATAGCCCCCAGCCAGGGCGGCATGGGCCTGGGCTTCTTCATCGCCCGCACCCTGCTGGAACGGACCGGCGGATCGGTCAGCGTCGGCCAGGGCCTGGCCCAGTCGGAGACCAAGGGCGCGCAGCGCGGCGCCCGTGTGGCGGTGCGCTGGGCCCGTCCGGCCCTGGAGGTTCCGGCGTGATATCGTCCGGTCGCAGCCGGTTTACCGCATTGGGTCGAAGCGTCGCAGGGGGAACCTTGGCCTTGACCCGCGCGCTTCCGGTCCCGACTTGAAGCGGCAGGAGAGAAGAATGTCCGAACTAGAAGCCCGTATCGCCGCCCTGCCCGACAAGTCCCTGCTGCTGCTGGACGACGATCAGGCCCTGCGCACCCGGATGGGGCGCGCGCTGGAAGCCCGCGGTTTCCAGGTGACCACCGCCGAGTCCGTCGCCGAGGCGACCGTCCTGCTGCGCGACAAGGCTCCTGCCTTCGCCGTGCTGGACATGCGGCTGGAGGACGGCAACGGGTTGAAGATCGTCGAAGCCGTGCGCGAGAAGCGCGAGGACGCCCGGATCGTCATGCTGACCGGCTACGGCGCCATCGCCACGGCGGTCGCGGCGGTCAAGGCCGGCGCCGTCGACTATCTGTCCAAGCCCGCCGACGCCGACGATGTGGTCAAGGCTCTGCTGGCTGCGGGCGACGAGGCCCCCGAGCCGCCGGAAAACCCGATGAGCGCCGACCGGGTGCGCTGGGAGCACATCCAGCGGGTCTATGAGCTGTGCGACCACAATGTCTCGGAGACGGCGCGTCGCCTGGGCATGCACCGCCGCACCCTGCAGCGCATCCTGGCCAAGCGCGCGCCGCGCTGAGGTCGCCGTGACCTGAGGCGCCTGAGCGGGGCGAACGCCCCGCTCCTGACCGGGATGGCCGTATAATTGCGTAGTTCCAGGCGAACTTCCCGCTTTGGAACAGGTGACGTGATGGCTGCCCAACAGACCGATTTCGCCTTGCAACTGGCCGAGGTCCAGCCGGGCCTGTGGAACTGGCGTGTGCTGGACCAGGAGGGCGAAGTGGCTCTGACCGGCGCCGCCACCGCCCGGGACACCGCCTATGAACAGGGCGAACTGTTCCGTCGCTACCTGTGCCGTTTCAGCGCGGCCAGACGCGGCCCGTTCCCCGACGGAACGGTCAGTCCCCGCCTGAAGCGCTGACGCGCCGTCAGAGCCTTCCGCGCAGGGCGTCCAGCAACAGGCGGAACGCGGCGGAAGACTGGCGGCGGCTCGGATAGTACAGGTGAAAGCCGGGAAAGGGCGGGCACCAGTCCTCCAGCACCCGGACCAACCGACCGTCATCGACATGGCCCCTGACGCTGCCTTCCAGCATGAAAGCCAGGCCGTCGCCCGCCAGGCAGGATCGGATGACGAGGTCGTCGTCATTGGTCGTCAGCTGTCCCTGGACCGGGGCGTTCACCGTTCGATTGTTCTGTGAGAACTCCCAGAGTCTCAGGGCGCCCGTGTCGCTCATTCGGCGGTTGATGCACAGATGGCCGGCGAGCTCTTGCGGGGTTTTCGGGATCGGCCTCTCCACGAAATAGGCGGGAGCGCCCACCACCGCCATCCGCATGTCGCCGCTGAGCGGGACGGCGATCATGTCCTTGTCGATATTCTCGCCGAGCCGGACCCCCGCGTCATACCCGTCGCGGACGATGTCGACGAAGCTGGAATTCACATCGATCTCGACCTGGATCGACGGATACAGGGCCAGCAGCCGGCTGACTGCGGGACCGAGAATGGTCAGCGCGGCGTATTTGCTGCTCGTGATCCGCAGCCTGCCCGCCGGCCGGTTGCGGGTCTCGTTGAGCCGCAACAACTGGTCCTTGATGCCGTCGAGCGCCGGCCTGAGGGTCTCGACCAGCTGCCTCCCGGCGTCCGTCGGCGCGACGGTTCGGGTCGTGCGGGTCAGAAGGCGGACGTCGAGCCGCTCTTCCAGACGCCTGACAGTCTCGCTCAACGAGGATTGCGAGGTTCCCAGCCTGGCGGCGGCGCGCGTGAAGCTCTTCGCTTCCGCCACGGCCAGGAAGGCGATCAGATCTCCAAGTTCATTGCGCTTCATTCGAGACCGTCCGCATGGGCGTCGGAGGCGGGCTCGACGCCGCCTCCAGGCGGACGTGCGGCGTGCCGGCGCGTCGGCGTTCCGGCGCTTTCGGCTCCCATCCGCATCCTGTCGCGCGCGCCTTCAGACATTCTGCGGCGCGAGGTCGAACAGCGTCTCATCAATATCGACATCCTCGGGCTGGCTGATCGCGAACAGAACGCTCCGGGCGAAACTCGACGCCGGAATGGCGATGCGCCTGTAATAGGCCGTCAGGGTGTCGTGACGGGTCGGGTCCGCGCCCTCCTCCATCGGCCCGCCGCCAAGTATCGCTCCCGGCGACAGGATCGTTGACCGTATGTTGTAGGGTCTGACCTCCTTGCGCAGGCCCTCCGAAATGGCGCGCACCGCGTATTTGGTCGCACAATAGACAACGACCGCCGGATTGACGACGTGACCGGCGATCGATGAGACGTTCATGATGTGGCCGCTCTTCTGCGCCTTCATGTGCGGCAGCGCTGCGGCGATTCCGTACAGGACGCCTTTGACGTTGAGATCGATGATCCGGTCCCACTCATTGATGCGCAAATGCTCCAGCAGCCCCGTCGGCATGATTCCGGCGTTGTTGATCATCACATCGATGCGGCCGTGCAGCGCCACGGCGTGATCAACGAGAGCCCTGACCTGGTCGGGGTTGACGACGTCGGTCTCGCGGATGGCGTCCTGGTCGATACCGAGTTCGTCGGCGAGGACTTGCAGTTGGTCGAGGCGACGCGCGCCCAGAACCACCCGTGCGCCGGCGCGAACCAGATGCCGGGCCGTTTCCGCGCCCAGGCCGCTGCCGGCTCCGGTGATCACGACAACCTTGCCCGACACGTTTACCATAAATCTTATCCTTACTTGTCCTGAATCGACAACTACTTAACTAAAACACCACATCAAGGATGATTTAGTAGCCGAATCTTATCCTGCAAGGTGACTAGTGCGCCAACGCGCCGGTGATTAGGCGCCCAAATCATATGAGCCCTATCGCTCCTGAAGATAAATGCGGCTTCCGCCCCATCGTGACGGCACGCCGTGACATACGGCCATCTTACATTTTGTTATTTCAAGATATTTTTTGATTCAACCTCTCACATTCACAGCCTGGACGAGAGACCAGAGGTCCAATCGGACGAACTCTGATTGTCTAATATTCCCTTGACGGGCGAGTTCAGGCCGACGATTTAAGCGGCCGCTCAGCTTCGTCGTTAAGAATTCAAATCAAGTAATAATATCGTTCAAATTACTTGGAATGATATTCCGATCCCAATCCATAGACCGATTTAAGTACCGCAAAGATCTATTTTCTCGGAAATAAAGCTAACTTCGCGCTCCCCCTCGATTGATTACCAAACATAACCACCATGTTCATGCGCTCGCGTTTTCTCGTGGCGGCCCTCGCGGTCGGCCTTTGACGTCACACGCCGCCCAGGCGGCGTCCCTGCGGATATCGCCGATCAGCCTTCAGATGACGCCGACCCAGAGAGGCGCCGCCCTGACCCTGACCAACACCGGGACTGAGGCCGCAAGCTTCCAGATTCGGCTGTTTCGCTGGTCCCAGGTCGACGGCGAGGATCGCCTGGAGCCCGCGCCCGAGACGATCGTGAGCCCGCCCTTCGCCGCCATTCCGGCCGGCGCGGCCTACACGGTCAGGATTGCGCGCCCTGCCTCGCAGACGGCCGGATCGGAGATCGGCTACCGCCTCGTCATCGACGAACTGCCCAAGACCTCGGAGGCGCGGCGCGAGGGGGTGGGGGTGGCCATGCTGTTACGCGCCTCGGTGCCGGTCTTCGTGACGCCTTCGAACGCACAGGCGCGGATCGAGTGGCGCGCCTGGAAGGACGAGACCGGCCTCCACGTCGAGGCGGTCAATCGCGGAGATCGGCGCGCGCGAATCGCCGGGCTGACGGCGCGCACCGCCGAGGGTCGCGACATTCGTTTCGGCGACGGACTGAACGCCTATGTTCTTGCCGGCGCGTCACGCCGGTTCGATGCGCCCTTGATCGGACCAGACGGCGCAGAGTCGCTTTCGTCCCGCACCCTCACGCTCACGGCTCAAGACGGCGGGCGACGGATCAGCGAGTCTGTCCTTGTCGGCGGTGATTGACCATGGGCCGAAGCGCATGCGCCGCCGCTGGAGCGTGGGAATACTGCTCGCTGCGGCCTGCGGCGTCGCCCCCGCCTGGGCCGATCCCGAGATCCGCATGACCGCCCCCGGAATCCCCGATCCGTCCGGCCCGCCTGCGCCGGCCGATGCGCCGGTCCGGATGGTGCTCGAGGCCTTCGTCAACGGCGCCCCGACCCATCAACTGCTGGTTCTGCGCCGATTGCCGAACGGCGAGTTCATGGCGCGCGCCGACGAACTGCAGGCCATACGGATCAGGACCGACGGCCTGGAGACGGGCGAGACGGAGATCCTCCTGTCCCGTCTCGGCGTGATCGCCCAGTATGACGAGGCGCGCCAGACGATCGCATTGACGGCGCCCGTCGAGCGGCTCGAACCCCACCGGATCGACATCGGCGGAGATCGTCAGCCGACCGACATCAGCGACCTGCGGCCGCTGAACGGCGTGATCCTGAACTATGGCCTCTATGCACAGGGCGGATCCGAGCAGGCGTCGCTCAGCGGCGACGTCGAGGTCGTCGGCCTGTCCGGCGTTGGGGCGGTCTCCAACTCCGCCCTTTTCAGAAGCGGAGGAGCCTTCGGCGACGACGCGCTGGTCCGGCTCGACAGCCGCTGGCGGCGGATCGACCCACTGGCTGTCCGGTCCTATCTGGCCGGCGATTTCGCCAGCAACGCCCTGGCCTGGACCGGCAGCGTTCGTCTGGCGGGTTTCCAGATCGCCAGCGCATTCGAACAGCGGACCGACATAGTCACGACCGCCCTGCCGCAATTCTCGGGCGCAGCCGCGCTCCCCTCCACGCTCGACCTCTATGTGGGCCAACAGCGCATCTTCTCGGGTGAAACGCCGTCAGGCCCCTTCACCTTGCAGGGCCTGCCGTTCGTCGCCGGCGACGACATCCGCCTCATCCTGACCGACGCGGCCGGCCGCCAGATCGAGACCAGCCGATCCTACTATTATCTCGGTCGCCAACTGAAGGCCGGCCTGCTGCAGTATTCCGTCGACGTCGGAGCGCCGCGCCTGAACTACGGCCGGACCTCCTTCGACTATGACGACACGGTCTTCGCCGCGGCGTCGGGGCGCTACGGCGTCAGCGATCGCCTGACCGTGGAGGCGCGAACCGAAGGCGCGGCGGACGGCCTGATCGGCGGCGGCATCGGCGTGGTGCAGTCGCTGGGCGGCCACGGGGCCGTGCTCGGCTCGCTGTCGGCAAGCCGCTACAGGCAGGCGTCCGGGGGGAAATACACCCTGGAGGCCCAGGGTCGATGGCGCGGCCTTCAACTGTTCGCCACGACCGAACGCACCTTCGGCGACTATTACGACCTCGTCCGGGTGTCGCTGCACCGGGACGCCGACCGACGCCGATCCACGGCGGTGAATTGGGGGGACACGACAGAAGCGGCGCACATCGTCGATCGTGCGGGCGTGACCTACGCACCGGGGTTCGACCGGTCCGTCGTCAATCTGTCCTATGCCCGGATCGCGACGACAGGCCTCGACCAGCGCACGGTCAACCTGTCCCTGGCGCGGCCGATAGGCGACCGGAGCAGCCTCTATGTCAGCGGCTACGCCGACCTCGACGGGCGAGATCGCTACGGCGTCTTCGCCACGATCAGCCTGCGTTTCGGGGGAGGCGTCAGCGCCAGCACAAGCCTTGTCGGCGACGCACGGCGAACCGGCGTCGAGAGCCAGATCGGCCGGTCGTCCGGCCAGAGACGGGGCGATCTGGGCTGGAACCTGTCCGCGCGCCGGTATGACGACGGCGGCGAACAGCACACGGCCTCGGTCAGCTATCGGACGGCCCAGGCGGCCTGGCGGGCGCAACTGGACCAGGGAACGGCGGGATGGCGGTTCGGCGTTCAGGCCGAGGGGGCGGTCGTGGCGGCGGGCGGGGGCGTTTTCGCCGCCAATCGTGTCGGCGAGGCCTTCGCCGTCGTCCGGAACGCCGGACCGGGCGTCGAGGTGATGCAGGGCGGCGTGCGCATGGGGCGCACGGACGCCGACGGCCGCGCATTACTGCCGGCCCTGATTCCCTACTACGGTCACCGGATCGCCATCGATCCGATCGACCTGCCTGAGGGTTGGGAAGCCGAGGCGACCGAGAGGACCGTCGTGGCCGGGTGGCGCCAGGGCGGCGTCGTCGATTTCGGTGCGCGCAAGGTCCAGTCGGCCGTCATCGTGATCCAGCGACCGGATGGAAGCCTGCTGCCGCCAGGCCTCGCAGTCCGGCGCAACGGGCGGGACGCCGGCGTCTCGGGCTATGACGGCCAAGTCTATCTCCGGGATCTGGAGGCGCACAACACTGTCGCCGTCGATCTCGGCTCGGCGGGAATCTGCCACGCCGTGTTCGACCATGATCTCGCCGGCCCGGTACAGCCGACGATCGGGCCAGTCCTGTGTCGCTAGTGCGCCCCGGTCAGAACTGGAGCCAGGTCGCGGGATGGATCGGCGCGATGACCCTGGCCGGCGGGGCGCCGTTTGCGCCGCTGCCGGCGGTCGCCCAGACCGTGCGGATCGAGGCCTGCACCGCTGCTGTGGACGGCGCACAGGGCGCCTATGTCAGCGGGACGGCGCCGCAGATCTCGCCCGAGATCAGCGTCAGTTGCGACTGGGCCTCGGCCGCGACCGGCGAGCCGCCGGGAAGCGCCGTCGTCTGCCTGGCCTTCACGCGCGTCGGCGGTCCAGCGCTTCGCTTCGGGACGGACGAGATTCCCTACGACCTCTCGGCGGGCGCCGCCTCGGGCCCGGTCCTCGCGGACGCAGCCTGGGCCGCGTTCACCACTCTGGACATTCCGGCAGTGGCCGACGGCCAGGGCGCCACCACCCGCGCCGTGACCCGGATCCATCTTCGCCTGCCGGACGAGCCCGCCGGCCGCGCGGGCCTCTATGCGGGAACCCTCGGCCTGGAAGGCTATGTCGCGGCATCGGACACGGGGGCGGCGTGCGACGGGACATCGGGGCGTGTCGCCGGCGGAACATTCACGGCGACGACGGAACTCTTGGTCGAACTGACGGCCTGGTGCGGAATTCTGACCACGGAGGCGGTCCGGTTCGGCGTCCTGGAAGGCGGCGGACAATTGTCCGAAGCCGCCACCGGCCAAGGCGGCGTCGCGGTCCAGTGCGGCGAGGGCGCCGCCTACACCCTGTATTTGGGCGACGGCCTGTTCCCCGCCGACGGTGAGCGTCGGATGACCGACGGCCAGGGGCACAGCCTGCCATACCGCCTCTGCAAGGATGCGGGCTGTCTTGAACCCTGGAGCGAAGACGGCCTGGCCGCCGGCGTCGGCGGCGTCGGCGGCGTCGGCGGCGTGACCAAGGTGTTCGGGGAGGGTTCCGCCCTGACCACCGTACACGGATCGATCCCGCGTGGAACGCGCCTCGTCCACGCCGGAACCTACACAGACACGGTGCGCGTCACGGTGGCCTACTGATGGCCGCCGCCCGCGCCCCCACCGCCTATCCCCCCGATCAGGGCGTCGGGGAGATGGATCACCGCGCCATCCGGCGCTTATCGCCCCTCGAAAGGATTCCCATGCGTACCCTCATCCTCGGCGCTGCGGCGCTGGTCGCCTCCATCGCGGCTCCGGCCTTCGCCCAAACCTCCAGCACGTCCGATCTCTCGGTGACGGCGACCGTGCCCCCGACCTGCGAAATCACCAATGCAGAAGCCCTCGACTTCGGCGACGTCGGTCCCGTGGAAGAGGCGCTCGGCCAGTCGGACGTCACCCTCGCCTGCACCGCCGACACCGCCTTCTCGCTGACGGCCAATACCGGCACGACGGGCGGACGCACCCTGACGGACGGCGTGTCCAGCCTCAGCTATGTGCTTTACAGCGACCAGACTCGCGCCACGCCGCTGACGGCCACGGCAGGGATCGCCGACACATCGGATGCGACCACCGGGGCCGCCACGGCCACCATCTACGCCCGCATCCCGGCCGCGGCGGCGAACACGGCGCGTCTGGCTTCCGATGCGCTCGAAGACACGGTCACCCTGACCGTGACTTACTGAGGCCCCGCCTCGCAGTCCCGTTCCGCCACTGCGGGACGGGGCCGTCGGCTCCACGAGCCGGCGTTGATCCTCCGAAAGAACCCAGGTTGCCGCAAGGCGCTGGGCCTGAGCCCCTACCAAGCCAGCATTACATGGTCGATGGATTGCTCAAGCTGCCTGGTCGTTGCGCCGTCCCTTGCGGCGATGGAAATGCCCAGGAGGAAGGTGTTGAAGAGCACGCTGAGGCCCTCGACATCGGCGGTCTGGGGGAGTTGGCCGATTGAAACGGCTCGCTGGATCTGAGCCTTGATCGCGTCGCGATTTCGCTGCCGCTCCTGACGCAGGGCCGTAACCACGGCCTCATCACAAGCATCGCTGTTCCCATCGCCCAGGGCGATAAGGCAACCTGAGGGATGGTGGGCTTCGGTCTGCATCCGCGCCGAGCCTCTCAGACAGTTTTCGATCGCCTGCCGTGGGGGGATTGTGTCGTCCCGCAAGGCGTCGGTGACCCGTCCCTGGGTGGACCGGTAAAGAGCAAGAACTTCCTGAAAGAGCTCCGCCTTGGATCCGAAGGCGGCGTAGAAGCTGGTCGCGGACAGCCCCCCCATCGCTTCCTTGAGTTGACTGAGCGACGTCAGCTCGTAGCCGTGCCGCCAGAACAAGGTAAGCGCCGCCTCCAGGGCCTGGTCCCGATCGAACGTCCGCGGTCTGCCGGTTCGCGCCATCGCTCACCTCCTTCTCGTTTTATGTACTACTCGATACGAAAGTCGTTGACCAGATAAGCATGCACGGCTACTTCCGCACCGCTCGGTACATAAGTAGTGGACGCCATGCCTGAAACCCAGTCAAAAACCCCTCCGTCCGGCCCCCCGGCGGATCGAATGCCGGTGGCCGCGCTGCTCGCTCTGGCCATGACGGGATTCATCTGCATCGCCACCGAGACCTTGCCGGCAGGCCTGCTGCCGCAGGTCGCGGACGGGCTTGGCGTATCCCAGTCCCTGGCGGGGCAAACCGTGGCCGCCTATGCGCTCGGATCGCTCGTCGCCGCGATCCCGCTGACGCTTCTGACCCAGACCTGGTCACGTCGATCGGTCCTGCTGCTGACCGTCTTCGGCTTCCTGGTCTTCAACTCCTTGACGGCGCTTTCCCAGAACTACGGGCTGACGCTCATCGTGCGCTTCCTGGCGGGGGCCGCAGCGGGCCTGGCCTGGAGCCTGCTGGCCGGTTACGCGCGCCGGATGGTCGCCCCTCACCAGCAGGGTCAGGCCATGGCCATCGCCATGGTCGGCACCCCGATCGCCCTGTCGCTCGGCGTGCCTCTTGGGACATGGCTCGGCGCGACCTTGGGCTGGCGCCTCGCCTTCGGAGTCATGTCCTTGATGTCGATCGGGCTGATCGCCTGGATTCTTCTCGCCGTGCCCAACTATCCCGGTCAGAAGGCCGGCAAGGGCATCCCCCTCGGCCGCGTGGCGGGACTGGCGGGCGTACGCGCCGTCCTCGGCGTGGTGCTGTTCTGGATGCTCGCCCACAATCTGCTCTACACCTATATCGCGCCGTTCGCCGCCCGCGCAGGCTTGGCGGACCGCGTCGATCTTGTCCTGTTCATCTTCGGCGCAGCGGCGCTGATCGGCATCTGGATCTCCGGCCGCTTCGTCGATCGCGCCCTGCGGGCCTCGGTGCTGGTCGCGCTGTCGATCTTTGCAATCACCGCCCTCGCCCTGATCCTGGCGGGATCCCATCCGGCCGTGCTGCTCGTGGCGACCGCCGCCTGGGGCCTGACGTTCGGCGGCGCCGCAACACAGTTGCAGACCGCGCTCGCCGACACGGCGGGTGACGGCGCGGACATCGCCCTCTCGATGAACGTGGTCGTATGGAACGGCGCCATCGCGGCCGGCAGTCTCCTCGGCGGAATTCTTCTCGGGAAGGGCGGCGCCGGGACCTTCCCGCCTGCGGTTCTCGCCCTGACGCTCATCGCCCTATCCATCGCCTTCACCGCGCGCGCCACGGGTTTCCCGCCCGGCCCTCGGCGGGCCTGAACCTCTCCCATTCCCCATTCCTCACAGGACAAACTCGAAATGCTCAAGAAACTCATCGCTGCGACCGCGCTTGCTGCGGCGCTCGCCACCACGGCTGCACAGGCCCAGACGCAAGTTGCGCAGGCCCAGGCACAGACGGAGTTTCCAGTCCCGGCCGGGTTCGAAAGCAGGACCACCCGCGTTGACGACGTCGATCTTCACTATGTGAAGGGCGGATCAGGCCCCCTGGTCCTGCTGGTCCACGGATTCGGCCAGAGCTGGTACGAGTGGCATCAGTTGATGCCGGAACTCGCACGCACCCACACCGTGGTCGCAGTCGACCTTCCTGGTTTGGGACAATCCAGCCCGCCCCCGTCCTATGTCGGCCAGGACGTCGCCGCGACACTGCACGCCTTCGCCAAACAACTGAGCCCGAATGCGCCGTTCGACCTGGTCGCGCATGACATCGGCATCTGGAACACCTATCCGATGGCGGTCCAGAACCAGCAGGACATCCGCCGGCTGATCTTCATGGAAGCGCCGATCCCGGATGAACGCATCTATGATTTCCCGGCCTTCACCCCGCAGGGCGAATCTCTCGTCTGGCACTTCAGCTTCTTCGCGGCGAAGGGCGACCTGGCCGAGACGCTGGTGACCGGTCACGAGCGGATGTTCCTGGAGCATTTCATCAAGGAACACGCCACCAATCGGGCCGCCTTCTCGGACGAGCTTCTGGACCTCTACGCCGCATCCTACGCCAAGCCCCAGGCGCTCAAGGCCTCGTTCGACTACTACCGCGCCCTCAACGAGACCGCAGCGCGGAACAAGCCTCTTTCGGCGACGCGGCTGACCATGCCGGTCCTGGCGATCGGCGGAGGCGGGCACGGCGGCATGGGCCAGTTCCAGGTCGATCAGCTTCGCGAATACGGGACCGATGTCGAGGGCCTGGTCATCCCGGATTGCGGACACTGGCTGCCCGAGGAATGCGCCGCCCCTTTGAACCAGGCCGTCGCCGAGTTCCTGAGGCGCTAGTCGCACCAGGCGGCCTCTGCGCCGTTGGATTTGGAGCGGGTGAGGGGAATCGAACCCCTGACATTCAGCTTGGGAAGCTGACGTTCTACCTCTGAACTACACCCGCATTTCCCAACGATTTCAATCGCTTGACACCACGCAGAAAGGAACAAACATGCACCGTTTACTGCGTGGTTTACAGCGTTGTTCGCCAGCTGTTCCGATCTATCCCGTCACTTCGGCCTGAGCAAGGCGCTCTATTACCTTCCTGGCGATCGCGCCGGGATCCACATAGCGGTGGAGGATGCGATCGACGCTCCTCTCTTCCCAGCCCATTATCTTGGCCGTTTCAAACGAAGTGCATCCAGCGAGAAGCAGTCGCGTCGCAGCAGTGCCTCGGAGGTCATGCAGACGCTTAGCAACCCCAGCGGCGGCTGCCGCCCTTATGAAGGCTTGGGTGACGGACGCTGGAAGCCACTTCCCACCCTTCTCCGTGGTCAAAATGAACGCGGATGGGATCGCTCCCCTAGCGACGCTCTCTCTCCGTTCTTCAGCAAGGTCGTCGATGATGGCCCTTGCCGCCGGAGTAAGAGGCACTGTCGCAGTCACTCGCCCGCTACTCTTGCCTGTATTCACCTCTAGGTGGTCGTCTCGAACTTGACCCCATTGCAGTTCAACCAGGTCGCCTCGCCGGAGTCCGGTCGCGGCTGCAAGACCGATCACGTGACGAGCACGGGGAGTTGCTTTTGCCAGTATGGCGGCGAGCTCATCGTCGGTCACGATTTGGTCGGCTCGATTGACGTTGTGGAGCTTCTTGAACGACGCCGCCGGGTTCGCTTCGACCAAGCCCTCCTCCATGCCGAAAGACAGGACGCGCCGCAGAACCTGGATGCCATAATCAGCCTTCCGTGGGGTGTCTGCCATGGAGTTCCGCCAACGTTTGATCGCGTTTCTAGCCCCAGCCGCCTTGAGGAGACGTAGCTCTAGGCTTCCAAACTGATTGTCGATCTTATCGAGCCAGGGAGACCATTGAGCTCGCGTTGTTTTAGCCAGCTTCGGCAAACCTTCCGGGTCGCCACGATAGAGGACGACTAGGTCGTGGACCGTTTTGGTTGGCTTCTGCCCTGCAACGCGAGATGCCGCATAGCTCTTCACCAGTTCGTCAACGCCGGCGAGTTCGGCATGTCGGGCGGTTTGCATATCTCGACCAGAATATGTTGCCAGTCGCGGCGCGCCTCGCCCACGATATGCGTAGATGTGAATATGGTATCGACCATCCGATAGGCGGCGAACGACGCGGTGTATGTGGGGCAGAGATGGTCGCTTAATGCCCATTGCCAGCCTCCCAGGCGGCAAAGTCGGCTTCAAGATCGGTTGCTTGCGAGCTGGCAACTCCGATGCCACCGAGCCCATCCAACCACTGATCAAGTGCGACCCGATCCCAACGTGGCGCGGCGTCACCATTTGAAGCGAGAGACACCGGCGTGACGGGGATGCGGCGCAGAATATCTGTCGACTTGTAGCCGACATACGTCGCGGCCTGCTGTGCAGTGAACATACGAGGCTGGATTGATTGGAGGCGTGCAGGGCGCACGTTGGGGATCACGTCAGAGGACGTGGAGAACGGTTCCAGGTTCATTGGGAACTTACTCTGAGGCAGTCAGTAAGGCGCTGCCGCCGCCTTTGAGCCCCGATTACTCGGGGATGAGGACAAGCAGCACGCCTGTGCCGACTTGATAAGAGAAGTTTACCACATCGCGAGAGAAACACAAGGTTTTCCCGGCATTTAGATGCTTGTCGGGCTGGATTTCACCGATCGCTTTTCAGAGCTGTAGTCCACCCAGGCCAGCTTCGGACGACCACCGGAGAAAACCAGCTTCCAGGTGCCGACTCTCCGTCCAGCAGGGACGGTAGCGTCTCCCAGAAAGCGCTCCCCTTCTTCGACCAGCCAGTGGACGCCTAGGTTCGCGTACATCTCGGCGTGGGACTTCGTGCGTTCAGTGAGGACGCCGCACGAGTACGCGACAGCATCCTGTTGCTCGTTGCAGATGATCGGCTCGAGTCCTGAGATTTGGTCTCCGAGCATGGTGATGAGGTTGTAGGTAGTCATGGTCGCTCCAATGTTTGGATGGAGCGACCGTAACCTACGCAATGTCAGTTGGTTGTGGCTTTTGCCCGGCTCGTACCGGCTAGTTGGATTTCACGCTCGTATCGAGCCAGTCCATGCACGACAGGGCGTCAGGAGCACTCGCATCGCCCTTGCAGGCTCCGAAACTCGCGTTGAACATGCACCGGCTTGCATCTCGCGCCTGTGGCTTCAGATCGGGGAACTTCGCCGGGTCAGACTCCGACTCGAGCTCGACATGTCCACTGCCCGACCAGATGAAGCGCTGCTTTCCGGCGTAGCCGCCGAGCCGGTTCTTTCCATTGACCCAGCCACAAACTGAAGTCGCGGTAGCAGTCACGTCGCTGAAGAGAACCGAAGTGGGGTCGATCATCTCCGAGGTCACCGCCTGTTGCGCCGTTTCGATTTGCTCCCGCTGACGAGCTCCTTCCTGATCGCACCCAGCGATCATCAAGGTCAGGATCCCGACCACCGTATATGCACCAAACGCCCTCACTGAACGCCTCTGCGTTTAGTCGCTTCCATCTTCACCCCGCATCTCCGCTATGCTCCCATGATAGAAGCACTTCCGCCGACCTCTAGCCAATGCCTTCCACTAGGGGAAGGCGGCGATGCAACGAGTGTGGGTTCAGTCCCCCTCCTATGAGACGGCGGTCAGCCTCCTCGTCGAGCGCCGTCAGTCGCTTGGACTGTCGCAGCGGGACTTGGCGGCAAAGATGGGGAAGCCATACTCGTTCGTCGCGAAGGTCGAGACGAAGGGGCGTCGGCTCGATTTCGTAGAGTTCGTCGCGTACGCACGAGCCCTCGGGCTTGCGCCCTCAGATCTCATCGACGAGGTGGCGAACGCAGTGGGTGACGATATTATTTTCTGACCAACGAGCGTCGCGTTGGTAGAGCGAAGGGGTCAGCGAGGGTCGATAACCCGCGCTCGCTCAGCAGCTTCCTCTGCGGCGATCAATCGATCGAGTTGATCGCTCCGTCGCTTCAGGAAGACGCCATAGATCGCCAAGGGGCCGATGATGACGAGTAGAGCAAGGATCCCTTGGAGTTCGTTCGGCATGCTGCAAATCCCGCTCAGCACAAAGACTTAGCCGATATAAACACTATCCCTTCGGAGTCGTAAAATGCCTGATCCGTTGACCAGGTGGGGCGGGATGGAGGGGGACCTGAAAATCAGAGAGGAGCCACGGCCCTAATCGCGCTCCAGAGCAGAGGCACCGGCAGGCGCGCGCGCCCTCTCCCACCAGCTAATGGGCACTGCTTCACCGCCGACTACGCGCAGCCGCAGCGCTTCAGCCTCCTCTGAAGTTAGCGTCTCATCCCAGCTCCGGTTGAACTTCGAGTTCTGAAGCTTGCCTGGCCTATATCCCGCCAGTGCGTAAAGCCGCCGCCCTCCCCCGAACCGGGTCGCTAGAAGCTGATACGCAGCACGGCCAAGCTCGGCATTAATCAGGCTCATGGACAACCGACCGTGCTCAGCGAGCAAGCGTCTAAGAAGGCTGATCACACCCTCAGCGCCCAAACCATCAACGGTGTGCTGCGCCGATTTCACCTTTCGATGTTCTTGCAAGCTTCGTGAAGAGGCGGTCTGGCGAAGAGTCGGCTCATAGCCAACTAGTTGATAGGCGTTGTTGATAGACCCGAAACGCCTGACAAATCGGTGCGCGTTGGGGATTTCCCTCGCAGAGTTGATGAGCTTAGCATTTAGCGTCCCGTGGCGCTTTAGCACCCGCGCTAAGCCATCAAGCATCTGCCGATCGGTGAGCGGTGTCCGGTTGCGGTGCAGGCGAGCTTGAGCTGCGTCGAACGTCCGCTGGTCAACGAGGGCTTCAAACGCTCCGGGCACACAAACCCACTCGGACCTTGGCAGGTACTCTGGGTTTGTCGCTCGCATCCGGCGACGGGATTTTCTGACGACGTTCGTGCCTGCGTACCGGGGGCTAGTGAGGATGTGGTGGACGTAGTGCGCATTCCAGGGGCGGCGGCCCTCACGGCAGTGACCCGATTGGGTCAGGCGACGTGCGATTGTGTTGATGCCCAACTTCTCATCCACAAACATTCGGAAGATGCTCCTGATGACGGCGACTTCATCAGCGGGACCGAGCACGAGTGTGGTGCGTCCGTTCTGGGGACCTTTTCGCTCACCACTCTCCATCACTCGTCCAAGGGTGCCATCGGCCAGCAGATGCCGTCGACGAAGCCCGTAACCCGGCGGGCCGCCTTGCCAGAAGCCGGCAGCTCCAAGTTGATCCTTGGCTTGGGCTACCTTTGCGGAGAGTTCCCGGCTGTACTCCGCCGCCATCATCCGCTTGAGGTTCTTCAGCAGGGTTGCGGTGAAGCTGCCGTCGTTTTCGAACTGCTCGGCGCAGTATTTGACGGCTACCCCCGCTTCGACGCAGAGGAACTCGTAGTGGGCGGCCTGATCTGGGTTCTGAAACCGACCCCACCGACTGACATCATAGACAAGGATCGCCTCAAAGCCTGGGGATCCGGAAATCACGTCTGCCAACATTGCCTTGAGGCCGGTGCGTTGGTCGATGAGCAGTCCACTCACGCCCTCGTCTGCATAGGTGCGAACGATCTCGTACCCGTTCAGCGCCGCATAGGTAGCGATCGCCGCCTTCTGCTGGAGGATTGAGCTATCCTGGCGTTCAGTCGACATTCGGACGTATTGAGCGGCCCGCGTCATGATCTTTTCCGTCATTCCCGCGCCTCGCAGCACAAGTCAGCCGACTGACTATGGCACATCGGAGTTAGGCTTGCGCCAGGCTAGGCCGCACACCGGGAATGATCCGGCGCTCCCCCGGTAAGGGCTAGCCGTCGCCGTACCGGACGATTGGAGAAGTCGAACTGGTCATTGCCTGAAACTGACGTCGCACGTCATAATCCTTACACCTGCTATCAGGGCAGGCGGTGCTTTAGTGGCGTATGCTCACAACACCTCCCCAGCCCCCGGATTTGTCTAACAGGGCAGCGCAGCGCTGCACTTGAGAAGTCGTGAAATGGTCAGCACCGACCGGGGTGTAAGGGAAGCGTCCCAACCCGGTCGGCACCGAAGGCACCAGGGTGCCGATACGACGACGATCTCTAGGACTTCGGTTCCCACCGCATCCGGTGCGGCTTGAACAAGCGCCTATCCTGACGCTCCACGATCTTCTTGCTGTTCTTATGCTCCAGGTTCGGCGACGGGATCGAAAACACCATCCGGTCTCTCACCAGTGCGAGATTGATCAGGCCCCACACACCATCCTTGGCGAACCGCTTCTCCAGATCGTCCCGGAGAGTGTCGCGGGTCATGTGTGATTGGTCGCCTTGGTGAAGACGGAGGTCGAGATCCTCCTTCGCCAGCACGTCCACACACCGGCATACCAATGCCCTTGCTCTGGTCGCTTCATCAGTAGCATCCCGGCGAGGAGCGGCGCGTGAGAACCGCCAGTCAGGCTCAAGCGTGACCCAGCGGTCGTCCTGCTCAAGGTGCCAGTGCATCCGGTGGAAGACATATTTGATCGCCTTCCGAGCTGCGTCCTCGCTGACAACCTGATCCAGACCGACATATGCCCGGAAACGATCTTGATCGATGGGATCCTCAATCAGCCCGGTGCAGGTTCGAGCGTCGCGCTCCCACTGCTTCAAGGACTGGTCGTAATGGACTCTCAGAGCGTCGCTGAGCGCTATGCAGACCCTTTCCTTAAGTCCTGCCAGGAAAGGCTCTGACTGGGCTTCCTGGGGCACCTGGAGACTCATTTTCCGGATGCTGGTCTTATTCAGGCCGGTCCGGATGAGGT
Source organism: Brevundimonas sp. (assembly GCF_044336875.1). Classification (GTDB taxonomy): domain Bacteria; phylum Pseudomonadota; class Alphaproteobacteria; order Caulobacterales; family Caulobacteraceae; genus Brevundimonas. Next base: position 127,948 of record NZ_JBIIOP010000006.1, on the reverse strand, counting down.
CGGCGATCCACTGGGCGATATGGGCGTTTGCGAAGTCTCGTGTTTCCCAGGCACCGCAGGAGTCGAAGTCTCCTGCGAAAACGTCATCCCACTCGATGTCGAATGTCAAAGGGTCGGCGTTGGCCTGGATGATCCTCCAGTCGGTCAGCTGGGTGATGAAGTCTGCAGCCTCCCAGGCGATGGGGGCGGTGATGTTGTCCGGCATGGTGATGCTCGGGACGGGGGTGATCATTTGTCACCTCCGGATATGTGTCCGTACAGGCCCCGGCATCGCCGCGTCTCCTGCTCCGATATGAGTCGTAGAAGCCGATCAGCGCATACAGGGTCGAGCGCCGGAAGCTTTAGATCGAGCTGTTGCCGGTCGCTTGCAATGACGAGATCAATCAGCCCCCAACAACCGCTTGATGTCATTCGTGAGCCGATTTCGGCCTGCAGCAGTCCTACGACCTCATCGCCGCTCAACGCCCGGAGTTCGACTGCAGGGAGAAGGGCTAGGTAGGCGCAGCTCGCCCGGTAGACGAGATTACGTGCCCGCTCACGAGGTTCGCCGACATGGCGCGCATTCAAGACATCCTTCAGTTTGTAGGGGTCTGCCTTGATGGATGGGGCGCCCGAGGTATCGACAGCGAGGGCCATCGACTTGAACACGTAGTTGAACCCTTGCTTCAAAGGCTTGGGATCGACGACCTGATCCATGCCGAGGTAGCCGCGAACAGCTTTCGCATCCTCTGGCAACTGCCAGGACAGTTCGTCCTCGACCCTCCCGCACCAGATGACGGGGAGACTCTCCCCTCGCAGGTTCAGGTCATTCCGGATCCGAGCAAGAACGAATGATCGCAGATCGTCGAGCTTGGCGCGTTGCGCCGCGAGATCATCACGGATGGTGGCGTCGATCCCGCGATATCGCAGGTGCTGGTGAGTCATCCTGCCGACGATCTGAAGAACCTGATCGGCGACATGACCACGAGCGCGATCTTCGTATCGGGGAGTTTCGATGCCCTCCGCACAAAGTTGGAGATAGGTAGGGTCTTCGACCGAAACGGATACAGGATCCCAGCCGGAGAAATGCAGACACCAGCTGATGTGCTGCGAAACGTAGTTGAGGGCGGCCAACGCAGCGCGTTGGTCGATGACAGCCGGAAGCCAAGATCCGGCAGCAGAAAGCGATTGCATGTCAAACAGGGGAGAGAAGGTTTGATACTGACCCCCTCGGGGATCAGCCACCGACCCCTTCAAGGGTCAGCGGAACCGGAGCGGTGTCCGGGTGAGGAGGTCGAAGCGAACCTCGAACCGTTTAAGCGTGATACAGCAATGCATGCTGTATGTCGAGCGCCATTGAAACGAACTTGCCGACATCGACGGCTTCCGGAGCGCGCCGAAGGCGCTGGCGAAGGAGCTGGAGATGTAGGCAAGTTGCGCGCCGAAGGCGTGCAGCAGCCGCTTCGTTTCTTTTTTATATCAGAAACTAGGTATCAACCCGGTATCTATTATGTTCATAAGAAACGTGGGCGAGCGCGCACGATTACTTCATTTTATCTGAAATGTCAATGCCGCTCGTCGGCATGCGTGATGTCTTGGCAAAGTGGGACGGGGCGATTTTCCGCTCCATAGAGTCGCCTTGGGGTGCCCCGCGAGGGACTTGCCCGGAAGTGCAGCTCATGCGGCCTCCACGAGCTCCTGAGCGGCTTCTAGCCCCATCCCAGCCTGCCGCTTGATCCTGTACACGCTCGCTCGCCCGATTTTCAGGCGGCGGGCCGTCTCGGCGGGGCCGACCCCAGCCCGAAGGAGGCGCAGCACCTCATCAGCGGCGATAGATTTCGGCCTACCGCGATACACTCCGGCAGCCTTAGCCTTATCGATGCCCTCACGCTGACGCTCCCGGCGAAGATCGACTTCGAACTCTGCCACCGCCGCCAGCATATTCAGCATGAGCCTTCCGCCGGACGTGGTCGTGTCGATTGCTCCTTGCTGGATCGCGCGAAACTCGACGCCCTTCTCCATCAGCCGGTCTACGATGTCGCGAAGGTCCGACATGGACCGCGCGAGACGATCGAGCCTTGTGACCACGAACACATCCCCATCCCTCACGTAATCCAGGGCTATGGCTAGCTGGACGCGACCCTTTTGACTCGTGCCACTGACCTTCTCTTCGAAGATCTTGGTACAGCCCGCCGCACGGAGTTGTTGAGCCTGGATCTCCAGCGATTGCCCCGTCGAACTGACCCGCCCGTATCCGATGATCGCCAAGCGACACTCCTGTCTCGTTGAGGTCTAGACCATACACCGAGACCGTATCGGAAGTCGGGACATAACCCATGCGAGACGCGGGAAATCGTCTCGTGACGACGCCTCGCGGGGTATACTCAAGCGAGACCTCAGAACGTCTCCACCACGACCACTCGACCTTGAACTGTCGGGCACCGAGTAGCCATAGCTTGTCGCATCAGCTCAGCCGCGTCTCGGACAGAGGTCTTGTAACCACGCACGTCGAACTGCATGAGCACAGCATCGTGGACCGGCAGCAAAACCGCTCCAATGCCGAAACGCGCAGTCAAAGCGAGCACCGCCTCCTTGAAGACTAGTGAAGCCGTCCCCTGGACCGCCTGACTGACCGGCCACCTGCGCTCTGCAGGGGACAGCTCTTGCCCTGCCTGAGTTCTATACCGTCGATTTCCGAACGCAGTCCCAACGTACCCATCCTCAACGAGCTGACGTTCAGCGTTCGCCCGGAATGCAGCGAGGCCCGGGAAGCGGTCCACAAAAGCCCTGAATGACCGAGAACGCTCGTCGAGATCATCGCCACCCACGAGATCCACTATCCGCTCGAGGCTCATGCCATAACAGAACGATAGAAACATTCTCTTCGCGACAGGTCGCTTGTCTCGATCGCCAAACATGGCGATCGCAAGCTCCTCGTACACATCCGCTCGGTTGTAGGCGGCGATGAAGCCCTCATCTCCAGACAGATGCGCCAATATCCCCGGCTCGAACTGCGCAAAATCTAAATAGGCAAGCTTCTTCCCCCGGTCAGGAGCCAAGATGGATCGAAAATCTTTGCGAAGATGCTGGAGGCTTGGATTAGAGACCAGCACTCGCCCGGTAACGGTGCCCATAACCTGGAACTCCGGATAGGCGCGAGAACCGGCGCCACCCTGAAGACTGGCGAGTATTCTGACATCACGCCCTGCCCGAATGAACTTGTAGAAGGTTTCGGCAAACAAGGACTCGCTTGCAGCTAACCGTATATACTCCTCGAAGTTCGGTGCATCAGCGTATGCTGACAAATGAGATGCATCTGTTTCCGCCAAAACAGGCCCGACGTTGCGAGCGCTTAACCCAGACGGGCTGGCCTTAATGATCTCAGCAAGTTCGTTGTACGCGACGTACTTATCACGCTCAGCGACTTCCAGGAGCCTCTTGAGCTTATCCTGGTCCACGCCGATCCCGGACGATTGTCGCTCGAAAAAGACCTGCGAGGCCGGTGCCTCTACCTGCTCGTAGCGTTCATCTTCGCCAGCGGCCTCCAGGGCATCACATACAGCGGACCACGCCGACGAAACTTCTTCAGCGAAGAGGGTGAGCTGCTCGACAGGACCGTCCGCCGACTCCGGCCAATCCACGCTGGCGTTGAACAACTCTCGAACCTGCGAGACGACAGTCGACGAGCTTGCAGCACGGGCATGAGCCGCTACGAACCTCCAAGCGTCATTCCGCTTCGCTCCACCGTCATTCTTTGCCACACCATTCAGCAACTTCAGCGCGTCAGAAAAATCGAGTAGCCACGTTGGCGGCAGGTGATCGCCGCGCTTGAGTTCGGCAACCAACTTCGCCGCATCCACCACAACTGTTGGTCGATGGATTGCCCTAAGACTGCCCGGCTCCACGACCAGCGCAGGGTCGTTGGGCGATGCCTTAAAGATAAACATCGCTCGGTCGAGATCGAAGAAGTCCGGCAAGAAAACAAGGATGCCAACGTCACGCATAATCACGCTCCGAGTCGACGATTTTGGTGATCGAAGTGCGCTCTAGCGGTGAGAAGTACACACGCGGCCCGCGCTGCAAACTTCGATAGACGCCCACCAAATCGGAACGAACATAAGGCGTCACGTTCTCACGCATGATCGGGCCATAACGGAAGCCTTGAAGCGAAATGAGTGCCGACCTCTGCCCGAGATAAGAGCTCAGGGTTGAGAACCGTTGGGCGACCGCTGACCGATCCGCCTCCTGCCCAACAACTCCCAGATAGAGAGACGCGCCGGCTCTTGAGGGGCCATCAGTTTTCTCTGCAAGCACCGCATGGGCGCGGGCTAGAAGGTCTGCCCGCAGCACCTCCTTCTGGGCGACCAAGCACCACAGCCGGTAGTTCTGCCAACCATAAAGAGACCGTCGATCATCGCAGAGTAGCCCAGCGAGCGCATCTTCGTTGATTGCATCGATCTCAACCGCGCGAAGGTACCTCGCGAACTGGTCAGTAGCTGCTGGACGATCCGCTAAACGAGACACGACGAGTGATGTGACTGGCGAGAAGTAGGCAGCCGGTACCGCAAACTCGGTGCACGTAGCGAGCATGATCATCCGGTTCATGCAGTAGCGAAACTCCCGACCATCGACACCGACGCCGTCGCTATCTGTGAGAAGGCGCGACGTTACAGATCGAAGCAAAGGGAATGATGATGAAACCGATGTCCGTGACTTTGTTGCCCACAGCGCATCCAGACGAGCAATGTCCGGACTTCCGGCATCAAGGCATTCGTCAAGAGTAGCGGTATCTGCGCTATCACAGATCACAGTTTTCTTTGAGTTCACGGCTAGGCCCAGATCGCGCAGGGCGACAACCAGATCCTTCAATGCCCGCCGCGCTTCAAATGCGCTGGCGCAGACGATCTTGATATCGTCCATATATCGAAAATATGTATACCCCCGATCCCGCATAAAAACGTCTATGGGCATCATGTAGGTGTTCGCGAGAAATGATGACGCATCTCGGTTCTGCGGCAACCCCCTCTCGCTATCAAAGCTCCATCTGGACAGTAAATCAAACAGCAATGACACTTCGCTTCGCATCACTCCTTTCTGCGACGGCGAGCAGGATGCGCTTCGTATCATCGAGTTAAGCTGAACTCTCAGCTTTGATATATTAATGTTATCGAAGTAGTTAGTTAAATCCGTCGATAGGAGCACCGTTCCGGTCGTAACCTGAGCGCGAACAGCGCCGACGAAATCCTGCCAAGCGCCTATACTTCTTCGAAAAAGATATCGTCCATCATCACGATAGCGATCTCGACGATGGCTGAAGACATACCAAGGGATCAAAGGGTCTATAAATCGCGAGATATTCGCGGCCAGGCCGTGATAAACTAGGCGATCATTGACCCCAGTCTCTAGGCCATAGCGAACCGTAAAGTTCGATTTTGGGACATTGAAGACATCTCGGTCAAACGGAACGTACTCCCCATGGTTCTGATCGAAGTTTGCCTCGATACGCTCGCGAGGACTGCCGGGGCGCAGCAGGTCGTCAAAAGCTAACGCATCCGGGAACCAGTCGTCCCGCATATCCTGTCGCAGCTGACGCAGCAGTATCGCCTCGTCGAACGAGATCGAGCCAAGATTGATCGTCATCATTCCTCCCCGGAACCACCGGGTTACGGCGGTCTCTGAAGGAGCGCAACCTCCATGTGGTCAGAGCGAGGGACCGTAGGGTGAAAGACGAAGTTGAACTCGTTTACACAGGGAGCGCCAAGCAAGGCGTCGTCTAGCGTGGAGTCTGCGCCGTTTGCAGATAAACCATTGTATTATCTTGCATTCGTCCAGATTGGGAAGCTGACGTTCTACCTCTGAACTACACCCGCGCTCACCATCTCCTTAGCGGGAGCACTGGCGTCGCTCAAGGCGTCGGGGCAAGGTCATTGACCGGGGATCAGGGGAGCGACATGCGGCAGGACGACGGCGACGCTGGGAAGGCCATCGGTTTCGGCTGTCTCGCGGTCGTCCTGCTGGCGGGCGTGGCGGCGGCGGCCCTCTGGGTGATCTTCGTCTGGGACGTCAATCAGACCTGAGGTCGCCGCCGCGATCGGAGATTATTCGACGTTTTCGACGGTCACGCCGCGCGATTTCAGGATCGACTGGACGCTGTCCGGACCGGCCAGGTGGGCGGCGCCCACGGCGATGAAGGCCGTGCCGGAACCCTGGAGCTGGGTCTGGATCTGGTTCGCCCAGTCGGTGTTTCGGTCGACCAGCAACACCTTGTACAGCTCGGGCGAGTCCGCCTTCATGTCCTCGACCACCAGCCGCTCCAGCGCCGGGACGTCGCCTTGGGCCCAGGCGGCGACCATGGCGTCCAGCAGGGTCGCGGCGTCCTTGTAGTCCTTCAGCATCTCGCGCAGGAAGTCGACCTGGACGTCGTCCGGCAGGGTGGCCAGCATGCCGATCTGGGCCTCGAGCGTCTCGAAGCCGTGGATGGTCTTGCCGGCGGCCTCGGCGCGGGCCTTCAGCGCCAGTTCGACGCCGGACTGCGGATCATAGCCGGCCTTGACCAGCGGGGCGACCGACAGGGTAATGGCGACCAGCCAGGGCTTCATCGGCTCCAGTTGGGCGGCCGAGGCGCCGATGGTCTTGGCGGCGACATCCAGTTCGGCGAACTCCTCGGCCGTCAGACGGGTCGACAGAGGCGTCTGCGGCGACAGGCCGTACTGCTGGATCAGGGGCATCATGGCCGCCTGGTCGTCCGGATTGCTGATCTCGAACCAGATGTCCGAGGCGCTGTCGAAGGCGGCGTTGACGCGCGGGCTGGCCCAGCCGGTCGTCGGGCGCAACACGTGGACGGAACCGAAGAGATAGAGGGTGGAGTCGGCGTCCTTGATCACCCACAGGGCCGGGCCTTCGCCCTGGATGGCGGGGGCTGCGGCCGCCGGGGCCGGCGCGGCCTGGGCCAGGGCCTCGCCGGGAACACCGGCGAGGGCGAAGACCAGGGCCAGGCCGGCGGCGACGCCGGCGGCGCCCTGGACCAGGGTGGAGACAGTGGATTTGAGGCGTCCGGAAAGTGTCATGGTCTTGTCCTTGGATTGAAGTTCATCTGCAGAAGAAGGATCAGGCCAGGCCGCGCCGCACGCTGACGACGGTGCTGGCGGCCAGATAGAAGGTCATCAGCAGGACGTAGATGTCCCACGCGGCCAGGGCGGGCAGGCCAACCAGGCGTTCGCCCACGGCCCAGACAAACAGAAGGCCCTGCCCCAGTAGGAAGGTGGCCATTACCTGTTCCTGCACCGCGCGACGGTACAGTTCGTCCAGCCGGAGATAGGCGCGAATGTTCATCACCGTGTGAAGGGCTAGGAGGACGAGCACGCCCGCCATCGCCGGCGCTGCGGGCGCCGCAAGGCGCTCAAGCGCCAGCGGCAGGACCATCAGCAGACCGGAGAAGCCGATCAACAGCGACTGGCCGCGCGCCTGAGCGACCTCGGCTGGGGTGGAGGCCTCCTCCTGCCCGTACATTTTGCTAAGCCTCACGGGATCCAGGCTGGTGATCAGCACGGCGACCGCGCTGACGAACAGGCCCAGAGCCACAATGGCCGCCAGAACGTCGGACCAGGTCAGGTTCAGGTCGCCGCCGCCGGTCGCATCTGCGACGGCCTTGCCGACGAACCAGCCGGCCCCGCCCATTACAGCGCCGATGATCAATGCACGCAAAATCCGCGTCAAGGTCTTGGGAGACTTGGAAGACAGGATCGACATGGCGATCTCCTATTCCGAGAAGATGGATTCGATGGGTTGTTCGAAGACGCGGGCGATCTTGAAGGCCAGCGGCAGGGACGGGTCGTAACGGCCGGTCTCCAGCGCATTGACCGTCTGACGCGACACGCCCAGCAGTTCGGCCAGATGCGCCTGGGACCAGTCGCGCTCGGCGCGCAGAACCTTGAGGCGGTTGTTCATGGTTCAGCCCTCACCGACGCTTCCACCACCACCAGGCCCAGGCGATGCAATAGCCGACCAGCATCATCAGCATCATGGCGTAGGCGCCGCCGGCGGCGTAGGCGGCGGGATCCTGGCGGCCGAGGAAGGTGATGGGAAACGGCCAGGTCGACGCCTGGGGCAGGAAGGACAGGATGATCGCCAGACCGCCCGTCGCCATGCCGGCGGAGCCGCCCCAGAACCAGGCCGACTTGTGCGCTTCGCGGGCCGCTTCGTCGATGGAGCGCATCCAGATGGCCCCGAGCCACAGGGCGCCGACCATCGTCACCAGGCCGATCAGGCCCAGCACGATCGGCGCGGCCACGGCCGTCAGCCACGCCATGGCCTTTGCGTCGTCGGCGAAGAAATAGCCGATCACATAACCGGCCCCGTAAGCGAGGACGAAGGCCGCCGCGAGGAAGCCGGCCAGGCCGATCAGGATTTTCACGACAGTGCGCGGCACGGAATGCCTCCTTGTCTTTATGACAAGGTCACTTTACCTACCCCCGCCCCCATGTCAAGTAGGCTTGTCAAATAGACAAGCTCAGTTGTCCGATGGTCCCGTCAGTTCGGGTCGGGTGATGGTGCGGGGCTGGGTCTCGACCTGCGGCAGGGCGGGGATTTCCTTGCCTTCGTGGTCGACCTGCAGATCCTCGAACCGGCGGGCTGAGACCATGACCTGGCTCTCCAGCGAACCGACGAACTGGTTGTATTTGCCGACCGCCTGATCCAGGGCCCGTCCGACCGCCGAGGCGTGCCCGCCCATGACCGACAGCCGCTTGTAGAGTTCGCGCCCCAGGGCCGCGACCTTGTCGGCGTTGGCCGCCTGCTCCTCGGCGCGCCAGCCGTAGGCGACGGCCTTGCACAGGGCGAACAGGGTCGAGGGAGTGGCGATGACCACGCGCGATTCCATCGCGTTCGACAGCAGGTCGGGCTCATGGTCCAGGGCGACGGACAGGAAGCTGTCGCCCGGCACGAACAGGACGACGAAGTCCGGGCTGGGCTTGAACTGGTCCTGATAGGCCTTGGACGACAGCTGGCGGACGTGTGTCTTCAGGCTGGCGGCGGTGCGCAGGCCGACCGAACGGGCGCGCGCCTCCTCGTCGCCCTCGCCGTCGTCGAAGGCCAGGGGCACCTTGGCGTCGATCACGAACATGCCGCCGCCGGGCAGGCGCACGATGAAGTCGGGCCGGTTCTGACGCCCCTCGTCGTCGGCGGCCGAGTTCTGCTCCTGAAAGTCGAAGCGGCCGGCCATGCCGGCGGCCTCCAGTACGTTGCGGCAGGTCTGTTCGCCCCAGCGCCCGCGCCGGCCGGTGTTGCCGCGAAGCGCCTCGGTCAGTTTGCGCGCCTCGTCACGGGTCGCCGAAGACGCCGCCATCAACTGGGTCAGCTGCTCCTTCAGGCCGCCGGTCTCTTCCGAACGGGTCTTCTCCAGTGCGGCGACGTGTTCCTGGAATTTGGTCAGGGTGTCGGCGACCGGCTTCAGCTGGGCGGCCATCCGTTCGCGCGCCAGCTGGTCCTGGGCGCGGAAGGTCTCGGTCGCCCGCGACACCATCTGGTCCGCCACCGCCTGGGCCGACTGGGCGGCCTGGGCCTTGACCAGTTCGGCCATGGTGACCCGGCTCTCCTCGACCAGATTGATCCGCGCCTCGGCGGCGGCGAGCTCGCCCCGCGTCCTCTGCCACCCCATGAAGGCCCACAGGAATCCGCCTCCGAGAGCGGCGGCGAGGACGGCGAGGATCGGAACCAGCATGTTCATGCTCCGTTCCTAACCGGAATCGCCGATCCGGCGCAATCCAGGAGAAGCCGCCCATGGAGCCCCGCCTGTCCGTCGTCGGCCTTCAGGTCGCCGACCTGGCCCGATCCCTCGCCTTCTACCAGGCCCTCGGCTGGACCCCGGCCGGCCCGCCGATGGACGAGGTCGCCTTCATTCAGCTGAACGGCGTGGTCCTGTCCCTCTATGTCCATCAGGCGAGGGACGCCGGGGTCGAGGACGCGAACGACGACGCGCCCTCGGGCCGGATCGCCCTGGCCTACAACACCCGCTCGCGCGACGAGGTCGACGCCGTCCTGGCGCGGATGGAGGCGGCCGGCGCCCGGATCACCCGCCCGGCCCACGACAGCGACTGGGGCGGCCGCACCAGCTATGTCGCGGATCCGGACGGTCATCTGTGGGAGATCGCCTGGAACCCCGGCTTTCCCATCGACGACCAGGGCGACGTGAAGGCGAAATTCGACTAGCGATCCGCCCCCGCCGCCGCATTGCGCGACGCGATCAGGGCCGAGACGTCGATGCCGGATCCGACCACACAGGTCTCGGCGTCCAGAGGACAGACGCCCAGGGTGCGTTCGACCTCACGCAAACGCACCACCTCGGGGTTGGAGCGGATCGATTCCGCCAGCAACCGGTTGGCCTCGGCCTGGCCACGGGCCTGGGCGATGCGGGCCTCGGCGTTGGCGCGTTCCAGATTGACGCGTTCCAGGGCGGCGCGGGTGTTCTGCTCGGCCGTGGTGCGCGACTGGATGGCGGTGACGACGCTCTCCGGATAGCGGATCGAACCGACCCACTCCATGCGGATGATATCCAGCCCCTGGGGCGCCCATTCGCGTTGCAGGGCCTGCATCGCCTTCTGCAGCACGATCTGGCGGCCTGGGCCGATCAGCTGGCCGGGGCAGTCCTCGGCGTCCTGGGTGCCAACCGGCGCGATGGGCGCGCCGGGCGCGGCGACGGCGGGCAAGACGACCGGCTCGGTCGACTGCTGGGCGTTGCAGGCGACCGGCAGCTTTTCCGTCTCGCGGGCGATGGCGGCGCGGACAGAGGTCCGCAGCGGTCCGTCGATGAAGGCGTCGAACTCCTGACGCCAGGTGGCGTAGAGGTCGGCGGCGCGATCCTCGCGCACCTTGAAGGTCAGGGCCACGTCTGCCGTCATGGGCAGGCCCAGGACGTCGGAGAAGGTGATCTCCTCGTTCTCGCGCCCGTCGGCGTTCGGCTCGCGCGTGTAGGAATAGGTGCGCTGCAGGGTCTGGTAGGTGCGGATCTTCTCGCCGATCCCCTCCCAGTGGAAGCCGGGGCCCAGTTCGTCCTTCTGCACGCCGGGGTTCGGACCGAACTTGGTGGTCTTGATGCCCATATAGCCGCTCTCGACCGTGACGCTGCACGAGGAGACGGTCATGGAGGCGACGACGATCAGGACCAGTATCCCCCCGATCATCAGCAGGGTGCGGCCTACCGAGCCACCACGAAATGACGGCGGCTTGATCCCGCCCGATCCGATTCCAAAGCTCATTGGTCTCCCCCCGAGACTCCCAGGGCGCGAGACGCCCAGACAAACAGTCGCCGTGCGGCCCAGCACAGGACCAGTATGCCGGCGATCCCGACCACCGAGGCGGTGATCAGACTGCCGGCGAAATGGGCTTCCAGGATCAGGGGCACGGCGAAGCGGATCAGGACGATGAACCCGATCACGAGGGCGGCTATGCCCGCCGCGGCGCCCAGCGCCACCTTCACTTCACGTCCCATTGCGTCCCCCGACGGTGGTGTCAGCACGACCTAGAGCGTGTTTCGCGAATCGGATCAATCCGGACGGATCGTCACGGCGGGTGTCAGGTGGGGCGCCTGGCCCTCAACGCCTGGACGATGGTGCCGTCGTCCAGCCAGTCCAGATCGCCGCCGACCGGGACGCCGCGCGCCAGGCTGGTGACCTCGACCTCCGGGCCGGAGATGCGTTCGGCGATGTAGTGGGCGGTGGTCTGGCCGTCGACGGTGGCGGGCAGGGCCAGGACGACCTCGCGCACCCCGCCGCCCCTCACCCGGCCGATCAACTCAGCGACACGCAGTTGGTCCGGTCCGACCCCGTCCAGGGCCGACAGCAGCCCCCCAAGCACGTGATATTTGCCGCGGAAGGCGCCGGACCGCTCCATGGCCCACAGGGCGCCGGCCTCCTCGACCACGCAGATCAGGCCGTTGTCGCGCGATCCGTCCGAACAGATGGCGCAGGGATCGCGCGTGTCCGGCGCGCCGCAAACCGAGCAGGACACGACCTTCTCGGCCGTCTCGGCCAGCGACGCCGCCAGGGGGACGAGCAATTGCTCGCGCCGCTTCAGCAGGGCCAGGGCCGCACGCCGGGCCGAACGCGGCCCCAGCCCCGGCAGCTTGGCCAGCAGGGAGATGAGCCGTTCGATTTCCGGCCCGGCGGAGGCGGCCATCAGAACAGTTTCGGCATTCCGGGGATATTCATCCCCGCCATCGGGCCGGCGGCCTCGCGCATCAGGGCGTTGTTGATCTCGTCCAGCTTGCGCTTGGCGTCGGCATGGGCGGCGACGATCAGGTCAGCCAGGATCTCGCCCTCGCCGGGGGTCAGCAGGCTGTCGTCGATCTTGATGCCGACGATTTCGCCGGCGCCCTTCAGGGACAGGCTCACCAGTCCGCCGCCCGAGGAGCCCTCGGCTGAGGTTTCGGCCATCTTGGCCTGGGCGTCCTGCAGCTTTTGCTGCATCGCCTGGGCCTGCTGCATCAGTTGGGTAAGGTCTTTCATGCCCCCTAGATAGGGCGAAGCGCAGCCGCGCGACAGGGGTGTTTCGTCACAACCCGCCCCGCCCGCCTCACATCCTGAAACGGTGAATTTCGCCATTCACACTTGATGCGGTTGCGGAAGCCATTAGATCTGCACCAGCATTTGTTGCTTTTGTAATCAGGACGCCTCCCCATGGCCTATGACGCTGTAACCAATCGCGACGCCCCGTTGTCGGACGCCGCCCTGTCGCAACTCTTCACCGAGGCGCGCACCCGCAACGCCTGGAGCGACCGCCCCGTCGCGCCGGAACTGCTGCAGAAACTGTATGACCTGACCAAGTTCGGCCCCACGGCGGTCAACGCCAACCCGGCCCGGTTCGTCTTCGTCACCTCGCCCGAGGCCAAGGCGCGCCTGATCCCGCTGATGAGCGAGGGCAATCGCGCCAAGACCCAGCAGGCGCCGGTGAACCTGATCATCGCCCAGGACATCGACTTCCACGAACATCTCGACACCCTGTTCCCGCACGCGCCGGGCGCCAAGGCCTGGTTCGCCGACGAGGCGGGCCGTCGCGAAAGCGCCTTCCGCAACGCCTCGCTGCAGGGCGGATACCTGACCATCGCGGCCCGCGCCCTGGGCCTGGACGTCGGTCCGATGTCCGGCTTCGACGCCGCGGGGGTAAAGGCCGAGTTCTTCCCCGATAGCACTGTCGAGCCGAACTTCATCATCAACCTGGGCTATGGCACGGACGAGAATCTGTTCCCGCGCTCGCCGCGACTGTCGTTTGACGAGGCGGCGAAGATCCTCTGAGGATCGCCAAGCCCTAAACGACGAAGGGCGGCCCGAGGGGCCGCCCTTTTTCATGTTCGAGCCGGGATCAGTGTGCGGCAGGCGCCGGGCTGGTCGCGGCGGGCGGAGCCGCCGGCGTCGCCTGGGTCGTCGCCGGAGCGCCCGTCGTCGGGGTTTCGCCGGTCGCTTCGGTCGCGGGCGCGCCTTCCGCCGCCGGATCGGCCGGGGCTGCGCCCTCGGCCGGGGCCGCTGCGCCCGGCTGACGGGTCGGATCCGGCGCAGGGATGGCGAAACCGCCCGAGCCTTGGGTCCGCAGCCAGGCGATCAGATTGATCCGCGTCTGCGTATCGCGAATACCCGCGAAAGACATCTTGGTGCCCGGCACATAGCGGGCCGGCGCCGTGATGAAGCTGTTGATCTGGTCATAGCCCCAGGTCGGGGCCTCGGCCTTGTGCTTTTGCATGGCGTCCGAATAGGCGAAGCCCGCGCGGTGCATCACCGGTCCGCCGACCACGCCCCACAGATTCGGACCGATCTTGTCGGCCCCGCCCTGGTGCGCGTCGTGACAGGCCTGGCAGCGGGCGAAGGCGGCCTCGCCGGCGGCCAGATCGGCGGTCGGCAGGACCGTGCCCCAGTCCGGCGGCAGCTCGGCCGTCTCGCCGCCTGCGGCCTCTTCCGGCGCATCGACGAAATAGCCCATCTTCTCGGGCGGCTCGGAATGATAGATCAGGCCCGAGGCCTGTTGCACGACCAGGATGACGAACGCCGTCCCCAGGGCCGCGCCGAAAATCTTGTTCCACTTCAGATCGCCGCTCATGCGCGTCGTCTCTTCCCGTCCCAGAGGTTTCCCGTACTCGCCATCTTACGCAGCGAAGCCTTCCTTGCCTGTTCACGTCTGGCACGGTAGCGCGGGGTTCGCAACCGGCGCCAGGCGCGCGCCGGACGCCGATCGAACGAGGCAGACCGATGAATCCATTGATAATGATACCCGCTCGCATGGCGGCGACCCGTCTGCCGAACAAGCCGCTGGCCGATATCGGCGGCAAGCCCATGATCGTGCGGGCCTATCAGCAGGCCGAGGCCTCGGGCTTGCCGGTCGCCGTCGCCGCCGGCGACCCCGAGATCGTCGCCGCCATCGAGGCCATCGGCGGCCGCGCCATTCTGACCGATCCCGACCTGCCCTCGGGTTCGGACCGCATCCGCGCCGCCGTCGACGCCATCGATCCGGAAGGCGACTTCGACGCCGTCATCAACGTCCAGGGCGACATGCCCTTCGCCGATCCGGGCCTGGCCGTCGCCTGCGCCGCCATACTGCATGGCGAGCCGACCTGCGACATCGCCACCCTGGTCGCCGCGGAAGCCGACGCCTCGGACCGCACCAACCCCGACGTGGTCAAGGCGGTCCTGGCCCTGGGCGAGAACGAACGTCAGGGCCGCGCCCTCTATTTCACCCGGTCGACCCTGTACGGCGACACCCCGATCTGGCGCCACATCGGCGTCTACGGCTATCGCCGCGAGGCCCTGAACCGCTTCTGCGCCGCGCCCCAGTCGCCGCTGGAGAAGCGTGAGAAGCTGGAGCAGTTGCGCGCCCTGGAGATGGGGATGCAGATCTGGGCCTCCGTCATCGACGAGGCGCCCTTGTCGGTCGACAATCCCGCTGATCTGGAGGCGGCGCGGGCGCTGGCCTGAGACGAAACGACCGACGATCAGCCGGGGATGCAGAAGAGCGTGGCGGCCCCGTCATGCTCTCCGACCCCCATGTTGACGCCCATCACGACGTCTTCCCGGTAGAGGGAGCCTGCAGGCGGAATATCGAAGCCGGCGCGATTCACTGCAGCCAGCACCTCGTCGCGATCCGCATCGAAGGCGAGGATGAACCCCTCCTCGCTTTCGACCCAACCGATCACAGTGAGCGAACGAAGCGGCAGACCTTGCCAGGCGCCGCGCAGAGGCGACGTCGCCCTGTATTGATCACCGTCGATCGTGAGGACCGGCGGTCCGACCCGATCTTCGAAGCGCGCCGGAACCGGCGGCGTCTTGAGCACTGGGACATAGCTGACGCCGGAGTGCTGCATCTCGACCATGCCGTTCAGCAGTGCGGAAAAGGTCGGGTTCGGCACGCAGTAAAGAGGATCGGAAAAGCCGACGAGATCATCGTCCGCCGCCGCCGTCGAACCCCATCCCGCCAGAGCGAGACACGCCAACAGGGCCGGGACCATTGCCATGGACCGCGACTTCACCGACACGACGACACTGTCGCTCATTCCCCCTCCACCCAGGCCTGGATCAGAGCATGGGCGATGGCGAAGGGCGGCGGGGCCGAAATGGCCGGATGTTCGCCCGCCAGCACCGCCCTCGCCTCGGCCCGCGTCAGCCAGGCCACGCTCTCCAGCTCGGTCTGGTCCGGCTGGGCCTGGTCGTCCGACACCTCGGCGATCAGACCGATCATCAGCTGTGACGGGAAGGGCCAAGGCTGGCTGGAGTGATAGACGGCGTCGACCACGGTCAGGCCCGCCTCTTCCTTGACCTCGCGGGCGCAGGCCTCCTCGATCGATTCACCGGGCTCCAGAAAGCCGGCCAAGGCCGACATCCGCCCCGGCGCCCAGGCCGCCTGACGGCCCAGCAGGCAGAGGGGCTCAGGCCCGCCCTTGTAGACCGGCAGCATGATGGTGACCGGATCGACGCGCGGGAAATGTTCGGTCCCGCAAGCCGGGCAGCGCCGCTTCCAGCCGCCCGAGGCCGTCTCGCTCAGCGTGCCGCAATTGGCGCAGAAGCCGTGCCTCCGCCGCCAGTCGAACAGGCTCTTGGCCCCGCCCGCCATGGCCGCGTCCGTCGCCGGCAGCAGGGCCGCCGCCGAGCGCATGTCGTGAAAGGCGCCCAGGCCGCGCACCGGCCCCTCGGCCGGGTCGATCGAACCCTCGAACTCGATGGCGAAGACCGGCGCCGCCTTCCACAGGCCCAGGAAGACCTCGCGGTCGCGGACCATGTCGCGGGCGTGGGCCATGGACACCCAGGCCAGGCGCGGCCCCTCGGCCGTCTCCTCGATCAGGGGGCGGCCCTCCCACAGGATCAGCGCCTGGGCGTAGGGCTTGTCGGCCTGTTCGGCCAGCCATTCGGGATCGTTGCGCAGGTCGCCGGCCCGGTCGAGCGGATTGCCGGCGAAGATGTTCTGATGGGCCATGCGCCTATGTAGGCCTTGATTCCGCCCGCCGCACCCGTCATATCCCCTCTCGGAGATCGCGGGCGAAGGCTTCGCCAATCTGGTCAGGGCCGGAAGGCAGCAGCCACAACGAATTCCCCTTCGGGTCGCGGTCTCTACTTCCATTCTTTTTGCGCTAACACTCGCCGCGCGGCGGCTCGCTGCTTGAGCGCGTGTGGGCGTCGCCCACCAGACGACAAGGCGGACGGTTGTGGGGAGACACAACTTCTGCGAACATTGTCCTGTGAAACCTGTATGGCTCCTTGGACTGCTGGGTTTGTGCGCCTGTGGATCGGCGCCTGAAGAGCCGCGTCCGCAGGTGAGTGAGTTCCGCCTGTATCGGACGATGGGATGTTACGAGACAGCCCTTCAGACAAACGGCGCGCAGATCGACCTCAACCCGGACGGGACCGTCGAGATTTCGACCTATAACGGCGACAAGTCTGCGCGCGTCCCGGCGAGCGAAATCGGCCTTCGCCTATACGAACTCGACGTCGACGTTAGAAACCCGATCTACGTCGAGCCGAAAGCATCCAACCGTTTTACCGACGTGGTTGGAATCCTTAGGGACTTGCAGGCTCGCGGATATGAACACGTGCGGCTGATGAACGTGCCCCTGCACGATCACGCTTAGGCGTCTGGTTTTCGACCTGCGAGAATCCGACCTTTTCAGTGAACGGCCGCTTCGCTGCGGACCTCGCCCGCTGTAAGACTTTTCGCATGACGGACAACGACCCGAATCTCGACGGCCCACCCTGGGAAGAGGACGACGTCGTCGAACGCGACGAGAACACCGACGACATGTTCGGCGCGCCCGCCGCTGCGCCTGAGCCTGCACCCGTAGAGACCGCATCGCCCGTCGCCGCGTCCACGCCTGCCCCTGCGCCGGAGCCTGCTGCGGAAGACGGCGCCGCCTATCAGGTGCTGGCCCGCAAATACCGCCCCCGCACCTTCGAGGATCTGATCGGTCAGGAGGCGATGGTGCGCACCCTGACCAACGCCTTCGCCACCGGCCGGATCGCCCACGCCTTCATGCTGACCGGGGTCCGGGGCGTCGGCAAGACGACGACCGCCCGTCTGCTGGCCCGCGCCCTGAACAACGAGACGGACGTCATCGACAAGCCGTCCCTGGCCCTGACGGGGCAGGGACGGCACGACGCCGCCATCATGGCCGGCCAGCACATGGACGTGATGGAGATGGACGCCGCATCCCACACCGGCGTCAACGACATCCGCGACATCCTGGAGAGTGTCCGTTACGCCCCGGTCGAGGCGCGCTACAAGGTCTATGTCCTCGACGAGGTCCACATGCTGTCGACGCAGGCGTTCAACGCCCTGCTGAAGACGCTGGAGGAGCCGCCGCCCCACGCCAAATTCATCTTCGCCACCACCGAGATCCGCAAGGTGCCGGTGACCATCCTGTCCCGTTGCCAACGCTTCGACCTGCGTCGGGTCGAACCCGAGATCCTGGTCGAACACCTGGGCCGGATCGCCCATCGCGAAGGCATGAAGATCGAGCAGGACGCCCTGGCCCTGATCTCGCGCGCCGCAGAGGGCTCGGTGCGCGACGGCCTGTCCCTACTGGATCAGGCCCTGGTCCAGGCCGAGCGCGGCGAGACGGTCAAGACCGAGACTGTACGCGACATGCTCGGCCTCGCCGACCGCAGCCAGACCATCGCCCTGTTCGAATCCGTCATGGCCGGCCGCACGCCCGAGGCGCTGGAGAATTTTCGCACCCTGTATGGTTTCGGCGCCGATCCGGTGCAGGTGACCAACGACCTGCTTGAACACTGCCACGCCGCCTCGGTGGCCAAGATGCTGGGCCCCAATGCGACCCGACTGCCCAATGACCAGGCGCAGAAGCTGGCGGCCCTGGGCGCCGCAATTCCGGCCGCCACCCTGTCGCGCACCTGGCAGATGCTGCTGAAGGCGCTGGATGAGGTGCGGCGCGCGCCCAATCCGGCCGACGCCGTTGAAATGGCCATCGTCCGCCTGGCCTACGCCGCCGATCTGCCCGGCCCGGAAGAGGCGCTGAAGCGGCTGCAGTCGGGCGAGCCGTTCGGCGGCGGCTCCGCCCCGCGCGGCGGCGGCGGCGGGGGCGGGGGCGGGACTTCGGCCCAGTTGGCGGCCCGCCCGGTCATGGCCCCGGCCCTGCCCGATCCACAGAGTTTCGAACAGGTCGTCGCCCTGATCGGCCAGAAGCGCGAAGTCGGCCTGCAGATGGACGTCGAGCGGTTTGTGAAGCCGGTCTCGTTCAAACCCGGCGCCATCGTCTATGAAAGCGTCGAGGGCGCGCCGGTCGAACTGGCCCGTCGGCTGGCCGGTCGACTGAAGGAATGGACCGGCCGCACCTGGCTGATCGCCGCCAACGGTCAGGGCGGCGGCGACACCCTGATCGAGCAACAGAAGAAGACCCGCGCCGCCGAACGCGCCGACGTCGAGGCCAATCCCTTCATCAAGGCGGTGCTGCTGGCCTTCCCCGGCGCCAAGCTGGGCGAGATCAAGACCATCGCCCCAACCGTGGTCACGCCGGAAATCCCCGACGCGTCCGAGGACGACGACGAGGACTGATCGGCGCCTGGACTATTGAGGCGGAAAGAAAAAAGGCGGGCCGCGCGGCCCGCCTTTTTCGGATCAGTAGGCGTTGACGCGCTTCAGGATCATCGGAACCGTGCGGCAGATGATCAGGACATCGTCGCGGAAGGTCCAGCCGGCGGCGTATTCGACGTCGGCGTCGACCCGGCGGGCCATGCAGCTGAGCTGGTGGATCTCGCCGCGCAGACCCAGGATCTGGGCCAGGCCCGTCAGGCCCGGACGGACGGCGAACCGGTCTGCGTAACGCGGCAGAAGCGCGCCGTAATGATTGTCGTGGGCCAGGGCGTGCGGACGCGGCCCGACCAGGGACATGTCGCCCATGACGACATTGATCAGTTGCGGCAGTTCGTCGAGGCTGGTGGCGCGGATGAAGGCGCCGACGCGGGTGACGCGCTTGTCGTTCTTGGAGGCGTGGGCGATCTTGTCGCCGTCCTCGGTCACCGTCATGCTGCGGAACTTCAGAATGGTGAAGACCTTGCCGTCGCGACCGGTGCGACGCTGACGAAACAGGACCGGGCCGCGGCTTTCGACGACCACCGCCAAGGCGATCATCAGCAGGGCGGGCAGCAGCACCAGAAGCGCGCCCCCGGCCAGGACCACATCCATGGCGCGTTTGCAGGCGGCGGAGCCGGCGCCACGGCGGAACACGGGAATCCAGACCTTCTCGGCCTGGGTCGCCTGGGCCTTGGCCAGCGACGGAGTGGACAAGCTGTCGAACATCTCTGACTCCTCCTTAACCCATCCAGAACGCCCCTAACGATCAGTTAAGCGACGGGTTATGTTGCATTGCAAGATAAAATGCCGTGACACCGCTTCACGAACGGCGTTCTGTTACCCTTCAGACACGACTGGAACGCGCGCGCTCGCCGTGCACGTCCTTTCACCCCTCGATTGAAATCACCGGCCCAGCTTCAGGCTCGACACGATGGCGGCGCGCCTGGCGACGCTTCAGCGCGGCGCGGATTCGCGATTGGATTCGGTCGTCTATGGCGAAATGGAAGGCGAAGGCGAAGGCCACCGCGGCCATGACTCCGCCGCCCCACAGCAGCCACTGGACCGCCTCGCCCAGGGCGAAGCGCGCGACCAGGACATTGACGACGCCGAACCAGGCGATGCGCACGACCTCGTTCGAAATAAACATTGAGAACGACACCATGGCCGCCGTCTCGACCAGTTTCGAGGGCCTGCGCACCGGCACGGCGCCGGCGGCCAGGATGATGATCGAGATCATGGCCAGCGAGACCAGGGCGTTCTTGTCGAACCACTGGGCCACGGCCAGACCGCCGAAGGCGACGACGCCGGCCCAGCCGGCCAGCCGCGGCGCGATCCAGACGTTCTGGGCGAACCAGGCCAGGCACATGCCCAGGAAGAACAGCGGCAGGGCGCGGATGACGCCATAGCCCATCGGCATCTGGTAAACGGGATAGCCCAGGAAGCTCCAGCACAGCTGGTTGACGACCAGATAGACGATCACGCCCAGGCCCAGCCCGCCCCACGGCCCCAGCCGCATCAGGCCCCGTATGATCCAGGGGAAGCACAGATAGCAGCCGATCAGGGCCGAGATCGACCAGGTCGGGGCGTTCCAGCCCAGGCCGCCGTACACGCCATAGGACTGCAGCAGCAGCAGCTGGGCCGGCAGCTGGTCCCAGCGGAACCACTCCGGATTGCGCGGCATGACGCCCGCAGCCGTGCTCAGCAGCACCAGGGCCACCAGCGACAGCCCCATGATCAGATGGGCGGGCACCACGCGCAGGAACCGCTTCAGGAAGAAGTCGCCCGGCGACATCCGCCCCTTGTCGACCGCCGCCCCATAGACCCGCATCAGGACATAGCCGGAATCGATCAGGAAGAAGTTGGTCAGCAGGAAGCCGCCGCGCGCGAACACCGGATGGATCGCCTCCTCCAGCGGAACCGGGCCGGCCGCCTGGTAGTGATGCAGGATGATCATGAAGGCCACGATGAACCGAAGCGCGTCGAGCCAGCCGCCCCGAGCGATCGGGGTTGTCTCATTTCGGGTCGAAATCACAGTCCACGGCATACTAACGCGTCTCCTACGGCCTCTGGACCGCAAGAGATGGGCCGGACCGTACGTCCGAAAGGGAGACGTTCCTAGCCGCGCACCAGGCGCAGGAACTCCTCACGCGTGCGGGGATCATCGCGGACCACGCCGATCAGGTGGCTGGTCGACAGGCTGGCGCCCGGCGCATTGACCCCGCGCAGGGTCATGCAGGAGTGCTCGGCCTCGATCACCACCCCCACGCCGTGCGGCTTCAGCACGGTCTGGATGGCCTCGGCGATCTCGGAGGTCATCTTCTCCTGGATCTGCAGGCGCCGGGCGAAGCCGCGGACCACCCGCGCCAGCTTGGAGATGCCGACGACCCGGTCGGTCGGCAGATAGGCGACATGCGCCTTGCCCACGACCGGCAGCATATGGTGCTCGCAGAAGCTGACGAAGCGAATGTCCTTCAGCACCACCAGCTGGTCGTAGCCGCCGGTCTCCTCGAAGGTCTTCTCCAGATAGGAGAGCGGATCGACCTCATAGCCCTGGAACAGTTCGCGATACGACCGCGCCACACGGGCCGGAGTCTCCAGCAGGCCCTCGCGATCGGGATCGTCGCCCGCCCATTCGATCAGGGTGCGGACGGCGGCTTCGGCGTCGGCCTGGGTGAGTTTGGAGGCAGGGGCGTCGGTCATCGATGCTAAATAGCGCGAGACGCCGCCGGGGCCAGCCCTAAACCGCGTCTCCATCGACCTTAGGCCACCGCACGAAGGCCACGATCCAGAGCGCGACGACATTCAGATACGGGATCAGGGCCAACACCGTCCACCAGGGCGACAAGCCCATGCGTTTGAGGATTCTTGCGACCGGGAAACCTACGGCGAGCAGGATCAGGCCCAGGGCCACAAGAACGACCAGCCAGTGATAGATCGACACCGATCCCATCCGCACCTCCCTGTCGTCACGCGATACGTGTCGAAAGCCTTCAACTGAAGCCATCCGGTTAGCGTCCCGTTAACCATCCTCCCGGCATTTTCTGCCCAGTAGTTTTCTGGGGAGCGGCCGATGAACGGCGCTGAAGTTCTGGACGTGGGCCGCGACGCCATCTGGCTGACGATCCAGCTGTGCCTGCCGGTGCTGATCGTCGGCCTGGTGGTCGGCGTGGTGATCGGCCTGTTCCAGGCCCTGACGCAGATCCAGGAACAGACCCTGATCTATGCGCCCAAGATCATCGCCATCTTCGTCTCCCTGCTGCTGTTCCTGCCGCTGATGGGCGCCCTGCTCGGCGGCTTCATGCGTCAGATCGCGGCCCGCATCGCGGGCATGTAGTGGAGTCCTGGGCCACCGCCGACCAGGTCTGGGCCGGCGGATTGATCCTGGCCCGGATCGGCTCGATCCTGATGGTCATGCCGGGCTTCGGCGAGGCCTATGTGCCGCCGCGCATCCGCCTGTCCCTGGCCCTGCTGATCAGCCTGGTCCTGTGGCCCGTGGTTCGCGCCAGCCTGCCCGGCCTGCCCGACAGCCTGGGCGGCATGTTCGGCTGGGTCATCCGCGAGGTGGTCACCGGACTGATGATCGGCCTGCTGCTGCGGCTGATGATGACGGCCCTGACCACGGCGGGCGAGATCGTGTCCCTGCAGACCACCCTCAGCTTCGCTCAGACGGCCAACCCGCTGCAGGCCCAGCCGGGCTCGACCATCGCCTCCTTCCTGATGCTGTTCGGCGTGACCCTGATCTTCGCCACCAACACCCATCACCTGTTCATCGCCGGCATGGTCGGCTCCTACAGGCTGATCGCGCCGGCCCAACCCCTGGTGATGGCGGACTTCACCGAGATGGCGGTCCGCACCCTGGGCGACAGTTTCATGCTGGGGGTCCAGTTGTCGGCGCCGGTGCTGGTCTTCGCCCTGATCTTCAACCTGGCCTCCGGTCTGGTGGCGCGGGTCATGCCGTCCTTCCAGGTCTATTTCGCCGCCGCCCCGCTGAGCGTCATCCTGGGCCTGTCGATCTTCGCCCTGAGCCTGGGGGCCCTGGGCACCGTCTTCATCGACCGCTACCGCCGCCTCGCCGAGGTGTTCGCGGCCGGCGCATTCGGGGGAGGCGCCGGTGGCTGAAGGCGCCGATCCCGAATCCAAGACAGAAGAGGCGACACCCCGAAAACTCGAGGAGGCCCGCAAGAAGGGCGATGTCGCCAAGTCCCAGGACGTCGGTCAGGTCCTGTCCCTGGCGGGGGCGGCGGCCGTCATCCTGACCTGCGGCGGATGGTTCGCCTCATCGATGGCCGAACAATTCCTGCCCTTCATCGCGGCGCCGCATCAGATGCTGGGCGTGCTGAACTCGGGCGCCGGCAACCAGATTCTGGCCAGGGCCCTGTGGGCCATGACCCCCTTCCTGGGCGCCGTCATGCTGGCGACCATCATCGGCGGAGCGGGCGGCAACCTGGCCCAGTCCGGCCTGATCTTCACCACCGAAAAACTCAAGCCCCAGTGGTCGATGGTGAACCCGCTGTCCGGGTTCAAGCGGATCTTCGGCCCGGACGGCCTGGTCCAGTTCGTGAAGACCTTCCTGAAGCTGATCGCCGTCTGCGTCGTCTGCTGGATGGTGCTGAAGCCGCACGTCCGCGAGTTCGAGAACATGGTGGCCATGAGCCCCCTGGCCATACTGCCCCTGGCGCGGGACATGGCCGTGGCCCTGTTCGTGGCGGCCATCATCCTTCTGGGCGCCACGGCGGGCGCCGACTTCATCTGGCAGAAATTCCGCTTCGCCAAGCGGATGCGGATGACCAAGGAGGAGATGAAGGAGGACTACAAGCAGACCGAGGGCGACCCGCACGTCAAGGCCAAGCTGCGTCAGATCCGCAACCAGCGCAGCCGCCAGCGGATGATGCAGAACGTGCCCACGGCCACGGTCATCGTCACCAACCCGACCCACTATTCGGTGGCCCTGCGCTACGAACCGACCCAGGGCGACGGGGCGCCCATCTGCGTCGCCAAGGGCGTCGACGCCCTGGCCCTGCGCATCCGCGAAGTGGCCAAGGAACATGACGTGCCGATCGTCGAGAACGTGCCCCTGGCCCGCGCCCTCTACGCCTCGGTCGAGGTGGACGAGGTCATACCCAAGGAACATTTCGAGGCCGCCGCCAAGATCATCGGCTTCGTCTTCCAGTCGCGCAAACGCCGGTAAGACCGCCGTAAGGGTTGCAGCAGGATTTGAGCGTATGATCAGCCCACTGATTCGCGAGGCCGCATGACGTCCACCCGACGCCTTCCGTTCGATCTGCTCTCGGCCGCGATGGCGTTCGGGGTCGTGGCGGCCGTCGCCGCCCTGGCCTATCCGGCGTTCCGGGCCAATCCGACCTCGGCGCCGGGCATGATCCTGATCGTGACGGCCGGGCTGATCGCCCTGATCGGCCTGTTCGGCTTCCGCCGCGCCGAGACGGTCAAACCGTCCAGCGACGTCGCCGTCGACCTGCTGGACGCCATGGCCGAGCCGGCGGCCCTGGTCTGGGATTCGGGCCAGGTCCTGGCCTTCAACGCCGCCTGGGCCGAGGCCAACGGCACGACCACGGCCCTGCCGCGCGGCAAGTCGGCCCAGGCCCTCTACATGGCCTTCGCCCAGGCCCGGAAGGGCGAGCCGGGCCACGCCATCGTCCAGATCGGCGCGCGCGAGGTCGAGGTCGTCATCGGCAAGGCCGGCGACAACCGTTTTCTGATGCGGGTCGCGCCAGAGGCGGTCCTGCCCCTGGCCGCCGCCCCGGCCGCCCCGACCAACGGCGCGCCCTCCGGCGAGTCGCGCGCCATGGCCGCCGGCGCCCCGTTCGGCTCGGCCGTGATCGGCGGTCCCGACCTGTTCGCCGGCAAGGCGGAGGAGGCCAACGCCGCCCTCGCCGTCCTGACCGGCCCCAATGCGGCGCGCGACGCCGCCTTCGGCCATCTGTTCGATCCCGGCGGCGTGGCCGAGGCGCGGCTTAAACTGGCCGGCGGCTCGTCCGGCCCGATCGAACTGGTCGCCCGCGCCTATCCCGACAAGATGCTGCACCTCTATGTGGCGCCCGAAGGGGAACAGAAGCGCATCTGGCTGTTCGACGTCTCGTCGCAGAAGTCGATGGAGCTGCAGCTTTCCCAGGCCCAGAAGATGCAGGCCGTGGGCCAGCTGGCCGGCGGCGTGGCCCACGACTTCAACAATCTGCTGACGGCGATCCAGTTGCAGCTGTCCGGCCTGCTGGAGCGCCATCCGGTCGGCGACCCCTCCTACGAGGGGCTGAACGAGATCCGCCAGACCGCCATCCGCGCCGCCGATCTGGTGCGCAAGCTGCTGGCCTTCTCGCGCAAGTCGACCGTGCGGCGCGAGCGTCTGGATCTAGGCGAACTGGTCGGCGAGTTCGCCATCCTGCTGCGCCGCCTGCTGCGCGAGGACGTGCGGCTGGAAACCGACTACGGCCGCGACCTGCCGGTGGTCCTGGCTGACAAGAGCCAGTTGGAGACCGCGGTGATGAACCTGGCGGTCAACGCCCGCGACGCCATGCGCGGCGTGGTCGAACCGGGCGACGCCGTGGTGACCATCTCGACCCGCCGCCTGACCGCCGAACAGGCCCGCGACCTTGGCTGGATCGACGCCCCGACGGACGAGGTCGCCCTGATCGAGGTGTCGGACACCGGCCCCGGCGTGCCGCCCGAACTGGTCGACAAGATCTTCGAGCCCTTCTTCACCACCAAGGCGGTCAACGAGGGCACGGGCATGGGCCTGGCCACCGTCTATGGCATCGCGCAACAGGCCGGCGGCCATATCTCGGTCACCAATATCGAGGGGCCGCACGGCATGAGCATGGGGGCGGCCTTCCGCATCTTCCTGCCCGCCGCCGGCGAGGCCGAACTGGCCGAGGTCCAGCCGGTCGAGGTCAAGGTCAAGGCGCCCCGCGACCTGTCCGGCGCCGGCCGCATCCTGTTCGTCGAGGACGAGGACGCCGTGCGCGGCATCGCCGCCCGCCTGCTGCGTCAGCGCGGCTACGAGGTGATCGAGGCCGCCGACGGCGAGGAGGCCTTGATCCTGGCCGAGGAACACGCGGGTCAGATCGACATGATGATCTCCGACGTCATCATGCCCGGTCTTGACGGCCCGTCCCTGTTGAAGAAGGCCCGCAAATACCTGGGCGACGCCCCCGTGATGTTCATCTCCGGCTATGCCGAGAGCGACTTCTCGGACCTGCTGCAGGACGAGGTCGGCGTCTCCTTCCTGCCCAAGCCGCTGGACATCAAGACACTGGCGGAACGGGTCAAACAGGAACTGCACGCGGGCTGAGGCCGCTGCGACGGCGTGCGGACTTGCCAGACCGGGCCGGGCGCCGACCAATGCCTCCTCTGATTCCAGTGAGGGGCTTATTCCATGATCGACCGTCGCCGCCTGATGCTGTCCGCCGCCGGTGTGGGCGTCGTCACGGCCCTGCCCGCCTTCGCCCAGGCCCCCGACACTAACGCCGATGCGCGGCTGGACGCCCTGCTGACCGACTGGTTCAACGCGGACGTCGAGGCGCGGCCCGAGAGCGCGACCAGTCTGGGCCTGGACAAGGGCGACAAGGCCTGGCTGTCCGGCCGTCTGTCGCAGCGCGGCCCCGCCGATGTCGCCCGCGACAAGGCAAAGGCGATCGAACGCTGGCGCACGCTGCAGGCCTTCCCCAAGGCCGAACTCAGCCCCGCCTCGGCCGTCACCTACGAGATCGCCGCCTTCAACGCGGAAACGGCGGCCGGGGCCGCAGACTTCGACTACGGCACGGTCGGCGGCGGGGGCTATCAGGGCGCCTATGTCGTGACCCAGATGTCCGGCGCCTATTTCAACGTGCCCGACTTTCTGGAGAACCAGCACCGGATCGAGACGGCGGACGACGCCGAGGCCTTCCTGTCTCGCGTCGAGGCCTTCGGGGGCGTGCTGGATCAGGAGACCGAGCGGGTGCGGATCGACGGCGACCGGGACATCATCCTGTCCACCGTCCTGATGCAGAAGACCCTGCGCCAGCTGGACGCCCTGTCCGGCCAGGCCGGCGCAGACATGGCCTTCGTCAAGGCGCTGGGCCGCAAGACCGCCGACAAGGGGATCGCCGGAGACTGGAGCGCCCGCGCCGCCGCCCTGGTCGAAGAAGGGGTCAAGCCGGCGCTGGCGCGCCAGACCGAGACCCTGAAAGCCCTGCAGCCCAAGGCCTCCGAGGACGCCGGCGTCTGGCGTTTCCCGCGCGGCGCCGACCTCTACGCCCAGAATCTGAAGACCTATACGACCACTGGCCTGTCGGGCGGCGATATCCACCGGATGGGTCTGGAACAGGTCGCCGAGATCAGCGCCCAGATCGACGCCATCCTGAAGAGCCAGGGCCTGACCCAGGGCACGGTGGGCGAGCGGATCGCGGCCCTGAACGCCGACCCCGCCCAGCTGTGGCCCAACACGGACGAGGCCAAGGTCGAACTGATCGCCTCGCTGAACGCCCAGGTCGAGGCCCTGCAGCCCCTGCTGCCGCGCGTCTTCGGCCATCTGCCGAAATCGCGGGTCGAGATCCGGCGCGTGCCGCCGTCGATCCAGGTCGGGGCGCCGGGCGGCTATTATCAGGCGCCGACCCTGGATGGGTCGCGGCCGGGCGCCTATTACATCAACCTGCGCGACACCGCGAACTGGCCCAAATTCGCCCTGCCGACCCTGACCTATCACGAGGCTTCGCCGGGCCATCACCTGCAGGTGGCCCTGGCGCGCGAGATGGACAGCCTGCCCATCTATCGTCGCGCCGGCGGCTTCTCGGCCTTCAACGAGGGCTGGGCCCTGTACGCCGAGAGCGTCGCGGCCGATGATCTGGACGTCTATGCCGACAATCCGCTGGGACGGGTCGGCTTCCTGGGCTCCTACCTGTTCCGGGCCGTGCGGCTGGTGGTCGACACCGGCCTGCATCACGAGCGGTGGAGCCGCCAGCAGGCCATCGACTATATGTTCGCCTCGGGCGCCAAGCCGGGCGACGCCTCGGCCAGCGAGATCGACCGCTATTGCGTGATGCCGGGCCAGGCCTGTTCCTACAAGATCGGCCACACCGTCATCGCCGGCCTGCGGCGCGAGGCCCAGGCGCGGCCCGGCTTCGACCTGCGCGCCTTCCACGACAGGATTCTGGCCAACGGATCCGTGCCGCTGTCGGTGCTGCAGAAGATCATGGCGGCCTGATCGGCCGCCTTGCGCTGGAGGATCAGGCGGCGCGACGCAGGGTCGAGGGGCTCTTCACATACAGGCCCTTGCGGCCGCTGACGGGACGGAAGGCGACGGTCTCGCCTTCCAGCCGTTCGTCGGCGCCCAGGAACAGGCAGCCGTCGTCGACCAGGCGGCGCTCCAGCCCGTCCAGCACGCGGGCGCGGCGCGACGGCTCCATGTCGCCCAGCACATTGCGGCAGAAGATGACGTCGAAACGAGCCTCGTCGGTCGGCTCGTCCAGCAGGTTGGCGCGGCCGAAGCGGACCGTGTCGGCCAGTTCGTCGCGCACCCGCCAATTGTCCTCGATCGGCTCGAACCAGCGCAACATGGTCTGGGCGGTCAGGCCGCGCTGGATCTCGAACCCGGTATAGACGCCCGATCGGGCCTTCTCGATGGCGCGCTGCGACAGGTCGGTGGCGACCAGATCCAGCGGCACGCCGATCTCATGGCCTGTCATGGCGATGGACCAGGCTTCCTGGCCCGTCGAACAGCCGGCCGACCATACCCGCACCCGGCCGTTGGCCCGCGCCCGGCCCAGGGCCGGCAGCAGTTCCTTCTCCAGCACGGTGAAGGGAGTGCGGTCGCGACGGAACCAGGTCTCGGCGTTCAGCAGGGCCTCGATCACCGCCCAGCCCAGCGAGGCCACCGGGTGCGCCCACAGATTGGCCAGCAGGGCCTCGACATTGGCATAGCCTTCGCGACGCGCGATCGGGCCCAGCCGATGTTCGGCCAGGTGGATGCGATCCCGCGTCAGCCGATAGCCGGCGCGGGTGGCCAATAGACCCTGGAGCTTGTCGAAGTCCTCAGGCGTCATGCCGCGATCGCACCGACCTCCATCAGCTTGGATTGCAGGATCTCGCCGTCGAACGGCTTCATCACATAGTCGTCGGCGCCGGCGGCCAGGGCCTCTGCGATGCGGTCGGGGCGGGTCTCGATGGTGCAGAACAGCACCTTGGGCTGATCGCCGCCCGGCAGGGCGCGCAGGCGGCGCAGCAGGGTCAGCCCGTCCATCACCGGCATGTTCCAGTCGATCAGCAGCATGTCCGGCATGGCGCCGGAGCAATAGGCCAGGGCCTCCGCGCCGTCAGCGGCCTCATCGACCTCATAACCGAGGCCCTCGACGATCCGGCGGGCCACCTTGCGGATGATCCGGCTGTCGTCGACGATGAGGCAGGTTTTGAAATCCAAGGCGGGGCTCCCGAACCGCGGGGACTTCCGGCCGAAGTCACGCGTCGCTCAGTATCGCCTAATGCCAGTTAACGAGTCGTTGGGAAACGCCTCACAGGGGCATTCTGGCGTCGAACATCACCCGGCCGTCCTCGACCGTCACCTCCAGGGCGCCGCCGGCCTCGGTGACGGTCAGCCACAGCCAGTAGGGCTGGATCCACTGGCCCGCCAGACCTTCCGTCAGACGCTGACCCGCCAGGCCCGTCACCGCCTCGGGTTTCAGCCGGGCGCGGGCGCCGTCGGCCAGACCTTCCAGAACCAGGGTTCCATCCTCGACCCGCGACTGGATCACCGCATTGCCGCCCATCGGCAGGGCGCCGATGGTCAGATAGGCCAGATTGACCAGGGCGCGGGCCTGGGGCTTGGAGAATTCCCCTTCGGCGATGCGCCAGTCCATGGTGGCGCGCCCGCCGTCGGTCAGGCCGACGACCAGGGCCTCTAGCTCGCGGGCGTTGAAGCGTTCGCTGGTGGTCGCCGCACCGAAGGCGACGCGGGCGAAATGCACCAGGGCGACCATCTTGCGGGCGCTCTGCTCGATCAGGGACAAGGCGTCGTCGCGCATGTCCTGGGCCGTCGGATCGCGCATCAGGTCCAGACCCGAGACGATGGCGCCCGACGGGCTTATGAAGTCGTGGCATAGCTTGGCGGCGACATAGGTAGCCAGTTCGGTTCCGTCGACGGGCAGGTCCACGGACAGGTCCGCAGGCTGGTCCATAGGGGCTTGGGCGGCGTCGTTCGGGGTCATGGCGGCCAGCATACTCTCGTCGGCGTTCAGGTCACAGTTCGTGTCGCGCGCGAAGCTGACGTGATTTGCCGGTTCATGGAACCGCCGCGATGGTCTATCGAGCCCGTAATGACGACCTCCCCTACCAAGAAACTGGCCCGCGACCTGAAGTCCGGCGCCCTGTCCCTGGCCCTCGCTGAGATCGCCGAAGACGCCGCGCGCGTCATCCTGCCCTATTGGCGCAGCGGCACGGCGGTCGAGACCAAGTCCGACGACAGCCCCGTCACCCAGGCCGACCGCGCCGCCGAGGCCCTGATCCTGGAGCGGCTGGCGGCCCTTTATCCCGGCGTCCAGACGGTGGCGGAGGAAGCCGTCGCCGCCGACGGCGCCCCGGCCGCGGCCGAGGACTGGTTCTGGCTGATCGACCCGCTGGACGGCACCAAGGGCTTCGTGCGCGGGGGCGAGGCCTTCACCGTCAACATCGCCCTGATGCACCAGGGCTATCCGGTGGCGGGCGTGGTCACGGCGCCGGCGACGGCGACGACTTGGCGCACCGACGCCCCCGAGGGCGGCGCCTTCCGCCGCCAGTATGGCGAACAGCAGGAGGGCGAGGCCCATTCCGGCACCGAATGGCGTCCGATCAAGGTCCGCGATCGGCCGCAGGAGGGCATGGCCCTGCTCAGCCACAGCGTCACCGACGAGGAGGCGACCCGTCTCGCCGCCCGCCACGGCTGCACCCGCTGGCAGGGCACGGACTCCTCGCTGAAATTCTGCCTGATCGCCGAGGGTCGTTTCGACGCCTATCCGCGTTCCGGCCCGACCTCGGAATGGGACACGGCGGCGGGCCAGGCGGTGCTGGAGGCGGCCGGCGGCCGCGTCCTGTCCGACGACGGCCAGCGCCTGGCCTATGGCAAGCCGAAATTCCTGAACGGCGCCTTCGTGGCCATGGGCGGTTGAGGCCGCGCCACTGATCCGTCACCCTCGGGCTTGTCCCGAGGGCCTACCTCTCCGCGCGCATCAATGTCGGACGGCTCAGGCTGTCGCGACCAGCGGCGACGCTCGCATGGATCCTGACCGTGGGCCCTCGGGACAAGCCCGAGGGTGACGGGGGATTTTTTACAGCCCCGACTTCCACAACAGCGTCCCGGCCCGGTCCGCCAGGGCCGGCACGCCCAGTTCGCGCGCCGTTAGGACGGCCTCGTTCAGGATCAGGGCCAGGTTGCGCGGCGCGGGACCGCCCAGGCGGGCGCGGGCCAAGGCCAGTTCGCCCAGTCCGATCTGATCGGCGGTCCAGTCCAGCGGCGTCGCCTCGGCCAGACGGTCGCGGATACGCCCCTCCAGCAGATCCAGCCCGGCGAGGTCGCGCACGGCCTCGGCCAGGGCGGCTTCACGCGCCAAACGACGCTCGCGCACCAGGGCGCCCACGATCAGGCCATGGCCCTGGGTCAGGATCTCGGCCTGGGTCAGCAGCATCAGCGGCAGGGCCTCGTCCCCGGCGCGCAGCACCTGGATGGCGGCCCAGTCCAGCGGACTGTGATCGGGGGTGAACTGGTCGGCGGCGGCCTCGAACATCACCCGCCCCTGGGCCTGGGCCTCGGCGTGACCGGCGACGGCGGCCAGGGCCGACAGACCGGCCCCGCACAGGGCCAGGGCGCGGGCGCGGGTCAGGGGACGATAGTCGGGCGAGGCGGTCTCGACCAGGGCGCCCAGGTCGCGGCCCGCCTGGTCCAGCAGGCGCGGATCACGCTGCACCACCCCGGCCTCCAGCGCCAGGGCGGCGCGGTCCAGCCGCAGGTCGATATCCCTGGGACCGGTCGCGTGCTGGGCCGCGTCCATCAGGGCCAGGGCGTCCATCAGGGCGGCGCCATCGCCGGACAGTCGCGCCTTGCGCGCGCGCAGCCGGGCGTGAACCGAGGCGATCTCACCGGAAATGCGTGACCGGCGCACGCGCCCCCCGGCCTCCAGCGCCGCCAGGGCGCGGTCCAGGCAGGCGGGATCGCCGCACAGGTCGAAACGCAGCATCAGGGCCAGGGCCTTGTCCATGGCCGCCAGGGCCACCTGGTCCTCGCCCACGGCGGCGCGCAACAGGCTTTCGGCGCAGCGGTCGGCCCGGTCCAGGCTGTCGGCGTCGCCGCTGCGGCGGGCGTGCTCTCGCCACAGGGCGGCGGCGCGGCTCTCGGTCTCGAAGGGACGGGCGCAGGAGACACGGCCTGCGTCGATGGATTCTCGCCGCGCCTCGGCGCCCAGCAAGTCGACGCCGATCAGCTCGATCCAGCCCAGATCCTCGCTCTCGCGCGCCTGGGCGAACAGCTTGCGAAGATCACGGCCGAATTCGAACATGCCAGACGCCTCTGAAATCCCGCTTCGGGACGAAAGACGCGTCCCCCCATGGTCCTGATGCAAACGCAACGCCGCCCGGCCGGTTCAGCTTGACCATACCGGCGGTATCTTCAGTCCAGGTCCGGCGTCTTCTGGCGACAGCGTTGCAGGGCGGTGCGGGCGGCCGGCGCCTCTGCGTTCAACTGGCGCACCGCCTCGATCCGGGCGCGGGTCTGGTCAGCCTCGGCCACACGGGTCGGCTTGCCGGCCGCCGTCGCCGCCTGCATGGCCGCCAGGGACCAGTAGAGGGCGGAATCATACAGGCTCTTGCCCTCGGCGCTCTCGCCGCCCTCCAGTTCGGACGCAGCCTGGGTCAGGCCGGCGCAGCGCACCGCCTCCTCGTAGGAGACCAGGCCGACGGTCGGCGTCTGAAGGCCCATCAGGCCGGCGATGGTCAGGGTGACCAGCATCGATTGCTCCACGACGTCCCCCCGGACATCCACAGCCATCTGACCACGTCCGTGGGGCGGCGAGAAGGCGCCGTGAGATCAAGGATTGGACGTAACTGCGAATAAGTGACGGATGGCGGGGAAACCCTGTATGCTGCTCTGCAGCAAACGGCCCGCCGGCCCCGGCGGCGTCCATACCGGATCGTCATGCTCTACGCGTTTCACGAACTCGCCTACCAGTCGGCGCTGCCTCTGCGGGTCGGCGCCCAGATGGCCCGTCAGTTCTGGACCTCGCCGCTGAACCCGGCGGCGGACACGGCCATAGGCCGCACCGCCTACGCCTCGGCCGAACTGTTCGAGAGCATGACCCGCCGCTACGGCAAGCCCGACTGGGGGCTGGAGGTGGTCACGATCGAGGGTCAGCCGGTCCGCACCGTCGAACAGGTGATCTGGCAGAGCCCCTGGTGCCGCCTGGTCCGCTTCGCCCGCAACATCGGCGACCTGAAGCGCGTCGGGAAGCCGCCGTCCGGCCCCGCCGTCCTGATCGTCGCCCCCCTGTCGGGCCACTACGCCACCCTGCTGCGCGGTACGGTCGAAGCCTTCCTCCAGGACCACGACGTCTATGTCACCGACTGGATCAACGCCCGTCAGGTGCCGGCGCTGGAAGGCAAGTTCGACTTCTTCGACTATATCGACCACATCCGCCTGATGCTGGCCCAGGTGGGCGGCCGCGCCCATGTCGTCGGCGTCTGCCAGCCCGGCCCGCCCGTGCTGGCGGCCGGCGCCGTGATGGCCGAGGACGGCGACGCCAACCGCCCCCTGTCCATGACCTTCATGGGCTCGCCCATCGACGCCCGCCTGTCGCCGACCGTGACCAACCAGCTGGCGGAGGACAAGCCCTTCACCTGGTTCCGGTCGAACATGATCCACACCGTCCCCCTGCCCTATGCGGGCTTCGGGCGGCGGGTCTATCCGGGCTTCGTCCAGCTCTACAGCTTCATGTCGATGAACGAGGCGCGCCACCGCGACGCCCACTGGGACTATTTCAACAGCCTGATCGACGGCGACGGCGACGGGGTCGAGAAGCACGAGGAGTTCTACGACGAATATCTGTCGGTGCTGGACCTGACCGAAGAATTCTATCTCCAGACCATCGACATCGTCTTCCAGCAGCACCTTCTGGCGCGGGGCCTGCTGGAGCATCGCGGCCGCAAGGTGGATCTGTCCAGGATCACCGACATCGGCCTGATGACGGTCGAGGGCGAGAAGGACGACATCTCCGGCGTCGGCCAGACCCAGGCGGCGCACGGCCTGTGCCCCAATATCCCCGACGCGCGACGGGTGCTTTACGTCCAGCCGGGCGTGGGCCACTACGGCGTCTTCAACGGCCGTCGCTTCCGCGACGAGATCTATCCCCGCGTCCGCGATTTCATCGCCCAAAACGAGGCCTAGAGCATGATCGGTTTTGACGGAACCGCTTCGCGGTTCCGACAGAAGCGTGAAGCACGCTCTCGCTTTAATCTGGAGCCTGATCCACCGCTTCAGCTTAATCGCGAAGCGATTACTCCTCAGCGGATCAGGCTCTAGTGGCGTACCACAACGGTCAGCGGCTGCCGCTTGACGAGGGGGGCAGCGGCCCCATCCTCAGACTGTCCGTCAATCCGCGCGCCCGACGTCTGTCGGTGCGAATCGACGCGCGCGCGGGCGAGGCCGTGGTCATCGCCCCCACCGAACGCGGCCTGACCCAGGCCGTGGCCTTCGCCCGCACCAGGGCCGTGTGGATTTCCGAACGTCTGGCCGTCCGCCCGAAAAGCCGACCGCTGGAGCCGGGCCAGGTCATTTCCCTGCGCGGCAAGCCGGTGCGGCTGGAGGCCGTGCCCGGCGCCGGGGCGGCGCGGCTGGTCGAAGAAGGAACCGTGATCCGCTCGGGCGGCGAGGGCGAGGCCTACGCCCGCCGGGTCGAGAACCTGCTGAAACGCGAGGCCCGCGACACCCTGCAGGAACGGACCGACCACCACCTGCACGCCCTGGGCCAGAAGCCCGTCAAGATGGCGATTGCCGACACCAGGTCACGCTGGGGCTCGTGCAGCCCGCACAACCGCACCATCCGCTATTCCTGGCGGGTGATCATGGCCCCGCCCCCGGTCATCGACTACCTGGCCGCCCACGAGGTCGCCCACCTGGTCCACGCCGACCACAGCCCGGCCTACTGGTCGGTGGTCGAACGCCTGGTCGGCGACCACAGGCCGTGGCGCAAATGGCTGAGAGACTACGGCGCTGCCCTGCACGCCGTGGGGCGATAAACGCCTGCCGGCATCGTCTCCTCCCCACAAAGTGGGGAGGGGGACCGCGAAGCGGTGGAGGGGTTCTTGAAGCCCCACAGACGCCAGTGATGCGCGAAGAACCCCTCCGTCTCTCCGCTGCGCTTCGAGCCACCTCCCCATTTCATGGGGAGGAGACGATGCATCTCAACCGTCAGAAGAACAGCGGGTCCGACTTTTTCTCAGCCGGCTGACGGCCTTCCGGCTGCTGGTCCGGTGCGTCGCGGCCCGGCTGGGGCGAGGTCGGACGGACCACCGGCTGCCTGGGCGCCGGCTGTTGCGGAATCGGCTGACCCGACTGTTCGACATAGGGTTCGCCGATGTTCGGATCTACCGGCTCGACCGGGACGCCGCCCTCGCCCATGCCGGACAGCAGGTCGCCGACCGGATCGGGCGGGGTCCAGCCTTCGGGCATCGGCGGGCCGTTGGGGATGCGGGGCGCGTTCAGGCGCGGCAGGGCCGCCTCCATGAAGCCCTTCCAGATGGCGGCGGGCGACGAGCCGCCAGTCACGCCGCGCATGGCGGTGTTGTCGTCCTTGCCGACCCAGACGGCGGTGACGAAGCCGCCGGTGTAGCCGACGAACCAGGCGTCCTTGTAGTCCGAGGTCGTGCCCGACTTGCCGGCCAGATCGCGCCCGGCGATGGCCGCGCTGCGCCCGGTGCCCGAGGTCATCACCCCGCGCAGCATCTCGTTCATATAGTAGAGCGAGGGATTGTTGATCGCCTGGCCGTTCTGGGCGCCCGAGCGCTGATAGATGACCCGGCCCTGGGGCGTGCGGATGCGGCTGATGCCATAGGCCTCGACCCGGCGCCCGCCGTTCGAGAAGGCGTCATAGGCGGTGGCCATTTCCAGCGGCGAGACCTCGACCGCGCCCAGGGCCATGGCGGGCTCCAGGCCGATGCGGCTCTCGATGCCCAGGCGGCGGGCGGCGCGGGCCACGCTGTCGCGGCCGATCTGGTCGGCGACATAGGCCGCGACCGTATTGGTCGACTGGGCCACGGCCTGGGCCAGGGTCATGTTTCCGCTGAAGGTGTTGGAATAGTTCTTGGGCGACCAGTTGCCGATGGTGATGGGCTGGTCGACCACCGGGGTCTGGGGCGTATAGCCGGCCTCGACCGCCGCCAGATAGACGAAGGGCTTGAACGACGACCCCGCCTGGCGCCGCGCATCGGTGGCGCGGTTGAACTGGCTGTCGGCATAGGAGGCGCCGCCGATCATGGCCCGCACCCGGCCGTCGCCGTCCAGGGCTACCAGGGCAGCCTGCTGCACGCCCTTGCCCTCGTCCCGGTCCAGGATGCGGCGCACCGAGCGTTCGGCCGAGGTCTGCAGCGTCAGGTCCAGGGTGGTC
The DNA here is from genome assembly GCF_044336875.1 of Brevundimonas sp. GTDB lineage: Bacteria > Pseudomonadota > Alphaproteobacteria > Caulobacterales > Caulobacteraceae > Brevundimonas. Next base: position 91,310 of record NZ_JBIIOP010000006.1, on the reverse strand, counting down.
TCGACCACCATGTCCTCGGTCGGTTCGCCGACCAGGCCGCGGATCGACTTGTCCAGCCAGTCGATGAAATACTGGGCGTGCTGGGTCGCCAGGGTGCGCGAGACGATGACCGGCTGGGTGACGGCCTCCTCGCGCTGGGCGGCGGTGATGACGCCGGCCTCTTCCATCTCGTTCAGGACGACGGTGGCGCGGGTCGCCGCCCGCTCGCTCTCGGACACCGGCGAATAGCGCGACGGCGCCTTCAGCAGACCGGCCAGCAGCGCGGCCTCGCCCACGGTCAGGTTCTTGGCCGACTTGTCGAAATAGCGTTGAGACGCCGCCTCGATCCCATAGGCGCCGGCGCCGAAATAGACCCGGTTCAGATAGAGGGCCAGGATCTCCTTCTTGGAGAATTTCATCTCCAGCCAGACGGCCAGCATCAGCTCCTGCACCTTGCGGCGGATGTTCTGGTCGGGCGTCAGGAACAGGTTCTTGGCCAGCTGCTGCGTCAGGGTCGAACCGCCCTGGACCACCCGCCCGGCGCGCATGTTCCGCACCGCCGCCCTCATCATGCCGATGGGGTCGAAACCCGGGTGGTGATAGAAGCGCCGGTCCTCGATGGCGATGAAGGCGGCCGGCACATAGTCGGGCAGGCTGTCCAGATCGGCCGGGGGCGCCATCTGGGTGCCCCGCGTGGCGATCAGGGCCCCGTTGCGGTCCAAATAGGTGATCGAGGGCTGGCGATCGACATTATAGAGGGTCGAGGTGTCCGGCAGGCCGCGGGCGAAGACGGCGAAGAAGACGACCAGGAAGATCAGCCCCCACACCGCCAGCACAGCGCCCCAGTAGAGCACGCGCTGCAACGGCGTGCGGGCCGGCTTCGCGCCGCCCTGTTGTCCGCCCCCGAACCCTGGACCCGCCATGAATATCCTCAGATGCCGCGCTCAGGCGGAGTGAACCCATACGCACCTGTATCGCGTATGAACCGCCGCCGAAACGGCCCCGCCGACTTCACGCGACCGTGAGCGGTTATTTCGCCGAAAGAAAGGCGCGGCGGGCCAGCCAGACGCCGTTTTCCGCCGCCTCGACGCTCAGCCCGGCCTCGGTCAGCAGGCGGCGATAGACGTCCGTATCCAGACTGCCGTGATAGAGGGGTTCGTCCCGCCATTCGCCCAGGGTCTCGCCATGCGCCGGGCCGGCGGTGAACATCAGCCGCCCGCCGTCCGCGACCCGGCCCGCCAGTTCGGGCAGCAGGCGCGCCTGAGCCTCGGGCGTCAGATGAAACAGGCTGTGCCAGGCCAGGACGGCGTCGAACCGCCCCGCAGGCAGGGTTTTGCGCATGTCGCCCAGCCTCCAGTCGCCCTGCGGCAGAGTGGTGCGGGCGTGGTCGATCAGGCCTGGCGAGGCGTCCAGACCGGTCACGCCGAAGCCGCGTCGCAACAGCGCGACCCCTATGGGCCAGCCCGAACCGCAGCCGACGTCCAGCACGGTCGCCCCGGCGGGCAACCCGTCCAGCAGCCGGTCCAGCCAGACCGCCTCGTCCGGATCGCTGGTCCCGACCTGGAGGTCTTCGCCCCGGTCGCGAATCCAGTCGGCCGCCTTGTCGTCGTACAGGCCGACAATCCGATCCGCCGCCGGATGGTTCATCGAGCGAGGAAGGCGTCCAGTTCGGCCTGGAAGGCCTGGGGCTGGTCGAACATGATGAAGTGGGCGCTGTCGTCGATCCGCTTCAGGGTCACGTTCGGCAGAGTGGCGTAGGACGCCCGATAGATCATGTCGGTCACCTCGTTCGTCATCCGCGCGTCGTTGAACTTCACATAGACAGCCTCGGTCGGGGCGGTGATCCGCGACAGTTCGGGACGCAGGTCGGTCGTCACCAGTTCGCGGAAGGCGGCGGCCGAGACCTTCTGGTCGCTGGCCCGCATGTCCTCCAGCGCCGCCTCGCGGCGGCTCTCGGTATTGATCATGCCATTGATGGCCGTGGCGGCCTGGGCCACATAGGCGTCGCGGGGGGCGTTGGACTGGACGGCCCAGATCTGGTCCGCAACCGGCGTCACGCCTTCCGCCGTCGTTCCCGGAGGGCCGAACATCGCCCCCATGAAGGGCACCATGTCGACCACCATCAGCCGGCCGACCAGATCCGGATGCCGCGCCGCCAGCATCAGGCCGATGGTCCCGCCCATCGAATGACCGACCACGGCGGGCTTCGACAGCCCCTGTTCGCGGATATAGCGGGCGATCTCCTCGGCGACCGGAGCGGCGACCAGACCCGGCGTCGCGCCTGTCTGGGCGTTGCCCTCGGCCGGCGCCCCGGCGAAGCCCTGGACATGGATCCGATGGACGCGCCAGCCCACGCCGTCCTGAGCCGTCAGATGATCAACCGTCTCCTGCCAGATCTCCGGCGAGGAACTGAGGCCGGGGATCAGGATGATGTCGCGCCCGCCCATATCCCCGTCCACCCGAACATGGATTCGGTCCGAGGCGAAGTCGGCATGTTGGTGGCCGTGGGCATGGCCGTGTTCGGAATGAACCCCGTGGCCGTCCTGGGCCTGGGCGGCCGGGGCGATGCAGAGGGCTGCGGCGGCGGCGAGGATGCGGAACATGGCGTGACTTCCCTTGATGACGACCCGAGCGGCGTTCTTTGACCGGGACCTTGCCCTGCCCTGCCGTTGGAGGAAAGCCGTCAAGGCTCCGGCGCGGCGCGAGATTGGACAAACGGTCCAGCTTGCAACCGGCGTGGGGTCTATGGCGTCGCCCCGCCCGCTGATAAACAGCCGTCATGACCGCCGAACCCGCCCAGCCCTCCGTCCCCGCCGCCAAGGCTCCGCCGACCGCCTTCGGCAAGGGCTTCGTCACCGACGCCTGGTATTTCGTCGCCCTGGGCCGCGACGTCGCCCCCGCCAGCCTGAAGCGCTACGAGATCATGGGCGAGCCGGTTCTGGTCGGCCGCACCCGCGCGGGCCAGGTCTATGCGATGCGCGACATCTGCCCCCACCGCGCCGCCCCTCTGTCGGCCGGGAAGCTGGTCGAGAAACCGGGCGAGGGCGAGACCGTCGAATGCCCCTATCACGGCTGGCGCTTCCGCCCCGACGGCGTCTGCGCCAAGATCCCGTCCCTGGTCGAAGACCAGGCGTTCGAGGCCGAGCGTATCCGCATCCGGTCCTATCCGGTGCGCGAGAGCCAGGGGATCGTCTTCGTCTGGATGGCGTCGGACGCCCGCAATCCGATGGAGCCCGACCACGAGCCGCCGGTCTTCCCCGGCGTGGTCGGCGGCGAGGCCAAACTGGTCGAATGGATGGATTTCGACAGCCATATCGACCATGCCGTCGTCGGCCTGATGGACCCCGCCCACGGGCCTTACGTCCACCAGCAATGGTGGTGGCGCAGCGAACATTCGATGCACGAGAAGGCCAAGGCCTTCGCCCCGGTCGAGCACGGCTGGGCCATGGTGCGCCACGCCCCCTCGTCGAACAGCCGCCTCTACAAGATCCTGGGCGGGGCACCGGCGACCGAGATCACCTTCCGCCTGCCCGGCTATCGCTGGGAACATATCCAGGTCGGCGAGAAACAGGTCCTGGCCCTGACCTGCCTGACCCCGATCACCGAGACCAAGACCCGGATCACCCAGATGTTCTGGTCCGACCACTGGGTGTTCGACCTGGCCAAACCCTTCCTGCGGATGGGGGTGGTCGCCTTCCTGAAACAGGACGGCGGCATGGTGAACCTGCAGAACGAGGGCCTGCGCTACGACCCGGCCCTGATCTGGATCGACGACGCCGACAAACAGGCCAAATGGTATCAGCAGCTGAAGCGTGAATGGCTGAAGAGCCGCGCCGAGGACCGGGTGTTCAAGAACCCGATCCAGCCGGTCACGCTGCGGTGGAAGAGCTGAGGCTCTGAAGACCCTCTCCCGCTTGCGGGAGAGGTGGCCCGGCGATCGGCGCAGCCGATCCAGGGTCGGAGAGGGAAGTTTCGCGAAACTCCCCCCATCGTCAGCCGTCTCGCTTCGCTCGACGAGCTGACACTTCCCCCGCAAGCGGGGGAAGGTCTTTATCGCCTTACAGCTTCAGCCCGGTGTCCTTGGCCAGATCGGCCAGTTTCACCATCGGGCGCGGGCCCCAGTGGGCGATGACTTCGGACGCCGCCAGCGAGCCCAGCTTGCCGGACTCTTCCAGGGTCAGGCCGCGCGCGACGCCCAGCAGGAAGCCCGCAGCGTACTGGTCGCCGGCGCCGGTGGTGTCCAGAACCTTGGCGACCGGATAGGCGGCGACCGTGATCCGCTCCTCGCCCTTGATCACCACCGAGCCGTGCTCGCCGCGCGTGACTGCGGCGATCTCGACGATGGCGGCCAACTGAGCGGCGGCTGCGTCGAAGTCCTCGGTCTCGAACAGGGCGCCCAGTTCGGCCTCGTTGGCCAAAACGATGTCGGCGGACTGGGTGATGAAGTCCAGCAGTTCGGCGCGCCAGCGGGCGACGACGAAGGTGTCGGACAGGGTGATGGCCACCTTGCGGCCGGCCTTGTGCGCGGCGGCGGCGGCGCGTTCGAAGGCGGCGCGGGCCGGGGCCGGGTCAAACAGATAGCCTTCCAGATAGACGATCTCGCTAGACGCGATCAGGGCCTCGTCGATGTCGTCGGCGAACAGCTGGTTGGCGGCGCCCAGGAAGGTCGCCATGGTCCGCGCCCCGTCCGGCAGGACATTGATCAGGCAGCGGCCGGTGCCGAAGCCGGCGGCCGCGCCGTCCTTCAGGACCGGGGTGTCGAAGTGGACGCCGGCGGCGCGGATGTCGTGGTTGAAGACTTCGCCCAAGGTGTCGTCGGCGACCTTGCCGATATAGGCGGCGCGGCCGCCGAAAGAGCCGACGCCCGCCACGGTGTTGCCGGCCGAACCGCCCGAGGCCTCGACGCCCGCCGCCATGGCCTCATACAGGGCGGCGCTGCGTTCGGCGTCGACCAGCTGCATCGAATTGGGGGCCAGGTCCTGGGCGGCCAGGAAGGTTGCGTCGCAGGGGCTCAGCACGTCGACGATGGCGTTGCCGACGGCGCAGACGTCGTATTGGGCGGTGTTCTGGGTCATGGTTTCGCCCTTAGCCGACGCGCCCGCCCCCGTCACCCGAAATCATATAAGGAAGACCTTATATGCTGCCTCGCCCTGGGTTAGGAGACGCCATGACCCAGATCGCCATCCTGATCCCCGACCCCACCGACAAGTCCTACATCGGCCGCTGGCCCGAGGTGCTGGAACGGCTGAAGACGACGCTGGAGGGCGCCGGCGCCGTCGTCACCGCCACGCCGTGGACCACCCATGTGTTGGACGCTTCGGCGCTTCTGGCCTTCGATCTGGTCCTGCCGGTCATCGCCTGGGGTTATCACCGCGATCACGCCCAATGGCTGGCGGCCTGCGCGACCTGGACGGCGGCCGGCGTGAAGATCGCCAATCCCGCCTCCGTCCTGGGATGGAATTCGGACAAGACCTATCTGGGACGGCTGGCGCAGAAGGGCGTGCCGATTCCGCCGACGATCTGGACCCAGGCCGCGACCCAGGCCGATGTGGACGCCGCCTTCGCCACCACGGGCGCGCCGGTGCTGATCGTCAAGCCGACCGTCTCGGCCGGCGCCTTCCGCACCCTGCGCCTGTCGCCGGGCGAGGCGATGACCGAGGCGCCGGACGGCCCGGCGATGATCCAGCCCTATCTGAAGTCCATCGAGACCGAGGGCGAGACCTCGCTGCTCTTCTTCGGCGGCCGGTTCAGCCATGCGGTCAACAAGCGCCCTGTAAACGGCGACTTCCGCATCCAGATGCAGTTCGGCGGCCTCTATACGACCGTGACGCCGGACGCCGGAGCGACGGCCCTGGCCGAACAGGTGCTGGCGGCCATCGACGAGCCCCTGCTCTACGCCCGCATCGACCTGGCCCGCGACGACGCCGGGGCCTGGGTGCTGATGGAGGCCGAACTGATCGAGCCGGACTTCTATCTGGACCACGACCCGGCGAACGGCGCCGGTTTCGCCCGCGCCGTTCGGGAAAGACTGGCGGCCTAGAACTCCTGCCAGTCGCCTGTCCGACCGCCCAAGGCCGCCAGGCGCGGGCGTTGCGGCTGGGGATTGGCGGCGAAGGCCTCGATCCGGGCGTGGGCCTGACGGATCGCGGCCGGGGCGCGGGCCGCCCCGCCGCCGGTCACCTGGAACCGGCCGACCAGTTCGGCCAGATCCGAGGCCTCGCGGCTCAGGCTCAGGCTGGCGGCGGTGGACTGTTCGACCATGGCCGCGTTCTGTTGCGTAACCTGGTCCATGTCGTTGACCGCCGTATTGACCTCGGCCAGGCCGATGGCCTGTTCCTGGGTCGAGGCGCGGATTTCGCCCATCAGATGGGTGATCTCGTTGATCCGGGCGGCGATGCCGATCAGGGCCTCGCCCGACTCGCGCACCAGGACCACGCCGTCCTTGACCTGGCTGCTGCTGGTCGAGATCAAGGTCTTGATCTCGCGCGCCGAGTCCGCCGATCGCTGGGCCAGGGCCCGGACCTCGGACGCGACCACGGCGAAGCCGCGACCCGCCTCACCGGCGCGGGCCGCCTCGACGCCCGCGTTCAGGGCCAGCAGATTGGTCTGGAAGGCGATCTCGTCGATCACCCCGATGATCTGACCGATCTGATCGGAAGACGTCTCGATCTCGCCCATGGCGGAAATGGCGCGCTGGACCACCGCGCCGCCGGTCTCGGCCTGGCCGCGGGTCTGGCCCACGACGGCGTCGGCGGCCTGGGCGTTTTCCGCCGTCCTGCGGACGGTGGCGGTGATCTGGTCCAGGGCGGCGGAGGTCTCTTCCAGCGCCGCCGCCTGGCGTTCGGTGCGCCGCGACAGGTCTTCCGCCGCGCTGCTGATCTCGTTGGCCCCCGACTGCATCGATCCCGCGTTGCCGCGAATGACGCCGACAGCCTCGTCCAGCGCCGTCATGGCCCGGTTGAAGTCGTCGCGCAGTTGGGCGTAATCGCCGGGGAAGGCCTCGCCGATCCGGTAGGACAGGTCGCCCGCCGCCATGGCCGACAGGCCGCGCCCGGTGCCCTGGACCACCGCCGCCTGCACCTCGGCCGCTTGATGATCGGCCTCGGCGCGCCGCTCGCGCTCGATCTCGGCGGCGGTCACGTCGGTGGCGAACTTGACCACCTTGTAGGGTTTTCCCGCGGCGTCGAAGATCGGATTATAGGTGGCCTCAATCACCGCGCGTCCCCCGCCCTTGCCATAGCGGGTGAATTTGTCGGCGATGAATTCCCCTGCGTTCAGCCGGCGCCAGAAGGCCGCATATTCGGGCGAGGCCGCCTCGACCGGATCCATGAAGATGCGGTGATGGCGCCCCTGGATCTCGTCCAGCCCATAGCCGACAACGGCGAGGAAATTCGGATTGGCCGTGATGATCGTGCCGTCCAGCTCGAACTCGATCACGGCCTGTGACCGCTGGACCGCCGCCAGCATGCTGCGCAGCTCCGCGCTCTCCACCACATCGGTGGAAGGCCGGTTCCTGAAGAGGGATTTCATATGGCGCGTCTGTACGAAGATGGGGGAGCGTCAAATCTGCCGGAAATTCATTACATCCCGGCGCCGCTCTATTTAGCACCGTCAAGCATCCAATACTGCGGTTTTCCCGTACTTGGTGCACAGACTAAACGGCGCAATAGATTGTTGGTAAACGACGATCCTTCCCCTCCCCCAAGGCTTCGCATTGCTCAATCTGCTTTCCGCCGGGTCGTCCCCCCGTCAGGCCCTGCAACTGAAAATCGCCTTCGCCATCACCCAGACGGCGCGTCGGTGGCAGAGCCTGTTCGCAGACGCTCGACGCACCTCAGGCAAGGGCGGCGCCTGGATCAGCGCGCTCTATTTCCTGGAGACCTCGCCCAAGGGACTGACGCAGACGGAATTGGCCAAGCGATTGCAGATCTCCGGCCCCAGCCTGACCCGGCAGCTCGACAAGCTGGAGGCCCTGGGCCTGGTCAGCCGGCGTCGCATGCTGGGCGACGGCCGCGCCCGACTGATCGTCATGGAACAGGCCGGCCGCGAGGCCCTGCTGGAAATGGACATCATGGCCTCCGCCATGCGCGATCGGCTGTTCGAGGGAATTTCGGAGGCTGATCTGGACGCCACCCAGAGGGTGCTCGACACCCTGTCGGCGCGGCTGGTCACCGACCCGGGTCTGTTGTCCGCCGCCCTCAGCGCGTCTCACCCAGAGCCAGAAGCCCTGCGCGCGACGGGCACAGGTCGGCGATAATACAGGCCAGGCAGTTGGGCTTGCGCGCCGTGCAGGTGTAGCGGCCGTGCAGGATCAGCCAGTGGTGCGCCTTGGGCAGCCACTCTTCCGGCACGACCTTGAACAACTGGGCCTCGACCTTGTCCGGCGTCGCCGCATTGGCCAGGCCCAATCGGTGCGAGACGCGAAAGACGTGGGTGTCGACGGCGATGGCCGCCTCGATCCCCAGCTCGTTCAGCACCACTGACGCCGTCTTGCGCCCCACCCCAGGCAGGGCCTGCAGGTCGGCGCGGTTCAGCGGAACCTCGCCCCCATGCTGCTCCAGCACGATCCGGCTCAGGGCGATGACGTTGCGGGCCTTGCCGCGATAGAGGCCGATCGAGGCGATGTAGGGGACCAGCCCCTCCTCCCCCAGGGCCAGCATCTTCTCCGGCGTGTCGGCGACCTTGAACAGGTTTTCAGTCGCCTTGTTGACGGACACGTCCGTCGCCTGGGCCGACAGGGCGACCGCCACGACCAGCGTATAGGGGTTGGAGAAGTTCAGCTCGGTCTTCGGATCGGGCATGACGCCGGACAGACGCTCGAAGATTGTCTCGACCCGATCCCCGTCGGGCGGCCAGCGCAGTATGGGGATCGAAGCGCCGGTCATGATGGATGGACGTTTGGCGCCCGGCTTGGCGGCGGACGTCGAGGCGGGTTTCCGGACCTTGGCGGGCTTCATGCCTCGCTGTCGCCGTCGTGACGGCGCGGGTCAAGACCCAGGGCCGTCAGGGTCGCATCGGCCGCCCGCCACCCCTCCATCCAGGCGCCGTGGGCCGTGCCGTAATAGACCGGCGCCGTGGCCTCGCCAGCCAGGAAGATCCGGTCCTCGATGGCGACCCTCAGTCGCGCCCGATCGGCGGCATGCCCCGGCAGGGCGTGGGAATAGGCCCCGCGCGACCAGGGATCGACGCCCCAGCCGGTCGTCGCCACGGGTTCCAGCCGCCGTTTCATGTCCGAGCCGAGCGCCGCGACCAGTTCGGACAGGGCGAAGTCAAACAGGGCGGCCGGCCCCTGCGCCTCCAGCCCCCAGGCCAGGTCGGCGCCGAAATAGGCCTCGATCATCGGCCGACCGAACGGTCGCAGATGATAGCCGCCGGTCTGGGCCGTGTCGGTCCGGGTCCACAGCTGGGTGTCGGGCTGAAAGTCCCCTGCGCCGCGCACCGTCATATGCACCTTGGACGCCAGCCCCAGGGGTACGCCCGCCGTCGCTTCCAGCAAGGCCGGAACCGGCGGATCTATGCGGACGACCTCGGTCGCGATCAGACTGTTGGGCGTGGTCAGGATCACGGCCCTCGCCGTCAGTTCGCCCCGACTGGTCTCCAGCCGGAGCACCGGGCCGGACCGGTCGATCCGACGTACGGCGCAGTCGGTCACCGTGATCCTCGCGACCGCCTCCCCCAAACGCGCGATCAGCCGGCCATAGCCCTCGCGCACCCGCCAGTTCACGCCGGTGTCGCCATAGGCGTCGTAGTCCAGGCTGGAGACCTCGGCGAACTTCGCCCCGTTCAGGGCGCCCGAGATGGCGTCCATCCGCGCATTCCAGGCGCTGTCCGGATCGAAGAAGTCCGAGGCCGGCCGGTCCTCGCCCCGCGCCGCCGCCTCCGACACCCGCTGGTCGAAGGCGTCGAAGGCCCCGCGGAAGGCGTCCTGGTCGGCGGGGGTGGTCTCGTGATTGAAGGCCTGGGTACGCCAGGGCGGCGGGGTCTTGTCCAGCGTCAGACCCTCGGCCTCGACCCGTCCGGCCAGGACATTGTCGTCGGCGGAGTGCAGCCAGCCGCAGCCCATGTCGAGCCCCTCGCCCTCGGCCCACAGGGTCCAGGCGCGGCCGCCGATCCGCTCGCGCGCCTCCAGCACCAGAACGGACAGCCCCGGGCGCATCAGCCGTCGAGCGGCGGCGATGCCTGCGGCGCCCGCCCCGATCACGACGACATCGACCTCGGACGGCAGGGGATTCGAAGCGCGGGTGATGTCGGTCATGCTGCGGGAAAGATACACGAAATCCGTCGCCGGAACTCAGCCCATGCGGCCCCGCAAAAAGATTCACACGATTGCCGATTGATTTTTGGACTTATGCGTCCATTTTAGCGGCCGCTTCAAAACGTCGCACCTCTTCCTCCCCCGGAAACCGCTCTCATGTCGCCTGAACTGAAGAAACGCCTGCCGCTGTTCGTCGCGGCCCTCGTCGGCCTGCTGCTCATCGTGGGCGGCGTCATCTGGTGGGTGAACGGCCAACGGTTCGAGAAGACCGACAACGCCTTCGTCCAGGCCGACACCACCCTGGTCAGCCCGCAGCTGTCGGGCCGGGTCACCGAGGTTCTGGTCGGCGACAACCAGCGGGTCGAGGCCGGTCAGGTCCTGGTCAAGCTGGACGATTCCGACCAGAGGGCCGAACTCGCCCGCGCGGAGGCCAATCTTCAGGCCGCCATGGCCGCCGTCGGCAATGTCGACGCCCAGGCCGAACAGGAACAGGCGACCATCGCCGCCCGCGCCGCCGCCGTGACCCAGGCCCACGCCCAGGCCGGCCTGGCCCGCGCCGAGGTCGATCGCTACGGCAAGCTGGCCGAGCAGGGCTGGGTTTCGCAGCAACGGATTCAGACCGAGCGCGCCTCGGCCGCCACCGCCGCCGCCACTGTGCAGCAGGCCCAGGCCGCCCTGGTCGCCGAGCAACGCACCGCCGGCGTGCTGGGCTCGACCCGCGAACAGAGCGTCGCCGCCGTCGAACAGGCCCGCGCCGGAGTCGACACCGCCCGTATCGCCCTGGAGCGCACCGTGATCCGCGCGCCCGTCGCCGGCGTCGTCGGCGCCCGCAGCGTTCGGTCCGGCCAGTACGTCAACGCCGGAACCCAGCTGCTGTCGATCGTGCCCCTGACCCAGACCTATGTGGTCGCCAACTTCAAGGAGACGCAGCTGGACAAGATGCGTCTGGGCCAGACGGTCGAGATCACCGCCGACGCCTTCCCCGGCCGCAAGATCGAGGGCCGGATCGACAGCTTCGCCCCCGCCACCGGTTCGGAGTTCGCCCTGATCCCGGTCGAGAACGCCACCGGCAACTTCACCAAGATCACCCAGCGGGTGCCGGTGCGGATCGTCGTCGGCGGCGCCGACCGGAACCTGGCCCTGCGTCCCGGCCTGTCGGTCGACGTCAAGGTCGACCTGAAGAGCGAGGGCGGCCAGAGCTTCGCCGAAGCCGCCGTCGGCGCCCAGATGGCCTCGAACGAGGCCGCAGGCCAGTGACCGCCGCCAACCCCGCCGAAACCGGCGGGGCCCCTGCTGCGGCCCCCGCTGCGGCTGGCGGCCCCGTCGCCGGCCACCCCGAGATCAACTGGACCATGCTGCTGCTCGGCTTCGCCGGGATGGTGGTGGGCCAGTTCATGGCCATCCTGGACATCCAGATCGTCGCCGCCTCCCTGCCCCAGATCCAGGCGGGGGTCGGCGCCTCCGCCGACGAGATCAGCTGGATCCAGACCGCCTATCTGATCCCCGAAGTCGTCATGATCCCCCTGTCCGGCTTCCTGTCGCGGCTGTGGGGCACGCAGCGGCTGTTCCTGGCCTCCTGCGCCGGCTTCGTGCTGATGAGCATCGCCACCGGCCTGTCGTCGTCGATCGACATGATGATCCTGTTCCGGGCCATCCAGGGCTTCGTCGGCGGGGCCATGATCCCGACCGTCTTCGCCGTGGCCTTCACCGCCTTCCCGCCGGACAAGCGGGTCACGGCCAGCGTGGTCATGGGCTTGATCGTCACCCTGGCGCCGACCGTCGGCCCGACCCTGGGCGGACACCTGACCGAGTGGCTGAGCTGGCGCTGGCTGTTCTTCATCAATGTCGCGCCGGGCCTGCTGGTCCTGTTCCTGGTCGGCCGCTACGGCAATTTCGACAAGGGCGACCCGTCCCTGGCCAAGGGATTCGACTGGTGGGGCCTGGGCTTCATGGCCGCCTTCCTGATGTCGATGCAGTTCGTGCTGGAGGAAGGCGCCAAGAACGACTGGTTCGACGACACCCATATCCTGCTGCTGGCGGTGGTCGCCGCCGTGGCCGGGCCGGTCTTCATCTGGCGGTCCCTGACCTATCGCCAGCCGATCGTCGAGCTGCGGGCCTTCGGCAACCGCAACTTCCTGGTCGGCTTCATCATGACCTTCATCGTCGGCTTCGCCCTGTTCGGCGGCACCTTCCTGCTGCCGCTGTTCCTGGGACGGGTGCGGGAATATTCGTCGGCGGAAGTGGGCACGACGATGGTCGTCTCCGGCCTGGCCATGTTCGCCACCGGGCCGTTCGCCGGGCGGCTGGTGCGCAAGCTGGACGCCCGCGTCCTGATGTTCGGCGGCTTCATGCTGTGCGCCTGGGGCATGTGGGAGGCGCGGATCGTCACCGACGACTGGGGCTTCTGGCAGTTCGCCTCCGTCCAGGCCTTCCGCGGCGTCGGCGTCATGCTGGCCATGATCGCCTCGCAGCAGGTGACCATGGCGACCCTGCCGCCGCACATGGTCAAGAACGCCTCTGGCCTGGTGAACCTGGCCCGCAACGTCGGCGGCGCCTTCGGTCTGGCCATCCTCAACACCAGCCTGACGACCAACACCGCAATCCACATGGGCGAGCTGACCAGCCGGATCGGCGAGGGCGACCAGGCCATGCGCCAGATGATGGCCGGCATGAGCCAGAGGTTCGCCGGATCCATCGACCCGGCGGCCTCGGCGATGAAGGCGGTCTATGGTCTGTTGCAGAAACAGGCGACGACCATGGCCTTTGGCGACGCCTTCGCCCTGCTGGGCATATTGTGCGGGCTGGCGGCCTTCGTCACCCTGATGGCCCAACCGGTAAAGGCCCAGGCCGGCGCTCCGCCGTCGGACGCCCACTGATGGCCCGTCGTCAGGGACAGGTCGACGAACGCAAGAGCGAGGCGATCCTGGACGCCGCCGCCGCCCTGTTCGCCGACAAGGGCCTGCAGGCCAAGATGGAGGAGATCGCCCGGCTGGCGGGGGTGTCGAAACAGACGGTCTACAACCGTTTCGCCTCAAAGCTGGAGATCGCCCAGGCCCTGGCCAACAAGCGGGTCGAGGACATCATCGCCCCGCTTCGCGGCGCCGGCGATCCGCAGGCTGTGCTCGAATCCCTGGCCCTGACCCTGCTGAACAAGGTGTGCAGCGCGGACAAGGTCGGGTCGATGCGCGGCGTCGCCCTGGTCTCGACCGAGGCGCCCGAGATCGCCCGGGCCATCTACGAGGCCGGTCCGCGCCGCAGCCTGAGGGAACTGGCGGCCTGGCTGACCGAACAGACGCGGCTGGGACGGCTGGAGGTCGCCGATCCCGAACAGGCGGCCGAGATGTTCTCGGGCCTGGTGCTGGGCCACGGCCATCTGCGCGCCATGCTGGACGTGCCGCAACTGGCGCCCGAGAAGCGCGCGGCGCGGGCCAGTGAGGCGGCCCGGATCTTCGTCGCCGCCCATCCTCCGAAGACTTCCTGATTACGACCCGGCCGCAATCGCGCTAGGAAGGGCTTCGGTTCCGTAAGCTTGCAAGGTTCGCCCATGCTGATCCACCTGTCGTCCTGGCCCGAGATCGACGCCCGCATCGCGGCGGGCCAGCCCCTGTCGAAGACGGTGGTGGTGCCGATCGGCTCCAACGAGCAGCACGGGCCGACGGGCCTCTTGGGCACCGACTGGCTGTGCCCCGAGATCATCGCCCATGCGGCCGAGGCCTCGGACGACGGCCTGGTCGTGGCGCCGACCTTCAACATCGGCATGGCCCAGCATCACCTGGCCTTCGCCGGCACCATCAGCCTGCGCCCCTCGACCTTCATGGCGGCCATCACCGACTGGGTCTCGTCCCTGGCGCGGCACGGGTTCGAGCGGATCTATTTCCTGAACGGCCACGGCGGCAATGTCGCCACCATCGAGGCGACCTTCTCGGAGATCTACGCCGAGTGGAGCTTCGTCGAGGAGGCCCCGCCCTTCGTGCTGAAACTGCGCAACTGGTGGGACCTGCCGGGGGTGCACAATCTCTGCAACCAGATCTTCCCCACGGGCCACGGCTCGCACGCCACCCCGTCCGAGATCGCCGTGACCCAGGCCGCCTATCCCGACCGGATCAAGACCGCCGCCTATGAGCCGAAGATCGCGCCCAACGGGCCGATCCGCGACGCCCTGGACTATCGCGCCCGCTTCCCCGACGGGCGCATCGGCTCGGACCCGGCCCAGGCCAGCCCGGAGAAGGGTCAGAAGATCATCGACCTGGCGGTCCCGGCCCTGCTGAAGGACGTGGCGGAGTTCGCGGCGGAGCAACGGCCCTGACCCCGCGACCGGGCCGCCGGAAATCCAGCGTCGAACAGGCGGCCGAGACCGGGGCGGAACTGCTGACCGCCTCGGCCGAGGTCATCGCCGCACGCAGCCTGCTGATCGCCCAGGGTCTGGCCGATCCGATGACGGCGGACCTGGCGGAGATGAGCCTGATGGGGACCGAAAAGGCCGAGGCGATGACCGCCTCCGCCAATGTCCTGGCGGATCACGCCGGGGCCATGGGCGAGCGGCTGGCCCGCGCCACGGCCGACGAGACCCGGCTGGCGAGCCTGGCCGCCCGCGCCGTCGCCGAGGCCCGCACCCCGGCCGAGGCGGCCGAGGCCCAGTTCAGCTATGCGATGGGCTGGTGGGGCCGGGCCGGCGCCCAGTGGCTGGCCCTGAACGACGAGATGGCCCGCGCCCAGGCCGACGCCCTGGCCCCGATCCACAAGGCGGCGACGGCCAATGCGAAGCGGCTGAGGAAGGGATAGCCACCCGATTCGTCATTCTCCGCCTCGCTATGAGGAGGACGGGAATGTGCGGGTCAGGCCGTCTCGACGACCTTCAGCTTCGGCTTCTTGACCTTGGCGGACTTGGCCGGGCGGACCGATTTCTTGGCGGCCTTCTCGGCCTTCTTGGCTTCCTTCTCGGCCAGCTTCAGCGCCTTTTTGGCGGCCTTGGCTTCGGCCTTGGCGGCGTCGGGGGCGGCGTCGGCGGCGGCGGCCAGTTCCGCCAGCTGGGCCAGGAAGGTGTCGCGCTGGCCCTTGGGCAGCAGGGCCATGATCCGCTTGTCGGCGGCCTCGACCAGCGGGCGGGCGGCCTCGAGCCGGGCGGCGCCTTCCGTGGACAGACGAACGGCCTTCGCCCGGGCGTCCAGGGTCGAACGTTCCCGCTCCAGCAGGCCCTTGGTGGTCATGCGGGTGACGAGGTCGGCCAAAGTCGAGCGGTCGATGCCCGTCATCCGGACCAGTTCCGTCTGGGTCAGACCGGCCTTCAGCGAGGCGGCCTCGAGCACGGCGAACTGGCGTTGGGTCAGGCCGTCGGCGCCCATTTCCTCGGAATATATGTCCAGCGCCAGTTGCAGGGCGCGGTGCATCAGGTGGCTGGGCGAGGTGGCCAGAGGACCGACCTTGCGAACCGACTTGCCGGATTTGACCATAGGACGTCCCCCGATTTCTTTCGTCCGAACGCGTATCAGCGGTGCTTTACGATTTGACGCGAGAAGTGTGTCGGTTGCGCGACATTCTTTCAGTGGGCGCGCCCGGATGCAGAAGCAACCCCTCGGTCAGGGCGCGGTTGACGCCGGACGCTACATCCCCGTGTCGGGCGAAACCGGGCCCGGCTCCTCGTCCTTGGTCATGTTCTTCATGATCAAGGGGACCTGGGACAGGCCGAAGACCGAGGCGGCGATCCAGAGCACGCCGCGGAAACTGGTCCAGACATCGTTGGGGTTGGGCGTGTCGCGGCCCAGGGCGTGCCAGAGGGCGGTCACGGCGGCGGGGCTGCGGAAGATCTCGTTGAGGATGGCCACGGCCAGGAAATAGAGGCCGTAACGGAAGGTCAGCTTGCGCCAGGCGGCGTCGTTGACCTTGATCGCCGAACCCAGCAGCATCTTGAACGGATATTTCTTCAGCGGGATCGAGCCCAGCAGGATCACGGCCAGAAGGCCGTTCTGCACCGTCAGCTTCAGCTTGATGAACAGGTCGTCGTGGGTGAAGACGGTCAGCAGGCCGAAGACCAGGGCGAACAGGCCGGTGATCAGCGGAAGCGGCGCGAACCGCCGCTCGACCGCATAGCCGACGATCAGGGCGAGCGCGGAGGCGACGACCAGGACCCAGGTGGCCAGGATCATGTCGCGCGTGACGAAATAGCTGATCATGAAGGCGGCCAGGGCGCCGAAGTCGACGACCTGACGGATCCACTGGCGGTTCTTCTTCGGCTCGGGCCCAGCCTTGGCGGCGTCGGTCATGTCAGTCTTCCAGTCCCACCAGAGAGCGGGAGAAGGCGCGGGCGTCGAAGGGTTGCAGGTCCTCGACCCCCTCGCCCACGCCGATCAGCATCAGGGGGGCGTCGGAGGCCTGGGCCACCGGCACCAGGACGCCGCCGCGCGCGGTGCCGTCCAGCTTGGTCATCACCACCCCGGTGACGAAGGCGGTGCGGCCGAAGATCTGTTCTTGGGCCAGGGCGTTGCGGCCCACCGTGGCGTCCAGCACCAGAAGCGTGTCGTGCGGAGCCTCCGGATCGACCTTCTTCAGCACGCGCACGATCTTCAGCAGTTCGTCCATCAGGGCGGACTTGTTCTGCAGCCGGCCGGCGGTGTCGATCAGGACGACGTCGAAGCCTTCCGCCTTGGCCTTGGTATAGGCGTCGAACGCGAGCCCCGCAGCGTCGGCGCCGTCGCGGCGGCTCTCGAAATGGGCGCCCGCCCGGTCTGCCCAGACCTTCAGCTGTTCGCGGGCGGCGGCGCGGAAGGTGTCGCCGGCGACGATCATCACCCTGGCGCCCTTGCCCGTCAGGTCGGCGGCGATCTTGCCCAGGGTCGTGGTCTTGCCCGAGCCGTTCACCCCGACGAACAGGACGACATAGGGTTTGGCTCCGTTCAGCGGATCGAAGCTCGCCTGGCGCGGCGACAGTTCGGCGGCGACGGCCTCGGCCAGCGCCTCCTTGACCTCGCGCTCCTGGGCGTCCTTGCCGAACTTCAGCGAACGGAAGCGTTCGACGATCCGGGCCGAGGCGGCAGGGCCGAGATCGCTTTCCAGCAGATGCTCCTCCAGCTGCTCCAGCGAGGCCTCGGACAGGGGTTCCTTGACGAAGGTCGCGACGACCTGGTCGGTCATCTGTTTCGAGGAGCGGGACAGGCCGTCTGAGAGACGCTGGAACCAGCCTTTTTTCGGCGTATCGGTCATGGGATGGCTTTAGCGGGGGCGGAGGCGAACGTCATCCGCATTCGCAAGAACAGGGGGCGGACTGATCGACCCAGGCCCGAAAACCGCCTCCGTCCGGTCACGCGCCCTTCACGTGACCCACTTCAGCACCTCGGGGGCGACAGGATTGCGATAGTCGCCGTCTTCGCGCTGCGCCTTCGACAGAGCGGCCTTGGAGGCGAAATAGAAGGCCGAGGGCCGGTCGGGATCGCCGGCGAACACCAGGGGCAGGTGCGGACTTCGCCCCTCGAGTCGCTCCAGTATGGCGATGTCCTGGCGCAGGAAGGTCCGGCCCAGGGCGGACAGCATCGGCATGGCGAAACGCAAGGCGCCGGCGGAGCAGAGGATAAGATTGCGCAGCACCACCTCGCCGTCCGCCAGCGGGGTGACGGTCGTCAGATTGATCAGGTCGAAATCCCGCGCCGTGACACGTTCCAGCCGGATGGACGGCAGGCGGAATTCGATCGTCACCTTGCGGTCGGTCGAGACCAAGTCATAGGCGGGGGTCGAGGCGAAGGCGTCGGCGGCGACGGCCGTGAAGCCGAAGGGCGACGGCGTATAGGCCTTGGTCTTGGTGCGGCGCGCCTGACTTCGCCACCACCACGAGTCATGGATCATCGGCACATGGGCCGGATCCAGAAGGCCCAGGACAGCCTGGTCGTAGTCGGCCCGCGCCGGCGCCTCGGAATAGGCGATCAGCGTCAGCGGAGCTCCTGGCGGCGAAGGCAGATCCGGGGGCGCGGCCGACCCGGCCGGACAGGCCCAGACCAGGCCGAACCGTTCCGTCAGCCGCCAGCGGCCGCAGTTGGTCAGCCCTGGCGTCTCGCCCTTTGCGCCGGGCAGATCGATCCACTCGTCATGCAGCCGCACACGAGAGACTCCTCGGCTGCGCGACGCCCTGACCACGGGATACCAGGCCTGGATCGGCGCCCCGAAGCGGCGGTCGCCGGGCAGACGGGATCTGAGACGGACGCCCAGTTCGGCGACAGGGCCGGAAACAGGGCGCTCGGCCGACGCCATGTCGTGGCCTTGCAGGCGCGCCGCGAGAGAGGTCGGCATTTGACGGACGTCGCCTGTTCCCGCCGTGACGGCGCAAGTGATGCGAGAAGCCGGCGCTCGGAGCCGCTCCTAGTGTGGAGATTTCTCCACACATCGTGCTTAACCCCCGCCCGGGCGACAGGCAAGCGCCCCGAAAGCGCGCCGCCGCTTGCAGGGCGCCGGAACAAATTATACAAAACGCATACGTATCGTATACACCCGGAGTCTTCGTGGGAATCGTCAATATCGAGGACGAGCTGCATGAGCAGCTACGCCGCGCCAGCAAGGCGTCCTGCCGGTCGATCAACGCACAGGCGGCCTTCTGGATAAGGCTGGGCCTGTTGTGCGAACTGAATCCCGGCCTGAGCTTCCAGGAGCTGGTGGCGCGCGAACTGAAGGCGGCAGGCGTGAATGCGCCGATCGCCGTCGGCGCGACGGCATGACCAAGACGCAGCAGGAAATCGAGCTGATGGCCGAGTCCGGCCGTCTGCTGGCCTCGGTCTTCACCCATCTGGACGGGCTGGCGCTGGAGGGGATGTCGACGCTGGAGATCGACAGCCGGGTCGAGGCCTTCATCGTCGATGAGTTGAAGGCGCGGCCGGCCAGCAAGGGGCAGTACGGCTATGGCTTCGTGCTGAACAGTTCCCGCAACCAGGTCGTCTGCCACGGCGTGCCCAACGCCGACGAGGTGCTGAAGAACGGCGACATCGTCAATCTGGACATCACCCTGGAGAAGAACGGCTTCATCGCCGATTCCTCCAAGACCTATATGATCGGAACCGTGGGGCCGCAGGCGCGCAAACTGGTGCGGACCACTTACGAGGCCATGTGGAAGGGGATCCGGGCGGTGCGGCCCGGCGCCCATCTGGGCGACATCGGCCACGCCATCGAACGCCACGCCAAACTGGCCGGCTATTCGGTGGTGCGCGACTATTGCGGGCACGGCATTGGCCGCGAGATGCACGAGGATCCGCAGATCCTGCATTTCGGCCGCGCCGGCCACGGCCTGACCATGCGTGAGGGCATGACCTTCACCATCGAGCCCATGCTGAACCAGGGCCACCGGGCCGTACGGACCGAGGACGACGGCTGGACCGTGGTCACCGAGGACGGGAAACTGTCGGCCCAGTTCGAGCACACGGTGGCGGTGACGAAGGACGGGGTGCGGGTGCTGACGCTGCGGCCGGAGGAGATGAAGGCGGCGTGAGGCGCACCTCGAAGTCTCCTCCCCATCGCAGATGGGGAGGTGGCGCGGCGCGGCTTCGCGCCGTGACGGAGGGGTTCTTAGGGCGCGAAGAACGAAAGTCGGTGGGGTTTCAAGAACCCCTCCACCGCTTCGCGGTCCCCCTCCCCATCTGCGATGGGGAGGAGACGATGGACTTACCGCGCCGCCGACCAGGCGGCATAGGCGTCCAGGGCCGTCTGGGGCTGGGCCAGCCACCAGGAATAGCCGTTGCGGCGGCCGACGGAGATGCCGTTGACGTCGTCGTGGATGGTCTGGTCCTTGTCGCCGAAGATCGGGCGGCCGGTGACCAGGTCGTAGTTGCGCGACCAGATCGGGCCGGCGCCGGGCTTGTCGATCAGCTTGCGGCCGTCGTCGGTCATCTCGAACGACTTGTCGTAGGTGCGATTGGCCTCCAGCCAGGCGATCCCGCCGCGAATGGCGGCCTGGACCTCGGGCGAGGGATCGGGTTCGCCCATCAGGAACAGCAGGATGTCGGTGGTCTCGCCGCTGGCGATCGAGCGGGGCTCGTAGTTGCGGGCGCTGGCCGGGACCAGACGCATCGGCTCGACCTGCTGCGGCCAACCCAGCAGGCGCTCGACCCCGTTATCGTCCTTCTTGCGGACCTGAGCCGCCAGGGTGACCGCCATCGCCTTCTGCGTCGCCTCGCCGGCGCGGGCCTTCAGATCGGCGGGGACGAAGTCGAAGCCCTCGGCGCCGTTAGACACGTCGCGCAGGATCATGGCCGCCTCGGCGACCGCATTGTCGTTGAAGGTGACGGAGTCGTGGAAGCCGCCTTCCAGCGGCCAGATCTGGGGCCAGCCGCCGTTCGGATACTGGGCGTTCAGCAGATAGTTGACGCCCTTGATCACGCTGGCGCGCCAGGCGTCGCCCTGACGGCCCGGGGCGCGGGCCGCGACCTTGGCCAGATAGCGCATCTCGGTCCAGGTCGCATTGTTGTCGAGCGTGCCGACGAAGGTCCAGAAGCGGTCGGCGGGGGCGTCGAAATTGGCCGGGTTCTGCTCCATCGTCTCGGCGTCGTTCGAGAAGCGCTGGCCCGGCAGACGGGCGATGGAGCGGTCCTGGTTCTTGCTCCAGCCGCCGGACGGGGTCTGGAAGGTCACGATGGCGTCGGCGACGGCGCGGGCCTCGGCCGAGCCGTACCAGGCGGCCGGGCGATCCAGCGGCATGTGCGAACTGTTGCCGCGAATAGCCAGGGGCGGCGGGGGCGGGGTCGCGCCGGCGGGCAGTTCGGAGGCGAGGGCGGCGCGGTCCGCCTGATGGGCGGCCTGGGACCGGGCCAGATAATCGGCCCAGGCGCCGCGCTCCGCATCCGGCAGGGCGCCGATGCGGTCGATGGTCAGGCCGACCGCCGGGGTGTTGGCGCGAATGACCTCGGCCGAGGCGGCGCCACCGGTGGCGAGAACGACCGTCAGGACGGAGGCGAGAAGGGCGTGTTTCATGAGGCGTTTCCCGAGGTGCGGACCGGCCTTGTCGTCAGTCCCATTATTTGTTCGTCACTCTACATATTGAAATCACCTTCGCAAGGCGGGCGGAACGGTTTGATCGAAGCGTCATGCGAACTCCATGAAATCTCCCGACCCGGCGAAGGATTCCGTCCCTTCATCTTTCGCGCCTATATGGAGGCCGACGACCGGCGCAGGCCGGGCAAAGGACGATCCGATGGCCGAGCCCCTTCCCTTCTTCTCTCCCCGGACCCACGGCTTCGTGCGCGTGGCGGCGGCGACGCCGGTGGCCCATGTCGGAGATCCGAAGGCCAATGCGGAGGAGCATCTGGCCCTGATCCGTCAGGCGGGCGAGCAGGGGGTGGACCTGATGGTCTTCCCGGAACTGTCGCTGTCGGCCTACGCCATCGACGACCTGCATATGCAGGCGGCTCTGCTGGAGGAGGTCGAGCGCCAGATCGCGGTCCTGGCCGAGGCGACGGCCGAGGCGGATCTGGTGGCGGTGATCGGGGCGCCGATCCGCAGCGGCGACGCCCTGTTCAACTGCGCCGTGGTGATGGGGGCGGGCGAGGTCCTGGCCGTCGTGCCCAAGACCTATCTGCCCAACTACCGGGAATATTACGAGAAACGCTGGTTCGCCCCGGCGACGGCGCGGACCGAGGACACGGTTCTGCTGAACGGCGAGACGGTGGATTTCGCGCCGGGTCTGGTGTTCGAGGCGGTGAACCGGCCGGGCTTCGTCTTCTCGGTCGAGATCTGCGAGGACTATTGGGCGCCCCTGCCCCCTTCGACGCGCGCGGCCCTGGCGGGCGCGCGGATCCTGCTGAACCTGTCGGCGTCCAACATCGTCATCGGCAAGGCCGACGAACGGGCCATGCTGAGCGTCAGCCATTCGGCGCGGACCCTGTCGGCCTATGTCTTCGCCGCCTCGGGCTGGGGCGAGAGCACCACCGACCTGGCCTGGGACGGTCAGGCGACCATCCATGAGCTGGGCGCGAAACTGGCCGAGGGCGAGCGGTTCGCCCTGGACGGCCATCTGACGATCGCCGACGTGGACGTGGACCGGATCGGTCTGGAGCGACTGCGGAACGGCACCTTCAGCGAATGCGCCCGCAACGAGGGCGAGGCGGCGACGGTCGTGCCCTTCATGGCGCGCGAGGACGAGACCGAGAGCGAGCTGATCCGGCCGCTGGACCGGTTCCCCTTCGTGCCGGACGACGCGGCAAGGCTGGACCAGGACTGCTACGAGGCCTTCAACATCCAGGTGCAGGGGCTGATGCGCCGGATGACGGCGACCAGGGCGACCAAACTGGTCATCGGCGTCTCGGGCGGGCTGGATTCGACCCAGGCCCTGCTGGTCGCCTGCCGCGCTTTCGACCGGCTGGACCTGCCGCGCACCAATATACTGGCCTTTACCATGCCGGGGTTCGCCACCTCGGACGGGACAAAATCCAACGCCTGGGCCCTGATGAAGGCCCTGGGGGTGACCGGCGCCGAGATCGATATCCGCCCGGCGGCCGAACAGATGTTCAAAGACATCGGCCATCCCTATGCCGAGGGCCAGCCGGTCCACGACATCACCTTCGAGAACGTGCAGGCGGGACTGCGGACCGACTATCTGTTCCGTCTGGCCAATCAGCACAACGGCTTCGTGCTGGGCACCGGCGACCTGTCGGAGCTGGCCCTGGGCTGGGCCACCTATGGCGTCGGCGACCATATGAGCCATTACAACGTCAACGGCGGGGTGGCGAAGACCCTGATCCGCCATCTGATCCGCTGGGTGGCGGGGCGCGAACTGGTCGGCGCCGAGGCGACCCCGACCCTGCACGCCATTCTGGACACCGAGATCTCGCCGGAACTGGTGCCGGCCAGGGACGGGGTGATCCAGTCGACCGAGGGGACGGTCGGCCCCTATGCGCTGAACGACTTCTTCCTGTTCTACATCAGCCGGTTCGGGCTGAAGCCCTCCAAGGTCGCCTATCTGGCGCACCAGGCCTGGGGCGACGCCGCGGCCGGGGACTGGCCCGCCGGCACGCCCGAGGACGAGAAGGTCGAATACGATCTGACGACCATCAAGGGGTGGCTGCGGAAATTCCTGTTCCGCTTCTTCCAGACGGCCCAGTTCAAGCGGTCGGCCCTGCCGAACGGCCCCAAGGTGGTGACCGGCGGATCCCTGTCGCCGCGCGGCGACTGGCGCGCGCCGTCGGACGGGACTGCGCGGGTCTGGGTGGACGAACTGGACGCGAACGTGCCGGACTGAAGGCCAGGCACGGCGTCTCCTCCCCGCTTCGCGGGGAGGTGGCTCGGAGCGTAGCGGAGAGACGGAGAGGTTCTTCAAGCGCGAAGAACCGACGTGGGTGGGGCTTCAAGAACCCCTCCACCGCTTCGCGGTCCCCCTCCCCATCTGCGATGGGGAGGAGACGATGTAAATAGCCACATATTTAGCATGGATAATCGTAGCGACGCTCGCTAGAAGCCTCGCCATGAGCGAAGACCTGACCAAAGACTCCAACGGCAACATCCTGGCCGACGGCGACAGCGTGACCCTGATCAAAGACCTGAAGGTCAAGGGATCGGGCGGGGTGACCCTGAAGCGCGGAACCCTGGTCAAGAACATCCGCCTGACCGGCGACACCGACGAGATCGAGGCCAACGTCGAGAAGGTGCGCGGCCTGGTCCTGCGCGTCGAGTTCGTGAAGAAGGCATAGCCCCCTTTTCAACGGGCGATGCAGCCGCCATCTAGCGGCCTATGACCGACACCCTCGCCGCCCCCGTCTCGACTGCCGCCGCCAACGGCAAGATCCCCGTCACCGTGCTGACCGGCTATCTCGGCGCGGGCAAGACGACCCTGCTGAACCGGATCCTGACCGAGGACCACGGCAAGCGTTATGCCGTCATCGTCAACGAGTTCGGCGAGATCGGCATCGACAACGACCTGGTGGTCGGCGCCGACGAGGACGTGTTCGAGATGAACAACGGCTGCGTCTGCTGCACGGTGCGCGGCGATCTGATCCGCGTCGTCGCCGGCCTGATGAAGCGCCAGCGCCCCGGCAAGCCCGCATTCGACGCCATCATCGTGGAAACCACGGGCCTCGCCGATCCCGGCCCGGTGGCCCAGACCTTCTTCGTCGACGAGGACGTCAAGGCCAAGACCCAGCTGGACAGCGTGACCGCCCTGGTCGACGCCAAACACGTCATGGCCCGCCTGGACGACTCGAAGGAGGCCCGCGAACAGGTGGCCTTCGCCGACCGGATCATCCTGAACAAGGTCGATCTGGCCACGGCCGACGAACTGGATGCGGTCGAGGCCCGTCTGCGGGCGCTGAACCCGCTGGCCCCCATCGTGCGGGCCGAGCGGTCGAACGTGCCGCTGGATCAGGTGCTGGGCCTGCACGCCTTCGACCTGGACCGGATTCTCGAGGTCAAGCCGGACTTCGTGAACCCGCCGCACGGCGCGGACGGGCATGTCCACGACGAGGCCTGCAGCCATCACTACGACCACGACGATCATGATCATGGGCACGACCACGGTCATCATCACCACGATCACGGCCATGGGGCGCGCGGCCATGCGCACCAGGACGACATCAAGGGCATTTCCCTGTCGCTGGACCGGCCGCTGGACGGCGCCAAATTCACCGCCTGGCTGGACAAGCTGCTGGGCGAGCAGGGTCAGAACATCCTGCGCGCCAAGGGCATCATCGACGTGAAGGGCGAGGACCGCCGCCTGGTCTTCCAGGCCGTTCACATGATCCTGGAAGGCGACCTGCAGCGCGAATGGGGCGTCGCCGAACGCCGCTGGAGCCGCGCCGTCTTCATCGGCCGCGATCTGGACGAGGCCGAACTGCGCAAGGGCTTCGAGGGGTGCGCGGCCTGATCAGAGACCTTCCCCCGCTTGCGGGGGAAGTGTCAGGCCGTCGAGCGCAGCGAGACGCCTGACGATGGGGGGAGTCTCGCGAGACTTCCCTCTCCGTCACTGGATCGCTTCGCGATCGACGCGACACCTCTCCCGCAAGCGGGAGAGGGTAAGAAAAAAGGCCGCCGGATCGCTCCGGCGGCCTTTTCTTTGGCTTACGCCTTCTCGAACAGCTTCTGCCAGCGACGCTTGTCGCGGTTCTTCCAGGCGCCGCGGTGATAGGCGTCGGAGCCGATCAGGGGGACGACCGTGGTCGCCTCGGCGAAGACCATCTGCTCGTGGGTGGTCTGGACCTTGCCCCACGAGGCGGCTTCCTTGAGCGTGGACGAGGAGCAGGCGCCGTCACGGACGTCGGCGACCGTGATCTGGACCGCATAACGGTGCATCTCGGCCTCGACGCCCAGGATCTCGGCGCAGACAACCGTGTCCTGGGCGAAATTCTTGGGCACGCCGCCCCCGACCATGAACAGGCCGGTGACGCCGGCGGCGATCTTGATGTCGGTCAGTTCGCGGAAGTCGGCGATGGCGTCCAGCATCAGATAGGGCTGGCCGGCGGCGGCCCGTTCCTTCTGGTGCTTGACCAGGCCGAAACCGGCCGAGGAGTCGACGAAGGCCGGGCAGAAGATCGGCACGCCCTCTTCATAGGCGGTCTGGATCAGCGAGCCGGGCTTCTTGGCGTTGCCTTCCGACAGCCACTTGCCCATCTCCCAGATGAACTCGCGGCTGGAATAGCCGCGCGGCTCCAGACGGTTGGCGATCTCCAGGATGGTGTGGTCGCAGGCCTGGAGCTCTTCCTCGTCGATATAGGTGTCGTAGATCCGGTCGATGTAGTTTTCGCGCAGGACATTGTCGTCCACCTCGCCGGCGGCCTGGTAGTGTTTGAAGCCCAGGGCCTCGAAGAAATCCATGTCCACGATCGAGGCGCCGGTGGCGACCACGGCGTCGACCATGCCGAACTTCACCATGTCGCGGTACACATGCATGCAGCCGCCGGCCGAGGTCGAGCCGGCCAGGATCAGCCAGGGCGAGCAGTCCGCATCCTCAATGGCCATGGAAAAGATGTCGGCGGCGCGAGCGGTGTCGCGCGACGAGAAGCTCATCTTGCGCATCGAGTCGATGATCGGGCGGGCATCGAAGGACGTGATGTCCACGTGCTCGACGACATTCTGCAGCAGCTGGGCCTTGGTGTTGGACATGGCGGGTGCGTTCATTTCGGAGGTTTCCCTGTGATTTGAGCGCCCGTCGAACACACAGACATGCCGGGACGGAGCGACCGACAGGACCGATAGACTCCCAGCATCAACCCGTCACCCTCGGACTTGATCCGAGGGCCAGACGCGCCGTCGCGAACCTCCCGCAAGGGAGTCGCGGACGGCCCCGATCCTCGGGTCGAGCCCCGAGGATGACGGATAGGGATACCTACTTCCGGCGCGACTTGCGCTGGCCGGCCTTACCCTTCGGACGTGACAGGCGCACGACCTTGCGGGCGTTCTCCTCGGCCGTGGTGCGCACGGTCGGGATGGAGCGCGGGGCCAGGCCGTAGAGCGAGGCCATCGGGGCGTCCTCGACGATGGCGATGTCGTGTTCGCCATAGCCGTTGAAGCCGGTCGACATGGCGACACCATAAGCGCCCAGCATGCCGATCTCGATGAAGTCGCCTTCGCGCACATCGGCCGGCAGCCAGAAGGGTCCCGGCATATGGTCGATCGAGTCGCAGGTCGGTCCGTAGAACTGGAACGCCTTCAGATCGCCCGAAGCCTCGCCGTCCCGGACCAGCTTGGTCGGGAAGGGCCAGCGCGAGTGGGTCGCGTCGAACAGCGAGCCGTAGGAGCCGTCGTTCAGATACAGGGCGTCGCCCTTGCGCAGGTCCACGCGGGCCAGGATCGACGAGGATTCGGCGACCAGCGACCGGCCGGGCTCGCACCACAGTTCGGTCGTCTCGGACACCGGCATCTCGTTGAAGCCGCGGTGGATGGCGTCGGCGTATTCGCTCATGTCCGGCGGGACCATGCCCGGATAGACCGAGGGGAAGCCGCCGCCGACATCGACGATGTCGACGATCACGCCGGCGCGGCTGATCGAACGGCCGACCTGGGCCATGGCGGCCTGGAAGGCGGTCGGACGCATGCACTGGCTGCCGACATGGAAACTGACGCCCATCAGGCCGTTCTTGACCGCCTGGCGCGTGGCCAGCAGCAGGGCCGGCGCCTGGTCGGTCGGCACGCCGAACTTGCCCGACAGGGTGTAGGCGGCCCCGTCGGCCGAGACGGCCATGCGCACGATCAGGTTCAGATCGTCCGCGCCGCCGGTGGCGTCGAGAATCTTGTTCAGCTCGTCCACGCAGTCGAGCGAGAAGGTTCGCACGCCGTGGTCGAAATAGGCCTTGGTGATGGCCGAACGGCTCTTGACCGGATGCATGAAGGCCAGCCGCACGTCGTGGCTGACCGAACGCACCAGTTCGATCTCGGCGATGGAGGCGACGTCGAAGCTGCGGACGCCCGTCTCGATCAGGGTCTCGATGACCCAGCGCGACGGGTTGGCCTTCACGGCATAGAAGACGTCGGCGTTCAGATTATCCTGGAACCAGCGCGCCGCTACGGAAACCGAACGCGGCCGCACGAGGGCGACGGGACGTTCAGGGGACCGCTCACGGACCAGGTCCAGGGGAAGTTGGTACGTGCGCAATTCACGTAACCCCCTGCTAATTGTTAAACCCAGACCGGCGTTAGCAGCGCTTAACGGTTAGACCACGGGGTCCGCCGGAAGGCGCGATATGGGGGCATCGGACTGTCATGTAAAGGGGTTTTTTCGTGGCGGGGCCTGGGTTTGGACTGTCACAAATCCCCCGAAGCCCGTGAGAGGCTGCAACGACCCGTCCATCGAAGCACGAAGTCACGCCGCACACGGATGATCATGTTCGCCCGCCCTTGCCGCCGCAAGCGCCGCCGCGCCGCCCTCGACGGCCTGTAGCGTCGGGGCGTCTCCGCGCGAGTCACGACCGACTGCGACAGAATCGGGTCGGGTCTGGACGAGATCGCGCCCGCCATGCGATTAAGGACTTGCCCAAACGCCTCCGGCGCGTCATGCGGCGCCCCTTTCGCCACAGCCTCCTAGCGAGTTCATGAGTTCATCCGCAGCCGCCGTCGCCCCCGGGCTAGTCCTGGCGCGTGACGTGTCGAAGACCTTCGGATCGCGAAAGGCGCTGGACGGCGTCTCGATTTCCGTCGCCTCGGGCGAGATGGTCGCCCTGATCGGCCCGTCGGGATCGGGCAAGTCCACGCTTCTGCGCTCCATCACCGGCCTGCAGTCGATCGACGGCGGCAAGGGCACGATCGCCGTCTTCGGCGAGACGGTGCAGAAGGACGGTCGCGTCACCGGCGCCGTGCGCAAGGCGCGCGGCAAGCTGGGCATGATCTTCCAGCAGTTCAATCTGGTCGGCCGGCTGAGCCTGTTCTCAAACGTCATGCTGGGCGCCCTGGGGCGTATCCCGTCGTGGCAGGGCCTGCTGGGCCTCTGGCCCCAGGCCGACAAGGACAAGGCCATGGCCGCCCTGCACCGCGTCGGCGTGTCCGACTACGCCGGGCAGCGCGCCAATACGCTTTCGGGCGGCCAGCAGCAGCGCGGCGCCATCGCCCGCGCCATCGTGCAGGGCGCCAAGGCCATCCTGGCCGACGAACCCGTCGCCTCGCTGGACCCGGTATCCGCGCGCAAGGTGATGGAGCTGCTGGTCGAGCTGAACAAGCGCGACGGCATGGGCGTGATCGTCACCCTGCACCAGGTCGACTACGCCATCCGCTACTGCGACCGCGTCATCGCGCTCCAGGGCGGCAAGATCGTCTATGACGGTCCCTCCACGGGCCTGGATCAACAGCGCCTGATCGAAATCTACGGTCCCGAATTCGAGGACGCGTTCTGGGAGACCAAGGCATGAGCCTGTCCCGTCGTTTCATCTCCAGGGCCGGCGCCGCCGCCCTGGGCGCCGCCATGCTCATGGGCCTCGCCGCATGCGGCGGCGGCGACGAGAAGAAGGCCGCCGGCGCCACCCCGTCGGAACTGACCTTCTCGATCCTGTCGGCCGAGGGCCAGGCCTCGTCGGGCCCGCTGTGGCAGCCGCTTCTGGACGACATGTCCAAGGCCGTCGGCGTTCCGGTGAAGCCCTTCTTCGCGGGCAACTACAACGTCCTGATCGAGGCCATGCGCTTCAACCAGACCCAGGTGGCCTGGTTCTCGGCCAAGCCGGCGCTGGAAGCCGTCGACCGCGCCCAGGGCGAGGTCATCGCCCGCATCGTCGACCCTGAGGGCCGCGACAGCTACACCTCGACCCTGATCGTGCGTAAGGGATCGGGCGTCACGCTGGACAAGGTGCTGGCCTGCGGCAAGCAGTACGACTTCGGCATCGGCGACGCCCAGTCGACGTCCGGCACCCTGGCCCCGCTGACCTTCCTGTTCAATCCGCGCGGCATCGTGCCGAACCAGTGCTTCAAGACCGTCCGCTCGGCCAGCCACCAGGCCAACGCCTTCGCCGTGGCGACCGGGGTGGTCGACGTGGCCACCTCGAACTCGGTCAACACCGTCTTCATGCGTCGCGAGAACCCGCAGCTGGCCGCCCAGATCGAGGACATCTGGGTTTCGCCGCCGATCCCGGAATCGGGCATCGTCATCCGCGAGGATCTGGACCCGGCGCTGAAGGAAAAACTGCGCAGCTTCTTCCTGACCTACGGCCAGGGCCAGGGCCCCGAGGCCGACCGCCAGCGCCAGGTTCTGGCCGGTCTGAACTATTCGATGTTCCGCGCCGCCGATGATTCCTACCTGGATCCGGTGCGCGAGATGGTCGCCGACCAGAAGCTGACCGAGGCCAAGGCCAAGAACGACCAGGCCGGTGTCGCCGCCGCCGAGCGCGACCTGGCGGCTCTGCGCGCCAAGCGTGAGGTCCAGCCTTGAGCGACGCCACCGTAGACATGGCGGCCAAGGGCGGCGTGGCCCTGGGGGCCATCCCGTCGGCGCCGAAGAAGTCGCTGTCCTCGACCCTGTTCGACGTCATGCTGTGGGGCGGTCTGGCGATCATCCTGATCGCCAGCTTCGGCAAGGTCGACATGCAGAATTTCGGCCGGCTCTTCTCGGGCTCGTCGAACATCTCCACCTATGGCGCCGACCTGCTGCGGCCCGACTGGGGCGCCATCTTCCCGGCCGGCGACTTCTGGACCTCGTTCACCCACATCTTCACCCAGCCGACCACCAGCCTGGCCGGCCAGATGTGGCTGACGGTGCAGATCGCCCTGTGGGGCACCTTCCTGGCCGTCTTCCTGGCCCTGCCGCTCAGCCTGATGGCCTCGCGCAACATCGCCCCGGGCTGGATGGTGTTCGGCGTGCGCCGGGTCATGGACCTGCTGCGCTCGATTCCCGACCTGGTCATCGCCACCCTGTTCATCGTCGCCGTGGGCCTGGGCCCGCTGGCCGGCGTCCTGGCCCTGGCCCTGAACACCGGCGGCGTCCTGGCCAAACTGTTCTCGGAAGCCGTCGAGTCGATCGACAAGGGACCGGTCGAGGGCGTGCGCGCCACCGGCGCCGGCAAGCTGCACGAGATCGTCTGGGGCGTCTTCCCCCAGGTGGCCCCGCTGTGGACCTCGTTCGCCCTGTACCGGTTCGAGTCGAACAGCCGCGCCGCCACCGTCCTGGGCCTGATCGGCGCGGGCGGCATCGGCCAGACCCTGTTCGAGAGCATCCAGGCCTTCGACTACAGCCGTGTCGCCGCCATCGCCATCGTCATCGTGGTCGCGGTCACCCTGATCGACACCCTGTCCCAGGTGATGCGCAAACGCCTGCTGTAACGGTTTCAACCGCCCTGTTCCCGACATCCCGGCGCCGGAAAAACCTTCACAATCCTCTGGTCTAAGCGTCGTGAAAACGATGCTCAGGGAGAGCGCATGATGATCCGCATACTGAAACTCGCGACCTCGGCCGCAGCCCTTCTGGCCCTGGCGGCCTGCGGCGACGGCGGATCCGGCGGCGGCGCAAGCTCCGGCGCCCGTTCGGGCATCTGGGCGGCAGGCTCCTCGACCGTCTTCCCCTTCTCGACCCGCGTGGCCGAGAATTTCGCCCGCACCTCGGGCGGCGCCGCCCCGCGCGTGGAATCCCTCGGCACCGGCGGCGGCATCCAGGCCTTCTGCCAGGGCGTCGGCCCGACCACTCCGGATATCGCCAACGCCTCGCGTCCGATGAAGGCGTCCGAGTTCGACCTGTGCGCCAAGAACGGCGTCACCGACATCGTCGAGATCAAGATCGGCTTCGACGGCATCGTCATCGCCACGGCCCGCAACGGCAACGGCTTCAACTTCGAACTGAACGACCTCTATGAGGGCCTGGCCAAGGAAGTGCCGGGCGCCGACGGCCAGTTCGTCGCCAACCCGTCCAAGACCTGGAACCAGGTCAACGCCGGCCTACCGAACCAACGCATCCAGGTCTATGGCCCGCCGCCCACCTCGGGCACGCGCGACGCCTTCCTGGAACTGGGCATGGAGCCGGGCGCCAAGCTGGTTCCGGCCGTCGCCGCGATCGCATCCGACACCGACCGCTTCATGGGCCTGGCCCATACGCTGCGCGAGGACGGCGCCTGGATCGATTCCGGCGAAAACGACAACGCCATCGTCCAGACCCTGACCCGCACCCCCGGCTCGCTGGGCGTGTTCGGCTACTCCTTCCTGGAGCAGAACCTCGACACGGTGAAGGCCGAGACCATCGACGGCGTCACCCCCAATGCCGACACCATCGCCAGCGGCGAATACCCGCTGTCGCGCAGCCTCTACATCTATGTGAAGAAGGCCCATATCGGCGTCATCCCGGGCCTGCAGCAGTTCGTGCAGGAGTTCCTGTCGGAAGGTTCGGCCGGCAAGGGCGGCTATCTGCAGGATCGCGGCCTGATCCCGCTGCCGGAAGATCAACTGGTCGCCCAGCGCGCCCTGGCCTCGGCCATGACGCCGATGCAGCGCCCCGCGAAGTAACGACGCTTTCCAGAAAGCCATCCCGCCCCTTTCCCCGGCCGATCCCTCGGCTATGATGGGGCGGGATAGCAATCAGGAACACCATATGACCTCTCAGCCCGCGCGTCTGCGCAAGGCCGTGCTGCCTGTCGCCGGCCTCGGCACCCGCGTCCTCCCAGGCACGAAGACCACGCCGAAGGAACTCCTGAACGTCGTCGATCGGCCGATCCTCTCGTATATCGTCGAGGAGGCCCGCGAGGCCGGGATCGAGCACATCGTCTTCGTCACCGGCCGGTCGAAGGGCGCGATCGAGGACTATTTCGATCACCAGATCGAGCTGGAGGCCCAGCTGGAGGCCAAGGGCAAGACCGAGATCCTGGACCAGCTGCGCGCCGAACTGCCGACGCCGGGGGAGATGAGCTTCACCCGCCAGATGTCGCCCAAGGGCCTGGGCCACGCCGTCTGGTGCGCCCGCGACATCATCGGCGCCGAACCCTTCGCCGTCCTGCTGCCCGATGTGATCGTCGACAGCCAGCCGGGCGCGCTGAAACAACTGATCGACGCCTATAACGAGGTCGGCGGCAATCTGATCGGCGTCGAGGCCGTGCCGGAGAGCGAGACCCACAAATACGGCATCGTCGACCCGTCGGCCCGCGACGGCCGCCGCATCACCATGAAGGGCATGGTCGAGAAGCCCGCCAAGGGCACGGCGCCGTCGAACCTGTCGATCTCGGGCCGGTACATCCTGCAGCCGGAGATCTTCGATCTGCTGGCGACGCAGGAGCGGGGCGCCGGCAACGAGATCCAGCTGACCGACGCCATGGCCCGACTGATGGCCGACCAGTTGTTCACCGCCGTCGAATACGAGGGCGTGACCCACGACTGCGGCGACAAGATCGGCCTGCTGAAGGCCAATGTCGCCCTGGCCCTGAAACGCCCCGACCTGGGCGAGGCCGCGCGGGCGGCCGTTTCGGCCCTGCTTTAAGAAACGAAGGACGATGCCTCTTCCTCCCCGTTCGGGGAGGGTGGCCGAGCGAAGCGAGGTCGGGTGGGGGCGGCCAGGCAAGGCCGCACCGACCTGACTTCACGCAAGTCTGTGGGTTTCGCCCTGCCCTCCCCCCCCCGGTCTCGCCTACGGCGAGACCACCCTCCCCCGCTGGGGGAGGGAGAGGCGTTGAGTGCGCCTCCTCCGCCTGCTAACCCTCCGCGCAAATCATCAGGAGACGAACCATGGCCACTTCCGAAGGCTGGGACATGCCGACCGGCGACCTCATGAAGGGCAAGAAGGGCCTGATCATGGGTGTGGCGAACTCCAGCTCCATCGCCTGGGGCATTGCTTCGCAACTGGCGGCCCAGGGCGCCGAACTCGCCTTCACCTATCTGGGCGAGAGCCTGGAGCGCCGCGTGCGCCCCCTGGCCGAAAGCGTCGGCGCCAAGCTGCTGATCCAGGCCGACGTCACCGACGACGCCTCGATGGACCACGCCTTCGCCGAGCTGGAGAAGGAATTCGGCACGATCGACTTCGTCGTCCATTCGGTGGCCTTCGCCAACAAGGACGAGCTGAAGGGCTCGTTCGTCGACAACACCACCCGCGACAGCTTCCTGCTGGCCCTGAACATCTCGGCCTTCAGCTTCGTCGACGTGGCCAAGCGCGCATCGAAGCTGATGCCGAACGGCGGCAGCCTGATCACCCTGACCTATCTGGGGTCGGAGCGGGTCATTCCGAACTACAACACCATGGGCGTGGCCAAGGCGGCGCTGGAGGCGGCGACCCGCTACATCGCCCGCGACCTGGGTCCGAAGAACATCCGCGTCAACGCCATCTCGGCGGGCGCCATGCGCACCCTGTCCCTGGCCGGCATCTCGGGCGGGCGCGGCCTGCACTCCAAGTCGGCCCAGTTCTCGCTGATCAAGGAAGAGACCTCGATGGAGGGCGTCGCAGGCGCAGCCCTGTGGCTGTGCTCGGACCTGGGGCGTTCGACCACGGGCGAGGTCGTCCATGTCGACGCCGGCTTCCACGCCGTGGGCCTGCCGGACGACGTCGAGGCTTGATCCGCCCTTCCGCCTTCCAAGGCTAAGGTTTAAGGCCGGGGCATGACCGCTCCGGCCTTTTCCATGCGCACGCCCCCGTCCGCCTTCTCCTCCGCCGCCGTGGCCACGGTGATCGGCTTCGGCGGGACCGTGGCCCTGGTGGTGCAGGCGGGTCAGGCGCTGGGCGCCGACGCCGGACAGATCGGGTCCATGGTGACCGCCCTGTGTCTGGCCATCGGCCTGCCGGGCGCCCTGCTGAGCTGGCGGCTGAGGATCCCCGTCGTCCTGGCCTGGTCGACGCCTGGCGCGGCCCTGCTGGCGGCCTCGACGCTGGGCCTGTCCTGGGCGACGGCGATCGGGGCCTTCGTCTTCGCCGCCGTCCTGATGGTGCTGACCGGCCTGATCCCGGCCCTGGGGCGTCTGGCCGGGCGGATCCCGCCGGCCATAGCCTCGGCCATGCTGGCGGGGGTGCTGCTGCCCTTCGTGCTGCGCCTGTTCAAGGTCGTGCCGGACGAGACCCTGCTGGTGGTGGGTCTGATCGCGATCTTTCTGGTCTTCCGCCGGCTGTGGCCGGTCTGGGCCCTGCCCGCCGTGCTGGCGGCGGCCTTCGCCGTTCTGGCGGCAAGGGGCCAGTTGGCCCTGCCTGCCGGGACCGGCCTGTTCGGCCATCTGGAGCCTGTGGTCCCGACGTTCGACTGGAAGGCGGCCGTCAGCCTGGGCTTCCCGCTGTTCCTGGTGACGCTCGCCGCCCAGAACCTTCCGGGCCTGGTGGTGCTGCAGACCGCCGGCTATCCGCCGCCCGCCAGCAGGCTGATCCTGTCGACCGGAATCGCCAGTCTGGTCGCCGCCCCCTTCGGCGCCCACGGGGTCAATCTCGCGGCCATCACGGCGGCCATCTGCACCGGGCCCGACGCCCATCCCGATCCGAACCGGCGCTG
Organism: Brevundimonas sp.; assembly: GCF_044336875.1. Lineage (GTDB taxonomy): Bacteria > Pseudomonadota > Alphaproteobacteria > Caulobacterales > Caulobacteraceae > Brevundimonas. The sequence continues at coordinate 56,273 of NZ_JBIIOP010000006.1, read as the reverse complement.
GGTCGTGGGCGTGATCTACGGCGGCTTCTATCTGATCGTCGCCCTGTTCGCCGCGCCCCTGGCCGGCCTGTTCATCGCCATGCCCCCGGCCGTTCTGGCGGTGGTGACGGGCCTGGCCCTGGTCGCCCCCCTGACCGGCGCGCTGCAAGGGATGATGGTCGAGACCGCCGGACGCGAGGCCGCCGTCCTGACCTTCGCGGCGACGGCCTCGGGCCTGGCCCTGTTCGGTGTGGGTTCGGCCTTCTGGGGGCTGGTGGTCGGATTCGCGGTCCTGGCTGCGGGCCGCTGGATCCGACCGAAGGCCTGACCCAGCGGTTCATTTTTGAGCCTGCCGCGCTTCGCGCTGCTTGAGGCTCGACCTGTCGCCTACCGCGCTTCACGCTGCTTGAGGCTCGACCTGTCGCCTACCGCGCTTCGCGCTGCTTGAGGCTCATGACTTGAGGCGGATCAGTCGCGCAACGAGGCCGGCACTTGACCGCCGTTCTCAGCCAGCTTCGTCCACACCGCCTTGGACAGGGCGATGTTCTGTTCCGCCGATCCATGCTCGCCGGCGTGGACGTTCAGTTCCTCAGCCAGCTCCTTGCGGGCGGCCAGGCTGGAATCGAGGTCCAGAAGCTTCAGCAGATCGACGATAGAGGTGCGCCAGTTGCCGCCGCCGCCCTTGGAGTCCGCCAGGTCGCCGAGCACCGCCTCGACGTCGACCGGCGGCAGGATGGGGCTGGCGACTGTCGCGGCCGCGGTCGGAGCGGGCGTCGGCGCAACGCCTGCGGGCGCCGCAGTCGGCGCAGGGACCGTCTTCGGCTTGTGGCCGGTGATCTTGTTCCAGATCGAAGAGAAGATGCCCATTGGTCGCGCTCCTGTTGGTGTCAGCAGACAACGCGACCGATGGGCCAGGGTTCAGAATTGGGAGTTCAGATCAGTCCCGCGCCGGGATGTTCAGACCGCGCTGCACGGCCGGACGGGCCAGGCCGCGTTCCAGCCAGGCGGCGACGCGCGGGAAGTCCTTGAAGCCGACGATCTCGCCCGCCTCGTAGAAGCCGATCAGATTGCGGACCCAGCCCAGGGTGGCGACGTCGGCGATGGAATAGTCGCCGACAATCCAGTCGCGGCCTTCCAGCTGCGTCTCCAGCACGCCCAGCAGGCGGCGGCTCTCGGCGACGTAGCGGTCGCGCGGTCGCTTATCCTCGTACTCCTTGCCGGCGAAGCGGTGGAAGAAGCCCAGCTGGCCGAACATCGGGCCGATCGCGCCCATCTGGAACATGACCCACTGGAGGGTCTCGTAGCGGGTCGCCGGATCGGCCGACAGCAGCTGACCGGTCTTCTCGGCCAGATAGATCAGGATGGCGCCGGATTCGAACAGGGCCAGCGGCTGGCCGCCCGGACCGTTCGGATCGAGGATGGCGGGGATCTTGCCATTGGGGTTCAGCGACAGGAATTCCGGCCCCCAGGTCTCGTTCTTGGTGATGTCGACCAGGTGGGGCTCATAGGCCAGACCGACCTCCTCCAGCATGATCGAGACCTTCACCCCGTTCGGCGTCGGCAGCGAATAGAGCTGGATCCGATCGGGATGCTGAGCGGGCCAGCGCGTGGTGATCGGAAAGGCGGACAGGTCGGTCATGGTCGGAGCCCCGTGGAGTGATGGCCCTATGTGGTTCGCCCCGCCGGTTCCGCAACCGCGTCCGTTTCAAGGATCTCTCGCGGTCTTGTGTCGCGCACCGTACTTTCAAGGATTGACGATCCGCGTGGTCGTGCCAGCTTGACCCTGGCCCGATCACGGGTCGCTGGATGGAGACGCCCGCGATGGCGCACAAGTTCGAAATCTACAAGGACAAGGCGGGCGAGTTCCGCGTCCGCTTCAAATACAATTCCGAGACCATGTTCTCGACCGAGAGCTACAGTTCGAAGGCCTCGGCCCAGAACGCCATCGACTCGATCAAGAAGAACGGCCCCGACGCCCCCGTCGAAGACAACAGCTAGTCGGGCTCTCGCTCGCCCACCTCGGTCGGCGGCGCGGCGACCAGCCAGCCGTCGGCCAGGTGGAGTTCGGGCACGGCCGCCTTGGTGAAGGGCAGATACCAGGTCGGACCGCCGGTCGACGGGGCGATCTCCAGCATATCGTCGGCGCCGAAGTTCTGAACCGACTTGACCTTCCCCATGACGACGCCCGCCGTGTCGCGGGCCTCCACGCCGATCAGGTCGGCGAGGTAGAATTCGTCCTCCTCCGGCTCCGGGAAGCGGTCGCGGGGGACGTGCAGCTTCAGGCCGCGCAGGGCGTCGGCCTGTTCCTTGGTCTCGATCTCCTTGGCCCGGCCGACGACGCCGTTCTTGTCGGGCCGCGTCGAGGTCAGGGTCAGGGCGACCGTGCCGTCGGCGCGCAGCAGCGGGCCATAGGCGGTCAGGGCCAGGGGATCGGCGGTGAAGGCGGTCACCCGCACCTCGCCCCGCACCCCGAAACCGCCGCCGATCTGGCCGACGAGGATGAGTCTGCTGCTGTCGTTGGTCATTGTTCTGCGTCCGTCGTCCTGAGACCTTCCCCCGCCTGCGGGGGAAGTGTCAGGCCGTGACGCGAAGCGGCACGCCTGACGATGGGGGAAGTCCTCTTACTTGGAAGAACACTCCCTCTCCGACCCTGGATCGGCTGGGCCGATCGACGGGCCACCTCTCCCGCAAGCGGGAGAGGGTCTGTTGTTAGCGCATGAAAAAGGCGGCGCCGGAAGACGCCGCCCTGATCATCGTCAAGACGAAGGGATTAGCCTTCGGCCTTTTCCTCGGTCGCTTCTTCGGCGGCCGGGGCTTCTTCGGCGGCGGCTTCAGCGGCCGGAGCCTCTTCAGCCGGAGCTTCCTCGACGGCCGGAGCGGCGGCGGCGGCTTCGGCTTCAGCCTTGGCGGCGGCGGCGGCTTCAGCGGCCTCGGCCTTGGCGGCGGCTTCGGCTTCCAGGCGGTCGGCTTCGCGCTGGGCGCGTTCGGCGGCGCGCTCTTGCGCCTTCTTGCCCGGCTGGGCCTTGTTCGGGTTGTTGGACTGGGTCCACTTCACCTTGGCGCCCAGGGTCTCGTCCTGCGACAGGAAGCGGGCGACGCGGTCGGTCGGCTGAGCGCCCTTGCCGAGCCATTCAGCGATACGCTCGACCTTCAGGGCGACGCGCGGAGTGGCGCCGTCCTTCGGCAGCATCGGGTTGTAGGAACCGACCTTCTCGATGAACTTGCCGTCGCGGGGCGAGTGCGAGTCGGCGATGACGATGTGGTAGTAGGGGCGCTTCTTGGCGCCGCCGCGGGCCAGACGAATCTTCAGCATTTCAGGTCTCTTTCTAGGAAGTCGTTATTTCTTGGGAAGTCCGGGCAGACCCGGAAGGCCTCCCGGGAGTTGTCCGCCGCCCCCGAGAGGGTTTCCAAGGCCGGCAAGCCGGTCCTGAATGGCTTTCAGTTCGTCGGCCGAGGGCTCGGCCATCTTGCCGCCGCCGAGGGCCTTGAGGCGGGCCATGTCGGGGCCGCCGCCCCCCATGCCGGGAATGCCGCCGCCGCCGCCGAGACCGCCCAGCATGGCGGCCATCTGCTGCATCTTCTTGGGTCCGCCGCGCGCCATCGACTTGACCACATCGGCCATCTGGCGGTGCTGTTTCAGAACCCGGTTCACGTCCTGCACGTCGACGCCGGCGCCGGCGGCGATCCGCTTCTTGCGGCTGGCGTTCAGCAGGTCGGGCTTCTTGCGCTCGGCCTTGGTCATCGACGAGATGATGGCTTCCTGACGCAGGATCATCCGGTCGTCGATGCCGCTGTCGGCCATCTGGTTCTTCATCTTGGCCACGCCGGGCAACATGCCCATGATGCCCTGAAGACCGCCCATCCGCTTCATCTGCTGCAGTTGGCCGGCCAGATCGTCCAGGTCGAACTGACCCTTGGCCAGCTTGCGGGCCATCTTCTCGGCCTTGGCCTGGTCCAGGTCCTGGCTGGCCTTCTCGACCAGGGCGACGATATCGCCCTGACCCAGGATGCGGCCGGCGACGCGGCGGGCGTCGAACACGTCCAGGGCGTCGACCTTTTCGCCGGCGCCCAGATATTTGATCGGCAGGCCGGTGACGGCCCGCATCGACAGCATGGCCCCGCCGCGCCCGTCGCCGTCGGCGCGGGTCAGGACCAGGCCGGTCAGGGGCAGGCGCGCATGGAAGGCGGCCGCGGTGCGGACGGCGTCCTGGCCGGTCAGGCTGTCGGCGACCAGCAGGGTCTCGACGGGCTTGGAGATCTCGGCGACCTCGGCCACCTCGTTCATCAGCCCCTCGTCCAGGGTGATGCGGCCGGCGGTGTCGAGGATCAGGACGTCGAAGCCCTGCAGCTTGGCCGACTGCAGCGCCCGGCGGGTGATCTGGACCGCGCTCTCGCCCGCCACGATCGGCAGGGTCGCGACCTCGATCTGCTTGCCCAGGGTCGCCAGCTGTTCCATCGCGGCCGGACGACGCGTGTCCAGCGAGGCCATCATGACCTTCTTGCGATCGAACTTGGTCAGGCGCAGCGCCAGCTTGGCCGAGGTCGTGGTCTTGCCCGAGCCCTGCAGGCCGGCCATCAGCACCACGGCGGGCGGATTGGCGTTGGTGTTGAGCGGGACCGGCTCCTCGCCGCCCAGCATTTCGATCAGGCCGTCATAGACGATCTTGACCACCTGATCGGCCGGCTTGACCGAACGGATGACCTCTTCGCCGGTGGCGCGCTCGGTGGCGAAGGCGATGAATTCCTTGACGACCGGCAGGGCGACGTCGGCCTCGAGCAGGGCCACGCGCACTTCGCGCATCGCCTCGGCGACATCCTTTTCGGACAGGGCGCCGCGGCCGGTGATCCGGTCGAAGACGCCTGTCAGCCGCTCGTTCAGAGCCTCGAACATTCACTACCTCGTGTGGCGCAGGTGAAACGGCTCCATACGACAACGGCCCCCGGCGACGATCACGTCGGCGGAGGGTTCTCGCCAGCCTCGTCCATCAGAGATGGGGTCGTGCTGGTGGAGACGCGAGGTTCACTTGCGTCGGAAGCGGCGGCTTATGAAGGAAAACAGGGGGAAAGGCAACTCGGACGAGTCGCGCCCCGCCCCACTCCCCTCCGTCGTCCCCGGGTCAAGCCGGAGGATGACGGGAAGAAAGACCTTCAAACGGAGATATCCAGAACGACGCCCTGGGTCTTGCCCTGTTTGGCGCCCTCCTCGACGGCGGTGCGGATCGCCTCCTCGATCATCTTGGCGATGATCTGCTCGACCTCCGCCTCGATCGACAAACGTTGTTTCTCCGGCATCGCCGCCACCTGATCTTCCGTGAGGTTCTTGTCCTCAAGGACGTCGGCGCGAAGCTTTTCCTTCAGCTTCTCGAGCTGCTGTTCCTTCGCCCAGGCCTGAAATCCCTTCTCGCGGATCTGGTCCAGATCGCGATCCAGGGTCGAGGGCGGCTTTTCCTGCCGGGCAAGATAGGGCGTTCCCCCACGCCCATGGCGCCGAGAAAACCGCTAACGGACGAAATCGACATGACAATCTCCTCCCACAAGGATCGCGACGGCGACCCCTGCAGGAAGAGACTGCAACCCGTATGCCGAAATCAGGGCTCTTCGGGCGTCTCGGCCGGGGTCTCGTCCGGCTTGGGCGCGGAGCCCGGCTCGGTGACGACGACATTCTCCGGCGGAGCGGACAGTTTCGACAGGTCGCCGCCGGCGCGCAGGACATCCAGGGCGCGCTGCAGCTGGTAGTCCTTCTCCTTGTCGAAGCCCTCGCCGGGGGCTTCACGCGGCGTGTGCGGCCCCTTGCGCTCGGCGCCGATGGAGGAGTCCAGGGCCGTGGCGTAGGCGGCTTCCGAATAGATGAAGCTGGAGCGCGAGACGATCCGGGCCTCGGCCTCGGAGCGGGCCACCTCCAGATCCGGCTCGATGCCGATCTTCTGGATCGAGGCGCCGGAGGGGGTGTAGTAGCGGGCCGTGGTGATCGACAGGGCGCCGTCCTGGCCCTGGCGCAGCGGGATCACCGTCTGGACCGATCCCTTGCCGAAGCTGGTCAGGCCGACGATGGTCGCCCGCTCGTGGTCCTTCAGGGCGCCGGCGACGATTTCCGACGCCGAGGCCGAGCCGTAGTTGACCAGGACCACCACGGGCAGGCCGCCGGTCAGGTCGCCGGGCTTGGCGGAATAGCGCTGGATCTGCTCGGGCTTGCGGCCGCGCTGGCTGACGATCTCGCCGCGTTCCAGGAAGGCGTCGGACACGTCGATGGCGGCGTTCAGCAGGCCGCCGCCATTGTTGCGCAGGTCCAGGACATAACCCTTCACGCCCGGCTTCTCGGCCTTGATCTTGTTGATGGCCTCGGTCAGCTCGCGGCCGGTGTTCTCGTTGAAGGTCGAGACGCGCAGATAGCCGAAGTCGCCCTCGACCCGACCGGTGACCGACTGGACCTTGATGATCTCGCGGGTCAGGGCCACCTCGCGCGGCTCCTCGCCGTCACGCAGGAAGGTGACGCGGATGCTGGTGCCGACGGTCCCGCGCAGCTTCTCGGACACCTGGCTGACGGTCAGGCCCGCCGCGTTCTGGCCCTCGATCGAGGAGATGACGTCGCCGGCCTGGACCCCGGCTTTGGCGGCGGGGCTTTCGTCCATCGGCGAGATGACCTTCACCAGGCCGCCTTCCGAGGTGATGGTCAGGCCGACGCCCGAATACTGCCCTTCGGTCCGCTCGCGCAGTTCGTCATAGTTGGACGGCGGCAGATAGTTGGAGTGGGGGTCCAGCGCCGTCATCATGCCGGCCAGGGCCGCCTCGATCAGCTTCTTGTTGTCGACCGGGACCACATAGGCCTGTTCGACTATGCCCACGACGTCGCCGAACAGCTCCAGCATTCGGAAGGTTTCGTTGCGGGGCGTCTGGCTGGTGGCGACGGCGGCCGAGCCGCCGAGAACCAGGGCGGCGCAGCCGACGAGGAGCAGTTTACGCATTCGGTCTCTTTCGGTCGGGCCGATCATGGAAGGCGCCCGTTGGGAGGTAAGGCCTCGCAGTCACGACGAAATCGTGGCGACGCAGCGTCACGCCGATAAAATCAGCGTCAGAGGGGAAAGCAAGGCTTATCGCAGCCTTGGGTTCCAAACTCCCGCCGTCCCTCTCCCTATTCGTCATCCTCGGCCTTGTGCCGAGGATCCAGACGCCCGGTATCGAAAGCCGGGCTCAACGCCAAACACCGGGATTATGGATCCTCGGCACAAGGCCGAGGATGACGGCTGAATGGACTATTTCAGCCACGGCCCTGGATCGATAGGCCGCTCCTCGCGCCGCAGCTCGAAATAGACGTCGCCGTCGGGGCCGCTGCGACCCAGGGCCTGACCGTCGGAGACGCGGGCGTCGGGCGCCACGTCGACGCTTTCCAGACCGGCGATCACGGCGCGCCAGCCGGGCCCCAGGTCCAGGATCACCACCTGGCCCCAGCCGGTCAGGGGGCCGGCATAGGCCACCTTGGCGTCAGCGGGGGCGACCACGGCCGCCCGGTCGGCGCGCCAGCGCCAGCCCGAGGTTCCCGGCGCCCAGGTCTGGGTCGGGTCGCCCTGGACCGGGGCGCTGAGCCGGTTGCGCCCGGCAGGCAGGCGGGCGGTCTGGGCCTCGGGCGCCTCGGCGGCGGGGACGGTTCCGCCCAGTTCGCGGATACGGTTTTCCAGCACCCGGGCGGCGCGTTCGGCGGCGCGGGCCTCGGCGTTCAGCACGGCGGTCAGGGCGGTCTTGCGGGCGGTCAGCCCCTCGATCTCGGCGCGACGGTCGCCCTGGGCGCTCTCGGTCGTCAGCAGACGTTCGGACGACAGGACGGCGAGACGGCGGATCCGCATGATCTCGGCCTGACGCTCGGCCAAGGCCTCGGCCCGCTTCTCCAGATCGGGAGTCATGGCCTTCAGCAGGATGGAGGCGCGCACCGTGTCCACCGCCTTGTCGGCCGGGACCAGCAGGGGCGGCGGGGGACGGCGGCTCATCATCTGCAGGGCGCTGAGCAACCGGCCCTGGGCGCCGCGATCCCGCGCCATCTCGGTGACCAGCTCGGCCTCGCGTTCGCTGAGCTGCTGCAGCCGGGCGCGCTGATCGTCGATCTGGCGGTCGTCGGTCCGTTCGTCGGCGCGCAGCGAGGCCAGACGGCGCTCCAGCTGGGCCAGTTCGTCCTTGGCGGCCTCGGCGTCGGCGCGCAGGCGACGGGCGCGCACGGCCTCGTCGCGATATTCGGCCTGGATGCGCGACAGCTCGCTCTCCGGCGCCTGTCGACCGACAGCCGGGGCGGCGCAGACGAAACCCGTCAGCAGGGCGAGCGATAGGACGGTTGTGCGACGCATCTCAGTCGCGATGATAGGGCGATCCGGCCAGGATGGTCACGGCCCGATACAGCTGTTCGGCCAGCATGGCGCGGGCCAGGGCGTGGGGCCAGGTCTGGGGACCGAAGGCCAGGGTCGAGGACGCAGCCGCGCGCACGCTCTCGTCCAGCCCGTCCGCCCCGCCGATGGCGAAGACCAGACGACGTTCGCCCTGGTCGCGCAGCTTCGCCACATGGTCGGCGAAGGCGCGGGAGGAATAGGTCTTGCCCCGCTCGTCGCAGGCGATCAGGTGTGCGCCTTCTGCGGCGGCGAGGATCAACTCGGCCTCCGGCGCCTTGCCCGGCTTGCGGGCTTCCAGATCGATCAGGTCGAGGGGACCGAGGCCCAGCGCGCGTCCCGCAAGGGTGGCGCGCCGGGCGTAGTCGTCGGCGAGCGTCGCTTCCGGCCCCCGGCCCGGTCGGCCGATGGCGACGATGCTCAGCTTCATGGTGTCAGTCGCGCGGGGTGCGGTGGGCGGAATCGACCGCCCAGATCTTCTCGATATTGTAGAAGGTGCGGACTTCCGGGCGGAACAGGTGGACGATCACGTCGCCGGCGTCGATCAGCACCCAGTCGCAATGCGGCAGGCCCTCGACCTTGGCCTTGCCCAGACCCTGTTCCTTCAGGGTGCGCAGCAGGTGGTCGGCGATGGCGCCGACGTGACGATGCGAGCGGCCGGAGGCGATGATCATCGCATCGGCCATGGCGCTTTTGCCCTTCAGGTCGATCAGGACCATGTCCTGGGCCTTGTCCTCGTCGAGGCGGCTCAGCAGGGCTTCTTCGAGCGGGGTCGCGCCGATCGGGCGCGGAACGGCGTCGCCGAACGCGGGGATCGCGTCGTCGTTATCATAGCCGTCTTCGGAATGGAGAGGTTCGATAGGGTCCATCTCGTGCGCCGTGTTCGAGACGGCGGCGTCTTGCGTATCATACGCGGGCGAGGGGGTCAGCGGAGGGCTCCGGGAGCATTGACTAAAGCAGCCCTCTAGCACGGATGGGCCGGAACGTGAACCGGCGCCCGACTCACCCGCCCATCACGAGACCGAGCGTCGCCCTTTGCCGGCCCGGATCGTCGTCGAGGACAGGGGATTCAGCGGCGCCGTCAGATAGGTCCAGGCCGGGGCTTCGAGGGTGGGCAGCAGGCCCGCCTGTTCGGCCGGAACGCGGAAGGGGGCGAACCGCGCGGCCGCGGGCGCGGTGCGGCTGTCCAGCAGCGAACCGGGCCGGGCGATGACCGCCACAGGCATCAGCCGCATGATGTCGGTCCAGCCCCTCCAGCGGTGGAAGCTGGCCAGATTGTCCGATCCCATCAGCCAGACGAAATGGACGCCGGGGTGCCGCGCGACCAGCAGCCGCAGGGTGTCGACGGTCCAGGCCACGCCGGCGCGGGTCTCGAAATCCGAGACGATCATCGACGGGCCGTGGGCGTGGTCGCGGGCCGAGGCCATGCGGTCGTCCAGCGGCGCGCTGTGGCGGGCGTCCTTCAACGGGTTCTGCGGCGAGACCAGCCAGACCACCCGGTCCAGGCCCAGGCGACGCATCGCCGTCTCGGCCACATGGGCGTGTCCGTCATGGGCCGGATTGAACGAGCCGCCGAACAGGCCGACCTTCATCCCCGGCGCCAGGATCAGGCCGTCACGCAAGCCCCCTGGGCGGGGACCGGCGCCTCTGGGCGCGGGACCGGCGTGAAAGAAGGACAAGCGGGGCGTCTCGGGGAGTTATGCTCAGCGGCGCCCTTATCATGGGCGGCGATGGTCCGCATACCGATTTCTCCCTCCCCTTCAGGGGAGGGCGGCTGAGCGAAGCGAAGTCGGGTGGGGGCGGCCGCGCGATGGGTCGTCGCTTATACCCGATGCGTGTCGCCGGGCCGTCCCCACCCGGTCTCGCCTGCGGCTCGACCACCCTCCCCGTGCCGGGGAGGGAGAAGAGCGGCGCCTAGACGGCGGCCTCGAACAGGGCGTCGCGGGCGACGTCGGCGTGGGTCATGGGGAACAGGTGGCCGCCGCCGGACACGACCTCGACCGTGACATTGGGCAGGCCGCGCGGGGCGGCCGGCACGCTGGTCAAGGCGCCGTGCTCGGCTTTCAGGATGCGGACAGGTCCGGGATAGCGGCGCAGGGCCCGCCACGGATTATGCGCCTGCGAAGCGTAGTTGGCGGCCTCCCACACGGGGGTCGCGGTCAGGGTCAGACCTTCCGGCGTCTCGGCCAAGCCTTCGGACAGGTAGTCGGCCAGCACCATGTCGGGCCAGCCCTTGAAGGCGCCGCGTCCGCGATAGGCGGCCAGGGCCTGTTCGCGGCTTTCGAACAGGCTGCGGCGGCGCAGCGTCGCCTTGGCGATGGGGATGGCCGTCATGAAGCGATGGGCGAAGGGCAGGTTGAAGGCCAGGACCGCCGACCGTTTCCAGATCACCGGATCGAACAGGACCAGGCTGGACACCCGGTCGGGCCGTTCGGCGGCGGCCAGCAGTGAGGCCGTCCCACCCATCGAATGGCCGGCCAGCACCACAGGCGGTCCGTCGATTGTGGCGATCAGGGCCAGCAGGTCGTCGCGATGGTCCAGCCAGCTGGTCTTGGGCCGGGCGAAGACCGGCAGGTCCGAACCGCCGTGGCCGCGCAGATCGGGCGCCCAGATGCGCAGCGAGGCCGACAGGGGCGACAACAGGCTGCGATAGGTGGCGGCGTTGAAACCGTTGGCGTGGGAGAAGATCAGATCGACCGGCCGCTTCGGATCGCCGAAATCCATCACCGCCATCCGGCCCGCGCCCCAGCGGTTATGGATCGGCACGCTGAGCCGACGCGGCGGCGACATCAGCGCGGCGTCCATGATCACGCGGCCTCGCGGCAGGCGGCGCAACGGCCGTGCGCCTCGATCGTGGTGCGGGCGATGGCGTAGCCGGCCTGGGCGGCGGCGGCGGCCATGGCGGCCTGATCCGGGCCGGTGATCTCCTTGGTCGAGCCGCAGCAGTCGCAGATCAGGAAGGCGGCGGCGTGGGCCGCCTCGTCTTCATGCCCGGCGCAGGCCACATAGGCGCTGATCGAGGCGATCCGGTGCGCCATGCCCTGACGCTCCAGAAACTCCAGGGCGCGATAGACGGTCGGCGGCTTGGCGGCCTGGCCGTCCTCGCCGAAGCGGGCGATCAGGTCATAGGCCTTCACCGGCCCGCCGGTCTCCAGCAGCAGGGACAGGACGCGGCGGCGCGGCGCGGTCATCCGCTCGCCCGCCTCGACCATGCGCGCCTCCGCCGCCGCCAGGGCGCGTTCCAGCGCCCCGCCGTGCAGGCCCGAATGGTCGTGATCGTGATCGCAGGCGGAGCTCATGGGCCACAGCTAATGGCAGAGCGCCCTCGTCGCAACCGATGACGGCTTGACGACAAGTGATGTTATCTCATAACAGATAATCCTCTCTCCCCGAAAAGAAGCGTGTCCATGCGTCAGAACGTCACCCGCCCGCTGCTCCTGTCCGCCGTCGCCTGGACGGCGCTGGGCGGCGTCGCCTTCGCCCAGAGCCAGTCTCCGGCCTCTCAATTGGACGACGTCATCGTCACCGCGACCCCGTTCGGCGTGACCCAGCGGGCCACCACCATCGCCACCGACGTGCTGGACGAGCAGAAGCTGGCCGTCGCCCCGGCCGTGTCGCTGGGCGACATGGTCAACGGCATGCCGGGCATCCGCTCGACCGACTTCGCCCCCGGCGCCAGCCGTCCGGTGATCCGCGGCCTGTCCGGCCCGCGCGTCCAGGTCCTGACCAACGGCCTGGGCCAGATCGACGCCAGCTCGGTCTCGCCCGACCACGCCGTCGCCACCGATCCCGGCGAAGCCCACCGTATCGAGATCGTGCGCGGCCCGGCGACCCTGGTCTATGGCGGTTCCGCCATCGGCGGGGTGGTCAACATCATCGACGACCGCATCCCCGAAGCCCTGCCGGAAGGCGGCCTCGAAGGCCGGGTCTCGACCCAGTATTCCAGCGTTGACGACGGACGCGGCGCCTCGGGCCACGCCACCATCGGCGCGGGCCATTTCGCCCTGAACGTCAGCGGCGTGACCCGCAAGACCGACGACTACGACATCCCCTCCCCCGCCATCTCCTCGACCCTGGCCAACGCCGAAGGGATCGAACGCGGCGAGGGCGGCAAACAGCCCAACTCCTGGTCCGAACTGAACGCCTGGGGCGTGGGCGGCTCCTATATCGGCGACAAGGGTTTCGCCGGCGTCTCCTACAAGTCGACCGAGAGCCAGTACGGCACGGTGGCCGAGCCCGAAGTCTTCATCGATCTGGAACAGGAACGCTGGGACGCGCGCGGCGAATACCGGTTCGACAGCGGCCCCTTCGCCAAGGTGCGCGGCTCCTACGGCCATGCCGACTATACCCACACCGAGTTCGAGGGACCGGGCGAACCGGGCACCATCTTCAACTCGGACGGCTGGGAGACGCGCGGCGAACTGGTCCAGCGCGCCCGCGACGGCTGGAACGGCGCCATCGGCGTCCAGGCCCTGGAGCGGAATTTCCAGGCCATCGGCGAGGAGGCCTTCGTCCCGACCGTCAAGATCGAGGAGCAGGGCCTCTACACCATCCAGCGCTACGACCGCGACCGCTATGGCTTCGAGGGCGGTCTGCGCTACGACCGCCGCACCCTGACCGCCACCCCCTTGGGCGAAACGGCCGAGGTCGAGCGCCAGTTCGACAACTGGTCGGCCAGCGCCGCCGCCTTCCTGCGTCCGCAGGCCGGCCTGTTCCTGGGCCTGAGCCTGTCGCGCACCGAACGGGCGCCCAGCGAGGTCGAACTGTTCGCCGACGGCGTCCATATCGCCACCGCCGCCTACGAGACCGGCGACGTGAACCTGGACAGCGAGAAGGTCACCACCCTGGAGGGCACGGTCCACTATGACCGCGGCCGCTTCACCGGCGACCTGCACGTCTACAAGTCCTGGTACGACGGCTTCATCGACGAGCGCCTGACCGGCGCCGACTTCACCACCGACGAGGGCGACACCTTCCCCGTCTATCAGTTCGTCCAGACCGACGCCGACTTCCACGGCTTCGAGGCCGAGGCCGCCTACGCCCTGTGGCAGGACGGCGACCGCAAGCTGTCGCTGGAAGGCGCCGCCGACTATGTCCGCGCCGAGACGGACCTGGGTCCGGCGGCCCGCATCCCGCCCTGGTCGGCCACCGCCCGCCTGGCCTGGACCTCGACCCTGTGGGATCTGGCCGGCGAAGTCCGCCACGTCGGCGAACAGGACCGCCTGGCCGAGGGCGAGCTGGGCACCCAGGACTACACGATGGTCAATCTGCGCGGCGCCATCCGTCCGTTCCAGAACCGCGACGTCACCGTCTTCGCCGAGGCGCACAATCTGACGGACGAGGAGGCGCGCGAGCACACCTCCTTCCTGAAGGACATCGCGCCCCTGCCGGGACGCAACCTGCGCGTGGGCGTGACCTACGCCTTCTAGAGCATGATCGTTCTGGACGGAGCCGCTCAACGGCTCCGTCTGAAGCGTGAATCGGGCTCTCGATTCATGCTGGAGCCTGAGTTCAAGGCATCTGCGGAATCGCGAGGCGATTCCTGCTCAGCCGATCAGGCTCCAGGAGATCGGCGGCGGCGTGACGGCCATTCCCCCCAACCGTCACGCCGTTTGCCGCTGAGGCGGGCTTGGGTTAGAAGGCCCGCCTCAATCCATTCCAGAGTGCCTGGCTACTCATGACCGACACGAACAATTCGCCGCTCGAAGGCAACGTCCTCTTCTACACGAACCCCGAGCCGCTCGATCCCGCCCTGCACGGCGGCCTGGGCGTCAATCCGGCGGACAAGCCCTACGCCTTCGTGGGCCAGACCAATATCGTGCCGCTGACGGTGACCGAATTCGCCGCCGCCGCCCTGTCCTATCCGGTCATCTTCACCGGCGAGAACAAGCAGCCGGTCGTGGTCATGGGCCTGCGCCAGGGTGAGAACCTGTTCGTCGCCGCGGACGGCGAGTTCCGTCCCGACGCCTACATCCCCGCCTATGTGCGCCGCTATCCGTTCGTCTTCGCCGACGACAAGCAGAACCAGCGCCTGATCCTGTGCATCGACCGCGGCGCGTCCATCGTGACGGAAGGCGGCCAGAACCCCCTGTTCGTCGACGGCCAGGCCAGCGACTACACCAATATGGCGATGGAGTTCTGCAACAACTTCGAGCAGGAGCGTCAGCGCACCGAGGCCTTCGTCAAACTGGTCACCGACCTGGATCTGCTGGACGTGCGTGAAGCCGTCTTCACCCCGCGCAACCCGGACGGCACGCCGGGCACGCCGCAGAAGCTGGCCGAATACTACGCCGTTTCGGAAGACAAGCTGAAGCTGCTGCCGGCCGAAAAACTGGCGGAACTGCGCGACAACGGCGCCCTGGGCCAGATCTACGCCCACCTGGTGTCGCTGCTGGGCTGGGACCGCCTGATCGCCCTGGCCTTCCTGCGCCAGGCGCCGGGCACGGTGAACTAAACCGCGATCATCCGGTCGAAAACAAACGCCCCGCCGGTTCGCCGGCGGGGCGTTTGTCGTTTCAGCGACGCGAGAAGACGGCTCGGGTCAGGCAGGAGAAGACCAGCCGCCCGCCTTCGTCCAACAGGTCGTGCGAGGCGATGACGATGCCCTTCTCGTCCCCGACCGGATCCTTGCCCATCACCGTCATCCGACCGCGCAGCAGTTCGCCCGGCGGCGGATTGCGCATGTAGCGCAGCCCGTCGACGGCCAGGACCTTGGTCTGAGCCCAGCCGCCGGCCTTCTCCGCCGCCAGCCGGCTCCACAGGGCGTAGACCATGGCGTCCGGCGCCCCGTAAGAAGCGTCCCAGCCGGGCGCGAACCGTTCGACGAACAGGTCCATCGCCGCCTGGTCCACCGCGCAGGCGCCGAGCGGCACGACCTGTCCCGTTTCCAGATCCTCGAAATGGACGAGCAAGGGGTCGCTCATGGAAATCCTCAGGCCGGTTCTTCGGAGACGCGAACCAGCAGCTTGCCGTCGTGATCGCCGGTGAACAAGCGATTCAACGAGTCCAGCGCGCCTTCCAGGCCGTCGTCGACATGGACCTTCCACTTCACCTTGCCGTCGGCCAGCCACGGGCCCATCTCGGCGACCATTTCCCGGGCGCGATGGGCGTAGTCGAGCACCAGGAAGCCCTGGACGTCGAGCCGGTGGGTGATGATGCGGGCGAAGTTCGGCGACGGCGGCGCCTTGGTGGCGTTGTAGGAGGAGACCAGGCCACAGACGGCCATCCGGCCGTGGACCTTCAGCCGGTTGAAGACGGCGATCATGATGTCGCCGCCGACATTCTCGAAATTGAGATCGATTCCGTCGGGGGCGAGACGATCCAGGGCCTCGCCGACATCCTCGTTCTTGTAATCGATCGCCGCATCGAACCCGAGCTCGCCCGTCAGCCAGGCGCATTTCTCGGGCCCGCCGGCGATGCCGATGACGCGGCAGCCGCGCTGTTTGGCGATCTGGCCGGCGATGGAGCCGACGGCGCCGGCCGCAGCCGAGATCACCAGGGTCTCGCCCGCCTGGGCCTTCAGCACGTCGGTGACGCCGAAATAGGCCGTCAGTCCCGTCATGCCGAGCACCGACATATTGGCCGTCAGCGGCAGTCCGGGCGCGCGGTGGACCGGGCGCAGACCACCCTCGGCCACGACCGCGTAGTCGGCCCAGCCGCCCGAGGCGGGCATGACCACGTCGCCGACCCTGAACCGGTCGGACCGGCTGTGTTCGACCACGCCCAGGGTCAGGCCGCGCATCACCTCGCCCAGGCCCACCGGCGGCAGATAGCCCTCGGAATCATTCATCCAGGTGCGGTTGGTCGGGTCCAGCGACAGATAGACGGTGCGGACCAGAACCTCCGACTCCTTCAGGTCCGGGATCGGCGCCTCGACCAGCTCCAGATCGCCGGGCTGGATCAGACCCTTGGGCCGCTGGCGCAGCACCCACTGACGATTGATCTTGCCGTTCGCAGCCATGCGTCCTTCTCCCTGGGTTTTCTTTGGAGACCATCCTGGCCCGCCCTGAGCCGACGGTCGAGAGGCCGCACGGGGAATGGTCAAAGAAAAAGGCGACCCATGTGGGCCGCCCTTGAAGTGGCATCATCGAGAATGAGGCGCGGAGGCGACAGATTGGCTGTCGCCAATCTCAAGTCGGGGGGGCGTCGCCGCCTCCGCAAGCCGATAACGGCACGTCCGAACAGTGGTTCCCCGACTTTCGCATTTTTTTCGCGTCCGACACGAATCGGAACGGCGCAGCCGCCCCGGCGTTGATCCCGCCAGCAAAAAGCAAAGGGGCGGGAGGCCCGAAGATGACCCATCAAGACCCGCAGTCAGAGACGCCGCAGGACGTGCGCCAGGGCCGTCCCGGCACGCGAATCCTGTGGTTGCTGATCATTTCGGCGGGCGCTGCGGTCGTTCTGCTGACGGCGCTGTGGCTGTTCAGTCAGGACAGTCTGTCGAAGACCGACCCCACCCTGGGCGAACAGGCCGCGAACGCCCAGGCCTTCCAGGGCGACGGCCAGACGCCGCCCGCCGCCGATGCGCCCACGGGTCCGACCGGAGAGCCCCAGCCCACGCCGACGGGCGAGACGCCGAACGTGAACGCCCCGACCACGCCGTCCAACTAGACGACGGACAGACAAAGGCCCCGGCCGCTTGCGCGACCGGGGCCCGTGCAGTGTCGCGGGAAAAAGGCGGCTTACGCCGCTTCCTTCTGGCGCGACGGATGGAAGAACAGCGCCTGACTGATCGCCGCCTTCACCGTTTCCGGCTGGAAGGGCTTGGTGATCAGGAAGGTCGGTTCGGGACGCTCGCCGGTCAGCAGACGCTCCGGGAAGGCGGTGATGAAGATCACCGGCACGTCCATGCCCTTCAGGATTTCCTTCACGGCGTCGATGCCCGACGAACCGTCGGCCAGCTGGATGTCGGCCAGGACCAGGCCCGGCTTGTGGCGGGCGACGGCGTCGATGGCTTCGTCGTGCGTGGTGGCGGTGCCGGTCACGCGGTGACCCAGTTCCTTCACCAGGCTCTGGATATCGGCCGAGATGATGGCCTCGTCCTCGATGACCAGGACGTCGGTCGCCAGTTCGGCGTCGATGTCGGACTGGGCGTCGGCGATCAGACGTTCGACGTCGCGCGGATCCGCCGACAGGATCTGGGCGGCCTCGGACGGGGTGAAGCCTTCCAGGGCGGTCAGCAGGAAGGCCTGTCGCGAACGCGGGGCGATGCGCATCAGGCGACGCGAGGCGTCGTCGCGGGCCTCGACGCCGCTGCCGTCTTCCAGCTGGGCGCCGGTCGAGGACCAGATGGCGTGGAAGACATGATAGAGGGCGACGCGCGGCGTCATGTCCGGCGACAGCTGCTGCTCGCCGGCGGCCAGCGCCTCGAGCGCGACGCGGACATAGTTGTCGCCCGTCGCCTGGTCGCCGGTCAGCGCCCGCGCATAGCGACGGACATACGGCAGATGCGGCGCAAGTCTGGCCAGAAGGCTCATTCTAGGTAGTCCCCGACAAATTCGCTCGCCCAAGGAGGCGCAGCGCTACAGGAGATGCAAACGTATCAAATGCATCACGGTTCCGCATCCTCGACAAAAGCTTGAGCATTAAATCCCTCTGCGAGGGGAACCCGCGAGAGGGGGCGACGTTATCCAGTCCGCATTTCTGCACTGCAGTTGGGTGGGCGGTGTTCTGTCTATGATTGATTCTTCCGACTCCTCGCGGCGTAAAGACGCCGACAAGAAGGGGGAGGCGGGGCTCGAGGAAGCTCGGCTCCGTCAACAGGCTATCGGCGTGAAACTGCGCCACATGTTCGATGAGGTCGTCAACGAACCTGTGCCTGACGAATTCCTGGAGATCTTGAAGCGCGCCGACGCCAAGGCGTCGGGCGGTGGCGCATGAGCACGTCTCGTCTCGGCGCAGCGCCCAAGCCCCCGTCGGCTGACGATGAAGGCTTCAAGCGCGAACTGGTGCAGTTGATTCCGCATCTGCGCGCCTTCGCGCGGACCCTGACCGGCGATCCGACCGCGGCCGACGATCTGGCGCAGGACGCCATGATGAAGGCCTGGGACGCGCGCGCCTCGTACCAGATGGGCACCAATATGAAGGCCTGGACCTTCATGATCCTGCGCAACCAGTTCTATTCAGAGAAACGCCGGTCCTGGCGCCAGTCGCAACTGGACCAGGAGGCCGCCGAACGCACCCTGGTCGCCGTGGACGATCCCGAGGCGCCGGTCGCCCTGGACGAGCTGCGCCAGGCGTTGAAGACCCTGCCGGAAGAACAGCGCGAAGCCCTGATCCTGGTCGGCGCCGGCGGCTTCGCCTATGAAGAGGCGGCCGAGATCTGCGGCTGCGCCGTCGGCACGGTGAAGAGCCGCGTCAGCCGCGCGCGCCGGGCCCTGCAGGCCACGCTGGAAAAGGGCGGCTACGGCCGCGACGGCAAGGCGGCGGGCGACGCGATGCGCACCATCCTGGGCGAGGCCGACAGGCTGGCCGGCGCCCGGTCCTGACCTAGAGTGACGGACGGGACCAGATCCGGCGACGCCGCCTCGCGGATTCGTCTCGGCCGAAAATGGAACACGGCTCGGTTCCAGGGGATCCGCTTCCGCCTGGGCATGGCCATGGGTCTGGCCCTGCTGCCGATCTTCATCCTCAGCCTGATCCAGACCCAGGCCGACTTCAGCCAGCAGGCCGAGGCGCGTCAGGTCGGCCTGCAGCTGGCCGCGGAACGCAGCGCCAGCAGCGCCAAGGCGCGACTGGACAGCGCCCAGGTCCTGTTGCGCGCGCTCAGTCCCGACGCCCTCGGTCCCTATTGCGCGCCCCGTCTGACCGCCCTGGTCGACCAGCTCGAAGGCTATGAGGGCCTCTATCGCCTCAGCCCGACGGGCGACGCCGTCTGTTCATCCGGCCGGCCCGACGGCCTGCGTTCGGGCGTGGCGCCCGCCACACGTTCGGACTGGTTCCAGCGTTTGCGACGCGGCGAGGATCTGGTCGTGGTCCGCGCCCCTGCCGGCGCCGGCTATCCGGCGGCCCTGATCGTGGCCATCCGCGCCGAACGGCCGATGGGCCGGTTCGACGGCGCCATGGCGGCGGTCATTCCCCTGTCCGCGCTGCAGCCCGACACCCGGGACCCCGCCCTGCCCGCTGCGTCCGAGGCCGCCCTGACCGACGGCGCCGGACAGATTCTGGTCGCCAGCGATCCCGCCGCCTTCCGCCTGTCGGGCGGCGGCGACGTGGCCGGCTGGGTGGCGCGCGCCCGCGACCAGGGCTCGGCCGTCTTCGGCGCCAAGGACAGCCGGAATCAGCGTCGCGACTATGCCGGCGCCGTGCTGGCGGGGGGCGACCTCTACGCCCTGTTGTCGGCCCCCGCGCCGGGCCTGCTGTCCTGGGCGCGGCTCAATCCGATCGGCACCCTGCTGCTGCCCCTGGGCGCCTGGTTGACGGCCTTCGCCGCCGTCATGCTGCTGTCGGAACGCATCTTCATCCGCTGGCTGGACTATCTGGAGCGGGTCGCCGCCATCTACGCCCGGGGCCGGTTCTCGGTGCGGCCTCTGCAGGCGATGAACGCCCCGTCTGAAATCCGCACCATGGCCCGGACCCTCGACGAGATGGCCGAAGCCATCACCGCCCGCGACCGCGAGCTGACCGACGCCCTGGCGGAGAAGGACGCGCTGATGCGCGAGATCCACCACCGGGTGAAGAACAATCTGCAGATCATCTCGTCCCTGCTGTCGATGCAGCAGCGCGCCCTGACCGACGCCCCGGCCAAGGCGGCCCTGGGCGACACGCGCCAGCGGATCTCGGCCCTGGCCCTGATCTATCGCACCCTCTACCAGAGCGACGACATCCGCCACGCGGACGCCCGCGACTTCCTGAACGAGCTGGTCGGCCAGCTGATCGCCAGCGAGGCGGGGCGCGGTCCCGTGGTGATCAGTTCGGTGGATGCGGACTCCCTTTACGTCGATCCCGACAAGCTGGCGCCCCTGGCCCTGTGGCTGGTCGAGGCCGTGACCAACGCCCAGAAGCACGCCTTCGCCGGCCGTGGCGGCGAGCTGAGGGTGCGGTTCCGGGTCCACGGCGACACCTCCACCCTGGAGGTCGAGGACGATGGGCCGGGCGCTTCCGCCGGAGCCGAGGCCGGGGTGGGGCGGACCCTGATGGGCGCCTTCGCCAAACAGCTGCGGGGCGAGGCCGAGTTCGTCGAGGCTCCGGGCGGCGGCGCCATCGCCCGCATGACCTTCGCCACGCCCGAAGCCCTGTCGCCGGTCGATCCGACCGACAAGGCCGGCGCCTGAAGCACGGAACCGGAGCAGTGCCGTCGCGTTGATACGGCAAGACCGACACACTCCCATGTCGGCTCAACCGGAGCTTTCTCATGCGCAAGATTTTCGTACTGGTCGCCGCCGCCGCCGCCCTGACCACCGCCGCCTGCAACACCGTCGAGGGTGTCGGCCGCGACACCCAGGCCGCCGGCTCGGCCGTTTCGGGCGCCGCCCAAGACGCCAAGAACTGATCGTCCGCGGCTCTGGCCGCACAGACGACGCTTGCAAGGCCCCGCTTCGTCGGGGCCTTGTTCGTTTCAGGACCTCATCAGGAGATTTCCGTGAACCAGACCGCCCGGAACGCCGGCCTCGCCCTGCTGCGCCAGCACGCCCTGATCGCCGGAGAACCCATCCCCGCCAACGGCGGCGGGATCGCGGTTGACGATCCGGCGACGGGCGAAATCATCGGTCACATCCCCGACCTGGGCGTGGCGGAAACCGAAGCCGCCATCCAGGCCGCCGCCGACGCCTTCCCCGGCTGGTCGCGATCCGATCCGCACAGGCGCGCCGCCTTCCTGCGCCAATGGGCCGAGCTGATCGACGAGAATGTCGAGGGTCTGGGCGCCCTGATGGCGCTGGAGAACGGCAAGCCGTTCGAGGAGGCCAAGAGCGAGGTCGTCTACGCCAACGGCTTCATCAAATGGTTCGCGGGCCAGGCCGAGCGGCTGATCGGCGAGACCCAGGACAGTCCCCTGGGCCACCTGCTGCTGACCTACCGCGAGGCGGTCGGCCCCTGCGCCCTGATCACCCCGTGGAACTTCCCGGCCGCCATGCTGACGCGCAAACTGGGCCCGGCCTTCGCCGCCGGCTGCACCGCCGTGGTCAAGCCGGCCAGCCAGACCCCCTTCACCGCCATCGCCCTGGCCGAACTGGCCTATCAGGCCGGCCTGCCGGTCGGCGCCCTGTCCATCGTGACGGGCGAGGCGGCGGTGATCGGCAAGGTGCTGACCGACAGCCCGCTGATCCGCAAACTGTCCTTCACCGGTTCGACCGGGGTGGGGCGGAAACTGGCGGAGCAATGCGCCCCGACCCTGAAGCGGGTGTCGATGGAGCTGGGCGGCGCCGCCCCTCTGATCGTCTTCGCCGACGCCGATCTGGATCTGGCCGTCGCCGAGACCATCAAGGGCAAGTTCCGCAACTCGGGCCAGACCTGCGTCTGCCCGAACCGCGTCTATGTCGAGCGTTCGGTGTCCGAGGCCTATGCCGAAAAACTGGCGGCCGAGGTGGCGAAGATACCGGTCGGAAACGCCTTCGAAGACGGCGTGAAGGTCGGCCCCCTGATCGAGGACAAGGCCATAGACAAGGTCGAGAAACACGTCGCGGCGGTCCAGGCCGACGGCGGCCGCGTCCTGACCGGCGGAGCGCGCCACGCGCTCGGCGGCCGCTTCTTCCAGCCGACCGTGACCCTGGGCGGAAACGACGCCCTGTTCCGCGAGGAGGAGACCTTCGGCCCGATGATCCCGGTCTTCCCCTTCGACACCGAGGAGGAGGTTCTGCAGAAGGCCAACGCCAGCGACTACGGTCTGGCGTCCTATCTGTTCACCCGCGACCTGGACCGGGCCATGCGGTTCTCCCGCCGCATCGAGGCGGGCATGTGCGGGGTCAACACCGGCCTGATCTCCACCGCCGTCGCCCCCTTCGGCGGGGTCAAGCAATCCGGCTACGGCCGCGAGGGCTCGATCCACGGCATCGACGAATATGTGGACGTGAAGACAGTGACCCTGGCGCTGAAATAGGGGTCAGACGCGCTTCAGCTCGGCGATGAAGGCTTCGACCTCTGCGTGCATCCAATCCGGGCCGTCCCACCAGAACCGGGTCAGGTCGACATGGTTGGCGGCGACCCAGGCGATCACAACGGGCGCCATCCGGGTCATGTCACGATCCGGCAGGCTGTTGGCCACCACGCGGGGCTCGGCGGAAACCGCCACCGAAAAGCTGGGCTGATGGCGACCGGGCTTCAGGAAGTATTTCACGCGCGGGCCGTGCTGGCCCATCGCCGTCGAGATCATGATCACGCCGGGCACGCCGGTCTGATCCTCGCCGAGGTTCGCCATCTCGAAGACATCCTCCTCTCCGAGCGCGTTCAATTCCTCGTCGAGCGTGGGCTCGCGATCGGTCCAGACGGCGATGCTTTCTTCGACACCCATAGGTCGTATGATCCACGCTCCGTCCGGCGAGTCAAATCAGGCCAAGGCCCAGGCTCCCGCCGGGTCATCGTCGGCGGCAGGCGGTCGACGCGGCGCGCGCGAGCGAACGGATCGCGCCGCCCTCCGGCCGGGACGGAGGCGCAAGACCATGATCCAGCCGCCGAGTTTCTCGGTCACGACCGTGCGGATCACGCGCAGACGAGTATTGGCGGCGATCAGGCCGACCGCCGCGACGACTTCGACATAGGCCAGGACGTCGCCGGCCATCAGCAGCGCGATCTCCAGCGGCAGAAGCTGGATCAGCATCAGGGCCCCGAACACGATCAACAGCGTCTTCAGGACGCCGCGCGACAGCAGCCGCAAGCCGCTCTCCAGCACCAGCCGTCGACTGCCGCCGTGAACGGCGCAGGTCAGGCCCACGCCCGCAGCAAACAGCAGCAGCCAGGGAAATCCGCCCGCCAGCAGGGCCGGTGTCGCGGCAAGCGCGGCGATCAGGCCTAAGCCGAACCAGAGAAGAGCGTCGCGATTCATCCTGTCCCCCAGACCCAGCGTCGCCGTTCGATCTGGGGACCGCTCGTCAGACCGGCAAGGCCCCGCGCTTGACCACCGAGCGCATGGCCACGCTGGACGACACCCGGTGCACGCCCGGCAGGCGGGTCAGGGTCTTGGCGTGGATCCGCTCCAGATCGTCCACGTCGCGCACCACCAGCCGCAGCAGATAGTCGGCGCCCCCGGTCATCAAATAGCATTCCATCACCTCCGGCGCGGCGGCGACCGCCTGTTCGAAGGCGGTCAGCACGGCCTCGGACTGGGACGACAGGGTCACGGTGACGAAGACGCTGATCGGCAGGCCCACGGCCCGTTCATTGATCACGGCGGCGTAGCGGCCGATCACCCCCGCCGCCTCCAGCGCGCGCAACCGTCGCAGGCAGGCGCTTTCCGACAGCGCAACCTGACGGGCCAGGTCCGCGTTGGTGATACGCCCGTCCTGCTGCAGCAGGCGAAGCATCTTTCTGTCGGTTCCGTCCAGTTCGACGGCGGAAACGGTCTTCATCGTGACGATCCTTCGCAGATGCTGCGCATGTACGGCGATCAGATCGCGAAATGAACAGGATTCTGCGTTCCGCTCGGCGCTATATGTCGATCCAAGGCGACCGCCCGGAGAGGTAGGCGTCTCCCACACATCCACGGAGAGGTTCCCATGCGCGTCGGCGTTCCCAGCGAGATCAAGAAGAACGAACACCGGGTCGGGCTGACGCCGACGGCGGTGCGCGAATATGTGGCCCACGGCCATCAGGTGTCGGTCCAGACCGGCGCCGGCCTGGGCGCCGGCTTCACCGACGCCGACTATCAGAAGGCCGGGGCGACCATCGTCGCCAACGCCGCGACCGTCTTCGCCGACAACGACATGATCGTGAAGGTCAAGGAGCCGCAGAAGGTCGAGTGGGAGATGCTGCGCGAGGACCAGATCCTCTACACCTATCTGCACCTGGCCCCCGACCCGGAACAGACCAAGGGCCTGCTGGCGTCCAAATGCGCCGCCGTGGCCTATGAGACCGTGACCGACGTGCGGGGCGGCCTGCCCCTGCTGGCGCCCATGTCGGAAGTCGCCGGCCGGATCGCCGTCTTCTCGGCCGCCGAGACCCTGCTGAAGCACAACGGCGGCATGGGTCTGCTGTTCTGCGGCGTGCCCGGCGTGGCCCCTGCAAGGGTGCTGGTCCTGGGCGGCGGCGTCGTCGGTCTGAACGCGGCGCGGATGGCCATGGGCCTGGGCGCTGAAGTCGTTGTGCTGGAGCGGTCGATCCCGCGCATGGCCTATATCGACGAGGTCACCAACGGCCGGGTCATCACCCGCTATTCCTCGATCGGCGCGATCGAGGAAGAGATCGTCAAGGCCGATGTGGTCATCGGCGCGGTCCTGGTGCCCGGCGCCTCGGCCCCGAAACTGGTCAAGCGCGAGCATCTGTCCAAGATGAAGCCGGGTTCGGTTCTGGTCGACGTGGCCATCGACCAGGGCGGCTGTTTCGAGACCTCCAAGCCGACCACCCACGAAGACCCGACCTATGTCATCGACGGCGTGGTCCACTACTGCGTCGCCAACATGCCGGGCGCCGCGCCGCGCACCAGCTCCGAAGCCCTGAACAACGCCACCCTGCCCTTCGGTCTGGCCCTGGCCGATCACGGCCTGGACGCCCTGAAGAAGGATCCGCACCTGGCGCGCGGCCTGAACGTGCTGAAGGGAGAGATCACCTATCCCGCCGTCGCCGAGGCCCTGGGGCTCGAATACAGCGATCCGTTCGGCGTCTGGACCAAGGGGTAAGTCTTTTCCTTCTCCCCTTGCGGGAGAAGGTGGCCCGCAGGGCCGGATGAGGGGTGACGTGGACCTGAACCTCGACGAAACCCCTCAGCTGACCGCGCCGGAACGACGGCTGCGCCGCCGTGCGCGGTCTCCCTCTCCCGCAAGGGGAGAGGGCGTCTGTAAATTTCCGCGCATCTGCGGCATAAGCCCGCGATGAAGTTCCTCGACCAGGCCAAGATCTATATCCGCTCCGGCAACGGCGGCGCGGGCTCCGTGTCGTTTCGACGCGAGAAATTCATTCCCAACGGCGGCCCCGACGGCGGCGACGGCGGCAAGGGCGGCGACGTCTGGATCGAGGCGGTCGACGGGCTGAACACCCTGATCGACTATCGCTACCAACAGCATTTCAAGGCCCAGACCGGCCACCACGGCCAGGGCCGCCAGATGCACGGCGGCAAGGGCGACGACGTCCATCTGAAGGTGCCGGTCGGCACCCAGGTGCTGGACGAGGACAAGGAGACCGTGCTCCTCGACATGGACACGGCCGGCAAGGTCGAACTGCTGCTGAAGGGCGGCAACGGCGGCTGGGGCAATGTCCGTTTCAAGGGCCCGACCAACCAGGCCCCCGCCTACGCCAACCCCGGCCAGGACGGTCAGGAGCGCTGGATCTGGCTGCGGCTGAAGCTGATCGCCGACATCGGCCTGGCCGGCCTGCCCAACGCCGGCAAGTCGACCTTCCTGTCGGCCGCCAGCGCCGCCAAGCCCAAGATCGCCGACTATCCCTTCACCACCCTGGCGCCGAACCTGGGCATGGTGGATCTGTCGCCGTCCGAGCGGTTCGTCATCGCCGACATTCCCGGCCTGATCGAGGGCGCCAGCGAAGGCGCCGGCCTGGGCACCCGTTTCCTGGGCCATGTCGAGCGTTCGGCCAGCCTGATCCACCTGATCGACGGCACCCAGGACGACGTGGTCGAGGCCTATCGCATCATCCGGGGCGAGCTGGAGGCCTATGGCGAGGGCCTGGCGGACAAGGCCGAAATCCTGGCCCTGAACAAGATCGACGCCCTGACGCCGGAGGCCCGCGAGGAAAAGGCGGCCGAACTGGAGGCCGTCGCCGGTCGCCGGCCCATGCTGGTCTCGGGCGTGTCGGGCGAGGGCGTGCCCGCCCTGCTGCGCGCTGCCTGGGCCGAGGTCAAGAAGACCCGGGGCGCCCTGGCCGGCGAAGGCGAGGTCGATCAGGTCTCGGGCTGGCAGCCCTAAGGCCGCCCGACGCAACCGGGACACAGGCGGGCGAAATCCTTCCGCGATTGAGCGGACAACGGTTTTCGATGCTATGCGTTAACCTGTGCCAACGGTGAAGCTGGAGCACTCCTCCCCGATGCGTCGATTCTTCATATGGTCCGCCCTGGCCGCCCTGGTCGGCCTGATCCTGGCGGGAGTGGGCTACTGGGCCTACTGGAACTTCTATTCGCGGTTCCAGCCCGTGCTCGTCGGCCGCAACCAGGCGCAGATCCAGCAGCTGCTCGACGAGGCGTCCTGGGTGTCCGGCGGCGGGGGCGGCGAACCCCTGTATATCATCGGCTATCGCGACAGCGCCTCCAGCCAGCGCTACGAGCGCGAAGAGGCCGACAAGCTGCGCGCCGCCGGGGTCGACCCGCGCCTGGTGGTCTTCGCCCGCGCCGACCGCGAGGGTCTGGCCCAGTCCACCGCCGCCGAACGGGCCACGGTCGCCGAACTGTGGCTGACCCGCGACTGGTCGCTGTATCAGCGCTGGACCGCCACCCCGGCGCGCAGTTGGACCGCCGCCGGCATTCCCCAGGCGGACGGCAATCTGGCCCGATCGGCCGTGGTCGACGCCAGTCGACAGTTCGACGCCCGTCTGACCGAACTGCTCAGGGACGCCGGCGTCCAGATCACCTATCCGCTGATCCTGTGGCGCGACAGGGACGGCTTCCTGAAGGCCTGCGGCTGCGCCGACAGCCGGTCCTGGGCCTTCATTCGCGATGATCTGAACGCGCCGGACCGCATCGATCCGGGCGCGCCCGCCGGAGACTTCACAGCGCCCGAGACCTATTCCGGCGACGGCACGCCGGCGGATGCGGCCGATCCCCAGGGCCCCGTCCAGATTCCGGGCCAGCCCTCGGCCATGCCCTATCCGACCCTGCCGGCCATTCCGCCCGCGAACGGTCAGTCACCGAGCCAGCCGCCCTATGCGGCGCCCGGGCAGAGCCGACCGGCCCCCTCGCGTCCGCAACAGCAAAGCCGCCCACAGCAGACCCGGCCGCAGCAACCGGCGACACCCCGCGCCGCGCCCGTGCCGAAGAAGCAGGACGACACGACCTTCTTCTGAGCCTCATCGCGAGCCACGCACCGCCGCTCTTGCGGGGACGGACGGAGAGGGCGTCAGATGCTCCGGCACGCCGCGATCAGCCGGTCCACATCCTCGGCGTCCTGGTACAGGCCGAAGCCGAAGCGGATCACGTCGTCGCGCACATCGGTCACCACGCCGGCCGCCAGCAGTTTCGTTCGCCAGGCCTGGGCGTCGCGATGGCGCAGGGCCAGGAAGCGGGCGCGAGGACCGTCGCCTTCGACCGGGTTGAGGATTTCCACCTCAGCCAGAACCCCGGCCGAACCCGACCGCACCGCCGCCTCGAACAGGATCGCCAGGGTTCGCCCATAGTCGGCGACGTCGGCCGTGCTCAGGCCCTGGTCCGCCAGCATTTCGCGCCCGGCGTTGAAGCGGTACAGGGCCGAACTGTCGAAGGTGGCTCCCCAGAACCGACCGCCGTCGGACCGGTACTTGACCCCGCCCGGCGGACCGGACAGATCCCCGAACTCGGCGAACCAGCCGGTGATCACGGGTCGGGGCGCGAACCCGTCCGGGGCGTGCAGGAAACAGGCGCCTTCGCCCGCCATCGCATATTTGTAGCCCCCGGCCACATAGAAGATACGGTCCGCGACGGCCGACAGGTCGGTCGGGGTCGCCATGAAGCCGTGATAGCCGTCGACCAGCACCCAGGGCCCCTCGGGCCGGGCCAGGGCCGCCAGGTCCTCGATCCGGTCGAACAGGCCGCCGGTGCGGAAGAAGACCTGGCTGACCACGATCCAGTCGTGATCCCCGGCCCGGGCGGCGGCCACGAACCGCTCGGCGAAGCTGTCGAAGGGCGCCAGGGGCACGCGCGTCACCACGGCTTCGCCCGCCTCCCCCCAGCGATCCGCCTGGCGCCGGAACGAGTGGAATTCGCCGTCGGTGGACAGGATGCGGACCGGCCGCCGCTCGAAGGCCGAGAAGACCCGCAGCAGCAGGTCGTGGGTGTTGGAGGAAAACACCAGACTGTCGGGCGACGCCAGCCCAAGTTCGGCGACCACATGGGCCTGGGCCCTGGGGATGGTCTCGCCGAAGATCAGGTCCCACTTGCGGTCGGCGTGCAGATTGGCGTCCAGCCAGGCCTGCTGCTGGGCCTCGAAACTGGCGTCGGGCCACAGGTGGTGGCTGTGGGCGGCGAAATGCAGCCGATCCGGCGCGAGGGCCAGGGCGCGGGAGAAGAGAGACTTGAACGACATGGACGCACCATGGCGACTTCGGCCCCGCCCGTCGACCGCCTAGCCCTTGCGCAGCCCCAACATCCCCAGCCAGCCGCCGCTGGTCAGCAGGGCCACGTCCAGCAGGGCCAGAGGCAGGGGGGTCGAGACCGGAGCGGCGATGAAGCGCGCCTTCCAGTCCGGCCCGAACTTGTTCTTGTAGCTGCGCAATCCCTGGAAGCCGTAAAGGGCGCCCCCTTCCTCGAACACCAGGGCGCCGACGCGGGCGAAGACCGGGGCGATGCGGCGGTCCTCCAGACCCGCCAGGGGCGCCATGCCCAGGTCGAAGGTGGCGATCCCTTCCGCCTTGGCCCACTGGACGCAGCGGATGAACAGATAGTCCATCACCCCATGCGGGGCGTCGGGGGTGTAGCGCATCAGATCGACCGCCGCCTCGCCCGGCGTGACCAGCAGATTGGCGAAGGCCACGATCCGGTCGCCCTCGCGCACCAGGGCCAGCGGCGTCATGTCCAGATAGTCGATGTCGAACCGACCGAGAGAAAAGGACTTCTCCGCCCCGTTGTGCATGGCCAGCCAGGCGTCGGACACGGCCTTCAACTCGGCCTTCAGCGGCTTGGCCGCGCCGGGCGGCAGGACCTCGAACCGCGCGCCCTCGCGTTCGGCCCGGTTCACGGCGGTGCGCAGGTTCTGCTTGCCCTTGCCCTCGGTGCTGAAGGCTTCGGTGCGGATCACCGCCGTCTCGCCGACCTTGCGCATGGCCAGGCCCATGGTCGCCAGCTCGCTGAGAATGTCGTCGCCCACCGAATAGAAGACCGCCGCCCCGCCATAGGAGTCGGCCATTTCCGCGAAGGCCCACAACAGCTCCTGACGCTCTTCCGGCGCGCCGGCCGGTTCGCCCATGGCGATCCAGCGCCGGCCCTGGACGCGATAGGCCAGGAAGGTGCGTCCGCTGGGGCTGAACAGCAGGGCCTTGTCGCCCAACATGGCCAGCCAGGCCTCGGGCGTCGCCTCGTCCGCCGCCTCCAGCGCGAGCCGGGCGCGGTCGATCTCCTCGGGCGAGGCCGGGCCGTGGCTGTGGGCGCCGGGCGAGCTCAGCAGGGACCGACCGGCGACCAGCAGGGTCAGTATGGCCAGGACCAGGCCCGCCCGCAGGAAGCCCGAGGCCTGGCGATCCACCAGGAACCGCCACCACAACTCGTCGGAATAGGCCACGTCGCGATAGGCGAAGAAGCCGAGCCACAGCATCGATCCGACCACGGCGATCAGCAGCAGCAGCCAGCTGGGCCGCAATGGTTCGCTGAGGCGCGAACGGCGGTTGAAGGCCGTGCGGCAGGGCGCCAGCAAGGCGGCGACGATGACCAGATCGATCGACTCCTCCCAATCCAGTCCCTTCAGCAGGGAGAAGACCGCCCCCACCCCCAGCACGGCCAGCGCCGCCCAGTAGGCGCCGCGTCGCCTTCGCCAAAGGCCCGCCGACAGCAGCATCAGTACGAAGCCGGCGATGCTGGCCACGAAATGGGACAGGTCGATCAGGACCGGCGAGACCACGCCCGTCAGTTGCCGCAAGCGGCCGTCGAACTCGGGCGTCACCGCCGAAGTCAGCATCAGCGCGCCGGCGCCGAAAGCCAGAACGGCGAAGACCTGGGGCGTCAGCTCGTAGGCGAGCCCCATCAGCCTGCGCAGCAATCCGGGAACATAGGCGTTTCGGCGGTTCAAGCGGCCTCCTGCCGATTCGGTGAGGGTCGGATCATAGACCAGGAATCGTCCATCCGGGGCGGCTTCGAGGTCATTTCGGGGCAGGCGAAACAATCCGTAACATCGCGAGTTTGGTCTTTGCGGGCGTCGGGCCCGCGCAACCCGGGGATATTCCCAGATGAATTTCAAGACCGCCTTTCTGACCAGCGCCGCCGCCGCCTTCCTGATCGCCTCGCCCGCCCTTGCCCAGGAAGCCGCGCCCGCGACCCAGGATCCCGCCGCCGCCCCGTCGACGGCCGCCCCGGCCCAGCAGAGCCTTTCGTTGACGCCCGGCACCAGTGTTCGTGGTCCTGATGGCGAGCTCGGCAAGCTGGAAGGCGTCCAGAACGGCGCTTCGGGCCAGGAGCTGACCGTGCGCGACGCCGCCGGCGCCCTTAAGGCCGTGCCGCTGGGCGGCATCCGCCAGGACGGCGCCGACGTGGTCGTGGCCTACACCAAGGTCGAGTTCGACGCCGCCGCCCCGATCCCGGGCGCCCCTGCTGCGCCCGCAGCCGCGCCTGTCGCCGATCCGTCGGCGACCATGCCGGCGACCGACCCCGCCACCACCGAACCGGTCGATCCGTCGGGCAGCAGCGACCCGATGGCGCCGCCGACCGGCGACCAGCCCCAGGCCTGATCACGGCTTGACCCGCGGACGCGACGTCCACGGATGCTGAACTCTGGAAGGCGGTCGGGATGCCCCGGCCGCCTTTCCCATGTCGGCAGCGCCTCCGTCAGGGCCGGGGATGATCGGACGACGCAAAAAGGGCGGCTCTCGCGAGCCGCCCTTTCTGGTGTCGAATGACCCGAAAGTCGATCAGGCGCGACGCTTGACCAGACCCAGCAGGAACAGAAGGATCACAGCGCCGATGGTGGCGATGATGGTCGAACCGATCCAGCCGCCCCAGCTGATGCCCAGGGCGCCGGCGATGAAGCCGCCGATCAGGGCGCCGATGACGCCGACGATCAGATTGGTGATCAGGCCGTGGTTGCGGCCCATGATCTGTTCCGCGAGCCAGCCCGCGACGATGCCTATGATGATCCAGGCGATAATGCCCATGGTGTATTCCCTTCCTTCAAAAGCCAAGCTGCGGACTAAATGCGCGCCGCGTCATCGGGTTGCGCCCGCCGTCGCGCGAGGTTCGAAGAACTACGCAACTCCCCTAAAGCGCGATCCCGGCATGCGGATTGCGACGTATCAGGCGAGCCGTCCCACGTCGGGACAGGCGTCAGATGAGGAATTGGGGGCCATGGCCACCGACATCGATCTCCACCTGGGCCGCCGCCTGCGTCGCCGCCGCCGCCTGCTGGGCCTGACCCAGCAGCAGCTCGCCGTACAGGTCGGCATCCGCTTCCAGCAGATCCAGAAGTACGAATGCGGCGCCAACCGCATCTCGGCCGCCCGCCTGTGGCAGCTGGCCGAGGCGCTGGAGACGCCCGTCAGCTATTTCTACGACGGCGTGACCGAAGCTCTGGAACGCACCGACGCCGCCGCAGCCGGCGGCGAGATGTTCTCGCGCAAGGAAACCCTGGATCTGATCCAGGCCTACTACCAGCTGGGCGAACGTCCGCGCCGCCGCCTGCTGGACCTGGCCAAGTCCCTGCACGACACCGACGTGGCCGCCTGATCCGATCCGGCATACGGGGTTCTCGCGACGCGGTGATCCGCGCTAAGAGCCCTGCATGACCGAATTCGAATCCTTCGCCGTCGAACTGGCGCGAGAAGCCGCGCGCGTGACCCTGCCCTTCTTCCGCTCGGACATCGGGCATGAGGACAAGGGCGGGGCGGCGGGCTTCGATCCCGTCACCGAGGCCGACAAACAGGCCGAGGCCGCGATCCGGAAACTGATCGCCGCCCGCTATCCCGACCACGGCGTCATCGGCGAGGAATATGGCGAGGACAGACCCGACGCCGATCACGTCTGGGTTCTGGACCCCATCGACGGCACCCGCGCCTTCATCTCGGGCCTGCCGCTGTGGACCACCCTGATCGCCCTGCGCGTCGGCGGCAAGCCGACCGTCGGCGTCATCGCCCAACCCTATCTGGACGAGATCTTCATCGGCGGCCCGTCCGGCGCCCGTCTGCTGCGCGGCGAGACCGAGACGCCCCTGGCCGTCCGGTCGTGCGAGAAACTGACCGACGCGGTCATCTCGACCACAGATCCCGAAATCTTCAACGGCGCCGAACTGGGCGCCTGGACCCAGGTGCGCGCCACCGCCCGCCTCGCCCGCCTGGGCTGCGACGCCTATGCCTATGCTATGGTGGCGGCGGGCAGGATGGACCTGGTGGCCGAGACCAGTCTGAAGCCCTGGGACTGGTCCGCCCTGGTCCCGGTGATCGAGGCCGCCGGCGGCAAGGTGGTCAACTGGCGCGGCGCCGCGCCCGACGACAACGGCCAGATCCTGGCCGTCGGCGACGCCCGCCTGATCGACCAGGCCCTGGTGACGCTGAAACGGGCTGCGGTCTAGGCGACCGAGGGCGCCTCTTCCGTCACGTCCTCGGTCCGGGCCGAAGGGTCGGCGATGATCATCGGATCCTGAACCGGCGAGACGCTGTCCGCCATGGCGTCGAACTCGCGCAGGAAGACGGCCCGCATGTCGTCGGCCTCCATCATCACCTCGTGCAGGGCGCCGGCGACCTCGACATAGCGGCCCCGGCCCAGCCGTTTGGCGGCCCAGCGGCTGGTCTGTTTCCACACCACGTCGTCGTTGTCGGCCTGGACGATGGAGACCGGAATCTTGACCGTCTTCAGCGCCTTGGGCTTCAACGCCCGCTCGCCCGCATCCAGGGCGAAGGCCAGCCAGCCGTAGGTTGGACCGCCGATGGCCAGGTGGGGGCAGGCGTAGAGCTGCTGACGCCACATCTCGTAGCGGGTCTCGTCGGACGTCAGGGCGTCCTCGACGAAGCTGTGGTCGAACGGATCGTCCGGGTCGCCCAGGATATAGTCGCCGGCATGGCCGTGGCGGATGTTCCAGCGCACCGCCAGCTTGACCGACCACATCGACCGTTTGCCGGTCTTGATCCGCAGCATGGGGCTGGACAGGACGGCCCCGGCGAACCGGTCCTCGCCGGCTTCCAGCGTCAGCAGGTTCAGACAGGCGCCCATCGAATGGCCGACCATGATCCAGGGCTTGGGGCACTGGTCCTCGAAGGCGTCGAGCAGCCGGCCGTAGTCGTCCAGAAATTCCTCGACCGCCCGGGCATGGCCCTTCAGCCGGTCGGGCAGCAGGCGGGCCGACAGGCCCTGGCCGCGCCAGTCGTGGGTCAGGACGCACCAGCCGCGCGCCAGGAAATTGCCGATGATCTCGAAATATTTCTCGATCGGCTCGGTGCGGCCGGGGCTGAGCACCACCGTGCCGCGCGGCTTGTCCGCCATCAGGGCCGAGGGCTTCCACAGGGCGGCGCGCAGCCGCATTCCGCCCGCGCCGCGATACCAGTCGCCCTTGCCGCCCGGCGGGGAGGAAGCGCCGGGAACCCCCATCAGGGGGGCGTTGGCGGCGAAGGCTTGGGCGCGGTTCACTCGGGCTTCCTGAACTTCAAGGTCATGCGGTCGCTTTCGCCGATCTCTTCGAATTTCGAGCGGTCGAACGCAGGGTCGGCGGGCTGGCCGCGGGGGGCCGTCAGACGCATCGGCGGCAGGGTGTCGACCCCGAACGGATGGTCCTTGGTGTCCTTCTCGTTGGCGTTGACCTCGGACGAGGCCACATAGACGAAGCCGGCCTCGGCGGCCAACTGACGGACGAACGCTTCCTGGACATATCCGTTCGCCGCCACCGGATCCTGATCGTCCTCGGGCGCCAGCCGATGCTGTTCGACGCCCAGGACGCCGCCGGGCTTCAGGGCGGCGAAGGCGTCGGCGAAGGCCTTCTCGGCGATTCCTGCGGCCATCCAGCCGTGCAGGGTGCGCATGAACAGGCACAGGTCGGCCGTGCCCGCCGGCGCCACCGGGCCGGTGCCCGCGCCGAAGAAGCTGAACTGGGGCTCGCCGTACAGTTTCTTGTCGGCGCTGAACCGGGTCTGGAAGGCGGCGTTCAGCGCGGCCTGGGCCGGGTCGGCGGTCGGACCTTCGGGGAAGAGGGCGGCGACATAGACGCCCTGCCCCTTGGCCAGATAGGGGGCCAGGATTTCGGTGTACCAGCCGCTGCCGGGCCAGAACTCCACCACCGTCATCTTCGGCTGCAGACCGAAGAAGCGCAGGGTCTCCATCGGATGGCGGAAGGGGTCGCGCGGCCGGTCCTGGGCGCGCCAGGGACCGGCGACGGCCCATTCCAGAGAACCTTCGGGCGGTCCGGCGGGGGCGGGCGGCGCTTCGGGCGCGGCTTCTTCCTTGCGCCCGCAGGCGGCCATGCTGGCCATGGTTCCGGTTAGGGCCAGCCCGGCGGCGCCGGCCAGCAGGAACCGGCGTGAAAAACCGCCGAAGGTCGCAGAAGAATCAGTCATGGACACACCCCGTCGGCGCGCCGCGCCCCACGACGACGAACCTTGGTCGAACGGGCTTACTCAGGTTCGTCGCGCGGGTCAAAACGGGACTATTCCGGCTTGCGGAAACGCAGGGTCATGCGGTCGCTTTCGCCCACGGCGTCATATTCCGCACGCTGGGCCGGCGTCAGGGCGCCGGAGCCGTCGCGGTTCTGCGACTGGCGCACCGGCGGCAGGGTCCAGACGCCGAACGGATGGTCGTGATCGTCCTTCGGATTGGCGTTCAGCTCGCTGCGCGCCTCCAGCACGAAGCCCGCGTCCTGGGCGGCCTTGATCACATAGGATTCAGACACATAGCCGGTCGGCGCCGTCACGGCCGGGTTCATCCCCTCGGCGCCGCGATGCTGTTCGACCGCCAGGATCCCGCCCGGCTTCAGGGCCGCGAAAAAGGCCTTCAGATAGGGTTCGACCCGGCCGTCGCGCGACCAGTTGTGGAAGGCGCGGGCCACCAGGATCAGGTCGGCCGAGCCCGGCTCGACCCCCATCCCCTCCAGAGGCCGGTTGACCGGGACATAGCGGCCGCCGGTCGCCGCCGCATAGGGCTCAAGAATATGCCGCCACCAGCTGGCGCCGCCCGGTTCAATCTCGACCACCGTCATGCCCGGCGTCAGCCCCCAGAAGGTCAGGCTCTCATAGGGATGGCGGGCGGCGTCGCGGGCGCGGTCGGCGGCGGGACGGCTGTCGGCGGCGACGGCCGCCTGCAGGGCGGTATCCTCGGCGAAGGTCGGGATGGCGCTGGACAGGGCGGAACGCGGCGGCGTCCAGTTCCCCTCGGTCTGGGGCGGTTGGGTCTGGGCCAGCGCCGGAACGGCGGCGGTCGAAAGCAGCAGGGCGAGGCCGACGGCGAGACGCATGGGGTTTTCCTCGTTCAGGGTCGATCCTCCTTAGGGGGCGTCGCCGCTCAGGCAAATGACGATCCCGAGACGCCGACGATTTGTCACCCCGAAAATCGCCCCTTGAAGCGGCGTTTCCGCTTCCCATCTGATCATTCGAGAGCGCCGATCCCGGGCTCTCCGGACAGACGGGGCCGATGTCGGGCCGTCCATCCGCACTCCCACCGTCCGGGCTGAATCGCCGGGCGGCTCAACCTTGCTGATCCTCAGGAGGATGCTGATGCGTACCTATGATTTCTCGCCGCTGTACCGTTCGGCCGTCGGTTTCGACCGTCTGGCCGGTCTGCTCGAAAGCGCCGCGCGCACGAGCTCGGAAGGCGGCTATCCGCCCTATAATATCGAGACCACGGGCGAGAACGCCTATCGCATCGAGATCGCCGTCGCCGGCTTCACCTCCGACGAGCTGAACATCGAGGTGAAGGAGAACCTGCTCACCGTCACCGGCCGCAAGACCGCCAACGACGTGAACGCAGACGGGACGACGCCGCAGAAGACCTATCTGCATCGCGGCCTGGCCGAGCGCGACTTCGAGCGTCGCTTCCAGCTGGCCGACTATGTGATCGTCACCGACGCCAATCTGGTCAACGGCCTGCTGTCGATCTCCCTGAAGCGCGAACTGCCCGAGGCCCTGAAGCCCCGCCGCGTCGAGATCGGCACGGGTCAGCCCCTGATCGAGGCCAAGGCCGAGAAGAAGGCCAAGGCGGCCTAAGCCGTCTTCAGGCCAGACGACCGGAAAGGGCGGCGTTCGCGCCGCCCTTTTTCTATGCCGCCAGGTGCGCGAAGGCGGCGACCACCCGCTCGTAGGCCGGCCGTTTGAACGGCACGATCAGGTCGCAGGCGTCCGTCAGCGGCCCCCAGCGCCAGGCGTCGAACTCGATCTCGTCGTCGGCGCCCAGATCGATCTCGGCCTCGTCGCCGGTGAAGCGGAAAGCGAACCACTGCTGCTTCTGGCCGACGAAGCCGCGCCAGGCCTTGGCGTTGTTCATCGCCTCGGGCGGGAAGTCGTACAGGATCCAGTCCTCGGTCCGGGCCAGGAATTCGACCGAGGTCACGCCGGTCTCCTCCTTCAGCTCGCGCAGGGCGGCGGCCGCCAAATCCTCGCCCTCGTCGACGCCCCCCTGCGGGAACTGCCAGTTATGCGGGCCGGGCGTGGCGTGGCGCTGGCCGTACCAGACCAGGCCGTCGCGATTGAACAGCACGACCCCGACGTTGGGGCGATAGAGGGTCAGGTCGGTCATGGCGGTGGGGCGTCAGTGAAGCGTGCTGGTGCTGGTGAGCAAGGATGGGGCGGATCTATGTCAGCGCTCACTAGCACTAGCACTCTTCACCCCAATCCCGTCACCGTCCCGGACGCTGGGTCATGGCCGAAGCGGGCGCCAGCTGCAGGCCGCGCTGCTCCAGACCGGCGGTCCAGCGGGCGGCGGCCTCGACCGTCACCGGATAGGAGAAGCCGGTCCCCAGGGCCGAGCCGCGCAGCTTGGCCTGGGCCTCCAGACTGTTCAAGGCGGCGATGATGGCGGCGGGCGACTGGGTCTGGTCGATGACCTTGTCGGCGCTGGCCCTGGCCCAGGCGCCGGGGCGGCGCTGGAACGAACCGTCGTCGAGGAAGGCCACGCCGCGCTGGCGCAGCGCCGTCAGGAAGGCGCCCATGCCGACGTCGGACGTCGCGAACCGGTCCCCCAGATAGTTGGTCACGCCGAAATAGCCGGTCGCCCGGCCCAGCAGCCAGTCCAGCTTGGCGTTGACGTCGTCGGGCCCGCCGTTGACCAGCAGGGTGTAGGGGCCGGGATCATTGTCGGGATAGCCGCTCGGCTCCATCGGCATTTCCAGCATGACCTCGTGGCCTTGGGCGCGGGCCTGGTCGATCCAGGACTGCAGATTGTCGGCATAGGGCACGAAGCTGAGAGTCACTTCCGGCGGCAACCGTTCAATGGCCGCGCGGGTGGTCACGGCGTTCAGGCCCAGGCCGCCGACGATCAGGGCCACGCGCGGCTTGCCGTTCGAGCGGAACGGCCGGGCATAGGCCTGGGCCGGAACGCGGCCGTCCGGGGCGATGATCGGCAGGGGGCCGCTGGGTCCGGGCTGGGACAGGCCGGCGATCGGCGCCTTGGTCAGGGGCGAGGCGACGTGGACCGGGGCGGTGTAGTTGGCGCCGCCGGCGACGGTCGCCCCGTCCGGCAGGGTGATGACGGCCTCGCCGCCCGCCGCCCCGGACGGATCGCCGGTTCCGGTCAGGTCCTGATATAGGCCCATCGCTCCCATGGAGAAGGCCTCGAACCCGGTCGGCGCCGGCGCTGGCGCGGCCTCTTCCCTATGCAGGGCGATGCGGGCCGAGGGGGTGCCGGCGCGCGGATCGCCCAGCACCGTCAGGAACAGGGCGCTGGTCGACAGCAGGAACAGACCGGCCAGGCCCGCAATGACCGGCGGCTTCTTCAGCGCGGCGACGACGGGCTTCAGGCTCGGCTTGCCGCGCGCCGAAGGCGCGGAGCCTGCGGTGGCGGCGAGAGCGGACTGGCGTTTGGCGAACATGGGCACGGGGCGGAATCCTTCACCCCCATTGTGGCGCCGAGCCGGTTAAGAAAGCCTAACGCGGATTCACCATGATCTCGGGTCGGTGAGGAGTGCTGGTGCTGGTGAGTCGTTCGAGACGGCCAGCAGCGCCCACGCCTTTCGACTCACTAGCACTAGCACTCATCACCCCTGGCGCTCCACCCGCCACCGTCCCTATCGGCGGCTGTCACGGATCGTGCGTTGACGCGGGGCGTTTCGACCGTTCCAGATGCGATTTCTCCCGCCAAGCTTCAGGACGTTCCACATGATGAACCCGGTCGCCGACGACGCCCTGCGCGAAGAGGTCCGCCTGCTCGGCGGACTGCTGGGAGACGTGATCCGCGACGAGGGCGGGCAGGAGCTGTTCGACCATGTCGAGGCGGTGCGTCAGGCCTCCATCGCCTATCACCGCGACCCCGCCTCCCATCCGGCCAAACGACTGGAGAAGCTGCTGACCGCCATGTCGGTCGATCAGGCGGCGGGTCTGGCCCACGGCTTCG
The DNA here is from genome assembly GCF_044336875.1 of Brevundimonas sp. GTDB lineage: Bacteria > Pseudomonadota > Alphaproteobacteria > Caulobacterales > Caulobacteraceae > Brevundimonas. The sequence continues at coordinate 17,483 of NZ_JBIIOP010000006.1, read as the reverse complement.
CCCTGTTCTCCCTGCTGGCCAATATCGCCGAGGACCGGGCCACCCGCAGGCGCGCCCAGGACCAGGCCGAGGCCGGCGCCCGCCCCGACACCCCCGAAGGCGCCCTTCAGCGTCTCGCGGAACAGAAGATCGACAAGGCCGCCGTTCGCGCCCTGCTGGACGAGGCCCTGATCTCGCCGGTCCTGACCGCCCACCCGTCCGAGGTGCGGCGCAAGAGCGTCATCGACCGGATCGCCGCCATCTCTGAAATTCTGGACGCCTGCGACCGGGCCGGCGACGCCTGTTCCCCCGCCCTGCTCGACGCCCCGCTGCGTCGCCAGATCCTGATCCTGTGGGCCACGCGCCTGGTCCGCACCCAGGGGCTGGTGGTGCAGGACGAGATCGACACTGTCGTCTCCTTCCTCGACCGCATCTTCCTGCGGGTCGCGCCGAAACAGCTGTCGGCCTGGCGCCGCCTGCTGGAGGCGCCGGACCTGCAGCCCTTCATGCGCGTCGGCACCTGGGTCGGCGGCGACCGCGACGGCAATCCGAACGTCGACGGTTCGGTCCTGACCGCCGCCTTCCGCACCCAGTCGCGCGCCGTCCTGGCCTATTATCTGGACGAGACCCACGCCCTGGGCGCCGAGCTCAGCCTCGCCGCCGAACTGGCCCAGGTCTCGCCGGAACTGGCGGCCTTGGCCGACGCCGCCCACGACCCGTCGCCGCACCGGGCGGACGAGCCCTATCGCCGCGCCCTGACCGGGGTCTACGCCCGCCTCGCCGCCACCTACGAAAAACTGGGCGGCACGCCTCCGCCGCGCCGCGCCGCCGTCGAGGCCGCCCCCTATCCCGGCCCCGACGCCTTCGAGGCCGATCTGAAGATCCTGCACGACAGTCTGGTCTCCCACCACGGCGGCGTCTTCGTCGACGACCGGCTGGGCGACCTGATCACGGCGGTCGAGATCTTCGGCTTCCACATGGCCACCCTGGACCTGCGCCAGAACTCCGACGTCCACGAACGGGTCGTCGGCGACTTGCTGAAGGTCGCGGGCGTCTGCCCCGACTACAGCGCCCTGGACGAGGAAGGCCGGCTGAAGGTGCTGGCCGCCGAACTGGCCTCGGGCCGGCTGCTGTTCAGCCCCTATGCCGACTACGCCGACGAGACCTTGAAGGAGCGCGGCATCCTCCAGGCCGCCGCCGCCGCCCTGGCCGCCTTCGGCCCCCAGGCCATCCGCACCCATATCGTCTCCAAGACCGACGCGGCCTCGGACCTGCTGGAGGTCTATCTGCTGCTGAAGGAGGTCGGCCTCTATCGCCCCGAGGATCCGGCCGCCTGCCCGATCCAGGCCGCCCCCCTGTTCGAGACCATCGAGGATCTGCGCGCCGCCCGCCCGACGCTCGAACGCCTGCTGCAGGAACCCTCGGCCCTGACCGTGGCCCAGGCGCGCGGCGTGCAGGAGGTGATGATCGGCTATTCCGACTCCAACAAGGACGGCTCCTATCTGACCTCGGGCTGGGAGCTGCACGAGGCCTCGCGCGCCCTGGTCGAGGTGACGCAAAAGGCCGGGCTGAAGCTGCAGCTGTTCCACGGTCGCGGCGGCACGGTCGGGCGCGGCGGCGGCTCGTCCTTCGCCGGCGTCCTGGCCCAGCCCGAGGGCACGGTCCAGGGCCGGATCCGCACCACCGAACAGGGCGAGGTCATCGCCAACAAATACGGCGAGCCCGAGATCGCCCACCGCAACCTCGACGCCCTGACCTGCGGCGCCGTTCTGGCCTCGCTCGGCAAGGGCAAGGACCAGGCCTTCACCGCCGAACACGGCGCCACCCTGTCGGACCTGTCGGCCCGGTCGATGGCCGCCTATCGCCGGCTGGTCTACGAGACCGAGGGCTTCGTCGACTATTATCGCGCCGCCACCCCCATCGCCGAGATCGCCGATCTGAAGATCGGCTCGCGCCCGTCGTCGCGGACCGCCTCGACCCGGATCGAGGATCTGCGCGCCATTCCCTGGGTGTTCAGTTGGTCGCAGAGCCGGGTCATGCTGCCCGGCTGGTTCGGCTTCGGCTCGGCGGTCCAGGGCAAGGACATGGCCGAGTTGAAGGGCATGGCCGAGGCCTGGCCCTTCTTCCGCACCCTGGTCCAGAACATGGAAATGGTCATGGCCAAGTCGGACATGACCATCGCCCGCCGCTATTCGACCCTGGTGCCCGATCCGTCGCTGGCGGCCCGCATCTACGGCGAGATCCGCGACGAGTGGCAGCGCACCCACGACGCCATCCTGGCCATCACCGGCCATGACGCCCTGCTGGGCGGCCAGCCGGAGCTGGACCGACTGATCCGCCTGCGGATGCCCTATGTCGAGCCGCTGAACCACGTCCAGATCGAGCTGATCCGCCGCCGTCGCGCCGGGGACGAGGACCCGCGCGTCCGCGAAGGCATACTGCTGGCCATCAATGGCGTGGCGGCGGGACTGCGCAACAGCGGCTAATCCGAGACACAACTCTAACGGAGATTTAATCCGCCTGTCTCGGATCAGCGGTCGAACCCTCACGCCCCTGTCGCACAACACGTCTATTGCGCCTTCGTCGCCGCCTCGAGCGATTATGTTTCACACCAGGAGCAAAGTGATGAAGGTTCTCCCCCGCGTTCTCTTCGCCGTCGCCGCCCTGTCCGCGTCCGTCGCTGCCCCCGCCATGGCTCAGGAAGCCCGGATCGCCTTCAGGGACCTGGACCTGTCCTCGGCCGCCGGCGCCGCCGCACTCGACACCCGCATCGACCAGGCCGCCGCCGACCTGTGCCGCAACTACGCCGCACCGGGCAGCCGCATCATCAACCGCCAGGCCTGCCGCGCCGCGGTTCAGGCCGAAGTGATGCAGCAACTGCCGCGTTCGCGTCAGATCGACTACGCCCGCGCCCCGCGCGGCGCCCGTCAGGTCGCCCAGGTCGTCGGCCTGTACGTCCAGAGCTGATCTCGGGTCCGGCGAAGGGCGCTCGTCCTTCGCCGGCCTACAGCCATTTGGTGCGCTTGAAGGTCACATACAGACCCGCGCAGACCACCGCGATCAGGCCCAGCACATAGGCGTAGCCGTAGCGCCAATGCAGCTCCGGCATGAATTCGAAATTCATGCCGTAGATGCCGGCGATGGCGGTGGGCACAGCCAGCAGCGCGGCCCAGGACGCCAGTTTGCGGGTGATCACGCCCTGCCTCTGCTGCTCCAGCAGATTGGCCACTTCGAACACCGAGGACAGGATTTCCGTCAGCCCGTTCAACCGGCTGTTGACCCGCCGCACATGGTCGCCGACGTCGCGGAAATAGGGGCGGACATTCGGGTCGATACAGGGCAGGTCCAGCGACTGCAGCTTGCCCGCCACCTCCTCCATCGGCCCCAGGATGCGGCGGAACTTCAGCAGTTCACGCCGCAGGGTGAACAGGCGCTTGATCTCGTGGCGCGACAGGAAGGCCTCCAGCGCCCTCTGTTCGATCTCCAGCACCGCGTCCTCGGAATGATCGACGATCGGCACATAGGCGTCGACGATAAAGTCCAGCACCCCGTGCAGCACGAAGTCCGGCCCGGCGGCCAGTTGCTCGGGCGAGGCTTCCAGCTGGGTCCGCAGCGCCTTGTGCGACCGGGCCGAGCCGTGGCGGATGCTGATGGCGTGGTCGTCGCCGATGAAGATATGGGTCTCGCCGTAGCTGATATGGTCGTCGATCTTCTCGGCGGTGCGGGCGGCGACGAACAGTTCGTGGCCATAGACCTCGACCTTGGGCATCTGGTGCGCGGACAGGGCGTCCTCGACCGCCAGGGGGTGCAGCTTGAATCGCTTCACCAGGATGTCGAACTCGGCGTCGGTCGGTTCGTACAGGCCGATCCAGACGAACTCGCCCCGCCCCAGCTTCAGCCCTTCGTCCGTCAGCGTCGCCTCGCGCACGCGGCGGCCGTCGGCATAGACGTAGGAGGCGACGACAGTCATGGGCGATCTCACGGCGATTGCTGCGCCAGACTTAGGGCAGATCGTCGTCAAACGAAACGGCCGACGGATCGCTCCGCCGGCCGTCTGTCAGATGAAGCTCTCGAGCCTCAACCCCTCTTAGGAGACCGGGAAGCCCCGAACCTTCAGCAGGGCCGCCACATCCGGGTCGCGACCGCGGAAGGCGCGATAGGCCTCGGCCCGGTCCGTGGTGTTGCCCGGCGCCAGCATGATCGACTTGAAGCGACCGGCGATGTCCGGATTGAAGACGTCGCCCGACTCCTCGAAATAGGCCCAGGTGTCGGCGTCCATCGTCTCCGACCAGAGGTAGGAGTAGTAGCCGGCCGAATAGGCGTCGCTCGTGAACAGGTGATTGAACTGCGGCAGGCGGTGCCGCATCACGATCTCCTTGGGCATGCCGATCCGAGCCAGGCTCTCGCGCTCGAAGGCGTCGATGTCGGTCGGCGGCACGGCCTGGGTGTGCAGATCCATGTCGACGATGGCCGACGACAGATAGCTGACGGTCGCATAGCCCTGGTTGAAGGTGTTGGACGCCTCGATCTTGGCGACCAGTTCGGCCGGCATGGCCGCGCCCGTCTGATAGTGCTTCAGATAGCCGTCCAGGATCGGCCGGCTCAGCACCCAGTGTTCGTGCACCTGCGACGGATATTCGACGAAGTCGCGCGGCGTGTTGCCGTAGGACGGATAGGTCACCACCGACGAGAAGTAGTGCAGGGTGTGGCCGAACTCGTGGAACAGGGTCTCGGCGTCGTCCAGCGAGATCAGCACCGGCTCGCCCGGCTCGGGCTTGGTGAAGTTGTTGTTGTTCGAGCCCAGGATGATCTTGGAGCCGTCCAGGGTCGAGAAGGACCGGTAGGTGGTCATCCAGGCGCCCGAACGCTTGCCCGGACGGGCGTAGTCGTCGGTGTAATAGAGGCCGATCTGGCGGCCCTTGGTCTTGTCGTGGACCTCATAGACCTCGACGTCGGGCTCGAAGGTGGTGATCGTCCCCTTCGGCAGCTTCTTGAAGGTGAAGCCGTACAGGCGTTCGGCCATGGCGAAGGAGCCGGCGCGGACGGCGTTCAGCTCGAAATAGGGCTTCAACTGGTTCTGATCGAGGTCGTACTTGGCCTTGCGGACCTTCTCGGCGAAATAGAGGTAGTCCCACGGCTCGATGTCGAAACCGGCGATCGCCTTCATATCGGCGACCTCCTCGGCGACGCGGGCCTTGGCCGGGGCCCAGACGCGGTCCATCAGGGCCTGGGCGTTGGACGCCGTCTTGGCCATGGTGTCCTGCATCCGCAGTTCGGCGTGGTTGCGATAGCCCAGCAGTTTCGCCCGTTGATCGCGCAGCTTCACGATCTCGGCGATGGTCGAATTGGTGTCGTTGGCGTCGCCGTTGTCGCCGCGATTGACGAACTTCTTCCAGACCTGCTCGCGCAGGGCCCGGTCGTCGGCGAAGGTCAGGAACGGATCCACAGCCGAACGGGTGTTCAGGATGGCCCAGCCCTGCAGGTTGCGGCTGCGCGCGGCGCCGGCCGCAGCGGCTTTATTCGAGGCCGGCAGACCGGCCAGGCCGGCTTCGGCGGCGATCAGGGTCCAGCTGTTCTCGTCGGCCACCACCTTCTGGCCGAAGCGGGTGAAGGCGTTGGACAGGGCGGTGTTGATCCGGCCCAGTTCGGCCTTGCCGGCGGCGTCCAGATTGGCGCCCGAACGGACGAAGGCGTCGCGGCGACGCTCGGCCAGACGCTTCTGCTGGGCGCTCAGGCCGGCCGCATCGGCGGTGTCGGCGACGGTCTTGATGCGCTGGAACAGGGCTTCGTTGAAGGTGATCTCGTCCGAGGCGGCCGACAGGATCGGCGACAGTTCGGTGTCGACGGCGTCATAGGCCTCGCCGCCGATGTTGGAGGTCATCACGCCATAGATGTTCGACGCGCGGTCCAGCGGCTCGCCGGCCAGTTCCAGCGCCGCCATGGTGTTGGCGAAGGTCGGGGCTTCCGGATTGTTCGCGATGGCGGCGATGTCGGCGCGCTGCAGCTCGATGCCTTCCAGCATGGCCTCGCGCAGCTTGGCCGGGGTCACCTTGTCGAACGGCGGGGTGCCGTCATACGAGCCGGTCCAGGGCTGCAGCAGTTCGGCCTTGGGCGTGGCGGCCGGGAAGACGGCGCGGGCCAGACGGGCCTCTTCGGCGATGTCCATCGGGGCGGCGCCGCCCGTGGCGGTCCCGCCGGTCGAGGCCCCCGTCGTAGCGCAGGCGGAAAGGGCCATCAGGCTGCCGCCCGCGATGAGAAGCTGGCGTCTGTGCATGGAATGCTCCGTAGGAAAATCATGTCGGATATACACTTAGGCCCCCGAAACAGGATCGTCACCTGACGGAGCCGTAATCTCTGTTGGATGCGTCGTCGCACTGTTCTAAAGCCCGGTCATGGCCATTGGTGTTTTCGACTCCGGCGTGGGCGGCCTGACCGTCCACCGCGAACTGACGCGGCGCTTTCCGCAACGCGACTTCATCTATCTGGCCGACCAGGCCCACGCCCCCTATGGCGGGCGCGGCGGCGAGGATATCGTCGAACTGACCAAGGCCGGGTGCGAGCGCCTGTTCGAGGCCGGCGCCTCCCTGGTCGTCCTGGGCTGCAACACCGCCAGCGCCATCGCCCTGCGTCGCCTGCAGCAGACCTGGCTGCCCGGCCTGCGCGAACGCCTGGGCCGTCCGGTCAATATTCTGGGCATCATCGTCCCGACCATTGAGGCCGCCACCGGCAAGCCCTGGAGCTTCGAGGCCGAGCGCCCGGTGGAAGGGGAAAAAGTCGAGGCCATTGCTGTCACCGGCGTCTTCTGCACCGCCGCCACCGCCATCAGCCGCGTCTATGAGATCGAGATCGACAAGCGCCGCGAGGACATCGCCGTCTTCAGCGAGCCCTGCCCCGGTCTGGCGGGCCTGATCGAACTGGGCGCCCCGCCGGAGGAGCTGAAGGTGGTGGTCGACGACCATGTCGACGCCCTGCGCCGTCGCATCGGCCGTCATCCGGACAAGGCCATTCTGGGCTGCACCCACTACGAGATCGTCGCCGAACTGTTCGCTCAGGCCCTGCCGGCCGGCACGGTGCTGATCAACCAGCCGACCGCCGTCGCCGACGCCCTGGAACGCTATTTCGCGGCACACCCGGAATACGAACTGGGCGACAGCGGCCGCCGCGACTTCCTGACCACCGGCGCCGCCGGACCGCAGTCGGAGATGGTGGCCCAGTTCTGGGGCGCGCCCCTGACGTTCGAGCGCGCCTGATCTCTTAGTCGTCCGTCATCCTAGGCCTTGGGCCTAGGATCCAGAGACGCGGACCTACCCGCGCGAAGAAGAACGGCGACGCCGGTCTTCCAAATCATGCACCGGGCGTATGGATCCTAGGCGCAGGGCCCAGGATGACGACGTGATAAAGAGAGATGCGCCACTCTCAACAGCCCGGGCAATCCGGCAGGGGTTCGCTCTCCAGCTGAAGCGTCGTGTGGCCGATGGAATGGCGCTTGGCCACGGCCTGAGCCTCCATCAGCAGGGCCGCGCCGTCCTCGCGGTCGTGGACCAGATGGGCGGTCAGGGCCGTCTCGGTCGTGGACAGGGCCCAGACGTGCAGATCGTGCACCGCCCGGACGCCGGGCAGCCCCGTCAGCGCAACCTCCAGCCCCGCCACATCCACCTCGGCCGGGGCGCCGTCCATGGCCAGATTGACCGAGTCCTTCAGCAGGCCCCAGGTCGACCACAGGATGACGGCGACGATCACCAGACTGACGATCGGATCGACCAGCGACCAGCCGGTCATCATGATCAGGCCGCCCGCCAGGACCACGCCCAGCGACACCCCGGCGTCGGCCATCATGTGCAGATAGGCGCCCCGGGCGTTCAGGTCGTGCTGGGACTTCATGAACAGCAGGGCCGTGCCCAGGTTGATGACGAAGCCGATCCCTGCCACCGCCATGATCAGGCCCGACCCGACCGGGGCGGGCTCGGCGAAGCGGCGCACGGCCTCGAAGGCGATGGCGCCGCAGGCGAAGATCAGCAGCAGGGCGTTGCCCAGGGCCGCCAGCACCGTCGCCTTGCCGAAGCCGTAGGTGCGACGGCCGCCCGCCGCGCCGTGCGCCCCGCGCCGCGCCAGCCAGGCCGCGCCTCCGGCCATGGCCAGACCCAGCACGTCCGAAAGATTATGCCCCGCGTCGGCCAGCAGCGCGGTGGAATCTGCGATCAGGCCGGCGCCGAACTCGCAGGCGACGAAGGCCAGATTGACGACCAGGCCGACGGCGTAGCGCCAGTCGCCGGTGTCCACCGGACCGTGGGCGTGGCCATGATGGCCGTGACCGTGATGATGCCCATGCGAATGACCCTGGCCGTGATCATGATGGTGGCCATGATCGTGGTGGTCGTGGGCGTGATCGTGCGAGGCGCTCATGGGGTTCGGCTATACGCCCTTTCGAGGAACGGCCAAGCCGCTACATGATAACGCCTTGAATGTTATCGTATAATATTCGCCGACACGGGCGTCAGTGCTGGTGCATGGCGACGATCAGCCCCAGGCCGATCAGGGCCACGCCCAGCACCGCCCCTTCATAGCGCGCCCACCGCTCCAGCCGCAGGATGGAGGCGCCGGCGCTGGCCAGGGCCGTGAACACCGCCATGCCGGCGATGGTGCCGACCGCAAAGACCAGGGTCAGCAGGGCCAGGGCGGCGAAACCCTCGGACGCCGAGGACAGATAGATGGGCAGCAGCACCTCGCCCGGCGACACGGCCATCATGGCCACCAGGCCCAGGAAGGCCGTCTTGTCCGACACGGCCGGATCGGCGACATCCATCGCTGGCCCGCCCGCCGTCGCCGGCCGTTTCAGCGTGGCGCGCGCCAGATAGAAGGCGCCGAACAGGAACAGCAGCACCGCCGCCAGATGGGGCAGCAGACCCTCGATCCACTGGTCCAGCGCCAGACCCGCCGCCACGATCAGGCCGCCGACCACCGCCGTCGTGGCGATATGGGCCAGACCGGCCGCCACGACCGCCGTCAGCACCCTGGGCGCCCGCCAGCCCTGCGCCCGCCCGACCAGGGTGAAGGGCAGCCAGTGGGTCGGCAGGGCCGCGTGCAGGAAGGCGGCGACGAAGCCGCCCCCCAGCAGGGAAAGCATCACGGACTGTTCGGGGACGGGCGACATGAGCGGCCCTATAGCGTGTTACTTTATAACGGTCGAGCCGAATTCGTCACAGCCAGTCGGCGAAGGGCTCCCGATCCAGCATCTCCTCATAGGTGGGACGCGGCCGGATCACCGCCCACTGGTCGCCGTCGACCAGGACCTCGGGGACCAGGGGACGAGAGTTGTATTCGCTGGCCATCACCGCCCCATAGGCGCCGGCGCCGGTGAAGACGACCAGATCCTCGGCCTCCAGGGGCGCCAGGTCGCGGTCGCGGGCGAAGGTGTCGCCGGTCTCGCACACCGGTCCGACCACGTCATGCGGCAGCAGGTCCCCGCCGCGCGGATTGACCGGCTGGATGTCGTGAAAGGCGTCGTAGAGGGCCGGACGCATCAGGTCGTTCATGGCCGCGTCCAGCACCAGGAAGCGGCGCCCGTCGGACCGTTCGTTGACCTGGATCACCTGGCTGAGCAGCACCCCGGCGTTGGCGGCCAGCAGACGGCCCGGCTCGAAGGCGGCCTCGACGTCCAGACCGTCCAGCACCCGCGCCGCCATGGCGACGTATTCGGCCGGCGACGGCGGTTCGGTCCCGCCGGAGTAGGGCACGCCCAGACCGCCGCCCAGATCCAGACGCGTCACAGCGTGACCCTGGCTGCGCAGGTCGCGGGTCATGCCGACCAGCACCCTGAAGGCGGATTCCAGCGGGGTCAGGTCGGTGATCTGGCTGCCGATATGGCAGGCCAGGCCCACGGGGGTCACATGGGGCGAGGCCGAGGCGCGGGCGTAGAGCTCCATCGCCTCCTCGACCGGCACGCCGAACTTGTCGCCCTTGCCGCCGGTGGTGATCTTGGCGTGGCCGCCGGCGCCGACGTTCGGATTGACCCGCACGGCCACGGCCGGCGAGGCGTCCATCAGGGCCGCGACCTCGATCAGCCGGTCCAGTTCGGCGCCGGATTCGATATTGATCTGTCGCACGCCGACGCTGATGGCGAAGGCCATCTCGATATCGGTCTTGCCCACGCCGGAGAAGATGATCCGGTCGGCCGGAATTCCCGCCGCCAGGGCCCGGCGGATCTCGCCTTCCGACACCGTGTCCGCGCCCGACCCCAGCTTGGCCAGGGTGGCCAGGACCGACAGATTGGAGTTGGCCTTGACCGCAAAGGCGATCAGGGCCTCGCCCAGGGCGTCGCGGTGGGCGTCGGCGGCCGTGCGCAGCAGGCCGTAATGCCGCTTCAGCGTCGCGGTCGAATAGACATAGACGGGCGTGCCCACCTCGTCGGCGATCAATTCCAGCGGCACGCCCTCGGCATGGAGGGCGCCGTCCTTCAGGTCGAAATGGTGCAAGGCGGCCTAGCGGGGATCGTTCTGGGCGGCCGTGCCGCCGATGGGATTGGAGGGGCCGCCGTCGATCGGGATGCTGCTGGACGGGCGGTTGATGGTGGCCGGTTCGGGCAGGCCGGGGGCGCGGCTGCCGCGCGGCGCCCGCTCGGTCTCTCGCACCGGCGATTCCAGGTCGGCCATGCGGCCGCAGGCCGAGGTCAGAAGGGCGAGCGCGCCCGCGACGATCAGGGTCTTTTTCCCAAGGGCTTTCACAGGCGCTGCCTCCAGTCGGCGATACGCGCGCGGACCTGTTCCGGCGCGGTGCCGCCGAAGCTCTGGCGGCTTTCGCACGAAGCCTTGGCGGTGAGGACCTTGTAAACCGCTTCGGTGATCCCCGGCTCCAGTTTCTGCATTTCTTCCAGCGGAAGTTGCGACAGGTCCACGCCCAGGCTCTCGGCCCGTTTCACCGCCGCCCCGGTCACATGGTGCGCCTTGCGGAAGGGCAGGTTCAGTTCGCGCACCAGCCAGTCGGCCAGATCCGTGGCGGTCGAGAAGCCGGCGCCGGCCGCCGCCGCCATCCGCTCTGTGTTCGGCTGCAGGGCCGAGACCATGGCCGTCATGGCGACCAGGGCCAGGTCCAGGGCGTCGAAGGCCTCGAACACCGGCGGCTTGTCCTCCTGCATGTCCTTGGAATAGGCCAGGGGCAGGCCCTTCATCACCGTCGACAGGGCGACCAGCGAGCCCATGATCCGGCCGGTCTTGGCCCGCACCAGTTCGGCGGCGTCGGGATTGCGCTTCTGCGGCATGATCGACGAGCCGGTCGTCAGGTCGTCGGGCAGGGTCGCAAAGCCGAACATCGGCGTCATCCAGACCACGATCTCTTCCGCCAGCCGCGACAGGTGGCCCGCCGTGATCGAGGCGGCGGCCAGGCTCTCCAGGGCGAAGTCGCGATCCGACACGGCGTCCAGCGAGTTCGCCATCGGCCGGTCGAAGCCCAGTTCCGCCGCAGTCATATGGCGGTCGATGGGGAAGGGCGAACCGGCCAGGGCCGCCGCGCCCAGCGGGCTTTCGTTCATCCGGGCGCGGGCGTCGGCGAACCGGCCGGCGTCGCGGCCGAACATCTCGACATAGGCCATCAGATGGTGACCCAGGGTCACCGGCTGGGCCGTCTGCAGATGGGTGAAGCCGGGCATCAGGTCGCCGGCGTGCTGTTCCGCCCGGTCCAGCAGGGCCGCCTGCAGCGCCTTCAGCTGGGCCACGCTGCGATCGGCGGCGTCGCGGACCCACAGGCGGAAGTCGACCGCCACCTGGTCGTTGCGGCTGCGCGCCGTATGCAGCCGGCCCGAGGGCTCGCCGATCAACTCATTGAGGCGCGCCTCCACATTCATGTGGATGTCCTCGAACTGGTCGCGGAAGGGGAAGGTCCCGTCCAGGATCTCGGCCTCGATCGCATCCAGCCCGCCCAGAATGGCCTCGGCGTCGGCCTGGGCGACGATCCCCTGCTTGGCCAGCATGCGGCAATGGGCCCGCGATCCGGCCAGATCCTGGGCCCACAAACGTTTGTCCACGCCGATGGAGACGTTGATCGCCTGCATGATCTCGGCCGGCTTGGACGAGAAGCGACCGCCCCACATGTCTTGACCCGCAGGCTTCGCCGGGGCCTTAGAAGCATTGGTCTGGGCGATATCGGAGGCGGCGTCTGTCATGAAGGGCTCGAGAAAGGCGATCTGGGCGGTCGTCGGCGCGGTCGTGGCGATCAGCACCATCGCCGGCGCCGGCGGAATGGCGATTTCGCTATACGCCAATCATCGCCAGAACGCGCAACCCTCGTCGGCCCCCGTCGAAGAAAGCGATCTGGCCCGGTTCGCCGTCGGCCCCCTGGCCGCGCTGGATACGCCGGTCGCGCTGACCCGTGCGCCCAATCATGTCTTCCGCGACCGGACCGGCACGGCGGTGCGGTTCTCGACCTTCCAGGGCAAGGTGGTCCTGGTCAATCTGTGGGCCATGTGGTGCGCGCCCTGCCGCACCGAAATGCCGACCCTGGCGGCCCTGGCCCGGCATTATCAGACCAACGAGGATCTGATCGTCCTGCCGATCAATGTCGACGCCTCGGCCGACGCCCAGGCCGACGCCAAGAGCTTCATCGACGTCCACGAGCCCCTGCCGCTCTATACCGACGTCAAGTTCCAGCTGCCGTTCGAGTTTCCGGGCAAGGGCAAGATGCCCCAGACCATACTGCTGGACCGCCGGGGCAATATCCGCGCGACCTTCTCGGGCGAGGCGGACTGGAACAGTCCCGAGGCCCACGCCCTGATCGACGCCGTCCTGGCGGAAGGCGCGCCGAGCACGCCCGCCGCCTGAACCAAGGGTCTAATGCCTGTCGGGAACCCGCTCGTCGGTCGCCGGATCGACGGCGCCCGGCTTGCCCTGGGCGGCGGCCTCGGCCTGGTTCTCTTCCAGTTCGTTGGCGGCCTTGCCGGCGCCGGTCTCGACCGCCTGGGCCGCCTTCATCGCGCCGGACTCGATCACCTCGCCCGCCTGGGCGGCGACCTCGCCGGTCCGGTCGGCGGCGGCTTCGGCATGGACTTCGGCCTTGTCCTGCTCGGACTGGGTGCAGGCGGCGGCGCCCAGGGCGAGGGCGGCGGTCGCGGCCAGCAGGGCCTTCGTACGGATGGTCACGGCGTTTCTCCGGTCTGTTGATCGTCGGCCGAAGAACGCCGCAGGCGGCGCCGGGTTGCGCGAACGCCGGTCGCCCGCGTGAGGTCGCCGCGCCGAACAGATCGGGGCGCTTCAGCCGCAGGTGCAGGACCAGGGCCAGGGTCTTCAGATCCGTAAGCTCGCCGGAGTCCGCCATCCGCGCCAGTTCGGCCAGCGACAGTTCGACCACCTCGATATTCTCGTACTCGCTGGCCAGGCCGCCGCCCGCGCCGGTGCGGGCCGCCTGCGAATAGGCGCCGACGAACAGGGCCAGCCGTTCCGTCGAGACGCCCGGCATGGAGAAGGGATTCCCGACCAGCTCCAGTTCGGTCAGTGCGGCGCCGACCTCCTCCATCGCCTCGCGTCGTGCGGCCGTCTCGGCGTCCTCGCCCGGGTCGATCAGGCCGGCGGGCGCCTCCAGCAGACGCGGATCCGGCGCGCCGGACAACAGGACGCCGTTTCTCAGCTGGCGCACCAGCAGGGCCGTGCGCCGCTCCGGATCATAGGGCAGGACGGCCGCCGCCACGCCGTGATCCTCGATCTCGCGCACGACCTGGGTTCCGTCATCCAGTTCGATGGTCGCCTGACGAAAGGTCGACCAGCCCGAATGCAGCATCTTGAAGGAGAGGATCTTGGCCATGGCGTCGGCTTAGCACGGCCGGGGCGAAGAGGAAGGTGGTGACTGGAGGCGGGATCGAACCGCCGACCTGTGGGTTATGAATCCACCGCTCTAACCATCTGAGCTACCCAGTCCCGGGCACTCGCGCGACCGAGGTCCAGCGCGAAGAGGCGTGCCTATATCGCCGTCGGGCCTGCGGTTCAAGTCGTGTCTCGCCTCATTGTGCGGCGATTGGGCGCAAGACGGGCGCGAACCGGAACGGTAACCGGGAAGCCTGCGTTTCCGCGCCGCCCGTTCCCCTGCCCGAGCTTGTCATCATGCGTTTGTTCGCCGCCGCCGCCTCGACCTCCCTTCTCGTCCTCGCCGCCGCCTGCGGGGCCAGTGGAGAAAGCGCCCCCGCCCAGGGCCAGAGCCAGGACCAGACCGGCGCGCCGCTGGAGACCCGTCCCGCCAACAATCCCGAACAGCAGCCGGCCTTCCCTGGTCAGACCCGCGCGCCGGGCGTCAGGACCGCACAGGCCCTGACCCATACGGTCGTCGCCTCGGGACTGGAGCATCCGTGGGGCCTGGCGGCCCTGCCGGACGGTCGCTGGCTGGTGACGGAAAAGCCGGGCCGGATGCGGATCGTCTCGGCCCAGGGCCAGGTCGGCGAACCGATCCAGGGCCTGCCCGCCGTCGATGCGCGCGGCCAGGGCGGCCTGCTGGACGTGATCACAGGGCCGGGCTTCGCCCAGGACCGGATGATCTACTGGAGCTATGCGGAACCGCGTGACGGCGGCAACGCCACCTCGGTCGCGCGCGCCCGCCTGTCCGACGACGGGACGCGGGTCGAGGCCGTCCAGGTCATCTTCCGCGCCCTGCCCGTCTATGACGGCGACAAGCATTTCGGATCGTCCCTGGCCTTCGCCCCGGACGGCAAGCTGTTCATCACCCTGGGCGAACGCTCCGACAGACCGATGCGGCCCCAGGCCCAGGATCTGTCTTCTCATATGGGCAAGACCATCCGCATCAACGCCGACGGCACGGTCCCGCAGGACAATCCCTTCGTCGGCCGCCCCGGCGCCCTGCCCGAGATCTGGAGCCTGGGCCACCGCAACGTCCAGGGCGTCGCCGTCCAGCCGGGCACGGGCGCGATCTGGACCATCGAACACGGCACGCGCGGCGGCGACGAGGTCAATCTGGACAAGGCCGGCGCCAACTACGGCTGGCCCGACGCGGCCTACGGCGTCGAATATGCGGGCGGCCAGATCAACAGCGGCGCCACCCGGAAGGACGGCACGGAACAGCCTGTCTATTACTGGGATCCGGTCATCGCGCCGGGCGGGGCGACCTTCTACCAGGGCGCCATGTTCCCCGGCTGGGACGGCGATCTGCTGGTCGCCGGACTGAAGGAGAAACACATCGCCCGCCTGGTGATCGAGAACGACCGCGTGGTCGGCGAGGAGCGGTTGCTGACCGATCTGGGCGAACGGGTCCGAGACGTGGCGATCGGGTCGGACGGCGCCGTCTGGGCCATCACCGACGAGGCGAACGGCAAGCTGGTCAGGTTGGCGGTCGCGCAGTAAGCTGAGGACGCCGGGGGGCCTGAGACGATCTGTCGTCGTCCTTGCATCAGGAGACTGTTTTGCGTTTCTTCATTCTGGCCATGGCGTCGCTCGCCCTCGCCGCCTGTGCGACCGGCGCGACCGACAAGACCAATACCTATGGCGCCGAGTTGAACCGCCTCGAGGCGGAGTGCACGGCCCGGCAGGGCATATTGATCGCCACGGGGACGCAGAGCGGATTTCCCGCCCGCGACCACGCCTGCCGGATCACCGGCGGCGCGAGCCGGATTCCCCAGAACTGATCGCCGCACGGCGCCACCGAACATGAGATGGGGCGTTCTCCAGAGCCGGAGGAACGCCCCATGCTCGACCATATCGGCCTCGCCGTCCGCGACATCGCCCGGTCCCGGACCTTCTATGAAACGGCGCTCGCGCCGCTGGGTTACGCGGTCGTCGCCGTCATTCCGCCCGAGGACAACAGCTCCGGCGGGACGGCGGTGATGTTCGGCGTGGACGGCGAACCCGACTTCGTCATCGCCGACAACGAAAGACCGGGCGAGGGCAATCATGTCGCCTTCCGCGCCGACAGCCGCGCCGCCGTCGACGCCTTCCACGCCGCCGCCCTGGGCGTCGGCGGTCGCGACAACGGCCCGCCCGGCCTGCGCGCCCGATACGGGCCGAACTATTACGCCGCCTTCGTGTTCGATCCCGACGGGTTCAATGTCGAGGCGGTCTGCCACGCGACGGAATGACCGGGCGGTCTGGCGCCCGGTCACACGGCTTATTACTTGACGTTGACGTAAACGTAGGGTTCTTGGCCTCCACGCTTGGAACCGTCCTTATTGGAGACCGACTCCCATGGCTGACGCCTATATCTACGACGCCGTCCGCACCCCGCGCGGCAAGGGCAAGAAGGACGGGTCTCTGCACGAGATCACCGGCCTGAGCCTGGCCACCCAGGTTCTGGAGGCCCTGCGCGACCGCAACGACCTGGACACCTCCAAGGTCGACGACGTCATCCTGGGCTGCGTCACCCCCGTGGGCGAGCTCGGCGCCGACATCGCCCGCACGGCGGTCCTCTCGGCCGGCTGGTCGCAGGACACGGCGGGCGTCCAGATCAACCGCTTCTGCGCCTCGGGCCTGGAAGCCGTGAACATCGCCACGGCCAAGGTGAAGTCCGGCGAGGCCGATTTCGCCGTCGGCGGCGGCGTCGAGGTCATGAGCCGCGTGCCCATGGGCTCGGACATGGGCGCCTGGCCGACCGATCCGGCGGCGGCCTTCCCGACCTATTTCGTGCCCCAGGGCGTGTCGGCGGACATGATCGCCACCAAATACGGCTTCAGCCGCGACGACGTGGACGCCTATTCGGTCGAGAGCCACAAGCGCGCCGCCAAGGCCTGGGCCGAGGGCCGGTTCAAGAACTCCGTCATCGGCGTCAAGGACCAGCTGGGCCTGACCATCCTCGATCATGACGAAACCATTCGTCCGAACACGGACATGCAGGCCCTGGGCGGCCTGAACCCCTCCTTCGCCATGCTGGGCGAGCTTGCCTTCGACAGCGTGATCAACCAGCGCTACCCCGAGGTCGAGCGGGTCAACCACGTCCACACCCCCGGCAACTCGTCCGGCATCGTCGACGGTTCGGCCGGCGTCCTGATCGGGTCGCTGGAGGCCGGCAAGGCCCTGGGCCTGAAGCCGCGCGCCAAGATCCTGGGCGGCGCGTCGATCGGTTCTGAGCCGTCGATCATGCTGACCGGTCCGGAATATGTGACCCGCAAACTGCTGGGCAAGCTGGGCATGACGCCCGACGACATCGACCTGTGGGAGCTGAACGAGGCCTTCGCCGCCGTCGTGCTGCGCTACATGCAGGCCCTGAACATCGACCACGCCAAGATGAATGTGAACGGCGGCGGCATCTCCATGGGTCACCCCCTGGGCGCCACCGGCGCCATGATCACCGGCATCGCCCTGGACGAGCTGGAACGCTCGAACAAGTCGACCGCCCTGGTCACCCTGTGCATCGGCGGCGGCATGGGCACCGCCACCGTCATCGAACGCGTCTGATCCATTGCTCCCCCATTGGGGGAGCTGTCAGCGAAGCTGACTGAGGGGGCCGGCCCCATCGCCGGTGTCTGCGGTGGGGGCCCCCCACCCCCTCCGCGGGCCCCCCCCCCCCCGGGGGGGGGTCAGGGTGAT
>NZ_JBIIOP010000010.1:0-114225 GCF_044336875.1 Brevundimonas sp. | reverse complement strand
CCCCGCCTGGGGGGGGGCGTGTCGCCGCCGGGCCGGCGGCGCCCGGCCCCATCGCCGGTGTCTGCGGTGGGCCCCCTCCACCGCTTCGCGGTCCCCCTCCCCCGATGGGGGAGGATCTGAGGAAGAGAGAACATGGAAAACTTCAAGATTGACGTCGACGCCGACGGCATCGCCCTGATCACCTTCGACGTGCCGGGCCGTTCGATGAACACCCTGACCGGCAAGGTCATGGCCGAAATCCCGCAACTGGTCGAACGGATCAAGACCGACGAATCCATCAAGGGCGCCGTCATCACCTCTGGCAAGGCCTCGGGCTTCTGCGCCGGCGCGGACCTGGGCGACATGGCGTCTGGCCTGCTGGCCGGCGGCGGCGACCTGCAGAAGGCCTTCGATGCGGGCTGGACCCTGAACGGCGCCTTCCGCGCGCTGGAGACCTCGGGCAAGCCGATCGCGGCGGCCATCAACGGCCTGGCCCTGGGCGGCGGGCTGGAGTTCACCCTGGCGACCCACTACCGGGTGGTCGAGAACGACAACAAGATCCAGCTGGGCCTGCCCGAGATCAAGGTCGGCCTCTTCCCCGGCGGCGGCGGCACCCAGCGCCTGACGCGCCTGGTCGGCGTGCAGAACGCCATGATGGCCATGAGCGAGGGCAAGTCCTTCCGCCCCAACGACGCCAAGGGCGCCGGCATCGTCCATGAGGTGGTCGAGAAGGGCCAGTCGGTCGAGGCCGCCAAGACCTGGATCAGGAACGGCGGCAAGCCCGTCCAGCCGTGGGACGACAAGTCGTTCAAACTGCCCGGCGGCGGCCCCTATCACCCGGCCGGCATCCAGAACTTCATGGTCGGCAACGCCATGCTGCGCAAACAGTCCTACGGCAACTATCCGGCCGTGGTGAACCTGATGAAGGCCGTCTACGAGGGAACCCAGGTTCCGATGGACGCGGCCCTGCGGATCGAGACCCGCTATTTCATCAAGACCCTGATGACGCCCCAGGCCCAGGCCATGATCCGTTCGCTGTTCCTGTCGAAACAGGAGCTGGACAAGGGCGCCGTCCGTCCGGCCGGCGTGCCCAAGTCCGATCCGCGCAAGGTTTCCGTTCTTGGCGCCGGCATGATGGGCGCGGGCATCGCCTATGTGCAGGTCATGGCCGGCATCGAGACCGTGCTGATCGACCAGACCCAGGAAGCCGCCGACAAGGGCAAGGCCCATGTCGAGGAACTGCTGAAGAAGCGTCTGTCGCGCGGTCAGATGACGCAAGAGAAGTATGACGCCACCCTGGCCCTGGTCACGGCGACCACAGACTACGCCCACGTCAAGGGTTCGGACCTGGTGGTCGAGGCGGTGTTCGAAAGCCGCGAGATCAAGGCCGACGTGACCCAGCGCGCCGAGGCCCAGCTGGTCGAGGGCGCCGTCTTCGGCTCCAACACCTCGACCCTGCCGATCACCGGCCTGGCCGAGGCCTCGGTTCGTCCCGAAGACTTCATCGGCATCCACTTCTTCTCGCCCGTCGACAAGATGATGCTGGTCGAGATCATCCTGGGCGAGAAGACCGGCGAGGCGGCGATCGCCAAGGCGCTGGACTATGTGCTGAAGATCAAGAAGACCCCGATCGTCGTCAACGACAGCCGCGGCTTCTACACCTCGCGCTGCTTCTCCACCTTCCTGATGGAGGGCATGGCCATGCTGGAGGAGGGCTACGGTCCGGCCCTGATCGACAATGTCGGCCGGATGACCGGAATGCCGCGCGGCCCGCTGGAGATGCACGACGACGTCGCCCTGGACCTGTCCTACAAGATCGCCAAACAGACCAAGGCCGATCTGGGCGACAAATATGTGCCGAACGAGGGCGAGCAGATCGTCGCCACCATGGTCGAGGGCGGACGGTTCGGCCGCAAGAACGGCAAGGGCTTCTACGACTATGACCAGAAGCCCAAGACCATCTGGCCGGGCCTGAGCGACCTGGCGCCGACCACCAAGGGCATCGACAGGCCCGAGGAGCCGACCGCCTTCGCCCAGATCGACGAACTGAAGACCCGCCTGCTGTATCGTCAGGCCGTCGAGGTCGCCCGCTGCTGGGCCGAGGGCGTCATCGACGACCCGCGCGAGGCCGATCTGGGCGCCATTCTGGGCTGGGGCTTCGCGCCCTGGACCGGCGGTCCGATCAGCTTCATCGACGGCATCGGCCTGGCCCAGTTCGTCGAGACGGCGGACCGCCTGGCCGCGACCTACGGCGACCGGTTCAAGGTGCCGCAACTGCTGCGCGATATGGCCGCCACGAACGAGACCTTCTACGGCAAGTTCGCCCCGGAGAAGGCCGCCGCCTGATCGGCTGCGTCAATCGTCAGACCACGGAACGGGCGGCCTTCGGGTCGCCCGTTTTGCGTTGGGGCTTTTCCTTTTCCGCTCATCCCGGCTTTCGCCGGGATGAGCGGATGGAGAGAGCGCGCGCTTCAGGTCGCATGGCGCAACAAATCAAAAAAGACCCGCCCGACACGAGGTCGAGCGGGTCGCTCCGCCGCCCTTCGCGGGGTCGGTGGCGGGTCGCTTGGGGCGACGGAGTAGGGTGTGAAACGGCTTGGCCGCAGCCGAGGCGAACCCGCAGGGTCCGCCCGGCCGCACAGCCGTCTGTCTTGGCGTCAGCCTTCGAGATCCTGGCCTTCGTCGGGCTCGGGCGTGCCCAGCAGTTCGTCGGCGATCTTGTTGGTCGAGGCCCGCACCGCCTTTTCGATCGAGGCGGCGATGTCGGGGTTCTGTTTCAGGAATTCGCGCACATTCTCGCGGCCCTGGCCGATCCGGGTCGAGTCATAGCTGAACCAGCTGCCCGACTTCTCGATCACCCCGGCCTTGACGCCCAGGTCGATGACCTCGCCCAGCTTGGAGATGCCCTCGCCGTACATGATGTCGAAGATGACCTCGCGGAACGGCGGGGCGACCTTGTTCTTGACCACCTTGACCCGGGTGGTGTTGCCGACCACCTCGTCGCGGTTCTTGATCGCGCCGGTGCGGCGGATGTCCAGACGCACCGAGGCGTAGAATTTCAGCGCATTGCCGCCCGTCGTCGTCTCGGGCGAGCCGTACATGACCCCGATCTTGTGACGGATCTGGTTGATGAACAGGACGATGCATTTCGACTTGGAGATCGAGGCCGTCAGCTTGCGCAGCGCCTGGCTCATCAGACGCGCCTGCAGGCCCGGCAGGCTGTCGCCCATCTCGCCCTCGATTTCGGCGCGCGGCGTCAGGGCCGCCACCGAGTCGACCACCACAATGTCCACGGCGCCCGAACGGACCAGGGTGTCGACGATCTCCAGCGCCTGTTCGCCCGTATCCGGCTGGGACACCAGCAGGTCGTCCAGGTTCACGCCCAGCTTCTGGGCGTAGACCGGGTCCAGCGCGTGTTCGGCGTCGACGAAGGCGGCGACCCCGCCCTTCTTCTGCACTTCCGCGACCGTGTGCAGGGCCAGGGTGGTCTTGCCCGAGGATTCAGGACCGAAGACCTCGATCACCCGCCCGACGGGCAGGCCGCCGATGCCCAGCGCCATGTCCAGGCCCAGCGAGCCGGTCGAGACGCTCTCGATCTCGGCCACCACGCCCGCCTTGCCCAGTTTCATCACCGAGCCCTTGCCGAAGGCGCGATCGATCTGTGCGATCGCCGCCTCCAGGGCGCGTTGCTTGTCGCCGTCGTCCTTGCCCACCAGTTTCAAAGCCGCCTGTGCCATTGCCTTCGTCTCCCTTGCCATGATTCCCGTCATTAAGCCTGGGAGAGACCCGCCTGGACCCGCCCCCGTTTCGTGAGACCGACTATGGACACGTTTTGTTCCGGTTCACAAGATGTTCTCTTTCGGAACATGCAGGGAACGCAGACTATACGTCCGTTTCTGACGTAGGCCCCAGAGGCAGGCGCAGGCTGAAGCTGAAGCCCTCGGGCGGATAGGCCAGGACCGCCGTCCCTTCCAGCGAGCGATTGACCGTCGATTCGATCAGGTCCGAGCCGAAGCCGCGCCGCGTCGGCGGCGTCACGGACGGTCCGCCGCTCTCGACCCAGTCCAGCATCAGATGCCCGTCGCCGACGGACCAGTCGACGCGCACCACGCCCGTGGTGTTGAACAGGGCGCCGTATTTGGCGGCGTTGACCGCCATCTCGTGGAAGGCCAGCCCCATGCCCAGGGCCTGGCGCGGGTCCAGGTCGACCGGCGGACCGCTCAGACAGACCTGTTCGGCGGCGTAGGGGGCGAACTCCTGGTCCAGCAGGATGCGCAGGTCCACCCCGTCCCACTTGTGCGCCGTCAGCAGGTTCTGGGTGTTGGACAGGGCGATCAGCCGGGATTCGAACACGGGGATGAAGGCCTTGATGTCCGGCGTGCGCCGCGCGGTCTGGCGGGCGATGGACTGGACCGTGGCCAGGGTGTTCTTCACCCGGTGGTTCAGTTCGTTGATCAGGACCCGCTGCTGGCGTTCGCTGTCGGCCAGGGCGGCGAAGGCCTCGCGTCGGTCGGTGATGTCGGTGATGACGCCGGACATCCGCTCGGGCCGGCCCGAGCGACTGCGCACCAGCCGTCCGCGCAGATGGATCCAGCGACCGGTCTCGGGCAGGAACCACTCCTGATCATAATCCGCCTCGCCGGTGATGGCCTGTTCCAGGGCGGCGCGGTGCAGAATCCGGTCCTCGGGCGACAGTCGGTCGCCGATCTCGGTCGGGCCCAGCCGTCCGTCCGGCGGAACGGACAATATGGTCCGCGCACGTGGCGACAGCACCGGCGCCCGCAGCGGCAGCCGGGCCTCCCAGAAGCCGACCCCGCCGGCGTCCACCGCCGCCAGGACATTGGTCCTCTGATCGAACAGCGAGGCGCCCATGGCCAGGAACAGGATACCGACCGATCCCGCCGCCACCGCCGCCGCCAGGCCCAGGGGCGAAACACCGGCGCCCATGTCCGCATGGGCCACGGGCGTCAGCACCACGGCGGCCATGCCGGTGTGATGCATGGCGGCGATGGCGGCCCCCAGGATGACGGCCGCCAGGGCGCGCCACTTCAGGCTCCGTTCGGCGCGGGAGGCGACCAGGGCGGCGAAGGCGGCGCCGATGGCGATCACCACCGACAGGGCCACCAGGGTCGGCCGATAGCCGATGGCCGCCGTGGTCCGCATCGCGGCCATGCCGACGTAATGCATGCCGACGATGGCCAGGCCCATCAGCACCCCGCCGACGACCAGCCGCCTGTAGCCGGCGCTGACCCGGCCCACGCTGACGAAGGCGAAGCCGGATCCGACCACCGCCAGCAACAGCGACAGCATGGTCAGCCCGATGTCGTAGGAGGCCGGCATTTCGGGATGGAAGCCCAGCATGGCGATGAAATGCATCGACCAGATGCTGACGCCCAGAACCAGGGCCGCCACCGCCATCCAGCGCAGCCGGTTGGTCCCGATCTGGGCGCGGGCGCGGTTGAACAGGTCCAGCGCCGTCCAGGCCCCCAGGACCGCGATCGCCAGGGACAGGACCGGATAGAGGTTCAGATGGTGCGCGTGATGCAAGCGGGCGGGTCCGTGCGGCTCGAACACCGACCCTAGCGCGAAAACCCATAAGGTTTCGTTCCCATATCAGGGAATTTCGATCTCCGCCGCAACCGGCGGTTCGGCCGTCCGCGCCGCCAGGGCCACCCCGCCGCCCAGGATCAGGGCCGCGGCGCCAACCGCCGCGAGCGTCCGCGCCGAGGCCGGGTTCGTCGGCGCCAGCGGCCGCGCCAGCACGACGATCAGCAGGGCGATCAGCCCCAGGGCGCCGGGTCGGTCCATGCCGAGGCCCAGGAAGACGAAATGGCCCAGGCCCAGCAGCCAGCCGCCCCAGACGCTCTCGTCCTCGCCCGCCGGCCACAGGCTCAGTATCACGGCGACCGCCGCCGCCCCGGCCGTGATTAGGTCCAGGCCGCCCAGCGCCAGGGCCAGGACGGCCGCCGCACCCACCGCCGCCGCCAGCAGCCTGCGCCCGACCAGGGCCCGCCCCGCCATCAGGACGACGGCGACCGCCAGTATCGCCAGCCCCACCCCCGCCTCCATCCACGGAAGACGGCGCAGCAGCAGATAATAGGTCTCGGCCGACTGGCTCCGGCTCCCGACCGGCCCGGCCAACACCCGAACGGCCTGGGCGAAGACCACGCCTGCGGCCAGCAGCCACAGGCCGCCGGTCAGGCCCTTGATCCCCTGTCGCCAGGTCAGGCCCGTCGCATGACGCGCCCCCCAGGCGGCGAAGGCGGTCAGCAGGCCGGCCGCCCCCAGCAGGATCCAGCCCGTCCCTGGCCCATGCCGCACCACCCCCAGGCCGAAGACGTCGGCATAGACGGCGTTGGCCGTCGCCCTGGGCAGGACCGGCGCGCGCAGGAAGGCGTCGGCCGCCTCCAGCGCCTGGGAGCCGATATGTTGCAGGCTGCCCTGGTCCAGGGCGTCCGGCGTCGAACTGGGCGAATGATACTGGGACGGCCGGCCGAGGAAGGCCAGATTGACCCCGGCGACGCCCCGGTTGGCGGCGATGGAGAAGTCGGTCCCGTTCGGCATCAGCCGATAGACGAAGATGGCCAGGGCGTTGCTGGCCGGCCCGCCGTCGGCGTCGCGCATCGCCCGCGCATACAGGTCGATGGTCTCGGCGTTGCCCGGCCCGGTCTCGAACATCATGGCCCGGCCGCCGCCGCCCCGCGCCTCCAGATTGACCACGGCCCCGACCCGGTCACGCAAGGGGTGTTCGCTGAAGAAGGCCCGCGCCCCGTCCAGGTTCAGCTCTTCTCCGTCCGTCAGCAGCACGACCAGGGTCCGGTCGGCCGGACCGCGCGCCTTGATCGCCCGCACGGCCTCCAGGATGGCCGCCACCCCGCTGGCGTCGTCGGCGGCGCCGGGCGAGCCCGGCACGCTGTCGTAATGGGCCATCAACACCACCGCCGGCAGGCGGGGGTTCCGCCCCGGCAGGACGCCGACCAGATTGACCACCGACAGACCGTCCACGCTTTCGCCCCGATCCGCGATCCGGCCCACGGCGGCCGGCGACAGGGCGCCCGCCTGCAGGGTCGGATTCAGCCCCAGCTGCGTCATCCGCCCCTGCAGATAGGCCTGGACCAGCCCGTGTTCGGTCGAACCGACCGGATGAGGCGCGCGGGCGATGCGGCGCACATCGGTCATGGCCCTTTCGGCCGAAAAACCGGTCGCGGCGAGGCCGGCGGGCTGCGGCCTCGGCGTCTGGGTCGTCAGCACGGCCAGTCCCAGGGCCAGCGCCAGGGACGTCAGAAGCAGGGCCAGTCTCATCCGATGCATCCCCCGAGGCGTCATCCCGGCAATAGGGCCGAGACGCGGTCTTTTCGCAAGTGCGAGACCTATCGCCGGGTCCGGTTCCGCGTCACCAGATTGCCGGTCGCCCCGTCGCCGTCGTCCAGGCTGGAGCCGAACGGATAGCCGGCGTCGTCGCCGCAGTAGTTGCGGTTTCCCTCCCGCGCCCCGACGACCACCGTCCGGGGACGCAGCCAGCCCGCCCCGGCGAACACATTGTCCGTAATCTGATTATAGGACGGGGTCTGATGGCGGATCACCCCGTCCTCGCCGCAGTTGCGGTACAGGAAGACCCCGCCCCGACCGCCCAGGGCGAAGCGGTTGCCGAGGATGCGGTTGGCGCCGGACCCGTCCACGGCGATCTGTTCGCGACCGGTGCGAATGGTGAAGTCGTTGTCCTGGATCAGGGCGCCCGCGCTCTCGGCGTCCAGATAGACGGCCGCCGACACCGACCGCCCCGAGAACCGCGACCGCGTCACCGTCGTCCTCGTCACGCCGGGACCGACATAGAGAGGAATGGTCCCAACCCCCTCGAACCGCACCCGCTCCAGCACGGTCCCCAGCGGGGCGGCGTTCTGGGCCGCGATCGTGTGGCCAGCGGTCCGCGACGAGGCCAGCAGGTCGCGCATCGAGCCGCCCGCTCCCATGCCCCAGATCCGCACGTTTCCGAACACGGTGCAGTTCCGCACGAACGCGCCGACCGGTCGGCTCCAGGCCTCTCCCTCCGCCCCGGTTTCGCGGCGGGACCAGACGGCCACCGTCGGCGCCTGCGAGGTCGGCTCGCCCGGCGGGCGGATCACGCCGCCGCCGCAGTCGATTCCCGCGCCGGACGCCTCCGCCCCCTCGATCAGGATGCGCCGCCGCACCATCCCGCCCGTCAGGTCGGCGCGGCACGCCAGCCGATAGGCCTGGTCGGACGGGGTGGTCAGGTCGCGGATCTCGGCCGGGGTGCAGGCGCGCGCGGCGGGCGGGTCCCCCGCCTGCGCCGTCGCCAGCAGGAGCAGGACGCCCAGCATGTCAGGGCAGGGCGATCGCCAGGGCCGCGCGTTCCGCCGCGCAGCCGGGATTGGTCCGTCCGGTCGCCCGCGCCGCCTCGATCTCGCGGCGGGCCTCGTCGGCCTCGGCCTGGAAGGTCGGGGTGGCGGCGATCTCGGCCATGACCGCACGGCCGACCGCCTCGCCCGCCGCCACGTCGCCGGGATAATGCATGGCGCAGACCAGGCGGCTGACGCCGATCTCGTGGCCGATCCGCCGCACCGCGTCCGCCCGTTCGGGCTGGATCAGGGCCAGGGTCTCGGCATAGGCCGTTCCGACGGCCGCGCTGCCGGACGGATAGGAGGCGCTGGCCCGTCCGGCCGGGGTCAGGGTCTGGCAGGCGCGGCGGTCCGGGTCGTCTCCGACCGGCCGGGCGCGGAAGGCCCTGGCCTTGACCTGTTCGGCCACGGCGTTGGCGTCATGGAAGGCCCGGGCCGCCATCCGGTCCAGCACCGGCGTCTCGGCCGATCCCAGCCGCACGCCAAGGGCGCAGTCGAAATGCTGCAGGGCCAGGGGCGGGCGCAGTTCGGCGTGCGAGGTCGCCAGCAGCCAGCGATCCGTGTCCTCCAGCGCCGCGAACCGCGCCGAGGCCGCCCTGTCCGCCAGGGCCTGGGCCGAGCCCTCGGCGGGCGCGGGCGGAACCGCCTCGGCCAGCCGCGCCAGATCGCCGGGCTGCAGATAGCCCGTGTCCGTGGCGATGAAGACGGGATGGGACGAAGGCCGCGCGGCCGGCGCACAGGCCCCGACGGCCAGGGGCGCGATCAGGGTCGCCGCGACCAGAGCGGCGACCGGCCTCACAGGCCGGCGCTCCAGCTCAGCTGCACCGAGGTCTCTCCGGCCTCGCCCGGAGCGGCGACGACCTGAAGATTGGTCGAACCGGCGTTTCCGCCGGCCGCTCCATAGGCGCGGGCGTCGCCCTGGTTCATGCCCATGACCGTCGTCAGGCCGGCCTGTTCGGCGCGGTCGCGATAGAAGGCCACCACCTCGTCCGGCGTGGCGTCGGTGCGGAAGGTCACCAGCCCGCCTTCCCCGTCCGGACCGGCGGCGGTCGTCGCCGGCTGGTCCAGGGCGGCCCCCGGATAGAGGGCGGCATAGGTCGGGGCGCCGGGCGCGGCGGGCAGGACGACTTCGCTCGCCTCGACCGGAGGCGCCGCCTCCGCCGGGGTTTGCGGCGGGGCGATCTTCTCGCTGGGCGCGGCGACTGCGGCCTCGGGCGGGGGCGTCTCTTCGGTCTTCGACCGGTCTCCGCAACCCGCAAGGCAGAACGTAACTAAGGCGGCCGAGGCCGCCAGACGGCGTATCATCGGGGAATCGTCCCTTGGACCCATGGTCGAAGCGCAACCGTGGCGCATGGATGCGGCGGCAGCAAGGCGTCGCGTTCAGTCTTGGCGCGCGCCTTCCGCCGGATCGCCGCCCGAACCGTCGAAACGGCGGCCCGATCCCTCGACCGCATCGGGGTCCGCATCCGAGGGCGAATCGGGATCGGCCGAGGCCCGACCCTCGTCGGCCAGGGCGTCATTGATCGCCTGCGAGTCCGGATCGTCGTCCGAACCGCTGGCCGATCCGCCGCGCAGCGAGCCCGCGCGGGTGTCCGATCCGGAATCGGTCCCGTCCAGCGCCTCGATCAGGGCGTCGGCCCTGTGGCCCAGATCGGGCTTCTCGCCCATGTCCGCGGCTTCGCGGGCGTCTTCGCACTCGGGGTCGGTCTTGGATGTGGCGTCGGTCATGGCGGCCTCCTGGGCGCAGTCTCCGGGTTCAAAGGAGTCAAAGTCGCCGACACGGTTGCGGTTCCCCTTGAAAGCGACCGGCCAGCCCCGATCTAGGGCGAATGATCCCCTTCTCAGTCCTCGACCTGTCGCCCATCGTCGAAGGCGGCGACGCCCGCCGCGCCCTCGACGAGACCCTGTCCTTCGCCCAGGCCGCCGACCGCCTCGGCTACGAGCGGTTCTGGCTGGCCGAACACCACAACATGCCCGGCATCGCCAGCGCGGCGACCTCGATCGTCATCGGTCATGTGGCGGCGGGGACCGAACGGATCCGCGTCGGCTCGGGCGGGGTCATGCTGCCCAACCACGCCCCCCTGGTCGTCGCCGAACAGTTCGGCACGCTCGAGACCCTGTTCCCCGGCCGCATCGACGTCGGCCTGGGTCGCGCGCCCGGCACGGACGGCGCCACGGCCCGCGCCCTGCGTCGCTATTTCGAGGGCGCCGACCAGTTCCCGCGCGACGTGGTCGAACTGATCCAGTGGTTCGAGCCCGCCGCCGAGCATCAGCAGGTGCGCGCCGTCCCCGGCGCAGGCCTGCGCGTGCCGGTCTGGCTGCTGGGCTCCAGCCTGTTCAGCGCCCAGCTGGCCGGCCAGCTGGGCCTGCCCTACGCCTTCGCCAGCCATTTCGCGCCCGAACTCCTGCTCGAGGCCCTGGCCCTGTACCGCCGCAGCTTCACCCCCTCGGACCGGCTGGCCAAGCCCCACGCCATGGCCGCGATCAATGTCTTCGCCGCCGACACGGACGAGGCCGGGGTGCGCCTGTCGACCTCGATGCAGCAGAGCTTCGCCCGTCTCTCGACCGGCAAGCCCGGCAAACTGCCCCCGCCGGTGGACGACATCACCAGCGTCCTGACGCCGCAGCAGATCGAAAGTGCCCGCAGCCGCCTGCTCTATTCCGCCATCGGCGGACCGGAGACGGTCAAGACGCAGCTGGCCGACTTCATCGCCCTGACCGGGGTCGACGAACTGATGGTCACCGGCATGGCCTTCGACAACGCCGCCCGTATCCGCAGCCTGGAGATCGTCGCAGACGTCCGCGACCAGCTCGAGACGGCCCAGGCCGCCTGATCCTGGCCGGCTGATCCTGGTCGGCTGAGAACCTACTGCTCGGCCCCGGACCGCCAAAGGCTCTGCGTCAGGGGTTCGAACAGATACGACAGGGCCGTGCGCTTGCGCGTCAGTATGACCACCTGCACCGGCATGCCCGAACGGATGCTGCGCGCCGCCCGTCCCAGTTTCTCCAGCTCCGTCGGCGGCACCACCACCTCGGCGCGGAAATGGCTGCGGCCGGTCGCCTCGTCGGTGAAACTGTCGGCCGAGATACGGGTGACCCGGCCGTGGACGATCGGCGGATTGCGTTCGCGCAGGCCGGGGAATTTGACCTCGGTGTCCAGCCCGACGCGCAGATTGTCGATGTCGGCCGGATCGACCTGGGCGATGATCACCTGCGAGGCCTCGTCCGGCACCACCTCCATCAGGGTCTGGCCCGGCTGGATCACCCCGCCCCGGGTGAAGACCGTCAGGCCGACCACCTGGCCCGTCGCCGGGCTGCGGATTTCGGCCCGCGCCAGCTGGTCGCGCAGCTCCACCATGCGGGGACGCAGGTCGTTCAGCTGCACCTCGACCTGCCTCAGCTGTTCGGCGACGTCCTCGTTCATCCTGGTGGAGACGCCCAGGGTCTGCAGCCGGGTCTCGCCGATCTGTTCACGCGTGCTGGCGACCTGGGCGCGCAGGGCGCCCTGTTCGCCTTCCAGGGCGGCGGCGGTGCGTTCCAGGGCCCGGACCCGCGTCATCGGCGCATAACCCCGGGCCGCCAGCGACCTGAGCCCCTCCAGCTCATCGGCGATCAGCCGCTGCTGGGTGGTGTTGGCCTCGATCTGGCGCTCGTAGCCGTCCATCTGGTCCCGCAACTGCCCGATCCGCTGGTTCAGCACCCCGGTCTCGGTCGACCGCCCGGCGCCGCGCGCCGAATACTGCAGCCGCTGAAGCCGCATGGCCTCGTCGGCCAGCGCCCTGTCCGCATCGGACAGATCGGCGAATTCCGGCGGCACGGGCAGGAGAGGCAGGCGGTCGCGTTCGGCGATCAGGCGCGAACGCTGGGCCAGAAGCGCGAACACCTGACCCGTCGCGCCCCGTTCGCTGGCCCTCAGTTCGCCGGCGTTCAGCTCGACCAGCACCTGACCCTGCCTCACGCGGTCGCCCTCGGCCACCTTCAGGTCGCTGACCACGCCGCCGTCGCGGTGCTGCACCGCCTGACGATTGCCGGACACCGCCACCTGGCCCTGGGCGAAGGCCCCCGCGTCCAGCGGCGCGAACGCCGCCCAGCCCAGGAACAGCACGAAGAAGGCGACGATGACGACGCCGCCGAGCATCAGTTCGCGACGGGGCGAATCCGTCGCTTCCGTCCGAGTCGTTTGGGCGAGGCTCATCGCGCGGCCTTTCCGGTCTGGGCGGTCGGGGCGATCTGGGGCGCCGCGTCGCGCATTCGCGTCAGGACCTCCTCGCGCGGCCCCTCCAACTGGACGGCGCCGTCGCGCATCACCAGCAATCGGTCGACCCGGCCCAGGACCCCGGCCCTGTGGGCGACCACGACCACCGCCGCGCCGCGCGAGGCGGCGTCCATTATGGCGGTCATCAGGGCCGTCTCGCCCTCCTGATCCAGATTGGAGTTCGGCTCATCCAGCACCAGCAGGCGCGGATCGCCGTAAAGCGCGCGGGCCAGGGCGATGCGCTGGGCCTGGCCGGCCGAGACCCCCGCGCCATAGGGACCGAGTTCGGTGTCATAGCCGTGGGGCAGGCGCAGGATCATCTCATGCGCGCCTGCGGCCACGGCGGCGGCGACCGCGCTCCGGTCGATCTCGGTCGGATCGACGCCGGTCGCGGCCGAGAAGCGCGAGATATTGTCCTTGATCGACCCGGCGAACAGGCTGGGAACCTGCGGCATATAACCGATGAAACGCGCCAGTTCGTCGCCGTCCCGGGCCGCATACTCGGCCCCGTCCAGACGCGCCACGCCCGCGGTCGGGACCAGGGCGCCGG
This sequence comes from Brevundimonas sp., assembly GCF_044336875.1. Classification (GTDB taxonomy): domain Bacteria; phylum Pseudomonadota; class Alphaproteobacteria; order Caulobacterales; family Caulobacteraceae; genus Brevundimonas. The sequence continues at coordinate 101,084 of NZ_JBIIOP010000010.1, read as the reverse complement.
CGATGACCCGCGCCAGGGTGGTCTTGCCCGAGCCGCTGGCGCCGATGACGCCCAGGGTCTGGCCCGGCTCCAGCGCCAGGACGGCGTGGCGCAACTGCGGCGCCTCGGTGTCGGGCAGGCGCACCGTCACCCCCTCCAGCCGCAACCGCCCCTGCGGCGCCGGCAGGGCGGTGCGCGCCCTGTCCTGGCTGGCGGTCTGGGCGAACAGGTCGGTCAGGGTCTTCCAGCTGGCGCGCGCCTGGACCAGCCCCGGCCAGGCCCCGACCAGAAGTTCGACCGGCGCCACCGCCCGGCTCAGCAGCACGGAGGCGGCGATGATCGAGCCGGACGAGATGTCGCCCTTCACCACCAGATAGGCGGCCAGGCCCAGGGCGAACGACTGCAGCACCAGCCGCACGAATTTGATCACGCCCGTATATCGGCCCCCGGCCAGCTGCGCGTCGGCCTGCTGGGCCACGGCGCCGCGCCTCTGGTCGATCTGACGCGCGATGCTGGATCCGCGCATGCCCAGGGCCCGCACCACCTCGGCCTGGCCGGCGACGCTCTCCTGGGCGGCATAGGCGGCGGCGTTGGATTGTATGGCCTTGGCCAGCCGGGGCCGGCTGTCGCGCTCGTTCATCCAGGCCAGGCCGAACAGGATCAGGCCGCCGACCAGGGTCAGCAGGCCGATCGCCGGATGCAGCAGAAAACAGCAGGCCAGATACAGCGGCGTCCACGGCGCGTCGAACAGGGCCAGGGCGCCCGGTCCGGACACGGCCGTCCGCACATTGTCGAACTCCCTCAACGCCTGGCTGCCCGGCGCCTGTCCCGTCGCGCGGGCCTGGATATCCACCACCCGCGCCAGGATCCGCCCGGACAGCAGCCGGTCCAGCCTCAGGCCGGCGCGCAACAGCAGCCGCCCCCGCAACCAGTCCAGCATCGCCAGACAGGCCAGGGCGAAGACCGCCACCACCGTCATCAGCGCCAGGGTGGTCAGGCCGCCGGTCGGCACCACCCGGTCATAGACCTGCAGCATGTAGAGGGTCGGCGCCAGGTACAGCAGATTGACCAGGGCGCTGAACACCGCCGCCCAGACGAAATGGGTCCGGCAGGCGCGGAAGGCCTGGGCCAGCGGCTCCGTGCCGGGACGATCTGGAAGCAACGACTTGAACACGGACGCCCGGTCTCCGGAACCCATAGGCGGCGGGGCGTGGAGACCCGCCTGGGAGAAGGCGGACTGTAAGCGCCGTTCCTTCCTTTAACCCTAACGCGCCAACCGCCCTGCGGTGGCCAGGAAGTCCAGCAACAGGCCGTTCACCTCCTCCGCCCGCTCCTGCTGGATCCAGTGGCCCGCCCCGGGCACGACCACCGACCGGACCAGGTTCGGAGCCCAGTCCTTCAGCCCCGCCTCCGCCGGCCCGGCGTAATGGCGCACCGGATCGTCCTCGCCGACGATGAACAGGGCCGGTCGCCGGATCCTCTGGTCCTGCAGGAACCCCGTCAGAGTCCAGTTGAGGTCCACCGCCCGGTACCAGTTCAGCGGCCCGTCGAATCCGCCGGCGGCGAAGGCCTCCACATATTCGTCGAAATGCGCCGCGCTCATCCACGGCGGGACCGTCGCGCCGTCGTCGATACTGTCCAGCAGGCTGACGCCTTGCGGCATGAAGCCCGTCGACCGTTTCGCCGCCGGCGTCGCCCCGTCATAGGCGAAGAACAGCTTGCGCAGGGTCGTCGCCGGATCGGCCTCCAGCGCCGCATGGGCGTCCGCCGCCTGGAACCGGTTGATATAGAGCTCGCCCAGACCGGCGCGTTTCGCGATCGCCGCCATGGCGGCCGTGGGCGGCCCCTTGGTCCGGCGCGGCTGGAACGGCACCGACAGCCCGGCCACGGCCGTGAACAGGTCGGGCCTCAGCAGGGCGCAGTGCCAGGCGACCGGCGCGCCCCAGTCGTGACCGACGACGACGCAATCGGTCTTGCCCAGCGCCCGGACCAGATCGACCATGTCCCCGACCAGATGCAGGATCGAATAGGCCGCCGCGTCCCGGGGCTTGTCCGTGCCGCCATAACCGCGCATGTCCGGGGCCACGACATGGAATCCCGCCGCCGACAGGGCCTCGACCTGGGCCCGCCAGCTGATCCCCAGTTCGGGGAAGCCATGGATCAGCAGGACCAGAGGCGCGTTAGCCAGGGCGTATCCGGCCTCCAGCACCTGTTGGACAAGCCCGTCGGTCTTGATAAGCCGGGTGCGCATCGCAACCTCCCACTTCCACCCCTCGCGGCGGCGTTCGCGCCGCTCATTACAGGTCAGGACGGATATGACCCGCCTCGTCACCTTCTCCGACGGTACGACCGTTCCCGCCCTCGGCCAAGGCGCCTGGGAGCTGGGCGACGACCCCGCCTGGCGCGACGAGGAACAGCAGACCCTGGCGCGCGGCATCGACCTGGGCCTGACCCTGATCGACACGGCCGAGATCTATGGCGACGGCCGTTCCGAACGCCTGGTGGGCGAGGTCATCGCCGGCCGTCGCGACGAGGTCTTCCTGGTCTCCAAGGTCAGGCCCGACAACGCCTCCGAGATGAAGATGATGCTGGCCTGCGAGAAGTCGCTGGAACGACTGGGGACCGATCGGCTGGACCTCTATCTGCTGCACTGGGAAGGCCACGTCCCGCTGGAGGAGACGGTCGCCGCCTTCCAGGAACTGGTCGACGAGGGGATGATCGCCCGCTGGGGCGTGTCCAACCTGGATCTTCGCGCCATGCAGCGGCTGGAGGAGATCGAGGGCGGCCAGGACTGCGCCGCCAACCAGCTGCTCTACAACCTGGGTTCGCGCGGGGTGGAGTTCGACCTCCTGCCCTGGATGCAGGCCCGCGACATGCCGATGATGGCCTATTCGCCCCTGGGGCGCGGCGGCCTGCTGGAACATCCGCTGATCCTGGACCTGGCCAACCGCCACTCGGCCGACCCGGCCCAGATCGCCCTGGCCGCCGTCCTGCGCCACGATGGCGTCATCGCCATTCCCAAGGCCAGTTCGGTCGAACACGTCGAGGCCAACGCCGACGCCCTGGAGGTCCAGTTCGATCTTGAGGATCTGGAACGCCTCGATCAGGCCTTCCCGCCCCCGACGCGGGAAACCCCGCTGGACATCATCTGATTGGAAGACCCGCCCGCCGAAGACAGGAGGTTCTCGGCCTTGTCTCTGAAATTCCAGAACAAGAAGGGAGGGAAGGACAGAAGGAATTCATCCTCCCGCAAGGATCGCCAGCAGCCTCGCCCTGACCTCGACCGCATAGGGGACCGCCGGTCCCCGCCCCCAGACCGGATCGGGCCACAGGCCGTCGTCGCGGCGGCGGCCCACCACATGGAGGTGCAGCTGGGCGGTCACATTGCCGATCGCCCCGACGTTCAGCTTCTCGACCTCGCCCAACCGCCGCACCAGCGCCCCCGCCCGCACCGTCTCCTCCATCAGCATCGCCCGTTGTTCGAGGCTCAGATCCTCCAGCTCCACCGCCCCCGTGACGCGCGGAATCAGGATCAGCCACGGGAACCGCGCATCGTCCTGCAGCCGCACGTGACACAGCGGCCATTCGGCGGCGGCGATGGATCCGGCGGCGAAGGCGGGGTCTGGACGAAAGTCGGTCATGCGGGCTCCTGAACGAACGTCGGCCAGCCTTGCAGCGCGGCCTTTGCGGGTCTAGACCGCCGCCACGATTAATCCCCTTTCGCACACGCAATAGACGGAGAACTCCATGGCTCGCGCGAAGATCGCCCTTATCGGCGCCGGCATGATCGGCGGAACCCTGGCCCATGTGGCCGCGCGCGAAGCCCTGGGCGACGTGATCCTGTTCGACATCGCCGAAGGCACGCCGCAGGGTAAGGCCCTGGACATCGCCGAGGCCTCGGCCGTCTTAGGCCAGGACGTGGCCCTGAAGGGCGCCAACGACTACGCCGACATCGCGGGCGCCGATGTCTGCATCGTCACCGCCGGCGTGCCGCGCAAGCCGGGCATGAGCCGCGACGACCTGATCGGCATCAACCTGAAGGTCATGAAGGCCGTCGGCGAGGGCATCAAGGCCCACGCCCCGAACGCCTTCGTCATCTGCATCACCAACCCGCTCGACGCCATGGTCTGGGCCCTGCAGAAGTTCTCGGGCCTGCCCAAGGAGAAGGTCGTCGGCATGGCCGGCGTGCTGGACTCGGCCCGCTTCGCCTACTTCCTGGCTGAAAAGACCGGCGTCTCGGTGCAGGACATCCACGCCTGGACCCTGGGCGGTCACGGCGACGACATGGTGCCGATGGTGCGGCACTCGACCGTGGGCGGCCTGCCGCTGCCGGACGCCGTCGCCGCCGGCTTCCTGTCGCAAGCCGATCTGGACGCCATCGTCGACCGCACCCGCAAGGGCGGCGGCGAGATCGTGGCCCTGCTGAAGACCGGCTCGGCCTTCTACGCCCCCGCTGAATCGGCCATCGCCATGGCCAAGTCCTATCTGCTGGACCAGAAGCGCGTCCTGCCCTGCGCCGTCTGGCTGTCGGGCGAATACGGCCTGTCGGACCTCTACGTCGGCGTCCCGGCCCTGATCGGCGCCGGCGGCGTCGAGAAGGTGATCGAATTCACCACCAACGACGAGGAAAAGGCGATGTTCGAAAAGTCGGTCGCCTCGGTCCAGGGCCTGCTGCAGGCCTGCAAGGACATCGACAGCTCGCTGGCCTAAGCCAAGCGTCAGATCGAATGAGAAAGGCCGCGGATCGATCCGCGGCCTTTTTCTTTGCCCTTCACAGACCTTCCCCCGCTTGCGGGGGAAGTGTCAGGCCGTCGAGCGAAGCGAGACGCCTGACGATGGGGGGAGTTTCGCGAAACCTCCCCCTCCGACCCTGGATCGGCTGCGCCGATCTACGGGCCACCTCCCCCGCTTCGCGGGAGAGGGTCTTTCGTCTCAATCCCGAACGTGCGCCAGCCAGTCCTTGCTCTGCATCTCGTTGAACCGGGACACGGTCCGTTCGAACTCGAACGCCCCCACCCCCTCGGTATAGAGGGCCTCCGGTTTCGCGGCCGCCAGGACGATCAGCTTGGTCTTGGCCTCGTACAAGGCGTCCACCAGGGTCACCAGGCGCCGCGCCTCGTGGTGGTTGGCCGAGCTCAGGATCGGCACATCCTCCAGGAACAGGGTGTGGAACCTCTGGGCGATGGCCAGATAGTCCTGCGGCCCCAGCGGCCTGCTGCACAGTTCCGCAAAGGTCGCCCGCGCCATCGAACCGACAGTCCGCTCCACCACCACGTCGCGGCCCAGCACGGTCAGATGGGCTGGCTCCTCCGGCTCTCCGCCCTTCAACTCGCGCCACAGGCTCTCGAACCCCTCGCGGTCGTCGGGCGTGTGCCAGACCTGGGCCGAGGTCATCCGGTCCAGCCGCCAGTCGCGCGCCCCTTCCGTCTCCACCACGGCGCAGCGTGTCCGCAGAATGTCGATGAAGGGCAGGAAGAGCTGGCGGTTGATGCCGTTCTTGTAGAGGTCCTCCGGCGCCCGGTTGGACGTCACGGCCAGCACCACCCGCAGGTCGAACAGGGCCTCGAACAGCCGCCCCAGGATCATGGCGTCGGCGATGTCGGTGACCTGCAGTTCGTCGAAGCACAGCAGCCGCGCCTCCGAGGCGATCAGCTGGGCGATGGGCGGGATCGGATCGTCGCCCTTGTGCGTCCCGAACACGGCCTTCCGCGTCTTGGCGTCCCCTTCCCGCCACTGGCGCACCAGGTCATGGATCCGGGCCATGAAGGCGTGGAAGTGGGCGCGCGCCTTTCGCGGCTCGGGCGTGGCCGAATAGAACAGGTCCATCAGCATCGACTTGCCGCGTCCCGGCGGGCCGTACAGATAGATCCCCTTCACCTCGGCCGGCTTGCCGAACAGGCCGGGCTTTTTGGCCAGATCGGTCTCCAGCCGTTCCAGCGCCGTAATGACGGCGGCCTGGGCTGGATCGGGCGTCAGCACGCCCTCTTCCACGCGGATATCGTAGGCGTTGCGGATACGGGAGGTCATGGGAGGCCTGCTTAAAGCGCAGCTCAGCGAAAAGCGATTGCTTCGCGGCTCCGAACGCCTATTTGCAGGCCATCACCACAATGCGCTCAAGCCGCTCGACCCCACGGGCCCAGCGACAGCGCGTCCGAAGGACAAGAAACATGGGTTATCGCGTCGCGATCGTCGGGGCCACGGGCAATGTGGGCCGCGAAATGCTGAACATCCTCGAGGAAGTCGAATTCCCCGTCGACGAGATCCACGCCATCGCCTCGCGCAAGTCCAAGGGGGTCGAGGTCTCGTTCGGCGACAAGACCATCAAATGCCAGGACATCGAACAGTTCGACTTCTCCAAGGTCGACATCGTCCTGATGTCCGCCGGCGGCGCCGTGTCCAAGGAATGGTCGGAAAAGATCGGCAAGGCCGGTCCCATCGTGATCGACAATTCCTCGGCCTTCCGCAAGGACGCCGACGTGCCGCTGATCGTGCCGGAAGTGAACCCGGACGCCATCAAGGACGCCACCAAGAAGAACATCATCGCCAACCCGAACTGCTCGACCATCCAGCTGGTCACGGCGCTGAAGCCGCTGCACGACGCGGCCAGGATCAAGCGGGTGGTGGTTTCGACCTATCAGTCGGTGTCCGGCGCCGGCAAGGAAGGCATGGACGAGCTGTGGAACCAGACCAAGGCCATCTACGGCCTGGGCGACGCGCGTCCGAAGAAATTCCCCAAACAGATCGCCTTCAACGTCATCCCCTTCATCGGTTCCTTCCTCGAGGACGGCTCGACCGACGAGGAGCAGAAGATGTCGGACGAGACCCACAAGATGCTGGACCCGAACATCCAGGTCACGGTCACCTGCGTCCGCGTGCCGGTCTTCGTCGGCCATTCCGAGGCCGTGAACATCGAGTTCGACCGCCCCATCGCCCCGGACGAGGCCCGCGCCATCCTGCGCGAGGCGCCGGGCGTCCTGGTGATCGATAAGCAGGAACACGACGGCTATATCACCCCCGTCGACGCCGCCGGCGAACACGCCGTCTATGTCAGCCGCATCCGCAAGGATCCGACCCTCGAGAACGGCCTGAACCTGTGGGTCGTCTCCGACAACCTGCGCAAGGGCGCGGCCCTGAACGCCATCCAGATCGCGCAGCTGCTGGACGAGACGGGCGTGATCAAGTCGTCGTCCGGGTATCGGTCGATCACGGTTTAACCCGCTTCTTCCTTCGTCATTCCCCGGTCTTCGCCGCTGCGCGGCTTGCCGGAGGATGATGAAGGAAAGCAAGGCCACACGGATGACCTCCCCCGCCCTGTCCGCCGACAAGCGCGCCGTCGCCACCGCCATCGCCTGCTACGGCCTGTGGGGCTTCATGCCCCTGCTGTTCATGGCCATGAACGGCGTCGGCTTCACCGCGCCCGAGATCCTGGCCCACCGCGCCCTGTGGTCGGTCCTGTTCGCCGGCGGCCTGGTGATCCTGGCGGGTCAGGTGGGTCAGGCGCGGCGCGTCCTGCTGACGCCCCGGATCCTGGGCTGGCTGGCCCTGTCGACGGCCATGATCGCCATCAACTGGGGCATCTACGTCTGGGCCACCACCACCCACCACACGCTGGAGGCCAGCCTCGGCTACTATATCAACCCCCTGCTCAACATGGCGGCGGGCATGGTGCTGTTCCGGGAGAAGATCGACCGCTGGGGCTGGGCGGCCATAGGTCTCGCCGTCGTCGGGGTGATCCTGCAGACCGTGGCCCTGGGTCGTCCGCCCTGGCTGTCCCTGATCCTGGCCCTCAGCTTCGCCGCCTATGGGGTGATCCGCAAGCGGGTGCCCGCCGACGCCCAGACCGGCCTGTTCGTCGAATGTCTGCTGCTGCTGCCCTTCGGCGCGGCCTTCCTGATCTGGGCCAGTCAGATGGGCCAGACGGTCGGCTTCGATGATCCCGTCCACTGGCTCTGGGCCATTTCCAGCGGCCCGGCGACGGTCCTGCCGCTGGCCCTGTTCGCCTGGTCGGCGCGCCGCCTGCCCCTGTCGACCATCGGCTTCGTCCAGTTCCTGGCCCCGACGCTGCAGTTCGCCATCGGCGTGGCCTCGGGCGAGCCGATGACCGCCCTGCGCGCCCTGTCCTTCGTCTTCATCTGGGCCGGCGCCGGGGTCTTCGCCCTGGGCGCCGTCTTCCGCTCCCGCGCCGCCCGCCGGGCGGTGGCGGCGTCGGAACCCGCCTAGGTCACAGCGCCGCGTACAGGGCCGCCAGCAGCCGCCGGGGACGCGGGTCGCCGATGATGTGCGGCGACTGGCGGTTCATCACATAGGCGGCCGACAGCCGCTTCGACGGATCGGCCATGGCCATCGACCCGCCCCAGCCGTAGTGGCCCCAGGACTCGCCCGGCCCGAACACCTCCAGCCCTTCGTTCCGCATCAGGCCCGCCGCCCAGCTGATCGTATAGGGCAGCACCTTGTCCGGCCCGTGGATCCGCTCGCGCGTCAACTGCTCCAGCACGCCGCTCGACAGCACCGACCGGCCCTCCAGAGCCCCGCCGTTGGCGACCACGCCCAGCATCCGCGCCAGCCCCAAGGCGGTCGCGTGCATGTTTGCGGACGGGATCTCCATCTTGCGCCATTCGGTCGAGCCGCGCCCGCCCGGCGCCGAGCCGCGATCCAGGAAGGCCGCCTGTTTGATCCGATCGATGGTCCCCAGGTTCGGCGCGGCCGAGGGCTTCCTCATCTGCGCCACCCGCCCGTGCTCGCTCTCGGGCAGGCCGATCCACAGGTCCAGATCGGCGAAATCTTCGCGCAGGGCCTGGCCCATGGTCCGCCCCGTCGCCCGGCGGAACACCTCATTGGCCAGATAGCCGACCGTGACCGGATGATAGCCCGAGGCCGTGCCCGGTTCCCACATCGGCGCCTGGGCCGCCAGCCGCGCCAGAACGGCGGGGGCGTCGAACCAGATGGCCGGATCGGCGGCCTCGTCGAAGCCCGGCAGGCCCGACTGGTGGCTCATCAGCTGGGCTACGGTCACGTCCTGCTTCCCCGCCGCCCCGAACTCGGGCCACAGGGAGGCGACGGTCTGCTCATAGTCCAGCTCGCCCGCCTCGACCGCCGTGGCGATCAGCAGGGCCATCACCGCCTTGCCGGTCGAGAAGACCGGGGTCAGGGTCGTGTCGGTGAAGGGAACGGTCCGGCCGGTGTCCGCATGACCCGCCCACAGGTCCACGACCGCCTCCCCCTCGACCAGCACGCTGAACCGCGCCGCCTGCTCGTTCAGCCCCTCGGGCGCCTCGGTGAAATTGGCGGCGAAGGCGTCCTTCACCGCAGCGAAGCGCGGGTCGCAGGAACCTTGGATGTCGATGGCGTCGGTCATGGCAAGCCTCATAGACCTTCCCCCGCTTGCGGGGGAAGTGTCAGGCCGTCGAGCGCAGCGAGACGCCAGACGATGGGGGGAGTTTCGCGATCTGACACTCCCCTCTCCGACCCTGGTTCGCTTCGCGAACGCCGGGCCGCCTCTCCCGCAAGCGGGAGAGGGTCAAAGAAAAAGGCCCCGCGCCGGAGCACGGGGCCTCTGATCGTTTCGATCCCGCGAAGGATCAGGCCGCGACGACCTCGGTCGCCTGTTCGGCCAGGATGGTCAGGCCTTCGCCGTTGACGTCGGCGAAGCCGCCCTTGACGTCATACTGGGTCTTGGCGCCGCCGTTGTAGACGGTCACCAGGCCCTCGCGCAGGGCGGTCATGAAGGGGGCGTGGTCCGGCAGGACGCCGAAGTCGCCCTCGACGCCCGGCGCGTCCACCTGGTCCACGAGGCCCGAAAAGACCTCGCGTTCCGGCGAGACGAGGGAGAAGTTCAGCTTGCCGGCCATGATCAGGCTTCCGAAGCCATCTTCTCGGCCTTGGCGACGGCCTCTTCGATGGCGCCGACCATGTAGAAGGCGGCTTCCGGCAGGTGGTCGTATTCACCGGCGACGATGCCCTTAAACGAGCGGATCGTGTCGGCCAGTTCGACGAACTTGCCCGGCGCGTTGGTGAACTGTTCGGCCACGAAGAAGGGCTGCGACAGGAAGCGCTGGATCTTGCGGGCGCGCGAGACGACCAGCTTGTCCTCTTCCGACAGCTCGTCCATGCCCAGGATGGCGATGATGTCCTTCAGGCCCTTGTACTGCTGCAGCACTTCCTGGACCGAACGGGCGACCTGGTAGTGCTCCTCGCCGATGACCAGCGGGTCCATGATCCGCGAGGTCGAGTCCAGCGGATCGACGGCGGGGAAGATGGCCTGGGCGGCGATGTCACGCGACAGCATGGTCGTCGCGTCCAGGTGGGCGAAGGACGCGGCCGGGGCCGGGTCGGTGGGGTCGTCGGCGGGGACGTAAATGGCCTGGACCGAGGTGATCGAGCCCTTCTTGGTCGAGGTGATCCGCTCCTGCAGGTTGCCCATCTCGGTGGCCAGGGTCGGCTGATAGCCCACGGCCGACGGGATGCGGCCCAGCAGAGCCGACACTTCCGAACCGGCCTGGGTGAAGCGGAAGATGTTGTCGACGAACAGCAGGACGTCCTTGCCTTCCTCGTCGCGGAAATACTCGGCCTGGGCCAGGCCGGTCAGGGCGACGCGGGCGCGGGCGCCGGGAGGCTCGTTCATCTGGCCGTAGACCAGGGCGCATTTGGAGCCCTCGGTCGAGCCGCCGTTCTTGGCCGGGTCGACGTTCACGTTCGACTCGATCATCTCGTGATACAGGTCGTTGCCTTCGCGGGTGCGCTCGCCCACGCCGGCCAGAACCGAATAACCGCCGTAAGCCTTGGCGATGTTGTTGATCAGTTCCTGCATGGTGACGGTCTTGCCGACGCCGGCGCCGCCGAACAGGCCCGTCTTGCCGCCCTTGGTGTAGGGGCAGATCAGGTCGATCACCTTGATGCCCGTGACCAGGATTTCCGACGAGTTGGTCTGTTCCTCGAAGGTCGGGGCCTCGCGGTGGATCGGGCGATATTCGGTCGTCTGGATCGGACCGGCTTCGTCGATCGGCTGGCCGACGACGTTCATGATGCGGCCCAGCACGCCCGGGCCGACCGGGGTCTGGATCGACGAACCGGTGTCGATGACCGGCTGACCGCGCGTCAGGCCTTCGGTCGTGTCCATGGCGATGGTGCGGACCATGTTCTCACCCAGGTGCTGGGCGACTTCCAGAACCAAAGTGAAGGGCTCGCCCGTCTTCTGGTCGATGTTCTGGGTGTTCAGGGCGTTCAGGATCGCCGGCAGGTGGCCGGTGAACTCGACGTCGACCACGGCGCCGATGACCTGGGCGATCTTGCCCGTGGCGGCGGCGTCGACCGGCGCAGCGGTCTTGGGCGCGCGGGCGGCGGCGGGCTTCTTGGCGGCGGCCGGGGCCTTGGGGGCGGCCGGCTTCTTGGCGGCGGGTTTCTTGGCGACGGTGTCGGTCATGGCTGGGGTCCGTATCGGAATGTCTGTTCGGTCGGGATCAGAGGGCTTCGGCGCCGGCGATGATCTCGATCAGTTCGGTGGTGATCTGGGCTTGGCGCTTGCGGTTGTATTGCAGCGTCAGGGCGTTGATGAGGTCGCCGGCGTTGCGCGTGGCGTTGTCCATCGCGGCCATCTGCGAACCGAAGAAGCCCGCCTGGTTCTCGTAGAGGGCGGCCAGGATCTGGGTCGTCAGGTTGCGCGGCAGCAGGGTCTCGAGGATTTCCTCTTCCGAGGGCTCGTATTCATAGACCGCGCCGTTCAGGTCGATCGGCTGGGCGTCGCCCTCGACCACGGCCGGGATCAGCTGCTTGCCGGTCGGGACCTGTTGGATCACCGACTTGAACTGGCTGTAGAACAGGGTGACCACATCGGCCTGACCGTCCTCGAACGCCGTGGCGATCATCTCGGCGACCGGCTGGGCCAGAGGCAGACCAACGGTCTTCTGGGCGCTCAGTTCGAAGGTGTGGATCACCTTGTCGCCGTACAGGCGCGACAGCTGGTCGCGCGACTTGCGGCCGACGGCGATGATCTTCACGTCCTTGCCGGACGCGATCAGGCTGTTGATCCGCTCGCGCGCGGCGCGGATGACATTGGTCGAAAAACCGCCAGCCAGACCCTTGTCCGCCGTCGCCACCACGATCAGGTGACGCTGATCCTGACCGGTGCCGGCCAGCAGACGGGGCGCGTCGGCGCCCGAGACGCCGGCGGCCAGATTGGCGATGACCGAGGCCATCTTCTGCGCATAGGGCCGGGCGCTTTCGGCCTGGTCCTGGGCGCGTTTCAGCTTGGCCGCGGCGACCATCTGCATGGCTTTCGTGATCTTCTGCGTGGCTTTCACGCTTCCGATCCGATTGCGCATTTCCTTGAGGCTGGCCATCCGGCGCTACTCTCTCAGCTATCCGGCGGGGTTCAGGCGAAGGTCTTGACGAAGGCGGCCAGGATGTCCTTCAGCTCGGCTTCGAGATCCGAGGTCAGGTCCTTCTTGGTGCGGATGCCTTCCAGCAGCGAGGCGTGGTTCGCGTGGATGCGGGCCAGCAGTTCCTTCTCGAACCGGCCGACGTCGCCGACGGCGATGCCGTCGATATAGCCGCGCGTGCCGGCGTAGACCGAGACGACCTGCTCTTCCATCGCCAGCGGCGAATATTGCGGCTGCTTCAGCAGCTCGGTCAGGCGGGCGCCGCGGGCCAGCAGCTTCTGGGTCGAGACGTCCAGGTCCGAGCCGAACTTGGCGAAGGCGGCCATTTCACGATACTGGGCCAGCTCGCCCTTGATGGTGCCGGCGACCTTCTTCATCGCCTTGGTCTGGGCCGAGGAGCCGACGCGCGACACCGAGATGCCGACGTTCACGGCCGGACGGATGCCCTGATAGAAGAGGTCCGATTCCAGGAAGATCTGGCCGTCGGTGATCGAGATCACATTGGTCGGAATATAGGCCGAGACGTCGTTGGCCTGGGTCTCGATGATCGGCAGGGCGGTCATCGAACCCGAGCCGTAGTCGCCGTTCAGCTTGGCCGAACGCTCCAGCAGGCGCGAGTGCAGGTAGAAGACGTCGCCCGGATAGGCTTCACGGCCCGGCGGGCGGCGCAGCAGCAGGGACATCTGGCGATAGGCGACGGCCTGCTTGGACAGATCGTCATAGACGATCAGGGCGTGCATGCCGTTGTCGCGGAAGAACTCGCCCATGGCGGTGCCGGCGAACGGGGCCAGGAACTGCAGCGGGGCCGGTTCCGAGGCCGTGGCGGCGACGACGATGGTGTATTCCAGCGCGCCCGACTCTTCGAGGGTCTTGACGATCTGGGCCACGGTCGAACGCTTCTGACCGATGGCGACGTAGATGCAGTAGAGCTTGGCGCTCTCGTCGTCGGTCTTGTTGACGTTCTTCTGGTTCAGGATGGTGTCGACGGCGACGGCCGTCTTGCCGACCTGACGGTCGCCGATGATCAGCTCGCGCTGGCCGCGGCCGACGGGGATCAGGGTGTCGATGGCCTTCAGGCCGGTCTGCATCGGCTCGTGAACCGACTTGCGGGGGATGATGCCCGGCGCCTTGACGTCGACGCGGCGACGCTCGGTGAACTCGATCGGGCCCTTGCCGTCGATCGGCTCGCCCAGCGGGTTGACGACGCGGCCCAGCAGACCCTTGCCGACCGGCACGTCCACGATCTCGCCCAGGCGGCGCACGTCGTCGCCCTCGGCGATGGCGGCGTCGGCGCCGAAGATCACGGCGCCCACGTTGTCGCGTTCTAGGTTCAGGGCCATGCCCTTCACGCCGGCCTTGGTGAACTCGACCATTTCACCGGCCTGGACATTGTCCAGACCGTGGATGCGGGCGATGCCGTCGCCGACCGACAGCACGCTGCCGACGTCGGAAACGTCGGCTTCGACGCCGAAGTTGGCGATCTGCGACTTGAGGATGGCCGAGATTTCAGCGGCGCGGATGTCCATGACGGGCTCTCTGTTCTTCAGTCTTTTCGGGTGCGCCGATCAGGCGCGCTACAATCTTGCGGGGCGGGCTTTAGGCCCGCTTGAGGGCGAACTTCATCTGGTCGAGCTTGGTCTTCAGCGAGGCGTCGAACAGTTTCGAGCCGACCTTGACCTTCAGGCCGCCCAGGATGGCCGGATCGACCCGCGTGGTCAGTTCCGGCGCCTTGCCCAGGCTCTTGTTCAGTTGGGCCTTGATCGCGGCCAGCTGCTTGGCGTCCAGCGGCTGGGCCGAGACGACCTCGGCGGCGACGACGCCGACGTGTTTGGCGTAGCGGGCCTCGAAACCGGCGATCACGGCCGGCAGATCGCCGGCGCGGTGGTTCTGACCCAGCAGGCCCAGGAAGTTGGTCGTGGTCTTCTCGAACTTGGCCTTGGCGGCGATGGCGACCAGACCCTTGACCTGATCCTCTGCCGAAATGACCGGCGAGGTCGCGAGACGGCGCAGGTCCGCGCTCTCGGTCCAGGCGGCCTTCAGCGAGACGACATCGGCGCGAACGGCGTCCAGACGGCCCGTCTCCAGCGCCAGATCAAACAGCGCTTGTGCGTAGCGATCGCCGACTTCCGTCGTTCTGAAATCATCAGCCACTGATTAGGGTCCGAGGTCGTTGTGTCAGGGTCGCGACCGATTGCGAGGATCACAACGGTCAAAAGCTTGAAATGCTTGCGGAAAGCACGACAGAGGCCGTATTCGTGAATACGCCCCCTTCAAGCCGGGCGCCTGATAGCACGGGGTTTTGCCGCTCGCAACATTCCGTGAGCGCCACCAAGGTCGCATGACTGTCGCAGCCATTTCCCCGCGCAAGCGTTGCCGGGGGGTGCGACCATGGGCCTCTGGCCGTCCGCTTGCTGGCGGACGGGGACCCCGCTACGCGAAAAGGCCTCATTCAAGGACTGGACCACCATGGACGGCATCGCCGCTCTCTTCACCGATCCCGCCGCCTGGGCGGCCTTCCTCACCCTGGTGGTGATGGAAGTCGTTCTCGGGATCGACAACCTCATCTTCATCTCCATCCTGTCGAACAAGCTGCCGCCCGAGCATCGCCAGCGGACCCGCCGCATCGGCATCGGCCTGGCCCTGATCATGCGCCTGGCCCTGCTGTCGCTGATCGGCTTCATCGTCGCCCTGACCGCGCCCGTCTTCGACCTGGGCCTGACCGGACCGCTGAACGCCCACGGCGAACCCTCGTTCGAGACCGCCTTCAGCTGGCGCGACCTGATCCTGATCGCCGGCGGCCTGTTCCTGCTGTGGAAGGCCACCAAGGAGATCCACCACGCCGTGGATCCCGTCGACACCGACGACCTGCTGGAGAAGTCCAAGTCGGAGGTGGTCATCAGCAATGTCGGTTCGGCCATCTTCCAGATCATCCTGCTGGACCTGGTCTTCTCGATCGACTCCATCCTGACCGCCGTCGGCATGACCGATCACGTACCGATCATGATGGCCGCCGTAGTCATCGCCGTAACCGTCATGCTGCTGGCCTCGGACCCCCTGGCCGACTTCATCAACAAGAACCCGACCGTGGTCATGCTGGCCCTGGGCTTCCTGCTGATGATCGGCGCGGTGCTGATCGCCGACGGCTTTGGCGTTCACGTGCCCAAGGGCTATATCTACGCCGCGATGGCCTTCTCGGCCCTGGTGGAGGCGCTCAACATGTTCTCGCGCAATGCGTCGGTGAAGTCGGAGGCCCGCAAGGCCGCCGTCCAGGCCGAACTGAACAAGCGGGAAACCGCCGAACCGGGCGTCTGACGTCTTGGGCTTCGCCTCCCGTCTGTTTCCGGGCGCCCTCTTCGCCCTCCTGCTGATCGGAACCCCGGCGCTCGCCGAGGTTCCGACACAGGGCTTTGACGTGGTGCGGGACTATCCCCACGACAAAGAGGCCTTCACCGAAGGCCTCTTCTTCCAGGACGGCGCCCTCTACGAAAGCACCGGCCTCTATCCGTCCTTCATCCGCCAGGTGCGGCTGGAGACGGGCGAGGTGGTGCGCGAACGCGAACTTTCGACCGTCTATTTCGGCGAGGGCGTGACGGCGCTGAACGGCAAGCTCTACAGCCTGACCTGGCGCAACCACATCGGCTTCATCTGGAAGCTGGACGACTTCTCCCCCCTCGGCGGTTTCTCCTATCCCGGCGAGGGCTGGGGCATGACCACCGACGGCCGCCGCCTGATCATGAGCGACGGCACCGACCAGATCCGCTTCCTCGACCCCGAGACCCTGGCGGAGACCGGACGCATCTCGGTCACCGCCGACGGCCGGCCGCTGGACCAGATCAACGAGCTTGAATGGATCGACGGCGAGATCCTGGCCAATCTCTGGCAGGACGCGCGCGTCGCCCGCATCGATCCGGCGACGGGCCAGGTTAAGGCCTTCATCGACCTGACCGCCCTGGTCCCGACCGGGCCGGAGATCGACCCCAATGACGACGTCGCCAACGGCATCGCCTGGGACGCGGCCGGCCGGCGATTGTTCGTCACCGGCAAGCGCTGGCCCAAATTGTACGAGATCCGGCTGAAGCCGCTCGGCTGAGCGTCCGGATCCTCGCCACAGGGGCGAGGATGACGACTTCTACTCGGGGGTCGCCCGGTCCGCCCTCACCCCTTCGCCGCCTCGGCGCCGGCGATCACCCGGCTGGCGGCGTTGACCACGGCGGCGATGCGCAGGGCGGTCTGGACTGCGGCGGCGGGAACCCGCTGGGTCTTCAACTCCGCCTCGTGCGCATCCAGGCAGGCGCCGCAGCCGTTGACCGCCGACACCGCCAGCGACCACAGTTCGAAGTCCAGCCGATCGACGCCGGGCTGGTTCAGGGCGCTCATCCGCAGCTTGGACGGCATGAAGCCGTACTCCCCGTTCTTCATGATGTGCAGGGCGCGGTAATAGATGTTGTTCATGCCCATGATGGCCGCCGCCGTCCGGGCTGCGTCGGCGACTTCGGGGCTGAGGCGGGCCTGGGCCTCGGCCTCGACCGCCCGCACCACCGGACCGACGCCGACGGCATGGGCGCAGGCCAGGAAACAGCCCCACTTCTGCTGGTCGTTCAGCGTGTCCTCGCCGGCCAGCACCTCCAGGTTTCGCGCGATGTCCCGGGCATAGGCGGGAAGGGTCTCGTTCAGGGCGGCGATCGACATGGGGCTCTCCGGGGGATGGTTCACATGGGTCGAACCTGAGCCTCCGACACCCCAATCGCAACCGGGCCGGTCGCCTTTCGGCGTCCGGCCCGATCAGTTATTGCAACAGGGTCCAGATGGTGGGACGGGCCTAGTCGGCGATCTCCAGACGGTGCGCCGCCTCCAGATGCATCGGCAGTGCGGTCGGCTCCTCGCCGGCCTTGCGCTTGCCCGCCTCGACCGCCGCGCGGACGCCCGCGCCATACTCGGGATGCACCCTGTCCAGATGGGCGAACTGCCGCTCAAGGATGAAGTCCGGCACCCCCTGCATGGCGGCGGCCATGTTGGCGAACAGCCGCTGACGCTCGCCCGCGTCGAACAGCTCGAACAGGGCGCGCGGCTGGCCGTAGTCGTCATTGCCCTCGCGATGGTTCCAGCGGTCGGCGTCGCCGTCGATCTTCAGCGGCGGCTCGCGATATTCGGGCGCCTGGGCCGGGCCGCCGAAGCTGTTCGGCTCATAATAGGCGTCCGGGTTCGGATTGTTGGCGAAGAACCGCATCGCCCCGTCCTTGTGATAGTGATGCACCGGGCATTTGGGCGCATTCACCGGCAGGGCCTCGTAATGGGTGCCCAGACGATAGCGGTGGGCGTCGGCGTAGGAAAACACCCGCGCCTGCAGCATCTTGTCCGGCGAGTGACCGATGCCGGGCACCACGTTCGACGGGCTGAAGGCCGCCTGTTCGATCTCGGCGAAATAGTTGTCGGCGTTCCGGTTCAGCTCCAGCACCCCGATCTCGACGGGCGGGAAGTCGGCGTGCGGCCAGACTTTGGTCAGGTCGAACGGGTTGTAGGTCGTCCGCTCCGCCTCGGCCTCGCTCATGATCTGGACCTGCACCGTCCACTGGGGGAACAGGCCGTTCTCGATGGCCCCGAACAGGGCCTCCTGATAGCCCTCGCGTGACTGGCCGATCACCTGTTCGCCCTGGGCGTTGGTGTAGTGTCTGTGCCCCTGACGGGTCTTGAAGTGGAACTTGACCCAGTGCCGCTCGCCCGCGTCATTGATCAGGCTGAAGGTGTGGCTGCCATAGCCGTTCATGTGCATCGGCGTGATCGGCAGACCGCGATCCGAGAACAGGATGGTCACCTGATGCAGGCTCTCGGGGCTTTGCGACCAGAAGTCCCACATGGCCGTGGGGCTGCGCAGATTGGTCCTGGGGTGGCGCTTCTGGGTATGGATGAAGTCCGGAAATTTCAGCGGGTCGCGCACGAAGAAGACTGGTGTGTTGTTGCCCACCAGGTCCCAGTTGCCTTCCTCGGTGTAGAATTTCAGCGAGAAGCCGCGCACGTCGCGCTCGTGATCCGCCGCCCCCATCTCGCCGGCCACGGTCGAGAAGCGCGCCAGCATCGGCGTCTCGGCGCCCGGCTGCAGCACCTTGGCGCGAGTGTATTTCGACAGGTCGCCGGTGATCCGCAACGTCCCGTGCGCGCCCCAGCCCTTGGCGTGGACGACCCGCTCGGGGATCCGCTCGCGGTTCTGGTGGGCCAGCTTCTCCAACAGTTGCCAGTCCTGCAACAGCACCGGGCCGCGGGGTCCGGCCGTCAGACTGTTCTGGTTGTCCGCCACCGGCGCGCCGGCCGTGGTGGTCAGGGTCGGGGGAGTCCCATTCTTGGGGTTCTGGGCGTCGGACATGGGAAAACCTTTCTGAGGACGCGGCCATTCAGCGCCTGCCCGTTTGATAATGCCAATCGATTATCTTTGATCCTTCGATAGGTTCAGTCTATTTGTCGCGGATGCTCCCCACCCTGCGTCAACTCCAGTATCTGAAGCTTCTGGCCGAACACGGCAGCTTCTCCCGCGCCGCCGAAGCAGCCCACGTCAGCCAACCGGCCCTCAGCGCCGGAGTGCAGGAGCTGGAGCGGGTGCTGGGCGCGCCCGTCGTCGAACGGACGCGCGGCGCCGTCCTGCTGACCGCGGTCGGAGCCGAGGCCGTGCGCCGGGCCGAGGACGTCCTGGCCCGCACCGAGGATCTGGTCGAGGCGGCCAAGAACGCCGGTCGTCCCCTGTCGGGCCGGTTCCGCCTGGGCGTCATCCCGACCGTCGCCCCCTTTCTGCTGCCCAACAAGCTGCCGTCGGTGAAGGCCGCCTATCCGAACCTGAAACTCTTCATCCGCGAGGATCTGACGCCGCGTCTGATCGCCGGGCTGAAGGCGGGCCAGATCGACGCCGCCGTCATCGCCCTGCCCTATGACGCCCCCGGCATCGAGCACGCCCGCATCGGCGACGACGAGATCATGGCGGCCGCCCCGCACGACCATCCCCTGGCCGCCCCCGGGCCGATCCGCCCCGGCTCGCTGAAGTCCGAGGATCTGATCCTGCTGGAGGACGGCCACTGTCTGCGTGACCACGCCCTGGCCGCCCTGGACATAGAGGCCCCGCGCGGCGACGACGTCTTCGCCGCCACCAGCCTGCACACCCTGGTCCAGATGGTCGGTTCCGGCCTGGGGGTCAGTTTTCTGCCGCGCATGGCGGTCCAGGCGGGCCTGGCC
This sequence comes from Brevundimonas sp., assembly GCF_044336875.1. Classification (GTDB taxonomy): domain Bacteria; phylum Pseudomonadota; class Alphaproteobacteria; order Caulobacterales; family Caulobacteraceae; genus Brevundimonas. Next base: position 81,516 of record NZ_JBIIOP010000010.1, on the reverse strand, counting down.
GACAATCCGTCCGTGGCCGTCCGCGCCTTCGAGACCCTGGCCGGCGATCCGCCCCCCCGCCGCGAGATCGTGGTCGCCTGGCGCGCCGGCTCCAGCCGCGCCGCCGAGGCCCGCCTGCTGGCCGAGGCGTTCAAGCTGGATTGAGCGCGGCGGCGTCGACCGGCGAAATCGAGCAACCGCCGTCGAGGGCGCACGTTGGCCATCCTGACGTAACGGACCGGCGCCCTCCCCACGCGTCTGGTCGAATGACAGGACGCCCGATGGCCTACAGAACCCTCAATCCCTTCACTGAACAGACCCTTCAGGAATACCCGGAACATACGGACGCGGCGGTGGAGGCGGCCTTGGCCCGTGCAGAGGCCGTGTTTCGTTCCGACTGGTCGCAAGGGGACATCCAGCCGCGTCTCGCGGTGCTGAAATCCCTGTCGGGCCTGCTGACCGAAAACCGCGACAGTCTGGCCCGCACCATCGCCGAGGAGATGGGCAAGCCCCTGGCCCAGGGCCAGGGCGAGATCGACCTGTGCGCCGGCATCGCCGCCTATTACGCCGAGAAGGCCGCCGACTTCCTCAAGCCGCAGAAGATCGACAGCGAACTGGGCGAGGCCTGGGTCGAATTCCACCCGGTCGGGGTGCTGCTGGCGGTCGAGCCGTGGAACTTCCCCATCTATCAGCTGATCCGGGTGGTCGCACCGGCCATCGCGGTCGGCAATCCCGTTCTGTACAAGCACGCGGGCATCGTCCCGCGTTGCGCCGCCCGCTTCGCCGAACTGGTCGAACAGGCCGGCGCGCCCGAAGGCTTGGTCGCCAACCTCTACATCTCCTCGGACAAGGTCGCCGAACTGATCGGAGACGACCGTATCCAGGGCGTGGCCCTGACCGGATCGGAGGGTGCGGGCGCCAAGGTCTCGGCGCGCGCCTCCGAAATGCTGAAGAAGTCCACGCTCGAACTGGGCGGCAGCGACGTCTTCGTGGTGCTGGACGACGCCGACATCGACAAGGCCGTCGCGGCCGGGGTCGAAGGCCGCCTGTCCAACGCCGGGCAGGTCTGCACCGGCTCCAAGCGGTTCATCGTCCAGAAGTCGGTCGCCGACGCCTTCACCGCCGGTTTCGTCGACGGCATGAAGTCCGCCGTCATGGGCGACCCGCTGGACCAGGCCACCGTCCTGGGGCCGCTGTCGTCCGAGGACGCGCTGAAGACCCTGACGAAACAGGTGGACGAGGCGATCAAGCACGGCGCCCAGGCCGTTATCGGCGGCAAGCCCGCCGACCGCACCGGCTTCTTCTACGAGCCCACCGTCCTGACCGGCGTCGCCCGCGACAATCCGGCCTTCTATCAGGAGTTCTTCGGTCCGGTGGCCCAGGTCTTCGTGGTCGAGGACGACGACGCCGTGGTGGAGCTGGCCAACGATTCCCGCTTCGGCCTGGGCGGCTCCATCTTCGCGGGCGACACGGCGCGCGCCCGCAAACTGGCCTCGCGGATCGAGACCGGCATGGTCTTCATCAACATCACCACGACCTCCATGCCCGAACTGCCGTTCGGCGGCGTCAAGCGGTCCGGCTTCGGCCGCGAACTGGGCGACGTCGGCATCAAGGAGTTCGTCAACCGCAAGCTGGTGGTCGTCAGCGCCGACTGACCGACACCGCCGACGATCGGCCAAGCAAAAAGGGCCGGCGGATCGCTCCGCCGGCCCTCTTTCATTTCAATTGTCCGTCGCCTTATTCGGCGGCGATCGGCGCCTCGGCTTCCGGGCCGCGGGCCAGGTTGCGCAGGACGTAGGGCATGACGCCGCCGGCCAGCAGATAGTCCAGCTCGGTCTGGTTATCGATGCGGCAGCGCACCGGGAAGCGGGCCATCTTGCCGTCCGACGGGCGGAACAGCTCGACCCACAGGTCCTGGCGCGGCTTCAGCTTGCCGACATTGGCGTCGGTCAGGCCGCGGATGGTGACGATCTCCTCGCCGGTCAGGCCCAGCTTCTGCCAGCCGTCCTGCTTGAACTGCAGCGGCACCACGCCCATGCCGACCAGGTTGGACCGGTGGATACGCTCGAAGCTCTCGGCGATGACCGCGCGGACGCCCAGCAGGTTCGTGCCCTTCGCCGCCCAGTCGCGCGACGAGCCGGTGCCGTATTCCTTGCCGGCGAAGACGACCAGAGGACGCCCTTCCGACTGGTAGCGCATGGCGGCGTCGTAGATCGACATGGTGTCGCCCGACGGGAAGTGTTTGGTCACGCCGCCTTCGATCTCGGGCGTGATCTTGTTCTTGATGCGGATGTTGGCGAAGGTGCCGCGCATCATGACTTCATGGTTGCCGCGACGGGCGCCGTAGCTGTTGAACTCGGCCGCCTCGACGCCGTGGTTCGTCAGATAGACGCCGGCGGGCGAGGTCTTCTTGATCGAACCGGCCGGGCTGATGTGGTCGGTGGTGATCGAGTCGCCGAAGATGGCCAGGACGCGGGCTTCCACGATGTCCTGAACCGGGGTCAGTTCCATCGACAGGCCTTCGAAGTACGGCGGGTTGGCCACATAGGTCGAGGCGTCGTCCCATTCGTAGGTCTGACCGCCCGTGACCTTGATCGCCTGCCAGTGCTTGTCGCCCTTGAACACGTCCTTGTAGCGTTTGGCGAACATGGCCGGGGTGACCGACTTCTTCTGGATGTCGGCGATTTCCTGGCTGGTCGGCCAGATGTCCTTCAGGAAGACGTCCTTGCCCTTCTTGTCCTGACCGATCGGATCCTTGGTGATGTCGATCCGCATCGAGCCGGCGATGGCGTAGGCCACGACCAGCGGCGGCGAGGCCAGATAATTGGCCTGGACGTCCGGGTTCACGCGACCTTCGAAGTTACGGTTGCCCGACAGGACCGAGGTGGCGACCAGGGCGTTGTCGTTGATCGTCTTCGAGATCGCCGGATCCAGCGGGCCCGAGTTGCCGATGCAGGTGGTGCAGCCGTAGCCGACCAGGTTGAAGCCCAGGGCGTCCAGATCCTTCTGCAGGCCGGCGTCGGTCAGATAGTCGGTGACCACCTGCGAACCGGGGGCCAGCGAGGTCTTGACCCAGGGCTTGGCCTTCAGGCCCAGGGCGTTGGCCTTGCGCGCCACCAGACCGGCGGCGATCAGCACCGACGGGTTGGAGGTGTTGGTGCAGGAGGTGATGGCCGCAATGACCACGTCGCCGTCGCCGACGGTGAACTTCTGGCCTTCCACGTCGGCGCGCGGCGCATCGGACGGACGGCTGAAGATCTCGGTCAGGGCGGTTTCGAAGGCCGGGGCGGCGGTGGTCAGTTCGACGCGGTCCTGCGGACGCTTCGGACCGGCCAGCGACGGCACGACGGTCGAGATGTCCAGTTCCAGCACGTCGGTGAAGACCGGATCTTCCGAGGTCTCGTCGATCCACAGGCCCTGCGCCTTGGCATAGGCTTCGACCAGGGCGACGCGCGCCTTGTCGCGGCCCGTGGCGGTCAGATAGCCGATGGTGGCGGCCGAGACCGGGAAGAAGCCGCAGGTGGCGCCGTATTCCGGGGCCATGTTGGCGATGGTGGCCTGGTCCTCGATGGTCATGTTCGGCAGGGCGTCGCCGAAGAATTCGACGAACTTGCCGACCACGCCCTTCTTGCGCAACATCTGGGTGACGGTCAGCACCAGGTCGGTGGCCGTCGTGCCTTCCGGCATCGAACCGGTCAGCTTGAAGCCGATGACTTCCGGGATCAGCATCGGGATCGGCTGGCCCAGCATGGCCGCCTCGGCCTCGATGCCGCCCACGCCCCAGCCCAGAACGGCCAGGCCGTTGATCATGGTGGTGTGCGAGTCGGTGCCGACGACGGTGTCGGGATAGGCGACCGTCTTCTTGCCTTCGTCCAGGGTCCAGACGGTCTGGGCCAGGTTCTCCAGGTTCACCTGGTGGCAGATGCCGGTGCCGGGGGGCACGACGCGGAAGTTGTTGAAGGCCGACGAGCCCCAGCGCAGGAAGTTGTAACGCTCGATATTGCGCTCGTATTCGCGCTCGACGTTCTGGCCGAAGGCCTTGGGCGTGCCGAAGTTGTCGACCATGACCGAGTGGTCGATGACCAGATCGACGGGCACCAGCGGATTGATCTTGGCGGCGTCGGCGCCCAGGGCCGACATGGCGTCACGCATGGCGGCCAGATCGACCACGGCGGGCACGCCGGTGAAGTCCTGCATCAGGACGCGGGCCGGACGGAAGGCGATCTCGTGCTCGACCGAGCCCTTGTTCTCGACCCAGGCGGCGACGGCCTTCAGGTCGTCTTCGGTGACGGAAACCCCGTCCTCGTTGCGCAGCAGGTTCTCCAGCAGCACCTTCATCGAGCGCGGCAGGCGGGAAATACCGGCCAGACCGGCTTCCTCGGCGGCGGGAAGGCTGTAATAGGCGTATTTCTTGCGCCCGACGGAAAGGTCCTGGCGGGTCTTGAAGCTGTCGTTCGACGGCATGGAGTGTTCCTCTGGTCAGCGCCGCCCGACAATCCGGTTGCGCCTTCGCGCGACAGACGCAGCGGCTCACAGGACCCCTGCGCGCGCGGCGAAAGCCTGCTGCGGCAAACGCGGATATAGTCTGGCATGTGCGCACCGTCCATGAGTCCACACGCCCGACGCGGACATTGAGAAAGGTTCGCAAAACAGAGACATACTTCTCCCTGCCCGTTCCGGGGAGGGTGGTCGCGCAGCGACCGGGCGGGCGCGGCCCGGCAGGGTCGCATTTGCCTGCGGCTGGACAGGCCTGCGGGGCGTCGCCCCGCCGCCCCCACCCGGCTTCGCCACCCTCCCCGCGCCGGGGAGGGAGAGGGTTCCCGCGATGATCCACGCCCTCTCGATTTCCGGCCTGAGCGTCTCGCGCGGCGAACGCCGCCTGTTCGCCGGCCTCGACCTGAATCTGAAGGCGGGCGAGGCCGTCGCCCTGACCGGCGCCAACGGCGCGGGCAAGACCAGCCTGCTGCGCGCCATCGGCGGCCTGATCCGCCCCGACGCGGGCGAGGTCGCCTTCCACGACGGCGACGGCAATCCGCTGGACGAACGGCTGGCGCGGGGGCGAGAGACCCATTTCCTCGGCCATCAGGACGGGCTGAAGACCGGTCGTACGGCGCGCGAGGAACTGGCTTTCCAATGCGACTGGCTGGGCCACACCCAGTACGGCCTCGACCACGCGATCGAGGCCTTCGGCCTCAACCCCCTGCTGGATCTGGAGGTCCGCCGCCTGTCGGCGGGCCAGCGCCGCCGTCTGGCCATGGGCCGGCTGGTCGGTTCGCCCCGCGCCCTGTGGCTGCTGGACGAACCCATGGCCCCGCTGGACGCCCGCTGGCGCGCCGTCTTCGCCGACCAGATGCGCCGCCACCTGGACGCCGACGGCCTGATCGTCGCCGCCGTCCACGACCCCCTGCCCATCCCGACCCGTGCGCTGGACCTGGGAGGCCTGACATGAGCCGCCGGACCGACGCCGAACCCCGGCCGCCCGGCCTGCGCGGCGCGACCCGCGTCCTGCTGGAGCGCGAACTGGACCTGGCCTGGAACGGCGGGGGCGGTCCCCTGCTGGCCTGCGGCTTCTTCGCCTGTCTGACGGCGATCCTGCCCCTGGCGGTCGGCGGCGATCCGCGCACCCTGGGGCCGGTGGCGGGCGGGATCGCCTGGCTGGCCCTGGCCCTGGCCTCGCTGCTGTCCCTCGAACGCCTGTTCGAACGCGATCTGGAGGACGGGGCTCTGGACCTGCTGGCCCTGGGTCATCTGCCGCTGGAATCGGTCGTCCTGATCAAGGCCCTGGCCCAGTGGATCGCCGTCGGCCTGCCCCTGGCCCTGACCGCCCCCGTCGCCGCCCTGGCCCTGGGCCAGCCGATCCATCTGGCGCCCCTGACCGCCCTGTCGGCCGCCATCGGCGGGGCGGGCTTCGCCTGCACCGGCGCCCTGGGCGCCGCCCTGGCCCTGGGCGCGCGCCGCGGCGGTCTGCTGATCGCCGTGGTCGTCCTGCCCCTGTTCATTCCGCCCGTGGTCTTCGGCGCCGGAGCCCTGGAGCGGGCGGCCCAGGGCCAGTCGCCCGCTCCCGCCCTGGCCTTCCTGTGCGCCTATGTGCTGTTCGCCGGCGTCGTCGCCGCCTTCGCCGGGGCCGCCGCCGTCCGGAACGCGCAGGGATGAGGAGCCGCTTGCCCGCCGCCCGTCCGCCGCGTAATCGCTGAACCGATGTTCGGCCTGTCCAACCCGCAGCGCTTCATGGCCTTCACCGGCCCGCTGACGCCCGTGCTCTGGGCGCTGGCCGCCGTATTGCTGGCGGTCGGAACCTGGCTCAGCTTCTCCGTCCCCGCGGACTATCAGCAGGGCGACACTGTGCGGATCATGTTCGTCCATGTGCCCGCCGCCAGCCTGGGCCTGGGCGCCTATGCCGCCCTGGGCGTCTCCAGCTTCTTCGCCCTGGTCTTCCGCCACGCCCTGGCCGACGCCGCCGCCCGCGCCGCCGCCCTGCCCGGCGCCGCCTTCACGGCCCTGGCCCTGTTCACCGGCTCGCTATGGGGCCAGCCGATGTGGGGGACCTGGTGGGTGTGGGACGCGCGCCTGACCAGCGTCCTGGTGCTGTTCCTCTTCTACCTCGGCTATATGGCGCTGCGGGCCTCGATCGACGACGAGCAGAAGGCGGCGCGCGCCGCCGCCGTCCTGGGCCTGGTCGGGATCGTCAATCTGCCGATCGTCAAATTCTCGGTCGACTGGTGGAACACCCTGCATCAGCCCGCCAGTTTCCTGACGCCCGGCGCCTCGGGCCTGGACCCCGTCTATCTGCCGCCCTTCCTGATCATGCTGGCGGCCTATGGCGTGCTGTTCCTGGCCCTGTGGCTGACGGCGATCCGCACCGAGATCCGTCGCCGGCGCGTGATCAGCCTGCGCGCACGCAAGGCGCTGGAGGCCTGATGCCCGACCTCGACATGAGCCCCTACGCCGCCTTCGTCTGGCCCGCCTGGGGCGTCAGCGCCGCCGTCGTGATCGCCTTAGCCGTCCGGGCCGTCGCCGCCTCACGCCGCTGGAAGCGCGAACTGGCCAAACTCGAGACGGCCGACGCCCCCGAAATTCGCCCTCAAGCAGCGCAGGCCGCCATGGGGCGGGAGAAGTGAACCGCTGGCTGGCCGTCCTGCCGCTGGTGGCGCTCGCCGGCCTCGCGGCCCTGTTCATCGGCTGGTCGTTGAAACGGGATCCGGCCTTCAAGCCCGACGCCATGGTCGGCCAGCCCATTCCCGAGACCGTCCTGCCCCTGCTGGCCGGCGACTCGGCCGGGCCCGCCAACCTCGACCTCAAGACCGCCGGCGTCGGCCGGCCGATGCTGGTCAATGTCTTCGCCTCCTGGTGCGCGCCCTGCCGGATCGAACACCCGCAACTCCTGGCCCTGAAGGCGCGTGGGATCGCCGTGGTCGGGATCGCCTACAAGGACGAACCGGCGGCCACCCGCGCCTTCCTGGACGAGATGGGCGACCCCTTCGCCATGGTGCTGGTGGACCGCGAGGGCCGCGCCGGGCTGGATCTGGGCATCTCGGGCGTGCCGGAGACCTTCGCCGTCGACGCCATGGGCCGGATCACCGCCAAACAGTCCGGGCCGCTGCTCAACGACGCCGACATCGCGCGTTTGGTCGCCTCGATGCAGGCCCCTTCTCGAACGCCGCCCACAGCCCGCTAATCGGCGTTAACCTTTTTTCGACAGGATGCGTTAACCATACGGGCATGAGCGTGATTCGCACCGGTTTGCCGCTTCCCCAGCCCTCGCAGGGCCTGAACCTGCCGAGCGCGCGCAATGCGCAGGCCGCCTTCTTCCGTGCAGCCCTGGACCAGAGCGCCGCCGCCACGCCCGCTCCGGCTCAGGCGCCTGCGGCCGCCGTCATGTCGACCATCCGCACCGCGACGCCCGCCCGACCGGCCGCCTCGCCGCCCGCCGCGCCGCAGCGCGAGGAGCCGAGGATCATGCGCCCCGGCTCCTATCTCGACATCCGGATCTGATCAGTTCCAGCCGCGGCTGGCGATATACTGCTGCAGCGCATCGATCCGCGTGGCGTCCGACGGGTGGGTCGAGGCGAACTGCGGAATGCTGGTCTGACGCTGAGCGGCCATCAGCCGCCACAAGGCCACGGCCTCCGAGGGCCTGAAGCCCGCCCCCTGCATATAGTCGACGCCCAGACGGTCGGCCTCCAGCTCGTCGCGCCGCGAATAGGGCAGCAGCAGGCCGTACTGGGCGGCCAGACCGCCATAGGCGTTGACCGCCTCGCCATAGCGGCCGGCGGCCCCGCCCACGGCCGCCAGACCGACGCTGGTCACGGTCTGGTTGGAGGCGCGCTCGGCGGCGTGGTTGGCGACGACATGGCCGATCTCGTGGCCGATGACGCTGGCCAGCTGGTCGTCGTTCTTGACCAGGGCCAGCAGGCTGGTGGTCACGCCGATCTGACCTGACGGCAGGACGAAGGCGTTGGGGCTGTCCTCGGTGAAGACGGCGTAGTCCCAGGTCCGGCCGCCCAGACCCGCCGCCTGAACCAGACGGTCGCCGACGCGGCGGATGCGATCCACCTGGGCGCCGGTGGTGATCACCCCCGGCTTGGCGATGGCGTCGCGCCAGGCCGCCGTCGACTGCTGCGCCAGGGCGGCGTTGTCCACCAGCAGGAACTGGCTGCGGCCGAGAGCTTCGTTGTAGGCGCAGGCCGACAGGGTCGAGGCGACTGCGGCGGCGACAGTCAGGGCGAGAGCGGAACGGCGGAGAAGGATCACGGGCGGCCTCTTCGGAAGGGACAGTCTGGTGTCGGAACAGCCAAGCAAATCCCATCCACGGGGTCGAGGTTCCAGGGTTTATTTCAGGCCCGAAACGACAAACGGCCCGTCGTTTCCGACGGGCCGTTTCGTGTTCTCGACTGGAGCGGGCGAAGAGATTCGAACTCTCGACCCCAACCTTGGCAAGGTTGTGCTCTACCACTGAGCTACGCCCGCACTCCGTAGGAGCTAGGTGCGCTCCCCGTCGAGGAGGGGGCGTATAGCGGAGGGTTGCGGCAGGCCGCAACCCCTTTTTTTGGGGCTGCCGCACTTCGTGCTGCTTGAGCCCCGAAAACCGCCGAACGGCCGCCGCTCGAGCGCCCTCGCGCTCAGGCAGCGAGCGACCGCGTCGCCAACCTGACGCCCTTCCGCGCGTCAGCGCGGCGCCAGTCTGATCGCCCCGTCCAGACGGATGCATTCGCCGTTGATATAGACGTTGCGGGCCAGCTCCAGCACCAGCGACGCATAGTCGGCCGGCGTGCCCAGACGGCTGGGGAAGGGAATGGCGGCGGCCAGACTGTCCTGCACCTTCTGGTCCATGCCGGCCATCATCGGCGTCCACATGATGCCGGGCAGGATGGTGTTGCAGCGCACCCCCTCCTGGGCCAGGTCGCGGGCGATCGGCAGGGTCATCGCATAGACCCCGCCCTTGGAGGCCGAATAGGCCGCCTGGCCGATCTGGCCGTCCTGGGCCGCGACGGAAGCCGTGTTGACGATCAGACCGCGCTCGCCGTCCGCCATCGGCTCCAGGGTCACCATGCCGGCCGCCGACTGCGACAGGACGCGGAAGGTGCCGAACAGATTGACCCGCACGGTGCGTTCGAACCCGGCCATGTCGTGGGCGCGGATCTCGCCGGTGTCCTTCTTGCGCGACACGGTCTTCTGGCCGGTGGCGATGCCGGCGCAGTTGACGGTCAGCCGCTCCTGCCCGTGGGCGGCGCGGGCTTTCTCGAAGGCGGCGGCGACCGAGGCGTCGTCGGTGACGTCGACCTTGCAGAAGACGCCACCGATCTCCTTGGCGACTTCCTCGCCCCGCTCCTCGTTCAGGTCGAACAGGGCGACCTTGGCGCCGGTGGCGGCGATGGCGCGGGCCGTGCCCTCGCCCAGGCCCGAGGCGCCGCCTGTGACCACTGCGGCGATGCTGTTATCGAGTTTCATCCCTGTCGTTCCTGTGTTTCAGTTGAACCTGAGTTTCGATTGAGGATTTAGCCGCCATGCCCGGCAAAGCCAAACCCATCTCGCCCGACGACGCCCTGGATCCCCGCAAGGCCCTGGTCCCTGCGGTGGTGAAGGTGAACGAGGTGCGGGTCTCCAGGGGCTTCTGGCCCAAGATCCAGCGCACCGCCGCCCGCATCCCCTTCGCCGATCAGGCCCTGGCGGCCTGGTACGCCGCCCGCGATCCGCAGACGCCCCTGCCCGCCAAGGGGATGATCTTCGCCGGCCTGGCCTATTTCGTCATGCCCATCGACGCCATTCCCGACCTCTTCGCCGGCATCGGCTACACCGACGACGCGGCGGTCATCGCCGCCCTGATCGCGACGCTCGGCGCCAATATCAAACGCCGCCACCGCGACCAGGCCGAAGAGGCGGTGGAGCGGCTGAAGGCGAAATGACCGACCTTCCCCCGCTTGCGGGGGAAGTGTCAGGCCGTGGCGCGCAGCGACACACCTGACGATGGGGGGAGCGTCGCGAAACCTCCCCCGCCGACCCTGGTTCGCTTCGCGAACGACGGGCCACCTCCCCCGCAAGCGGGGGAGGGTCCATGTCCTCAATCCCCGACCGTCACCACGATCTTGCCCAGGGCCTGACGGTCGCCCAGCGCCTTGATCGCCTCCCCCGCCTTCTCCAGCGGGAAGGTCTTCGACACGCGCGGCTTGATCCTGCCCTCGGCGTAGAAATGCATCAGCTCGGCCATGTTCGCCGCGTGCCCCTTGGGATCGCGCGCCACGGCCGCGCCCCAGAAGACGCCGATCACCGACACCGATTTCAGCAGGGTCAGGTTCAGCGGCAGGGACGGAATCCCGGCCGGAAAACCGACCACCAGATACCGCCCGTTCCAGTCCATGGCCCTGAGCGCCGGATCGCAATAATCGCCGCCGACCGCGTCATAGACCACGTCGGCCCCGTCGCGGCCGGTCGCCAGTTTGAACTCGCCCGACAGCTCCTTCTGCCCCGCCTTGTCCAGGGCGCCGGACGGATAGATCAGGCCGTTGTCGGCCCCCAGGTCCAGGGCGAACTCGACCTTGGCGTTGGTCGAGGCGGCGGCGACCACCCTGGCCCCCATGGCCTTGCCCAGTTCGACGGCGGCGGCGCCCACGCCCCCGGCCGCGCCCAGCACCAGAAGCGTCTCGCCCGGCTGCAGCCGCGCCCGGTCCTTCAGGGCGTAATAGCTGGTGCCATAGGTCATGACGAAGGCCGCCGCCTCCACGAAGCTCATGGCGTCGGGAATGGGGATCAGGGTCTCGGCCTTCACAGCCAATCTTTCGACCAGACCGCCCCAGCCGGGCACGGCGATGACCCGGTCGCCCTTGAACACCCCCTTCACCCCCTCGCCCACCGCCTCGACCACGCCGGCGACCTCGGCGCCGGGGGCGAAGGGGCGCTCCGGCCGGAACTGGTATTTGTCCTCGATGATCAATGTGTCGGGATAGTTGATCCCCACCGCCTTGACCTCGATGATCACCTCGCCGGGCTTGGGCGTGGGATCCAGAACCTCCTCGACGACCAGGGTTTCGGAGCCGCCGGCGGACTTGGACAGAACAGCGCGCATAAGAATCCTCTTCCCTCTGGCCCGCCGCACCCGGCGACTAGGGCCGTTTCCATATTCCGCATGACCGTCATGGCGCGGCCTTCATCGCGACGCTAAAGAGCGCCACGCCCGTTTGAAAGAGGCGAAACACAAGCCTCCAGCTCAAGGCAGGAAGACAGACATGACCGCCCTCATCCTCCACGGCGGCGCCGGGGCCCGGCGCGAACGCAACTATGACGCCGAGGTCGTGCATATGCGCGAGGTGGTCGAGGCCATGAAGGCGCGGCTGGACGCGGGCGACAGCGCCCTGGACGTGGCCACGGCCGCCGTCGTCCTGCTCGAGGATTCCGGCCTCTATGTCGCCGGCAAGGGCGCCTCGCCCAATCTGGCCGGCGCCTATGAGCTGGACGCCAGCATCATGGACGGCGCGACCCGGCGCGCCGGCGCCGTCGCCGCGCTGCAGGGCTTCCGCAATCCGGTCGTCGCCGCCCGCGCGGTGATGGACCGCACCCCCCACGTGCTTCTGGTCGGCGAGGGCGCGGCCCTGTTCGCCCACGACCAGGGGCTGGAGCCGATCGCCGACGAGACCGCCTGGTTCACCGGCGCCGGTCAGGGCGAGGACAATCATCCGCCCGGCACGCTGAGCCACGGCACCGTCGGCTGCTGCGTTCTGGACGCCCAGGGCCGTCTCGCCGCCGCCACCTCGACGGCGGGGGTCTTCGGCAAGATGCCGGGTCGCGCCGGCGACACCCCGATCCCCGCAGCGGGCACCTGGGCCGACGGCCGGGTCGCCGCCTCGGGCACGGGCCAGGGCGAATATTTCATCCGCGTCGCCGCCACCGCCCAGGTGGCCTGGCGCGTGAAGGCCGGCCAGACCCTGGCCGAGGCCACCCAGGCCGTGATCGACGAGATCGGCGCAATGGGCGGCGACGGCGGCCTGATCGCCCTGGACGCCGGCGGCGATATCGCCAGCCCCTTCAACAGCCAGGGCATGAAGCGCGCCTGGCTGACCTCGGGCGGCGAGATCGGCGTCGAGGTGTTCGGCCGCTAGGACTCTTCCGCCGCATTGTCCGCCATGACGTCGCCGATGGCGCTCAGCAGGACGCGCAGGTCGATCGGCTTGCCGACCACCGCGTCCATGCCGGCGGCCAGATAGTCGTCGATCTGATCCACCATCGTATTGGCGGTCAGGGCGATGATCGGCACGCGGGCCAGGCTCTCCTGCGCCTCGCGGGCGCGGATGGCGCGGGTCGCGGTCGGGCCGTCCATCCGGGGCATCTGAACGTCCATCAGGATCAGGTCCCAGGGATGGGCCTGGACCGCCTCCACCGCCGCCTGGCCGTCGTCGACGATCTCGATTTCCAGACCGACCTGGCGCAGCAGTTCGCGGATGACCTGCTGATTGACCGGATGGTCCTCGGCGACCAGGACACGCAATCCGTGCGCCGCTCCGCCCTCCGCCTCGACGCCGTCTTCGGCCTCCACCGCCTCGACGGGGGCCAGGGGCAGGACGACGATGAAGCGCGCGCCCGCGCCCTGCTCGCTCTCGACCGAGATCCGGCCGCCCAGCAGCTTGACCAGGGCGGCGACGATGGACAGGCCCAGGCCGGCCCCGTCGCGGCGGTCGTCGGCCTCGGCCTCGATCTGGGCGAAGCGCAGGAACAGTTTGTCGATCTGGTCGGCCGGGATGCCCCGCCCGGTGTCCGACACGGTGAAGACCACGCCCTCGTCCGCGCGGGCGACGGTCAGGGCCACCTCGCCGTCGTTGGTGAACTTGATCGCATTGGACAGCAGGTTGAACAGGATCTGGCGCAGGCGCACCGGATCGGCGCCGACCCAGCCCAGGCCCGGCGTGTCCAGACGGAAGCCCAGCCCCTTGCTCTCGGCCAGGGGACGCAGGGTCGCCGACACCTCCTCGACCAGGGCGTCGGCGTCGATGGGCTGCAGCACGACGTCCAGCCGCCCGGCCTCGATCCGCGACAGGTCCAGGATCTGGTTGATCAGGTCCAGCAGGGTCTCGGCCGACCTCTGGACGATCGACAGCCGGCTCCTCTGCCGCTCCTCCAGATCGTCGCCGGCCATGACCTGGGCCATGCCGATGACCCCGTTCAGGGGCGTGCGGATCTCGTGGCTCATATTGGCCAGGAAACGGGACTTGGCCGCATTGGCCTCGTCCGCCTCCCGTCGCGCCCACCGCGCGGCGTCGCGCTCGGCCAGGGCCTCGTCGCGGGCGGCCTGGACCTCGGTCAGCAGGGCCTGGTTGCGCTGATCCGCGGCGAACAGCTCGTGCCACAGGGTGTCGGTGGCGCGGGCGATGATGGCCAGGATCAGCGCCAGCAGGACCACCGCCCCGGCCACGGCCGGGCCGTGCGGGCCGATCAGCGACGGATAGATGACCACCAGGACCGTCGCGAAAATGGGTGCGGCGGCCAGCCACAACAGGCGCGGCGCCGAGCTGAACTGCATCAGGGCGACGCAGATCGACCAGGCCTGGATCAGCAGGACCACCAGCATGACGTCCGCGTGCGGTTCGCTCAGCCAGGCCGCCAACGGCCCCCATACGCCCAGGCTGAAGCGGCCGGCGACGATGATCATCAGCGACGGGGGCCAGCCGGTCGTCGGCGGTTCTTCCTGCTGGAACCGTCGCACCCGCCGCTGGGCCCAGACGTCGAAGCCAATTCCCAGCAGGCAGAAGACCAGGGCCAGCCGGGGCCGCCCCAGAGCCGCCAGGATCAGCCCCGCCGACAGCCAGCTGCCGTAAAGCACAACCGGAGCGGTAACCATGTTTCGGAGGGTAAAGACCCAGACCGCGCGTTTTTCGTCGGTGACAGTCGTCGCTTTGGATAGCGTCGGCACGCGAACTCGTACGGGAACAACCGCCTGGATGCGGTGAGGCTCAGTATCTCTTCGCCCGTTCATTGTCGATGCGGGCGACAACCTAGACGGTATGTAAGACATTGGAGAGATTCAACGCTTCATTACAGCTCGGTAAGGTGCATGCCAGCCTAGGGCTGATACGGTCGCTCCGCCCGGCGTTCCGGGCTTCGGAGAGCCGCATGAAATTCCGCCTGACCGCCCGCCTCAAGATCGGGGCCGCCGCCTCGGCCATCCTGATGGGCCTCGCCGCCCCGGCCTTCGCAGAAGGCGCCGCCGCACCCGCCGCCGTACAGGCGCCGCAGGGCGTGACCGTGCCGCCGCTGGGCTTCGCCAAGCGCGTGCTGCCGAACGGGCTGGAGGTCTATACGGCGCGCGACGCCGACACCTCGAACGTGACGGTCCAGGTCTGGTACAAGGTCGGGTCCAAGGACGATCCCGCCGGCCGTTCGGGCTTCGCCCACCTGTTCGAACACCTGATGTTCAAGTCGACGAAGAACCTGCCGCCGGAAACCTTCGACCGTCTGACCGAGGACGTGGGCGGCTCGAACAACGCCTTCACCGCCGACGACACCACCGCCTATTTCGAGACCGTCCCCGCCAACCATCTGGAACGGATGCTGTTCGCCGAGGCCGACCGGATGGGCTCCCTGGTCGTGGACGAGCCGACCTTCGTCGCCGAGCGCGACGTGGTGAAGGAGGAATACCGCCAGCGCATCCTGTCCAACCCCTACGGCCGCCTGTTCGGCCTGTTCGTGCCCGAGACCATCTATCAGGACAGCCCCTATCGCCGTCCCGGCATCGGCTCGATCGAGGAGCTTGAGGCCTCGTCGCTGGACGACGTGCGCCGCTTCCACGCCACCTACTACCGGCCGGACAACGCCTATCTGATCGTGGCGGGGAACTTCGACCAGGCCCAGCTGGACCGCTGGATCGACCAGTATTTCACCCCGCTGAAGAACCCGACCACGGCCATTCCGGCCAATAATGTCGTCGAGCCCGAGCCGACCGGCCCGCGCGACGTCGCCTATTATGCGCCGAACGTGCCGCTTCCGGCCGCCGTCATCGCCTGGCCGACGGTCAAATACGCCGACGCCGATCGCGCCGCCCTGACCGTGCTGGACGGCGTCCTGTCGACCGGCGAATCGAGCCGCCTCTATCGCTCGCTCGTCTATGACAAGCAGATCGCCGCCCAGATCGGCTCCAGCCCCGACTTCGCCCAACAGGCCGGCAATCTGACCGCCCTGGCCATCATGGCCCAGGGTCATACGGCCGAAGAGGGCGTCGCCGCCCTGAACGAAGAGATCGCCAAGCTGCGCGACGCGCCCGTAACCGCCGCCGAACTGTCGGAGGCCAAGAACGAACTGGTCGCCGACGCCCTGCGCAGCCGCGAGACGGTCGACGACCGCGCCACCGCGCTCGGCTTCGCCCTGATCAACACCGGCGACGCCGCAGCCGCCGACGCCGAGATCGCCCAGATCCAGGCCGTCACCGTCGCCGACGTCCAGCGCGTGGCTCGCAAATATCTGACGCCCCAGCGCCAGTCGACGATCCGCTTCCTGGCCGCCGACGCCGAGAACCCGGCCTCGGTGCAGAAGATGAACGTGGACGCGCCGGTCAAGGTCGCCGACCTGGCCCCGGCCGGAACCCCGGCCGTGCTTCTGCCGGAAGCCGAGCGCACCCCCCTGCCCCAGCCGGGCGCGGAAGTGGCCCCGGCCACCCCGACCGTGGCCGACTTCCGTCTGGACAACGGTCTGCGCGTCCTGGTCGCCCCGACCGACAGCCTGCCCCTGGTCTCGGCCCGTCTCAGCTTCGACGCCGGCACCTCCGACGATCCGGCGGGCAAGGCCGGGGTCGCCATGCTGACCGCCTCCCTGCTGACGCAAGGCACCAAGACCAAGTCGGCCCCCGAGATCGCCACCCAGATCGAGCAGCTGGGCGCCTCGGTCGGCGCCGGCGCCGGCGTGGACTTCTCCAATGTCTACGCCAACGCCCCGGTCAACGCCTTCCCGGCCACCGTGGCCCTGATGGCCGATCTGGTGAAGAACCCGACCTTCGCCGCCGAGGAACTGGAGCGTCAGCAGGCCCAGACCCTGGACGGCCTGCGCGTCGCCCTCAGCCAGCCGGCCGCCATCGCCGGCATGACCGTGGGCCGCGTCGTCTATGGCGACGCCCCTTACGGCGCGCCCGGCTCGGGCACGGAACAGACGGTGCCGACCATCACCCCGGCCGACGTCGCCGCCTTCCATGCGGCCCGCTATCGTCCGTCGGACGCCACCCTGGTCTTCTCGGGCGACATCACCCCCGCCGCCGCCCGCGCCCTGGCGCAACAGGCCTTCGGCGACTGGCGTCCGACCGGCGCCGCCCCGGCCGCGACCGCCAATCCGGCCGGTGAGGCCCTGGCCCCGCGCATCGTCGTGGTGAACCAGCCGGGCGCCGGTCAGGCCGCGGTCGTGGCCGCCGTTCGCGGCGTGTCGCGCACCGACGCCGACTTCTTCCCCCTGACCCTGGGCAACACACTGCTGGGCGGCGGCTTCTCGTCACGTCTGAACCAGGAGATCCGCATCAAGCGCGGCCTGTCCTACGGCGCCAACTCCTCGCTGGGCGTGCGGGCCGACGCGGGCGTCTTCACCGCCTCGACCCAGACCAAGAACGAGACCGCCGACGAGGTCGCCGACCTGATCCTGGCCGAGATCGCCAAGCTGGGAACCGAGACGCCCACGGCCGCCGACCTGGCCCCGCGTCGCGCCACCCTGATCGGCGGTTTCGGCCGGTCGCTGGAGACGGTGGACGGTCTGGGCGGCCTGGTCGCCAACCTGGCCCTCTACGACCTGCCGATGAGCGACCTCGCCGCCTACGCCGGCCGCGTCCGCGCCGTCACCCCGGACCAGGTCCAGGCCGCCTTCGCCGAACACCTGCCGGTCAACCAGGCCAGCCTGGTCATCGTCGGCGACGGTTCGCTGTTCCTCGACGACCTGCGCGCCAAACACCCGAGCCTCGAAGTCATCGAGGCCGGGGCGCTGAACCTGAACAGCGGCGCGCTGAAGTAGGACTGAAGTGAAAAATGCTGGTGCTAGTGAGCAGGATGGAATGCAGCCTCGGCTTCGTTCACTCCTTGCTCACCAGCACTAGCACGGCTCACCAAACTCAAACCGACAGACACACCACCTGCGCCACGCGCAGATCCCGCCGCAGGGCGTCCGCCACCCGGCCGTAGTTGTCGACCGTGACCGGCTCGCCCAGCACCGCCTCGTCGGCCCTCTGTTCGCCCCGGATCGCGGGGGCGAAGGATTCCGGCGCCGTCGTATAGATCCGCCCCCGGCGCGGCGCCTCGGCGATGGTGACCCCCACGACCCGCCCCCGCGAATCCAGGGCCGGCGCGCCCGACAGGCCCGACAGCGTCCCTTCCAGACCGTTCGTCCGCCCGACCTCGGCCCAGGCCAGGACCGGCTCGTCATGGGCGCCGCGCCCGAACACCTTCAGCGTCTCGCGCCCCAACAGGCGCGACGTCACCTCTCCGGCCCGGCCTTGCGGGAAGCCGGGATGGAAGGCCCGCTGGCCCTTGCGCAACGGCGCCTCGGCCGCGACCGGCAGGGCGGGCGGTCCGCCGTCGGTGATCAACAGGGCCACATCGGCGCGGGGGGCCAGCCGCACGTCGGCGGCCACGGCCCGACCGCCCCCGACCACCAGGGCCGGTCGCCTGCAGCCCTCGACCACATGGCGGGCGGTGACCCAGCGGCCCTGTCCGGCGATGGAGAAGGCCGTGCCCGACCGGGGCGTGAAGGGGGTGTCCGGCGCGTCCAGGGTGACGGCGGAATCGAACGGGGTGATCGGCCCCAGCAGGGCGCCCTCGATGGCGTCGGGCGGCGGGGGCGCGGGTGGGGCGTCGGCGTTCTCGCGCCGCCCCAGGGACACGACCAGCAGCACGCCGGCGACCGCGCTGTAGATGGCCCAGTCCGGCAGGCGGGGGAACTGCATGGGGTTCAGCCGGCCCGATCAGCCAGTAAGCGCGGCGGACAGGATGACGGCGGTGGCCAGCTTGGCCCCGACCAGGACCACGGCGGCCGAGACCTCCCCGTCCTTGATCCGCTGCGGCAGGCCGTGCAGCATCAGGTCCACGATCCGGAAGGCCAGCAGTTGCAGCACCAGGGTCGCCACGCCCCAGATGGCGATGTCGCGCACCGAGGTCGAGACCGACAGGGACACGGCCAACGGGATCGCCAGCCCGACCAGGATACCGGCGAAGGCCACGGCGGCGGCCGGATTGCCCTCGCGGATCAGGGCGATCTCCTTCCACGGCGTCAGCATCGCATAGATGGCCGCCCCCGCCGCGAGCAGCAGCAGGGTGACGATCAGGTGCATCACCATGACCGGGAAGCCCGAGGCGAAAGCCTGCACCTCGGCGCTCGACAGGACGTTGGACAGGGACGGGTCCATGATCAGACGCCTTGCCCGATTGTCGCCCCAATCCGCAAGCGCCGCGCGGCCACACCTTGTGACGAAAGATTACAGATCGCCGTCGCTCAGGTTGTCCGCCCGCGCCTTGGCCAGGGCGGCGCTCTCGCGTTTCAGCGGCTTGGCCACCGGGCAGACCTCCTGGACATAGCCGTTCAGGGTGTTGGTCAGCTGGTCCGGCGCCAGGCTGTAATGGACGTACTGGCCCTTCTTCTCGCTGGTCACCAGGCCCGCCACCTCCAGCACCGACAGATGCTGGGACACAGCCGGCTTGGAGATCTCGAACTTGGCCGCGATCTCGCCCGCCGTCAGATCGGCATGGGCCAGATAGGCCAGGATCTTGCGGCGGACCGGACTGGACAGGGCTTCAAACACGCGTTGCATGGAACGGTATTTAAGCGATTTGCTAACGGCTTGCCAGTGGGAGATTTCAATGTTTAAGTGATTACCTAATTAGCTACATGGACAACGGATATGGATCACCACGACCCCTGCGCCGTGAATCACCTGGTCGAGACGCCCGGCTGCAGCCCCGTCGAAGGCCGCGTCGTCTGGGATCCGGTCCCGTCGCTGTGGAACGGCGCCATGCTGGCGACCACCCTGATCTTCGGGGCCGCGACCTTCAGTCCCGGCGCCCTGGCGGTCTTCGTCGTAACCACCGGGACGACCCTGTTGCTGGGCCATTCGGTCGGATTCCACCGCCGGATGATCCACGGCAGTTTCGACTGCCCCCTGTGGCTGGAACGGCTGCTCTCCTGGTTCGGCACCCTGGTCGGCATGAGCGGCCCGTTCCGGATGATCCGCGCCCACGACATCCGCGATTGGGCCCAGCGCCAGTCGGACTGCCACGACTATCTGGCCCACCGCCGGCCGATGCTGATCGACGCGGTCTGGCAGATGCACGGCCGGCTGGAACTGGAGCGCCCGCCCGCCTTCGACCTGGGCCGGATCGGCCGCGATCCGGTGCATCGCTTCCTGGAGCGGACCTGGATGCTGCAGCAACTGCCGGTCGCGGCCGTCCTGTGGCTGATGGGCGGCTGGGGCTTCGTGGTCTGGGGCGTCTGCGCCCGCGTCTCGATCAGCGTCATCGGCCACTGGTTCGTCGGCCATCTGGCCCACCGGCGCGGCCCCCAGACCTGGCAGGTGATCGACGCCGGGGTCCAGGCCCACGACGTGCCCTGGGCCGCCATCCCGACCATGGGCGAGGCCTGGCACAACAATCACCACGCCTACCCCGGCTCGGCGAAGATCGGCCTCTATCCCGGCCAGAGCGACTGGGGCTACCGCTTCATCCAGCTGCTGGAACGCCTGGGCCTGGCGTGGAACGTGCGGACGCCGGAGGGGATGACGGAACGGCGCGACAGTCTCAGCGAGGCTGCTCATGCATAGGGCGCCCCCCACCCTCCTGACCGCGCTCGGCCTGCTGCTTCCAGGCGGAATCTCAGGAGGACTCGTTCACTGTTTCCAGATTCCGATCGTGGTCCTGATACTGGCGGATCCCGGGCAAATCACCCCCGCGACCGCAGCCTTCGCCCTCACCTTTTTCCCGTTTGTCCTGGCCTTCTTCGTCCTGCCAGTCTTCCTGATCGGCATGGCCTTCGTGGCATGGCCGGCCTGGGCGTTGCTGAGCTACCTCGGCTGGCGGTCGCCATGGCTGGGAAGTCTCGCCGGCGGGGTGCTGGCCCCGCTCACGGGCCAGTACGTCTTCCATACGTTCGGCCTTCCCCTCGCGGACGGCGCCTGGCTTCTTCTTCCAGGCGTCGTCGCAGGCGGGGTCGGCTGGCTCCTGATCCGGACGATGTCTAAGCCGCTTCCGCCCCCGCCGCCTGCTCCGCCTTCCTGAGCGCGCTGGCGCGGATCTTCTCGCTCTCGGACTTCAGCTGGCCGCAGGCGGCCAGGATGTCGCGGCCGCGCGGGGTGCGGATCGGGCTGGCGTAGCCGGCCTTGTTCAGGATGGCGGCGAAACGCTCGATCGTCTTCCAGTCCGAGCACTCGTATTCGACGCCCGGCCAGGGATTGAACGGGATCAGATTGATCTTGGCCGGGATGCCCTCGATCAGCTTCAGCAGGGCCCGCGCCTCTTCCGGACTGTCGTTGACGCCCTTCAGCATGACGTATTCGAACGTCACCCGGCGCGCATTGGACAGGCCCGGATAGGCCCGGATGCCCGCCATCAGCTGGTCCAGCGGATATTTCTTGTTCAGCGGCACCAGGACGTCGCGCAGGGCGTCATTGGTGGCGTGCAGGCTGATGGCCAGCATGGCCGCCGTCCGGTCGCCCAGGGCCTGCAGCTGCGGCACCACGCCCGAGGTCGAGACCGTGATCCGGCGACGCGACAGGGCGATGCCCTCGTTGTCCGAGATGATGTCGATGGCGTCGGCGACGTGATCCAGATTGTAGAGCGGCTCGCCCATGCCCATGAAGACGATGTTGGACAGGCGGCGGTCTTCCTTCGGCGACGGCCATTCCTCCAGGTCGTCGCGGGCCACCTGGACCTGGGCCACGATCTCGGCCGTGGTCAGGTTGCGGACCAGCTTTTGCGTGCCGGTGTGGCAGAAGGTGCAGTTCAGGGTGCAGCCGACCTGGCTGGACACGCACAGGGCGCCGGCCCGGCCGACGTCAGGAATATAGACGGTCTCGATCTCGATGCCCGGCGCCGTGCGGATCAGCCATTTGCGCGTGCCGTCCTTGGACACCTGACGCTCGACGATCTCGGGGCGGGCCAGGGTGAAATGCTCGGCCAGTTTCGCCTGCATCTCCTTGGCCACATTGCTCATGGCCGCGAAGTCGGTGACGCCGTAGTGGTGAATCCAGCCCCACACCTGGCTGGCGCGCATCTTCGCCTTTTCGGGCGGGCAGACGCCCGCGTCGATCAGCGCCTGGCGCAGGCCTTCGCGCGTCAGACCTGACAGGTTGACGGGGGCCTTAAGGGGCGCGTTCGAGACACGGGAGAGGTCGAGCGTGATGCTCAAGGCGGCGATCCTGCATGAGATTGAGCCGGCCTATATAGCACGAACCCCGGCAATTGCATGACCGGGGCTTTGCGGATGGGGTTAGAGCCCCACGTCCCAGACCCCGGCGTCGCGCATCCGGGTCTGTTTCGCCTCCTCCGCACGGCCGCCCATTTCCTGGGCCATGCCGCGAATGGCGGTCGAGACCGTGGCCTTGTGCACCCCCGGAACCACCGCATGGGCGAAGGCCGCGCCGGCCAGACGCAACAGCCGGAACCCGAAGGCGGCCGAGGCGGCCATATGCTGGAAATAGGTCTCGCCCACCTCGCGCGGATGGTCGCGGAACAGCCGGTCGAACGGGGTCGCGCCCGCGCGGGTCCGGTCGATCGAGGTCTGGCTCATGCGGCGAACTCCGGTGGGCGAAGTCGCGATGGTCACGCGGGAACCGACTTCGCGCAAGCCCTGTTTCAACTCGCCATCGTCAGGCGCGAAATCTCGGGCTAGGGTCCGGGTTCGATCAAGGGAATGCTTCATGACGCTTCGCTCCAAGACCGTCTCTTCAATGGCTCTGGCCGTCGCCCTGCTGGCCTCGGCAAGCCCGGTCCTGGCGCAATCCGCCCCGACGTCCCTGCCCTATGACGCCCGGCGCGGCGTCTTCACCTTCGCCTCGGGGCTGGAAGGCTCCCTGCCCGCCGTGGTCCAGGTGACGACCCTGGGCCAGTCGCGCGGCCCCAGCTCGGACGCCGAGGATCCCAAACCCTACGCCTCCGGCTCGGGCGTCATCGTCGACGCCGCCCAGGGCATACTGATCACCAACAACCATGTGGTCGAGAACGGGCGCAAATTCACCGTCGACCTGACCGACGGCCGCCTGTTCGACGCCGTCCTGGTCGGGGCGGACAAGGCGACCGACATCGCCGTGCTGAAGATCGTGCCGGACGGCCGCCCGCTGAACCTGAAACAGGTCCAGACCGTCGATTCCGACACATTGCGCACCGGCGACCTGGCCTTCGCCGTCGGCTACCCCCTGGGCCTGGACCAGACCCTGACCATGGGGGTCATCTCGGGCCTGAACCGCTCGGGCCTGGGCGATGCGGTCGAGGACTATATCCAGACCGATGCGGCCGTGAACTCGGGCAATTCCGGCGGGCCTCTGCTGGACAGCCGGGGCCGGCTGATCGGCATCAACACCTCGATCCTGTCGGGCGGCATGGGCGGCGGCAACGACGGCATCGCCTTCGCCGTGCCGACCCGGATCATGCTGTATGTCGCCGACCAGCTGCGGACCCAGGGCGAGGTCAAGCGCGGCGAGACCGGCGCCATCTTCGCCAGTCTGAACGCCGAGAAGGCGCGCGGGATGCGGCTGGGTATCGTCCGCGGCGCCGTGGTCGCCGACGTGGCCCCCGGCTCTCCGGCCGAGCGGGCGGGCCTGCGCGACGACGACGTCATCACCCGCATCCAGGGCCGGCCGGTGGCCAACGCCGGATCGGTCAACGCCACGGTCGGCATCGCCGCGCCGGGCACGAACCTGAACGTGGTCTATCTGCGTGGCGGGCACGAGGCGACCACCACCCTGCCGGTCGAGACCCCGGTGAACAGCGCCGTCCACATCGGCGTCGACCGGGTCCTGGCCTATGGCGCGACCCTGCGCGACGTCGACGGCGCGGTCCAGGTGGCGGCGGTCGAGGGCGGCACGCCCGCGGCCCAGGGCGAACTGACGGCCGGCGACATCATCACCTCGGTCGGCGGTCAGGCCGTGTCCGACGCCCGCGCGGCCGCAGAGGCCCTGCGCGGTTCGGCCGGCGCGGTCGAGGTCGAGGTCACCCGCAACGGCGAGACGGCGTCGGTCAAACTGGATATTCCCCTGCCGGCCTGAAGGCCGGTGAGGCTTCGGGTCGGGCGCCGACCGTGGCGCATCCGACCCGAGCCTGGCTCCAGACAGCGAAACACCCGCCTTGCCTGGGAGGGGGAGGGGATCGGCAAGGCGGGCGCTCGCTTGGAGGAAGCATCGGCCGCCGGAGCCCTTGATGGAAACATCCAGGGGGCTGGGGGGGGCTGTTCAGGATCCGGACGCTTCCGAACTCCGACGAGCCGATGATCGATATTTCGCCGTCCAAACGGGCGGGCGAAGGACCGAAACAGGGCCATTTGGTGTCTGGCGCGATTTCTTCGCCCCTCTGGCTTTGACGACCGTCGCGCCTAAGTTCAGACCATGAGCATGAACCCGCACGAGCCGCCCTCCACGGCTGGACCGGTCTTCTTCGACCGGCGCGAACTGGACCCGATCCTGCGGGTCTACGGCCGGATGGTCGCCCAGGGCGAATGGCGCGACTACGCCATCGTCGGCCACAAGGATTTCGCCGAGTTCGCCGTCTTCCGCCGCTCGGGCGACGCCCCCCTCTACCGGATCGAGAAACGCCCCGCCCTGCAGTCGCGCCAGGGCCAGTGGGCCGTTATCGGCGAGGGCGGCCAGATCCTGCGCCGGGGCCGCGAACTGGCCCTGGTCCTGCGGGTGTTCGACGCCCGCCGGTTCCAGGTGATCGACTAGGTCGACAGGGTCGCGTCGAACCAGGCGGCGGCGTCGCGGATCTGGGTCGGACTGACGCCGTGTCCCAGGCCGGGCTCCGTGCGGATTTGGACCCCGTAGCCGGCCTCGGCCAGATGGCGCGCCGCATCTTCGCCCTCGGCCGCCGGAATTACGCCGTCGGCCTGGCCATGCAGCAGCAGCAGGCCGGGGCTGGCGGGGGTCGGCGGAACGACCGGGACCGCCAGCCGCCCGGCGGCGGCGACCACCGCCCCGGCCGCATAGCCCTGAGCGGCGGCGGCCAGCGACAGGATCGCCCCCTGGCTGAAGCCGAACAGACCGACCGCCTCGGGCGACAGACCGGCCTCGCCCCGACGCGCCTCGATCCAGTCGAGCAGACGGGGCAGGACCGAATCGATCCGGGCGGTCCGGTTCTGCGGCGTGACGCCCCGGACGCTGAACCACTGACGCCCTGCGCCGCCGCCGTCGAACGGATCGAAGCCGTCGGGAACCAGCACCCGCGCCCCGGGCACGGCCTGGGCCAGACCTTCGCCGATACCCGCCATGTCGCGCGCAGACGATCCGACCCCGTGCAGCAGGACGATCAGACGACGGGGCGGCGCGGCGTCCGCCTGGAACACGAGATCGGTCATGACGCCTACTGCCCCAGACCCAGCTGGGTCATGTAGGTCTGGTTGTCCCAGAACAGATATTCCTCGTCCATCACCCCATTGGTCCAGTGGCCGACCGTGGCCATGGGCAGGACGAAACTCTTGCCGGTCGGCGGGATCACCTGACCGTCCGGCGTGTGCATCGGCTGGGTGAAGGTCCCCTCCATCACCCCGGTCACGGCGGTCCATTCCCCCGTGCCGAGACGGACAGGATGCTGTTTGATCCGGGTGTCGGGGGCGTAGGTGAACATGGCCTTCAGATCGTCGATGTGACGCTGGATGCCGTGGGTGACGTGGCCGTCGGGCCAGTGGACGGCGATGTCGGCGGCGTGGCTTTCCGACAGCCGGTCCCATTTCTGGTTCGAGAAGACGTCGAAATCCAGCGTGTCGAACGTGGCCAGATGGGCGTCGGCGATAGCCTCGGCCTGGCGATAGCGGGCCAGGGCCTCGGCGTCGCTCTGACGAGCCAGGGCGGGCGAGGCGGCGGCCGTCAGGGCGACGGCGGCGGCGAGGACTTTTAGGGCGGGGGCTTTGAAGGCGGGGATCATGATCTGCTCCTGAACGCCGGATCGGCGTGACCCGCCAGATTTGCGCCCAGCCGCCCCTCAACGGTATTGGTCAATGACGCAGACCAAATCTGCAAAAACGCAGGGGCGCCGCGATGGACTGGGAAGACCTGAAGACTTTTCTGGCCGTGGCCCGCCACGGCAATCTGTCGGCCGGCGCGCGCAGCCTGGGGGTCAGCCAGACCACCATGGCCCGGCGGCTGGAGGGGCTGCACGCCCGGCTGGGGGTGCGGCTGCTCAGCCGGACCCCGACCGGCTTCGTCCTGACGGCGGCGGGCGAGCGGATCCTGCCGCGCGTCGAACGGATGGAGGGCGAGGCCCTGTCGGCCGAACGCGCCATCAGCGGCGAGGACGACCGGCTGGAGGGTCTGGTGCGGATCACCAGCGTCGACACCTTCGCCGCCCGCATCCTGACGCCCGCCCTGGCGCGTCTGGCGCAGCTCCACCCCGGCATCGCCGTGGAGCTGATCACCGACGTCCGCTCCCTCAGCCTGGCGCGGCGCGAGGCCGACATCGCCGTGCGCCTGGCCCCCTTCGAACAGCACGAGGCGGTGGTGCGCCGCATCGCCGACATGGCCTTCGGCCTCTACGCCGCCCCCGCCTATCTGACCGAGCGGGGCGCGCCCGACTGGACGGACCAGGGCGCGGCCCACCGGATCGTCACCGTCCAGGACGCCCTGGCCGGCCTGCCCGAGGCCCAGTGGCTGACGGGCCTGGCGCCGGCCGCCGCGACCGTCCTGGCCGCCAACAGCCGGCAGGTGCAGCTGGAGGCCTGCCGCCTCGGCCTGGGCCTGACCTGTCTGCCCCGCTATCTCGGCGACGCCGAGACCGGACTGACGCGGATCGAGACCCCGACCGTCGCCCCGCGCCGGGGCGTCTGGATCGGCGTCCACCGCGACCTGCGCGACACCCCGCGCATCCGCGCCGTTCTGGACCTGGCCAGCGAGCAGGTGCGCGCCTCGGCGGCGATCCTCGACCCGGGCTGAGCGGACCAGGGGGGGGGCTGCCGGCGGCCAGGACGCTTCAGACTAGGCGAAGGCGGCCCGCTTCTTTCGAATGATCAGGCCGATCGACGTGGTCTCGAAACCGCCGAGCGCCATCTTCAGATGCGGCTCCTCGCGAAACGGCGGCAGGTCGAGATACTGTTCAACGGGACCATCCCCCCAGGACCAGTCGACTTCGGCCACTTCGTGGCCCTGATCCGAGAGGCTTTGCATCAACGCCTCGATGTCGCGCTTTCGGAACAGAACCGTCCCTTCATTGTCGACCGTCTTGTCGTTCGACGCGATGTTGAACTCGGTCGTATGAACGGCCCACCCGCCGGGGACGAGGCACTCGACCGACCGTTCTATGAAAGCCAGCCCATGCGTGATGGAGCCCAGGTGTTCCAGGGCGCAGGCGGACCAGCAGAAGTCGTAGCCGGTCAGATCCTCGGGCACGGCGTTCATGTCGCACGGCGTGAACTCGACATTCCGGTCGAAAAGCGCGTCCGGGCATATAGCCGCGTTACGCAAGGCCTCCTTTCCGGCCGCGTGCTGGTTTGTCGCCTCCCAACCCGATTTGACGCGCCCGTCGGCCGCCAGGTCCGTGGCGGTCACGGCGACTCCCTCGGACGCGAACAGGGCGGTCAGGGGTTCGCGCCCGACACCGAAGCCGAGCCCGCGTCGGCCGGGCCTGCACACGCCCCTCTCCCACAGCGCCTGGGCGATGAAGACGAACTCCCAGAGCTTCCGATGATAGCGGAGCCTGTCGTTCAGCCGCGCGGACCAGAAGGAAAAATAGGGTTGCTCGAAGCTGTCCTGACGACACAGGCCGCCTCGATCAAAGACATTCACGCCCGGCTCCCTGCTGGCGAGAAGCGGCGGTCGCCCCTCCCAGAGCAAGGGGTCTGGCAAGGTCGTCTGATCGATCACCAGCCTGTGCCCGCGCTGAACCTCCGTCAGGTCGCGCAAGGATCGCTCCAGGGCGGCGACCCTGCCGGGCAACCGGCGCAGTTGGGCGGCGAGCCTGACCGTCTTGCGAATTGCGTTTGCAGACTGCGTCAGCACTCCATCCCCCGGCATGGCCGGTGGCATTCTTAGCAATCAGGGCGAGCGTGGAGGGCGCGTCAGAATGTCGCGCCTTTCGAGGTCGAGCACAAAAAAAGGGCCCCGTGAGGGGCCCTTTCCCGATCCGTCTTTCGACCGACCCTTAGTTCCGGTTGCCGCCCATGAAGGCCAGCAGGAATTGGAACAGGTTCACGAAGTTGATGAACAGGCTCAGGGCGCCGAAGCCCGTGGCCACGCCCATCGCGTTCTGGTCGCCGCCCAGTTGGTAATAGGTCATCTTCAGACGCTGGGTGTCGTAGGCGATCAGGCCCGCGAAGATCAGCACGCCCACGCCGCTGATGATGTAGTACATCAGCTCCGACTGCAGGAACATGTTCACGATCGAGGCGATGATCAGACCGATCACGCCGAAGATCAGGAAGGTGCCCATGCCGGTCAGGTCCTTCTTGGTGGTGTAACCCACCAGGCTCAGACCGCCGAAGGCCGCCGCCGTGACCAGGAAGGTCGAGGCCAGCGAACCGCCGGTGTAACGCAGGAACAGCACGCCCAGACCGGCGCCGATGGTGGCGACCACGGCCCAGTAGAGGATGTTCACGCCGCGCGCCGACGGGTTCTTCATGAAGAACATCGAGCCGAACAGCATCACCAGGGGCGAGAACTGGACGATCATGCCCAGCATGGTCAGGCCGACGCGACCGTCCGGCGTCACCCCGAACAGCAGTTGCTGCACGGCCGGGACATTGCCGGTGGTGTAGGCCAGGGCGGCCGCGACCACGAGGCCGAGGGCCAGCTTGTTGTAGACGCCCAGCATGAAGCTGCGCAGGCCGGCGTCGACCGACATGTCGGCGGTCTGCGGCAGCGGGCGGGCGTAGCCGTTGTTGAAATCGCTCATGGCGACGAACTTTCTCCGATTGGCCGGAGAGGTGTCTCCGGTCACAGGCTTCGAATATCGGGAGCCTTTGCCCCCGCTGCAAGGAAAACCGGACTTGGAGGGGCTGGTTCCGGCCGCTACTTTCGGTCGCATGGTCCGCCTGTTCACCGCCCTGACCCTGCCGCCGGACGTCGGCGAGACGCTGAAACGCCGCCAGTCGGGCCTGCCCGGCGCGCGCTGGCGGCCGCTGGACGCGCTTCACGTCACCCTGGCCTTCTATGGCGAGACGGACGAACGCCACGCCGACGACCTGGCCAGCGAATTGGCCCGCGTCGCCGGCGGCCCGTTCGAGATCGGCCTCAAGGGCGTCGGCGCCTTCGGCGACAACCACCGCAGCCATACGATATGGGCCGGCGTCGAGACGCCGAACGAACGACTGTCGGTCCTGGCCGGCCGCTGCAGAAAGGCCGGCGAACGGGCGAACATCCCGATGGAGGCCCGCGACTACCGCCCTCACGTCACCCTGGCCTATCTGAAGACCCAGACGAACCCGGACCGGATCGGCGCCTGGCTGGCCGGGCACAATCTGCTGCACTCCCCCCCCATCCGCATCGACCGGTTCGGCCTCTATTCCAGCGTCCTGACCGACGGCGGCAGTCATTACGAACTGGAACGGGAGTATCTGCTGTGATTGCGGCCCGCCTCGACACCGACCGTCTGATCCTGCGCCCTCCGACCCTCGAAGACTTCCCACGCTGGGCCGAGTTCCAGGCCGACCCCGAGACCACCCGCTTCATCGGCGGCCCCAAGACGCCGGCCGAGACCTGGCGCATCATGGCCACGGTCGCCGGGGCCTGGAGCCTGACCGGCGAGAGCTTCTTCTCGGTGATCGAGAAATCCAGCGGCCGGTGGATCGGCCGCATCGGCCCCTGGCGCCCGCACGGCTGGCCGGGGCCGGAGGTCGGCTGGTCCCTGCATCCCGACGCCACAGGCCGGGGCTATGCCCTGGAGGCCGCCGTGGCGAGCATCGACTACGCCTTCGACGTCCTGGGCTGGGACGAGGTGGTCCACACCATCGATCTGGAGAACACGGCCTCGATCCGTCTGGCCGAACGGCTGGGCTCGCGCCATCGCGGCCCGACCCGCCTGCCCGCGCCCTTCGCCGACCTGCCCGTCCATCTGTGGGGCCAGAGTCGCGCCGAATGGGCGGCCCATCGCGCAGGCCAGGCCGGTTAGAAGCAACCGAAGCCTCATCCGCGTCGTATCCTCTCGAAACCGAACGAGGATACGCCCCAATGCTCCGGTCCTACCTGATCGCCGCCGCCCTTGCCCTCCTGCCCGCCACAGCCTTCGCCCAGTCGACGGACGTGAACCTGGACCAGTTCGACGGCCGCTGGTTCGAGATCGAGCGCAGCCATAACGACGTGCAGAAGGACTGCAGCCGGGCGCAGATCGACTTCACGCCCCAGGACCGGGCGGACCGCTATCGGTTGACCGTCACCTGCACCCGCCGTTCGGACGGACAGAACGAGGTGCTGCGCGCCAACGCCCGCATCGCCGACACCACGACCAACGCCAAGTTCCGCTTCACCCTGCCGGGCCTGCTCAGCTTCGGCGGTCTGGCAGGCCAGAACTACTGGGTCTGGGACCATGACCCGAACTACAACTGGGCGATCCTGGCCCTGCCGAACAAGTCCGACTGGTGGGTCTGGCATCGCAACCAGAACGCCACGGCGGCCGAACGCACCCGCCTGCTGGCCCGCGCCCGCGCCCTGGGCATGGACATGAGCCGGGTGGTCTCGACCGGACGGTGAATCGTCGGGGCGATGGAACCGTCCCGCTTTCCGCGCATTTCCATCCTGACGGTCTAGCGAGCGTCGCCAAGGCCCGGCTGAGTCCCAATGTGGCAGCCGGGCCTTTTCGCGTCCGCATCCGGCCCCGCTTGCAGCGGGAACGGATGCGGAACATAAAGATGGAATGCCCGCCGCCGCCGTTCACCTGGAACTCGTCTTCACCCGCCCCGAGACCACCGCTTCGGTCACGCGCGGGGCCGCACGCCTGATGCTGGACATGGGCTACGCCCCGCTGCTGGAGGTCTGCCTGCCCAATGGGCGGCGCGCCGACGTCATGGCCCTGGGCCCCAAGGGCGACATCATGATTTGCGAGGTGAAGTCGGGGGTCGACGACTATCGGGTCGACCGAAAATGGCACGAGTACGGGCCGTTCTGCGACGCCTTCTATTTCGCAGTCGCCCCGGAATTTCCGCAGGAGATCCTGCCGGAGGAGCCGGGCCTGATCGTCGCCGACGGTTTCGGCGGGGCGGTGGTGCGGGACGCGCCGGTCACGCCCCTGGTCGCGGCGCGGCGAAAGGCCCTGACCCTGGCCTTCGCCCGGCTGGGCGCGATGCGGACGATGCGCGACTAGAGGCGGCGGAAGACGGCGGAAGCAAAGCCTTCGGCGACACAGCGGGCGTCGACCTCGGCCAGGGTCTCGATCACGACGCCGCCTTTTGATCCGGTGGAATGAATGACCCGCTCGCCGTCGATCATCAGGCCCGAATGGCCGGTCCAGTCGTGATCGCCCATCGGCGCCGGCCAGACGACGATATCGCCGCGCTGAAGTCCGTCCGCCTGT
Source organism: Brevundimonas sp. (assembly GCF_044336875.1). Lineage (GTDB taxonomy): Bacteria > Pseudomonadota > Alphaproteobacteria > Caulobacterales > Caulobacteraceae > Brevundimonas. The sequence goes on along the minus strand of NZ_JBIIOP010000010.1, from coordinate 50,404 downwards.
ACGGCCCGCCCCAGTTCGGCCTGAGCGTCGGCGCGGCGCGGCCCCGGCAGGCCGCAGGCCAGCAAGGCCTGCTGCACCAGGCCGGAACAGTCGGTGGAGATGGAGGAGCGGGCGCCCAGCTCGTGCGGACGGCCCAGCAGGCGTTCGGCCACGGCGACCAGGTCGCGTTCGAAATCGCCGACCGGCTGCAGATCGGCCTCGGCCAGACCCTCGGCCGTCTCGACCACCAGGGCGTTCAGCGGCAGGGCGGCGTCGACGGCGGCGACCCGGCGGGTGGCCAGGGGCGCGCCCGACGACAGGCTGTCCAGCACGACCCAGCCGACCACGCCGTCGCGACGGGCCCGGCCCCAGGCGCGGCCGTTGGCGCGGTCCAGGACGTCGAAGATTTCGCCGTGCAGAAGCTGGTCGATGCGGTCGTCACGTTCGGAGACGATGTCGGCGACGGGCGCGCGACAATGCATGGGCTCGGTCTTGCGGTAGGCCGAGGCGAACACCAGCCCTTCCAGCGCCTGTTCGGCGAGGTCGGGGCGAGCGAGGCGGTCGCCGGGCGGAAGAAGATCGAGGACGTCGGACAAACGTGGTCTCGCGTGATTGAGCCCACAGTCTTATCCCCCGATGGCTTAGGGGCCGTTAATGCCCGTCGCTTTTCTGAAAGAAATCAACAGAACCGTGTTTTCAGATACTGGAAACAAGCCCTTAGGGCCTGGGCCTCGCCGCCCTCGGGGAAGCCGGGCCGGGCGCGGGGGTTCCAGGCGAAGATGTCCATGTGCGCCCAGGCGCCGGTGGTCGGGGCGAACTTCTGCAGGAACAGGGCCGCCGTCACCGAGCCGGCCTGGGCCCAGGCCGAGGAATCGTTCTTCACATCGGCGATCTCTGTGTCCAGGGCCGCGCGGTACCCGGCCCACAGCGGCATCCGCCACAGCGGATCGCGCACCTCGCCCGCCGCCGCCAGCAGGCCGGCCGCCAGCGCCTCGTCGTCGGTGTAGAGGGGCGGCAGCTCCGGCCCCAGGGCGACCCGCGCCGCCCCGGTCAGGGTGGCGAAGTCCAGCGTCAGGTCGGGCTGATGCTCGCCCGCCCGCGTCAGGGCGTCGGCCAGGATCAGCCTTCCTTCCGCGTCGGTGTTGCCGATCTCGATGGTCAGGCCCTTGCGGCTGTTCAGGATGTCGCCGGGCCTGAAGGCGTCGGCCGAGACCGCATTCTCCACCGCCGCCACGATGACCACCAGGCGCACGGGCAGATCGGCCTGCATCACCAGCCGCCCCAGGGCCAGGGCGTGGGCCGAGCCGCCCATGTCCTTCTTCATGTTGCGCATCCCGGCGGCGGGCTTCAGGTCCAGCCCCCCGGTGTCGAACACCACCCCCTTGCCGACCAGGGCCACCAGCGGCAGGTCGGTCCGGTCCAGCTTCCAGCCGATCTCGATCAGCCGCGGCGCCCGGTGCGGCGCGGCGGCCCGGCCCACGGCGTGGACGGCGGGATAATTCTCTTCCAACAGGGCGTCGCCGGTGGTGACCGTGATCGCCGCCCCTGCGCTCTCGGCGATCTCGCGGGCGATGGTCTCGATCTGCAGCGGCCCCATGTCGGCGGCGGGGGTGTCGACCATCTCTCGCGCCAGGGCGCAGGCGGCGACGATCTGCGCGGTCTCGACCGCGTCCAATCCTTCGGGCGCGACCAGTCGCACAGCCGGCTTGTCCGGACGCGGCTTGTAACGGTCGAACAGATAGGTCCCGAGCAGGAAGGCCAGAGCGGCCTGGCCGGCGTCGTCGGCGTCGACCTCCAGCCGGTAGAGGCCGCCAGGCAGGCGCGCCGAAAGACTGCGCGCCGACATCGGGTCGAACCTCTTGCCGGCGCCGACGATCACCTGGCCCACGCCGCCGTCCGCGTCGGGGACCGCCAGCAGCTGTCCGGGCTTGCCGTCGAAGCCGTGGATATCGGCCCAGCGCCGCGCGGCCCCGTCCAGAGCGCCGTCCGGACCGACGAAGCGGACCGGAATGGCGTCCACGCCGTCCTGAGCGGCGACCAGCAGGGGGTGAAGTGCGGACATGACGGGCCTTCTTAACCAACAGTTGACGTGAACCGGCGATTCTTGATGCGACCGAGGACCGTCTGGACCCACCCCATGTCGCCCATGCCCGCCCTTCTCGCAACCGCCGCCCTGCTGAGCCTCTCGGCCGGACAGGCGTTCGCGGCCGATCCGACACCGGCCCAAGGACAGGCCCAGGGACAGGCCCAGGGACAGGCCCAGGCGCCGCGCCAGCGCGCCCCCGCCCCGGCGGAGACGCGCGCCGCCTACGACCGGACCGACGCCCTGTCGCGCTCGGTCTTCTGGGCCGGCGAACAGGAGATCAATCCCGCCGACCCGGTCGCCGGGGTCAAGCTGTCCCAGGCCCTGCGCGAACTGGGTCGCTATGACCAGGCGGCCGAGACGGCCCAGGGCATGCTGACCGTCCAGCCCGACAATATCGACGCCATGCTGGAGCTGGGCCGCGCCCATATCGCCCGGGGCCAGGCCTTCTACGGCGTCGCCCCGCTGGAAAAGGCCCGCGATCAGGCGCCCCGCGACTGGCGCGCCTGGTCTCTTCTGGGCGTGGCCTATGAGCAGGTGCGCCGCTTCGACGACGCCCACGCCGCCTGGAATCAGGCCCTGGTCCTGTCGCCCGACAATCCCGACGTCCTGACCAACGCCGCCATGGCCGCCATGACCCACGGCGACGCGCCCGGCGCCGAGACCCTGTTGCGCCGCGCCGCCGCCCAGCCGACCGCCTCGGCCAAGGTGCGCCAGAACCTGGCCATGGTCCTGGGTCTTCAGGGCAAGATGGGCGAGGCTGAACAGATCCTGCGCCGCGAGCTGCCGCCGGAACTGGCCGAACAGAATCTGCAGTGGCTTCAGGCCCGCAACACCCTGGGCGGTCCGACCGCTTCCACGGGCGCCGAGGGAGTGGCCCGCAGCTGGAGCTCGCTGCAGGGCGGCTGATCCGGTTGCCCCCTGCCCGGCCGCGTGCTGGATAGGGGCATGGCTTCCTCCCCCTCCCGCGCCTACCAGGCCTTCCTGTTCGACATGGACGGGACCCTGATCACCTCGACCGCCGCCGCCGAACGCGTCTGGACCCGCTGGGCCGAGCGTCACGGCCTGGACGTCGCCGCCTTCATCCCGACCATCCACGGCGTCCGCGCCGCCGACACCATCCGTCGCCAGAACCTGCCCGATATCGACCTCGACGCCGAGGTCGCCTGGGTCGAGCGCGGCGAGATCGAGGACGTGGACGGGGTCGTCCCCATCCCCGGCGCGATCGACTTCGTCAAACGCCTGCCGCCCGACCGCTGGGCCGTGGTCACCTCGGCCTCGGTTCCGCTGGCGCAGGCCCGGCTCAGGGCCGCCGGCGTCGAACCGCCCGCCGTCATGATCACCGCCGAGGACGTTGACCGCGGCAAGCCCGACCCCGCCGGCTATCTGAAGGGCGCCGCCGCCCTGGGCGTCCCCATCGCCGACTGCCTGGTGTTCGAGGACGCCCCCGCCGGCATCGCCGCCGGCGAGGCCGCCGGGGCGGACGTGATTGTGGTGACGGCCGCCTGGACCCACCCGCTGGAGACGCAGCATCCGACCCTGGCGGACTATGGCGACGTGCGGCTGGACGTGGCGGCGGACGGAACGCTGAGGCTCGACTGACAAGACCCTCTCCCGCTTGCGGGGGAGGTGGCCCGGCGTTCGCGCAGCGAACCAGGGTCGGAGGGGGAAGTCTTCTTTGACTGAAGGAAAATAAACTCCCCCCATCGTCAGGCGTGTCGCTGCGCGCCACGGCCTGACACTTCCCCCGCAAGCGGGGGAAGGTCTCGTCACACCTTCCCCCCTGCCCTCACGCCCCCTATCTTCACCGCCATGATCGACGACCTCTACAGCGCGCGCATCCTGACGCTGGCGGCCAACCTGCCGCACGCGGGCCGCCTGCCCGCGCCGGAGGGGACCGGCGAGCGGGTCGCCAAACTGTGCGGCTCGCGCGCGACCGTCGACGTGACCCTGGACAATGAAGGCCGCATCGCCGCCTTCGCCCAGGACGTGAAGGCCTGCGCCCTGGGCCAGGCCGCCGCCGGGGTGCTGGGCCAGCATGTCCTCGGCGCCTCCGCCGCCGAGATCGCCGAGGCCCGCGACGCCATGACCGCCATGCTGAAATCCGGCGGCGACGGCCCGACCGGCCGGTTCGAGGATCTGCGCCTGCTGAAACAGGTCGCCGACTACCCCGCCCGTCACGCCTCGACGCTCGTTTCCATCGAGGCGACGCTGGAGGCGGTGAACGCGGCCCTGACGGCCCGAACTCGTCTCGCCGGCGCGGCCTGAAGCCCTTGCCCGGTTGATCCCCCTGCACCGACAGGGGATAAGCGCGGCGAACCTCTTCAAGCCCCCGGCGAAGGGACGAGATGTCTCTCTATGAACGCGGCGTGCGCGCGGCCCATCGGGGCTACAAGCTGACGCTGTCCCCCCTGATCGGCCAACAATGCCGATTCCTGCCGACCTGTTCGGATTACGGGCGCGACGCCCTGATCCAGCACGGACCGGTGCGGGGGGGATGGCTCACCGTGCGCAGGCTCTGTAAATGCCATCCCTTCGGCGGGTCGGGCTACGACCCGGTGCCGCCCCAGAAGACGAAATCATGATCGACCTGAAATTCCCCGACGGCGCGGTGCGCCAATATCCCGAAGGCTCCACGGCGCGCGACGTCGCGACCTCGATCTCGCCGTCCCTGGCGAAGAAGGCCGTGCTGGCCGAGCTGAACGGCGAGCAGCGCGACATGGGCCGGGTGCTGGAGACGGGCGGCGACTTCCGCCTGATCATGCGCGACGATCCCGCCGCCCTCTATACGATCCGCCACGACACGGCCCACGTCCTGGCCGAGGCGGTCCAGACCCTGTTTCCCGGCACCCAGGTCACCATCGGCCCGGCCATCGAGGACGGCTTCTATTATGACTTCTACCGGGAAGAGCCCTTCTCGACCGACGACTTCGCCGCCATCGAGAAGCAAATGGCGAAGATTGTCGATCGCGACGCCCAGTTCGAACGCGAGGTCTGGGAACGCGACGAGGCCATCAAATTCTTCGAGGCGCGCGGCGAGAAGTTCAAGGCCGAGCTGATCCGCGACCTGCCGGGCACCGAGACCATCACCCTGTACAAGCAGGGCGACTGGATCGACCTGTGCCGGGGCCCGCACTTCCCCTCGACGCGCCACGTCGGCAAGGCCTTCAAACTGACCAAGCTGGCCGGCGCCTACTGGCGCGGCGATTCCAAGCGCGAGCAGCTGCAGCGCATCTACGGCACCGCCTGGGCGACCAAGGAGGATCTGGACGCCCATCTGCTGCGTCTGGAAGAGGCCGAGAAGCGCGACCACCGCAAGGTCGGCAAGGCCATGGAGCTCTTCCACATGCAGGAAGAGGGCCGGGGCATGGTCTTCTGGCACCCCAAGGGCTGGGTCCTGTGGCGCGTGCTGGAGGCCTATATGCGCCGCCGCCTGGACGCCGCCGGCTATGTCGAGGTCAAGACGCCCCAGGTGCTGGACCGGAAGTTCTGGGAACAGAGCGGCCACTGGGACAAGTACCGCCCCAATATGTTCGTCTGCGAGACGGTCGAGGGCGAGGAACTCAGCCTCAAGCCGATGAACTGCCCCGGCCACGTCCAGATCTTCGACCAGGGCCAGCGCTCGTACCGTGAACTGCCGCTGCGCATGGCCGAGTTCGGCGCCTGCCACCGCTATGAGCCTTCGGGTTCGCTGCACGGCCTGATGCGGGTGCGCGGCTTCACCCAGGACGACGCCCACATCTTCTGCCGCGAGGACCAGATCGTCGAGGAGACGGCCGAGTTCATCAAACTGGCCCGCAGCGTCCACGCCGACCTCGGCATGGAGACCGCCTATATCAGCCTGGGCACCCGCCCCGAGAACCGCGCCGGCACGGACGAGTTCTGGGACAAGGCCGAGACCCTGATGGCCGAGGCCGCCCGCGCCGCCGGAACCGAGCCGGTCGTCACCGCGGGCGACGGCGCCTTCTACGCGCCCAAGCTCGACTTCATCGTCAAGGACGCCATCGGCCGCGAATGGACCTGCGGCACGATCCAGCTGGACTATGTCCTGCCGGAACGCCTGGATGCGAACTACATCGCCGAGGACGGCCAGAAACACCGCCCGGTCATGCTGCACCGCGCGATCCTGGGCAGTTTCGAGCGGTTCATCGGCATCATGATCGAGAACTACGCCGGCGCCTTCCCCCTGTGGCTGGCCCCGACCCAGGCCGTGGTGGCCACCATCACCTCGGACGCCGACGACTACGCCCGCGACGTGATGGCCAAGTTCAAGGCCGCCGGCCTGCGCACCGAGATCGACCTGCGCAACGAGAAGGTCGGCTACAAGGTCCGCGAACACTCGGTCGGCAAGGTGCCGGTCATCGCCGTCGTCGGCCGCAAGGAGGCCGAGGAGGGCATGGTCGCCATCCGCCGCCTGGGCAGCCAGGCCCAAACCCTGGTCACGGTCGAGGAAGCCATTCGCCTCCTGGTCGATGAAGCGACCCCGCCGGATCTGAAGCGGCTCAAGGCGTAAGCATACACGAGCAATTCTCCCTCCCCCTGCGGGGGAGGGTCGTCGCGCAGCGACGGGGTGGGGGCGGCCCGGCTGGGCCGCACTTGCCTGCCTAAAGACAGAGGGTGGAGGCTTGCCTCGCCGCCCCCACCCGACCTCGCTTCGCTCGGCCACCCTCCCCGTTCCGGGGAGGGAGAATCCTTCTGTCTCAGTCGCGCAGCAGTTCGTTCACGCCGGTCTTGGCCCGCGTCTGGGCGTCGACCCGCTTGACGATGACGGCGCAATACAGCGACGGCCCGCCCTTGGGATCCGGCAGCGAACCCGGCACCACGACCGAATAGGCCGGCACCTCGCCGCGGAAGACCTCGCCCGTGGCGCGGTCGACGATCTTGGTCGAGGCCGACAGATAGACGCCCATGGCCAGGACCGCGCCCTCGCGCACGATCACGCCCTCGGCCACCTCGGCGCGGGCGCCGATGAAACAGCCGTCCTCGATGATGGTCGGATTGGCCTGCAGCGGCTCCAGCACGCCGCCGATGCCGGCGCCGCCGGACAGGTGGACGTTCTTGCCGATCTGGGCGCAGGAGCCGACCGTGGCCCAGGCGTCGACCATCGAACCCTCGTCCACATAGGCGCCGATGTTCACGAAGGACGGCATCAGCACGACGTTCTTGGCGATGAAGGCGCCCTGGCGGACGATGGCGCCCGGCACCGAGCGGAAGCCGGCGTTCTGGTAGTCGGCGGCGGCCCAGTCGCCGAACTTGTTCGGCACCTTGTCCCAGAAGGGACCGACGCCCGGCGCGGCGCTCAGCGGGCCGCGATCGCCGGCGCGCATGATCTGGTTGTCGTTCAGGCGGAAGGACAGCAGCACCGCCTTCTTCAGCCACTGATGCGTGGTCCAGACGCCGTCCTCGCCGCGCGAGGCGACGCGGGCCTGGCCGGCGTCCAGCAGGGCCAGGGCGGTCTCGACGGCGTGGCGCACGTCGCCGTGGGTGGCGGCCGAGACATTGGCGCGGTCTTCCCACGCGGCCTCGATGACGGATTCGAGATGCGACAGGTCGGTCATGCGGCGTCCTTGAAGGTCAGTTCGGAGAGAAAATCGAGAAGGTCGGGGGCGATATGGTCGATGTGCGGTCCCAGCGGCTTGCCGTGGCCGTCGCCGATCAGGACCGTTTTCATGCCCAGGGCCTTGGCCGGCTCCAGATTCTTCGGCGTGTCCTCGAAGAAGGCGGCCTGACGCGGATCGATGTCGAACCGCTCCAGCATCCGGCGGAAGGTGGCGGGATTGGGCTTGGGCGTCAGATCCCCGTCCTCGATGGCGAAGACGCCTTCGAAACAGTCGGCCACGCCGATCCGCTCCAGCACCCGATGGGCATAGTCCCGCGCGCCGTTGGTGAAGACGAAACAGCGCCCCGGCAGGGCCTTCAACCGTTCGGCCAGGCGCGGATTGGGCTCCACCCCGTCCAGCGGCACGTCGTGCACCTCACGCAGGAAGCGTTCGGTGTCGACGGCGTAATTGGCCATCAGCCCGGCCAGGGTCGTGCCGTGCTCGTCGAGGAACTGGCGTTGCATCGCCGCCGCCGCCTCCGGCTCCAGGCCGACGGCCTCGACCACGAAGGCGTTGATCCGCTTCTGCACCAGGCCCATCAGCCCCTGCTCGCGCGGATACAGGGTGTCGTCCATGTCGAACACCCAGGACCGGACGTCGGAGAAGTCGATCAAGACGCCTTCACCAGGGTGCCCGCGCCGAATTCGGTGAACAGCTCGACCAGCATGGCGTGGGGGCGTCGGCCGTCCAGGATGACCACGGCCTCGACCCCGGCGCGCACGGCGGCCATGGCGGTCTCCAGCTTGGGGATCATGCCGCCATTGGCGACGCCCGTATCGATCAGGCCTTGCGCCTCTTCCAGGCTCATCTGACGAATGATCTCGCCGTCCGCGCCCTTGACGCCCGGCACGTCGGTCAGCAGCAGCATCCGCTTGGCGCCCAGCGACCCGGCCACGGCGCCGGCGACGGTGTCGGCGTTGACGTTGTAGGTCTGGCCGTCTTCCGCCACCCCGATGGGGGCGATGACCGGCACCCAGTCCTCGGTCTCCGACGCGATCAGGCCCTTGATCAGCTTGGGATCCACCTTGGTCGGCTCGCCGACGAAGCCCAGATCGACCTCGTGCTCGATCATGGAGTCGGGATCGCGCTTGGTGCGACGGGTCCGTTCGACGGTCAGCAGGCCGGCGTCCTTGCCCGACAGACCGACGCCGCGCACGTCCGCCTCCTTGCCGGCCATGGTGATCCAGTGGGCGATCTCTTTATTGACGGCGCCGGACAGGACCATTTCCGCGACCTCCATGGTCGCCGGATCCGTCACCCGCAGGCCGTCGACGAAGCTGGACTTGACCCCCGCCTTGTCCAGCATGGCGCTGATCTGCGGCCCGCCGCCGTGGACCACGACCGGGTTCACCCCCATCAGCTTCAGCAGCACCACATCGGCGGCGAACTGACGCGCCACGGCGCTCTCGCCCATGGCGTGGCCGCCGTATTTGATGACCACGGTCTCGCGGTCATAGACCTGAATATACGGCAGGGCCTCGGCGAGCGTCTTCGCCGTCTCCCAGCTGCGTTCCTCGGATTGGCGCTCGGTTTCGTTCATCACGCGCGCGAGATAGCGGGGGACGGGGGCGGTGTCACGCGGGAAGCGGCCACGACTGCGGCCTACTGCAGCGTAACTTCGCTCCGCGACGCGCGAATCCGGCGGCGGATTGCGCGCAACAGTCCTCGCCATAAAGTCGGTCTGCGCGCCGGCCGCAGTTCCACCTGTTGAAGATGGAATCCCAGACGCCTGTCATCGGGCGTGCCGTCCTCGGCCCATGGCGTGAAGCCGATGTCGGCGCACAAGCAAAGACTCAAGGCCCTGCCCGACAAGACCGTCTTGGGCGTCCAGCCTTCCAGAAGCCCGGCCTCCGCCCCGAAACGTCGTCGCGCGATCATCTGACCGCCTGCCCAGAGCCTCATGTGGCGGTCTCGCCCCCCGATCGGCCCGCACGTCGTGCGAACTCTCACCAGATAGCCGTCGGCTGCGGTCTCAGGCGCACTGAGTCTGAGCCGCGCACAGGCCCCATTGCTCCAACGTCCATTCGCCTCACGGGCATGCCATTCTCCCGGCGCAAGTTCGCTGTTCTCGACCGGGTCAGGCGCATCGTCGCCAAAGCGGAAGACTCCGTTGCGAACGATCACCGGCGAGGCGTCTGCGTCCTCCGCAAGCGTCGCAACGAATAACCCGACTGCAAAGGAACGCCCGTCCTCGCCGATTCCGATACTCGCCGGAGAGCGCAGATCGGATCCGACAATATCTATGATCCGGTACAGACTGCCGTGCACCGCCTCCGGCAGGTCGAACTCATAGTCCAGCATCTCGTCTGTGACGGCTTCGATCGTTCCTATCGGCAGGCCGTTCACCAGAACGCTGGCGCGCAGGGGCGCCGTCGGCGAGGCGACGGGACGGCCTCTCAACCGAAGCCTTGCGCCTGTTCTCTCATCTTCCGACGCGCGCCCCAGAACCAACCGGGTCAGTCCCTGATCTCCATGCATGCCCCATACGCCGTCCTGACTCGCTCCTCCGGCAAGGAAAGAGGCGCAGCTCCAGTGCGTGAGATCGAGACCCGTCCCCAGTGGCGCGACCTGCTGCTCCAGGGAGAGGAAGGGTTCGTCGCGCAACTCGAACGCCAGGGCGTGCAGCGCCATGCCCACAGGCGCCGGACCATCCGTCGATGTCCGCAACCTGTCGACCCGAAAGCCGATCGTCGCCGAACCTTCCGTGACCGGCGCCGGCAAGACCAGCGAGAAGGTCCGCGCGCCGCCGTCCGCAAACAGCAACCTCCCGACCTCGACGCCGTCGACATCCACGTGGCAGACGCCGATATCCTGGCCCTGGACAGGCATGCGCGCCGTGATCGCCAAAACGGCAAGACCGGTCGCCCGAGTGTTCAGGCGCAGGCGGGCGACCAGGGCTTCGGACCAAACCCCGGCCTCCTCCCTGACGCGCCAGCCCTCCCTCAGCGCGACGCCCCGTCTCGAGGCGTCGCGTCCGAACACCAGACGATCCCCGGCGACATAGGCGTCGTCGATCCCGAACAGGCCCATGTCCGCTGACATCAGTCCACGGATCGCCTTCTCGTCTTCGAACGCCGGCACGATCTTGATGCGCGGCCTGAGCAAATCCTGCGCCATGCAGAAACGCCGCATGGCGTTCCCCATCTCGACTGTCGGACAAATGATCAGAGCCGCATCGACCGCCAGGGCGCGCAGAAGCTCCGGCTCCCACGACAGGTCGTCATCCCGGATGACCGCGCCGGCCAGCATCACGACCAGGTTCAGTTCGTGCGTCTCTGCGAAATGCCTGACAGCCTCGACAAACTCCAGGTGAGGCGCTTCGTCGCCGCAGACGCACGCCAGAACCCGCATCTCTTCGATGCAGCGAACCTCGGCTGCGCCCGCCTCCCCGTCCTGCGCGTCGCCCTGTGGGAAGGAGAGGACTCGCCCTCCGAGCCGTTCGAGAGAGAGAGACGCTTGACGTCTCGCCTTTTCGCCGAGGCCGTTCAGCTCCACGCAGACTGCTTTGGCTGATGCAAGCACGGGCGCGGCCTCGTTTGATGTTCGCGGCGACGGCGATGCTTGCGACGCACGATGACGGGCCTGCGCCACCCCATAGGCGTCGAGCGTTTCCTGGACGTGCCGTCGCCAACCGTATCGATCCGCAACGAAACCTTGCGCCGCCTTCCCCTGCCCTTCAGTCATGTCCCAAGCGGTGAAAACGGCGTCCCGGATCGAGGCTGGCCTTGCCGGGTCGCAGTAGAGGGCGTGATCGCCCAGATATTCCCTTTCCCCCGACCGGTCGGAGAGCACCAGGGCCGCGCCTGCGGCGGCCGCCTCCAGGGCCGCCAGCGGAGCGCCTTCCGACCAACTAGGCAAGACCACGACCCTGGCCGCCGCCAAGGCGGACTGCAGCATGCCGTCGCCCCTTTCGAGCCGCCCCAACCTATGCACGCGGTCGCCCGCATAGGACTCCAGCAGACGCGAATAGCCTGGGTTGGGCTCATCGCCGACCAGGACGATCGGGAGATCCGTCTCTCTCAGCGCATAAAGAAGCATCAGTTGATTCTTGCGCGGTTCGACACGGGCCACGCAAAGCACGAAGTCCCGCAAACCGAAGCGGTCGACGAACAACGCCGGATCAGCGTTCGCAAACTCCTCCACGGCGATAGGATTCCGCACGATGCTGCTGGAGAGCGCCGTCGCGCCGATTTTTTCGAGGGCGCGCTGCTCGATATGGCTGAGATGAACGACATGATCGGAAAGGCGGATCAGTTCGCGCACGATCGCATGGAATCCTGCGATCGGCTGCTGCGAGACAGAGCCTGCGACAGCCGCGAAACCTCGCACCTCTTCGGCGATCAGATCGTCGAGATCGCGCGCGCCCGGTCTCTGCTCGAACAGAAGAGGCAGGCGACGATTCCACAGATCCGTCTCGCTCAGATCCAGGAATATCGGGGAGAAGACGAAAGGCAGACCCATTTGCCGCACACGACGCGCCATGGCCAATGCGCTGTGGGGATTCCAGACGTTGAACCCATGGACCAGGCCTGCCGACGTCAGGTCGGCGTGAGGCAGGGCGAGGACATGCGCATCATATCCCTCGGTCCGCATCATCTCGGCCATCCGGGGCACCCGCACCGAAGGGCCGCCCAACGTCACGCGCTCATCGCCATGCAGGGCCAGGACGATCCGTTCCTGCGTTGTTCGTTCGTGCATCTACCGTCGTCCCTTCAGCATCGACGCCGTATTCTTCCCGACCAACTCTGGACAAAGCCCCTCGCAAGGCCTTAGGCCCTCGCAGCCTCATGCAATCCTTCACCCCTCCATCGTCTGTTCGCACGTCTCCCTCAAGGGAAAGAGGCGCGACCACGATTTGCATCGATGGCTTCAACCTCGCCCTCGCCAAGGGTTCGGGCATCGCGACATACGGAAGAAACCTCATCGCGTCCCTGAACGACATGGGCTGCGACACCCAGGTCCTGTACGCTCCCCTCGCCCCCTTGAAGGCCGACCCCCTGCTCGACGAGATCGCGCTTGTCGATCAACACCGTCCCGGCAAGCCGCCGACCAAGGCGGAACGTTTCGTCCGAACCCGAATGGCCAGGTTCGGCCTGGAGGCCCACCATATCCCGCACAGCGAGAAGGTCATATGGCCGGCCGACGGCGCGCTTCCGCCTGGCGCAAAGAGTTACTGGGCCAGCCGCGATCTCTATCGAACCGCGCAAAGGGTGTTCCGCCGCTCTGGAAGACTGACGGAGGTGCGCTTCGCACGATCCGACGCCGCGATGTCGCCTATCGCCATGCATTGGACGGCTCCCCTGCCCCTGCGCGCCCGCGGAGTCCTGAACCTCCATACGCTGCACGACCTTATTCCCTTGCGGCTGCCTTTCGCCACCACGGAAGACAAGTCGCGATACCTGGCGTTATGTCGACGCATTGTCGCCAGCGCCGACCATCTGATCGTGGTCTCGGAAACCACGCGCCGCGACGTCATCGAACTGCTGAACGTTTCGGAAGACAAGGTGACGAACACCTATCAGGCCGCACGTCTGCCGCCAGGCCATGCCGATCGATCAGACACCGAAGTCGCAGCCGAACTGGAGGCGGCCTTCGGTCTCGAGTGGCGGTCCTACTTCCTCCATTACGGGGTCGTTGAGCCGAAAAAGAATCTCGGACGGTTGGTCGAGGCCTATATCATCTCGGGCGTACGATCCCCTCTGGTGATTGTCGGAGCCAAGGGCTGGCTGGACGGCGACGAGACGGCGCTTTTGCGGCACGTTCAGGAGCATGGCGCCGCAGGTCAGAGGATCATGCGTTTCGACTATCTCCCGGCCGGCGTTCTCGCCAGTCTGGTCAGGGGCGCACGCGCCACGCTCTTCCCCTCCCTGTATGAGGGCTTCGGCCTGCCCGTCCTCGAATCTATGATGATGGGGACCCCGGTCCTGACCAGCGACGCAGGATCCCTACCGGAAATCGCCGGAGGCTTTGCTCGCCTAGTCGACCCTCTCGTCCCGGCATCCATAGCCGCCGGAATCAGCGATCTCGACGGCGATCCCGGCCTGCGAAAGGCCCTGACCGAAGGCGGACAGAAACACGCCGAAGCCTTCTCGCCAGCCGCCTACCAACAGCGCTTGGAAGCCCTCTATGAACGCCTTGGAATCTCTGGGTGATCCCGAACGACTTCCCGCAAAGAGCGACTGGTTTTTCATGCTGAAGGTGAATAAGCATGAGCCCGCAGCGGTCTTCGACCGAGCGCATTCTTCGCTGCGCGCGCCCCAGTCGAACCGGCCGGTTTAAAGCGGCCCGAATTGTGGATCATGAATCCGATGCACGTTTGATATGATCACCGCAGTTCGCAAGAATGCGCGCATCATCGGCAGTTTGATGATGCGGGAAATCATGACCCGCTTCGGCCGCGAGGGCCTGGGCTTCGTCTGGCTTGTCGGCGAACCCCTGCTGTTCTGCGGCGGCGTGATAGCAATGTGGTCATTGTTGAAGTCGCCGTACGATCACGGCATCCGCGTCGCCCCCTTCGTGATGACCGGATACATGTGCCTGCTGCTTATCCGGCACATAATTTCCTATAATATGGGAGCGATCCAGGCGAACATCGGCCTACTCTATCATCGCCATGTCACCGTCCTGCACATCATCATCGCCAGGGATCTGCTGGAGTTGGCCGGCGGCAGTCTCGCCTTCATCGTCGTTTATGCCGCCCTGTTCGCCTTCGACCAGATCGCCCTTCCGGCGGACTTCTTGCTCATCTTCTATGGTTGGAGCACCCTGTTCTTCCTCACTTCAGGCTTGGGCCTGCTGTTTTCCGCCCTGGCCATTGAATTCGAAGTGATGGAACGAATCATCCCGGTGATGATGTATCTGATGATTCCGATCTCCGGCGTCTTCATGATGGTTGGATGGTTGCCCGAACCCTATCGCTCGACGCTTCTGCTCATTCCGATACCGCACAGCGTCGAGATGGTTCGCGCCGGCGTCTTTGGCGAATTCGTGGAAACTCATTTCACCCCACTGTACCCCCTTGCGTGGGGAATGGTGCTAAACGTCGCGGGACTGTTGCTGTTGGCCCGCGCAAAAAAACATGTCGATATCGACTAAGGTCCCCCGTCGGCCTCGGAAGCAATCATGACCGAAAACGAACTGAAGTATCTGGGCCCGTTGCCGCAGACCAAAAGCGCGAACAATCCCGGACTCCGCTGGAAGTCGCGCGTCCGGCGGTTGCCCTGGGGCTTCCTCGCCGTGGTCGTGGCGCCGACGCTGCTGGCGGCCTTCTATCTTCTGCTGATCGCCTCCCCTCGCTACGTGTCAGAAGCCCAGTTCATCGTTCGGCAGGCGTCTTCGCAGCAACCTAGCGGCCTGGGAATGGCCTTGCAGGGCGTGGGGCTTCCAGTCGCACAAACCGACGCCTTCGCTGTCCACGAATACATGACCTCGCGCGACGCCCTGCGCACCGTGAACGCCCAGGATCTCGTCAGCCGGGCCATGCGCCGCCCCGGAATCGATTTCCTGTCGGCTCGCCCGCGATTTTGGGAAGACACCTCCTTCGACACGCTCTTCAAGGGCTTCCAGGACTATCTCACCGTCGGATACGATTCGACGACGGGCATCAGCACCATCCGCGTTTCCGCCTTCACCGCACAGGACGCGCTGAAACTCAATCAAGCCCTCCTCGCCAACAGCGAGTTTTTCGTGAACCGCCTCAACGAGCGCGCCATGGGTGACTCGGTGGAGCAGAGCGAGCGCAGCGTTGCAGAGGCCGAGACGCGCCTCGCCAATATCCAGGCGCGTCTGAGCGCGTTCCGCAACAGGGAACAATTCATCGACCCGGAAAGCGCCGCTCGGGAATTCGCCGAATTGTCCGCGACGCTCGGCGGCACGCTGGCGACGCTGCGCGCCGAGCGGGGACAGATCGCCGCCCAGACGCCTGACAGCCCTCAACTGCCCATACTTGATGGCCGCATCCGCTCGTACGAAGCCCAGTTAGACGCCGAACGCGCCCGGGTCGCGGGCACCGCGACCTCTCTCGCGCCCAAGGTCGGCATCTTCGAAGCCATGACTCTCGAGCGGGAGATCGCCGCCCGCGCCGTCGCCACCGCCAACCAAAGTCTGGACGCGGCGCGCCAGGACGCCCGTCGCCAGCATCTGTATATCGAGCAGGTGGCGCGTCCGAACCTGCCGGAGCGGCCCACCGAACCCCGTCGCCTCTTCCTGCTCCTGACGGTGCTGGTGGCGACCCTGGTGATCTACGGCCTAGGATGGCTGGTGGTCGCAGGCGTTCGCGAACACCGCCAAGATTGACGCCATGTCCCTTTCCCCCGGAACGGCGGCCCTAAGCGTCGAAGGCCTTTGCAAGACCTACGACACGCCCGGCGGCCGGAGCGTGTTTCAGGATCTGAATTTCACCATGGGCCCGCAAGACCGCCTGGCTGTTCTGGGACGGAACGGGCAAGGCAAGTCGACGCTCATCAAAATTCTTGGAGGCGTCCTTCATCCGTCGTCAGGGCAGGTGCACTGGCGGATGTCCTCGTCTTGGCCGATCGGCTTCGGCGGCGGCTTCCAGGGCAGCCTCAGCGGGCTGGACAATATTCGGTTCCTTTGCCGCCTCTACAATCGCGACTATCGCAACATGCTGGAGCGCGTGGACAACTTCGCCGAACTCGGATCGGCTTTACGCCGCCCCGTAAAACACTATTCGTCTGGCATGCGAGCTCGACTGGCCTTCGGCCTCTCTCTCGCCATTGAGTTCGAATGTTATCTGATCGACGAGCTCGTCGCTGTCGGCGACGCGCGATTTCAGAGGCGCTGCAATGAAGAACTCTTCGAAAGGCGCGGAGACCGCGCCTTCCTTATGGCTTCGCACGACATGCACATGATTGCGAGCCTCTGCGACCGCGCCCTGATCATTGAAAGCGGCAAGGCCAAAATATTCACGGACATCGAAGAAGCGGTTCATGTTTACCAATGGCTTCGCGGTACGTCCTAAGTGTCTGCAGACAAGATAAAAGAAGAAGCGGAAGACAAGGCCGTCGCAGACGCGGCGACGCGCCCGCCATCGCCTGATCCGCGTTTGAACGGACAGTATGTTCCGCCCTTGGGCGAACGTATCGAATGGCCGCTCCACCTCTTCGAATGCCTGCCTGGCGTCGACAGGGGCGAGGCTATCGACCTGACCGGCCAACAGAAAACCCTGCTTTTCGGCCCCTATGTCCAGTTGCCGGCCGGGCTGTGGCTGGCACGCATGCGGTTTTCGATCGACCCCCAGGGTGGAGAAGTCCAGGCGCGCTTCGACTGGGGCGCGCTTGGGCTCTTCACGACCGAGACATACCTCATTCGAGACCCGGGCCAGTATGAAGCGCGCATGGTCCACGCCTGGGATTCGCCCCAGGCGGCGGAGTTCCGCGCCTTCACCTGCCGCCCCTCGTTCCAGGGCTATATTCGGTTCCACGGATTCAGCGTGGAACGCCTTTCAGATTCCTCGCCCCCCTCCACGGTCTGCGCCCAGGCTTAGCGACCGGATGGGCTTGCGGCTGGCCAGGGCGACAAGAAGTTAGGAGACGGTCTCGCCTTGAACCGCCCTTCCATGGATTCGGGTTTCGCCGGCCAGCTTCATCGCTTTCAACGATGATGGAGATCGTGGACGGCGGGCTCACTCCACCAGCGCGAACAGTTTAGGTTGGAGCCTTGGCGTTGCAGGACCGAGCGTGGGCCGCAGACTAAAAGATCGGCTTACACATCAGCACCCTGACTATCTGACGAGCAGAAGCGAGCCTTGCAGCAATCCGAATGGAGTGACCTCCACGAGCTGTGATTGACTTGGCCGTATCAGCGCCCTTAGCGTGCAAAGACCTTCCAAACGGATACCTCAGTGCTTCACCGACTTTTCAAACAGCCGGCGCCTCAGCGTCCTCTTCGCGTTCTGGTGTCTGCGAAGGTCGGCGACACACTTATCGCTCCCGGCCGCGCACGTTCAATATGGGCGGCGAATACGGCGGACGCCGTGAGGCAGAACGGGCATATTCCCGTATTGCTGGGGCGGACCAATGATCAGCCCTATGACATAGCAAGCGCACAGGGATGCAACTCGATAAGTCGAGTGTTTTCCTCGATCTACAATGTACCGGAAGGAATAGAGCTCGCAATTCCTAACGCTCGTTCCGATTTCACCGCAGATGACGCGGCGAACTGGGAGATGCGATCTGATTATCTGGACGAATTACTGAAGAATGTCGACGTCGCTCACATTCGCGATGGCATGATGGCCAGGAAATGCTTCTTCCAGAGTATTCCCTTCATCTACGAAGATCACAATGAAGATTATCACGAGAATATCAGCTCGAAAGACATCTCCATACTGAGAGATCCGCTCTGCAGGGGCGTCCTCGCCATCACTCCGACTGTTGCGAAACGTCTCGAAGGCTGGGGCCTCGGGGACAAGACGTTCGTCGCCGATAGCGGCGTCAACGTTTATTCTGTCGAACGAGACCTTGATCGTGTGGCGCGTTGCAGGCGCTTTATTCTCGGGCATCGCTTCTCTGCTGCGGCCTTCTACGGTGGCGGCCTCCAGACGGAACGAGGAATCGACAAGATATTTGAGGCGGCAAGGCTCAACCCTCACATCCATTTCCTGCTCGCTGGAGGCGTCAGTCGCGCGCAGAACGAGCGTCGAGATCAGCGAAACAAATCTGATTTGAAAAATCTATCTGTTCTAGGTTTTCTTGACCAGAGCACCGTCATGTTGTTCGCACAATCCAGCGACGTCCTGGTCTTCACCCGAGCCAAAAATGACAGAAGCCAAATCACATCTCCACTGAAAGTGTTTGAGTATCTTGCCAGCGGCTCGCCCCTGGTCAGCTACAAGCTCAAGGTCATAGAGAACGCGATCGGCAAGGACGCGGCGTTGACCTTCTATTCCGGTGAGGACGGGGCGTCCCTGAGCAAGGCCATAAACAAGTCGCTAAGACTGCGGCCATGGCGCCTGGAGGGGTACGAGCAGAATGTCAGATACGGAATGAAGAAGAGTTGGAAGGCGCGTGAACAACGCATCCTGGAGCGCCTCTGCGCCGGAGTCGACGCGTGAGCCGCCTGATCCCCCACCTCCTGAAGACATTCGACGGGCCGAAAACACAGCCGATCGATCTCGTCTACGACATCGTCTTCATCCTCAACGTCAACAGCAAGGGCTGGATCCTCGACAAGATCTGCAAAGTCGTCGAACGCGCATCGGGTCTGCATTGCGGATGGGTTTACGCCGAGACAAACAGCCGCCTCGGCGTACCCCTGCCTAAGGCGCGCGCCTATTTTTACGCCCACTACAACCTGGCCGCAAACACGATGGCGCGGGCTCCTCAGGTCGTCGGCGCCAAGAATTTCGTCTATTTCACCCACCCTGATTTCTCCAGGGGTGTGAGCGCCTCGGAGATGCTGGTCGCCTTCGACTATATGGACGGCGTCTTCGCCATGAACGCCTCCGACCGCCAGTTCCTCATCGAACTGGGCCTGGATCCGGAAAAAATCGTGACGACGGTCGGCGGGGTCGACCTCGCCATGTTCGACGGTCTGGATATTTCAAAAGGAAGATCCGTCGGCTTTGTCGGCGGATACTATGAGCGGAAGAATCCGCGCCTCATACTGGATGTCGTGAAGGCGAACCCGGATCTTTCCTTCATCCTCCTTGAAGGACATCCCGATGAGGTTCTGAACACCGGCATACAATGGCGCGGATCACCGTATGCCGAGGAGATCGCCGGCCTGGCGAATCTGGACCTCGTCCAGGCCCGGTACGCAGACTACCCTCAGGTATATGAGCGCATGTCGGTGTATGTGTCCGTCTCCCAAAGGGAGGGCGGCCCAATGCCGCTGCTGGAAGCCTTGGCCGCGAACGTCTATCCGGTGGTGGCGGATACGGGTTTTGCACGTGATGTCGTGACAGGCGAGGACGTCGGAATCATCCTGCGCAAGGATCCCGACGTCGACGACGTGACTGCGGCGATCCGCGACGCCCTGACCAGATCTCGGACCACGCTCAACGAGGTCGCATCACGGTTCAGTTGGGAAGCGAAAGGCGCTCTTATCGCGGCGTCCATGAACCTCGATCCGATCGTGCGGACTTATCCGTTCGGGCGCGGCGCAGAGGGATCGGCCTTCGCCCGCGAAGGATGGCACGCCCCTGACAGCGACCGGATCTGGTCAAACGGCACGCGCGCAACCCTGCAGATTTCCAGAGGTTACGGACAGCGCCCCATCGAGGCGGTTCGCCTGAGGCTGGGACTGTATTACACAGCCGTCGGGGGCCTCTCCGTAAAGATCGGCAAAAACATTGTGTCCGTTTCGCACTGCAATACGGAACAGGACTTCTTGGTGCCGGTCGAGTCGGGCACAAACCCGTTGATCACTATCGAAATCGAGGGCAGTTACCCTAGAATTCCCGCTGAGGTCAGCTCGTCCAAGGACCAGCGATTGTTAGGATTCTACATCAAATCACTGGGTTTGATTTAGGGGATGCTGTGGACTCACTCAATTTTATCCGCCTTCCGTTCGATCTGCCCTCCCTTGCAGCCGGGGAGCCTCTCCATCTCCGCCCAGTTTGATGACGGGGACAGCTGAGCATTCATTGATTTTTCTCGCCATTTCTTGCGGCCCTGGTGACGTCCGAGCGTTTTCACTTGATGGCGACCTCGGGGCGGCGAGATCAAGCCCGCCATCTCACGCCCTTTCAGAAAATGAGACGGAAGGGGACTTGGCGTTCAACTTCGCCGCGATATTGTGATTTCATCGAATAAGGTGGGCCTAATGGATTCGTCGCTTCGTCGCCTGATGTCTCGGCTTGCTTGTCCCGTCACCAAGGGTGATGTCTGGGCTGAGCCCTCTGTGAATGCTGGCGACGACATCAAGGAAGGACGGCTCGTGAGCGCTGCTGGGGTCGTTGGAACTATCCGGGACTTCAAGCCGAGGTTTACTGGAGGCGCGCCCGTCGACATTCCAGAACAACCGACGTCCTTGAAGGCTGAACGGATCTGGAAATTGCACGAAGCTACAGAGGTGGCCCCCCAGGCAAAGGCTGTAGATTCACACTGGCGGATGCTGGTCGAACCGGTAGAGGTCTCCCTGAAAGGGCGGCTCAAGATTAAATTCGGCGCTCACCCATCGTCTGGCATCGTCAAGGTTGGCGATCGGGAAATCGACCTCTTCCACGCAAACTCACTGGTCCCGCTCACTGTGGATGCCGAAGGCCCCACCACGATCACTCCATGCGGTCGACGGAACCCTAAGTCACGGAACAGTCAGGTTTTGCTCGAATCCATTGAAGTGGAAACGGAGGAAATGCGGCCTGCAATTTTCCGCCGAACAGCCCGAAATCGAGCTCGACCGTTCCGAGCGAGGCCCCTTGAACTGCTTGCTGATGTGCCGTCCGACGGCGTCATGATCGACATTGGCGGCGGTCGGCGGATGATGGACGACCCCCGATACATCAACATGGAGTACGATCTGTTCGACGAGGCCGATTTGTATGCCGACGCACAGTCACTGCCATTCAAAACAGGAAGCGTGGACTTTATTCATTCAACGGCGGTCTTCGAGCACCTTCCGCATCCGCGACGGGCGGCCGAGGAAATTTTTCGCGTCCTGAAGCCGGGCGGTCGAGCTTATGTCGTAACCGCATTTATGCAGCCCGTGCATTCTGAGCCGCAGCATTTCTATAACGCTAGCATTTACGGGCTGGACCAATGGTTCGACATGTTCCCGGATAGATCGATATCTTGGGGAGGTCGCGTCTCCGGGACATTGTTGACCCTGGCCAAAGCCGGGGCGCGAGGGGTGCCGGCCGATAAGATGAAGCGACTGCAAGAAGCCCTTGAAGCGCTTGACGAATATGTCACGCAGGAGAGTTTGATGTATGTCGCCTCCGAAACCGTAGTAGAAGCTATCAAGCCTATCGATTGACTGGCGCACCGTAAAAGAGAAGGGAGTCCACGTGCTCCCACTCCCAAGAAAACTGGCGCCGTAGGTAGTTGTGCAACTCGCTGTTAATATCGTCGCAGGCCAAAATGCCGCCAGGATTCAGCATCTCAAGCAACTTCGGAACATTGCGATCGATCTCATCTTCGGTGTGAGAAGCATCACAGAAGATCAGGTCAAATTTTGTCTCAAATCTCAGATCTCGAACATCTGCTCGGTGGACTGAGACACGCTCCATAAATCCACGCTCCCCTAAATTCTTGAGAAGCGAAACGATGGAACCGCCAGGCTGAAGAACGTGGGGCCTGTAGTCCTCGGCATTGGCTTTGTCCGCCAACCGCTCACCCAGAAGGCGCTCCCACTCCGCCTCCGATGAAATTCCAAAGTCGACTGTGTGAAACTGCCGCCACACATTGTTGTGCTTCATTGCTTCTAAGATGACACACGTCGATCGTCCGATCCACGGCCCAACCTCAAGGATGGGACCATTCGTCAGTTGAACCAGTTGCCAAAGGATGTTCACCTGATTCTTAGGAAACCATCCATGGGGCAGTGTCCCGAGATCAAAAGGCATCCGGACGTAAGTCAACGGCCCCATCTAGGTCAATGCCAGAGATTTTACATATAATCCCATTTGCCGTTGGCCTTCAAATATCTCACTTCCGAGAGGACTTCAGATAATATTCCAAGCAGCTCGCATCATCCTGATACTAGAACAACTCCATCAAATGTAGCGCAATTCGATACAAGATGGACGGTTGAGTCTTGGCGGATTTCGCCGTGGAGTTCTGAAGAAAGTCAAGCCTTCAACCGCACGCCCTGCCGCCTTCACTCCCAGCCTCTTTCCGCCGCGTCGAAGAGGCCGCAGATCATGCCGTCCAGCTGGTTTGAGATTCGCCTCCAGCTATGCCGATCCAACCAGGCCTGCATGTTCTGCTGAACCTCTGTTCGACGGCCTTCGTCCTTCAACAGGGCGGTGATCGCCGTGGCGAGACAGGCCGGATCATTGCTCTCCGCCTGCGCGACCACGCCTCTCAGTTCGGCGAAGATATTGACGTCCGTAGTCATCACGGGCGCCAGGCTCGACATGGCGACGCGGACCGCGCCGCTCGCGGAATCCCGACTCTGATCATAAGGCAGAACCACGAGATCGCAGCCCGAGAGAAGACGCCCGATCTCTTCGATCGGCAGGAAGTCGGTGTGCCATTCGATGGCGTCGTCGACCCGCAAACTCTCCGCCAGGGCCTTGCTCGCCGCGATCAACTGATCGGACTCTCCGGGATAGTTCGCATTCACGAGTCGAAGCCGGATCCCGGGCCAGGTCCGGCGCAGGGCTGGAAGCGCGGCGATGAGACGGTCGATGCGCTTGTGGCTCAGGAAGAAGCCGTGGCAGCCGATGACGGGACTGGCGGAAGACGGCAGCGAACGGATCGTCGACGGCGCTTGGCCGGGCATCGCGCCGTGCGGCAGAAGCACGACGTTCTCGACCAGGCCATACGATTTCAGAAGGTTCATATCCGAGAGATTATGGACCACCAGTCGCGTCGCTCTGCGCAGTCCGTCGAGAACGACCTCTCGCTCCTCCTCGGTCAGCAAGGACTGGATATTGCCTGCGGCGTGCAGGAAGACGACGACTACGCGGCCGTGCAAACGCTCGTCACGCAGGAAGTCGCTCAGGACGGTCCAGCGGATCAGTCCGTCCTGATGTTGAACCACGACCGCCTCCGCCCGATGACGATCCAGCGCCTCAAGCAAGGTTTCGAGATGCTCGTTGCCGCCGATTTTCCAGACGGCTTCATGGGCGAACCCGCCGACCTTTTCCGGCGGCGTCCTTATGTCGCTCAAGACCACGGTCGCCGAGCGCGCTTCAAGAGACGCATGGCTCAGCAGGAAGCTTGAATATTCGGCGATGCCGCAACGCACGCCCCAACTCGTCACCCAGGCTGTCCTCGGCCGGGGCGTGACGGGTGTGGCGACAAGGCTTTCCGTCACCCCCTGCAAGGTCTCGACCCAGGCGGCCCGTCGGCCGACGTTCGCCGCTCGGGCCTTGCCCTCCTCTCGACGGGCTTCCACAACAAGGGCCTGATCCGGGTCAAGCTGCTCCCGCATCGCGGCGATCAGATCCTCGACGGAAGGCTCCACCCACAATGAATGCCCCCCGGCCACATGGCTCGCCGAGGGCGCGAAAACATAGTCGAGCATCCTGGCCTCGGCGGGCCCGCAGAAATCCCTCTGTCCGCCATAGCCCGTAACGATCAAGGGCGTGCCGCTCGCCAGGGCTTCGAGAGCGGGCAGATTATACCCCTCCCCCCTGGACGGCAGGACAACGACGCCGGCCTGCTCGTAGAGCCGCACCAAATCGTCTTGCTCCATGTCCCGGCTGATAACCTCGACGGGCGCGAGGTTTGCATGGGCTTTGCGGAGTTTTTCGATCTGAAGCTCCACATCATTATGAGGATTTGGAAACGTCTTGATCAGCAGTCGGACCGGGTCGTTGCGCGTGAAGGCCCGGCTCCAGGCCTCCAGCAGCAGATCGACGCCCTTGCGAGGGAAACAGGACGACACGTGGAGGAAAAGCTTCTCCGCTCCGTCCTTCCGCCCTTGAACAGCTTCGAATGCTTCGAGTTCGGAAGGCAGGCCGATCAGGGCGACAGGAATGCGGAGCCCTGAATCCACCAAAGCCTTTCTCACGCTGCGGGACGGAGCCAAGACAGCGGAAAAATGCTCTTCCAACGCCTCGACGATCAAGGCGGGAACCTCCGTCTCCTCCCAGTGGAAGAGCGCCAGCGCCAGATCCGGCGCCTCAGCAGGCGGCAGGACAGGATAATGGTGGCTGATCACCACATCCAGTCCTTCAGCCGGCAGAACCGTCGTGGCCAGGCGCGAGATCAGACCGCGCTCATCCTCAGGAACCTCCGAGAACTCATCGATCGGCGAGGTCTCGTAGGCGGCGAAGGCTGTCCGGCCCGCCAGTTCGGCGTCCAACGCTCGAGCGAGCGCGCGATTGACCATCGCTAGACTGTAGGCCCCGCGCACATGTCCCATGATCGTATAGTTCGCGGGCGGGACCAGCGGCGCCGCAGCATCCGCCGCCCTTAAATCGGCAAGGCGTTGCTGTTCGTTGCCCTGCACCGAACGCGCCACATCCGGCACGACTGCGCCATGGCGGTTCCGCAGTTCGGGCAAGACCGCGTCGTCGAATACAATCCATGTCGGCGTCGGAACCGCGGCTGGATCCGCCTTACCCAATGGCCGCTTGCGGGGTTTGGGGACGGCCTTCTCTGAAACCCCACAGATCAGCACCTCGCCCTCGACCTGCCCCATGCCGCCGTGGACGGCGTTCATCATCGCATGAGCGACGGCGGAAGAGAGATCGGGTCGATGAAGCAGCAAATCCCCGACCGCCGCCACAGCCACCGTCACGCCCTGAGCGGCGAGATCGGACAGAGGCGCGGCTTCCAGCGCGGCGCCATCAAGAATATCCAGCCGGACGATCTTGTCGCCCGCCCGCCACACCAGTTCTTGGTCGGCCAACGGAAAATCCGGAAACCCGAGCAGGCGCCCGGCCAGACGGTTGGCGGTCATCGCCATGCCACGCCTGAACTGCACAGGCCGCAGGCGGTCGTCGCCGATGAGAAGATCCCGTATCAGCCGACGTCCGCATGAGAGGTGGCGTCCCTGGATCGTGCTCAAACCGGACACGTCAAGGAAGACCTCCGGCGAGCGACGCTTCTCCGCATTGCGCCAGACCGCCAAAGCAAGTTCATCAAGGTCCTGCGCGCTCGGCGCCACCCCATTGGCCGACCCGGACAGGCTTTCCAACCCTTCGCCGCTGACGGGCGCAGGCGCCTGGGCGAGACTCTCGAGCACCGCCTCGACCAGACTCTCGTCATGCGCCGCGTGCCGTTCCTGGCCCTTCCGCCGCGACAGGCCCGGAGCGGGCGAGACGCCCACCGCACGTCCTCGACCGTTCAGAACCAGAGGCGAACCCGGCCCGGTCAGAATCGGAATGTCCGCAGCGAAAATCGAACCGGCGGCTTGAGCCGCGATCGCCGGGTCATCCGCCGCCGCCGCCAGGGCCTTAAAACGCCCCCAGGCGAACACGTCCGCCTGCTCCGTCGGCGAAAGGCGCTTCGCTTCCTGCGACCGATCAGACGACGCATCCAGCGCCAGAATCGCTCCGGGGCGAACCGCGACATAGGGAGCGATCAGATGAAGCTGATCGGCGTCCGCGATATACAGCAAGCGATCGAACCGCCCGCCCGACAACATCAGGTCGGGCAAATCCTGACGCCGCACATCCCCCAAGGACGCGTCCCGTCCGATCTCGCCGGCGACCATGGCCAAGTCGATGCTGCAGACCTTTCCCAGATCGCCCAGCAGTGAGCGAACCTTTGCGGCGCCGCTGTCCGCCGCCCCGGCGCCGAGCGCCGCGACGACGCCTATGCGTGCGCCGGCTGAGAATCCCGGCGCGCCGGACGTCGTGTCCATCCGTCGCGGAGGCAGGGCTTCAAGGTGAGTCAGGATCGCCTTGGCCGACCTGCGCCACGAGTAACGGCGCGCGCGCGCGCGTCCATAGGCGCGCAGCTCTTCCTGACGCGCCCCGTCCTTGAGGATTTCTGCGATCACACGCGCGATGTCGCCGGGATCCAGAGGATCGAACAGGATGTCCGACCGCCCCACGACCTCCGGCAGACTGGTGCGATTGGATACGGCCACGGCCGCTCCACACGCCATGGCCTCTAGCGGAGGCAGGCCGAACCCTTCGCTGAGCGAAGGAAAGACCATCAGTTCACAGCAGGTATACAGGGCTGCGAGGTCTTCATCCGGCACATATCCGGCGATGAGATAGGCCTCGGGCGGCAGCCCCAGAGCCTCGGCCGCCTCCACGATCTTGCGACGCTCGGCCTCATCGGTCGCACCGACCAGGACCAGAGTGACCTCGGCGAGAAGGCGCGGCTCCAGGCAGGCGAAACCGGCCAGCAGCCCCTGCAGGTTTTTTCGCGGCTCCAACGGGGCGGTGGTGATCACAAAGCGCCGTTCGATGCCGTAGCGCTCGAACAGCCGCCTCTTGTCCTCGTCATCGACCAGGACCGGACGGAAGACAGAAGATGCGGCCAAAGGCACGCACTTCAACCGATCCGGGTGGATGCCGAGCAAGTCGACGGCTTCGGTTTTTGTAAATTCCGATATGGTGAATATTATATCGGATCGGCGCAGGCTGGAGATTTTACTCTCATAGGCGCGGCGTAAGGCGTCATCGCCTAGATAGGTTTCAGGATCCGCATAGGGGATCAAGTCATAGAGAGTCGTGACCGTTCGACAGCCAAGCCGCTCTATGCTTGAAACAGTCGGCTCCCTGAATCCTTCAAACAGGCTGGGATTGAAATAGACATCCGGCTTCAGGTCTTCCACGACCTTGGCCAGAGCCAATTCCGCAGCATGTGTACGCCAGTCATTGCCTTCCATGGCGCTGGCTACCTGCCTGGGCAGGGAGACGACCAGGATGTTCTCATTGGGAATCAGGCCGGCGAGATCCCGCCGGATCTGAAGAAGATGATCCGTATAAAGGTCGGAAAGCAGCACATGGATCGTATGCCGCGGCCCGGCCTCCCGCGCCATCGCCTCCGTGATGGATCGCACATAGCGCCCTATGCCGCGTAGACGGCTTCCGCTCTGGCAGGCCTGGAGATCGATCAGAATCCGCATGTATTTCAGCCGTTCCGAAGCATGGCGGACATCAGGTCGCCGAAGATGGCGACCTGGGCCGTGCTCCGATCACGCGAAGCGGCGACGTCGGGAACGCCCCCGGCCAGATAGGAGGAGACCGACATCCCGCCAGGCTTTGCGCCAAGAAGGACGGCCTCTTCGAGCGCTGCGGCCGACCACCCAAGGCCGGACAACTCCAACCCGACATCGCGACGGCCGGGCTGCAATCGCCACGCGGCCAGATAGGCGCTGGCGGCGGCCTCGGGGTCGCCCAGAACCTTCAGACAATGTCCGAGGTGAAGATGGAACTCCGGTTCGCGCGGCCTTAAAGCGAGCGCCCGCCAATTGGCCGTGAGCGCTTCCTCATGACGTCCCGCCTCCTTGAGCGCGAGGGACAGCCGCATCATATCATGAGGAGAAGTGTGACGACCTGCCGCCAGCCTGAGCCCCAGGTCGACAGCCGCACTCCAGTCCCCGCGACGAAAGGCCGCCTTCGCCGCCCTGCGCCTTCCTTTCGCGCCCCTCGCCTCATCGCGCGGCCCTGCAGTCGGCGTCTCCGCAGCCAGAAAGGCCTCAAGCATCCGAACGCGCAACCCCTCCGGGGTTCCGCCCAGACGAACCATGTCCTGCTGCAGAAGGGGCTCTTCCGGCGCCAAGGCCAGAGCGCGCAGAAAGGCGTTGGCGGCCGGACCCAGACTGCCTCGCGACCAAAGAAACAGGCCGAATTGGCGGTGTACATTGTAAGCCAATGGAAACTCGGCGCTCGCCCGCCGGTACGCCGCTTCGGCCCCAGGCTTGTCTCCGCCCTCGTCCAGGGCCCGCGCCAGCCGCACCCAATCCGAGGCTCGGGCGCGCCCCATTTGAACCACCCGGCGATAGAGCGCCGAGGCCTTGGCCCATTCGCGGCCCATAGCATGTTTCTCAGCCTGGCGCCGCAGGCGGCGGCTGCGCAGACCACTCAACATTGATCACTCATGATGTTCTGCTTACCGCCCGGATCGTTCCGCTGCAATGTCGTCGAAATTCGTCAACTGCGCTTGTAGTTTATTGATTATTCGTCCAACCAGTGGCCCGTTCCTACCCTTCGGAGAGATAGATGTCGAAGATCGCCCTAATAACCGGCATCACCGGCCAGGACGGCGCATATCTCGCGCAACTTCTTCTTGGAAAGGGCTACGCCGTTCACGGCGTCGTACGCAGATCGTCTCACCACGGCGTTTCTGATCACAGGCTTCACTGGCTGAAGATCGCGGACAAGGTCACACTTCACGACGGCGACATCACCGACTTGGCGTCCATGATCGCCATTGTGCAGCGCGTTCAACCCCACGAAATTTATAACCTGGCGGCGCAGTCCTTCGTCACCTCTTCCTGGAGCCAGCCGCTCCTGACGGCTCAGGTTACTGCGGTCGGCGTGACGAATGTTCTCGAATCCATCCGCATTGTGAACCCCGAGATCCGCTTCTACCAAGCCTCGTCATCGGAAATGTACGGGCTGATCCAGCAGGACAGGCAGTCCGAAAAGACCCCATTCTATCCGCGGTCGCCATACGCCGTCGCCAAACTCTACGGCCACTGGATCACGGTCAACTACCGCGAAAGCTTCGGCTTCCACGCTTCGTCTGGCATCCTGTTCAATCATGAGAGCCCGTTGCGCGGCACCGAGTTCGTGACGCGGAAAGTCACGGACGGCGTCGCCCGCATCAAGCTGGGCCTGGCCAAGGAACTGCGCCTCGGCAACATCGATGCGAAGCGCGACTGGGGCCACGCCCGCGACTATGTCGAGGCCATGTGGCTGATGCTGCAACAGGACACCCCGGATGATTATGTGGTGGCGACCGGCGAAACCACCAGCGTCCGGGACATGTGCGCCATCGCCTTCGCCCATGCCGGTCTGAACATGGACGACCACCTCGTCATCGACCCGGCGCTTTACCGCCCGGCCGAGGTGGATGTTCTTCTCGGCGAGCCGGAGAAGGCCCAGACCGTTCTGGGATGGCGCGCCAAGACCAGCTTGGAAGACATGATTCGCGAAATGGTGGACGCCGACCTCGCCCGCCTGGACCGAAGCGCCGCCAAATCCTGATGACTGCCCGAGCGAGCGCGGCTGGTACGCGGCGATCAGACGCCTCGCCCGAGCCCTTCAGGCGAATACTCGTCACGGGGGGCGGCGGCTTCGTCGGCCGACGCCTTCTGGCCAGACTCGCGTCGACCCATGCCTCCGCTCAGGTTCTTTCTCCTCCGCACCAAGGGGGAGATGACGAGCGGCCGGCCATGGACCTCGCCTGCGCCGACAGCGTGCGCGCTGTCGTCAAAGGCTTCCGACCAGACCTTGTCATCCACCTCGCCGGTCAAAGCTCGGTCGGCGCCGGCGCGGCGGCCGGCGGAGCGACGGCGACCTGGCGAAGCAACGGCCTCGGCGCACTGAACCTCGCCGAGGCGATCGCAAACGAGGCGCCCTCCGCCACAATGCTCTTCTCAAGCAGCGTCGAGGTGTATGGCTCAGCCTTTCGTGCAGGTCCCGTCGACGAGACCACGACGCCCCTGCCCCTCAATACCTATGGGCGTTCCAAATTGGCGGCTGAGCAGATCCTCGCCGACATTCTGCCCGGCGAGGCGAGACTGATCATCGCCCGCCCCAGCAACCATAGCGGCGCCGGGCAGGATCCACGTTTCGTCATCCCCGCCTTCGCCGCACAGGTCCGCCAGCGCGAGATTCTGGTCGGCAACCTGGATGCCGAACGTGATTTCCTCCATGTGGAGGACGTCATCGACGCCTATATCGCCCTCCTGAACGCCGCGCCCTTCCTGGAGCGTCGCGAGGTGTTCAATGTGGCGTCCGGCCGCCCGATAGCGATCCGTCGCATCTTGGAACGCTTGATGGATATCAGCAGAGCGGATGGAACCGTCACGACCGATCCTGCCCGCCTTCGCCCCAGCGACATTCCATCGACCACTATAGATGCGAGCCGTATCTCCTCCAGAACGGACTGGTCTCCGTCCCGAACCCTGGACGACATCCTGACGGACGTCTTGGGCGGCTAGCTTCTCATGGCGTCCTTTTGGATGATCAATCCGATGGACGTGATGACATGAGTCTGGAAATGCGCCGCCAGGGTCTGCCCTGAGTGATAGGGGGCGACGTCCACGTGCATATCCGCCGGGGTGTCGCCGCGATCGAAATTCAACACGATCAGATGGCCTGCATTCAGCAAACGCATGGCGAGCGCTTCGATATCCTGGCGGCAATAAAAGCTCAGATCTGGATGATCCCTACCTTTTGTTTCCGAGCTTATCGTGAATTCGGTCGTATGAACGGCGATGCCGCCCGGCCGGAGGCAGGCCATGGCGTTCTCTACGAATTGAAGCCCTTTGTCATACCCGCCGATGTGCTCCAGCGATCCCGTCGACCATAGAAAGTCGAAATCCTTGAGATCCGGATCGATGGCGTTCATGTCCATGTTGCGGAACGAGACCCGATGATCAAAGGTCTCGCGGTCGATATAGCCAGGATGGAACAGATCATCGACCGCCCTCGTCTCCCACCCCTTATCCGAAACTTCGGGAACAAAGTCGGTCGCGACGATCGAGCAGCCTCGCTTGGCGAAGATCGCCGGAAGCAGTTCCTTGCCCGACCCAAAGCATAGACCGCGGGATTTTTCACCCAGGTCGGCATAAGCGCTTACGGCCTGAAGTATGTAGGCATACTCCCATACCTTGCGGTCCATCTCGGGCTCATGCCGAAAATAGGCCGACCAAGGGGCGAAGCTGTCCTCATAGATCTGAGACGCCGTGACCAACTGACTGTCCGGTCGCGCGAAACTCGGCTGCCCCCTGACCACAAGAGGACGCTCTCTCTGCCTGAGGAGCGAGGCGTTCGTTGTTGCTTTGGACTTCAACACTGAATTTTTCACTAAAAAACAAATGGAAAGAGGAAAGTATCAGCGTAAAAACGCCCTACGGAGCATGCGGTTTGCAGCCTTCGCGCGTTTTACCAGGACTGAAGGCGGCCTTGCCTTGACGCCCTCAAACCAGAGACGACCAAGCGCCACGCCCAACGCCCGTCCGTCGGGCGTGTCCGACATGACGGCAGGCACAGCCGCCGTTGCTATGAAATCGATCGTCACGGCGGAATCGTGCGGCGAAACGCTTTCGGATACGTCCGCCTCGAAGACCTGAGGCTCGCCATCGCTCACCCACCACAGCGCCGAACTTCGCCCATTGACGAACATCTCGACGGTTTGGGGAAGATAGGCGGAAAGCGTGACGCGCAGTCGAGGACTGAACGGCTTGGGTGGTGCGATCTGAAGACTGCAGCTGCCTGTGCTCCACACATGCCCTGCCTCCATTTCGTGCCACCCCTGGAGCAACGCCTCGCGGCCGTTCCCCTCGCTGGTGAACTCGAATACGCCGTTAGGGGATGAAGCCGCCGTCGGCCTGGGCCCACGATCCGGAATCGACTTTCTGCGTCCCCGGAGGGCAGGAATCGCCGACGATTGGAATGCAACATCGGCGTCGATCAGTTCGATCTGCGAAAGCGCAATCCCCAGGGACCGATTGTCGTTGGACCAGACCAACGCACTGGGCTTCCATGTGGTCGATGGCCTGATCTCAAGCCACAACAACGACCCGACAAGACTGGATTGTAAGGGAATTTCGTAGACCTCGCCTTTGGGCCCGACATTCCAGTTTCCCATGTCGACGCCGTTCACGGCCACGCCGACCATTTGGTTCACGAGCGTGCTCAAGCCCAATCGCAGAACCCCGCCCTCCATCGGCGGACTGCTCAGCGGCATCAGCAAGGTCGCCGGGCCGGCGTTCGACCAGACAAGCGCCTTCTCCAGACGATGCCAGCCGCTTACGAGAGCCGACTTCAAATCCGACAGCGCTACAGGCTCCCCCCATGCAAACCTGTGGGGGGCCAATTTCTCTACAAGATTATCCCGTTTCTCGACCGGCCAGTCCGACTGCAGGATCGCAAGCTTGGCTACGCCGAAGCGAGCGCCCACCTCATCGCCTTCGACGATGAAGCGCAGCGCTGCGTTCACCGACAAGGACGTCTCTTCAATCTCGATCGCTCGCAGCTCCATGGCGCTTCGATCATAGCGCCAAACGGCGATCTCCTTATCGGCGTTGAATACGCGCACGACGCCCGATCGCCCCTGGAAGGCCGTCTGGAACACGATTTCGCACATGCCCGACGAGGTCTTGGCGACCTCCAGGGTCAAAGTCGCCTCGCTGGAAGTCCAGCCCCCCCATGAACCGGCCTCGAACTGGGGCTGCCCGGGCTCGCCCAGTTTGGCCAGGAGCTTGAGACTCGCGAGATCCAGCACCTGACCGACATAGGCCTGGTAAGGAGGCCTGACACGCGCCGGACCTTTACTGCCGGCGATCAATTGATCGACCGTTTCGCTCCAGGGCGTGGGGCGATAATTTTTTCGTATGAAAGCCTCTCTGGCCGACCGCGCCTTGGCGTCCCCGGCGTAGAGCATGGCGCTCTCGACCCAGGCGAGAGTATCCAGCGGATCCAGGAGGTCCGTACAGTCCGGCGCAATCTCCTTCATGGAGGAGGTCGACGAAGCGATGCAGATTTTTCCGTTCAGCAGGCTTTCCGCGACGGGCAGTCCCCAGCCCTCGCACAACGACGGAAAAACCGTGAACAGGGAACGGCGGTAAAGCAGCTCAAGCGCCGCGTCGTCGAGACCGTGAACGATGTGCACGTGAGACTTGGTGCGTTCATCGCGCTTCAGCCGCTCGGCGAGTTGTTCGCCTTCGGGGCCCGCGCCGGCCGTGCCGCCTGCGATCAGAAGCGTCGGCGTATCGTCGCCCAGCTCTTCGTAAAGCCGCCCCCAGACGTCGTAGAGCAGCCGACGGTTCTTGTGAGGGCTCAGGGCCCCCACCGAGAGCACGAACCGCCCTTCGTTTAACGCCGTTCGGACCACATCCGGAAGCTTGCTTTGACTTACTGCAACCGCAGGCGCTCCACCCTGAAAACCATCGCCGAGGCGAATGACTTCGATTGAGGGCGCTTTGCCGCGATGCTTCAAAAGATAGGCGCGCAGCTCTGTCGCAGTCGCCTCGCTATCGACCAGAAAACGAGAAGCAATTCCCACCATTCGATCAAGGCATTTTTCAAAACTCTTGACTTGGTCTGTAGCAAAATACTGGGAATGACTGACAGGCAGAATATCGTGGATCAATAACGTCAGATCGATGTCGGATCGGCTTACAAGAACGTCCAGATCATCAACGTATGATTCATTTTGAAGCCAGGCGTTACCCTGAATAAGAAGTTTCGAACCACGCGGAAGAAATTCTATAAATTCAATACGATCATAATCGAGATCCTTGTATGACGGACCGTCGATGAAATTGACCAGCTCCCTATCTGGCTTGAAAAACCGCCCGGCCGTCTGGTGCCACGCAATAAAATTCACATTGGATCGATTCAACATGTCATGCGTCAAGCACATCTCGACGCGTGTAATGCCAGTCACACGACCATTGTTGTTCATCAAGGTCGTGACATCGAAAAACAACGCACCAGACCCTTTAGGCAAGGATTTTCTCCTGCTCATTTATTTACGGGCCCTAAGATTATCATAGAATCTCGCCGTCGACTCGACATGAACGTCTATGTTGAGTTTCCCGGAAACATACGATTTCCGCTCATCAGAACGGCGAGGCGCGGAAATTGACCTGACGACTGCATCTCTGATGCTGGATTCGCTGGAAGGGTCGCAATATTCGGCAAATTCGCCAAAATACTCCCGCTCTCCAGCAAACGAACTCAGCACCAGCGGCGCGCCCGCGGCCCCGGCCTCCAATGCCGACAGAGGCCCCCCCTCAGCCCAGCTTGGGAGCGCGAAACATTTGGCTCCGGCGTAAGCCGACGCAAGCATGGCCGATTGCGAAGGCAGACGGCCGACAAAATGGCCTCGCGCGCCCACAACCTCCCGCAACAACCGCTCGTAATCGGGGAAGTCCAACGACTCCCCGGCGAATACTATGGGTATGTCGACATCGCGTAGGGCGTGGGCGAGCAAGAGTTGATTCTTCCGCGGCTCGATGCGGCCGACGCAAAGAACATAGTCCTCCACCCCATAGGCCTCGGCGAACAGGCTACGATCTGCGCGCGCGAACAGGTCGGCGTCGACCGGATTCAGGATTACGTCGCCAGGCGTCTCGCGCCCCGTCGCGGACGCCAGGGCCCAGCGCTCGTATTCGCTCAGATAGATGCAACGATCAGCCTGATCCAGCATGCGCCCGATCATGGCGTTATACCCCGGCGTCAGCTCGAACCCATGACTGAGAGGCAGTTCCCGGGCGGCCCGGGCCGCATCATTGACGGCCTGAAGCCGCTCGGCCAATCCGGCAGGATCTCCGGCGAAGGCCGCAGGCAGGTCGACCTGCCACTGCAGACGGCATCGATTGTCGAGGAAGATCGGCGAGAAGGCGACCTTCCGACCCGACGCCTTGGCCGCCTCCATGACAGGCAGGGAAATCTGGGGAGACGCGACGTTGAAGACATGGACGATGTCGGCCGCAGTCAGGTCTGCGTCGGGATAATGCCCCAGCGTGGCCTTGTAGCCGAACTCGGGCAGTTTTTTCGCCAGCGCAGGCACACGTGTGGACGGCCCTCCCTTGGCCTCGTTTTCTCGACCATGCGTAAGCAGCAAGGTCGATGCGGCGGGGGGCGCAGACCTGGTCGACGCCTTCGGCCGCAAAGGTCGACGAGCCGTCTCCGGGCGATTCCAGCCTCGCTCCCGGGCGATTTCGAAGAACAGCCTGTCGTGCCCCTCGACAAATGCGCTCCAGGTGCGGTCAAGAACGGCGCTTCTAAGCTTCTGCCGCTCCTCGACCAGGCCGTTCAAGACGCGGCGGAGATCTTCCGCATTGCCCGTCTCATATGAAATACGCGGCAACTCCGGGGCCCATCCGACATCCGGCGCGATGACCGGGGTACCCGACGCCAGGGCCTCGATTATCGACATCGGCCCCCCTTCATACAGGGCGGGCACCAGGATGTAGTCCATGTCCCGATAGAAGCCGGGAAGCGCCTCATCGCTCAGATTCATGGCGGCGCCCGGCCAGCCTTCGCCCGTGAAGAACCAGTCTATTCCCGGCAGGTCCATGACCCGTTTGACCAGCCCCTCTCCCTTGCGCCCCGTGACATAGGTGCGGCCCACAACCCCGACCTTGACCCCTACCTGGAACTTGGAAAGATCGACCCCCGGCGGCAACAGATGAACGTTGCGTACACCGCTGTTCAGGAGAATACCTTCGTAAATCTTCGCCATGCAGATGCTGTGATCTACTTGCGACGCAACGTCGAAGAATTTCCTCCTAGAGACCTCACCCTCTTCCAGATGAGTGAAGTAAGCCAATTCGACTTCAGACACTCGTTTTTTTCGGCACGAGTATGTGATGTAATACTGAACCTTGGCGCGAGGATCAGGCGCGATGTCGTGACTGACATAACCAAGCGCCGATATCTCGGACGCCATCTTCTCCAGAATCCAGCCGCGATCCGAGGTTACGATATGTGCGAACATGGCGGTCGGTCAGAAAACCAGTGTCAGCGGCCTGAGCCCCGCAAACGGCCCCGCCGTCGCCAGCCCCTCAAATTCGACAACAAATCCGCCGGTCGCAGCGAGCGAAGCGGCCACCCCCGCGGCCCTCGATCGGTATTCGAATTCCCGCTCATGTATATCGAGACGATAAGGCAAGAATATCTCTCCGAAGTCGGACTATGCGAAATGAACTGTATCTATCGCGAACGGCGTTGAGCAATTCCGCCACACGCGACGCCTCGAACATCGCTCTCATCTAAGCGAGGTGAAATGGATTAGGCCAGCATAAATTCTACGAAAATCAATCACACAGAAGAGGCGGCCAATCGCCCCCAATCTCATCAAGGCGACGCTGCGCTTTCCGGCTTCAGGCGCTTGCGGAAAACGAAGACTGTAGGGCGACGGCGCAGCCGCGGATCGCGCCGTCGTCACGAACAGGGTCATCAGCCGTCCGACACCCCGCCCATCCAAATACAGCCGACGCAGACGATGCTCGGATCAAGATCGTGATCACAGCCCATATCGACGCATCAACGCCTGCCTGCACAGCATCACGTCAAGCCTGACGCCTCACAGATTCAGCAGCGCCGGATCCCCGCCCTGGGCGGCGATATTGACGCTGATCGCCTTCTCGGCCGCATAGCGGATCAGGCTGTTCGGTCCTCCTGCCTTGGGGCCCGTGCCTGACAGGCCCTCGCCGCCGAACGGCTGGACCCCGACCACGGCCCCGGTGATCGAACGGTTCACATAGACATTGCCGGCCGGGACCAATTCGACCACCTCGGCGGCGAAGGCCTCGATTCGGCTGTGGACGCCCAGGGTCAGGCCGTAGCCGCGCGCGGCCAGCTTGCCCGCCACCGACTTCAGCTCCGACGGGGCGTAGCGATAGACGTGCAGGATGGGGCCGAAGACCTCGCGCTCCAGGAAGTCGGGGGTCGGGATCTCGGCGATGGTCGGGGCGAACAGATCGCCCTTCTCCGACCCCAGCGGCAGGGCGGCGCGGGCCACCACCTTGGCCTCCTTCGACAGCCGCTCGACATGGGCCTCCAGGGCGCGGCGCGATTCGGGGTCGATCACCGGGCCGATGTCGGTCCTGGGATCGGACGGGTCGGCGACGGTCTGGACGGCCAAGGCGCCCTTCAGTCCCTCGATCAGGGCGTCGGCCGACTCCTTGGGCACATAGAGGACGCGCAGGGCCGAGCAGCGCTGGCCGGCCGAGCCGAAGGCCGACTGGATGACGTCGTCGATCACCTGTTCCTTCAGGGCCGTGGTGTCGATGAACATGCCGTTCAGACCGCCGGTCTCGGCGATGAAGGGGATGATGGCGCCGGGGCGGGCCGCGATCGAGCGGTTGATGGCGGCGGCCGTGTCGGTGCCGCCGGTGAAGGCGACGCCGTCGATGCCCGGGTGCGTGACCAGGGCCGCGCCCACCGTCTCGCCGCGTCCGGGGACCAGGGCCAGCAGGTCCGGGTTCAGACCCGCCCTGTGATACAGGCGCACGGCCTCGGCGGCGATCAGGGGCGTCTGTTCGGCCGGCTTGGCCAGGACGGCGTCGCCGGCGGCCAGGGCGGCGGCGATCTGGCCGGTGAAGATGGCCAGGGGGAAGTTCCACGGGCTGATACAGGCGAAGACGCCGCGTCCGTGCAGGATCAGCTGATTGGTCTCGCCGGTCGGCCCCTTCAGGGTCTCGGGCGCCGAGAAGTCGCGCTCGGCCAGCAGGGCGTAGTAGCGGCAGAAGTCGGCGGCCTCGCGCACCTCGGCGACGCCGTCGTTCAGGGTCTTGCCCGCCTCGCGGCTGAGCAGGGCCACCAGACGGTCCAGATCGGCCTCCAGCGCATCCCCCATGGCGCGCAGGACGATGGCGCGTTTCGCCCCGCCCTGACGATCCCACTGGACCTGGGCGCTGGCGGCGGCCTCGACGGCGGCGTCGATGTCGGCGGCCTCGGCCTCGGACACATGACCCAGCACCTGCGACCGGTCGAAGGGATTGGTGACGTCCTGGGCGGCGATCCCGGCGCGCAGCTTGCCGCCGATGATCGGACCCGAGGTCAGTTTCTCGCGGTCGACCAGCTCCAGGGCCTTGGCGTGGATTTCACGGTCGGCGGCCTGGGAATAGTCGCGGCCGAGGGAGTTCTGACGATCGCCGTACATGTCTTTCGGAACCGGAATCTTGGGGTGACGGTCGGGCGCTTGCTCGACCAGGGAAATGGGATCGGCCGCGACGGCCGAGGCGGGCACCCGCTCGTCCAGCAGGGCGTGGACGAAGGAGGAGTTGGCGCCGTTTTCCAGCAGGCGCCGCACCAGATAGGGCAGCAGCTCCTCATGCCCGCCGACGGGGGCATAGGCGCGGACGATGACCGTCTCATCGGCCCAGGCCTCATGGGCCGCGTCATACAGGGCCTCGCCCATGCCGTGCAGCCGCTGATGCTCGACGGCGACGCCCCGGTCCCGCGCCATGCGGCGCACGGCGGCCAGCGTATGGGCGTTGTGGCTGGCGAACTGGGAATAGATCGCCGGCGCCGCCTCGATCATCGCATGCGCGCAGACCAGATAGTTCAGATCGGTCGCCGCCTTGGTGGTGAAGACCGGATAGTCGGTGCGGCCGAACACCTGGGCCCGCTTGATCTCGGTGTCCCAATAGGCGCCCTTGACCAGGCGCACCATCAGCCGGCGGCCCGAGCGGCGAGCCAGGTCGGCGACCCGCTGGATCGTCTCCAGACCGCGCTTCTGATAGGCCTGAACCGCCAGACCCAGGCCGGTCCAGCCGCCCAGCGACGCTTCATGGGCCAGCCGGTCCAGCAGCTTCAGCGACAGGGCCAGACGGTCCGCCTCCTCGGCGTCCATGGTGAAGTTGATGTCGTATTTCGCGGCGATCTGCGCCAAGCGCAGGACGCGGGGATAGAGCTCGCCCCACACCCCGTCCTCGTGCGTCGCCTCATAGCGGGGCGACAGGGCCGACAGTTTGACCGAGACGCCGTGGCCGTGTTCCGGCCCCTGGCCCTTCGCCGTCCTGCCCACCGCCTCGATGGCGTCGGCGTAGATCTTCTCGTAGCGGTCGGCGTCGGCCATGGTCCGGGCGCCCTCGCCCAGCATGTCGAAGCTGCACAGCCAGCCTTCCTTGTTCGACCGTTTCAGCGCCGCCTGGATGGTCCGGCCGACGACGAACTGCTCGCCCATGATCTTGACCGCCGTGGCCACAGCCTGGCGGATGACCGGCTCGCCCAGACGACCGGCGATCCGCTTCAGGAAGCCGGGCAGGTCGCTGCGGGCCTCGTCGTCGACGTCGACCAGTTTCCCGGTCAGCATCAGACCCCAGGTCGAGGCGTTGACGAACAGACTGTCGGACTGGCCCAGATGGGCGGCCCAGTCGGCCGAACCGATCTTCTCGGCGATCAGCCGGTCGCGGGTCTCCTCGTCCGGCACGCGCAGCAGGGCCTCGGCTAAACACATCAGGGCCAGACCCTCGCGGGTGCCCAGCGAAAACTGCTGCAGGAAGCTTTCGACGACGCCCTGTTTCTTCTGGCTGCGGCGGGCGTGTTCGACCAGGGCGACGGCCTCGGCGACCACGGCGGCGCGCTCGGCGGCGTCCAGCGGGATCCGGGCCAGATTGTCGGCGACCACGGCCCGTTCGTCGCGGAACTTGTCCCGGTCCAGACCGTCCCAGGCGGCCAGGCTCGAAGGCGTGAAGGCGGGGGTGGTCATTTGCGACAAATCCTGTGGATTTACGCCGTATATGCCGGAGCTCGTTGAAGGTGCTTCGTATGATACGAAGCCAAGCCGAAGATCGTTCGGCAATGAGGCCTGATTTCCGATGATCGACATAGACACCGTCGACCGCCGCATCCTGCGGGTGCTCCAGACCGACGGCCGGATCTCCAACGCCGAACTGGCGCGCCAGTGCAAT
Source organism: Brevundimonas sp. (assembly GCF_044336875.1). Classification (GTDB taxonomy): domain Bacteria; phylum Pseudomonadota; class Alphaproteobacteria; order Caulobacterales; family Caulobacteraceae; genus Brevundimonas. Next base: position 10,603 of record NZ_JBIIOP010000010.1, on the reverse strand, counting down.
CTGTCGCCCGCCGCCTGTTTCGAACGGGTCAAACGCCTGCGCGACAAGCGGATCATCAGGGGCTACGCCGCCATGGTGGACCCGGCCCAGGTCGGCCGCGACCTTCTGATCTTCGTCGAGGTCCTGCTGGACCGCACCACCGGCGACGTCTTCGAGGCCTTCGCCGCCGCCGTCCGCAGCCAACCTGAGGTTTTGGAGTGTCACATGGTCGCAGGCGGCTTCGACTATCTGATCAAGGCCCGCGTCGGCGACATGGACGCCTATCGCGCCTTTCTGGGCGACGTCCTGGTGCGAATGCCGGGCGTGCGGGAAACCCGGACCTATGCGGTGCTGGAAGAGGTGAAGTCGACGACGGTGCTGCCGCTCTAGGCGCGCCCCCTCGACTGGATCCGACACCACCTGCGGTTCGATTTCGGGGTGACGTTTTCCGCCCCACCTCCTAAGACCCACGCCTGGAACGAGCAAGAAAGCACCAACTTACTCCATGCCGGTAATTTTCCCCGTGATCATGTGTGGCGGCTCCGGCACACGTCTTTGGCCTGCATCTCGACCCTCGCGCCCCAAGCAGTTCATCCCCCTGGCAGGAAACCGTTCGCTCTTTCAGGAAACCGTTGAGCGCGTCGCGCCCCTGGCGGGAGCTGAAGGCGCATTGATCGTGGTCGGCGGCGCCGCACATCATCACGCCATTCTCGAGCAACTGGCCGAAATCGGACGCGAAGCCGTCGTCCTGCTCGAACCGGAAGGCCGGGATTCGGCCGCAGCGATGGCGACGGCGGCGCTATGGACCCGGCGCCAAGACCCCGAAGCGGTCAATCTGTTCGTCGCTTCGGACCATCATATTCCTGACGGCGAGGCCTTCCGCAACGCCTCCAGGACCGCCAGCGAGGCGGCGGCGAACGGGCGCATCGTCACGCTCGGCGTCGTCCCCACGGCGCCGTCGTCGGCCTATGGATATATCGCCCCGGCGTCGACGGGATTGTCGGACATCCAGGCCTTCGTGGAAAAGCCCGACACGGCGACCGCCGAACAGTACATCGCCAGCGGCTATCTGTGGAACAGCGGAAACTTCATCGTCCGCGCCGATGTGCTGCATGCGGAAATCGAACAGGCGACGGCCGGGCTGACCGAGGCCGTGACTGACGCCCTGGACGAGGCCACCTTCGACGGCGGCGTGATCTTCCTCGGCCGACGCTTCACCGCCGCACCGAAGATCTCGATCGACTACGCCGTCATGGAGAAGACGAAACGCGCGTCCGTGCTGCCGGTGGGCTTCGAATGGTCCGATCTGGGCGCCTGGGATTCCGTCCATGCATCCGGCGAGGGCGACGTCGGACTGCACGTCTTTGAAGACGCCGACAACTGCCTGGTCCGCGCCTGCGACGGGGTCATGGTCGCTGCGATCGGCGTGTCGAACCTGGGCATCATCGTCGAGAAGGACGCCGTTCTCGTAACCGACCTCCGGCGCAGCCAGGACGTGAAGAAGGTCGTGGAACGGCTGAAGACGCTGTCGCCGCGTCACCTCGACTTTTCTCGTCCTCCTGAGGAGGCGCTGGCGGACGGCGCCGTTCGCTTCGCCTCATGGATGCGACAGGCGGCCCTGCCGACCTGGTGCACCCTGGGCCAGGACGCCGCGGGCGGTTTCGAGGAGTTGCTCGGGCAGGACGGGCGCAGACTGGGCGCGGCGCGGCGCGCGCGCGTCCAGGCGCGCCAGATCCAGGTCTATGCCGAAGCCGGTCGGCTGGGATGGTCGGGCCCCTGGCAGGCGACGGCCAGGACAGGTCTTGACTGGCTGAACCGGCGTTTTCTCAATTCCGACGGCCTGATGAGGGCCAGGTTGTCAGCCGCAGGCGACCCGATGGACGAGACGGTTTCGCTCTACGATCAGGCCTTCCTGATGTTTGCGCTGGCGACGGCGTCACAAATGACACCGGAGCACGCGACCGAAGATCAGGCGGTCGCCGTTCGGGACCGCCTGTTGAGGGACGCCCCCAGGTCAGGCGGACTGGTCGAGGCCGGCGCGCATCCGTACCAGTCGAACGCCCACATGCATCTTCTTGAAGCCGCCCTGGCCTGGGAAGAGGCCGGCGGCGACGCGAACTGGAGCGCTCTGGCGGATCGGATCGTCGATCTGGCGCAGTCCCGTTTCATCGACCCGGCCACGGGCCTGCTGCGCGAATTCTTCTCTCCCGACTGGTCGCCCGCCCCCGGCGCCGACGGCATGCTCGTGGAGCCTGGACACCAGTTCGAATGGGCCTGGCTTCTCGCGCGCCATGCTCGCGCCAGATCCGCTCCCGATCTGCTGGACGTCGCCTGGAAACTCTTCGAAGGCGGCCTGCGCGGCGTCGATCCGAAGCGGGGCGTGGCCGTGGACGCCATGAACCTGGACGGCGGGATCCGCAGCGCCCGGGCGCGGCTTTGGCCCCAGACCGAATGGCTGAAGGCGGCGCTGATCCTCGCCTCGCTGACTGACGACGCTCGTCGGGACCTCTGCCTGACCCAGGCCGCGCGGGCCCAGCGCGCGATGTGGCGTTATCTCACGCCCTCGGGGCTCTGGCATGACAAGATGCTGGAGAACGGCCGGTTCATCGACGAGCCCGCTCCAGCCAGCTCCTTCTACCACGTCATGGCGGCCTTTGCTCAGACGCGGGCGTCCCTGGGCGCTCTGAGACCCGACCTGGTTTCAGCTTTGGAGCTGTCGTGAGACGCAGCGTATCCGTCTCGCCTTCGTCATCCGAAGCGTCTAGAAGTTCCGCCCTTACTTAACGGCTCAGGGTCCGCCCGCCTCAATGCGCATCGTTCTGGCCACCGACGCCTGGGAACCTCAGGTCAACGGCGTCGTCCGCACCCTGACCCGCACCGTGGCGGAATGCCGTGGCATGGGCCATGAGGTCGAGGTCATCGAACCCAGTCTGTTCAAGACCATCCCCTGCCCCACCTATCCGGAAATCCGGCTGGCCCTGGGCGCGGAGGAAGAGATTCGCGAGATGTTGCGCGCCTTCGAGCCCGAGGCGGTCCATATCGCCACCGAGGGGCCGATCGGCATCGCCACCCGCCGCATCTGCGTGGAATGGAAGCTGCCGTTCACGACCAGCTACCACACCAAATTCCCCGAATATGTCTCGGCGCGTTTCCCGATCCCGGTCCAGGTCGGCTACGCCTATATGAAATGGTTCCACAAGCCGTCGGGCCGGCTGATGGTGGCGACCCCGACCCTGCGCGACGAACTGGTCGAACATGGGTTCAAGAACGTCTCTCCCTGGTCGCGCGGCGTCGACACCGACGTCTTCAATCCCGACCTCGAACGCATCTACGACGAGATGGGAGGCAAGGACTGGCCCCGCCCCTTCTTCCTCAACGTCGGCCGGGTGGCGGTGGAGAAGAACATCGAGGCCTTCCTCGAACTGGACCTGCCCGGCACCAAGATCATCGTCGGCGACGGTCCCGCCCGCGCCGAGCTTCAGGAGAAATATCCCGAGGCCAAATTCCTCGGCGCCCGATTCGGCGACGACCTGGCCCGCTGCTTCCGCGACGCCGACGTCTTCGTCTTCCCCAGCTGGACCGACACCTTCGGCCTGGTGATTCTGGAGGCCATGGCCGCCGGCACCCCGGTCGCCGCCTATCCGGCCCATGGCCCGATCGACATCATCCCGGGTTCGAACGCCGGGGCGATCGACAAGGACCTGAAGACCGCCTGCCTGGAAGCCCTCAAGCTCGACCGCAAGGCCGTGCGCGCCTATGCGGAAAAATTCAGCTGGCGGGCCTCGGCGGAGCAGTTCGTCGAGAACCTGCAGCCCTATCCCGAGCCCGAGCGCGGTCGCTTCTGGCGTCGCCTGCGCCGTATCGCGCGGATAAGGAAACGCGCCGCCGCCTGAGCGGACGCACCACGCCGACCAGCACAAGTCAGATCACCCAAAGGAAGAGCCATGCTCAAGCCCCGCCAGGACCTGAAGCCGAACACGGCCGCCTATGAGACCCAGGCCCTGGTGAAGCCGACCGGCTTTCGCGAGTATGACGCCCGCTGGATCCTGGAGAAGGAGATCAATCTCCTCGGCATACAGGCCCTGGGCCTGGGTCTGGCCACCTATGTCCACGAGATCGGGGTCCAGCCCAGGATCGTCGTCGGCCACGATTTCCGCGGCTACAGCCTCAGCGTCAAACAGGCCCTGATCATCGGCCTGCTGGAAGGCGGGATGGAGGTTCTGGACGTGGGCCTGGCCCTGTCGCCCATGGCCTATTTCGGCCAGTTCGAACTGGACGCCCCCTGCGTGGCCATGGTCACCGCCAGCCACAACGAGAACGGCTGGACCGGCGTGAAGATGGGCGCCAACAAGCCCCTGACCTTCGGCCCCGAGGAGATGGGCCGGCTGAAGACGATCGTGCTGGACGGCCAGGGCGTGGCCCGGCCGAACGGCAGACTGGTCCGGGTCGAGGACTTCCGCGAGACCTATGTCGCCGACGTGGCGTCGAAGGTTCAGGTCAAGCGCCCGCTGAAGGTGGTCTGCGCCTGCGGCAACGGCACGGCCGGCGCCTTCGCCCCCGACGCCCTGCGCCGCATGGGCGTCGAGGTGATCGAGATGGACACCGACCTCGACTACAATTTCCCCAAATACAATCCGAACCCTGAAGACCACGCCATGCTGGTGCAGATGGCCCAGCGGGTGAAGGAGACGGGCGCCGACCTGGCCCTGGGCTTCGACGGCGACGGCGACCGCTGCGGCGTGGTGGACGACACGGGCGAGGAGATCTTCGCCGACAAGATCGGCCTGATGCTGGCCCGCGACCTGTCGAAGGTCTATCCGAACAGCACCTTCGTCGTCGATGTGAAGTCGACCGGCCTCTACAAGACCGACGAGATCCTCAAGGCCAATGGCGCCGAGGTGGTCTACTGGAAGACCGGCCACTCCTACATCAAGCGCAAGACCGCCGAACTGGGCGCCCTGGCCGGGTTCGAGAAGTCGGGCCACTTCTTCATGGCCGGCGACCTGGGCCACGGCTACGATGACGGCCTGGTCGCAGCCGGGGCCGTCCTGGCCATGCTGGACCGCAACCCCGACAAGAAACTGTCGGAACTGAAGTCGGCCCTGCCTGACGCCTGGACCAGCCTGACCATGTCGCCCCACTGCGACGACGAGCTGAAATACGGGGTGCTGGAGCGGATCGTGAAGGCATATTCCGATCTGGCGGCCGCCGGCGGCGAGATCCTGGGCCGCAGGATCGTCGAGGCCATCACCGTCAACGGCGTTCGGGTGCATCTGGAGGACGGATCCTGGGTCCTGGTCCGCGCCTCGTCGAACAAGCCCGAACTGGTCGTGGTGGTCGAGAGCATGAGGTCCGAGGACGACATGCGCGACCTGTTCCGCAAGGAGATCAAGCCGCGCCTCGCCGCCTATCCCGAGATCGGCGCCTTCAACCAGGAAATCTAGGCGCTGAACCAAAGCGCCCGGCGACCGCTTCCAGCAGAACTGATGCTGGAGGCCGGTTTGCCGCACTATTTCTTTCATACGCAGAACGGTGATCGGATTCGCGACGAGCAGGGCGAGGATCTGCCTGACGTGGACGCCGCGCGCGAGGAGGCGGTCACGGTGCTGGGCGAAATCCTGCGCTATCGCGGCTCCGCCTTCTGGACGACGGGCGCGTTCAGCGTGATCGTCACCGACGCGGACGGGCGCACCGTGGTCAGCGTCACGGCCCAGGCCTCGGACAGGGCGCCGGACGGCTGGAGCCTCGCGAAGGCCGGCGAATGACCGCATCGCCGCCCAAGCCGAAGATCACCACCCTGGTCGAGAAACTGTCGCTGCGCGATTCCGTCTCGGCGGAGGAGATCGCCGCCCTTCAGGACGTGCTGGGCCCGCCGCGTGAGGTGAAGGCCGGCGCCGACATCGTGCGGCAGCACGCCCATCCGCTGCACTCCACCCTGCTCATCTCCGGCTTCTCGGCCCGCTATTCCACCCTGTCCGACGGGGCGCGGCAGATCACCGAGATCAATGTCTCCGGCGATTTCATCGACCTGCACAGCCTCCTGATGAAACAGATGGACCACGGGGTTCTGGCCCTGACCGACTGCGTCGTGGCCTTCGCACCGCATGCGAAGCTGATCCATCTGACCGAACGGCATCCGCACCTGAGCCGGCTGCTTTGGCTGGACACCATCATCGACGCCGCCATCCACCGCCAGTGGCTGGTGGCCATGGGGCGGCGCAGCGGCCTGGCCCATATCGCCCATCTGGTCTGCGAACTGTATCTGCGGCTGAAGGCGGCGGGCCAGGCGGACGAGATGAGGTTCGACCTGCCCCTGACCCAGGCGGTGCTGGGCGACGCGCTCGGCCTGTCGACCGTCCACGTCAGCCGGCTGATCACCGAACTGCGCGGCGAGGGGGTGGTGCAATGGGCCAATGGCCAGGTCGAGATCCTGGACTGGCGCCGGCTGGCCGAGATCGCCGAGTTCGACGCTGCGTATCTGCGCCTGCAGAGCGAGCCGGTCTGACCGCTTAACCCATGTTATCGCGCGCGCCGCCGCGCCGGGGTTGATCGGCCCATGTCCCGGCCGAATCCCGCGCGTCTTCTTTTGTCCCACCTGGCGGTTCAGGGCCTGGATATCGTCGATGCGCCGGTTCCGCCGGGCGCCCGCGTCCAATCCCACCACGCCCGACAGCCGCAGGTCACCCTGGTCCTGGACGGCGTCGTCGCCCGTCTCCGCGAGGGCGATCCCCTGTCCCTGGGTCTGGCGGGTCCGGGCGAGCTGATCAATTTCGACGCCGCCCTGGGACAGGAACCGGCGGAAGAAGGCCTGTGGCTGACGCGCGGTCGTCAGGTCGTCCTTCCGGCGGCCGGTCTGGTCGAGGCGCTCGCCCGGCCCGCCCTGGCGGAGGTGGCGCTGGCGGACCTGCGGCGCCGCGCCGAAACGGCCCGGATCGAGGTCGCCCGCCATGCGCGCGGCCGCGTGACCGAACGCCTCGCCGCCCTGCTGCACGACATCCAGGCCCTGAGCGGCCAGACCGAGCTGACGCTGCGCCAGAGCGATCTCGCCGACCTGCTGGCGGTGCGCCGGGCGGGCGTCTCCGCCGCCTGCGGCGAACTTCAGGCCGCGCGCGCGATCCGGGTGCGGCGCGGGGTGATCGTCCTGTCGGATCCCGAGGCCCTGGGCGCGGCGGCAGGGACCTTGCTCACTCCACCGTGACGGACTTGGCCAGGTTGCGGGGCTGGTCGACGTCGGTGCCCTTCTGGACGGCGGTGTAATAGGCCAGCAGCTGCACCGGCACCGCATAGACCAGGGGGGCGATCAGCGGGTGGCAGTCCGGGGCGTGGACGCGGCGGATGCCGGCGCCGTGCGGGTCCGGCGCATTCTCCGGCGCGATCATGATGACCGGACCGCCGCGCGCCGCCACCTCCTGCAGGTTCGAGGCCGTCTTCTCGAACACATCGTCCAGCGGGGCCAGGGCGATCGTCGGGGTCTCCTCGTCGATCAGGGCGATCGGCCCGTGCTTCAGCTCGCCGGCGGCATAGCCCTCGGCGTGGATATAGCTGATCTCCTTCAGCTTCAGCGCCCCTTCCATGGCCAGGGGGAACATGGCGCCCCGGCCCAGGAACAGGACGTCGTCGGCCTTGGCCAGGTCCTGGGTCACGGCGCGGATGCTGTCGCCCATGGTCAGGGCCTCGGCGATCAGGCGCGGGCTCTCGAACAGGGCCTTGACCAGTTCGGCCTCGGTCGCCGGATCGATCCGGCCGCGCGCCACCCCCGCCGCGACGGCCAGCGCCAGCAGGGCCGCGACCTGGGCGGTGAAGGCCTTGGTCGAGGCGACGCCGATTTCCGGCCCGGCGTGGGTCGGCCACAGCACCTCGGCCTCGCGCGCCATGGACGAGGAATGGACATTGACCACGGCCGCCGTCTTCAGCCCCTGGGCCTTGCACCAGGTCAGGCTGGCCAGGGTGTCGGCCGTCTCGCCCGACTGGCTGACGGCGACCGCCAGGGTCTTTTGCGAGACCGCCGGCGAGCGGTAGCGGAACTCGGACGCGATCTCGACGTCGCAGGGCAGACCCGCCAGCTTCTCGAACGCATAGCGGCCGATCTGGCCGGCGTAGAAGGCGGTGCCGCAGGCGACGATCTGGATCCGGTCGACGGCCGCCAGGTCGATGGCCTGGGTCTTGGCCTTGCCGGTCACCAGGTCCAGATATTCCGACAGGGTGTGCTGGACGCTGTCGGGCTGTTCATGGATCTCCTTCTCCATGAAGTGGCGGTACTCGCCCTTCTCGACCATGGCCGAGGAGGCCGAGACCTGGACCACGGCCCGTTCGACCGGCTTGCCCGTGACGTCGAACATCCGGGCGCCGTCGCGGGTGACGGCGACATAGTCGCCCTCTTCCAGATAGGAGATCTTCTGGGTGAAGGGACCGACCGCCAGCGCGTCGGACCCCAGATACATCTCGTCCTCGCCCCAGCCGACGACCAGGGGGCTGCCTCTGCGGGCGCCCAGGATCAGGTCCTCCTCGCCGTCGATCAGCACGGCCAGGGCATAGGCGCCGGTCAGCCGGTCCAGCACCGACTTGAAGGCCTCCAGAGGCGCCCGACCATGGCCCAGTTCGGCGTCCAGCAGATGGGCGATGACCTCGGTGTCGGTCTGGCTCTCGAAGACATGGCCCTCGGCGGCCAGATCGGCCTTCAGCTCAGCGAAATTCTCGATGATCCCGTTGTGGACCAGGGTGACGCGACCGGCCTTGTGCGGGTGGGCGTTGGCCGTGGTCGGGGCGCCGTGGGTGGCCCAGCGGGTGTGGCCGATGCCGACCGTGGCGCTCAGCGGCTGTTCGGCCAGCACGGCTTCCAGATTGCGGATCTTGCCCTGGGCGCGGCGGCGTTCGACCGAACCGTCCACGACGGCGGCGACCCCGGCCGAGTCATAGCCGCGATATTCCAGCCGTTTCAGGCTGTCGATCAGACGGGGAACGACGGGTCCATTGCCGGTGACGCCGATGATGCCGCACATGCGCGAACTCCGGGGGAAGAAGGGTGGGCCGCTTTGCACTGGCGGCGAACTGGGACTAAGCCACGTAACAAGCCCCACCGCCGTCTATGCAATCTTAAGACGGACCGCATCAAAAATGGGGTTTCGGAACGTTACCCGAAACGAAGGACCACGCCTTGGGCGACAGAAAATATTTCGGCACCGACGGGATTCGCGGGCGCGCCAACACCTATCCGATGACGGCCGAGGTCGCCCTGCGCGTCGGTCTGGCCGCCGGGAAACTGTTCCGCACCGGCGACGACCGCCGCCATCTGGTGGTGATCGGCAAGGACACCCGCCTGTCGGGCTACACCATCGAACCGGCCCTGGTCGCCGGCTTCGCCTCGGTGGGCATGGACGTGCGCACCTTCGGCCCGGTGCCGACGCCGGGCGTGGCCATGCTGACCCGGTCGATGCGCGCCGACCTCGGCGTCATGATCTCGGCCTCGCACAACGACTATGCCGACAACGGGATCAAGCTGTTCGGCCCCGACGGCTACAAGCTGTCCGACGAGATCGAGCTGAAGATCGAGGCCCTGATGGACGACGGCCTGGACCAGGGCCTGGCCCCGTCGAACAAACTGGGTCGGGTCAAGCGGATCGACGACGCCCAGGCCCGCTATATCGAGATCGCCAAACAGGCCTTCCCCAAACGGCTCAGCCTGCAGGGCCTGCGCATCGCCGTCGATTGCGCCAATGGCGCCGGCTACAAGGTCGCGCCCACCACCCTGTTCGAACTGGGCGCCGAGGTCTTCCCCGTCGGCGTCACCCCGAACGGCACCAATATCAACGCCGAATGCGGCTCGACCCACCCCGAGACCCTGATCGAGGCGGTCAGACGCTACCGCGCCGACATCGGCATCGCCCTGGACGGGGACGCCGACCGGCTGATCATCTGCGACGAGAAGGGCCAGGTGGTGGACGGCGACCAGATCATGGCCCTGGTCGGGCTGGACTGGGCGAAACGCGGGCGTCTGGCCGGCGGCGGCGTGGTCGCCACCGTCATGTCCAACCTGGGCCTGGAGCGCAAACTGAAGTCCGAAGGCCTGACCCTGGAGCGGACCAAGGTCGGCGACCGCTATGTCATGGAGCGGATGCGCGAGGGCGGCTTCAACATCGGCGGCGAACAGTCGGGTCACATCATCCTGCACGACCACGCCACCACCGGCGACGGCCTGATGGCGGCGCTTCAGGTGCTGGCCGTCCTGGTCGAATCCGGCAAGCCGATGAGCGAACTGGCCCGCCAGTTCGATCCCGTGCCGCAGAAGCTGGAAAACGTCCGCTTCACCGCCGACAAGCCGCTGGAGACCGACAAGGTCAAGGCCGCCATCGCCGAGGCCGAAGCTTCGCTTGAAGGCGTCGGCCGCCTGCTGGTCCGCCCGTCGGGCACCGAAAAACTGATCCGCGTCATGGCGGAAGGCGACGACGCCGCCCTGGTCAAACGGGTGGTGGCCGAGGTCGCGGCCGCGGTGAAGACGGCGGGCTGAAGCCCCCTCCGTCGGCTGCGCCGCTGCCTCCCCCAGAGGGGGAGGATCAGTGAGGATCGGGGTAGCGCACGATCAAATCCTCCCCCCTTGGGGGAGGGGGACCGCGCGAAGCGTGGTGGA
>NZ_JBIIOP010000026.1:0-30172 GCF_044336875.1 Brevundimonas sp. | reverse complement strand
TGGTGGAGGGGGCCTGCCCCAGACACCGGCGCTGGCGATCAGCCCCCTCCACCGCTTCGCGGTCCCCCTCCCCCTATGGGGGAGGAATATGACCGACCCCGATTTCAGCGCCAGCGGGCCTTTCGGCGGTTTCGGCCCCGAGGACCTGCTGGCCTGTTACGCCCGGGGCGTGTTTCCGATGGCCGAGTCGCGCGACGATCCGCGCGTCTTCATCATCGAGCCGGATCAGCGGGGCGTCATACCGCTGGACTCCTTTCACATCCCCACCCGCCTGCGCCGCACCCTCAGGAGCGAGCCGTTCGAGGTGCGGGTCGACACCGCCTTCGAGGCTGTGCTGGACGGCTGCGCGGCGGCCCAGGGGCCCGAGCGCGAGGACACCTGGATCAACGGCCCGATCCGACGGCTCTACGCCGCTCTGTTCGCCCGGGGCCATGTCCATTCGATCGAATGCTGGCGGGACGAGCGGCTGGTCGGCGGCCTGTACGGCGTGTCGCTGGGCGGCGCCTTCTTCGGCGAGAGCATGTTCAGTCGGACGACCGACGCGTCCAAGGTGGCCCTGGTCCATCTGGTCGCACGCTTGAGAAAGGGCGGCTGGACCCTGCTGGACGCCCAGTTCCTGACCGAACACCTCAGCCAGTTCGGCGCGGTCGAGACGCCCCAGGCCGCCTATCTGCAGCAGTTGAAGCCGGCGCTGAAGGTCGCGGTCGACGAGACCGTGCTGTGGGCGCCGATGACCGGGGCCGAGGCGGTGGAACGGGCGACGGCCTAGACGGATTTATCGCGAAACGGCGCGGCGACGGCATCGACGAAGGCGCGCAGCGACGGCGCCATCTGCCTCTGTTGCGGATAGCAGAGATAGAAGCCGGCGAAGGGCGCCGACCAGGACTCGAGCAAGGGGACCAGCCGCCCCTCCCCCACGGCCTGGGCCACCGACGCCTCCTTCAGAAAGGCGATCCCGGCGCCGGCGATCGCCGCCTCGTAGGTAAAGGATCGGCTATTGGCGATGACCGGCCCCTCCACCGCCACGGAGAACCAGCGGCCGTCCTGGAAGAACTCCCAGGCATAGGGGCGCTCGTGCCCGGGCCAGCGCCAGCGGATGCAGTGGTGGTCGAGCAGGTCGCCAGGCGTCTGCGGCGCGCCGTGCCGGGCGATGTAGCTCGGGGCGGCGACGGCGATCTGGCGGATATCGCCGCCGAGCCGGACGGCGACCATGTCGCGTTCGATCACCTCGCCGATACGGATCGCCGCGTCGAAGCCCTTCTCGACGATGTCCACGACCGTATCGTCGATGGTCAGGTCGAGCACCACGTCCGGATAGTCGCGGGTAAAGGCGCCCAGCACCGGGAGAAGGAACATCTCTGCGGCGGCGTGGAAACAATGGATTCTCAAAGCGCCTGCCGGGCGCCCCGCCGCCTGGCGCGCATGATCGAGGGCCCCGGACAGGTTCGACAGGGCCTCGCCGGCCTCGTCGGTCAGGGCGGCGCCGGCCTCGGTCAGGGACACGCTGCGGGTCGTACGGTTCAACAGCCGAACGCCCAGCCTTTCCTCCAGACCGCGCACCAGTTGGCTGAGGGCCGAGGCGGAGACGCCCAGCACCGCCGCCGCCCGGGTGAAGCTGCGATGCTCGGCCACCGTCACGAAGGCGCGCAGGGCGCCGAACTCACTGGGATGAATCATGGCGCAACCCCAGCATTATGAAGCTGCTCTTACAAGCTCACGAAGAATTACGCTGATTATTCCGAAGAGGAAACAGGATCAAATCCCGGCGTCAAAGGAGAACGGACATGAAGACCTGGTTCATCACCGGCATATCGCGCGGCCTCGGCAAGGCGCTGGCTGAAGCGGCCCTGGCGCGCGGCGACACGGTCGTCGGCACGGTTCGGCAGGATGCGCCGGACTTCGCCCGAGGAAAGGGGGAGCTGCATGTGCTGACGCTCGACGTCGCCGATCCGGCGGCGGCCGGGCCGGCGATCACGGAAGCTCTCGACAGGGCCGGCCGTATCGACGTCCTGGTCAACAATGCAGGCTATGGACTGTTAGGCGCGGTCGAGGCGGCGTCGGACGCCGAGGTGTCGCGCCTGTTCGAGACCAATGTCTTCGGCCCCTTCCGCCTGATCCGCGCCGCCCTGCCCCATATGCGGCGTCAGGGCGGAGGACATATCGTCAACATCACCTCGATCGCCAGCCGCGCGCCCATGGCCGGGTCCAGCCTGTATGCGGCGGCCAAGTCGGCCATGGAGGGGTTGTCGCAGGGCCTGGAACAGGAGGCGAAGGCGTTCGGCGTCCGGGTCACCGCCGTGGCGCCGGGCGGCTTCCGCACGGACTTCCTGAGCGACCATTCGATCCGGCGCAGCCAGGCCGAGGACGCCTATGCCGACAATGTCGGCAAGGTCATGGCCCATTTCGACGAGATCGCCGGTCGGCAGGGCGGGGATCCGGACCGCGCCGCGACGGCGATCCTGACCCTCGTCGATTCAGCGGAACCGCCGCTGCATCTGCTTCTGGGCAGCGACGCCCTGCGCCGCGCCCGCGAGAAGCTGGACAGCGTGATCGAGGATATAGATCAGTGGGAGGGCCTGACCCGGTCCACCGACTTCCCGGCGGAAGTCTGAACCGACCGACGCGGCGCGAGAAGCGCGTGCGGCGTCGCGCCGTGCGCGCCTCCGTCAGTTCTTACAGCCGACCACCCAGGCGTCGTAGTTCGGGCTCTGCAGACCGCTGACGGCCGGGGACGAGGCGAACATCCAGCCCCGGTAGATCTGGCGCGGCTCGGCGGGTTGGTTCGTCCCCCGCGACTGCAGCGAGACGTCGACATAGGCGATGGCGTCTTCGGTCAGTTCGTCGGGCGTCGAGACCTCGCAGGCGCGAACGCTGAAGATCAGGTTGCGGTTGAAACGGACCGGACGGCCGCCGACCTCGACCTCGAACTTCATGGTCTCGGCCGTGGTCTTGTCGATGGCCTGGATGACCGCGAACTTGCGGCGCTGGCGACGTGCGGGCGTGGCCGGCTGTTCGATGGCCTTTTCCGCCACCGGCTTCTCGGCGGCGGCCTCTTCCTGGGCTTTCTCGGCGACGGCCGCGTCCTCGGCGATCACGATCGAGGGCGGCGGGGTCAGGGCGACCGGGGCGCGGGGCGCGGGCGCGCCGGCCGGCGGAGCCTCGGTCGGGACATTGGCCGGCGCCTGGGCCGGGGTATTGCGCAGGATGTCGCCGATCGGGTCCTGGCCCGAACCCTGAACCGGACGCGCGTCGCGCGGGGCGTCCTGCAGCACGCTGGCGGTCACCGCCCCGGCGCTCAGCGCCACGGCGACGGCCGCCCCGCCCAGCAGGAGCCGATTCGGTTTCACTCGGGCGTCCACGCCTGATAGTCGCCGGTCGCGGCGGGGCGCTTGGCCTCGGCGGCCAGCGAACCCTGCGGGCGCCACGCCATCGGCGTGCCCGTGAAATTGGGCAGATGGTCCTTTTCCCACGACCGGCGCGGCAGCGGGGCCTCGGTCGGCGGCAGGTCGAAGGTGTAGCGCAGCCAGCCGTGCCAGTCGGCCGGCACCTTTGACGCGTCGGCATAGCCTTCGTACACGACCCAGCGGCGCTTGCGGCCGTCGTAGCTCGAGTTGTCCTTGGCCTCGTAATACTTGTTGCCGATCTCGTCGGTCCCGACGTAGCGGCCACGCTTGGCGATCGTGAAGAGGGTGCCGATCGTGGCCCCGTTCCACCAGGCGAAAATCTTGTTCAGCACGTCGTCAAACCCACGCGAAAGAATCCGCTGAAAAAGATCCGGCGGTCGAGCGGGATCATAGAAACCCCGGCCCGGTTCGTCCAGCGCGGAGGTGGAATGCGCCGTCGTCGGCGCAAGCGGAAAGGCTCGCCTCCGTGACAGGAGCCCGACGCCTGGATGACGGTTCGCCTCGGTTTGGTGACGCTTTGGCAACAGTACGGCCAAATCATGAATCGGCGGGCTATCATTCCCAGTAACTTCGTCAAAGATAACCCCGGTCTCTGGGGAGGGGCACTGCAGGAAATCTTGTCGTCAACTCGATTGGATCTCTCATGCGAAACTTCGTCATAAAAGTGCCTTTCAAATCAATGCTGAGCAGCGGGGGTGCGGTCGCCGTACTGCTCATGGCGCAACCGGTGTCGGCGCAGATCGCCACACCGGCGCCGACGCCTTCCGCAGACAGCACGCAGGTCGACGAAATCGTCGTCATCGGGACGCGTCGAACCGACCGCTCGGCGACCGATTCCGCGTCTCCGATCGACGTCATCGGAGGGGAAGAACTGGCTCGGCAGCCCGCCGCCGACATGCTGGACGTGGTCAAGAACCTGGTCCCGTCGTTCTACGTGCCGCAAAACACCATCTCCGACGCCTCGACCTTCGTACGCGCGCCATCTTTGCGTGGTCTCGGCGCCGACCAGATTCTGGTGATGATCAACGGCAAGCGGTACAATCGGTCCGCGCTGGTCCAGGTCGTCACCGGCGGCGACACCGCCCTGTCGCTGGGCGCGCAAAGCGCCGACATCTCGATGATCCCGGCGATCGCGATCAAGAACCTGCAGATTCTGCGTGACGGAGCGACCGCGCAATACGGGTCCGACGCCATCGGCGGCGTGATCAACTATGGCCTGCGCGACAACAGCACCGGGTTTGAGGTCCAGACCCGCTATGGCCAGACCTACAGCGGCGACGGCGAGAGCTATCAGATCGCCGCCAACGCCGGCTTTGGCCTGTGGGGTTCAGGCTTCGTCAATCTGTCGGGCGAGTATTTCGACGACGACCAGACCAGCCGCGGCGCGACCCGACCGGTCGCGGTCGCCTTCGCGGCGGCCAATCCCGGTCTTGCCGATCAACTGCCCAACTATCCCGATCCCGTGCAGATCTGGGGCTCGTCGCCGACCAAGGGCTACAAGCTGTTCCTCAACTCGGCCTATAATGTCACCGACAAGAGCAGCCTCTATCTGACGGCCAATATCGGCCACCGCGAGGCCGATCAGAGCTTCAACTATCGCTCGCCGATCGCGTCGCCCACGCCTCTGGTGATCGACAACGGCACGGGGACGCCCGCCACGTCCACGCCCGGCGCGAACGGGGCCTTTTCGCCGATCTATCTGACGCCTTGTCCGACCGGCAACGCCACCTGCCCCACCGGCGGGTTCGTTCGGGACGCCAACACCTTCAGCTTCGCCTCGCTTTACCCCGCCGGCTTCACGCCCCGCTTCCAGGGCGAGGTCGACCAGATGTACGGCACGATCGGCTTCAAGGGCGAGGCCGACAGCGGTCTGACCTACGATATATCGACGACGTTCGCAGAGAACTCGCTCGACCTGGCGATGACCCAGTCGCTCAACGCCTCCTTCGGTCCCGACAGCCAGACCTCGTTCCAGTTTGGCGAGCTGATCCAGCGCGAAGCCAATGTGAACCTGGACCTGACCTATCCCATCGAAGTCGGGTTCGCGAGCCCGATCACCCTGTCCGGCGGCGCCGAATATCGCCGCGAGGAATACGAGGCGACGGCGGGCGACCTGCAGTCCTATGCCGCCGGTCCCTACGCCTCGCAGCCGCTGTATGACCTGATCGCGCCCGGCGTCTACGCCCGCTCGACGGTGCAGGCCACGGCGTCCCAGTCGCCCGGCGCCAGCGGCTACGGCGGCACCAGCCCGGCGTCGGCGAGGACCTCGTCGCAGAGCAACTACGGCGTCTATCTGGGCGCCGAGACCGACGTCACCGAGGCCTTCACCGTAGGCGTCGCCGGACGCTACGAGGATTACGACACCTTCGGCGACACCTTCGTTGGCAAGCTGAACGCCATCTATCGCGTATCCGAGGTCTTCTCAGTACGGGGAACCGTCGGCACCGGGTTCCACGCACCCTCGCCCGGACAGGGCAGCGCCGAAATCCTGACCACCACCTTCGTGGCCGGCAATCAGGTCCAGATCGGCACCTATCCTGTCTCCAGCGCGATCGCCCAATACTTCGGCGCCCAGACCCTGACGCCTGAAGAATCGACCAACTACGGGCTCGGCTTCATCTTCAAGCCGACCAGCACCTTCAGCCTGACCGTCGACGGCTATTCGATCGACGTCAAGGATCGCATCAGCATCACCAGCCCAGTCGACGTCACGGCCGCCGACATCGCCGCCCAGCCCGCGCTCGCCGCGGTCGGGGTCGGCGGCGCCGTGGCCTATTTCACCAACGGCTTCGACACCACGACCGAGGGCGTCGACGCGGTCGCCACCTATCGCACCGAGTTGCTGGACAATCCGCTGAACCTGACGCTGGCCTACAGCTACAACAAGAGCGAGGTCACCAGCTTCGACCCGATCGCCATCGGCGCGGACCGGATCGTCGATATCGAGAACCTGACGCCAAAGCACAGGGCCAATCTCTCGGCCAATTGGCAGGTCGCCGGATTCTTCATCAACGGACGCGCCAACTACTACAGCAGCTGGCTCAGCGCACAGGACTATCCGGGCCAGGAGTTCGGCGACAAGGTCACCGTCGACCTCGACGTCAGCTATACGATCGCAGACCGGTACACCGTCACCGTCGGCGCCAACAATCTGTTCGACGAATACCCGGACAAGATCGCTCCGACCACGGCCAACCCGATCTACGCCGTAACCGGCAGCACGGCGGACGGCCAGATCTATCCTCGGTCGGGGGGACCGTTCGGCATGAACGGAGGCTTCTGGTATGCGCGCCTGAGCGTGAAATACTAGGCCCCGATTGTTTCTGCCGGAACCGCTGTGCGGTTCCGGCAGACGCCTGCATCACGCTCCAAATGAAGATCGAGGCCGGGGTCGTTCCCAGCCCTGATCCCACAATCGATAAATTGCCGATCCAGAAATGGCGTTCCGACCGCCTGATGCGCCCAGCACGACGCCGACACCCTGGCGCCCGCATGGGCGCGGCGGTTCGAGCCGCCGTCCCTGTCCGGGTCTGAAACCGTCGGCATCGTCCGCTTCCTGATGAGCCTGGCTGACACAGGTCGCCATCCCCGACACGACGGAGACCGTCGTCATCGACGCCCAGGGCCGGCCTGACCGCGCGCTGACGCCGAAGCCCGGCGCCCGCATCTGGGCGCGTTTCTACGAGCTGGAGACGGACCGGCCGATCTACATCGGCCGGGATTCCGTCACCCGTTACGATCTGAACCAGATCGAGGCGGAGCGCCGCAACGGCTATCGCTACGTCGGCGAATGGGCCGAACCCCTGCTTGGCCACGACTACCCCGTCTGGAAGCAGTCCTTGAGGCATGACTGACGGCTTCAGGCCGGACCCTGCTGGATTTCAGCGAGACGGCGTCTGTCGCCCGAGATTTGGTTGGCCTGACCGGTATCGGTCGGCCGGCCCATGACCAAGACAGACTGCGCAAGATCTCCAACATCGCGTTGATCATGGGAGACGATGATCATTTGCGTCGCGAGCTCGTCTCTCAGCCGCAACAGATAGGGGATGAGATCAGCGCGACGGCCGTCGTCCAAACCGGTGAAAGGTTCGTCCAGCAAAAGCATCTTTGGTCGGGTCGCCAAAGCCCGAGCCAGGGCGACGCGGCGCATTTCACCGCCTGATAGACTGGCCGGCCACCGCATTTCGAACCCTTCCAGGTCGACCAGACGAAGCGCCTCGCCCACGGTCATGGGGGCGTCGGCGTAGTGTCTGCCGAATCCGACATTGTCCCCCACCCTCATATGCGGAAACAGGCGGCCGTCCTGAAACACATAGCCGACGCCCCGACGATGGGGCGGCGGCGCCAGACCCGAGCGCGTATCGAGGACCGGGACGCCGTCAACCCGCAGTTCCGCCTCATCGACCCGGACCAGACCCGCCAGACCCTGCAACAGGCTCGTCTTGCCCACGCCGGACGGCCCCACGACGGCGACCGCGCGCGCGTCCGTTTCGAAGGCGACATCCAGCCGGAAATCGCCCCGCCGCAGTCGGATGTCGAAGGCGATGCTCATCGCGGCCGCGCCGTCCGAAGGCTGCGGCGATTGATCCACTCGGCGACGAACAGAGCGGCGACCGAGACCAGGACCGACAGGATCGCCAGCCGCATCGCCGACGTCTCGCCGTCGGCGCGCTGCAGGGCGGTGTAGATGGCGACGGGCAGGGTCTGGGTCTCGCCGGGGATGGAGCCGGCGAAGGTGACCGTGGCCCCGAATTCGCCGAAGGCGCGGGCGAAGCCCAGCATCATGCCCGCGACCAGGCCAGGCGCCGCGAGCGGCAGCGTCACCCGCAGGAAGACCTGAAGCGGCGGCGCGCCCAGGGTCGCGGCCGCCTGTTCGAGCCCATGATCCACCGCCTCCAGCGACAGCCGCAGCGGACGAACGACCAGCGGCAGGGCCATGACGCCCGCCGCCAGGGCGGCGCCCGTCCAGTGAAAGGCCAGGGTCACGCCGAAACTGTCGCGCAGCCAGCCCCCGACCGGGCCGCGAACGCCGAACACCAGCAGCAGCACCAGACCCGTCACAACCGGCGGCAGCACCAGGGGCAGGTTGACGGCCGCCTCCACCAGCCACTTGCCCGCGAAACGCCCCCGGGCCAGCACGAAGGCCAGCAGCAGGGCGACCGGCAAGATCCCCAGCAGCGAGGCCGCAGCCACCCGCAGGGACAGCCACAGCGCCTCGGCCTCGAAATCTGTCAGGGGGTCAAACAGGGCCGCGACCTCCGTCGCATTGGCGGACGCGCGGTCCCGGCATCAGGAGAGCGGCTCGAAGCCATGACGTCGGAAGATGCTCGCGGCCTGGGGGGAGCGCAGATGGGCCAGGAATTCGGACGCGGCGGGCGTCGCCCCCGTGGCGAGCGCCGCGGGATAGACAATGGCCGGCTGATCCGCAGCCGGCGGCTCCGCCACCACCCTGACCTCGTCGAATCCGGTCGCATCGCTGCGATAGATGACGCCCAGCTGTCCCTCGCCGCGGGCCACGAAGGCGCGGACCGCACGCACGTCGGCCGCCGTCACGAGGGCGGCGGAAACCGCATCCCAGCGTCCCGTCTTCTGCAGCCACTCCCGAGCATAGGCGCCGGCCGGCACGCTGTCGGGATCGCCGATCACGAGGCGGCCGCCAGTCCGGCGCAGCCACTCCAGCGGCTCTCCCTCGACCACCGTGTCGCGCGCCGCTACCAGGACCAGGCGATTGCCCAGCAGATCCAGGCGGCTGGCCGGTTGCACCCGACCGGCGGCCTGAAGCCGATCCATCCAGGGCTTGTCCGCCAGCACGACGACCTCGGCCGGGGCGCCGGCCTCGACCTGGCGCGCCACCGCGCCGCTGGCTGCAAAGGACAGGCGCACGGCCTGGCCGGTGTCGCGTTCATAATCGGCCGCAATCTCGCCCAGCGCGTCGGTCAGCGAGGCCGCCGCGAACACGACCACGGGCGGCGCGGGCGCCCGCTCGCGCGGCGCACAGGCGGCGAGCAGCGCCAGACTCAGGGCTGCGAGAAGGCCGGCGCGGCGGGACGGACGAAAGGCGGTCATGGTCGGTGTTCCGTGAAGGCGGTCGGCTTCAGCTTAGCGTCGCAATCGTCCGACGCCACCCGCCCCGTTCCGCATGAGATCATGAACGCCGGATATGAATGGGCCGGCGCTTACGGTCGCGATCCTAGCGGGGTGCGGCTTCCGCCTCGGCGTCCAGGGCGGCGGTTCGGCCGTCCGCGCCTTCGAGCTGGACGGACTGGGCGACCGCGGGCTGGGACAGGGCCAGACCGACGATGAAGACGAGAGAAAACACATGGCGCATCATCGCGACGATGCTAGGCGTCTGATCAGACCGCGCCAAGGATGGAACATCGCCCCGGACGGCGATTTGACGAAGCCATGACCCCAGCCGCACCGCCGACCTTTCCCGCCCCCCTCGCGCCCGATCATTCGGCGACCGATCATTTGGCGCCGGACCGGCCCGCGCCCGATTGGTATGCCGCCGGCCTCGAAGACGACATGCGGCCCCGAATGTTCGCCGCCGCCGACCGGGGCGAAGCCTTCGCCCTCGTCACCATTGTGGCGGCCGAGGGCGGAGGACCGCGCGGCGTCGGGGCCCAGATGGTGGTGACCGGGGACGACATGGCCGGCTTTCTGTCAGGCGGCTGTATCGAGGCTGACGTCGCCCTGCACGCCCGCGACGTCCTCGCCGACGGCGCCCCGGTGCGGCTGGTCTATGGCCGGGGCAGTCCGTTCGTCGACACCCAGCTGCCCTGCGGCGGCCGTCTCGATCTGCTGGTCGAACGGATCATGCCGGACGATCCCGCCGTCGCCGAATTGCGTCGGGCGCGGGACCGCCGCCTCGAGGCCACCCTGGCGTCCGACGGCTTGCGCCGCGTCGTCCTGGCGGGCGACCAGCCCCACCCGGACCGACTGCGCGCCTATGCGCCCCCGCAGCGCCTGGTCGTCATCGGCTCGGACGCCTTCGCCCTCGCCATGGCCGAGGCGGGCGTGCGCCAAGACTGGCGAGTGACCTTCGTACGGCCGAACGGACCGGAAACCCCGCCACCGCTCGCGGTGGACTACCGGCGCGACGCGCCGGAGCGCGCGTTGGCGGCGCTTGCGCTCGACCGTTGGACCGCCGTGGCGATCGCGACGCACGATGCGGATCTCGACCACGCGGCCCTGGTCGCCGCCCTGGGTCACGACACTGGCTATGTCGGGGTGCTGGGATCCCGCCGTCGGCTGCCGGAGCGCCTCGCCCGGCTGGAGGCCGCAGGTGTCGACGCCGCCGCCCTGGCGCGGTTGCGCGCGCCGATCGGTCTGAAGATCGGCGCCCGCGCCCCGCACGAAGTCGCGGCCTCGGTCATCGCCGAGATCATCGGCTCGAAATCGTGAGGCCTGACGGGCGCCACGCCCTGGTCCTGGCGGCCGGGGCCGCAAGCCGGTTCGGCGGGGGCAAGCTGGTCGTCGACTGGCGCGGCGCTCCCCTGGTGACCTGGGCGGTCCGTGCAGCCCTGGCGGCGCAGGTCGATCAGGCCACCGTCGTCCTGGGCGCCGAGGCCGATCAGGTGCAGCGCGCGCTGACCCAGGTCGTCGTCGACGACCGGCTTCGCCTGGTCGAGGCGCTTGACTGGGACCAGGGGCAATCCGCCTCGCTCCGGGCGGGTGTGCGCGCCCTGCCCGCCGACGCACGAGCCGTGGCCGTGTTTCTTGGCGACATGCCGTCCGTGGATCCCGCCATGGCCGACCGACTACTCGACGCCGTTCTGGCCGGCGCGCCGGCGGCGCGTCTGCGGTCGCCCCGCGGACCGGCGCATCCGGCCGCCTTCTCCGCCGAGGTCTTCCCCGATCTGCTTGCGCTGACAGGGGATCAGGGCGCGCGGAGTCTGTTCGATCGACTGGGCGCGGCGGTTGCGGTGTTCGAAACAGACCATCCCGGCGCGACCCTGGACATCGACACGCCGGGCGATCTGGTCTTGGCCGGGCCGCTGTCGAGCTAGAGCGTCGGACCGACGACTTCGACCGTCTCGCCTTCATCGCTGGCGGCCGCGCCTGGCGGACGGCGCAGCAGGACGTTCGAGCGCGCCATCACGGTCACCAGCGACGAGTCCTGATTGGCGAACGGCGTGGCGTGGAGGGCCCCGTCCGGGCCTGACGCCAGCACCGCGCGCATATAGTGATCCCTCGGACCGTTGGCCGGTGCGGGCTCGGCGAGCAGGGCGCGTCCCATCGGTATCTCGGGCGCCCCGCCCTGCATGACGGCCAACAGCGGCGCCAGGAACAGTTCGGCGCAGACCAGGGCGGAGGCCGGATTGCCGGGCAGACCCAGCACCGGCCGGCCGTCCGGCAGGATCGCGAACCACACCGGCTTGCCCGGGCGCACGGCGACGCCCTCGACGACCAGGTCGGCGCCCAGCGATCGCAGCGCCGGCTTGACCCGGTCATGATCCCCGACCGAGGCCCCGCCGATCGTCACGAGAAGGTCGAACGCCTCGCCCTGGACCACCGATCGGATCACCGCCTCGTCGTCCGCCGCCGGCCGCAGGGTCCGAGCGTCGGCCGCGTGTCGTCGAGCGAAGGCGGCCAAGGCCGGAGCGGCGGAGTTGTAGATCTGATGCGGACCAGCCGCCTCGCCCGGCTCGACCAGTTCGTCGCCGTTGGCCAACACCGCCACCTGGGGCCGAGGTCCGCACGAGACCGACAGTCCGCCGGCCGCCGCCGCCAGCACCAACCGCCACGGATTGAGCCTCTGACCGGCCTCGAGCAGCACGGCGCCCGCCTGGAAATCCCCCCCGCGCGGGCGCACATAGGCAGGACCGGCGACCTTGCCGAGCACGACATGGTCGCCGTCGCGGGCGGCCTCTTCCTGGATCACCACATGGTCGGCGCCATCCGGCAGGGCCGCGCCGGTGAAGATTCGAATAGCCTCCCCCGGCCCGACCGCGCCGTCGGGTGAATGGCCTGCGGCGCTCTCGCCGACGATGCGCAGCCGGGCGCCGGGAATGGCGTCCGCAGCCCGCACGGCCCAGCCGTCCATGGCCGAGGCGTGAAAGGGCGGCTGATCCCGTGACGCCATAACCGGCTCGACCAGCCAACGGCCATCGGCCTCGCCCACAGGCACGCGCTCGCCTGGCAGAGGCGTGATCGCGGCCAGCATGGTGGCGCGAGCGGTCTCGACATCGGGCAGGCTCACGTGCGGACCCAGTCGCCCGAGGCGCCGCCGGACTTGGCGACCAGGGCCACCTGTTCCAGGGTCATGCCGCGATCGACCGCCTTCAGCATGTCGTAGAGGGTCAGCAGGGCCACGGTCGCGGCGGTCAGGGCCTCCATTTCGACACCCGTCTGTCCCCGGGTCCGCACCGTCGCCAGAACGTCGAGGCCGGAGCCGTCGTCCGCCTCGCTGACCGCCACCTTGACCGAGGTCAGCATCAACGGGTGGCACATGGGAATCAGATCGGAGGTCCTCTTGGCCGCCATGACGCCGGCGATCTCGGCCACCGCACGCACATCGCCCTTTCTGGTCTGGCCGGACATCGCCAGGGCCAGGGTTTCCGGCCGCATGACCAGGCGTCCGCGCGCCGTCGCCTCGCGCGTCGTCTCGGCCTTGTCCGAAACATCCACCATCCGGGCGCGCCCGTCGGCGTCGATATGGGTCAGCTCGCCCATCAGACTTCCTTCAGACGCGGCATCAGTTCGACCATGTTGCAAGGCTTGTGACGACTGTCGAGCTGCCAGCGGATCACCTTGTCCCAACCGTCCCGCACCGCCCCGTTCGAGCCCGGCAGGCAGAAGACGAAGACCCCGTCGATCAGCCCCGCCGTGGCGCGCGACTGCAGGGTCGACAGGCCGATGGTCTGATAGCTGACGTGGTGGAAGATGACGGAAAACCCCTCGATCCGCTTGTCGAACAGCGGCTCCAGGGCCTCCGGCGTGACGTCGCGACCGGTCAGACCCGTGCCGCCCGTGGTGATGACCGCGTCGACCTCGCCCCCCGCAGTCCAGGCCTTCACCTGGGCGCGGATGGCCTCCACGTCGTCCGGCACGATCGCACGCGCGGCGCAGGCATGGCCCGCGTCAGTGATCCGGCCGGCCAGAATGGCCCCCGAGGTGTCGCTTTCCTCGTCACGGGTGTCCGAGACGGTCAGGACCGCGATCCGCACCGGGATCAGCGGACCATCGATCAGCTTGCCGCCCGGCGCGGGCAGTTGGGTGGGGGCGTCGCTCATGGGGTCTCCTTCGCCCAGCGGGCGAGATCCTCGTGGTCCTGCGCGCGGGGTTCGATCCAGCGCGCGCCGGCCGGCCCCTCTTCCTTCTTCCAGAAGGGGGCGCGGGTCTTGAAATGGTCCATCAGGAAGTCGACGGCCTCGAAGGCCGCGCGGCGATGAGCGGCGGCGACGGCGACGAAGACGATGGGCTCGCCCACCCCGATCTCGCCCCAGCGGTGGACGGCGAGGACGTCCTGGATGTCGAAACGGGCGCGCGCCTCCATCTCGATCTCGGCCATGACCTTTTCGGTGACGCCGGGATAGGCCTGAAGCGTCAGACGCGCGACGGCCCCGTCTCGGCCGTCCGCCCGGGTCAGGCCGGTGAAACTGGCGATGGCGCCGGTGGCGTCGCGGCCGCGCGAAAAGCTCTCCAGCAGCGCCGCCGGCGCTATGGGCAGAGGCGTGATCTCGATCATGCTCACCCCCCGCTGAAGGGCGGCCCGAAGGCGATCTCGTCGTCGGCGCGGACCGGCTGGTCGTCCGGGCGCAGACTGCGCGGCAGGATGGTCTCGTTGAAGATCACCATGGTGCTGGCGTGGTCGAGCCGCTCCCCGATCCGGGGCTCCATCTGCCCCAGAGCCGTTTTCAGCGCGCCGAAGGTCCCGGCCTCGATACGGCGCTCGGTCCATCCCGCCCAGTCGCCGAAGGCGCCGAACAATTTCACCGTGGCCATGTCAGCCGCCCGTCATCGACATCGGCCGCGCCACGGCCGGGGCCGCGCCGGGACGGTCGATCCTGAAATCATGTCCCTTCGGCTTCAGGGCGATGGCGGCCCGTATCGCATCCTCCACCGCCGCGTCGTCGCCGACGTGACCGCGCAGCACGTCCCTCAAATCGGCCTTGTCGTCCTGGCCCAGGCACAGGAACAACTCGCCGGTGCAGGTCACCCGCACCCGATTGCAGGCCTCGCAGAAGGTGTGGCTCATCGGGGTGATCAGACCCAGGGTTCCACCCGTCTCCTCGATACGGACGTAGCGGGCGGGGCCGCCTGTCCGTTTCGCCATCGGCGTCAGGGTCCAGAGGCGTTCGAAATCCGCGCGCACCTCGGCCAGGGACAGATATTGCTCGGTCCGGTCCTGTTCGATCTCGCCCAGCGGCATGGTCTCGATCAGGGTCATGTCCATGCCCGCACCATGCGCCCAGCGCACCATGTCGACCAGTTCGCCGGCGTTGTCGCCCTTCAGGGCGACGGTGTTGATCTTGACCTTGAGCCCAGCCGACCGCGCCGCCTCGAGCCCGTTGAGAACCTTCGTCAGGTCGCCGCCGCGGGTGATGCGGCGGAACCTGTCCGCATCCAGGGTGTCCAGCGAGACATTGATGCGCCGCACCCCCGCCTGCGCCAGAGCCTCGGCATGTTCAGCCAGTTGCGTGCCGTTGGTCGTCAGGGTCAGTTCGTCCAGCGCGCCCGAGCGTAGATGGCGCGACAGTCCGCGCACCAGATCCATGAACCCCTTTCGCACCAGGGGCTCGCCGCCGGTCAAGCGGAGCCTCCGCGTGCCCAGCCCCACGAAGGCGGCGCACAGCCGGTCGAGCTCCTCGATCGTCAGCAGTTCCGAGCGCGGCAGGAAGGTCTGGCGTTCCAGCATGCAATAGGTGCAGCGCAGATCGCATCGATCCGTCACGGACACCCGGACATAGCTGATGGACCGGCCGAACGGATCGATCAGCGGCGCGCCCTCGGTGCCTCGGCGCTCTCGCCGCGCGACGACGACGGTCATGGTTTCGCCCGCGAACGGCGTCGCGCCCCGGTCTGTTCGCCCCGTATCGTGATCGTCAATTCAGTCCCCTGCGCGCGATCTTCTTTCGACGCGCCGCTGGCTGAACGCACGGCGACGCCTAAGGTTCGGTCGGAACGAAGGCCAGGGGCAGGTCGCATCCCCCGGACCTAGCCGCGTTCCCGGCGGCGCAGAAGCCCGCGCTCGCGGCATGCCCTCATGAACCGGGTTCATCAATCGACGCGCCACCGACGTCCGAAACCCGGGGCGAGAGATGGCGGCTGAGTATTTCAGCCTCCGGCGAGGCGGCCAATCCTTCGGTCAGGCGGCGTTCCAGCCCGCGATAGGCGTCGAGCACGGTGCGCCCCAACGGCGACAGTTTCGCGCCCTGCGCCTTGCCGCCCCGCTGCAACTCGACCAGGGCGGACGCCCAACTGCGGTTCATCTCGTCGACCAGCACCCAGCAGCGGCGATAGCTGATGCCGAGCGATCGGCCGGCCGCCGAGATGGAGCCCGACGCCTCGATCGCTTCCAGCACCGCCGCCTTGCCTGGACCGAAGGCGCCCTCCCCGTCCCTGACGACTTGCAGCCTTAGCCGGAAGGGCCCGACCTCGAGCGCGCGTGTCCTGATGGCTTCTCCTGCCCCCGACTCCTCGTCCACCTCGTCTCCGCGCGCGTTGCTTATCGTCCCTGCACCGACGATACTATCAGGCTACGGCCGGCAGGCGGTCCAGGTATTTGTCCAGGGTCATCGGATAGTCGCGGATCCGCACGCCGGTGGCGTTGTAGATCGCATTGGCGATCGCCGCGCCGACCCCGCACAGACCCAGTTCGCCCACGCCCTTGGCCTTCATCGGCGAAGACTTGTCGTCCACCTCGTCCAGGAAGATCACCTCCTGGTGCGGAATGTCCGCATGAACCGGCACCTCATAGCTGGCCAGGTCGTGGTTGACGAAGAAGCCGAGCCGCTTGTCCACGGCCAGTTCCTCCATCAGGGCGGCCCCGACGCCCATGGTCATGGCGCCGATGACCTGGCTGCGCGCCGTCTTGGGATTGAGAATCCGGCCGGCTGCGCACACCGCCAGCATCCGCCGGATGCGGGTCTCGCCCGTATAGGCGTCCACCGCGACCTCGACGAAATGGCCGGCGAAGGTCGACTGCTGGTATTTTTCAGCCAGGTCGCCGAACTCGATGAAGTCCTCGGCCGTCATCGGCGCGTCGGACGCCGCCGAGGCCAGGGTCGCGCTGCGCCGCCCCGACCGGATGCGACCGCCGACAAAGGCGGCGTCGGCGGGGTAGCCGAGCTTCTGAACGATCTGCTCGCGCAGCTTCATGCAGGCGGCGTAGACGCCCGCCGTCGCGCTGTTGGCGCCCCACTGGCCGCCCGAGCCGGCGGCGGCGGGAAAGTCGGAGTCCCCGAGCTTGACCACCACCTTGTCGACGCCGATCCCCAGGGTCTCGGCCGCCGTCTGGGCGACGATGGTGTAGGTGCCGGTGCCGATGTCGGTCATGTCCGTCTCGACCGTGACGACGCCTTGCGCATCGAGGCGTATCCGCGCGCCCGACTTCATCACGATATTGTTGCGGAAGCCGGCCGCCACGCCA
Organism: Brevundimonas sp.; assembly: GCF_044336875.1. Classification (GTDB taxonomy): domain Bacteria; phylum Pseudomonadota; class Alphaproteobacteria; order Caulobacterales; family Caulobacteraceae; genus Brevundimonas. The sequence goes on along the minus strand of NZ_JBIIOP010000026.1, from coordinate 13,174 downwards.
TGACCGATCAGCCAGCGGCCGTCGCGCACGCTGGCCGGCGTCGAACTGCGACGCGACCAGCCGAACCGCTCCGCGCCGGTCCGCAGGCAGGTGACGAGCTGGCGGGTGGAAAAGGGACGCTCCGGCTTCTCGGGATCGACCTGAGTATCGTTCAGCACCCGGAACTCGACCGGATCCATGCCCAGCTTCTCGGCCATCTCGTCCATGGCGATCTCAAGGGCCATCAGGCCCGGCGCCTCGCCCGGCGCCCGCATGGCGTTGCCTTCCGGCAGATCGAGGACCGCCAACTTCTGGGAGGTCATCCGGTTGGCGCCGGCATACAGCAGCTTGGTCTGCTGGGTCGCCGCCTCGGTGCCCCCGCCCGGCAGGTCGCCGGACCAGCTCTCGTGGCCGATGGCGGTGATCCGGCCGTCGCGCTCCGTACCGATGCGGATCCGCTGGATCGTCGCAGGGCGGTGGGTGGCGTTGTTGATCATCAACGGCCGCTGCAGGGCCACCTTGACCGGCCGTCCCGTCGCCTTCGACGCCAGGGCGGCCATGACGGCGTCGGAACGAACGAACAGCTTTCCGCCGAAACCGCCGCCGATGTAGGGCGAGTCCAGACGCACGTTCTCTGGCGGGATGTTGAAGATCTTGGCGACCTCGCCCTTGCCCCAGGCGATCATCTGGTTGGAGGTCCACAGGGTCAGCTTGTCGCCCTGCCACGACGCCATCGAGGCGTGCGGCTCCATCATGGCGTGGCTGTGATCCGGCGTGGTGTAGGTCGCGTCCAGCGTCACCGGCGCCGCGGCGAAGGCGGTCGCGAAATCTCCGGCCGACGACTCTTCGGGCCCGCCCTTCGGCGCGCCCGCGCTGTCCTTGGCGGCGGCCAGGTCGAACGCCCCCTTGCCGGCCACATAGTCGACCTCGACCAGTTGGGCGGCGGAACGGGCCTGTTCGAACGTCTCGGCCACCACCACGGCGACGGCCTGGTGATAGTGCTGTATCTCGGGTCCGCCCAGCAGTTTGGCGGTGTTGTAGTCGCCCTTGCCCACGGGACCGGCGTCGGCCGCCGTGACCACGGCGATCACCCCCGGCGCGGCCTTGGCGCGGTCGGTGCGCAGACTGCGGATCCGCCCCTTGGCGATGGCGGCGCCGACGATATAGCCGTAGGCCGGATCAGCCACGACGTCGTGGCGCTCATAGGCGTAAGGCGCCTGTCCGGTCGTCTTCAGCGGCCCGTCGATGCGGTCGAGGGGCTTGCCCACCACCTTCAGCTGGTCGATCGCGTTCTGGCCCGCCGGCGTTTCGAACTTCATCGCCCTTATCCTCTCGCGTCGCTGATGACGGCGGCGAGCGTCCGCTCGGCCAGGGTCACCTTGAAGGCGTTCTCGTGCGTCGGCCTGGCCTCCGCCAGGGCCACGGCGGCGACCGCCTTGGCGCCCTGCGGCATCGCCGCCTCGGCGGCCTCGACCCGCCACGGCTTGTGGGCCAGGCCGCCGAAGGCCACGCGTCCCGTCCCGTCACGCTGGATCACGGCCGCGACCGACACCAGGGCGAAGGCGTAGGAGGCCCGGTCCCGGACCTTGCGATAGACATGGGTTCCGCCGATCGGCAGCGGCAGGGTCACCGCCGTGATCAGGTCGCCGGGCGGCAGAACCGTGTCGATGTGCGGCCGGTCGCCGGGCAGGCGGTGGAACTCGGCTATCGGAATGGTCCGGGTATCGCCGGCCGCATCGACCGTCTCGACCTGGGCGTCCAGCAGCCGCATGGCCACGGCCATGTCGCTGGGATGGGTGGCGATGCAGCTGTCGCTGACGCCGATGACCCCCAGTTGTCGGCTGAAGCCGCCGATGGCGGCGCAGCCCGAGCCCGGCTTGCGCTTGTTGCAGGCCTGGTTGGTGTCGTAGAAATAGGGGCACCGCGTCCGTTGCAGCAGATTGCCCGCCGTCGTCGCCTTGTTCCGCAACTGCCCCGAGGCGCCGGCAAGCAAGGCGCGGCTGAGCACGCCGTAGTTCCGTCGCACGCGCGCGTCGCCCGCCAGATCGGTGTTGCTGACCAGGGCGCCGATCCGCAAGCCGCCGTCCTGCGTCTCCTCGATCCGATCCAGACCCAGGGGGCCGACGTCGATCAGATGCGGCGGCGTCTCGATCTCCAACTTCATCAGATCCAGCAGATTGGTGCCGCCGGCGATGAATTTCGCGCCGGGCCTGGACCGCGCGGCCAGAGCGGCCGCCGCCGTGGTTTCCACGCGCTCGTAGGTGAAGGGTCTCATGCACGTGCTCCCGCGACTTCGGCCATAGCCTCGGCGATGTTGGAATAGGCGCCGCAGCGACAGATGTTGCCGCTCATCCGCTCGCGCATCTCCTCGCCGGTGGGTTCGGGGCGGTCGGTCAGGCTGGCTGAGACATGGCTTGGGGCGCCGGCGCGGATTTCCTCCAGAACCGCAACCGCCGAGCAGATCTGGCCCGGGGTGCAGTAGCCGCATTGGTAGCCGTCGTGTTTGATGAAGGCGGCCTGCATCGGATGCAGGTTCTCGGGCGCGCCCAGCCCCTCGATAGTCGTGACCTTGGATCCCTCGTGCATGACCGCCAGGCTCAGGCAGGAGTTGATCCGCTTGCCGTCGACGATGACGGTGCAGGCCCCGCACTGGCCGTGGTCGCAGCCCTTCTTGGCGCCGGTCAGATGGAGGTGCTCGCGCAGGGCGTCCAGCAGGGTGGTGCGCGTGTCCAGGTCCAGCGTCCGTTCGGCGCCGTTGACCTCGATCGACACCGGCATCCGCGAGGGGGCGGATTCGGCCCGCGGGGTCTGGGCGGCCGTCGGCGCCACGGCGGTCAGGGCTGCGCCCGCCGTTCCCACGGCGAGGACGCCTCGTCGTGAAAGTTGAACCTCGTTGGCCATGGCGGTCTCCAGCTTCTCGTTCGCGCGATCGAACCCAGCGAAGGCCGGCGCGGAACAAGCCCGCCCGCCGCTAAGCACAAGCTGCAAACACTAAGAGAAAGCCGCCGTTCCAACTAATATTGAATATGGCACGATCTTATCTTCTCAGATCATGAGCCGTCGCGGCTATATCTTGCCAGATACATCGAACAATGACCGAGTGATCGGTATTGAGAATGACTATCATTTATAGTCATCCCAAGGTCACGCCGCATGTACTGCTATATATTGGTCCGTGCGGCTGTCACATCGCCCATGCAAGGCCGCCCATCGCCGCCGCGCCAAGGCGAGGAACTCAGCGCCCGACGCGCCCCCTCCTGAACTTCGGCCGACGACAAGGAATTGTGTCTCGATGAAATTCGAATGATGTCGCGGCATACGCATGGGAACGCTGGCTCTGCAGGCCCGCCATCTCGATCTCAGAGTGGCGTCAAATACCGACAAATCCATACCAAGATGTCGGCAATCGTCTGGCGGCCTTGTCTGAGGCGTGGACCTTGAGCCGGACGACACGTTGTCGGCGACGACGTTCAGGGCGCCGCCGCCCGAGATCTTGGCCACACTGACGGCGCCGCCCTCGTACCGGCCGTTCGGGGCGTGAAGGGCGGCGGCCAGAATGGCGGCGCCGGCTATGGCGTTCCGGCCCTCGTCGAAGGCGCGAACGGCGTGGGCGGCCCCGGTCCGAGTTAGAATCCGCATCGGCATGTCCGGGGCAGCGCTATGGACCTAGGCTCCGCTGTCAGAAGGATGCGCCAGGTCCGCCACGCCCCCTGAAGACAACAACCAGAACGCAGAGCAGAAGCATCGTCCCCAGCGACCAGCCGACGCCCGTGGCGCAGCAGGCCACCAAAAGGACCATCGACATGAGGCAGGCGAAACCCGCCGTCCCGACACCCCCCGGCGTCTTATACGGGCGAAGCGTCTCTGACCGCGCCGATCGCAACCGGATGTGAGACAGGGTCATCGCGACATAGGACACCATGGCCGCCAGAACCATGGCGACGAAGACGCCTTCCGCCGCCGCCGCACCGCCGATCAAGGCGACCGCCAGGGCGAGAGCGCTGGGAACCAGAATGGCGAGGACCGGCGTGCCGCGCGTCCCGACCGCCGACAATCGCTCCGGCAGATATCCGGCTCGGGACAGGGCGAAGGCCTGGCGGGAAAAGGCGTAGATGGCGCTGAACAGACAGGCGCCCAGGCCGACCAGAGCCGCAAGACTGACCAGGATCGGCAGGACGCCGTCGCCCCGCCCCGCAAGCCGCAGGGCCGCCGGCAGAGGGTCGTTGGCGCCGCTCAGGGCCTGGACGCCGACGCCGCCAGGGCCGCTCAACAGGAGGATCACGCCCAGCAGGCCCAGGACCACCACGGCGGCGATCATCGCCTTGGGCAGGGTCTTCTGCGGCGCCTCGACCTCCTCGGCGGCCATGGCGATGCCCTCGACCGCAAGGAAGAAGGCGGTGGCGAACGGCAGGGCCAGCCAAACGCCGGTCAGACCGGCGGGCAGAAGCGGATGGCCCGCCTGGCCCGGCGCGGCTTCGATCAGATTGGCGACGTCGAAGCTGGGCGCCATCGCGACGCCGAACAACAGGATGCCGGCGATGGCGACGGTGGTCAGGATGAAGACCGAGACGATCGCCTCCTTGGCGCCGCGCAGATGGATGGCGACGGGAACTGCGAAGGCCGCCACCACGATGGGCCATCCGCCGAACCCGAACAGGCCGCGCCAGTAGGCCTCGAAGAAGATGGCCACCACGGCGGAGGCCGCGCCGTATTCCACCAGGATGGCGAAGCCGGTCAGACGGCCTGCGACGGGTCCAAAGGCGGCCTCGGCGAAGGCGAAGCCCCCGCCCGCCGTCGGCAGAATGCTGGACAGTTCCGCCAGGGTCGCCATCAGGGCCAGCCAGACCACGGCCGTGATGCCAACGGCCAGCATCATCCCGCCCCAGCCGGCCCGCTCCAGGCCGAAATTCCAGGCCGAGAAATCGCCGCCGATCACATAGGAGACGCCGAGCCCGGCGAGAAGCACCCAGCCGATCTTGCTTCGCTTCAGCGCCTCGGTCTCGACGGGAGCCGCATCGGTCATTGGGCCTCGCCGGCGTTCTCGTTGAGGAAGTCGACGGCCAGATAGCTCAGGGCGCGAACGCCATATTTCAGGGCTCGCTCATCCAGCATGAACCGGGGCGAATGGCCGCGCGGCGCGTTCTGCAGGTCGATGCCGGGCGCGGGATCGCCGACGCCCAGATAGAAGAACAGTCCCGGCGCCGCCTTCTGGAAATAGGCGAAGTCCTCGGAGCCCGTGCTTGGCACCTCCAGCAGGCTGGAGCCGTCGCCGAACACCGCCTTCAGGGGGCCCTGGCTGGCCCAGTCGTACATGGCCGGGTCGTTCTCATTGACCGGATAACCCGGAGCGAGGACGACATCGGCCGTGGCGCCCAGCGCGCTGGCCGCGCCCTGGGCCGTGGTGCGGATATGGTCGAACGTCTGGTTTCGCAGCGTCTCGCTGAAGGTGCTGATCGCGCCCTCCATCGTCACCTGCTCGGGAATAATGCCGGCCCGCTCGCCGCCGTGCACGCTGCCGATGGTGAAGATGACCGGAGAGGCGACCGTATTGACCTGTCGGCTGACTACGGTCTGCAGGGCCGTGATCACCTGGCCCGTGGCCACGACGGAATCGACGCCGGTCCAGGGCGACGATCCGTGGGTCTGACGTCCGCGCACCGTGATATTGACCGTGTCATAGCTAGCCTGAAGGGGGCCCGGACGGGTGCGGACCTGGCCGACCGCCAGGCCCGTGTTCACATGCAGGCCGAACACGGCTTTCGGTTTTTCGGAAAAGGCGCCTTCCTTCAACATTCGCGCGGCGCCGTCGCGCGCCTCGTCCCAGCCGGTCTCCTCTGCAGGCTGGAAGATCAGCGTCACCACGCCCGACAGGTCGGCCTTGCGCGCGGCCAGAACCCGCGCCACGCCGAGCAGCATCGCCGTATGGGCGTCATGACCGCAGGCGTGCATCAGCGGCACCGTCCGGCCTTCCCAGACGCCGGTCTCGGTCGAGGCGAACGACAGTCCGGTCTCTTCCTTGACCGGCAGGGCGTCCATGTCGGCGCGCAGCGCCACCGAAGACCCTGGCTTGCCGCCCCTCAGCACCCCGACCACGCCGGTGTCGGCGACGCCGGTGCGGACCTCGAAGCCCAGGGCGGTCAGTTCCTGGGCGACCAGGGCCGCCGTGCGGTGCTCCTGAAAGGCCAGTTCGGGATGCTGGTGAATGTCCCGGCGCCAGGCGATGACCTGGGACTCGACGCCGTCGGCTGCGGCGTCGAGTTCGGCGTGGGTCACCTGCGCCCTCGCCCCACCTCCAGCGCTGGCGAGCGCGAGAGCGCCGAGGGCGATGGAGGCGAAGTGGGAACGGCGCATCTGGATCTCCGGGACGCGGGTTTCAGTAGCGATAGGTCAGAGAGACGCCGACCCGACGCGGCGCATCGACACGGTTATGCCAGAAGGCCGCGTTGGGCTGCACCTGGAACGACTTCCACCGCGACAGGATGATGTATTCGTCGAACAGGTTCTGGGCGAACAGCTTGGCCGTCCAGGATCCCGTCTCCCAGGCGACGAAGGCGTCGACGCGGTCGTAGCCCGGCAGGGGGTGGACCGGATCACCCGAGGTCGCGCCCGAACCGACCGTGGTGTCGTCCACGTGGCGCAGGTTGGCGTTGAACACCAGTTCGCCCGACGACACCGGATGACGGTATTCGGCGGCGAGGAAATAGGTCAGCTCCGGCACATAGGGGAAGGGATCGCCCGCCTTGTTGACCAGAACGCCGCCGCCGGGCGCGATCGTATAATCCTCGAACCTTCCGCGGGTGTAGGCCACGTTGCCCGACAGGGTCAGACGATCCGTGACCTGCCAGCGCGCGTCCAGCTCGGCGCCGTCCACCTTCGAGCTGGAGGCGTTGTTGATGGTGGTGGCGGTGAAGGCGCCGCGGATCACGCCGGCCTGGAGCTGCTGATCCTTGATGTCGGTGTGATAGATCGCAAGATTGAAGGCGACGCTATTGTCGAACAGGCCGCCCTTGAGCCCGATCTCGTAGTTGGTGGTGGTTTCCGGCTCGATCGGCACGACGTCCGAGGGCTGGACCGGAGCGACCTGGAAGCTGCCTGCCTTGAAGCCCCGCGCGACCGAGCCATAGACGGTCAGTTCCGGTGAAAGAGTGTAGCGCAGCGAGGCCTGGGGCGAGAAGTTTTCCCAGTCCGCGTCATTGGTGGTGGGCGTGAAGAAGTCAGGCCAGCCATAGACGGTGCTGGGCGTGTAGCCGATGACGCCGTTGGCGGCGAACTCGAACCGCTCCAGGGCGGAGACATCCACCTTTTCCCACGACACCCGCGCGCCGACGGTCGCCTCGAGCCTGGGCGTGACGGCGTAGGTCAGCTGGCCGAAAGCGGCGACGCCGTCGCGTTCCAGCGACACGATCTGCTGGTTCCAGAGACCGTCATAGGACGACTGGGGCGCCGCGCCGGCGGGGTCGTCCATATTGGAGAAGTTGTACCAGCGATTGTTGTCCTGCTTGTCGTGGAAGGCGTAGAGGCCGGCCAGCCACTGCAGCGGCCCGGCGTAGTCGGACTGCAGCCGCACTTCCAGCGAGGTGCTTTCCTGCACCCGGTCGTAGTCGTGATAGTTGCCGACGCGATAGGCCGTGCCGTCGAAGTCATAGGGCGAGGAGCTTTCGCCGTATTCGTAGCCGGCGATGATGTTCAGCGTCAGGTCGCTCAGCGTCTTTTCGACGTTCAGCGCGGCGCCATAGTTCTTCGAGGTGTTCTTGAAGGCCTGGTCGCCGTCGACCACATAGCCGCCCGTCGATTCCAGCGGACCCGGCGCCTGATCGACGCCTTCGAACGCGCCGTAGTGGGCCGACAGATTGATGTCCCAGGTCTCGTCGGGCGTCCAGCGCAGCGCGCCGCGCGCATTGACTTCGCGCTGGCCGTCCGCCGCTTCGACGTCGGTGTCGGCGGCGTTGTATTCCTGCTCCAGATCACGACCGGGCCAGAAGGGGTTCTCGTTCAGCACGGCGGCGCCGTTCTGGGTGACGAAATAGTCCGACTGGCGTAGGCTGAGCGCGGCCGAGCCGAACAGCTTGCCTGCGACTAGAGGGCCGCTGACGCCCAGGTCCGTCTGATAGGTTTCGAAATTGTCGTAGAGGACGCCGACCTTGGCGCGAACCTCGTCGGACGGGCGTCGCAGGACGATGTTCACGGCGCCGCCTTCGGTGTTGCGCCCGAACAGGGTGCCTTGCGGTCCCTTCAGGACCTCGACCCGCTCGACGTCCAGCAGTTCGGAGTCGAAGCTCAGGCCCGGCGAATAGACGCCGTCGATGAAGGTCGCCGTCGAGGGCTCCAACTGCGAGTTGGCGCCGACGCCCCGGATCACCAGCTGGCGGAAGTCGCGGCCCGGCGACAAGCCGTTGCCGGTGACGGCCAGGCCGGGCGTGACGCCGACCGTGTCCTCGATATTGGTGGCGCCCAGTTGTTCCAGCGTCTCGGACGAATAGACGTTGACGGTGGCGGGCACGTCGCGAAGCCGTTCGCTGCGCTTGCGCGCTGTGACGACGATGTCGCCGACGGCGTCAGCGGACGGGGCGGCGGCCGGCGCGGTCTGAGCCTGGGCTCCACCGGCGCCGACGAGAACTAGAAGCGCGCCGGCGGCGCAGCCATATCGAAGATTACCGTGGCGCATCATCGTATCCCCCAAGGAAGCGCGAACCGATTTGTGCCGTGGGCGGAACAGATGTCAGCGCCGCGACACCGAATGAAGCACATGCATCATTAAGGCCGTCAATAGGCATATTGACATATTCATTACATTCTCCGATCTTTCGGTACGGGGAAGGAACACTTGGCGCGAATGCCCGCAACGCGGGGTTTCAGCCATCCAGATCCGGGCGATCGGTGCTGTAATTTTCGTTACACGAAGCCTGCATCATCGAACGCATCTTACAGATAAGAACCATTTGCGTGAGGACGTCTCCATGCGTCCGCCGGTGAAGCGATGACCGTACGAGAGCCCCTTCCTCTGCTCGCGCCTGACGAGCCGCCCCCGGTCAGGGTGACACCCGGCGAGAACTGGAGCTGGCTCGTCGTGTGCGACCACGCCAGCCGTCGTTTTCCCCGCGCCCTGGGCGAAATGGGCCTGTCCGACGCCGACAGCCGCGATCACATCGCCTGGGACATCGGCGGCCTGGACGCCGCTCGCCGTCTGGCGACGCGCCTGAACGCCCCCCTGATCGAATGCGGCTATTCCCGCCTGGTGATCGACTGCAACCGCTATCCACACAAGCATGACGCCGCACCCGAGGTCAGCGACCGCCGCCGCATTCCGGGCAACGAAGACCTGTCGCCCCAGGCGCGCGACGCCCGCGTCGCCGAAATCTTCATCCCCTATCACCAGGCCATAGCCGCCCATCTGGACGCCGCCCTGGCCAAGGGGATCAGACCCGTCTTCCTGTCGGTCCACACCTGCACCGCGCGCATGGGCGGGAAAGACCGTCCGTGGGAGATCGGCGTCGGCTGGACCCGCGACGCCCGCACTGCCGCGCCTCTGCTGGCGGCGCTGGAAGCGCGCGGCGACGTGGTGGTGGGCGACAACGAACCCTATGGTCTGGACCTGGGCCTCGACTTCACCACGCCGGAACACGCGATGACGCGCGGCCTGGCCCATCTGCAGATCGAATTCCGCAACGACCTCGTCACGACGCAGGAAACCGCAGAGGCCTGGGCCGACAAGCTGTTCGAGGCTATCACCAGCATCGAGGATCAGGCAGGTTGGCGTCAGGAAGACCACCATCTGACCGAGTCGGACGGGATCCTCGGCGATGGAAATCTGGACCGCTTTCTGAGCCCACGCTGACCGGTCCTGAACGGGAAGGAGCACGCGCGTCTTGACGACCCTGGCCGATCGCATCGCCGCCGCCTCGAGCGAATTCACGCCGGCCGATCGGCGCATCGACGAGATCCTGTTCTCGACGAACATGCTCGCGGGTCTGGAGACCGTGGCCCGGCTGGGCGAACGGGCGCGGGTCAGCGGCCCGACCGTGCTGCGCTTCGTCACCAAGCTGGGTTTTTCCAGCTTCCCCGAGTTTCAGGAAGCGCTCCGCTCCGATATCGAAAGCCGCCTCGCCTCGCCGCTGGATCTCTACGCCCAGCCCGGACGCGATCCCGACCCGGACAGCCTGGCCGCCCATGCGGCCGAAACCTTCGACGCGGGCGTGCGCCGCACCCTGGCCCGGCTGGAGCCGGCCGTGCTGGACAAGGTGGTCGAGATTCTCGCCGATCCGTCGCGGACCATCTATCTGGTCGGCGGGCGGTTCACCCATCACCTGGCCGAGATCTTCTGGGGCCATCTGCATCAGTTGCGGCCCCGCACGCGGGTCATTCGCCAGGGGGTGGTCTCGCCGCGCGACCATCTGGTCGACATCGGCCGACGCGACGTTCTGGTGGTCTTCGACCTGCGGCGCTATCAGGCCGACACGGTGGAACTGGCCGAGTTCGTCAAGCTGCGGCGCGCCACCGTCATCCTGATCACCGACCCGCTGCTGTCGCCGATCGCGCGTGTGGCCAACCATGTGCTGACCTGCGAACTGGACGCCCCGTCGCCCTACGATTCCATGGTGCCCTGCCTGGCCCTGGTCGAGGTGCTGGTCGCAGCCGTGATGCGGGCCTGCGGCGACGACGCCCGCCAACGGATCGTCGAGATCGAACAACTGCGCGAACTCGGCTCCAGCGAAAGCATTCCGCCCGGGGAATGATGGGGGACGAGCCTTCCCGTCTCAGTCCTTGGGCGTGACGGCTTCCAGTTCTCTCACCAGGGTCGCGGTGTCCGTCACCCGGCAGTAGCCCTTGGTCAGTTCCAGCGCCCAGCGGTGGCGATCTTCCGTATAGGTGGCGCAGGCGTCCTCGGGCACCACCGCCAGAAACCCCCGGTCGCAGGCGTCCCGCACCGACGAGATCACGCACTGGTCGGTCAGCAGACCGACGACGATCAGCCGCTCCACCCCGAGATTGCGCAGCACATATTCGATATTGGTCGAGTTGAAGACGCTGGAGGTGGACTTGGGAAAGCGGATCTCGTCGCCGATCGGCGCGATCTCCTCCAGAACCTGGGCGTCGCGCGAGCCCTTGGCCACCGAGATGCCGCTGACCTTATAGTCCAGGCTGCGGTCGCGCCCGTCGTCGGTCAGGTTCTCGACCGTGGTGAAACAGACCTCGCCCCCGGCGGCGCGCAGGGCGTCCTGAAGCGCCCGGATATTGGGCAGCATGGTCTGGCGGATACGGTCGAAATAATAGCGTTTCTCGTCCGGCAGATCAGCCTCGGTCAGGTGGGCGTACTCCCCCTCCCCGATCACGGCGACATAATATTGAACATCGACGACCAGCAGGCCGATCCTGGACGGGTCGGACAGGGGCAGGTCACGGGACAGGACGGTCATGGCGGGTTCCGTTCAGAAGACTTCGGCGTAGCGCGCGCAGACGGCGTCGGCCTCGAGCCCGCGGCACTGCTCGGCCTCGTGCCGCTTGGCGATCAAATAGGCGCGCGCCAGATCCTCGCCCAGCCAGCCGAGGGCGGCCGCATCCGCCTCCAGTGCGTCCAGCGCGGCGTCCAGGCTGGTCGGCAGGCGCACCACGCCGAGGGCGGCCATGGCGGCCGGATCGGCCTCCGACGGATCGTCGTTGACCAGGGGCGGCGCGGACAGGCCCGCATCCAGTCCAGCCAAGCCGGCCATCAGCAGGCCGCCGAGCGCGAGATAGGGATTGGCCGTGGCGTCGGCCGCGCGATATTCCAGATTGTACTGGCGTCCGGCGCTTTCGGGGTCCGACCCGACCAGGGGGCAGATCCGCAGGGTCGCCTCCCGGTTACGATCCCCCAGACAGGTATAGGCCGAACTCCAGCGATGGGGCTGAAGCCGTTCGTAGGAGACGACCGAAGGCGCAGTCAGGGCGCAGAGCGCCGCCATATGCCGCACGATCCCGGCCGAGAAGGCCGCGCCGATGTCCGACAGACCGCCCGGCCCCGCCGGGTCGTAAAGAACCGGTCGGCCGTCCTCGGTCCACAGGCTGAAATGGATATGGACGCCGCTGCCGACCCCGCCCGGCGTGCGGACGGGCGTGAAGGAGGCGGAACCGCCGGCCGACAGGGCGGCGGCCCGCACGATCTCGCGCGAGGCCACGGCCCGATCCGCAGCGGCGACGCCGAAGGTCGGAGCCAGGACCAGTTCGAACTGATCCTGGGCGAACTCGGCCAGCAGCATCTCGGGGTCGAGACCGGCGGCGGTCAGAACTTCCAACAGCCGCTCGCCGAAGGGCTCATGGCTGATGGCGCGCTGATAGGAAAAGCCGGGACGACGCGGGCCGGTGTCGGGCAGTTCCAGCCAGAACTCCTGTTCGAACGACGCAAACACCTTCAGCCCGTGCCGGGCCAGGCCGTCCACGGCGCGTTTCAGGAAGGAGCGGGCGCACAGAGTGAAGGTTTCACCGTCCAGCGACCCGACATCGCACAGGGCGAACCTCATCCTGCGGTCCGGCAGCGCCGCCTCGAACAGGGCCTCGGCGTCCGGGAACAGCCGGCAGTCGCCATGAGACCCATAGGGGTTTGGCGAGGGAATAGTGTCGAACGGCGAGATCAACTGGTTCACCGGCACCCAGCCGACGCTGGACGCCAGGCCGGCGCCGGCCCGATAGCCGCCACGGCCTCGCGTGACCCCGCCCAGGTCCGACACGAGATAGTGGGTCAGTCGATTTTCATCCGTCACTTGAGCATCCCCGCCTAGTCGCACATCGATGAAGCATATGATGCTTTAGTGTCAATAACCGCCAGATTGTATCTTTTGTTAGATCGCCCACCCCCAGACTGAGCGCCTCCGTCCTTCATTCGCAATTCGACTTTACAGATGATGGCTTGTCGTTTCCAGGAACCGGACGGATCGCGGATTATCGCTGCATCCTCATTCCCTTTCGCGATATGTTCATGTCCGCCTTCGTCCATCCCGATGAGATCCGCAGCCGGTTCTCGGCCGCCCTGTCCGCGATGTACCGGGCCGAGGTGCCCCAGTACGGCGAACTGCTGACCCTGGTCGCCGACATCAACGCCAGGACGCTGAAGGCCGACGCCGCCGGCGCCGACCGCTTGGCCGCCTCGGGTGAACTGGCCCGCCTGTCCGAAGAACGCCACGGCGCCATCCGCGTCGGCACGGCGGCGGAACTGGCGACCATC